>SAQG01000099.1 GCA_004020315.1 Mesorhizobium sp.
CATCAAATTGGCGTCGATCCGCATCTGGCTGCGGGTTTATGAGTCCACGCCCTAGTTCAGCTTTGAAGGCTTGCAACAGGGTTTTGCGACGCCGCAGGCGCCGGCTGTACCCAAAAAGCAAGACGGGCGGCCCGAAGACCGCCCTTTCGCATCGGATATCGGCCGGCAACGCCGGCGCCGATTATTGGCCGGCGCGAAGCTACAGCTTCGGGGGCGCCGCGGCCTCGGCGTTGGCTGACGACGTGACCCTGCAATTGTCGGGCTTCGGCAGCGACTTGCAGATGGTGGCGCCGGTCAGTTCGTCCACCGATTGAGGACCCGTCGTCAGAGCTGCAGCATCGCGTCGGGTTCGAGTTGGGCGGCCCGAAGACCACCCTTTTCTGTCTCGATCTCCAGCTGGCGCAACCAGTCGCATACCCCGCCTGATCATGGCTTCATGTCCGATGATGTGTACGGGCCACTCGCCACGCCCCAACGCCAAGCCGGCATTGGTTCCATCTCAGGATCACACGTGGAGCTCGCCCCAGCTACCCGCGATCCCCCTCCGATGCAGGCTATGAGGGTTTGCGGGGGATTGCCGTACGACCCTTCGTCGCCGGCATTGGTCGCATGCGTGGCCGGCTGAGAAATTAGGACTTGAGCCGGTTGAGAAGGTCCGGCCTTCGCCTCGATCGCTGCCGCTTCGGGCGGCTTGGCATTCGCAGGAATCTCCCTGCAGTTTGCCGGCGCAGGAGTCCGCTGGCATATGCCCGACAGCGTAAGTGTGTCGAGGGAGTCCCTGCTGGTGACCAGCTTCATCGTCAGCATGTCGTCGAGAGCGATCTGCCGGATGTCGCTGGCGGGCGTGGCCTTCATTCTGTCCAGCACGCCCCGCCCGACGCCCATCTCCCTGAGATAGGCCGAAAGCCTCCTCTCAAGCGCCTTGCTCATCTCATAGGTCTTGTATCCGACATTGTCTTGAGTGACGGTTTCTGTGGTGATCTTATACTTTTTGCCCCGCACAATCCGATAGGTGGTTCGATATTGCCGTGTCGTGCGGAAATGGGTCGTAGTGATCTGATGGACGCCCAGATGGGCCCAACCGCCGACCACGCGTCCGACGCCTCCGGCAAACATCAGCGGACATGCGGAGTTGCACATGGCACCGCCGTCAGACGCAATGCCGAAATATGCGGCGCCCTTGCCGTCATTGGCCCGGCAATCCTTCATCCCGGGCCAACAATCGGAAAACTTGGTCGTACCGACGGCGATATCGAGCTTGTTTTTGCGGATTATTCGACCAAGCTGGAGCGCAGCATCGACATTGCCGCCCGGGGAATTGACGATGATCGGCAGTTTGCGGCGGCCGAGCGTCTTCAATATGCGCTTGAGCTGCGCTGGCGTGCCCGCTTCGATGGCGCCTTCAGCCGATATCCATTCCGGGCAGCTGGGCTCACAGCCCGGCGCGCTGCTGCGAACGACGGCGAACCGCATCGGCGAAATATCATCGGACCATATCTTCGGATCGACCCATGTCGGGAAGACTTCATCAGACACTGGCTTCGGAACGGATAATGTCTTCCAAGTCTCCGGATCGGAGAAGACATCCTCGGCTTTCGCCGCAAAGGCAACCATCGCCATTGCGACCACCGGCGCCAGGCGAACCAGCCCGCGCCACCACCCGGCCCTACTGTCTGAACGGCGTCCCAGAACCACGCTTGGCAAAAGCCCCCTTGATGCAACCTATAATAGGTGCGGCAGTGGTGCTTGCAATAGCTTTGAAACGACCGCGCAAGATTGTTCTGCGTGGAGCCAGTAAACGTAGAAAGGGCGGCCCGAAGACCGCCCTTCCCTGTCGATCCGACAAATGCCGGTATCGATTACTCTTTGATGGTGACGACGATACCGGCACCGACGGTGCGGCCGCCTTCACGGATGGCGAAGCGCAGCTTCTCTTCCA
>SAQG01000101.1 GCA_004020315.1 Mesorhizobium sp.
ATTCAATACAGGGAAAAGATCGTAAAGTTCCCTACCGAGACAACAGACACTCTCAACGGATCCTCTGCGCGCCGGGCATACCCCCTCCTTCTGTGCGTCTTTCTCGTGGCGGGAACAGAACAACAGGGAAAGACCCGGCCGACCTGCCCAAGGCTCGAGGGCGAGCTTTATTTAAGAGAGAATGGGGAGTGAATCGAAAGGCTTCCGTTTTCGTTCTTGGTTTTTTGGGGCTCCTCTCGATCTTATTCGTAGTTGGGAAGGGGGAAGGAGTCTAAATCAATTGACATTAATGAACCATCATTGATGGACGTTGCACATGACACGATCAATTCGACTCAAGGTCCGGCGCTAATAGAAGTTGCTTACTCTCCTAGTTAGAAGGAAAAAGGCGGGGCTTTTTTCGTAGTAATAGTGGGCGGGTCTCATGATATCTATGCCGGCCGTCGGAATAAAATGAAGGGGCCGAAGGACCATTCGATTCATTAA
>SAQG01000102.1 GCA_004020315.1 Mesorhizobium sp.
GCGCGTTTGCATGCGATTCAGCCCTCTCACAGTGTTGCCGCCCATCAAGCAGCAAAGGGCGTGCCAACCCCTCTCAGCTCCGGTAAGCGCCGGTAATCGCCTTGAATCTACGCGAGTCCAAACACGGGCCGATTGTCGTGCACCCGACATGTCTTCTGCCGCTGTCGGGTTTCGCCGTGTATCACTCTTGAGTCAGCCGCTTTAGGACAGGTGAGAGCTTGGATGGCTCGCCTGTGATTAGACTGGCCTCGGTCCTCGAGTAGTGGCATTTTGGCGCCAGGTCGAAAGCACGAACTCGCCGGCTTGGTCCTCGTGCCGCCACCGCCGCGTGTGGATTCTTGCCTCGGAGTCATAATTCGCCTCGCGATTGCCAACGGCGGCATTGCGCTCAATCCGCGTGGCGTTGAGCCCCGACAGCATGTAATGGCACCAATTAGTGGATGCCCGTCGCTGCCTCCACTTCTCCAGGCAAGCGCTCGAACGACGCTACCTGCCCACGTTCGAGCGCGACCGCGGAATCGCAGTCTGCCGAACGTCAGCCGTTGCGAAACGTGTAGCCGTACCCGTTGATCGCCGGCGCGCCGCCTAGATGTGCGTAGAGGACCCTCGATCCCTGTGGAAAGAAGCCCCTCTGGACGAGGTCGATCATCCCTTGCATCGATTTGCCCTCGTAAACGGGATCGGTAATCATGCCCTCGAGCCGCGCGCACAAACGGATTGCCTCTTTGGTTTCCTCCGATGGAACGCCATAACCCGGGTACGCGTAGTCCATGAACAACACCACGTCTGCCTCGACAATTTCCGCTCCGAGGTGGACGAGCTTCGCTGTATTTTGGGCGATGCCAAGCACCTGCGCCTTGGTCTTGGCGGGCATGGCGGAGGCATCGATACCGATCACGTTGCGCTGTCGACCGTCCTTGGCGAATCCGACGAGCATGCCACCGTGGGTTGAACCAGTCACCGTACAGACGACGATATAGTCGAAGGCAAACCCAAGCTGCTTTTCCTGGGCGCGCACCTCCTCAGCGAACCCCACATAGCCCAGGCCGCCGTACTTGTGGACAGAGGCGCCGGCAGGTATAGCATAGGGCCTGCCGCCCCTTGCCTTGACCTCATAAAGTGCCTTTTCCCAGCTGCGGCGGATGCCGATGTCAAAGCCCTCGTCAACCAGGCGCACCTCTGCCCC
Source organism: Mesorhizobium sp. (assembly GCA_004020315.1). Taxonomy (GTDB): domain Bacteria; phylum Pseudomonadota; class Alphaproteobacteria; order Rhizobiales; family Rhizobiaceae; genus Mesorhizobium. Next base: position 1,187 of record SAQG01000102.1, read on the forward strand.
CATGATGCGGCTCAAGAGGATATTGCCGACCCGGTCGTAGACGGCATCATCATGTGGGACCCAGCTCTCCTGGACCAGGAGGCATTTCATGCCGATCTTGGCGGCCACCGCAGCGACCATGCGCGTATGGTTGGACTGCACGCCACCGATTGTGACGAGCGTATCGGCATCTGACGCGATCGCGTCGGGCACAATGTATTCGAGCTTGCGCAGCTTGTTTCCGCCGAACGCGAGACCGGAGTTGCAGTCCTCGCGTTTGGCGTAGATTTCCACCTTGTCGCCCAGATGCATGCCGAGCCGGTCGAGCTTCTCAATGGGCGTTGGTCCAAAGGTGAGCGGATAGCGTTCGAACTTTTCCAGCATGTTTTCTCCAGCAAAAAAGTACCTGAACCGGCTACGCACCGGTCAGCCCAAGGGTGTGTGTTGATCAAAGACACCCGTCTTTCGAAGCGGGTGCAGAAGTCGTTCATCGTTATTGCAGCACCGAGTTTGTCATTGCGACAAGCACACCGCATCCGGCGTGCTGCGATGACTCTTATGTGCCTAATCGACCAACCACCCGCATCTCCCGGCCTAA
>SAQG01000103.1 GCA_004020315.1 Mesorhizobium sp.
CGCCCTTCCAGTCCATCGATTGTTAGTTCTCTTGATACTTCTGTTACATCCCTTAAGTCAGTCTTAAGGGTAGATAGGCTAACGATAAGATTCAAGGGCCTTCTATTTAGTCGATGCTTGTTTTTCCGGATAAGTAGTATTCTCTCTTCAAGTTCAAGGGAGTTGTTGGAGTGCTTTTGTAAGTCCTGTTGGCGTGCTATGAAATTTAATTTGAATGATAGGCCAATCTAAGTCTTCCATGTCGGTTCGAGGGGAAGGAAGTTATAATTTTGAAACCTGCGAGCTCTAGAGCAAGCAAATAAGAAAGCTAGAGATAGAGCGGCAGGATAGACATAAAGCTATGGAGAGCTTAGGCAAGTTTGAAAACAGGAATCTTGAAAGCTAGCAGTCTCTTTTTAGCCTATCTGTCCTCATGCTAGCCAATCTCTGGCAATTGGTCTATGGCAAAGGGTAATATTCAAGATGTGAACAAATCGGATGTGCACATTCATGCAAGATCCGGTGCTCTCTTTGAAATATCTGCTCTTATAATAAAAACTTCTTTCGGAAGATAAGAAGTTGCAGAATCCGTCAGCTTGCCACAGAACTCATCCAGATGGAGTATGCAGCCAGACTGACTACGGAGATAGAAAGAAGAGGATGGGAAGATGAATCGATATTCAAAAAAGGTTGCTAGAGAATCGGATCTTAGATAGTGCACGAATGAATGCATAGTGAAAGTCAGTCTTGGGTGGGGTAATATCCTCTTTCCTGCCCCTAGGTCCTAGGTTGCAAGTCAGCTGCTCACTCTCTCTTTCTTCGAATTCAATGTCTTAAGCAGCATGTAGCAAAGAATTCCATGTGGGACCTGAAAACATAAGCTAGAGTTGAACGATCTACTTTTCTATCCTGTGGGCCTATCATAAGGAAATAAATAAGGTCTCTTCTTTATAGAATAGAAAGGCCTGGTCTGTCTCTCAATCAGTCTGTCCAGTCAAGTCCTTGACTTCGGTCGTAGGTTGAAAGTTAAAAAGTAGCTGCTCTCCCGACCTCCGAATAGAAGAATTGATAAGTGGAAAGCTTCGTTCTTCCTCTTCTTCTGCTTAAGACTTTAGAAAGCATTTGTGGGCGATATGCAAGGCATCCGGATCCTTTTTCGATTGGGTATGGTTAGAAAGAATGGAGGCAACCTCTCCGCTCCTTCGTCGTCTAAGATGCTTGCATCACGGGGAATTCCACTAAGACATACAAGAGAAAGAAAAGAGAACAAGCTAAATAGTCCAACATAATTTTCCAAAGTAATATTCCAAAACAAAGGGTGGAAGAAGAGTCCACATGTTTACTTCAACAAGCCATATATAGACTTGATTCTTCTTTACCATGTTCACCTTACCGGCCACTTCGTTCACTTGGCTTTAGGCACTCCAAAGGCATAAGAAAGCATATAAGATAGGCTGATCACCAACCAATTCACCAGAGGCTTCTAGAA
>SAQG01000104.1 GCA_004020315.1 Mesorhizobium sp.
ACTAGGGCGTGAACTCATTAACGGCTGGCAGAAGGGCCAGGAAGTGAGATAGCGCGAGCGGGGGGCCGACTTTTCGGATAAAGTTCACTTTCCGATCATCTGAGGGTGCTAAGATGTTAGCCTCTGACCTTGAGAAATTTATCGAGCAGGATCATCTGGCTTCGGATGCCTTCATGAAGGGCGATCCTGAACCTCTGAAAGATCTCTACTCGCGACGGGATGACGTCATTATCGCAAATCCGTTCGGGCCGCCGGCGAAGGGATGGGAAAAGGCCGCCGCGACCATGGAACGGGCTGCCACCAATTACCGGGACGGCGAGGCCACCGGCTTCGAGCGCATCTCCGAGTACGCGACGGCGGACTTGGGGTACATCATCGAGGTGGAGCGGTTCCGATCCAAGGTTGGTGGTGGCGACAAACTGGTGCCGATTGCGCTTCGGGTCACCACCATATTCCGGCGGGAAGAAGGCGCGTGGAGGATCGTCCTTCGTCATGCCGATCCGATAACCTCAGCCCGCCCGCCGGCGTCCATAGTCGGAGAGTAGAAGGGTTGCCAGACCCGTCTGGGTCCTACTCGATGAGAGCCGCAGTTTGCGCCTCGGCGACCCTGTCGGCTTTGACACCGACTCCGGAAGTGTGATTCCAGCTCTTCAAAACGGAGCTTCGAATCATGCGGTACAAACTCACAGACAGCGAATGGGCCGCCATCAAGCCGATGCTTCCGAACAAACCGCGCGGCGTGCCGCGCGTGAACGACCGCCGTGTGCTCAACGGCATCTTCTGGGTCCTGCGGTCAGGAGCACCTTGGCGTGATCTGCCGGATAGCTTCGGACCTCATACGACCTGCTACAACCGCTTTGTCCGCTGGCGGCGAGCGGGCGTCTGGGACCGGATCATGGAGGCATTGGCCGCTGCTCATGATGCCGCTGTACAGATGATTGATACATCCATCGTACGGGTGCACCAACACGGAGCCTGCATTGCCGGGAAGAGCGAACAGCACATGGGCCGATCGCGGGGCGGACTAACCAGCAAGGTGCACGCCGTCGTGGACGCCAATGGCCTCCCTGTGCGCCTCGGTCTTTCGCCGGGCGAAGCTCATGACAACAGGCTTTGTCCGGAGCTCCTGGCCGGATTGCATCCGAAGACGATCGTGCTTGCAGACCGTGGCTACGACGCTGACTGGATCAGGGCACTCGTCAACGAACAAGGTGCATGGGCCAACATCCCACCCAAGCGCAATCGCAGGGGCCCCATCTGCTTCAGTCCCTTCCTTTACCGGGCGCGCAACCTGGTCGAACGGTTCTTCAACAAGATCAAGCAATGCCGGCGTATCGCCACCCGGTACGACAAGCTCGCAGCTAACTATCTTGCCTTCATCAAATTGGCGTCGATCCGCATCTGGCTGCGGGTTTATGAGTCCACGCCCTAG
>SAQG01000105.1 GCA_004020315.1 Mesorhizobium sp.
ACTGTAACCCATGTATCCGGTTCAAAGTGTTACCCATCTATCAACTGGACACGCCAGCGCTGCGGCCAGCTCCTCCCTTCTCCCCGTCCTACACGGGGAGAAGGTGCCGGCAGGCGGATGAGGGGCAGCGCAGACGATCGACAATTGAGCTCCACATGGAGTTTCGGCCTGATGTGAAATACCGAGACTGCGCTTGCGCAACCGGCACCGAGCGGGTTTGCTGGCGCCGGCAGAATCAGCAGGTGCGCCATGGATACGCTCACGATCAAGGCAAAAGGCATTTCGGTAACGATCGATCTCACCGTCGGCCATCTCGCCGACATGGCGGTCGATATCGACGGGCGCCGGCTAAAACCGCTGCATCGCGCGCCGTGGATTGACGAGCCGCGCGAGACGCTGCCGCAAGACCTGCCGGCCGGCACCGTTCGCCTGTCCGGCGATTTTCTCTGCGCGCCGTTTTCGCGCAGCGATGTCGAGGAAGCACCGTTGCATGGCTGGCCGGCCAACAGCCCCTGGGATGTCGTCGACTCCGAGGCGACTGCCGACGGCTGGCGCGCCGTTTTCCGGCTGCAGCCCAAGGTCATGGGCGCGACGGTCGACAAGATCCTCACCCTTCGCGACGCCCATCCGTTTCTCTACCAGGAACATGTCTTTTCCGGCGGCTCGGGCGCGATTTCCGTCGCGCATCATCCGATGACGGTGATGAAGGACGGCGGCAGGCTGGCCTTTTCGCCGAAGCGATTTGCGGCAACGCCGGACGATCCGCTCGAGCCCGATCCGGCCCGCGGCCGTTTCCGCTTCGCCTATCCCGCGCGTTCCACCGACCTGACGCGCTTTCCCGCCGCCGATGGCGGCACGCTCGACCTGACCGACTATCGCATGGACCTCGGGCGCGAGGATTTCGTCGCGCTGGTCGAGGCCGACCATGGCGGGCCGGGCTGGACCGCACTGGCGCGAAAGGCGGAAGCCGATCTCGTTCTGGTGCTGAAGAACCCGGCCGAACTGCCGGTCACCATGCTCTGGGTCAGCAATGGCGGGCGCTACTACGCGCCATGGAGCGGCCGCCATCGCGGCGTGCTCGGCATCGAGGACGGCCGCACGGCGCTCGGCCATGCCGCATCGCTCGGCGACAACTGGCTGAAGCGGGAAGGGGTGGCGACCGCCTTTGCCCTTGGCGAGGGCCGCAATGTCTCGTTCCGCCACGTCATCGGCGCCTTGCCCCAAGGAGCCGGCGGAGAGCCGCCGCGCGACATCGTAACCGCGCAGGGGCACATGCGCGTTGCGGCGGCTGGCGGTACGATGCGGCAAGTAGCTTTCGACGGCGATTTCCTGAGGATTGGCAGGTCGGTTCCAGCTTGAGCGCCCGCCTCCCCACCTCTTCGTCATCCCAGGGCGGAGCAGGAGCGAAGCGACGTCGCGGAGACCCTGGGAT
>SAQG01000106.1 GCA_004020315.1 Mesorhizobium sp.
TGTCCAGTTGATAGATGGGTAACACTTTGAACCGGATACATGGGTTACAGTTTTCCCCCTGTAGTGTCCGCTGCAGCGCCAAGCGGTTTGGTTGGCGCGGCGCTGCGGCGGACAAGCTTCATGCGCCTGGTGTCGAGGATGCCGAGCGGATGGGCATGGAAGCTGAGCGTCCATTGACCATCCTCGGTTTCGGTGGCGGCGACGGCTTCGCCGGCCAGCGTCTTGGAAACGTAGACGAAGCCACCGTTCCACCTGATCTCGCCATTGTGACGCACGCTGCGCACCGCCGCCTCGGCCGGATAGTCGGGCTCGGGCGGTGTCGCGGGCATAGCGCGCGGCGAGGAGCGGTAATGCTGCGCCGGGGTGTCCATGGCCAGCGCCTCATGCGGACGCTCCTCATTGTAGGCGTGCCGGAAAGCCTCGAAGGCCTGGCCCTGGGCCATTCTGTCGGCCTCCGGCGCCTTGGCCAGCGGCAGCATGGTCAGGTGGAAGCGCTCGTGGCGTCCGTTCTGCTGCGGCTTGCCGGGCGCGATCCGCTCCAGCGTGATGCCGAGCTTGATGAAGCGCACCGACAGCGGCGTCAGCCCGGTGACGCCGGCCGACGCGAAAGGCGGGCCATTGTCGCTTCTGAGCCGATCCGGCAGACCATGCGCCTCAAACAGCCGCTCGAACACCGGCCAGGCCTCGTCGTCCGCCGTCGAGCCCGTCGCTTCGAGCGCCAAAAGGTAGCGGCTCGACGCATCCATCACCGTCAACGGTTCGCAGCGCCACCCGTCACGGGTCCGGAACCAGCCTTTGTGATCGCCCGTCCACACCGCGTTCGGCTCGTCGGCTTGCGGCCATGGTCCGTTGCCCGCCGCCTTCCAGCGGGCACGCCGCCGACCAACAAGCCCGTGCCGCGCAAGGATCGCGCCAGCCGTCGAGGCCGACGGCCAGGCCAACTCGGGAGCGGTGCGCTTGAGCCGCGCCATGATCTTCTTCGGCCCCCACAGCGGGTGCGTCTCCTTCGCCGCAACGATCCGCTCCACCAGGTCCATGGCCGTCGCCCGGCCATGATTGAGCGGCGCCCGCGGCAGGTCATGCAGGCCTTCCGGGCCGAACTCCCGGTACCGTCCCAGCCATTTGTAGCCGATCTTGCGCGACACCCCGAAGTCAGCACACAGCTGCGTCATCGTCTCATCACCCGCCAGGCACGCCACAACAAACCGAAGCCGCTCATCCATGATGCCAGTCTCTCGCCAAACCATCGCCGGTCCTCCCGGCGGACAAGAAAACTGTCACCCATGCAATCGGTCCATTCTGTTACCTATCTATCCGGTTCGGACAG
>SAQG01000107.1 GCA_004020315.1 Mesorhizobium sp.
ACCCCTGGTTGATCAACTCGTCCAGAATTTTAGCCAGCTTGCTTGTCCGATACTTGGTTGATAACTCCATAGTTGGAGTTAAATAGCACTCGATGGCTACCCTGATATCGGAATCCGCAATTCCATTACCCGGTGGAAGTAATTTTTTTACTTCCTGGATAATGGATTCTTGCTTGATTAAGGCAGTGCGGAAGCTCCCCCGAATTAGTGGATCTGTCTTCAGGTTTTTGATATTTGTCTCTTCTTCCTGCAAGTCTCTTGCCGCACGCTCTCCTTCTCTTACAGCCTGACCCTCTCCGTCAGAAGCTGAAGGACCGGGCTGATCCAGGTTTGGGTTTTCAATCCCCAATACAGGGAGAGCGGAATCTCCCTCTGGGAAAGGGGGTTGATTGAACCCCCCACCTCCTGATGAAGAGGGGTAGAATTGCGCTACTGCGCGAGTCAGGTCTTCCATAAAGACATACCCCAGTCCAAGGGCAACCTTTAAAAGAGCCAGACTCAAAAGGGTTTTCGCAATGAAAGAAAGAATTGGCTGGGTCTCAGTTGGGAGTTTGCGAACTAGTCGCAAAGAAGAACAGT
>SAQG01000010.1 GCA_004020315.1 Mesorhizobium sp.
TGCCCTGCGGGCAGCGGGCCTGATGCGCTAGGCGGACGGCGCAAATCGCTCGCCCACTGTCCCGCCGGCCCGCGAAGGTCAAGCGGCTCCGACCAAGCAAAGGAACGCGTTGGTCTTTGCAATCATTGAGCGCTTTTCAGCGAGCGGTCGTCATGCACCTCGTCCAGATACTGCTCAGGATCGCGCCGGGTCAGGTCTTGCTCCGGAAATGCCGATGCGCTCTTTCCGACAGAGGACGCCTCGAGCACGGCGCCGACTGGTCAACGCCACGTCCACTGCACTCGTTCACTTGCCGGGCTTCGTTCGTTTGAAGCGCGGCGCACACCTACTTTCAGGCAGGCCCATCGTAACGCTCGACCGGCATCTGTCGTGGTGCCACCCCATAATTCACGCTTAGGCGATCGCCTCCTTCACGTCGGGCACCACAAGGCCGATATGGTCCATGGCGGTCAAACCCGGCATCCCTTTTCTGTCGCTCATTTTATGCCTCCTGCATAAGAAAATAATCTCGGTTCAGTGCGCGTTGCGGCGGCGACGTATGAAGTCGGCGACGCGCTCACCGACCATGATAGATGGAGCGTTGGTATTGCCTGAAGGCACACTCGGCATGACCGAGGCGTCCGCGACGCGCAGCCCGTCGAGGCCGTGCAGCCGCAACTCGCTGTCGACCACGGCCATGCGATCCCTGCCGATCCGGCAGGTGCCGGTCGGGTGCAGTGCGCCCTGCGCCATCTCCTTCACGTAGCCGCGATAGTCATCCTTGGTGCGCATCAGCCGTCCGGGATATTGCTCGCGCTTGACAATCGGCTTCAGGGCTGGCTGTCCCATGATCTCTTGCCCGAGCCGCACCCCCTCGGCCATCGTGTCGAGGTCGTACGGGTCAGACAGGTAGTTCGGCACGATTCTTGGCGGTTCGAACGGATTTGGCGAACGCAACTCGACGAACCCACGCGACCGCGGCCGTGTCTGACACACATTGAGCGTGCAGCCATGGCCGCTTTCGACCGTGGCCACGCCTTCCTCCACGCCCGAACCGGCCAGGAAGGCATACTGCAGATCGGGGTGCGGATCGTCGGCATTGCCCCACCAGAAGGCGCCCCCCTCGATGATGTTGGAGCAGACGGGTCCCTGCCGGAACAGCGCATACTGAAGACCCGCCCAGGCCTTCCAATGCAGCTTCTTGTATTTGTCGTAGCCGTGGGGACCATTCAGCTCATAGATCAGGTAGCAATCCACATGGTCCTGCAGACCGCGTCCGACACCGGGGAGATCGTGTACGACGGGGATGCCGGTCTTCTTCAGATGCTCGGCCGGGCCGATGCCGGAAATCAGCAGCAGACGGGGCGAGTTGATCGCGCCTGCCGACAGTATCACTTCACGCTCGGCACGCACGACGCGCGTGCGCCCACCCTGGACGTATTCAACCCCGACTGTGCGATTGCTCTCGACCAGGATACGCGTAGCCCGGGCGCCAGTCTGCACCTTGAGGTTCGGCCGACTGCGCGCCGGCTTCAAATAGCAGACCGAGGCGCTGGCGCGGCGGCCGTTGCGCGCCGTGATCTGGTAGAGACCCGAACCAGCCTGCTCACCGGCGTTGAAATCGGCGACGTAGGGAATCCCCGCCTGCTGGCAGGCCCTGAGCCAGGTCCGCGTCAGCGGGCTGACATATTGCGGATTGGAAACCTTCAGCGGCCCGCCCGATGCATGCGCGTCGCCCGCCAGCGTGTCGTTGTCCTCGGCGCGCAGAAAAAATGGCAGTACATCCTTGTAAGCCCAGCCCTCGGCACCCTGTTCGGCCCAGCCGTCATAGTCCGACGGAATGCCACGTATGTAGAGCATGGCATTGACAGAACTGCCGCCGCCCAGCACGCGCGCCTGCACCATGGTCGGGGGCGTGGCCCTTGGATTCTCGGCCGTCGGCTCCTGTTCAAACCGCTGCAAGAGGTTGCCGGTCGCGGTCTTGTAGACCATCACCGGCAGATGGATTTCGATGGCCCGATCGTCAGGCCCTTCCTCCAGCAGGAGCACGGAACTGCCAGCATCCTCCGACAGCCGCGAAGCGGCTACGCAGCCGGCGGAGCCGCCGCCAATGACGATATAGTCTGGCATTGGTGCTGCCTCTGTTGCACAAGCTGTACGGTGGGGCGGCAGCCGCATGCACGGCCGCCGCCTCGCAGGTAGCGCTGTGAGGGTGCGCCTCGCTCTGTTGGGTGTGGTCAGCCTGCTTTGAATTCGTTCCAGGCGGCGACCCAGTCGGCATACGTCGCATACTGGTTTGACTCGAGCGGCGGAATGCCGAGAAGCGGCGCGGCCTTGAAGATGCCTTCGACGTCGGAATAGTCGAACAGCGCCTTGGTCTCGGGCGGCAGCAGGTCGACCGCTTTCGACGAGACGACACCGGCCGCATTTCGGGTGACGACCTTGGCCTGCACCTCCGGTGAAATCGCCTGGTTGAAGAACTCGTAGGCAGCTTCCTCGTTGTCGGCGCCAGGCGGCATGAACCAGGCGTCGCACCAGGTCGCGGCGCCTTCCTTGGGGATGGTATAGATCGTCTCGACATTCTGCTTTGCGGTCTCGGTCGGGATGCCGGTCCAGCCGGCGAAGCAGGCAGCGACCTCGCCCGACACCATCAGCGACACGACGTCGCCATAGGTCAGGCTGATGGTGCGGGCCTGATCGCGATAGAGCTTCAGGTGCTCGAAGGTCTTGGCCATCTCGTCCTTGGTGAGGTTCGGAAAGGTCTTGAAGCCCGCCAGCACCGCCGCAACCGGCCAGGTAACCAGCGTGTCGTCGACCAGCACGATCTTCCCCTTCAGTTCCGGCTTCAGGAGATCCTCATAGGAGGTCGGTTTTTCCATCATCTTCGGATTGTAAACGATGGTGTTCAGGCCCCAGGCGTAGGGTACGCCGTGCAGTTCGCCGTTCCGGAACCAGGTCGGCTTGTCGTAGAAGACGTCGAAAAGGTTGTCGGCGCTGTAGTTCGGCAGCTTGGACTTGTCGAGCGGCTTGGCGATCTTCAAAACGTCGAGATACAGGTCGGCGTAGCCCTGGTTGTATTCGGCGGCGTCGAAAGGCGGCGGGTTAGGCACGCTGAACTTCGTGGTGACGTCATCCTGGTTGCCCATCGCCGAGACCTCGACGTTGAGGCTATTTTTCGAAATCCAGTCGGCAAGCTCGTCGGTCAGTTCCCAGCCTTCCCAGGCCATGATCTGCAGGTCACCGGAGGCGGCGTGTGCCAGATTGGGGATGAAAGGCGCGAGCATCGCGCCGCCGGCAAGGGCTGTTGCGCCGCCAAGAAATGACCGGCGGCTCGTGGCGAATTGCATAACTTCGTCGGTGGACCAGATTTTTCTCATTGTCGAATTCCCCTTTTTGAGATCCGTTAAGAATTTGATTGTGTTGGCATCCGCGCCACCAAACAATTTCGCAGGGTCTCGAATGCCGGCGCTTCATGGCGCGCTGTGTGCGTCAATGTGCGAATGCCCTCGTCGGAGATGCACAATTTCGCCGCCGCGTCAGGCGTGCGGCAGCATGATGACATTGGCCGAATCCCAATAGATGCGGGTTCGGTCGCCAACTGACGGCAAGGCGAGATGGCCGTTACGCTGCACCTGGATGCGGACCGGCGACTGGTCGTCCAGGCGCACGGTGTAGAACGAGCGGCTGCCGATGAAGACGACATCCTCGACTGTACCTTCGGCCGACTGCGCCGCCTCACCGCCCTGGAAACTCAACGACTCCGGGCGGATGGAGACGATGATGCGCTCCGATACGTGGCGATCCTCAGTCTCGGCGCCGAGGAAGGGAGTGCCGGCCGTCGTAACCGCGGTGGTGCCGATACCATTGACGGCGCTGACGGTCGCATCGAACAGATTGGTTTCTCCGAGGAATTTGGCGGCGAACAACGATTTCGGCCTGGCGTACATATCCTCGGGCCGGTCGATTTGCACGATGCGGCCCTTTTCCATCAGCACGACGCGATCCGATAGGATCATCGCCTCGTCCTGGTCATGGGTGACGTAGACGAAGGTGGCTCCCGTCTCGGCATGGATGCGCTTCATCTCGGCCAGCATGTGCTGGCGAATTTTCAAGTCGAGCGCAGCGAGCGGCTCGTCGAGAAGCAGTACCTTGGGGCCGTTCACCAGCGCGCGCGCCAGCGCCACGCGCTGGCTCTGGCCGCCGCTGATCTCGTCGATGTAACGGTTGGCGAAGTTGTCCAACTGCACGATGTTCAGCATGCGATTGACCCGCTCCTTGACTTCGGACCTCGGCAAACCCTTGACCTTCAGGCCGAACGCGACGTTCTCGAACACGTCGAGATGCGGAAAAAGTGCATAGCGCTGGAACACCATGTTGACAGGCCGGCGTTCGGGCGGCGTGCCGGCGCAGTCGTTGCCGTCGATGCTGATCGTCCCCGAAGTCAGCGTCTCGAACCCGGCGATGAGGCGCATGAGCGTAGTCTTGCCGCACCCGGATGGTCCGAGCAGAGTCAGGATCTCGCCTTGCCGGATCGACAGATTGATGTCGGTCAGCGCGGTAAAACTACCGAAGACTTTCTTGCCATCGCGGATATCGATGATCGTCTTGGGATTGGTCATGGCAATGGTTCCAACTGTTCGAGGCGGCCGGCAATCGCAGAGCGCCGACGGGCCTGACCGATCAGCCAGGAAGCAACCAGGATTGCGATCGAGAAGAAGAGGGCGAGTGTCGAAATGGCATTGACCAGCGGCGTCACCGTGCGGCGCATCATCGACCAGATGTACATGGGCAGGGTAGTTTCCGTGCCGGCGACGAAGGAGGTGACCACGAACTCATCGAAGGAAACCGCGAAGGCGAGAATCGAGGACGCAATCAATGTCGGAGCGATCAGCGGCAGCGTAACGCGGGCAAAGGTCTGCATCTGCGAGGCGCCAAGATCACGCGCGGCCTCCTCCAGCGAGGGGTCAAACAGCGCCAGTCGCGCCTTCATCGCCACGATCAGGATCGGGATCGCGATGACGACATGAGCGATCACGATCGTGGCGGTCGAGAGCTGGGTGCCCGACTGTGCGAAGAGTACGAGCAGCGACACGCCGACGAACAGGCCCGGCAGCGCGATCGGCGTCACGGTCAGCGCTTCGATCATGCCGCGGCCGGCGCGGCCAAAGCGCAGCCAGGCCAACGATGCCGTGGCGCCAAGCAGCAGGGTCACCAGCGCGGTGAGTAGAGCGATCGTCAGGCTCTTGATGACCGCCGAGGCCAGTTGCGCATTGCCGAACAGCTCCTCGTACCAACGCAGCGAAAATCCCGCGAAGGGAAAGGACAGCGACGGCGACGCATGGAATGAGAACAGCACGATAATCAAGAGCGGCGCGAGCAGGAAGGCCAGGATGGCCCAGACGATGATCCTCAACAGCACAGTCAGATCTCCCGCTCGGTTTTCGCCCGCCGCTTGACGATCAGGCCGGTGGCGCGGCCAAGTGCCGTGATGAACGCGTAAAGGACGATCGAGATACCGAACATTAGGAAGGCCTGCGCCGCACCGAGCGGCCAGTTGCCGGTCTTGCGGAACTGGTCAGCGATCAGGAGGCCCGTGGTCTGTCCAGATGAACCGCCCAGCATCTGCGGCGTCACGTAGTCGCCCGCGACAAGGATGAAAGTCAGCATGAAGGCGCCGATCAGGCCGTTGGCAGCGTTGGGGGCGATGACCTTGAAGAACGCGCCTATCAATGACGTTCCCAGGTCACGCGCCGCATCGATCAGGTCGCGCTTGATCTCGCTCAATGAGGACACCACGAGCAGGATGCAGAACGGCAGGTAGATATGGACCAACGTGATCGTCACCGCGAACGGGCTGAACAGGAAAGCCGAGACCGGGTGATCGATGACGCCGAGCTGCAGCAGCACAGTGTTGAGCACGCCATTGGTGCCGAGCAGTGTGCGCCAGGCGTAGATGCGCACCAGATAGCTCGAGAACCACGTAATGAGGATGAGATAGAGGATGGTCTGCGAACGGCTGACATAGACAAGATAGTAGCCGACCAGGATCGACAGGATCAGCGTGACAGTAGCGGTGAACAGGCCGATGCGGATGGCGTTGAAGGTAACCTTCCAGAAGACGGGCGAGGCTAGCGAGCCGAGATAGTTGTTGAACTGGAAGTCCGGCACGATGCGATAGGATGCGGACGACCAGAAGCTGTAGGCGAATAGGATCAGGCTCGGCACGATGAAGAACACGAGCATGTAGAGTATCGCCGGCGTGGCCAGCAATGTCCCCGTCCTCGTGCGTGTAAGACTCATTTGCAGCACTCCCGCAGGGCTTCGTCCATCGCCGCCCATCCGAGCCAGCTTCTCCGAGGCCGTCGGCGCCGATAAACGGCGCATTCATGGTTCCCGTCGGCAGGTCGTCAGATCGATAGATCCGTCGCCTGCTCTTGCCAGGTGATAGTCCGCAGTTTCGCGCCGGTTAACAATTTCGCACGGCAGGGTTTCCTGAAGCGATCTTGCGCACGCCGCGCGAAGTATTGCTTCCAAACCGCAGTATCTGCCACCGGGATAGATTAGGCCATCAGGCCCTTACGTCGGCCGCATAGAGAACTGCAGAGATCGAGGCCGCGGATTTCGTTGCGATCTCTTCGGCCGACATGGCTGCCAGCATCGGGGAAAAGACCTCCGGTCCGACCTGGTTGAGGCCGCCGCCCTCGGCCAGGATCCGGATGATCTCCACATTGGGAAAGTCGCCGTCCCCCGGAAAGAGCCTGTTGTAACAATCATCCTTGATCGAGATGCCGGCCGGAAGATCGAGCGGCCCGTCGTTCAGTTGCAGGCAGTGGATCATGCCGCTGGGAATCTGGCGAAGCGTGTCGAGCTTCGAGCGGCTGCGGACGAAATGCCAGACATCGAAGACCAGACCGGAATTCGGCTGGTCCGCTGCACTGACGATTTGCCAGGCCATCTCCAGCGTCGGCACGCCCCACAATGGTATGAATTCGAGATCGCAGGTAACACCGTGCGCCGCGGCGCGACGGCAGATGGCGGCGTAGTGCTGGGTGATCTCGTCGATCGACATCGCATTCAACGGGAACGTGGCATTCAGGCTCATATGCGTGCAACCCAGTCCATCGATCAGCCGAAAGAACGCATCCGGTGTCGTGTCGACGGTGCGGATATAGGCTTCGTCCATGTTGTCGGGACGCCAGTTGCGCGGCCAGGTGTTGAGCGGATCGAGCCGGGTGATCGAGATGCCGTGGTCGGCTGCTCGTGACTTCATCTCGGCAAAGCTCATGCCGTCTTCCAACAGCCGCTCGACCTCCAGCGGCATCAGCGAGAGTTCGCCGAATCCGGCCAAGCGCGTAGCGCGAAGCTTTTCCTGGAATGGCAGGTGCGCCACGTTGGAAAATGGCATCATGGTCGAGTTGACGGGGCCTGCCAAAATCGCGCTCCTTCTGACCAGACGTTCGACGCACTGCCGGACCGCGCCAATTGACACGGCCGCGCGCGCCGCCGCAATTTCGTGGCGAACACATTGGCGAGCGTGTTTGATGCTTTGGCCGCGTCGGATTGCGTCAGCCGAGCTGGATCATTTCGGAGCCATCGCCAAGGAATTGCAAGGCCTCGCGCGGGATTGAGGGGTCGCCACGGTCGAGCACGGTCAGTGCGTCGAGGTGCTCGCGCTTGAGCAACCCAGGTCCCCGGTAGTGCAGCGCCACCTTGGTCGAATAAGGCTGGCGGAACATGGTAGCCGCGATGCCTGTGGCAATGCCGAACATGAATTTCGATGAGCTGCGCTTGACCGGCGCATAGACGCCGAAGGTGAGCTCGTTACGCTGAATGCCTTCGAAGTCGGCGGTGAAAAGTCGGCCGGCGACCGGAAAGACGAAGCCGTAATACTTGAAAACATATTCCGTTTTCGTCGGATCGTCGTAGCTCGGAAACCGCTCGATATAGTAGTGCTGCAGGAACTGATTGTTCTTGTAGATGCAGAACGCCGAGCGCAGGACGAACCCCTTGTAGATCGACGAGTACTGGTAGCGGTCCCAGACGCCCAGCACCTCTTTCTGGTCGCCGCTCGATTCGACGATCATCGCTTCGACGAATTTGTTGAGCTCGGGCGAACGGCGCACATTTTCCATGGCGTGGAAAAAATTTCCCTCCACAAGGGTGCGGAACTCGTCCGGCTGCGAAAACAGGATCGGCACGCTCAGGCCGAAGTAATTGGCGATCAGCCGCAGGTTCTGCGGCGAGGGCATGTGCAGCCCGGAAAGATATTTGTTGAATTGCTGACGATTCAGATTGATCTTCCGGCAGACGGCGGAGATCGAGCCGTGACGCTCGCAGAGCAGGCGCAGGTTGGCCGAGAAGTGGGCCACCTGGTTTTCGTCGTGTTCCATCGATCTCGCCCACTTTAAGTTACATGTCGCATATGTTGCGTCATGTCGCGTCAATATTCAAGTGTCTGCGAAATTGTGCGTCAATGACAATTTCCTGAAACTCTGCCTCGATCCTGCTGCCGGGTGCCGAGCTATCGAACCCGCCGGCCATGCGAAAAACGAGGTGGAACCGATGAATTTGACGGGCGGACAAATCGTAGCACGAGCGCTGAAGGAGTACGGCGTCGAATATGTCGCCGGCGTTCCCGGCCACGGCATCTGGTCGTTGTTCGACGCGTTTCTGGAGTCAGGCTCACAGATTCCGTTCATCCAGGTCATGCACGAGCAGAGCGCCGTGCACATGGCCGATGGCTATTTCCGCGCTTCGGGCAAGCCGATGGCGTGCTCGACCTCGATCGGGCCGGGCGCGACCAACACCATCATCGGCCTGGCGACCTGCTACACCGACTCCATTCCGGCCTTCTATGTTTCCGGCGGTCCGGCGACGCACATGAAGGGCCATGGCGTCATGCAGGAGCTGGAGCGCCAGCAGGAGAACGCATTCCCGCGCATCACCGAGCAGGTGACGAAGCGCGTGTACAAGGCTGGCCGCGTCGACGAACTGCCGTTCATCATGCACCGTGCCTTCAACACTATGCTGTCGGGCCGTCCCGGGCCGGTGCATGTGGAAGTGCCGATGGACCTTCAAACCGAAACGGCCGACGTCACCATCCATCCGCTCGCTTCGCGCATGGCGATTGGCGTCACTTATCCCGATCCCGTCGCAGTCGAGAGGGCGGCGGCGTTACTGCTGTCAGCCGAGCGGCCGGTCATCGTCGCTGGCGGTGGCGCAATCAGCGCCAACGCCTCGGAGGCATTGCTTGCGCTGGCCGAAAAGGTTGGAGCCGCCGTCTCCTCGACCTGGAACGGCAAGGGCGCCTTCCCCGAGGATCATCCGCTGTCGATCGGCGCCGTCGGCCAGACCGGCACGGCCTGCGGCAATCAGATTACGGCCAGCGCCGACGTCGTCATGTCGGTCGGCTGCCGCTTCACCGACTGGTCGGCGTCCAGCTACCGCAAGGGCGCGTCCTTCTCCATCCCGCCCGGCAAGCTCATCCATGTCGATCTCGACCATCATGAGATTGGCAAGAATTACCCGACCGAAGTCGGTATCGTCGCCGACGCCCGCGCCACGCTCGAGGCGATGCTGGCGCTGATCTCGGATCAGCAGGCTAGCCGCGCGCTCGGCCGGCGCGACCGCTTCCATGCCGACGTCCGCAGGGCCAAGGCGGAATGGGAAGAGATGCTGGCGCCGCGCCGCGACTCGAACGAAAGCCCTTTCACATCGCAGCGACCGCTCGGCGCATTGCGCAAGGTGATGGACCGCTCGGGCATCATCCTTGCCGGGTCGGGCAACACGCAGGGCGCGGTCAAGCAGACCTTCCCGGTTTATGAGCCGCGAACGCATCTTACCTCGGGCTCGTTCTCCCCGATGGGATGGGCAGTTCCGGCGGCCCTTGGCGCAAAGCTGGCGCAGCCCGACCGCCAAGTCGTTGCAGTGGTCGGCGACGGCGATTTCATGATGTCACTGCCGGAAATGGGCACGGCTGTCATGAACGACATCCCTGCCGTGTTCCTGGTCCAGAACAACCGCGGCTATATGTCGATCCGCGGCGGCCAGCGCAAGTTCATGGGCCGCCATGTCGGCAGCGAGTTCAATCACCACAAGGGCAACGGCGAACCATATACCGCCAACATTGCCGAAGTGGCCAAGAACTTCGGCATGGAAGCCTGGAAGGTCGAGGACTCGGCCGACCTGGAAAAGACGCTGAAGGCGGCGCTCGATTGTGGCGCGCCGGCACTGGTCGAGGTGACCACCTCACGCGATGCGGCCGGGCCGTTCGTCACCGGCTGGTGGGATTTCCCGTCGCCTGCCTATTACGAGAAGGAGCAGGCCGAATACGCCGCCGGCCGCGAACTCGAACAGCATATGTGAGTTCGAAGAGCGGCTGCCTTTCCTAAAGGCGCCGCTCCGGCTTCGCCCTCGAATGACGGGCAACGAAACGCCTCGGCACAAGGTCCAGACATGATGAGACGGCTGAAATCGTCGAAGGCTGCCACCGGATTTGCGCAGGACGCCACGCTGACGGCGACTGTGGAAGCGCTGCTGGCGGATGTCGCAGCGCGCCGCGATGCGGCGGTACGGGAACTCTCGATCAAGTTCGACGGGCTTGACCGGTCGTCCTACAGGTTGACCGACGCCGAAATCCAGGCGTGCGTCGACAGCCTCACGGTTCAGGAGCGCGACGACATCGGGTTCGCGCAGGACCAGGTGCGAAACTTCGCACAGGCACAGCGCGATTCCCTGCTAGACATCGAAGTCGAGACACTGCCCGGCGTGATCCTCGGCCACCGGCACATCCCGGTCGAGAATGTCGGCTGCTACGTACCTGGAGGACAGTATCCGCTTCTGGCCTCCGCGCACATGTCGGTTCTGACGGCGAAAGTCGCCGGTTGCGACCGCGTTATCACCTGTGCGCCGCCGTTCAAGGGCCGCCCGGCGCCGCTGATCGTCGCCGCGCAGCATCTTGCCGGCGCCGACGAGATCTACTGCATGGGCGGTGTCCAGGCTATCGGCGCCATGGCCTATGGCACCGAGACCATCAAGCCGGTCGACATGCTGGCCGGACCAGGCAACGCCTATGTCGCGGAGGCCAAGCGTCTCCTGTTCGGTCAGGTGGGCATCGACCTTTTCGCCGGGCCGACTGAAACACTGGTCATCGCCGACGACACGGCAGACGGTGAATTGTGCGCCACCGATCTACTCGGCCAGGCCGAGCACGGCGTGAATTCGCCGGCCGTGCTTTTGACCAATTCCGAAAAGCTCGCCCGTGACACAATGCGCGAGATCGAGCGGCTGCTGAAGATCCTGCCGACCGCGGCCATTGCCGGCAAGGCCTGGGAAGACTGCGGTGAGGTGATCGTCTGCGACACCCTGGAAGAGATGGTCGAAGAGGCCGACCGCATGGCTTCCGAGCATGTCCAAGTGATGACCGCAGATCCCGATTACTTCCTCGCCAACATGACCAACTACGGCGCGCTGTTCCTCGGCCATCGCACGACCGTGGCATACGGCGACAAGGTGATTGGCACCAATCACACGCTGCCGACAAAGACAGCAGCGCGCTATACGGGCGGCCTCTGGGTCGGCAAGTTCCTGAAGACCTGCACGTATCAGAGGATCGTGACTGACGAGGCTTCGGCGATGATTGGAGAGCGCTGCTCCAGGCTTTGCATCATGGAAGGCTTTGCCGGCCATGCCGAGCAGGCAAATGTGCGGGTACGCCGCTTCGCGCGCAAGAATGTCGGCTATGGGCAGGCGGTCGAGGCGGCGTGACCAACATGCGGCGAGCACCCACGAGGCATGCGCAGTGACGGAACTTTCCGCCGACATCATCATCATCGGATCGGGCATCGGTGGCGCGACGGCTGCGTCCGTGCTTGCCGACACGGGAGCGCGGATCCTCATCCTCGAACGCGGCGAGCAGCTTCAGGATACGCCCGAGACGCGCGACGAGCGGGCAATTTTCCAGCGCAGGCATTTCCGCACCAAGGAATCCTGGCTCGACGGCACGCGGACGCCGTTCAGCCCCGGCAATTTCTACAATGTCGGCGGCAACTCAAAATTCTACGGCGCGATCATGTACCGCAACCGCGCGGAGGATTTCGCCCCGCAGCGGCACATGGAAGGTAGCACGCCCGGTTGGCCTTTTGACTACCACGAGATCGAACCGTGGTACGGCAAGGCAGAGCGGCTGTTCCGTGTGCGTGGTCAAATCGGCGAGGACCCGACGGAGCCGCCGCATTCAACGGGCTACGATTTTCCGGCAGTTCCGGACGAGCCCTCGATCGGCAAGGCCCGCCAGCGGCTGAAGAAGATCGGCATCAATACAAGTTCGCTGCCGATCGCGATCGATCATGTCGCGTGGCTGAAGCGCGCACCGACCCCGTGGGATGCCTTTCCCGACACTTTTACCGGGAAGATCGACGCGGAGACCGGCCCGCTCGCGGCGGCACTCGCGCACGACAATGTCGCACTCTTGACCGGCGCGGAGGTGCTGCGCTTCGACACGGACGCCTCGGGCAGGACGATCACGCAAGCAATGATCCGTCACAAGGGGCAGGACGTGCCGGTGCGCGCCAACCGCTTCATCCTGGCGGCAGGCGCGGTCAATTCCGCAGCACTCCTGCTGCGCTCGGCGAACGGGCAGCATCCGAACGGTCTCGCCAACGGCTCCGACCAGGTCGGCCGTAACTTCATGAACCACAACTGCACCGCAATGATCACACTCGATCCACGCCTGCGCAACACCGCGGTCCATTCCAAGACCTTCGGCTTCAACGACTTTTATCTGCACGATTCCAAGACTGGCTTTCCGCTCGGCAACGTGCAACTGCTCGGCAAGATATCGGGACCGATTTTCAAGGCCAACATGCCCAGCGTGCCGGAGTTCGTTACGGGGCTGATCGCCCGATACTCCTTCGACTGGTACGTGATGAGCGAGGACCTGCCCAATCCGGAAAGCCGGGTCATGGTTGACGGGTCGGCGATCGTGCTCGACTGGCAGCGCTCCAACATGCTCGGTCACAGAACGCTGGTCGAGCGGGTGCGCGCCGTGTTCAAGGCGGCCGGCTTTCCGATCGTGCTGTCGCGCGCTTTCGATCGTCGTACGCCATCGCATCAGTGCGGCACAGCCAAGATGGGCACTGATGGCGCGACCTCGGTCGTCGATACGCATTGCCGATCGCACGACGTCGAGAACCTCTACATTATGGACGCAAGCGTGCTGCCGACCTCGGCGGCGGTTAATCCGGCGCTGACCATTGCCGCCGTGGCACTGCGCGCTGCGTCAAAGCTGCGCGCCGAGCTGGTCCAGTAGGTCGAGTGGACAGGAGAGGACCAATGAGCAGATCCGTGAAAGTAGCCATCCTGGGCGCCTGCGGCTGGATGGGCAAGGTCCACACCATGTCCTACCGGAACATACCGTTCATCTTTGGCTCGGGCAAAGGTACGGCCGAAATTGCCTGGCTGGTCGACGGAAGCGAGCAGGCGCTGGAGAAGGCCGGCAAGCTGGTCCCGAATGCGACACTGTCGACCGACTGGCGCGCAGCGGTGGCCGATCCGTCAGTGGAGTTGGTCGATATCTGCCTTCCCGACAGTCTGCATCACGAGGTCGCCAAAGCGGCGCTTCTCCAGGGAAAGCATGTCTATTGCGAAAAGCCGCTTGCCAACACTGCGACCGAGGCGCGCGAGCTCGCCGACATCGCGGCCGAGAAGGGCGTCATCACGCGCGTCGGCCACGCGTTCCCGCGCAATCCGATCCACGACGTTGCCAAGGACATCATCGATTCGGGCGAGATCGGTGACATCAAGCTGTTCAGGGCGTGCCAGCATGTCGATGTGCTGGGCGATCCGAACGCACCCTTCATGTGGCGCGCTGACGGCAAGCTCGCGCCTACCGGCATCGTCGGCGATACCGGCAGTCACGTCTTTTCGTTCATGGAGCGGCTGGTGGGGCGGGTTTCCGAACTGATCGCCGATTGCGCGATCGTCACGCACAAGCGCCCCGTCGTCGCCGGGTTCAACTATGGCAGGGGCGCCGAGCTTACCGGCAATGAGGAAATGGCCGAAGTGACCAACGCCGACGCCACGAACCTGCTCTGCCGTTTTAAGAACGGCGCAATGGGCATCGTCGATTTCAGCCGTGTCGCAACCGGCCGCAAGTTCAAGCAGACCTATGAGATCTACGGCACCACGGGCAGCATCGCCTACGACTATGACGAGGTGAACCGGCTGCGCTTCTACACCAACGACGACGCCGTCGGCCGCCGGGGTTTTCGCGAGATCGACGTTGGGCCGGAGAACGCCACCTATGGCGCATTCCTCCCCATCGCCAACTTCGCGCTCGGCTACAATGAATCCAAGCAGATCGAGGTCGCCGAGGTGGTGCGCTCTATTGTCGCCGGCGAGCAAATGTGGCCGACCTTCGAGAGCGGCCACCATATCACCCAGATCGTCGACGCCTGCCTCGAATCCTCGCGGCTTCGCCAATGGGTCTCGATCGTCTGACTGGAAGTGTTCCGATGGCCATGCGCAAAGCGAAGAACTCCGTCCATGCAGGTTTGGCCTCGGCCATGCCGCGCGCCCCGACGGTCGCCATCGGGACCCTCGACGGCTTCGGCTGGGGCCTCATCGGCGCCAGCACCATAGCGCGCGAATACATGGTCGACGCGATCCGTCGCAGCGGCGGCCGGCCCCTGAACGTGATGAGCCACGACGGAGCGCGTGCCGCTGCCTTCGCGCGCGACCTCGACATTGCGGACTCCTGCTCCGATCTCGATGCGCTTCTCGGCGACAGGCGGATCTGTGCGGTCTATATCAGCTCAACCAACACCCAGCACCGGCATCAGGTGCTGGCGGCGGCGGCGGCCGGCAAACATGTGCTGTGCGACAAACCGCTGGCCACCCGCACGGCAGATGCGCTGGAGATGGTGCGTGCCTGCGAGAAGGCCGGCGTGGTGCTTGCCGTCAACCACCACCTGCGGTCGTCACCGGTACACCAGACGATGCAGCGGATGATCGCGGCCGGCGAGATAGGTGTCCTCCGCTCGCTGATGATCGTCCATGCCGGTTATCTTCGGCCCGTTCTGCAATCGTGGCGGGTCAAGGACGCGGCCGAGGGCGGCATCTACCTGGATCTCGGCGTCCACGACATAGACCTGGCTTCGTTCCTGCTGGAGCAGACGCCGGTGACGGCGGTCGCGTTGGGCGGGGGCGTGGCGCTCGGTTCCAACACCGTCCACGATCATGCGATGTATGCTCTGAAGATGAGCGGCGGTACCTTCGTTCAGGTGCACGAGAGCTTCGTCACGCCCGACGTGGAAAGCCAGGTCGTGGCGCTCGGTTCGGAAGGGGCACTGATTGCAGCAGGGACACTAGCGCAGCGTTCCACGGGAACGCTGACGCGGCGGATGAATGGACGCAACGAATCGATCCCGCTGCGGGCCAACGATCTCTACGCGGATACGGTCGAGCAATTCCTGGACGCCATCGCCGGGACCGGCAGCCCTCGCGCCACGGGACGCGACGGGCTGGCGGCGATCGCCGGCGCTGAGGCCGTGGGAAAGGCTGCCGCGACCGGCAGGGCGGTTGCCGTTAAGCGTCACGAGTAGGCTTCGATCCCGGCGAGGGGTGACGATGCGGTGGCCCATCGCAGGTGCATCTACCGACTGGCCAGCCTCTCATCTATGGGCCAGGCCGCCGGCCCGCCGGCAAGTAGGATTCCAATCAATGATCACCGCCGAGAAAAAACCGCCGTCACGCTTGGCCTCCTTCATGGTTTTTCTTGCGGGCGGCATTGGTATCGGCGCGTGGGCCGCCAGCCTGCCGTCCATCAGTGCGGGGCTGCAGATCGACAAGGGCACGCTAGGCCTCGTGCTGCTCTGTTTCGCGGCCGGCGCCATCCTGACCATGACCAGTGTCGGCCGGCTGGTGCCGCGGTTCGGCACACGCAGCCTGTGCCTGGTCGCCTGTATTGGCTTCGGGTTGGCGTTGATGGTTGCACCGCATGGGCCGAGCGTGATGTCGTTGGGGTTCGTCGTCGCCTTCGCGGGCGCGTCGTTCGGAGCGCTCGACGTGTTGATGAATACGGACGCCGCCCTCCTGGAGCGACGCGTGGGCCGCCATATCATGTCGTCCTTCCACGCATTGTTCAGTGTCGGCAATCTGGGGGGTGCAGGCATCTGCGGGTTGATTCTATCTGCCGGCGGCAACGTGCAGGCGTGCCTCGGCGTCACCGGAATGGGAGTGATCCTTTTCGGCGCTGCCGGCTGTTGGCTGAGCGAACCGCATGTGTCAGTCCGCAAGAGTTCGAACGACGGCTTGGCGCGGCTCGACCCCGTCCAGCGGCGGCGGTTGTTGCTCGTGGGTGTGATTGCATTCCTGGCGCTGTTTTCGGAAGGTGCGCTGATGGACTGGACAGCCGTCTATCTGGTCGGCAATGCTGGTGCGTCGGAGAGCACGGGGGCTTTCGGCTTCGCGGTTTTTGCCGGCATGATGGCGATCGGTCGCGTGGTCGGCGACGCGATGGCAAATGCGTTCGGGCCGGCACGGCTGTTGCGGCTCGGCGCCGCGGCAAGCGCTCTTGCGCTGGCGGTGATCCTTGGCATCTCGACGGTGCCGGTCATCTTCCTGGCGCTCATCTTGTGCGGCTTCGGCATCGCCAACGTAGTGCCGTTGCTGTTTGCCGCAGCTGGCCGGATCGGCGGCCATGCGGCGGGCTCGGCCATGTCGTTGGTCGCTGCACTCGGCTATGCTGGCCTGCTCGTCGGCCCGGCCTTCATCGGCATGCTGGCACAGGCAACCTCGCTGCGCGCCAGTCTGTGGGTCGTGTTCGTCGCCTTCGCCGTCATCACGCTGGGTGCCGCCGCGACCCGTCCATATAGGTCAACTTGACGCAAACTGGCGCATAATTTGCATACTTATGCGCCAGTAATACGCTCGCCGCGAAATTGAACGGCGATCTGGTGCGTGGTTCCATACGCCAGAGTTGGACGAATGGAATTAGGATACTGATGGCTTATCAAGAGAACGCGTGTCGCAATCTGGCTTTTGCCGATGATTTCATCTCGGCGGCATTGGTCGACAATGTGCGCGACTTCGCCGTCGAAGACGGTGTGGTCGTCAACCTTTCGCCAAAGCCGATGGTGACGTCGGGGTCGGCCGTGCCCGGCATCGTGCCCGCCTGGAAGTCGACCGCGCTGAAGGGTGCGAAGATCGTCAGCGCTGAGCGTGCGGCGGTGCTGAAGATGAACAAGACCACCAACCTCGGCGGCGTGGCCCTGCGCGGCTGGGACTGGCTTGGCAACCGGATCAAGAGCTTTCCGCGCGACACGCCACTTTACATCTCGGCGCAGGATACGATCGGCACCGTGACGACCAATCCTCTCGCATTTACCAACGAGAACCCCGCCGTCGCGGCAAATCAGGAGTTCGAGCTGAAGCTGAACCTTTGGTGGTCGCCGGGAGAAACCGACTGCTTCATCCACAATGAGCACCCGTTCCTCGAGGTGCATACCCAAATCCATGGCCGCGGCCGCATGCAGAAATTCCATGAGCGGGAGCAATCCGCGCTCTATGAGGATATCATGATGCCGGTTGGTTACACGCATGATCCATTCTGCCGCGTCGCCGGCAAGAACCGGTGGGAGTATCCGTGGCATCGCTATTATGCGGACACCGACTCGATCTGGTTGGCTATCGAGTTGCACCCGATTCCCTAGCTGCTCTGTTTCGGCGACTGAAGGGGCAAGATGGAGCCCATGTTGCATGGAAAACCCAATGTCGAATCAAACCCGAAAAAGGCCTTCAATTTCAATCCCAGCTCTGGCGAGCCTGATACTATTGTCGTCGATGGGATCGTACTTTTTCGGGGGAAAAATCGTGGCTTTTATAATGCGCACAAGTCAGGAGAACGTCGAGTTATCCAGAATTAAGTGCGTGGCGTATTCTGAAGTATCCCATGCGTATAGCGAGCAACTTTGCGAAGCGCCCGTTGACGCGGAATAAGCGCGGCAAGCGGCCGCAGTACGGGCAGGGCAGTACATCAGAAGATCGTGATACCCGAGCCGAAGCATTCTCATCCGCATCCGCAGCGGCCAATTCTCTGGCTCGAACACATTTGCAAAGGACAGGACCGTGGACAGTATCCAACGCAACGCGCGCGCGGTCCTCCTTCCCGCTATCGACAGTCTGGAATTGACTGATGATTTGAAGCGCTACTTCGACGAAGGTGGCTGATCTCTGCTGCTGGGCGAGACACGGGCCGAATATGTTTCGCGTCGAACGAGCGATGCCAGACGCGCCTCAGAAAGAGCGGAGGATTTCCGCCGTCTGGCTGACGAAGTGGCCACCCGCGCCAACAGGGTGCTAATCGCGCTCGATCAGGAACCAACCGGAATCGAACGTCTGCATGGACTGGCGCCAAGCTTTGGCGATCGGGCGGAACTGCTCTCGATGCCGGATGAGACAATTCGCCAACGGGCGCACGTTATTGGCCGGAAGGCCAGGGAACTAGGGGTCGGAATGTTCCTCGGTCCCGTGGTCGATGTCCTCACTGGTCGCAATCCCTGGCTGCATGGACGAACCCTTGACACAGATGCGCGTCAGGTCGCCCGCATCACGAGGGCATTCATCAGTGGCGTTCAGAGTGCCGGCATTGTGGCGACAGCCAAACACTTTCCCGGCCACCATGACATCACCGGCGACCCGGCAATCGAACTCGCGGATGTTCGAGGGACAACAGAAGATCTGCTCCCGGGATTTGACGTTTTCCGCTCGGCGATCCAAGCAGGCGTCCGCGCAATCATGACCGGCCCGGCGCTGGTACCCGCCGTCGATTCGGACTTTCCGTCCTCTCGCTCGAAGAAAACCATCGATATGCTGCGCCACGATTTTGGCTTTACCGGCATCGTCGTGAGTGATGATATCGATGCTGTTGGAATGCTGCGAGGCCTCTCTGAGAGCGAAACCGCGGTCGCCGCCGTGAACGCGGGTGCCGACCTCATCCTTCTTCCGGCGGGCAGGGCAAACGAGGTTGCCATGCACATCGTTGCGGCCGTCCGATCAGGAGATTTGCCTGAACACCGGTTGGCCAATGCGATACGAAATGTGGAAACCAACAGCGATGCCCTGCGAGTCCAATAAGCCGCGCTCGATCGTCATGATAATCGGATGTGACGGATCAGGCGTGTTCGAAGTGTTCCGGTCCAGATCGTGAGCATGGTTGGCAATCCCATGAATGCGAAGGTTGCGCATGTGGCGCTTTGGACTGCTGACCTGGAAACATCCGCCGCTTTCTGGTCACGCTATTTCGACGCTACGATCGGCGAGCGGTATGAAAGTCGGCGACGCCCAGGCTTCGCATCCCGCTTCGTGGAATTGGACGGTGGACCACCCGTCGAATTGATGACCGGTCCGTGGGTTCACTATGACATCACGCGCGCTGGCGCGGAAGTCCCGGGCTGGGCGCATATCGCCGTCTCCGTCGGTTCACAGGATGCCGTAGATGTCCTCGCCAGGCGACTTGATGAAGACGGTTTGCTGGTTTCGCAGCCGCGCATGACCGGAGATGGCTACTATGAAGCGGTAGCACGAACACCGGATGGCTCGCTGGTAGAGATCACGTCCTGATTGCTGTGTTCCGCATGGAACGGCTACTCAACCGCAGCAACGAAGGTAAGAAACGCACTCGATAATCACTCCCCAAAGCTACTAAGCTGCCGCTGGAGATATGCGTCCTTTTCTGCTGGATGAAGATTTCCCATCAGGATCGGCGCAACTCATCAGGATCCGGAGAGCGCACGGCTCGGTCGGATGCAATCTCCGGGCTATCCGAAACAGACTGGATCTCCCGGCATGACCTCGACCAACCGCCTCAGTCGCCGCCGCTTTCTCGCGGCCAGCGCATCCGCAGCCGCACTGTCAGCGCTGACCCCGCTGGTGCCGCCCGCGCGGGCACAGACTGCCGCACAGCCGATCATGCGCCCGATCCCCAAGACCGGGGAGATGATGGCGGCCGTCGGGCTAGGCTCCTTTGAAACCTTCGACATTCTGCCCGGCCAGCCGCGCGACAATGTGCGCGAGGTCATTCGCCTGTTCCACGAGGCGGGCGGCCGCGTCATCGACACATCGCCGCTCTACGGCATGGCCGAGGTCAGCGTTGGCGATTTCGTAGCCGACCTCGGCATCGGCGACGAGATCTTCATCACCAACAAGACATGGAGCACCGGCGACTACCTCTCTGACAACAGCCATTCGGAACGGCAGTTGCGGCAGTCGCAGGAGCGGCTCTGGCGATCCACCATTGATGTCCTGCAAGTCCACAGCCTCGAGAACCACGACCAGGTTCGGCATTGGCTCGCGCAGAAAAAGGCTGAGGGCGTCGTGCGCTACATCGGCGTGACGCAATGGAGCCCGGAATATTACGACACCATGGAGCGTCTGGTGAACACCGGCACGCTCGACTTCGTGCAGCTCGCCTACACGATCGTCACCCGTGCTGCCGAGCAGCGGCTGCTTGATGCCTGCGCCGCCAACGGCGTCGCGGTTCAGATCAATATCCCCTTCGAAAAGGCTCGGCTCTTCACGCCTGTCGCCGGACAGCGGCTACCGGATTTCGCCGCCGAACTCGGCATCGAGAGCTGGGCGCAATATTTCCTGAAATGGATCATCGCCCACCCGGCCGTCACCAACGTTATTCCGGCCACCAGTCAGCCGGCGCATGTCGCCGACAATATGGGCGCGCTATATGGCGAGTTGCCCGACCAGGCGATGCGCGAGCGCATGGCCGAGTACTACATGTCGCTTGCCGGGGTTGCCGACGCACTGAAACAGCCGCCATATCCGGGCAAGCAATATGGAGGCGTCGTCACATGGCCGTTCCCGCCGCGCGTCTAGCGCTTTTGTTCGCGTTTTCGCTGGCCACTGCGGCCGGCGCGACCGAGCGGGTGGAACTCGGCGGCTTCGCGATAGACCGCACTGAGGTGACAGTTGCCCGCTTCACCGAGTTCGCCGCGGAGACCGGCCTCGTCACCGCCGCCGAACGCGAAGGCGGCGGGCACGAGTGGGCCTCCGGCTGGGAGCGCCGGGCCGGCTGGACGTTCCGCGCGCCGTTCGGTTCGCCTGTGGAGGACGTCGCGGAGCCGGCAGTCCACGTGAGCTGGTTCGAGGCGCGCGATTTCTGCGCCTGGGCTGGCGGGCGCCTGCCGACGCGCGCCGAGTGGCAAACCGCAGCCTATCGCGAAGAAGGCGCCGGCGCTGCGGGTGGGTTTCGGCCGGGCACGACCTATCCCTACCCGACAGGCCAGACTGCCGAAGGCGCAAACGCCAGCGGCGACGATCGGTGGCCGCGCCATGCACCTGCGGCCGCCACAAAAGCCGGCGTCAATGGCCTCTATGATATGGGTGGCAATGCGTGGGAATGGCTGGCCGACCGAGAGGGCGGCCAGGCGCTCGCTGCCGGCGGCTCGTGGTGGTACGGCGCCGACAAGATGCGCGCCGACGCGATGCAGTGGAAGCCGGCCGGCTTATACGTCGTCTATATCGGCTTCCGCTGTGCCTATGACGTCGGCTGAACCGGCGTCGCTTCGTCGCTTCCGCGCCTCTACCCAAGCCGGGCGTGCTGTAGCAGACTGGCGGGACGCATCTTTCTGGATCGTCCCGATATGTCAGACGCAGGCACCGCAACCAGATGGAACTTCGACCAGCCGCCGAGCGACAGGCTGGTCGTAGGCTGGGCGGGCGGTCAGTATGAAACCGCCACGCGTCCGTTCACCGCCCGGGTGGAGGGAATGATAGCGCCTCGCCACCACCTGCTTATGGCGACGCTCAAGGGTGGCGCCGCGCGACACGCCTTCACCACCGACAGCGGCTTCCGCTACGAGGGCCGCGACGCGCCAGGTATGATCTCCTTCCTGCCGGCCGGCTGCGAGCGGCGGCTGCAGCTTGACAACGTCTGCTGGGAGTGGGGTGCAGTTGCCATAGACCCCGAGCTCGCACCTATTCGCCTGGACGGCGTCGGCCCCTTCGCCAGCACCGACGAGCCGTTCCTCTTCGGGCTCGTGCGCCAGATGCATATGCTTGCGACGCAAGACGGCTCGCTGGACGGCACCTATTGCGATGCGATGTCGCTTGCGCTGGGGCACTATCTCGTCAGTCGCGGCAGGTTCGTATCCCATGTCGGTCCCCGCACTGCGGCGCCGGCATTGACTCCAAGGCAGCTGCGCCAGACCTTCGATCGTATCGATGCGATGCTTTCGGGCGTCATCCGCATCCGCGACCTCGCCGAGCCGCTCGGCCTTTCGGAAGGACATTTCCATCGCGCCTTCCGCGGCTCTACCGGCAAGTCCCCTTTGGAGGAAATTTCGGAGCGCCGTGTGGAACGCGCTGCAGGCCTGCTCGCGCTAACGGACTTGTCCGTCACGGAGATCGCGCTCGACGTGGGCCTCTCGGGCCCGAGCCAGCTCGCTCGCCTGTTCCGCGACGTGAAGGCCACGTCTCCTTCCGCCTGGCGGCGAAATCTGACCCGCTGACGCCGTTTGATTGCGCTAGGTCTTGATCACCAAGGTCGCAATCGCGGCAATGCGCCCGATTTCGGTCGGAGGATAGCGCCTTTCATTTCCCTGAAAACCGACATTCTCACGGCGAAAGCCCATCCGCGGCTCGACTGATCCGATGCTCGATCAAGCCAACGAGATAGTCCTTGACTGACATGCAGCGGCAAAGAAACCTATTGTTGCGCAGAGCTCATCAAGGAGCATGACGTTGGCCACCGTCGAGCAGGCGGTTCACCCGGACTAAGTCTTGGGTGGGGCCTCCACGCCGGACATGGCGAGAACCGGGGGAGGAAGCCGAGCGCCTTCGATCTTGACCGCAGCCACGGCAGCATTGAGCTCGCGCAGCTCGTCCTCGGCAAAGGTGATGGCAGCGGCCGCAATGTTCTCGTCGAGGTGGGCGACCTTCGTTGTACCGGGGATCGGCACGATGAAAGGCTTCTGTGCCAGCAGCCAGGCCAGCGCCAGCTGGGCAGGTTTGACCTCCTTGCGTTGTGCCCACGTCCGCACGACATCGACGAGCGCCATGTTGGCCGCCAAGGCATCCTCAGCGATGCGGGGAACCCAGGCGCGGAAGTCTCGCTCGGGGTCGTCGCCAAAGCGGGTTTCTGCCGTGATCGTGCCGGTCAGGAAACCATAGCCCAGCGGAGCCCAGCTCACGAAGCCGATGCCCAGTTCCTCGCACAGAGGCAGCACGTCGGCCTCGGGACCACGCCAGACCATCGAATATTCGTTCTGGATGGCGGCGAGCGGCAGAATCGCGTGCGCGCGTCGGATGGTCTCCAGTCCCGGCTCGGAGAGCCCGAAATGCAGAACCTTGCCCTCGGCGACGAGATCCTTGACCGCGCCGGCGACATCTTCGATCGGCACGTTCGGGTCGACGCGGTGCTGGTAGAGCACGTCGATGCGGTCGGTGCGCAGGCGGCGCAAGCTGCCTTCGACGGCGCGCTTGATGTGCTCGGGCCGGCTGTTCAGGCCCTCTCCGATTTCGCCGGTCTCAAGATCAACGTTGAACCCGAACTTACTCTCCAGAACGACGGTCTCGCGCAGCCCCTGCAGCGCGTCGCCAACGATCTCCTCCGAAATGAAGGGTCCATACACTTCCGCCGTATCGATGAGGGTGACGCCTTGGTCCACCGCGCGCCTGATAAGCGCAACGGCAGCGGAGCGATCTATGGAGCTGCCGAAATAATCCTGGGCCGTGCCGTCGACTTGGCCAGGTTTCCACTGGCATCCGAGCCCCACGGAAAACACCTCAAGGGCGCCCAGCTTGCGGCGCTGGCTCGCCGGTTGCGGGCGGGCCGTTTGCGCGGCCGCTTCGCCAAGCGACGACAACATCCAGGGCGCAACGCCGAGACAAGCTGCCGACGCCAGAAATTGCCGCCGCTGCGGGTTGTCAATGTCTGAGGGAAGCTGACTCTCTCGATGAGATTTCATCATGTCACAATCCTTGGCTCTTGATACGCCATGAGATCGGCGCGGATGCTTGGTACGGTCGCCGGGCCTGAATGGTGGTTTGCTGAAGATAGCCACGGCCCGCGCCACCCAACAGGGTCGATTCTTGCTCACTTCGTGGGTCGTCGGGTTCAGGCGAGCTGTCGCCCGGCCTATCGGTGCCGGATCGACTGAGCGCGCGCCTGCCTGCTTATATCGGATGGCGGCACGCCGTACTGCCGCCGGAACAGTTGACGAAAATGATGCAGGTTCGAGAACCCCGCAGCTGCAGCCGCCTGCGGCACGGTTGCCTGGGTCGACCGCAGAGCGTGAAACGCTCGATCCAGTCGACTTACAGTTACAAAGCGATGCGGTGGCATGCCGAAGGTGTTGGCAAAACTGCGCGCGAAGTGAAACGGGCTGAGTGCGGCCGCCTCGGCAAGATCTCCCAAGGTCAGCGGTTTGTCGGCGGTGTCCAGCACCAGTTCCATCACACGCTGACGCCGCCGCGCGTCAAGCGTTCGCCGGATTCCCTCGCGGCCACCGAAGTGCCGCCGCAGCACCTGGGCATAGGCGGCGCGAACCAGTGTCTCGGCCTCCAGGTCCGACATCGGTATCCACCCGCGCAGGGCGGCGCGCAGCCTGGTCGCGACCGCCTGAATGATCGGGTCCTGCCAGCCATGCACGTCGTCGAGTTCGGCATGGCTTTCGACACGCATGTCCCGCGCCATCTCGCGGCGTAGCCCGGGCGCCCCGGTGATTTCCAGAACGTCGGAGGGAGAGTCCGTCTCCAACCAGGCGATCGGCGTGACGCCGCCAAGCCCGATTGTCATAGGCGGCACGGGCCGCGGCCTAGCAGCACCATCGGCTAGGCGCACAACGGCATCCGCCTGGCCAGTGAAAGCCATGGCGATCGACCCGGGCGCGGACGCCGAGTCGATCTCGCCGTCGCGCCATGCCGGCAAAAGGCAATGCGCCAAACGGAAGGTCTTGCTTTCCCGGTGGATGATGTCGGGTTGCGCGCGGCTGGTCATGCTTCGGCTTTCCCCGCTGACGTGGTGGGCGAAACGGCCGCCTGAGCGGATTCGCGGCTACAGTGCGCCACTGATTTGCGACATTTTTCCGTCCGCGGCCTGTCTGATCGGTCAAACCGGCAGAATGACTGCGGTGCCAAACTATTCCATATAGAATGGCAAAAACGAGTTGAACCAGTCAGGTGAATAGCCGCTTTCTGGCGGTTCTTCCTTAGAGTGGACGGTCAGCTTCCTGCCCCAAAATGACCATGAAACGCCGAGGTTTGGTGGAAAAAGGAACGTCCGCTGTCGGCGCACCCTCCAGCAAATTTCCACCACATCCCGGAACTAACGATCGCATCATCGGGATTGGCTGATAGCTTCGGCACGTCTTGGCATGACATGACTGCGGAAGGATGCCCCCTTGAGAATGAGATATCTGCTAGCAGCCTCACTCGTTGTGGCGATCGTCCTGACGCTCAGATGGGAATGGCGGGAGCGCCGTGACTTCGAGGATGAAGTCATTCGAGCCGCGCTGGCGGAGGAAGTTCGACGGGACGACACCCGTTGCCCGCTCAGCAGTCAAGCTGTGGAGCAGGCTCGGCCATGGGTTCTTGCAGCCTGCGCGGCAGGCGGGCTCGGCTGGCATGAGGCAGCGGCGAAATATGGCGACGATGCAGCCAGAGTGTTCCTCGTCTATGGCGAGGAAGCGGATTTCGTGGAGGTTTTCGACCGTCTCGGCCATCCGGTCGTGCCGGTGATTGCTTACTTCGTGAAGAATGGATCGTCGCAGTATTTGTTGCAGGAAACCGTCGGTCGGGGCCTCTCGAGCCTGTGGCACGACCGGCAGGTGGGATTCGGCCTGGCCGAGATTTCGCCGGAGCAATATGGCCTTATTGCCATTCACGAGCTCAAGGATCGCGGGCATGAGATGCTATCGGAGTTCGAGATCGTTGACGGAACAGCAGTCCGCAGACAGTTCACCCGCACGCTGCTTGGCGCGAAGAACATAGTCCTGCGCGGCGTTTCCGATCTGGAAGGGGTGATCACCCGCGGCGAGCGGCTTCCGACCTGGGGCGAGATGGGTTGGGCGGCCTTCGATGCGGCAATCGTCGTCGGGGGCATGGGCGCCGCAGCCAAGGCATTGCGCGTTGCGAGGGCACCGGTGGCCGCAGCTGGTCGCGGAACTGTAGGGATAGCTCATCTGAGGGCTGCAGGCAAAGGTGCGTTCCAATCGCTTTCCGCCGTCGGTACTGCAGCCGGTGTCGCCGCCGTCGTCGCACTTCCCTATGTGGCGATCACGCGACCTCACCTTCTGACAAACGCGGCCGGTTGGATTGCCGAACAAGCAGGTCTCCCGGCCTGGCTCGGCGCCTTTGCGGCCTACCTTATACTCTGTCTTGTCCTGGCTTCTCTGCTGAGGATGGTTCTGGCGCCGCTGGCCTGGGCGCTGCGAACGCTGAGCAAGATCGTTGGACGACTCGCCGGTGCCGGCGGTGTCCGATCCGCGGCAGCCTAATCCCGAGCACAGCGCCAATGGCAGGTTATAAATGGTAGAAATGCTAACGCTTCAGTCATTGGAGTCGCGATCTAGAATGCCTTCAGGTTATAGGGGAGATTAAACCGATGATAAAAGCGGATACCCCATTCGCCCCTATACTGGAGATGCACGCCGTGGTCTTAGGCGTCCCAGCGCTTATTCTTCTGGCATCAGCCGCAATCGTTGCATTGACAGGCCCTTGGCGCTTTTCTTCATCGGTCGGCTTGGCTTGCAAACTGGCTTCTGGAATTGGCAGCATGGCGGTGGCAGTTGCGCTCGCACAGGGAGCATTCTTCTCGGATTTGGCACGCTGTTAGAGGATCCATGTTATCGTTCTCACTGAACCCTGCTTTTGAGTCCACAAAGGGTCCGTCAACAGAACGGCCGCTTTGTTGCGCCGCTTCCTGATAGCTGCCCGCTCCTTACGGCCCACTATGCTCTCGAGCAGCAATGCGCCCCTTATCGGCCATCGAGACCAGCGTCGCCGTGCGCTCAGAAACGGACCTTCGCGATCCAGAATCGGCAGCTGGATGGACCAGCAAGCGCGCCGAGCAGCAGACGCGCTCGGCGGAAGAGTCTAGCACCTGTCGGTGATCGGTCGGGTCCCAAGCCAATTTCCTCCTCCCGCGCTCCACTTTATCGCAACGGTCAAATTTGAGCTTCCGCATTCATGCTTTGTCGAGCGTATCTCTTAGAGTCGCTTAAACCTTCTACGCCGTAAGTTTTTAGCCGTGCTGAAGCGCCGTCAGCGCCGATGACGACGAATAGGAGAACGCAATGGCTCGCAATCACGTTGAACGTCTTGGAGAGTTCAGGGAAATCCTGGTCGCGACTCGACGCGAAGGAGTCCGTAACGTGCACCATACCCGCGACGCAATGCGGGCAAGTGGCTTTCAGATCGGGGACAGCGACGGCTCCAGCTACGGAGCCGAGCTAAAGGAGCTCCAAGAGGAAATCGAGGCAGTCGATCGCGCCATCGAAGACGAGAAGCGGCTGGCCTTGGCGCTTGAGAGTGCGGCTCAATCCCGCCGACCAATTAAGCCGAAAATCGTGAAGGGAACATAGAGTCGGGGACGGCCCTTGGTGCCCGTCGCGTGGATTAGCCTGCGACATCGTGTCGGGCTCGTTGCCGCCGTGCTACAGAGCCCTGAAGGTTCCCCGTTGCTATCAAACGTGGGGCAGGGGCGGCCGAAGCCGCCCTGTGTCGATGTCGACTTCGCTGTGTGAAGCGGCGGGATCTGGCGCGCGCGCTGGTGGTCACGCAATATCCGCACAAGCTAGGCGCATGATTTACCAGTTATTTCAATGACTTATTTGATTTTGGTAGCGGGAGAGGGACTTGAACCCCCGACCCCAGGATTATGATTCCCGTGCTCTAACCAACTGAGCTACCCCGCCAGGGCGGCGAAAGGTCCGAAACCCGCCTTAAATCAGAAGGCATGTCGAAGCGTTCGCCAAGGTCGGGCGGATATAAGGTTGGGACGCCAAGCCTGTCAAGCATCGATGCAGCCGGTCTGCCGCCACATTCTATCGCATCCTGTCGCATCGCGAAGCTTCACGGTCTTGGAGACGCGTACTTGGTGCGTCCAGGCGGACGCACGTCGCTCTGATGGCCGAAAAGCTTTGTCGGGCAGATAATTGGGCACAGAAATGCCGGGGTTGAGTTCGGCGGGGCGCGCCGCTATGTCTCGGCCACGAAATTCTAGAGTTGGAATTGATGAAACCGCGCATTGCAGTCCTCGGTTGCGGATACTGGGGCAGCAACCACATCCGCACCCTCAAGGCGCTCGGCGCGCTGCACGCGGTCTCGGACGTCAACCCTGCCCGCGCCGAAGGCTTCGCCAGTGAGCAGGATTGCCTGGCGATCGAGCCGGAGGCGCTGTTTGTCCGCGGTGACGTCGATGCCATCGTCATGGCGCTGCCGCCGCAATTCCACGCCGATATGGCGGTGCGCGCCGTCCAGGGCGGCAAGGACGTGCTGGTGGAGAAGCCGATCGCGCTGACGGTGGCCGATGCCGAGCGATCGGTGAAGGCGGCGGCCGACAATGGCCGCGTCTTCATGGTCGGCCATGTGCTGCGCTTTCATCCAGCCTTCGAGACGTTGAAGGCGCTGATCGACAATGGCGAGCTCGGCGAGGTCCGCTATATCCACTCGCACCGGCTCGGGCTCGGCAAGTTCCACACCGAGAACGACGCGCTGTGGGATCTCGCGCCGCACGACCTGTCGATGATCCTGGCCATCACCGGCACGGAACCGATCGAGGTGCGCGGCGAGGGGGCAGCGCTCCTCGACAACCTCAGCGATTTCGCGCATCTGCACATGCGCTTTCCCAACGGTCTGCGCAGCCATCTCTTCGCGTCGCGGCTCAATCCCTACCGCGAACGGCGGCTGACCGTGGTCGGCACCAAGGCGATGGCGGTGTTCGACGATGTCGAGCCGTGGGAGCGCAAGCTCGCCGTCTACCGCCATGCGGTATGGCAAGACAGCGGCCAATGGGCCTTCACCACCAACGAACCGTCCTATGTGCCGGTGGGCGAGGGCATGCCGCTGACGCGAGAGCTCGAGCATTTCATTCAGTGCATCGAGACGCGGGCAGAACCGCGTACCAGCGGCGAGGAAGCCATCAGGGTGCTGCGCATTCTGACGGCTGGCACGGTTACCCACACCGGGTCGTCTTCCTGAGACAAAGTGCTGCCGCAGAGCCTGATGATCCCGATAGAAACGGGATCATCGTCTATTCGGCGGGAACCTGCGCCGGGGCCGCCAGCCGCGTCAGCATCGCCTCGGCCTCGGCGCCGCGCTCGGAGCGCTCGATGAAGCCGCCGCCGAACACGCGGGCCTCGTTGCCGTCGTCGGAATAGAGCACGCAGGCCTGGCCGGGCGCGATACCGGACTCGCCGTCGACCAGTTCCACCGAAGTGATGCCGGCGTTGTGATGCAGCACCGCTGGGCGCGGCGGGCGCGTCGAGCGGACCTTGGCGAAAAGCTCCAGCCCGGCCGCCGGAATATCTGACAGTGCAGTGTCGCCCAGCCAGTTCATGTCGCGCAAATAGATCTTGTGCGTTTCCAGCGCCTCGCGCGGGCCAACGACGACGCGGGCCCGGTCGGCGTCAAGATGGACGACGTAGAGCGGCTCGCCCGAGGCGATCCCGATGCCGCGGCGCTGACCGATGGTGTAGCGCAAAATGCCTTCATGGCGGCCGAGCACGCGGCCGTCGATATGGACGATGTCGCCCGGATTGGCAGCAGTCGGCTTCAGCTTGGCGATGATGTCGGAATATTTACCCTGCGGTACGAAGCAGATGTCCTGGCTGTCCTGCTTGGCGGCGACCGTCAGCCCCATTTCCTCGGCGATCGCGCGAACCTGCGGCTTCGACAGGCCGCCGAGCGGAAAGCGCAGGTAGTCGATCTGCGCCTGTGTGGTGGCGAACAGGAAATAGCTCTGGTCGCGGTCCGCGTCGACCGGCCGGTGCAGTGCGCGATGGGCGCCGTTGGCGCCGGAGCGTATGTAATGGCCGGTGGCCAGCGCGTCGGCGCCGAGCTCCTTCGCGGTCGCCAGGAGGTCGGCGAATTTCACCGTCTGGTTGCAGGAAACGCAAGGGATCGGCGTTTCGCCGGCGACATAGCTCTCGGCGAAGGGATCGATCACCGCCTTGCGGAAGCGCTCCTCGTAATTGAGCACATAATGCGGAATGCCGAGCGTCTCGGAGACGCGGCGGGCATCGTCGATGTCCTGGCCGGCGCAGCACGAGCCGGTGCGGTGCGTTGCCGCGCCATGGTCGTAGAGCTGCAGCGTGACGCCGACGACATCATAGCCTTCATGCTTCAAAAGGCCGGCAACGACCGACGAATCGACGCCGCCCGACATGGCAACAACGATGCGGGTATCTTCTGGGCGTCCGGGAAGGTCGAGGCTGTTCATGGTTCTTTCGTTCTGCACGGCGCCCTGGATGACGGCGCTTGAATGCCAATGGCCGGAATATAGGTCAAGCTTTCCGGGTGCGCCAGCTTCGCGAACCGGCCGATTTTTTCGAATGGATTCGGCGCTTGCGGGCAGATGCCTCAAATGCCGACGAAAAGACTAACGCGGCGTTCATGATCCTTACCTAGCTATTAGGGTTCGCTTAGGCAATTTTTAAAGCTGTGGCGGTAATGTGGTGGGGATTGGGTCTTTGAGTTTTTAGTAGAGAGTACGATGACCGATCTTGTTAGACCGCGCGTCAAATATGTTATCGGGCCTGACGGCAGCCCCCTTACGATTGCCGATCTGCCGCCGACGAACACACGTCGCTGGGTTATCCGGCGCAAGGCCGAAGTGGTGGCGGCGGTGCGCGGCGGGCTTCTGAGCCTCGAAGAGGCATGCCAGCGCTATAAGCTGACCACCGAGGAATTCCTGTCCTGGCAAGCGTCGATAGACGAATATGGCCTTGCCGGGCTGCGCACCACGCGCATCCAGCAATATCGGCATTAAGGCTGGTTTGAAGAAGACAAGGGCGCGGAACTCCGCGCCCTTTCTGTTTTGCCGAACGATTTTCTCCGGTTTAGATCGCCAGCACCACCTTGCCGATCGGCCTGGTGGCGAGGAAGGCATGGGCGGCACCAGCCTGTTCGAGCGGAAAGGGCCTTGCCACGTGGACGGCAAGTTTTTTCGCTTCGATAAGCTTGCCAAGTTCCACGAGGCCCGCGCGGTCGGGCTCGACGGACATCCTCTCGACGCGGATATTGTGCACCCTGGCTTCCGCCCTGGTCGCATCGCTGACGTCGAGCAAGGACACCAGCACGCCGCCGGCCTTGAGAACCTTCAGCGAACGCTGCGCATGGTCGCCGCCAAAAGTGTCCAGGACGAGGTCGATGTCACGGGCCTTGTCGACGAAATCGTCCTTTGTGTAGTCGATCACTTCGTCGGCTCCCAGCGAGCGGACGAAACCGAGCTTTTTCGGACTGGCGGTGGCGAGTACATGAGCGCCGCACGCCTTGGCGATCTGCACCGCCAGATGTCCGACGCCACCAGCCGCCGCGTGGATCAGCACGCGCTGACCCTGTTTGAGCCCGCCATGGCGAATGAGAGCCTGCCAGGCCGTCAGGCCGGCCAGCGGCAGTGCCGCGGCGTGCACGTGATCGATGCCTTTCGGCTTCGGCGCGATCTCCTCCGCCGGGACAGCGGCCAGTTCGGCATAGGCTGCCGCCTGCTTGGGAAAGCGCGGCATCCCGAACACGGCATCGCCGACGTTGAGATCGGTCACGCCAAACCCCAGCGCCTCGACGGTTCCCGAAATATCCCATCCGAGGATGAATGGCGGCTCGCCGAGCAGAGGATAGCGGCCGGCGCGGACTGCGCCATCGACCGGATTGATGCCAGCGGCGCCGATGCGGACAAGCACCTCGCCGGCCTTGGGCGAAGGTGTGGGACGATCGGCGATGACGAGGACGTCGGGTCCGCCGACTGAATTCTGGATAACGGCACGCATGTGGTCTCCTGCTGGTTGATGCACCACTATCAATTGGAGAGTTACATCCTCTTGTCTAGTATGTACCTTTTTGATATATAGTTACCTCATGGATAGTGATGACCAGTCACCTTTCGGCTATGATGCGTTCCGGCGGACGTGCCCTTCGCACACCGTGCTTGAAATGCTCGCCAGCAAATGGGTCTATCTGGTGGTCTGCGCGTTGCGCCGGGGCCGGCTGCGCAACGGCGAACTGGCACGCAAGCTCGAAGGCATCACCCCGAAGATGCTGACGCAGACGCTGCGCGTCCTTGAACGCGATGGCCTGGTGCGGCGCGAAGTGTTTCCGGTAATCCCGCCGCGGGTCGAATACGAGTTGACCGAACTCGGCCAGAACCTGGCGGGCCTGCTCAATCAGATAAGGTCCTGGTCGGAACAGCATGCGCCCGACATCAAGGACGCCCGCGCTCGGGCGGAACATGGCAGGGATTTGGTAGCGTAACCTTGTCGCTGCTCGACCAATGAGCGGTGGCCGCCCTGCTCGCTGGGCATCGATTGGCCTTAGGGCCTTGTTTTCAGCCGATCATGGCGCTGCGGCCGCCGGTCTCGGCGTCGCGGATCTTGGTGTCGCGTGATTCGAGCATTTCTGCTTTGGAAAGCTCCGCTTCGGCTTCGCCGAGCAGTGATTCGGCAACGCTTCGCTGCTGGGCGAGGTCGCTTTGCGAATTTCTGAGATTGTCGCGGCGCAGGCGCGCTGCTTTGGCGAAGGTCGGATAGGCAAAATGGTTGATGTCGGTGATGCCGGCTTTCTTTTCCTCGGCAGTGATCTGGAGCTCCAGTTCGACAGCCATGCGCTCGAATTCGGCGATCATCATGTCGAGTTGCAGCAACTGCCGCCGCTTCTCGTTCACCTGAAACCGCTTCAGCCGAACGAGGTTTTCACGTGACTTCATGATTCGGTACTCCTGGAAACGCACACCTGCACATATCGTCCAATCCACCTGCAAACTTAGGCTTCAACCCGTTTCCACCGGCTTTACCGGAACTATGGGAAACAAATTCCTAAAGTTTTTTGCCGGCGGTAACCATTCGTTTACGGGCATTGTTAATCATACGGCTCAGGACTTAAGGCCGGGTAAAAATTCCGGCTCTCGATGCGGAAGCACGGCCAGCGAGTCCGAAGAGTCACTTAGTCTGGCTTATTAATGTTTTGCATTAGCGGTTTGGTTCTGTGATTCGCTATTAGATTCAACAAGGTGTAGAAAGGGGTTAAAAAATCTGATACCGTCAACGGCACGGAATTAGGTTTTGTTAACCATTCGATGGCAGCCTCTGCTCAGGCAATCACTGCTCCGGTCCTGGACGGGTCGTGAAATGGTCCGGCAGCAGAAAAGGGGAATGAAATGCGTGTTCTGCTGATAGAAGATGACAGTGCAACCGCACAGAGCATCGAGCTGATGCTGAAATCGGAAAGTTTCAATGTCTATACGACCGATCTTGGCGAAGAAGGTGTCGACCTCGGTAAGCTCTACGACTACGACATCATCCTTCTCGATCTCAATCTCCCCGACATGTCGGGATACGAGGTCTTGAGAACACTTCGCCTCTCCAAAGTGAAGACGCCGATCCTTATCCTCTCCGGCATGGCCGGCATCGAGGACAAGGTACGCGGCCTCGGCTTCGGCGCAGACGACTATATGACCAAGCCGTTCCACAAGGACGAACTGGTCGCCCGTATCCACGCCATCGTGCGGCGTTCCAAGGGCCATGCCCAGTCGGTCATCACCACCGGCGACCTGGTGGTCAATCTCGATGCCAAGACGGTTGAAGTCGGCGGCCAGCGCGTGCATCTGACCGGCAAAGAGTACCAGATGCTGGAGCTGCTCTCGCTGCGCAAGGGCACTACGCTCACGAAGGAAATGTTCCTCAACCACCTTTACGGCGGGATGGACGAACCGGAGCTCAAGATCATCGACGTCTTCATCTGCAAGCTGCGCAAGAAGCTCGACGCTGCTTCCGGCGGCCAGAACTACATCGAGACGGTTTGGGGTCGCGGCTACGTGCTGCGCGAGCCGGAAGATATTCGCGTCAGCGCCTGAACTGACGACGCCGATCCGATCGATTTTTCCGACAAGAATCCGGCTTCGGCCGGATTTGGCGTTTATGTCGCAGATATTGGAGCGCGATTTCCGGGGCCATGCGCCAGCGGCGGCGAATCAGGCTGAAAACTCAAGGTGCGGAAGCGCTCCAGAAGCTGCGGGCGAGTGAACGGCTTCAGCAGATAGCCTTGGGCGCCGGCGCGCTTTGCCCGCATGATCGAAGCGACGTCGACCTCAACCAGCGAAATCAGGATCTGGGGCTGTATCGGACTTTCCATGGCGCGTACGCGGCGAATGACGTCCTCCGCCTGCATGTCCTGCAAGGCGCCGTCGACAATGATGATATCGGGCATGTCGGCAGTGCACATCTCGACCGCATCAAGCCCGTTAGCAGCTTCGATGACCAGCATGTCGGAACCGCCCAGGATGCGCTTGGCAACCCTCCTGATGACACTCGAATCGTCGATGAACATGCAGCGTTTCATTTCCGGGCCCTCTTTGCCATGCGGCAATCCGGCAGCGTCGCGGTACTGAAGGCACGGTAGGATCAATCCGGTAAAGAAGCTGAAAAGCCAATAGGTAAAATTTTTGCAAGAACAGCTATGACGGAAACTTCTTGACCGATGCTTCGGCCGATCTAACCTGAAAGGTTCATTTGATTCGGCCGTGATGGCGCAGTAAATATCGCCTAAACAACGCTGGTCTGTTCTTTTTCAACCACTTAGTAATTTCACGCAGCCGAGAGAACGATTTCTTCCGCGGTCGCGTGGATCGATATCGTCATGTTCGCCTCGCGCGCCAGAAGCAGCGTGTAGTAGGGCTGCACCGAATGCGCGTCGATCGGTTCTTCAGGCTTGTTGCCGGAATGGAGCTCCAGGAATTTGGGCGGCACACGCAGCATCGGACCGCTCGAGGCGAGCGCAAAGCGTGGTTCCGTGTCGAGGTTTTCAAGCGTGACCGTAAGCTTGCCGCCACGCGGAATGGCGGCGTTGGCGACGAGGATGAGATTGAGCAGCAGCTTTACCTTGTTCTTGGGCAGCAGCGCACGGGTTCCATTCCAGACCAGTTCCGGCTTCTCGTTCTTCAAGAAGGCGATCGCAACGGCCTCGGCGTCCCCCGTGTCGATCATCATGCCGGCAGAACCGGCTGCGCCGAAGGCGATGCGGGCGAATTGCAGGCGGGCCGAAGCGTTTCTGGCGCTCTGGCGAATCAATTTCATGGCGTCTTCATCGGCGCCGCCTTCGTCGAGCAGCTCAAGCCCGTTGTTTATGGCGCCGACCGGCGAAATGATGTCGTGGCAGACCCGGCTGCACAAAAGCGCTGCGAGATCGGGTGCGGAAAGGGTGAAAAGCTCGGCCATCGGCGAAAGTCCCTGCAAAATTTCACTAGAAATAACCGGGCGATCAATGATCACGCCTGTCCACACGAATCACGCTCTCTCCCAAGGCCTACTGAATACACAGCGCCTGAGCGTGCAGCAACAAATCCGGAATCGTCGTTATCGAAAATAGTGTGTTCACGCAGGGTGCGGATACTGCGGGGCGATGCGAAACCAGCTCGAAACCAGCCTTCTAACCGCCATCTTCATGTGAAAGCTTAATGGTTGAAAAAGGATTACGGCATAGTTTGCCCATAACAGTCATCCTTAACGGCCGCCAAAGAGCCGCACGGATGCGAGGCGTCGGCGAAAGTGCTCCCTGACGGAGATTGGAAGCATGTTTTCCCGATACTACGACCGGAGTTTTTTCCGTGTCATCTCAGGCCGGAGTTTTTTCCGTGTCATCTCAGGCCGGAGTTTTTTCCGTGTCCTCTCAGACCGGAGTTTTCTCCGTGTCCTCTCAATGGCGATCGCTCTCATGGGCCTTGTCGTCTTTTCAACCTCGCCTTCACGGGCCCAGGAATACACCGCTCAGGAGATCGTCGATTCCGGTCATAAATTCTTCGGTGCGACGTCGGGCGGGCTCGCAACCGTCGTCGAGAAGATTTTCGCCTCCTACGGCCTGCCCAATGGCTATTTGCTTGGCGAGGAGGGCTCGGGCGCGCTGATCGGTGGCCTGACCTATGGCGAAGGCACGCTCTACACCAAGAATGCCGGCGATCACAAAGTGTTCTGGCAGGGTCCGTCGCTCGGCTGGGATTTTGGTGGCGAGGGCTCGCGGGTGATGATGCTGGTCTATAACCTCGACGATGTGAACAGCCTCTACAATCGTTTCGGCGGCGTTGCCGGCTCCGCCTATCTCGTGGCTGGCGTCGGTTTCAACGTGATGAAGAACAACAATGTGCTGCTGGTGCCGATCCGTACCGGCGTCGGGGCCCGGCTTGGCGTCAATCTCGGCTATCTCAAGCTTACCCAGCGCGCCACCTGGAATCCATTCTGAGCAAGCGGTTGCCTCGTCACCTCGATTGGTTCCAAGATCGACGATCTGAACATTGCTGCGGCAGACCCTTGCCGCGGCACTGGAATTCCGTCATGCGAACGTGGCACAGTCCCTTACGGTTGTTTGCCGTCCATAATGGATAGTCACCTTGGTTCAGTCGGTCCTGTTCTTTGTCCTCGGCTTTCTCTGCGCCGGCTTTCTGGGGCTGATGATTGCCCCGGCCATCTGGCGACGGGCCGTGACGCTGACGCGCAAACGCGTCGAGGGCTCGATGCCGCTGACGCTGGCCGAGATCCAGGCGGAGAAGGATCGCATCCGCGCCGAGTTCGCCATGTCGACGCGCCGGCTCGAGATGAGCGTCAAGTCGTTGCGCGAGAAATCGGCCGAACAGCTTGTCGAGATCGGCCGTGGCCGCGAGGCACTGAAAGAGCTGGCGCTCGAGCGGAAGGACAAGGAACAGGCCCTTTCCGAACTCGAGGCCAAGGGCGAAGACCTTCGGCAGCGCAAAGACCAGTTGCAGCTTTTGTCGGATCGGCTTGCTCAAACCGAGCATGCCCTGGAAAAGCGTGTGCTCGAGCTGAAAAAGCTGGAGCACATGTATGACGACGCCAGCTTTTCTTCCAGCAGCCGTCAGATCGAACTTGTGGCGCGCGAATCCGAACTGCAAAAGCTGGCCGACGACATTTCAGTGCTGCGCGGCCAGCGCAAGGAGGCGGACAGGCGACAACAGGAGATCGCGGCCGAGAGCAAGGCTGCGCGAGACGCGTTGAAGGCCGAGAAGAAAAGGACCGGCGAACTGGACAAGAAGATCGAGCGCCTGCTCGCCACGCTTGCCGATCGCGAGGACAAGCTTGAACGCCGCGAAAAGGAAATCGCGCGGCTTCGCGAAAAGCTGAAAAGCGAAAGCGTGGAAAACGCGTCGGCGGTGCCTCTCGTCGGAGCGCGAGGCAGTCAGGCCGATGTGGCCGTCAAGGGCGATATCGAAAAAACTATCGCGAAGCTCGATAGCGACCGGGAGCAGTTGGAGGCGAGATTGACGGCACTGGCCCGCGAGAACAAGAGGCTGAAAGCGGATCTTGCCGCCTACGAGGCATCCAAATCCGAAGACGGCAACGATTCACGCCGCGCCAGCGCTGCGTTGCGCGAGCAGATGAGCGACTTGGCGGCGCAGGTCGTCGCCCTGACGGCGAAGCTCGACGGGCCGGAGTCGCCGATCGCCAAAATGCTTGCGGCGCCCAAGCAGCCGGGAAGCGGCGAACGCAGCCTTGCCGATCGCGTGCGGGAACTGCAGAAGGCCGAATCGACGCATTGAGCCCAGGCAGAGATGCTGACGTCTGCGGCTCAGGTTCTGCTTGCCGAAAAATGATGCAATGCGATAGCTGACGCGGCGGCGACATTCAGGCTGTCGAAGCCCTCTGTCATATCGATCCGCACGGTTCGCAGGCGGGCGAGCAGGCTCTCGGGCAGGCCTTCGCCTTCGGTGCCGAGA
This sequence comes from Mesorhizobium sp., assembly GCA_004020315.1. Classification (GTDB taxonomy): domain Bacteria; phylum Pseudomonadota; class Alphaproteobacteria; order Rhizobiales; family Rhizobiaceae; genus Mesorhizobium. The sequence continues at coordinate 37,922 of SAQG01000010.1, forward strand.
TAGAGCGCCAGCCGTTCAGTCCTTTTCGCATCGCGGATGTCGGTTTGCCCGCGCGGCGACAACGCGAATTGGCCGAAGCCCAGCCGGTCGAGCGCCGCGGTGAACCCGACGGTCTCCGTGAAAGAGGCAAAAGGAATTTTCAGCGCGGCGCCGACCGAAACGCGGATCGCCTTGCGGTACAGCGGATCGCAGCAGGTCGCGTCCAGAAACACGGCATCGGCGCCGAAGGCGGCGGCGTTGCGAAAGATCGAGCCCATATTGTCATGGTTGGCGATGCCGACCAGCACGACGATCAACGCGCGGGCGGGCAGTGTATCCAGCAAGGCCTCTGCAGGCTGTGCCGCGCCCTTGCGGCCGATCGCCAATATGCCGCGGTGCATGTGAAAGCCGGCAATCCTGTCCATGACCTCGCTGGCCGCCACGTAGACCGGAAGGTCCGCGGGCGCCTTGCGCAGGGTTCCGTCGAGGCCTGCCAGCCGGTTTTCGAGTACCAGCACCGATTCGGCCGTAAAGCGTTTGGCCGCGAGCAGCATTTCGAGCACCACCTTGCCTTCGGCAACGAAACGGCCCTGCCGGCCGGCAAGATCGCGCTCGCGGATGTCGAGATAGGCGGCGACGCGCAGGTCTTGCGGATCGTCGATACGAATGGGGCGCATGCTTGCCTCAGCTGACTGGCATCGGCCCGAAAATCGTGGTGGGTTTTCCGACAGCACGACGCGTGGATCCAAAGTGTCAGAGCGTACTTGCTGCGTCCAAGCGGCCGCAAGTCGCTCTAAGGATCGTCAGCGAGGCAAGGGGTGCCCGGGCCAGTTCCTGCATTTATGCATGTTATCCCAAGACCGCTTCGGACGCTCGGTCAAGCCCAAGGGCAGGCTTTTGGGCGACATGCACTGGCCGGTCAAGTCCCGGAGCGACGCGGGCGGTATGCCGTTTGCGATAGCTCCCCCTCGCCGAAAATCCCGTCCAGCGTGTTGAGAAGTTCGCGCACGGCATCGGATTTACAGGAATAGTAGATCATCTGCCGGTCGCGCCGGGTCTCGACGAGATCGAGCGCCCGCAGTTTGGCTAGATGCTGTGATAGGGCGGATTGGCTGAGCAGAACCTTCTCGGCGATAGCGCCGACCGACATTTCACCGTCGGCCAGGTAGTTCATGATCAACAGTCGTTTCTCGTTGCCCATCAGCGTCAGAAACGCAGCCGCTGATTCGGCATTGGCGATTAGCTTTTTCGAGACCATCGATCCCCCATGCCTTCCTGCTCATCCGGCGCTATGGGGGCAATAGCGTCTGATTCCATAGGCTCACTCGCGAATGTGCGCTGGCGATTCAACGCTACCGGGGAAAGCCTAGAACATCTCGCTCAAACCTCAAGACTTGCTTTCGACCCGACGCGATTAACTGTCGGACTGTGTTTAATCCGCCACTCGGCCGGTCTTTGCCATATCGACCAGAATATGCCTGAGCTCGCTCGCCGTCCTCAATGGCTCGGGAAAAAACACCCGGCAGACATCGTCGCCCAACGCCAGGTCCATGCCGTCGGCGTCGAAGCCGGTGACGACCCAGCCGTCGCCTGCGGCCTTGGCGAAATGGCGCGCGTAGACGGCAATTGCGTCGCTATGGTCGGCATTCATGTGGTCGAGGGCGGATTGTTCACCGGCGGCAAGCTCTTCGACGATCGGCGCGGTCGTGACCAGATCGGCACGTTCGAGCAAGTAGGCCTTGCCAAAGCCGCCGTTGAGACTGGCGCGCTCCGGTTCGAGGCGGAAGATCGAGAAGTCGCCAAGTCCGGCATAGAGTTTCGCCCTGGGGTTGCGGTTGAGATAGCGCCGTTCGGCGCGGGCGTGCTCATCGGATCCACGCTCAAGCCGTGCTGCCCGACAGACGAGCGTCAACCGCGGGTGCGCCAGCGGATCGCCCTTGCCGGGCTCGCCAACAAGCAGCGAACAGCGCGGGTCGGCAAGGATCGCGCCGGTATGGGCGGATAGCATCGATACAAGTATCAGCGGCGTGCCGTCGATCTCGGTGGCGACACCAACCCTGCTGGCCAGCGGCGAACCGGTCCCGGGCTCGATCACCGCCAGCGCGCCGAAACGGGCGCTGCGGATCAGCGTCTTCGCCAGCCTGATCGCTTCGGCGTCGGTCTCGCGGATCACGTCCTTTTTTCGGTCGTCCAAAATCCACACCGTCTTAAGCTGATTTTATTCTCCGGTTATCAACCTATCACACCGGATTTGACAAGGGCCTCAGTTTCGCTTTCCGAAAGGCCGAAGCGTGCCAGCACGGTCGCCGCCTGACAATCGTGATCGGCCGGCATGGCGGCAAGCGTCGGCCGGGAGCGCGAAAAACGCGGCGCTGGGACGGGGCGCTCAAGCACACCCGACGTCACAAAGGCGTTGCGAGCGCGATTGTGCGGATGATCCCTGGCTTCCGGCAGCGACAGAACCGGTGCAACGCAAGCATCGGTCGCAGCAAAGAGGCGGTCCCAGTCGTCCCGTGTCTGTTGCCCGACCCGATCGACAATGGCGGCGCGCATCTCTGGCCATAACGTCCTGTCGTATTGGCCGCGTACAAAACGCTCGTCGAGCGGCAGCAGTCTTGCGAATTCGGCGAAGAACCGGGGTTCAAGGCAGCCGACGGCGACGTGGCGTGCGTCCGCCGTCTCATAGGTGTCGTAGAAGGGCGCGCCGGAATCGAGCAGATTCGCGCCGCGCGTATCACTCCAAAGGCCCGCCGCAATCAAGGCGTGCACAGGTGTCGCCAGCATTGAAGCGCCCTCGGTCATCGCGGCGTCGATCACCTGGCCTTTGCCGGAGCGCGAACGCTCAAACAGGGCGGCCAGTACGCCGGCAACCAGCATCATGGCGCCGCCGCCATAGTCGGCGACAAGGTTGAGCGGTGGGACTGGCCGGCTTCCTTGCTGGCCGATGGCGTGCAGCACACCCGAATAGGCGAGGTAGGTGATGTCGTGGCCGGCACGACCCGATAGCGGTCCGTCCTGGCCGAACCCCGTGATGCGGCCGTAGATCAGCGCCGGATTGCTCACCAATGCCGCATCCGGCCCGAGACCAAGCCGCTCCATGACATCAGGGCGAAACCCTTCGACCAGCACGTCGGCCTTTTCGGCAAGGCGCAGCACCAGTTCGGCGCCTTCCTTGCGCTTCAAGTCAATCCGCAGAATAGAGCGGCCGTGACGGTCGATGTCGTATTCATCCGCTAGCGCCAGAAATGTCCGGCTCGACCCAGCCCGCTCGATGCGCAGCACCTCGGCTCCCATCTCCGACAGCAACAAGCCGGCCAGCGGCACCGGTCCAAGCCCGGCCATCTCGATCACCGTCAGACCGGCGAGCGGGCCGGTCTTCGCCTGCGGGGCGACGCCGGCACCCATGGTCGGCTACTTCGGCGCCATGCGGATGGCGCCATCGAGACGGATGGTCTCGCCGTTGAGCATCTGGTTTTCGATGATGTGCAGCACAAGGGCTGCATATTCGGAAGGCTCGCCGAGACGGGACGGGAAGGGTACCGCGGCGTCAAGCGAATCCTGCACCTCTTGCGGCATGCCGGCCATCATCGGCGTCTTGAAGATGCCGGGCGCGATGGTGCAGACGCGAATGCCCGACCGGGCAAGATCGCGCGCCACCGGCAGTGTCATGCCGACGACGCCGCCTTTGGAGGCTGAATACGCCGCTTGGCCGATTTGACCGTCATAGGCGGCGACCGATGCCGTGTTGACGATGACGCCGCGCTCGCCGCCCTCCAGCGGCTCAAGCTTCGCGGCCCGGTCGGCAACGAGGCGGATCATATTGAAGGTGCCGATCAAGTTGACCTCGATCACCTTTCGGTACTGATCGAGCGGGTGCGGACCGTCCTTGCCGATCGTCTTCATGCCGATGGCGATGCCGGCGCAATTGACCAGGATACGGGGTTCGCCGAACTTTTTTACCACTTCCGCGACTGAAGCAGCACCGCTGTCTGCGCTGCTTACGTCGCATTGGATGGCGATGCCGCCGATATCGGCCGCAATCTTCGCCGCACGCTCGATGCCGAGGTCGAGGATGGCAACGCCGGCGCCCTTCGCAGCCAGTGTACGTGCCGTCGCTTCCCCGAGGCCGGAGCCGCCGCCGGTGACGATCGCAATCTGGCCGTTCGGGTTCATGTCGGCGTCCTCCATCCTGCCGGCCACATGCTACGAAGCCCGACAGGACGGCGCAACAGCATCCGGATGGTCACGCCATCGCGGCGACCTGCGCGGCAATTCTTGCCTGATCGGCGTGGCAAACCTCCCCCACCAGCCGTGCCATCGCTCCCGGCACGATCTCATGCGACAAAAGCCGGTCAGGATCGACCGGACGCGGCATGGAGATTTGCCCACGCGGGATTCTCTTGAAGCCGAGCGGGCCGTAATAGGGCTCGTCGCCGACAAGTATCACCGCCGGCATGCCGGCCTTGGCGGCGGCCTCCAGCGCGATCGCCACCAGCCGGCGGCCGATGCCGAGATTCTTGAAGGCCGGCCGCACGGCAAGCGGTCCGAGCATCAGCGCGCGGCCGGCGCCGGCCGCGATGCGCGTCATGCGCACCGAGGCGACAACGATATCGCCATCGACGGCCACAAACGACAGAGCGCGTTCATGCGGGCCGCCCTCGCGGATCTTGTAAGCGCCCAGCACGAAACGACCCGGCCCGAAGGCTTCGTCGTTGATGGCTTCGATTTCGGGGTCATGCGCCGGAGTTTCCGGCAGGTATTTCACGTCGGCAAGGCTCATGGTCTTTGCGTTCCGGTAGACGGGGAAAGGTTTGCTGCAAACGGCAGCGTTCGCCAGTCAGCGCTTCATCAAGCGCGGCGCCCTTTCGTCGTCGGTCGAACCGGATCAAAGCAAAGTCAAACATGCGGATTTTCCGCTAGCACCAATCTTCAGCCACTGCAATCGCCCGTTTTCATGCCGCTCTTCGGTTGCTGCCCTGCGATTGACGAACTGTTCAACGCCTGGCGATTTCCGCCTCGTCGATTTGTGCCTACATCCCTACCAAGACGAAAGGACATCGCATGGGATTTCTGGTCGACGGCAAATGGCAGGACAGTGAGTACGACACCAAGGAGAGCGACGGCGAATTCGTGCGGGCGCAATCGCAATGGCGCGACTGGGTAACGGTTGACGGTGCGCCGGCCGAAGGCCGCAAGCGCGGCTTCAAGGCCGAACCGGGCCGCTACCATCTCTATGTCTCGTTTGCCTGTCCCTGGGCGCACCGGACGCTGATCTTTCGGGCACTGAAGAAACTCGAGGACGTGATTTCCGTCTCGGTCGTCCATCATTTCATGGGCGCCAATGGCTGGACCTTCCTGGCCGAAGACGGCGCCACCGGCGACACGCTCTACGGCCTCGATTTCCTGCATCAGATCTACACCAAGGCCGATCCCGCCTATTCCGGCCGCGTGACGGTGCCGGTTCTGTGGGACAGGCGAGAACAGACGATCGTCTCCAACGAGTCCTCCGAGATCATCCGGATGCTCAACTCAGTCTTCGACGAATGGGGCGATGCCAGCCTGGATTTCTATCCGAAAGCACTGCGCGGCGAAATCGAGGCGGTCAATTCGCTGGTCTATCCCTCAGTCAACAATGGCGTCTATCGCGCCGGCTTCGCCACCACGCAAGCGGCCTATGAGAAAGCGTTTGGCGAACTGTTCTCGGCGCTCGACCAACTCGAGGATCGCCTGTCTCGCCAGCGTTATCTCGTCGGTGACCGCATCACCGAGGCCGATTGGCGGCTGTTCACCACGCTGGCCCGCTTCGACCCGGTCTATGTAGGCCATTTCAAGTGCAACCTGCGTCGCATCGCCGACTATCCGAACCTGTCGAACTATCTGCGCGACCTCTATCAAGTCCCGGGCGTCGCCGGCACGGTGAACCTACACCACATCAAGGCGCACTATTACGGCAGCCACGAAACGATCAACCCGACGCGTATCGTGCCGATCGGGCCGGAACTGGACTACGCGGCGCCGCATGATCGGGCGCGATTCAGGAAGGCAGCGTGATTTACCAGTAGGGCGATGCCGCCGCGCCGCCAAAAATCTCGGCAATCCGCCGCAACGTGGCCGGCGTCGTTCCTTCCGGGAGGCGGTCGAGCGGAAAAAAACCGGCTGCGGCGATCTCGCGGTCCGGCACCTTCGGCGCCGTCTGATTGAACTGCTCGACCAAATAGAGGCCGACATGGTCGCGGCGGCTGGCCCGACGGTTGAAATGCATCGATTTCAGCACCGGCGGTGCGGTCAATGCAATATTGCCCTCCTCGGAGAGCTCGCGCGCCAGCGCCTCGATCATGGTCTCGCCCAGCTCGACGCCACCGCCCGGAAGCTGCCAGCCCGGTACATAGGTGTGGCGGATGAGGAAGACGGAATTGGACGTGCGGTCGTGAATCAAGCCGCGCACCCCGAGCGTCATCGGCCGCCGCAGCACGAAATACAGATGAAAAAGTCTTGCCCTGAGACCCGGCCAGCCGGCCTGGCGGAAAGCTTGCTCCGGATCGGGCCGCGTCATCGCCCACGAAACCGTGGGTGGAAAGCAGCGCGCGCGTCGCTTATGAAGGAAGGATGTTCAGGCTCGCGCATATTTCCGATATCCATCTGGGACCGCTTCCCGGTGTAACCTATCGCGATCTCGCCTCCAAGCGCGTGGTCGGTTACGTCAACTGGCAGCGCAACCGTCGCCGCCACATGCGCGATGCCGTCATCGACACGATCGTCGCCGATATCAAGGCGAGCGCACCGGACCACCTTGCTGTCACCGGCGATCTGGTCAATCTGGCGCTCGATGGCGAGATCGAGATGGGCAAGCACTGGCTGGAGACGCTGGGTTCTCCCGATGATGTGTCGGTCGTTCCAGGAAACCACGACGCTTATGTGCCTGGCGCTTTCGACAAGGCCTGCCGGTCGTGGACGGCATGGATGACCGGCGACGGCGTCAATACGCCGATCGACCGCGACGCCTTTCCCTATCTGCGTGTGCGTGGCAACGTCGCGCTGATCGGTGTGACGACGGCGCGGGCCACGGCTCCGTTCATGGCCAACGGCTTCTTTCTGGAAGACCAGGCGGAAAGGCTGCGCGAAGTGCTCGATGCTACGGCCAAGCGTGGACTGTTCCGGGTGATCATGATCCACCATCCGCCAGTGCGCGGCGCCGTTTCGCAGCCCAAGCGGCTGTTCGGCATTGCCCGCTTCCACAAGGTCGTTCAGCGGCACGGGGCCGAGCTTGTGCTGCACGGCCATTCGCACGAGCCGACACTGTTCTCCATCAATGGACGCGGCGCGAAAATTCCGGTGGTCGGCGTCGCCGCCGCAGGGCAGGCGCCAGGCGGCAGGCGTCCGGCGGCGCAATATAATCTGTTGGAGATCGATGGCGAAAAGGACAATTGGCGGATCAGGCTGACGCGACGTGGCCTGACCGGGCCGGCCATCCCGCCTTCCGATCTGGAGGTTCTGGAGCTTGGCGCAGACGCTATGGTCTAGAGCCTGTTCGATCCCGATGGAATCGGGATCATGATCTTTTCCGAAAACCAAATTCCACTTTTCGCTACGCGGACCTTCGGTTCAGGATCATGGTCCAAAGCTCAGTCCCATCGCAACAAGGCGGTCCCAGAACAACACGATCGATACAGCCAGCCCGACCAGGGCGCCTGCGGCGATCAGGCCGAGACCGGAGAGAAACGCCGACCAACGCTTGCCGCGCGAGACGGAACGCAGTGGCGGCTCGGCTTCCGGGACCAAGGCACGCTTCAGGCCGGCGACAGCCTGCTCGACCCCGCCTTCCAGCATTCTCTGGCGTTCGACGACGCGCTCCGCGACGTAGCGCGTTACTTGATCGGCAACCGGTTTCATCTCGGTTGATTCGGCGAGTACTACCCGGCCGATGCGCGTGTCCTTGAGGAAGCGATAAGTGCGGCGGTCGCGCCCCATGGCGACATGGCTGACGGCGTCGATCCAGAGGCGCGGCTGCAGCCCGGACGAGACGGCGAAGTCGAAATTGTCCATGTCGGCGGGCACGTCGGCGAAGATCGGCGCGAGTTCGGCGGCAAGCAAATCGAGCCGCATGCGATGCGCCTCGCGCATGTCGACCACGACGTCGTCGCGGTCGGCGAAGGCGTTTTTCACGTCGCGGATAGCGTCGGACAGTTTTCGCGACTGATCGATCTGGGTGATGTTCTCGCCTGCATCCTTCATCGGCGTTGCCTCGCGGGTTTGGTTAACATTGAATTAACACAGCCGTTGGCAAAATGCACTTGCGAGATCGATAAGCCTTTAAGCGGCTTACCAGATAAAACCCGGCGAGATGCCGCGCCATCAGTCTTGGCAGGGGGGATCAATTCGCCGCGGCGGCGGATTTTGGACGAAGCGGCCTGCTGCGGCGTTTCATGTTGCGGCGGACGATCTCGGCGATCAGGCCGGGCGCTTCCTCGGCCAGCATATGGCCGGCCTCCAACACGTGGTGCAGGTGGAAATGCGCCGGCAGATCAGCGGCCTGTGTGAAGGGCAGCACCGCGTCATCTATCCCCCAAACCACCATCACCGGCATGTCAAGCGTTTCGAGTCGTTCGCGCGGGATGACGCCCTGCCGATCGCCCCTGGTCATGGCGGCCGCGATCTCGACAAGTTTCTGCAACTGGCCGGGACGCGCACGCATTTCGCCAAGCACATCCACGATGCGCTCCGAGGGCAGGCTTTGCGGTCCGGACATGGCGGCGAGGCAGGCGCGAATTTCACTCTTGCCGGCAGCGGCGGCGTAACGGCGCAACAGCGGGCCGTTGATCTCAGTCCCAAAACCGCCCGGCGCCAGAAGCGTCAGCGACGCTATCCTTTCGGGCTCGGCCAATGCCATCAGCACTGCCGCCGCCCCGCCCATCGAATGGCCTACGAGATGCACCCTCCTAATTCTGCGTGCGGCCAGGTCTGCAAGAACGGCCCGAGCGGCCGTCTTGGCCGGGCCGCCACCCGGGAAATCGAGGGATAGCCCATGGCCCGGAAGATCGTAGGCCAGCGTCCGAGAACCAAGTGCCAGTGTCGAAATCACCTCGTGCCAGTCGTTGTGGCAACCGCCAAAGCCATGCAGGAGGACAACCGTCTTCGGGCCGGCGCCCCGTTCGGCAGCGTAAAGGGATGAAATCATGAAATTTTATGGTTTTATTGCAAAATCAACAGGACGCGAGATTCCGGATTGTGGCTGGATTGCGCCTTGTCCAAGCCGATGGCCAGTAAAGTTTTCGCGATCAGCCGTGCTGGTTAGAAGCGCTAGCTGCCATTGCCGAGCCCGGCGGCTCGCAAGGCCTCGACCAGCCGGTCCGTCAGATCGGCGGGGTATCTCCGCTCGACAAAGGTCGCGCGCGGATCGGCGGCGAATTTCGGGAATTTGACAGTCATCTCGTCCACGAGTTCGTGCGCCAGTTGATTGCGGCCGGTTGCCCTCGCGCCGATCAGCCGCGCAGCCAGATAGTGTGATTTCGTTGGCGTCGCTTGCAACGCATCACTGGCAAGCGCGGCCTTGTTCATATCGCCCGCCATGAATTGCCCGACGAAAAGCCCGTAGTCCCACCAGGTCGGATGGGCGCTGGAGGTTTCGGCGGCGTGAGCAAGGATCGGTGTTCCCTCGCTATACCTGCCGGCGAAAATCAGGCCATAGGCGTAAGCCGCCGCCATGCTGAGGTCGTAAGGGTTGAGCTCGTAGGCCTTGTGCATCCAGCGGATCGATTCCTCCGAATTGCCGACGCGGGAATTGAGATAACCATAGGCACGGTGCGCATAGGGGCTGGTCGGCCCCATCTGCACGGCGCGACGGGCAAGCGACATCGCCTGTTCGATCGTTGCGCCGGCTGGATAGGCGTAGTGATCTGTGGCCGCCTCGAGATGGAGGGCCGCGAGCTCCGAATAGACAAGCGACGATTTCGCATCCCGATTGATCAGGTTTTCGAGACAGCGATAGGCAGCCTCATGGGTTTTGGCGCCCTGGTCGAGATAGTACTTGTCGTTGAGCAGCAGACATTCCGTCAGCCCGGTCTGAAGGCCGCTCTGTTCGATATAGTTGTAGATCGTGCCAGAGGCGGGAAGGGCTGAACTCAAAATGCCGGCGACACTGTCCTCGACGGTGGAGGGTGTGCTGTCGGCGGCAGTCAAGTTGCGTGACAGCAGGACCCGTCCGGTCGCCACGCTTTGAAGCTCCAGAGTGACATCGCCTGCCGTTGGTCCCGGCAAGACATCGAACACGAAGCTGATTGCATCGGTGACCGGATCGGGCGGGCCATCGGCTTCCCGACCGATGAAGGTGACCGTATCGAAGCCGCTGAGGCCGGCGCGCAGCGATGCCGCGACGCGGGCGGCCTCGGCACTGTTGGTTTTCACCGCAATGTAGACGAGCGGAAGGCTTTCAATCGGAGCCCCTGGTGCAATGCTGCCGGTTGCCACCGCGTTTTCGATCGTCGACGCGGTATCGCTTCCCGCCAGCAATGCGCCGCTTCCCTGACGAAGGATCAGCACGCCCAGCATGGCGATGACCAGAGCGATCGCCAGCCAGAAGAACTGGAGATGGCGCAGCAGCGAGGGTGCCGGCTGGCGAACGACAGGAGACATCAGCGATGCGGCACCTGCGGCCATGCCGGGTTCTTCGAGCGATCCCGACAAGCTGGCCGCCGCCTCGGTCTTTTCCTCCGGCGCCGGCTCGACCGGCAGGCGGATCGCGTTGAGTTCATAGGATGGAACATAGCCGCCACGCGGAATGGCGATGCGGATCGGCTCGGCAACACCCTCATTGGCGAAGTAATGCTGCAGAAGCTCTCGCAGCCTGCCCGCCTGCACCCGCACCACGGCGTCGGTCGACGGATCGAAATCGCCGTCCTTGCCGAAAACATCCATCGCGATGGAAAAGCCCTTGAGCTTGTCGGCTTCGCCTGCCTGCTCGCGCTCGACCAGATAGCGAAGCAGCTTACGCGCTCGTTCGGATCTCCCGAACGTTTCGCTGGCTAGCAATCGCTCCAACGTCTCGCGCACTGCGGGGGCGGCAGGCGTGGCATGCTGCAAGTGTCGATCCTTTCGAAGTCGGCACAGGTTAAGACGCAATCATATAGAGCCTGCACTGCCATACAAGCATGCATCCATTATGCGATCGCATACCCCACCGGATAATTTTCCGGTGGTTAATGGTGCGATAGACCAGAGCAAGATGATACCATCCGGGTTCATCTTGCTCCAGCCCTCTCAGCTTTCGACAGCTTGTCTAGTCGACCTTTCGGTCGGCGATGCGGTTGGCGGCGGAAACCACGGCTTCCAGCGAAGCGGCCACGATATTGGTGTTGATGCCGGCGCCGAACAGTTTGCCGCCGGGATGCTCCATCTCGACATAGGAGATGGCCGAGGCATTCGAGCCGCGCTGCATGGAGTGCTCCGAATAGTCGAGCACCGACATCGGCACGCCGACATGGCGCGACAGCGCGTCGACGAAGCCGTCGATCGGGCCGGTTCCCGAGCCTGATATCGTCACCTCCTTGCCCCCGTCGAGGATGACCGCCTCCACCACACGCCGGCCCTTGGTCTCGAGGTCGGGATAGGTGTGGTGGTCGAGGAATTTCAGCCGCGCGCCGGGCTGGTCGACATAGGTTTCGAGAAAGCGCTCGTAGATGCGCTTGGCCGGCACCTCCTTGCCTTCGGCGTCGGTGATCGCCTGGATCGCTTGACTGAACTCGATCTGCAGGTTGCGCGGCAGGTTGAGGCCGTAGTCCGCCTGCAGCACATAGGCGATGCCACCCTTGCCGGACTGCGAGTTGATGCGGATGATCGCCTCGTAGTTGCGCCCGACATCGGCTGGGTCGATCGGCAGATAGGGCACTTCCCAGTACGGCGTGTTGGCCTTGCGCAGCGCCTTCATGCCCTTGTTGATGGCGTCCTGGTGCGAGCCGGAAAAGGCCGTGTAGACGAGCTCGCCGACATAGGGATGGCGCTCAGGGATCTTCAACTGGTTCGAATATTCGTAGACGTCCTTCATCCGGTTGATGTCGGAGCAGTCGAGCTCGGGATCGACGCCTTGCGTGTACATGTTGAGCGCCAGCGTGACGATGTCGACATTGCCGGTGCGCTCGCCATTGCCGAACAGCGTGCCTTCGACGCGGTCCGCGCCCGCCATCAGGCCGAGTTCAGTGGTGGCGACTCCGGTGCCGCGGTCGTTGTGCGGATGCAGCGAAATGAGCAGGTTTTCGCGGTTGTCGAGATTGCGGCACATCCATTCGATGCGATCGGCATAGATGTTGGGTGTCGACATCTCGACCGTGGACGGCAGGTTGATGATCAGCTTGTTTTCCGCCGTCGGCTTCACGATCTCGGTGACGGCGTTGCAGATTTCCAGCGCCACTTCGAGCTCGGTGCCGGTAAAACTCTCCGGCGAATATTCGAAACGATAGAAGCCGCCGGCTCTTGCCGCCATGTCGGTGATCATCTTGGCCGCGTCGGTGGCGATCCGCCTGATACCGGCAACGTCCTTCTCGAAGACGACGCGGCGCTGCAATTCGCTGGTCGAATTGTAGAAGTGCACGATCGGGTTGGTGGCACCCTGCAGCGCCTCGAAGGTGCGGGTAATCAGTTCCGGCCGGCATTGCACCAGCACCTGCAGCGAGACATCGGCTGATACATTACCCTCTTCGATGCACCAGCGGGCGAAATCGAAATCGGTCTGCGAAGCCGACGGGAAGCCGATCTCGATCTCCTTGAACCCCATGTCGAGGAGCAGCGCGAACATGCGCGCCTTGCGCTCGTGGCCCATCGGGTCGATCAGCGCCTGGTTGCCGTCGCGCAGGTCGACCGAGCACCAGATAGGCGCCTTGTCGATGACCTTCGAAGGCCAAATGCGGTCGGTGAGACCGACGGTCGGGTAAGGTTGGTATTTGCGGGCTGCCTCCGGCATGCCCCGGGCTGCCGTTGGCATGCCCCGGGCTGCCTCCGGCATGGCCTTTGCGGCATCCTTGCCCATCTCCCCGCTGTCTGCGCGGATCTCTTCTCGTGCGTTCATTGTCGTCTCTCCCGGCGGCTCGCGGGATCCGCCTTCAGGCGGATTTGGTGCCGAGCGGCGCCTTTACCAGATGTTCATTCGCTTGATGTGACTTGCCAATTTTGAGACTGGCCAAGGAGCATGCGCGTGAGCGGCGGTTCGACCGCCGGGCGCTCCTTCAGCGAACCCGGCGATCGCCGATAAGGCCGAGAAGCAGCAGAGCGGAAGCAAGCGCGCGCACGGTCTCGCCAGCAAAGCCGGTCTGATGGGAAGCGACGGAGGTGGCGCGGTTGATCATGGCGGTTTTCATACAGGAGCAGCCAAAGAGAGGCAAGTGGGCCGAACGACTGGCGTTTCTGTACCCGACGCTTTTCTGAGCGACTGGGGCCGGTGCTTCAGAGGCCGCGAGCAGATTGCGCGCCTGACGGTCCGTTTATCTGGCAACACCGCGGTCTTTCAGCAGCTGCAGATTACGCTCTATTCCCTCAGACTTCGCGCCACCAGCCGCGCAACGCTCGGTCCGACCAGCAGCACGATCAGGAAACGGGCCGATTGCAGCGCCATGACAAAGGAGATGTCGACGTGCTGTGCGGCGGCGGCGATGATGGCGACGCTGTCCATGCCGCCGGGGCTGGTTGCCAGGTAGGCGGTCAGTGGATCAATGCCGAGCACATGGCTGATCATGAAGCCGAGGCCGCCGCAGAAGGCGATGAGAATGATGATCGAGCCGACGATCTGCGGCAGCGCCCGCGTCGCGTGCCGCAGAATCGCCCTGGTGAAATTCAGGCCGATGGTCCAGCCGATCATCGTATAACCGAGGGCGAGCAGCCAGGGCGGCAACTGCATCGTCACGCCTAGCCCGAGATGCACCGCAGTGCCGAAAATGAAGGTGCCGAGGAAGAAGGGCGACGGCAGCCTGAACAGCTTTCCGATGAGGCTGCCGACGAGCCCCACGCCAAGTGTTGCCGCAAAGGCTATTGGATCGATCGGCGGAAACCAGATGATGGCCGGGATCTCGATGCCGGATGTGTCGACCCACATCTTTGCGACAAGCGCCGCAGTCATCGAGACGAAGATGACGCGCAGATATTGCATGAAGGCGACGAGGCGCTGGTCGGCGCCGAAGGCGCCGGCCATCAGCACCATGGCGGTGGCCGCGCCGGGCGATGAGCCCCAGACCGCGGTGGTGCCGGGCAGGATACGCCAGCGGCTGATCAGCCAGCCGAGCAGGCTGGATGCCGCCACGGTCGCCACCACGGTGCCGAGAAACAAAGGCCATTCCCTGTAGAAGAGCGGAAAGATGTCGGCGGAGATCGAAGCGGCGACAAGGCAGCCGACGATCGCTTGGGCGGCGCCGAACAAAGGGCGCGGCACGCGCACAGTGGCGCCGTTGGTGCCGGCCAGAATCGCCGCCAGCATCGGTCCGATCAGCAGCGCTGCCGGCAAGGCGGCGAGTTCCAGCGCGCCGGCAAACAGGATCGAGAAGATTAGAAGACCCAGCCACTGCCAGACTTTGGGCATCCGCGCCATGCGTTCGACGGTCGGCTGGTCTGGCAGGGAATCCATTTTTCGGTCTTAGAGCTGAAGAGGCGAGACGCGAACCCTCGCGGCGGCGAAAAATGCGTCGGCCCAGGCGTCAGCCGGTTTTGACGGCGGGCAGGCCGAAGCCGCCTACGGGCTGGGTTTCGACCTGGAATTCGAAACCGGCGATGATCGGCCGCGCCTTGGCGATCGCCGCCTGGACTTCCGGCAGTTGCAGCGAAGCCTTGTGGCTTGCCTGGTCGGTCCACACCTCGGTCACCCAGATCGCGTCGGCATCAGCCGGATCGGTGGCGATTATATAGCTCAGGCAGCCAGGCATGGCGCCGGTGCTGGCAAGCAGGACATCCATCATTGCGTCGCGCTGGCCGCGCGTCGCCCGCATCTTGCCGATCAATCCGTACATTCGCCTTGCTCCGTTGAGATGATGCAACCGGGAGTATGCAGGTCGCCGCTCACGGCATCAACTGGCCACCGTTCACCTCGATCACCTGGCCGGTGATGTAACCGCTCAACAGAGCGGAGGAGAGGAACAGATAGGCGCCGACGCAGTCCTCGGGTGTGCCGGCGCGGGCCTGCGGAATGGTGGCCACCATGGCCTTCATCTGTTCCTCGCTGGAATAGCGCTCATGGAAAGGTGTCGCGATGGTGCCGGGCGCCACCGCGTTGACGCGGATGTTGAAGCCGATCAGTTCCTTGGCCATGCCGCGGGTCACATTGGAGACGAAGGCTTTGGCCGAGCCATAAAGGCCGGCGCCGCCGCCGGCGCCATTGCGCGCCGCAATCGACGAGGTGTTGACGATGAAGCCGCCCTGGCGCTTCAGCCATGGCATAGCTTTGCGTGATGCGGTCAGCACGGAGCGGGCGTTGAGGTCCATCACCGCGTCGTAATGCGCCTCGGTCAGTTCGGCATAAGGCACGCGGCCGAGCATGCCGCCGGCATTGTTGACGAGGCCATCGAGCCGGCCGAAGTGTTGGGCGCTGTCCTCGACCACGCGCTCGACATCGGCAGGGATCGAGAAATCGCCCTGGACTGGGAATACCTCGCCACCGCCGTTGCGGATGGTCCCAGCCAGGTTTTCGGCAGCCGCCCGACTTGAATTGTAATGCAGCGCGACGCGGCATTTCTGCGCGGCGTAGGCCAGTGCGAGTGCCGCCCCGATGCCGGTTGAAGCGCCGGTGATCAGCACCGCCTTGCCGGCGAGGTCGGGGATGACCAGGGTGGGGGTGACAATGGCGGTTGTGGTGGCTGGCACGTCTATTCCTCCGGGACTCTCCTACTCTTCGTAGGGCCTCGCCGTCCTCATGTTCAAGTCCGTAGAGGCTCAGGGCCGCAAATAGGCGTAGCCCTGGCGCTGCAATTCGGCGAGCTTGACGACGCCGCCGGTCTCGGCGGCATGGAAGCCATCGAGCAGATCGGTGAGCGCAGCATCCATGCCGTGCATGGTGTTGGCGCAAGCAAGCGGGGTCAGCCCGTCGCGGACCAGGCCGGAAAAACGGCTGGAAATGGCAGCCGACGCGCTCTTCGACTTGAAGGCGGCGAGGGCCGGTCCATGCACGACCAGCACGATGTCGACCTTGCCGCCAGTGCCCTCATAATGGTTCTTGATATTGCCCAAAACGAACCCGACCTTGTCGAGGTCGCTGAGGTGATAGGCGACCTTTTGCCTTTCCTCTTCCACGGCCGCCGCCTTGACCTGGCGCAGCCCGAAAAGACCAGCGGCTCCGGCAAGGCTCACGCGGAAAATGTCGCGGCGTCGCATCATGTCGTTCTCCAGTATGCGGTCCTCGCAAATTGCGTGGCTTCGGCCTCGATCCTAGCATAAATTGAAGTCACGTCCTGTCGGGCGAGGAGGGGGACATGACATCGAAGACCATTGTGGGCGCCGGACTTGGTGTCGCCTTGCTTGGCGCTGTTGCCGGCACGGCTCTTGCCGACGATACGCCCAGGCTCACCGAACTCAGCCCGGACGGCAAAGATGCCTGTTTCGGGCGTATCTACGATGCCGCGCATCTCAAGATCCATCCGAACCAGAAGGTGGGACGGATTTTCTTCTACTATGGCAACGATCCGGTCAGCCACCCGAACGAGGAGCCGAGCAGCGGTCCGTCCGGCTACAACGGCTTCATGGCCACGACGGTGCGCGGTGCCAAGAGGCCCGAATGGGTCGGCGGTTGGTGCGGCAAGAATGATCCGCAGTCGGGCGAGATTCATTGCGGCATGGAATGCGACCGCACCATGGCCTTACTGGACGTCGATGAAAAAGGCCGGCTGATCGTCTCCGGCGTGCATCGCAACCTTTATCTCGATGCCGGCGCCGAGGATGAACTGGGTGAAAAGGAATACGCCAAGCAGGCACTCGGCACAGAAGACGACGGCTTTCGGCTCGACCGCATGCCGGCGCAGACCTGCAACGCCGAATTCGCGCGTATCGATGCGATCGACCCGGCGCTGGGAGCACCGCTGCGCGAGCGGCTGAAACCGGACCAGCCGTTCTGCTACGGGCGCGACTACGATGCCGCGCATCTCGTCTCGCATCCCGATCAGCTGACCCACACGATCCGGGTTTTCCGGGGCCCGATCGAGCTGGCCTCCTTCGCCAGGGACGGCGATCCGGCAAACTGGCCAAGCGGTGCCGAGATTGCCGTCTCCGTCACAACGCGCCACAAGGCCGCCGAGATCACGCAGAGCTACAGTTGTGAGGGCGAAGCGGACCAGTGGCGCTGTGTGGCGAGCACGAGGACGAGCGACTTTTCCTGCGACATCGCGACCAGGGAGATCTATCTGCGCCGCGGCGCCAATGGCACGATGATGCTGGCCAACCCCAACAGCAGCCTGCCGATCATCGACCTGTGCTCGAAGGCGGCAGAAGGCGAGACCAAATCAGACGACAAGGTCTACCGGCTTGAGCCGATGCCGCAGGCTGCCTGCGCGCGTTGAGAAGCTTTGAGGGCCTGCCTATAGAATCGCCTCACGCGAACGGCACTGCCGTCGTGCCTTTGGGCAGTTTTGCCTCGTCATCAGGCTCGACATGGATGGTGACGCGCACAGAGGGGATTTCTGCCTTCAGCGCGTCCTCGATGCGGTCGCAAATGACGTGGCTGGCGCCCACCGACATGTCGGCATCGACGACCAGGTGGAACTCGATGAAGGTGGCGCGGCCGGCAATGCGCGTCTTCAGGTCGTGGACCTCCAGCGCGCCCTTGCAATTGGCCGAGATGATATCGCGGATGTGCATGTGCTCCTGCGTGTCGACGGCGCGGTCCATCAGCCCGTTCATCGACGAGCCGATGACGTGCCAGCCCTGCCACAGGATGTTCAGCGCGACGATGACGGCGAGAGCGGGATCGAGGACTTGCCAGCCGGTGAGGACGGCGCCGACCAGACCAATGAACACGCCGACCGAGGTCGCGACGTCGGTCATGATGTGTCTGCCGTCGGCAACCAGTGCCGGCGACTTCTCGGCACGGCCGGCACGGATCAGCGTCAAGGCCCAGAAGGCGTTGATCGCTGTCGCAACGCCGTTGATGGCGAGGCCGGTCCAGGGCTGTTCGAGCGGGGCGGGATGTCGCAGGGACCACCACACTTCGTTGAGAATGAGAAGGGCTGCCAGCACGATCAGCACGCCCTCCAGAACAGCCGAGAAATATTCGGCCTTGTGATGGCCGAAGGGATGATCCTGGTCGGCCGGCTTGTAGCTGACCTGGATCGCCCAGTAGGCGGCGGCCGAGGCAATGACGTTGACGATCGATTCCAGCGCGTCCGAATAGAGCGCCACGGAACCGGTGACGTACCAGGCCGCCAGCTTGAGGCCGAGCACGACGAACGCGACGATGATCGACCAGAAGGCGAGGCTGGCGACCTTGCGCTTGCCGGCGGTTTTCGGATCAATTGCGGTCATTAATTGGTTCCAGCCGCGGAAGCCGGAGCTAAGCCGCCTTTTCCCTGGCCTTGCGCGGCAGATGCGCGACGATGTTCTCGATGATGCGCATGCCGGCATTGTGGCCGAGCGTCATGATCGATTCCGGGTGGAACTGCACCGCAGCGATCGGCTCCTTGCTGTGCTCGAAGGCCATGATGACGCCTTCTTCCGTCTCGGCCGTGACGACGAAGCCGTCGGGCAGGCGGACCGGATCGGCGAAGATCGAGTGATAGCGGCCGACCGTCACCTCCTTGGGCAGGCCGGAAAAGATGATGCCCGGCTTCGACACGCGAATACGCGACGGTTTGCCATGCATCGGAACGTGCAACTGCCGCAGCTCTCCGCCATAGGCTTCGGCCAGCGCCTGCAGGCCGAGGCAGACGCCGAAGATCGGCAGATCGCGCGCGCGGGCCCGTTTGATGGTGGCGGCGCAGTCGAAGTCCTTCGGCGTGCCGGGCCCGGGTGACAGCACGACCAGATTTGGCTTCAGCCGGTCGAAGACCTCGTCCGGCACAGGTGTGCGCACGGTCGAGACATTGGCGCCGGTCTGGCGGAAATAATTGGCCAGCGTGTGGACGAAGGAGTCCTCGTGGTCGACCAGCAGGATGTTGACGCCGTCGCCGACGCGCGCGGTGGCGCGTTCGGTATCGGCGGCATTGCCAGACTTGGCGTCGCGGATGGCGGAGATCATGGCGGATGCCTTCAGTTCGGTTTCGGCTTCTTCTTCCTCGGGAATGCTGTCGAAGAGCAGCGTGGCGCCGGCGCGTACCTCGGCGATGCCGTCCTTGATGCGAATGGTGCGCAAGGTCATGCCGGTGTTCATGTCACCGTTGAAATTGACCATGCCGATCGCCCCGCCATACCAGGCGCGCGGGCTCTTCTCGTTCTGCTCGATGAAGCGCATAGCCCATAATTTCGGCGCGCCGGTGACGGTGACCGCCCAGGCATGCGACAGGAACGCGTCGAAGGCGTCCATGCCTTCGCGCAGCCGCCCCTCGATATGGTCGACGGTATGGATCAGGCGCGAATACATCTCGATCTGGCGGCGGCCGATGACGCGCACGGAGCCGGGGTCGCAGACCCTCGACTTGTCGTTGCGGTCGACGTCCGAGCACATGGTCAGTTCGGATTCGTCCTTCTTCGAATTGAGCAGCTTCAAGATCTGCTCGCTATCGGAAATGGCGTCGTCGCCGCGCTTGATCGTGCCGGAGATCGGGCAGGTCTCGACACGGCGGCCATTGACGCGCACGAACATTTCGGGCGAAGCGCCGATCAGGTACTCGCCTTCGCCGAGATTGATGAAGAAGGAATAGGGCGAGGGGTTGATGGTCTTCAGCTTGCGGGAAATGTCGGAGGGCGGCGTCTCGCAGCGCTCGTAGAACATCTGGCCGGGCACCACCTCGAACAGGTCGCCGCGCTTGAAGCTCTCCATCGCCTTGCGCACCAGATTGGCATATTCGCCGGGCTCATGGTCGCCGCGCGGCGGAATGCGGTCGGCGGTCTTGAACGGCTCGAAGATTTTGTCGCGGGGCAATCCTTCCGTTGAAAACCCGTCGCCGGAATAGTCGTAACGGTCGGTCCAGGCCTTGGTCGAATAGTGGTCGACGACCAAAATCTCGTCGGGCAGAAACAGCACAAGGTCGCGCTGGCTTTGCTGGCGCTCGAGCTTGTAGTCGACCGGATCGAACTGGAAGGCGAGATCGTAGCCGAAGGCGCCATAGAGGCCGAGATTGGCGTCTTCCTCCATTTTGAACAAGGCGGTGATGGCGCGCAGCACGGTGAACACTGAGGGAACGCGGCTGCGTTCTTCTTCGGTGAAGACACGGCCGGGCTTCGCCACGTCGAGGCGGATCAGTCGCTTCGACGCCTCGGCGATCGTGACGTCGTCAAGTCCGCCGAGTGCCTTGCCGATCACCGGCAGAAGCACCTCGCCACGGCTGTTCAGCGCCTCGATGCGCATGGCGCGGCCACGCGCCGAGATTACCAGCGGCGGGTCGATAATGGCGGTGTCCCAACGCGTGTAGCGGCCGGGATATTCGTAGTTCGAGGAAAACACAGCGCCACGGCGCGCATTCAGCCCGTCGACATAGCCGTCGATCGCGCCTTCATAAGGCCGGTCATGGCGCTCGCGGGTAATCGTCACGCCACCCGCCGTGACGAAGCGCTCCGCCCCGTTCTCCAGAATTTTCGTCGTCATTGCCGTCTCCATCAGCGTCTTGGGTATCTCAGCGTCTTGGGCAACGGACCCGGGGCATGGCTTAAAAAACAAATGGCCGCCCGGACATTCCGTTGCGGCCACCTTTATTTTCACGCGAACGCGTTCGAACAGGCCGCTGTCAGCGAGCCCACCACCAAACGGTCTTGATCGAGCGCATGTTCATGGCGATTCCAATAGCGGCGATTGAACGACCACGCAACTGGATTCAATGAAGGCGCTCAGTCCTCCAGCGTCCCCGACCTTGCATCGGCGCTCTTCCTGTCGCCGACCAGCTTCAGCAGATCTTCGCCGGCACGGATGATGCGCCGGGAACGCCGTGTCAGGATGATGCCCGCTTGCGGAGCGAATACCTGCGTGCGGCCGCCAGCTTCACCCGGAGCATGGACGATCGTGGCGAGCAGTGCGCCTTTTGCCACACGGTCGCCGGGCTTCACCTCATAGAGGATTGCGCCCGAACGCGGTGCCGGCATCATGTCGATGTTCTCGATCGGTGCGACGATACCGGTGAAGCTGCCGGACGTGGACAGGGCCTGGTCCAGGATCACGCCGCGCGCCACCAGCAGCCGATAGAGCCCTTCGGCATCGGAGTCGGCCAGAGCGCCATCGACATCAAGTATGCCGCGATACTCGACCGTGGTGGCGACGCGCCGGTCGAACCGCGCCACATCTGCTGGGACGTTCTGATACGGTATGATCGAGGCGCCTTCGAAGGTGCCGTCGGTATCTTCATCCCACAGCACCACCGCATCGACGCCCATGGCCGCCGCGCAATCCGCCATGGCCGGCCACAGGCTGGTGTGGACGTAGAGATAGGCAAGCCCCTCGTCGTCGCAGTGCAGGTCGAGGACGATGTCGTGGCCGATGGAGAGCTGCAGCAGCCGGGTCTTCAGCCGCTGGTCGACCGTGCCATGCGCCGGCAAGAGCGTGACGTCGGGCGCGGCGAGCAACGGAAAGCTACGGTTGAAATTGGTGCGCGTGCCCAGATGGAAGCGGCCCTGGTGGTCGCCGTAAAGGTATTGCGCGCGGCCGATCGGATTGGCCCAAGGCACGACGGTTATATTACCCTTGATGCGGCCTTCGGCTTCCGCCCTGCTGAGCATCGGCACCAGCGCGTCGATGGCGACGACGCCCGGCAATTCGCCGGCATGAAGTGCGGCCTGTAGATAGGCCGACGGTGCGGCCTTGTCGCTGCCGTCAAAGCGGAAAACTGGGAATTCGTAGGAAACGCCCTCGCTGTCGCCGGCGATGCGTTCGATGGATTTCTGCATGGGGATGCCTCCGGGAGAAGAGGCGGAACACATGCCCTTTTGCCGATGGGCTGTCGATTGGTCCAGCTTCCCGCGCTATGGGCGCAAGACTCTACTCGCCGGCTCCTGAAGGTCAAAATGGTTCCAAACGCCTTCCCGGCCTATGCCAGCGGCTTCAATTCCTGGGCGATAGTGGGCAGAAGTTCCGAGACGTTGGGGTGAATATGGGTTGCCCGCGCGAGCGTGCTGATCGGCGCCTTGGCGTACATCAGATCGAGCACGCAGTGGATCGCCTCGTCGCCGCCGGGGCCGAGCACCGAACAGCCGAGGATTTCCTTGGAATCGGCATCGACCAGGATCCTCATGAAACCTTGCGTCTCACCTTTCTCGACGGCACGGCCGACGCGGGTCATCGGCCGTTGGCCGACCAGCGCGCGACGGCCGGATTTTCTTACCGCTGTCTCGGTCATGCCGCAGCGGCCGAGCGGCGGGTCGGTATAGAGCGCATAGGCCTCGATGCGGTCGCTCACCTTGCGCGGATCGTTGTCGAGCAGATTGGCGGCGACGATCTCGTAGTCATTGTAGGAGGTGTGGGTGAAGGCACCCTTGCCGTTGCAGTCGCCCATCGCCCAGATGCCGGGCACGCTGGTGCGCAACTGGTCGTCGACGACGATGAAGCCGCGCTCGTCGACCTCGATGCCGGCCTTGTCGAGGCCGAGATCGTCGGTGTTGGGCGTACGGCCCACTGCCAGCAGCACATGCGAACCGACCGCCGGCACCTTGCCGGCGGAGAAGGAAACGGCAATGTCGCTGCCCTGCCTGGCGAAGCTGATGTCGTCGGCGCCAAGATGGACTGTGATGTCTTCGTTTTCGAAGATGGACAGGATGGCAGCCGAGACGTCCTCGTCCTCGCGGCCGATCAGCCGCGGGCTCTTTTCGATCACCGTGACCTCCGAACCGAAACGGCGGAACATCTGCGCGAATTCGAGCGAGACGTAGCTGCCGCCGACGACGACGAGATGGCGCGGCAGCACGTCGAGATCAATCATCGATGAGTTGGTCAGGAACGAAATGTCGTTGACGCCTGGCAGGTCAGGCACCGAGGCACGGCCGCCGGTGTTGAGGAATATCTTCTCGGCACTCAGTAGCTCGTCGCCGACACGCACGGTGTTGGCCGATTCGAAGCGCGCATGGCCGCGATAAAGCGCGCATCTGTCCATACCTGCAATCCAGCTTTCGAGGTTGCTGCGGGCGTCGTTTGACACCTTGTCCTTGCGCGCCTTGATCGCCCTGTAGTCGACGCCGACCGGACCGGAGAGCGTCACGCCGTAGTCGGCGGCGCGGCGGGCCAGATGCGCGGCATAGGCGCTGGCCACCATGGCTTTGGTCGGCATGCAGCCGGTGTTGACGCAGGTGCCACCGACCAGTTTTCGCTCAATCAGCGCCACGCTCATGCCGGCCGCCGTCAGCCGGCCGGCGAGCGGCGGGCCGGCTTGTCCGGCGCCGATGATGATGGCGTCGAATGTCTTTGCCGTCATGCCACCGCCGCCACGATTAGCAGACCGCCGCCGATCGCCACCGCGTCCTCGATGAAGGCAGCCGGCTGGTCCTTGCCGAAAGCGATCGCCAGGCGTTTGCGCAGCTCGGCGCCGCCCAGCGTGCCGATCACAGCGCCGATGGCGCCGGCGATCAGGCCGCCGATGGTGGCACCGCCGGTCGCCCCGATCACCGCGCCGGTGAAGGCGCCCATGACGATGCGCGCGCCGAACTGCTGCGGCACCTTGCGGCTCGGCGTCGACGGCAACTGGTCGGTGACCAGTTCGGCGATGGCCAGGATGGTGAAGATGCCGACGGTGATCCAGTGGCCCATGAAGCTGGCCCAGGTTCCGGCGACCGGCAGCCAGCCGAGCCAGGCGCCCCAGGCGACGGCGGCGGGCGCGGTCATGGCGCGAAGGCCGGCAACGACGCCGATCAGAAGTGCAAGAATGTACAGCATGATTGATCCCCCTCGATCACACAGCCTGGGACAGGCTAGCATAGGATCGGCATTTGACCAGAGGCCGGCGATCTTTGGCGTTACCCGATTTTATAGACTGTGCTTTGACACCACGTTGAAACAGCAGGGTAAGACAGGAGGGCATCGCTTGAACAGAAGCGAGCGCGTAAAAATGGCCGCGGGCGAGTGGTACACTTGCCTCGACGCAGAGCTGGAGGCGATGCGGGTCATGGCCCGCGACGCGGTGTTCGAGCACAATTCGCTGCCGCCACGGCAACGTGGGAACATCGGACCTGCCTTGAAGTCGCTGCTCGGCGCTGTGGGCGAGGGCGCCAGGATCGAAGCGCCGTTCCATTGCGCCTACGGCTTCAATCTCTTTCTCGGCGACGGCGTCTTTCTCAATGCGGGCTGCACCATTCTCGATACCGCGCCAGTTCGCATCGGCAAGGAAACGCTGCTCGGCCCCAATGTGCAGATCTACTGCGCCGAGCACCACAAGGAGGCTGCCGGTCGACAGGCCGGGCTGGAGATCGCCAAGTCGGTCGAGATCGGCGACAATGCCTGGATCGGCGGCAGTGCCATCATCCTCGGCGGGATCAGCATCGGCGCCGGCGCGATCGTCGGAGCGGGCGCTGTGGTGACCCGTGATGTGTCGCCAAACACCACGGTGGTCGGCAACCCGGCGCGGCCGGTCAGGCGCGGCTGAGCGTCCCGATCAGTGCGAGGCGGCGTATGCGTCCTGAGCATTCTTCGAGAATTCGCGTCGGTACTGCGCGGGCGTGGTTCTGAGCCGCGCCGCAAAATGCTGGCGCAGCGATGTGGCGCTGCCGAACCCGGCCTCGAAGGCAATCATGTCCATCGGTTTTTCCGTTGCTTCCAGCAGCCGCTGCGCCAGCGCGACGCGCTGATCGATCAGCCAGTCGCCGAAGCTGGTGCCGATCGATTTTTGAAAGCGGCGCGTGAAGGTCCGACGGGTGAGGCCGGCAAGACCGGCAACGCTGTCAAGACTGTGCGGATCACCCAAGGCTTTGCGCACCGTGTCTAAGGCCTGGGTGAAGCGGTCCGCATTTTCGGTCCTGGCGATCGGACGTTCTATGAACTGCGCCTGCCCGCCCTGCCGATGAGGAGAAAGCACGATTTGCCGGGCGAGGCGCAGCGCCGCCTCGGCGCCGCAGCGGGCCCGCACGATATGCAGGCAGCAGTCGAGCCCCGCGGCGACGCCGGCCGAGGTCACGACGTCGCCATTGTCGATGTAGAGCACCTCCGGCTCGACGAGAATGTCGGGATAGAGTGCCTGCAGCTGATCCGTGTAGGCCCAGTGAGTCGCGGCTCGCCGCCCCGAAAGCAGTCCGGTCGCCGCAACAGCGAACGTTCCCAAGCACAGTCCGACAATCAGCGCGCCGCGCCGGTGCGCGCGACGCAGCGCCTCGATCAGTGCCGCTGGCGGCGGGACTTCGAGGTTCTTCCAACTAGGTACGATGACGATGTCGGCGCTATCAAGCGCGGAAAGCCCGTGCGGGACGCTGATGGTCAGCCCCGCATCGGTGCGGATCGGCCCGTCCTCGATCGCGCAGACCCGGAAGTCGAAGCGCGGCAGGCCGAGCGCCGTGCGATCCGCTGCGAATACAAGGCACGGCACGGAAAGATGGAACGGACTGATGCCGTCGAAGGCGATGGCGGCAACGATCGGATCGGCCATGATGAGCACCAATGAGGGTTAGATCCGGATTGTCCCAATTCTTTCTAGCAATGTCAATTGGGACACTTTTTGCGGACCGATGCCGAGACTATCCTCGACCCATCAATGTCAAACGGGAAAGGAAAACCCCATGTCGGAATCAGCCGAAGGCAAAGCGCCACGTCGTGCCCTCATCGTCGTCGACGTTCAGAACGACTATGACGGAGGCAACCTCGCCATCAAGCACCCGCCGTTTCGCGAGAGCGTCGTCAATGTAGCGCGCGCCATGGACGCGGCCACCGAGGCGGGCGTCAAGGTCGTGGTCATCAAGCAGTTGGCGCCGGTAACGTCACCGGTCTTCGCCAAGGGCAGCCATGGCGCAGAATTGCATCCCGAGATCGCCAGGCGCAGCCGCGACCACTACATCGAAAAGAACTTGCCAAGCGCCTTCACCGGCACCGACCTTGAGGAGTGGCTGCGCGCCAACGCTATCGATACCATTACGGTCGTCGGCTACATGACGCATAATTGCGATCTGTCGACGGTCATCCACGCTGTCCATATGGGCTTTGCGGTCGAGTTCTTGTCGGATGCGACGGGGTCGTTGCCCTATGCCAACAGTGCCGGCTACGCCTCGGCCGAGGACATCCATCGCGTGGTGACTGTTATCCTACAGTCGCGCTTCGCGGCCGTTCTCAAGACCGCCGAATGGATCGACTGCCTGAAAACCGGCGCGCTGCCCGAACGCGATACGATCTACGCTTCCAACCAGCGTGCGCTGGCACGCAACGCCGCTTAGAAATTTGTCGTGGACGAGCAAAAGGCGCCGCAGCGATGCGGCGCCCTTTGTTATTCGGGTTAGAACAGACCTTCGATCTGGCCGATCTCGTTCAGGAAGATCTTTTCCGAGGACGGCGCCTTAGGCAGGCCGGGCATGGTCATGACCTCGCCGCAGATGACGACGATGAAGCCGGCGCCGGCAGACAGCCTGACCTCGCGCACCGGCACGGTGTGGCCGGTCGGCGCGCCGCGCAGGTTCGGATCGGTCGAGAAGGAATATTGCGTCTTGGCCATGCAGACCGGCAGGTGGCCGTAGCCGGCGTGCTCCCAGGCGTGGAGCTGGTCGCGCACCGACTTGTCGGCGATCGCTTCGGATCCGCGATAGATGCGCTGGACAATGGTGTTGATCTTCTCGAACAGCGGCATGGCGTCGGGATAGAGCGGTGCAAACTGCGAGGAGCCGGATTCGGCCAGCGCCACCACCTTGCTGGCGAGCTCCTCGATGCCGGCCGAGCCGTGGGCCCAGTGCTTGCACAGGATCGCCTCTTCGCCCATCGAGGCGACGTAGTCCTTCATCGCCCTGATTTCAGCGTCGGTATCGGAATAGAAATGGTTGATGGCGACCACGGCGGGCACGCCGAACTGCCTGATATTCTCGATGTGACGGCCGAGATTGGCGCAGCCCTTCTTGACGGCCTCGACGTTCTCCTTGCCGAGGTCTTCCTTCTTGATGCCGCCATTCATCTTCATGGCGCGGACGGTGGCGACGATAACCGTGGCCGCCGGCTTCAGGCCGGCCTTGCGGCACTTGATGTCGAAGAACTTTTCCGCACCGAGATCGGCGCCAAAACCGGCTTCGGTGACGACATAGTCGGCAAGCTTCAGCGCCGTCGTGGTGGCGACGACGGAATTGCAGCCATGCGCGATGTTGGCGAAGGGACCGCCATGGACGAAGGCCGGGTTGTTCTCCAGCGTCTGGACGAGGTTGGGCTGCATGGCGTCCTTGAGCAGCACGGCCATGGCGCCGTCGGCCTTGAGGTCGCGGGCGTAGACGGCCGACTTGTCGCGGCGATAGGCGACGATGATGTCGCCGAGGCGCTTTTCCAGGTCCTTCAGGTCGGTGGCGAGGCACAGGATCGCCATGACTTCCGAGGCGACGGTGATGTCGAAGCCACCCTCGCGCGGAAAGCCGTTGGCGACGCCGCCGAGCGAGCAGATGATGTCGCGCAGCGCCCGGTCGTTCATGTCCATGACGCGGCGCCAAACGACGCGGCGGATGTCGATGCCGAGCTCGTTGCCCCAGTAGATGTGGTTGTCGATCAGCGCCGAAAGCAGATTATGCGCCGTGGTGATGGCATGGAAATCGCCGGTGAAGTGGAGGTTCATGTCCTCCATCGGCACGACCTGCGCATAGCCGCCGCCGGCCGCACCGCCCTTGACCCCGAAATTCGGCCCGAGCGAGGCCTCGCGGATGCAGACGATGGCCTTCTTGCCGATGCGATTGAGACCGTCGCCGAGGCCCACCGTCGTCGTCGTCTTGCCTTCGCCGGCCGGCGTCGGGTTGATAGCGGTAACGAGGATCAGCTTGCCGTCCTTGTTTGCCTTCACCGACTTGATGAACTCGGCCGAAATCTTCGCCTTGTCGTGGCCGTAAGGCAAAAGATGCTCGCTCGGAATGCCGATCTTCTGGCCGATCTCCTGGATCTGCTTCTTGTCGGCGGCGCGCGCGATCTCGATGTCGGATTTCACTTCGGCCATGGCGGCTTTCCTCTGGATTGGACGGTGGAGGGGGACGGGGTTGATCAGTGTGGTCGCAAGCCTGTTCGAAACAGCCTGGCACTGCAGGCGAGGGCACGTTCTAACCCTGTCGCTGCCGTGGCGTCAACTTTCATGCAACTATGTTTCCTCTAGAGAAAGACGGCTCTCTGTTTCCCGGTCGACCTGTCCCGGATCTTCGCGCCCGGTTGTCGCGCCGTATAGAAGCCAGAGCACGCGCCGTCCTGCCGTCTCAAAACAGCCGCGGAATGCACGGAATGCGACAGGGTTCGAGCGCCGGTCGGTGCTTCGAGCGGTCGCGTCAGAATGCACCGATCTGGTGCATCAGCCCCAGGCCGTCAAGCTGGCGGAAATGCTCGACCACCAGGCCGTTCTCAACGCGATCAATGTGAATCACACCAACCGACACGCGATTTCCGCTCGGTTCGACGCCATGGAAGATGCCGGTGTGCGTGCCTGAAAGCGGCAGCGCGTGACCACCTTGTCAGCATCGCTCACATAGTCGTCGATGAGGTGATGTCCGTCCGGGAATCCGACAAAGAACTCGGTCAGTGACTTGCGCCAGTCATCGAAGCCAATCGGGTTGGCAATGCCGAGATGAACAGCGAGATCTGGAGAGACCAGACTGGCCAATTTGTCCCAGTCTTGCGTGTCGATCGTGGCATAGAAATTTCGAGCAACTTCCCGGATATCCATAGCGTGTCCTTGCTGGCTGCCGCCCGGCGGTTGAACGACGACGAGGCAGTCAGGTTCCGCTCGCCGCGATATGCGGCCGACCCATTGCCTCGACACGTTGCCGATTCGACCAGGGACAGCGGTGATTTCAAGCCAGGACGTCTTTCACCATTCGCTTCCTTCACCGATCCAGAACGGACCTGACCTCGACGAGGTTCGATCGCACCCTAAGCACATAGAAACCCATCGTGGTGAGGTGGGTGGGCATGATCCAGCCATCCTCGCGGCCGTTGGAGATTATCAAAGGCTGGATGGCGAGCGCCGCCTTGAGCTGGCCCTCCACGCTGTTCCACAGTGGCGTGAGGCCGCGATTGTCGAGAATCTGCTGGAAGTCGTGATGCGCCGCCGTCAGGATGCCGTAATAGCCGTAGAGCTGGCCGTAGGCGAACCAGAAGCGGTCGTCGGCGCGCGTGTCGAACCAGCCGCTGTTGAAGTTCTGCGACCGGTCGCGGATCATGTCCGACGTCGAGCCAATGTCACTCGCGATCCGGTCGACGAATTGCATCAGATTGTCGGCGCGCGCGTTGAAGACAACCTCGCATTTCATGAGCCGGTCGTTGAAGGCGCGAAGGCTGTTCGCCGCCGTGCGATAGAAACTCGGCGTTGGGGTTTTCGGACCAAAGGGCCTGAGGCCGAAATACCAGGTTTCCTCGTCGAAGGTGATCGCGCCGCGCGCATCCTGCAGGTTCTGGTCGATCTGGCTGGTGCCGCGGACGCGGCCTAGCGTGTCGACAAGCTCGACCGCGGTGCGCCGGATGGCCTGATTGACCCCGCGCTGGAACGAGGCCTTGTTGTCGAGAAACGGCGTGCGGTCCCAGTCCATGCCGAAGAACCCGAGCTTGTAGAGTATCATCGACGAGATCCAGGCGTTCTCGTTGACGTTGAAATCGATGAGATCGGCCGCGACCTGGACAATGGCCGAGTTGGTGCAGGTCTTGACCTCTCCCTCGACGCCAGCGGTTTCCCCGGTGGCGGAAGGAGCGGGCTGCGCCGGGGTGGTTCCGGCCGGCTGCGTGAAATTATATGCTTCCGCATAGGCGGGGTTGAAATTGCTCCAGACCTGCGTGTTCCAGATGAAGTAGCCATAGAGCCCGATCAGCACGAGCAGGGCGAGGCCGAGCACCGCCTTCAGGATCCAGCCGCGCTGCGTATACCAGTGCCCAGCCCATATGAACGGCCACAGGATCACGCCCACGGCGAAGCCGATGCCGCGGCCGATCCACTGGAAAATCCGTGTGAAGAAATTCACGATCGGATCAAGCATGGCGATGTCACCCCCTCGTCAGTCAACCGGTCATTCAATCGGTAAGGCCGTACAGGCGTGTGCGAAACGCCACCTTGTCTTTCAGATATGTGGTTTTCAGAACGTCCACAACATGCGATCTCCAGGCGTCGCTGAAGCCGTCATAGGCCCTGTAGAAACCCGGTTTGTTGAAGACGTAGCGCGAGACGAAGTCCTGCGGCACGAAATCCGAGATCAGCTGGTTCGTCAGCCAGGCGTCGGGATGGCCGGGCTTGGCCCGGATCACCAGGAAACGCTGCTGCGGGAACACGTCCTCGATTTTGAGATAGCCGAGGTGAGCGATCTCGCGCTTGGCAGCGTTGAGAAAGGGGAAATTGCCGTCCCTGGTGATCAGGTCGGCATGGCTGTGGATCCAGGTCTGCAGCCAGACCTTGTCGACGTCGGTCAGATTGCGGTCGGGCTCGGCGTCGCGGATCAGTGCGCGCACCACCATTTCGGCGCGATGTTCGAGATAGCCTGAGGTTTCGATCCATGAGGCACGCGGCAGTTCGATGCGGCCTGTCGCGGCAAGGAACTTGAACACCCTGTCGGCGTCATTGATTGAAAGGTAGCTCACTTGCCACGGCCGCGAGCGGCGGAAGCCGGGTGCTGCCGGGTCGCTGATCACCGTCGTCACATCCGGGTCGACGAACACATAGAGCCCGCGGAAATGGCTGGTCCAATAGGCGTTGTGGCGGAAGATCACCTGATCCGGCACCAGCGCATTCTCGCGGATGTCGCCGCAGATCTTGGCAAGCTCCACCATGCGGGTGAGCATGGCGGTGTCGCGCCAGGCTTCCGGCTCCTGCCTCAGCCGGTCGACGAGCTTGCCGAGTTCGGCGGCCTTGCCGAGCACGTCCTCTGCCGACAGCACCTTGAACTCGACCTGGTTGATCGACAGCAGATCCTCGATGTCGTCGACCTTGGGGACCGAATCCTCGATCTCGCCGTAGATGACATCCTTGATGGTCAGCGCGTCGATGGCGCGCTGGTTCGTCGACATGAACTCGAACATCAGCTGCGAGGTGTTGGAAAAGGCCGTGTGCACCACCGGCAGGTCGATCTGCGACGGCGTCAGGATGATGAAGCGGCGGTTGATCTCGTTGGGGTCGAGATAGTTGTAGTCGCCGCATTCCTCGGCCACCTGCGGCGAGAAGCCGGTGCGGTCGATCTCGAAGCTCTTCAGCTTCGTCGGCTTCAGGCCGAAGGCGACCAAAGCCTTGTTGTAGCGCTGGATGAGATGCGGCTCGTCGATGGTCAGCAGCCGGCCATAGATCAGCTCGTTCTCGCGCAGCAGATCAGATTTCTTCGCGGGGCTCATCTGTTCCTTCTCCCCTTGTTGTGGGAGAAGGTGGATCGGAGCGCAGCGCCGAGACGGTTGAGGGGCGCTGGACGGAGTGCCATCCGCGCCAAGCTGGAGCACCGCTCATCCATCGCCTTCGGCGACACCTTCTCCCACAAGGGGAGAAGGGGGCGTCGGCGCATCTCAAGCATTCCACAGCCCCTTCTTCTTCAGCTCTTCGATCTCGCGCATCGCGCGGTCGCGCAGGCGGGTGTCGCGGATCATCTTGGTCACCGCCGCGTCGTCGGACTTGTCGGAATAGCGGAACTCCGAGTCGGCGTAGCGGTTGATCTCCTGCATGACCATGTCCATCGAGAACGGGCCGCGCAGTTCCTCGATCATCGCCTTCTTGTCGTCATAGCTCTTGTGCATGAAGACTTCCCGCTTCTCGAACCATTCGTCCGGCAGCTCGATGTCCATGGCGCGCATCTTGATCGCGTCGGTGACGTTCTTGATGGCGCGGCCGGTGAAGCGCGGCTCGGCCTCCTTGATCATGTGCAGATAGGTGCCGATGTCGGCCATCGATTTCGGTGCGCCGTTCTCCTTCATGTAGCGCTCGTAGACCTTCATCAGCCCGTCTTCCCTAGGCTTTTCATGTTCTTCATAGGCTTCCATCACCGCGCGCTGGATTTCCTGGGCGGCGTAGAGCTTGTGGTCGCCGAGCGGGATCTTATGGTTCTTGCCGGCGAGCAGCACGAAGATGTCGATGTAGTCGTCGCGCGTTTGCGGCCCGTCGACCAGCCAGCGGGCGCCGGCGCGCTGGCGCAGCGCATCGTCAACGTTTTCGGGATAGTTGGAGAACATGCCGAAAGAGCAGTTGCCGCGCACCACGGTGCCGGCGCCCCCGAACGCGTCCATCAGGACGCCGGTGATTTCCTGCTGGCCGGCCGAGGCGCGATCGTCGGACCGGCGTGCCGCCACCTGATCGATATCGTCGATGGTGCCGAAGCCGATAACGCGCGGGTTCAGCACATTGTTGATGAACTGGCGGCAGTTCTGGCCCGACTTGCCCTGATAGGAGGAGATCTGGTCGACGCCGAAATTCTCGTAGGAGAAGGGATAGCCGGCGACCTGGCAGTAACCGTTGACGAGACCGGCGATCATCTGGATCAGCGTCGTCTTGCCGGTGCCGGGGGCGCCGTCGCCGATGAAGGTGAACAGGAAGCCGCCGAGCTCGACGAACGGATTCAGCTCGCGCTCGAAATCGTAAGCCATCAGCATCTTGGCGAGCTTGACCGACTGGTACTTGGCGATGTGATTGCCGACGACCTCTTCCGGCCTCTTGAAGGTCATCACCAGCGGCTTCGACCGTTTTCCCGGTGCGACGTCGAAGCCGTCGAGGGTGAAGTCGTCGACGTCGATGCGGATATGCGCGTTCTCGAACGGACCGATGCCGTCGAAGCGGCCCTTTCGCGCCAAAAGCCCGTCGATGGCGACACGGGCGAAGGCGCGTGCCCGGGTCATCAGATCTGCGTCGTCCTTCGCGCCTGATATCGCCCGGTCGAGGCCGGCCACGATCGATTTCACCGCGTCCTGCGGCGTGTCGAACAAGAAGTCCGGCTCGGGCGTGTCGTTCGGTGCCTCGCCGTCGCTGTCGATCAGCTGGAACAGATAGGAGGCGAGGCTGAAGGCCGAAATATAGGCCGAGGCCGACAGCAGCTTCTTGAAGGTGGCGGCCTCCTCGCCTTCGAGCGGGGCGCGGGCGTTTTTCGCCTGCAGGGTTTCGAGGTCCGAGCCTTCGGCGAAGACGTCTGAAATGGCCAGCGCGATCGCCAGCCCGCGCCGGGTGCGAAACAGCAGCATGTGCTGCGCAATGCTCAGCAGCTGGTCGCCGGGATGGACGGCGGCGACGGTCTTGGAAAGCTCGACCTCGCGCGTGCGCCTGACCGAGCCGACCGAGACGGTCGAGACGAAGCGGCGATTGGTGCCGGCCAGCGCGGTCCCGGATTCCCGCGACGGGTCCTCCAGCACGACGATGCGGGTGATGAAGCTCTGCGCCGTGGCGCGGTGCTTTTCGATTGCCGCTTCCGAAATCGTGGTCAGGCCGGTGTCCATGAAGGATGCTCCGCGGTTTGACGGTCAGACGTCACTGATGACCTGTCCTTTGGACAGGATGTGGACCTTGTAGCCGGAAAAGATCTTCTGCGCCTCGCCGGCGGCGTAGAGCGCCTGATAGGCCTCATGCGGGATCAGCGCATGCTTCTCGTAGCTCGACACGCCCTGCCGCGCGGCCTCCAGATCGTCGGTGTCGATGAAGAATTCCTGTGTCGTCTTCTCGCTCGAAAACAGACCCCTACGGCCGGGCTTTTCGGCCTTGGAGTAGACCTCCTGGATGGTCCAGGTCAGCAGCCAGGCGTTTTCCGGCTTGCGCACCTTGTCCAGAACGTCGCTCACCGTCGAATTGTTGTCGGTGATCCCGGCCGAATAAAAGGGCCCGAGCACGACGCGGCGCAGCTGCTTGGGATGGAGTTGCTCGAAATCCTTGTCGAGGTTCACCGCGATCGTCGCCGGCGACAGCGTGTAGGCGGAATTCTTCTCGGTAAAGTCGTCGAAGCGATGGGCAAGCTCGGGATTGAGCAGCCCTTCGACGGGAAGCGGGATGTCGACCTTGTCGTTGAGCTTGCCGTTGCGGTCGACAAGCTGCCGGATCATCTCTTCGGAGGAATCCTCGACCGTCACCATGTAGACCAGCGGCAGGTTGGCGCTGCCGTCGAAGGCGGCCCAATGGACGAGGTAGTAGGGCCGCCCCGTCTTCGGATTGACCGAGACTTTTGCCGTTTGCGCCAATGTGAACGGCCCGAAGGTCGTCTCGCTCCTGACGCCTTCCAGGTAGAGCCGCTCGGCCATAGATTTCTGCAGCGCCTCGGGGAATTCCTTGTGGCGCAGGATGAAGTCGGCCATTTCCTCGCGCAACTCGTCGGCCAGCGGTATGTTGGCGAGACGCGTATCGGCCTGGCGGCGGTCGTTTTCCAGCTCGAGCACGTTCTGGAAGACCGGAAAGCCGCTTTCGGCGCGCGAAATGCGAAACGTCTCCATGAAACCCAGCCGGTTGCGCCAACAGGAAAACGAGTTGTCGAGCCGCGCAATGTATTCGGCGACGATCTTGGCGACGATGCCGTGCCGGTAGAGCGGCGAGCGGTCGTCGCGCATGAACACTTCGAGGCCGCTGAGTGCCGCCGTGATCGCCGAGAAATAACGCGTTGCCGCTTCGTTTTCGGGGGTCATGCAGCCAGCCTTTGGGAGCAGTGCACGTGCAGCAAATTACGGCTGCACGTAATTGGCCGAATTGTGCTTCTTCATCACATCGTCGAAGCGGCGGGCAAAGGCATCGTCGGCCAGCTTCTTGCGGCGCTGGATGTCGGCGGTCGCCACCATGTTCTTCTCGTGCATTTCGAGGAGATCGCCGATGTGCTTCTGCGAGGCCGCGCCGATGCCGGCCATGGTCTCCTCGGCGGTGTTGTCGACCTGGCTGCCGAGCGTGTTGATCTTGTGGGCGACGTCCTGCTGGGCGGCGGTCTTCAGCGAATCTTCCAGCGCCTTGTAGAGTACGATGCGCTGCTCGGTATCGATGGTCAGCTTGTTGATCAAGGTCGACTGCGCGGCGATCTGGTTGTTGAGCGAATCGACAAAGGTCTGGAACATCGAGGTGTAGCGCTCCAGCGTCTGGCTTTCGGCCAGCAGCTCCTGCTCCTTGGCCTGCTTCTCGTTGTATTCCGTGGCCAGTTTCGAACGCTCGCCTTCAAGCTGCGTGCGCTCCTTCTGGCTGGTCGAGGCGGCGATCTTGTTCTCGATGTCGAGCAGCATCGGGTTGAGCTCCTCGATGCGTTTCTGCACGGTCTCCAGATTGGACATGGTCGCCTTGCGGCGTTCGATCACCTGCGACAGGCTGGCCTCCGAGGTCTTGTAGCGCTGGTCGAGGATCTGCTTCTGCGCCTTGAGGATGCCGACGATGGTGTCGGATTTCGCCAGCAGCTCCTGCAGGTTGCCGGCCAGCGACATGTTGCGGACACGGTCGGTGCGCATGCGCTGCTTGCTCTGGCTGGAAAATATGCCGATGAAGTTTTCCCAACCGGTGTAATTCTTCATGCTCTCGAATTCGGCGCCGAAGACGTTGGTGGCGTCCTCCAGCCCGATGATCAGGTCGGCGATGTTGCCTTCCATCACCTTCTGCTGCTTCAGCACATCCTCGATGCGGGCGTTCTCGAGGTCGAAATTGGCGTCGCCGATCTTCTTGTCGCTCTTTGCGAGCGTGTCGAGCACCGTGCCGGACTGCTCGATTTTCGTGCGCATGTCCTGCACGACCTGCTTGGTCTTGGCAATTTCGGCATCGAAATTCTGCAATGTCGCCATAGGGCCCTCCCGGTTCGGCATCCTGTTTCGTGTCGCGAACAGCCGCGAATATATGTGTGGCATGGGGGGAAGGAAAGGCGGAAGAGCCTGATAAAGGATGGGGCCGAAAGCTGAAACAAAAAAACCCGCCTCGACGGCGGGTCGCTGGCGCAGTCAGCACCATGCCCAAACTGGTAGCATAACTCCCTCAGAAAGCAACCGATCGCGGTTCTTCTTGGCCCCCTCTGCCCCGCACCATTCGATCCATGCGCGCGACAGAGCAAGCGGCAGGTGCCGGTCAGCCAGTCCGTCACCGTGGGCCAGAGGGTGTTGGCCAGAGGATTGCGCCAAGGCAATCTTGCTCAGGCCTTGGCTGGCACCGGCGAAAGCGGAATAGCGCTGGTCAGGCTTAATGCATGTCGCCCAAAAGTGCGCAGCGGTTTGGGACAACGACACGCATAAAACGAGAACCTGAAGCGCGTCGCGCGAAGACGCGACGCGCTTCAGGTGAAGCCGATGAAATCGTCGGGCGCGGCGCGGCCCATTTCTTCTTCCCAGTGGCGGCGGCAGAGCGAGACATAGACATCCTTGCCGATCGCCACCTGTTCGCCCTGTCTCGCCACCTTGCCGTCGGCGCCGAGGCGCACGACCATCGTCGCCTTGCGGCCACAGCGGCAGATGGTGGGCACCTCGCGCAGATCGTCGGATATCGCCAGAAGCGCGCGCGAGCCGGAAAACAGCTTGCCCTGGAAATCGGTGCGCAGGCCGTAGCACATCACCGGTATATCAAGCCGGTCGGCAATGCGGGCGAGCTGCCACGCCTGCTCCTCCTCGAGAAACTGCGCTTCGTCGACGAAGACGCAATGCACGGTCGTGTGGTCGTGATGCTCGGCGACCCGGGCGAACAGATCGTCGCCGTCGCGGAACATCTCGGCTTCCATCTCCAGGCCGATGCGCGACGAGATCAGCCCGGTATCGCCCTTGCGGTAATGGCCGGCGACGAACAGCATCGTCGTCATGCCGCGCTCGCGGTAGTTGTACGAAGCCTGAAGCAGCATCGTCGTCTTGCCGGCATTCATCGTCGCATAGTGGAAGTACAGTTTGGCCATGCCGCTCTTTTAAGCCGAGTTATCCCGGCGCAGGGAGAGGGGGTTCCCACATTCCACCAGAAAAGTGGCTGGCCACCAGAAAAGCGGCTGGAGCAGCAGGCGGCGTGTCGCTGATCGGCCAGCCCGCGCCGTTGTTCGCGATTGCCTTATCGCTTGAAACCGCACCAGAATGGTGTTTGGCTGACGAAACAAGGCGGAGATAATAACCGTAACTTCGCTTCGCCAAAGAATCGAAATGGGAGAATCTTATGTCGCGTCTCAATTCCTTCGTCGCCGGCCTCGGCCTGGCGGCTTTGCTGTCCACCAATGCAGCTTTCGCCGCCGATCCGGAAAGCTGCAAGACCGTGCGTCTGTCCGATGTCGGCTGGACCGATATCCAGGCCACCACCGGCGTCGCCTCGGTGCTGCTCACCGCGCTCGGCTACGAGCCGGAGGTGATCCAGCTTTCGGTGCCGGTGACCTATGCATCGCTGAAGAACAACGACCTCGACGTCTTCCTCGGCAACTGGATGCCGTCGATGACCAACGACATCAAGGACTACGCCGCCGAAGGCTCGGTCGAGACTGTCAGCGAAAACCTCAGCGGCGCCGGTTACGGCATCGTCGTCCCGACCTATGTCGCCGATGCCGGCGTCAAGACGCTGACCGATCTCGGCAAGTTCAAGGACAAGTTCGACGGCAAGATCTACGGCATCGAGGCAGGCAATGACGGCAACCGCATCATCCTCGACATGATCAAGGACCCGGCGACCAATCTCGAAGGCTTCGAACTGGTCGAATCCTCCGAGGCCGGCATGCTCACCCAGGCCGAGCAGTCGATGAAGAACAACGAATGGATCGCCTTCCTCGGCTGGACGCCGCATCCGGTGATGGGCGCCATGGACATCACCTATCTTGACGGCATGGGCGACAGCGGCTTCGGTGCCGCCACCGTGCATACCAATGTGCGCAAGGGCTACATGACCGAATGCCCGAATGTCGGCAAGTTCATCGCCAATCTGAAGTTCAATCTGGACATGGAAGGCGAGTTGATGGACGCGATCCTCAAGGGCGGCGACGCCAATACGGTCGCGACCGAATGGCTGAAGAAGCACCCGGATGCGATCACCCCCTGGATCGCCGGCGTCACCACCTTCGACGGCGGCGACGCGGCGGCGGCGGTCAAGACCGCACTTGGAAGCTGAGCCGATAACTTTGAATTCGGCATAATGACAACAAGGGCAGCCCTTTCGGAAAAGGCTGCCCTTTTTCATATCCTGTGACAAGATGACCGTCCGGCAAGGACGGCGCCGACAGAAGAGGGGCTAGATGGATCCGATTTCAAAATTCCTAGTCAGCTACCAGATCCCCATAGGCGCCTGGGGAAAAGCCTTCTTCACCTTCCTCACCGACAATTTCAACACCGTGCTCAGGGCCTTTTCCAACGGTCTCAATTTCCTGCTCGACGGGATGGTCGACGGACTTCTTCTGTTGCCGCCCGTCCTGCTCATCGCGTTGATCGCGTTGCTCGCTTATGTCCTGCAGCGTTCGAAGGGCCTGGCGCTCGCCGTCTTCCTCGGACTGCTGTTCATCCTCAACCAGAATCTCTGGAAGCAGACGGTGGAGACGCTGGTGCTGGTGGTTGCCGCCGCTGCCGCCTCGATGGCAGTCGGCGTGCCGCTTGGCATCTGGGCCGCGCACAAGCCGAAGGTTTACCGCATCATGCTGCCGGTGCTCGACCTGATGCAGACGCTGCCGACCTTCGTCTACCTGATCCCGGTGCTGACCTTGTTCGGCCTCGGCAACGCGCCCGGCCTCATCGTCACCATCATTTTCGTCATCCCGACCTCGGTCCGTCTCACTCATCTCGGCGTCGTCTCGGTGCCGAAATCGATCATCGAGGCGGGCGAAGCCTTCGGCGCCACCAGGCGCCAACTGCTCTGGAAGGTTGAGCTGCCTTCGGCCTTGCCCACCATCATGGCCGGCTTGACCCAGTCGATCATGCTATCCCTGTCGATGGTGGTGTTCGCGGCCCTTATCGGTGCCGGCGGCCTCGGCACCGAAATCAACCGGGCGCTCGGCTCGCGCAGGATCGACCTCGGGCTCGAGGCCGGCCTTGCCATCGTCGTGCTGGCCATCGTGCTCGACCGGATGACCCGCATTGGCGTTGGAGGCAAGAAATGACCGTCGCCGTCGATTTCAGGAACGTCGACATCGTCTTCGGCAGCGACCAGGCCGGCTCGCTCGCGCTTATCGATAGCGGCGCCACCCGCGCCGAGATCCTCGAAAAGACCGGTAATGTGCTGGGCTGCGCCGGGGCAAGCCTCACCGTGCATGAGGGCGAGATTTCCGTGTTGATGGGCCTGTCAGGCTCCGGCAAATCGACGCTGCTGCGCGCCGTCAACCGGCTGAACGTCGTTTCGCGCGGTCAGGTTCTGGTCAAGGACGGCGACAGGACCGTCGACGTCGTCACCTGCGACGAGGCCACCCTTCGGCGGCTGCGGCAGAAGCAGGTGGCGATGGTGTTTCAGCAGTTCGGTCTGCTGCCGTGGCGCACGGTGGAGGAGAATGTCGGCCTCGGGCTCGAGCTCGCCGGCGTGCCCGAAGCCGAGCGCAAGGAGCGCGTGCATCGCCAGCTCAAGCTGGTCAATCTCGACCAGTGGTCGAAGAAATACGCGCACGAGCTTTCCGGCGGCATGCAGCAGCGCGTCGGTCTAGCGCGCGCCTTTGCCACCGAAGCGCCGATCCTGCTGATGGACGAGCCGTTCTCGGCGCTCGACCCGCTGATCCGGACCAAGCTGCAAGACGAATTGCTGCAGCTTCAGGCCGAACTGAAGAAGACCATCATCTTCGTCAGCCACGACCTCGAAGAGGCGCTGAAGATCGGCAGCCACATCACCATCATGGACGGCGGGCGCATCGTGCAGACCGGCGCGCCGGAAGACATCGTGCTGCGCCCCGCCAACGACTATGTCCGCGACTTCATCGCCAATGTGAATCCGCTCTCGGTGCTGACCGCCTGGAACGTGATGCGCGACCGCCGCGATCTCGACCAGGGCGAGGACGGCTGGGTGTGGCTCGACCGCCGCAAGACGACGCGTTTCAAGATCGACGAGCACGGGTTGGTGGCGGCGGCCGAGCGCGACGGCAAGCCGGCGTTCTGGGTGTCCTGCGCCGATGTCGAGGCACAGCCGGAGGAGACGGCGCAGGTGTTCTGGGCCAATCCCGGCACCTCGCTGAAGACCGTGATGCTGGCCATGCACCGCTCGCAGACCGCACCGGTGGCGCTGTTCGACGACCAGTCGCGCTTCGTCGGTGCCATCGGCGTCAGGGATGTGTTGAGCGCCGTGTTGCGAAGGTAAAAACCGGCCATCTTCCCCACAAGGGGGAGATTGGCAGTTCCACCAGCAGCTCTCTACGCCGCCAGCGGCAGGCGCAGCTCGGTCAGCAGGCCCCCGCCGGGGTGATTGGACAGGCTGACCTCGCCGCCGGCGCTGCGGGCGATGTTGCGGGCGATCGTCAGGCCAAGGCCGAGCCCGCCGGTCTGGCGGTTGCGGGACTGTTCCAGGCGCACGAACGAGCCGAACACCGCGTCAAGCTCGGCCTGCGGTATGCCCGGTCCCTCGTCGCGGATGGTCAGCGTGATGATCTTTTCCGATCGGTACACGCTGAGATGCGCCTTCTTGCCGTAGGTCACGGCATTCTGGACCAGATTGGTGACGCAGCGCCTGAGCGCAATCGGCCGGGCAACGCAGATCAGGCCGCGCGACCGCGTATTGTCATCGTCGAACGAGACCTCCTCGTAGCCGTCGGCGACCGATTCCACGAGCGACCAGAAATCGATCCTTTCGCTCTTCTCCTCGGTCACCTCGAAGGTGGCGAAGTCGATGACCGAGCTGGCAATGTCCTCGATGTCGGCGAGGTCGTGCGCGAGTGCGGCGCGAACCGCCGATTTCCGCAGCAGTTCGAGCCGCAGCCGCATCCTGGTCAGCGGCGTGCGCAGGTCGTGCGCGAGTGCTGCCGCAAGATGTTCGCGATCCTCGACATAGTCGCGCAGCCTGGCCTGCATGGCATTGACCGCCTTTGCGGCGGTGCGGATCTCGCGGCTGCCGTTCTCGGCGATCGGCGGGCTCTTCAGATCATTGCCGATCCGCTTCACGGCGGTCTCCATCATTCGGTAGGGCGCGGTCAGCCGGCGCAGCGACCAAATCGACGTGGCCAGCACCAGCCCGGCGATCAAGGCATAGAGCGGCAGGCTGTCGACGCTCAATATCGGTCCCACCGGCGTGTTCGGCTCGGTGAAATTCAGCCATTGGCCGTCGGCGAAGCGGAGCGACGCCGTCAGCTTGTCGCTCTGGGCGAAATCGGCGGCCAGCACCAGGAGGTCGCGTTCGACCTGGCCGGCATCGCGATCCTCGCTCGCGGCTCCGGCGTCGGCTTCGCGCGTCGCCGGATCGCGCCGGACCCGTGCATCGGTGATGCCGAACTTCGACAGTCGCCCGACCAGTATGTCCTCCAGTTCGGCCAGTTCGTCGTCTCCGGCTATCGACGAGGTGACGGCGGGCGTGTCCGAAACGGTGAGCGCGTAGGTGGCGTTGGACAGGCCGGATGCGGTGGCCTTGCGTCCTTCGGGCGAGGCGTTATGCATCAGCTGCACTAGGGAGAAGGCGCGGTCGTTGAGCCTGTAGAGATCGACCACGTCGTTGGCGGTGGCGCGGTCGCGCGAGACGATGTAAAGCGTCGCGACCTGGCTGATCAGCAGGCCGGCGATGACGATGAGCAGCACCCAAACGGGCAGGGTCTGCGGCAGGATGCGTCTCATTCGGAGATCGTCTCGGGCAGGAACTGATAGCCGCCGCTGCGCACGGTCAGGATCAGTTTCGGCGTTTTCGGGTCGTCCTCCATCTTCCGCCGCAGCCGGCTGACCAGAATGTCGACGCTGCGGTCAAAGCTGTAGCCGGTGTCACCGCCTGACAGTTCGATGAGCTGGTCGCGGCTCAGCACGCGCTGCGCACTCTTGACGAAGGTCTGCAGCAGATTGAATTCCGCCGTCGTCAGCTCGACCCTGACGTCGCCCGGCGCCATCAGCCGGCGGCGCGAACAATCCATCGTCCAGCCGGCGAAATGGTAGATCTGCCGCGAGGTGACCCGCCGCGGTTCGGCTCCGCCGTTGCGCCGCAGCACGGCGCGGATCCGTGCCAGCAGCTCGCGCGGATCGAAAGGTTTCGGCACGTAGTCGTCGGCGCCCATCTCCAGTCCCACCACGCGGTCGGTGGTCTCGGTGATCGCAGTCAGCATGATGATTGGCGTCGTGTAGTTGGCGCGAATGTCGCGGCAAAGCTCCAGTCCGCTCTTTCCCGGCAGCATGACGTCGAGAACGACAAGGTCCACCTGTACGCGGCGCAGGATGGCCTCCATCTCGGTGCCATCGGCGGCGACCGACGTGTGCAGCCCCCGTTTTTGGAAGAATTCCTGAAGCAGGTCGCGAATGCCCTTGTCGTCGTCGACGATCAGTATGTGTGCGTCGGATTTCACTGGAACCTGCCGTCGTCATTAGTGGCCGAAACCGGGCGTTCGGTCATCACCCACACGACAGAATTCAGGCCATATGTTGGCCGGTGGCGATGAGGGATCCCGATACGGGGTTCTCGGAAACAATCCAGAAACAAAATTCTACGGTTCGGAAAAACTCCCGAAAAAAATCAAGGGCATAAGTGGTGCCGTGGCGGTCAGGTCATCGGCTGCGACACGCGTTACGGGATTACGGACAAACCAATGCAAAGGTTCTCGATCAGTTTGATGGGTGTGTTGCTGGGCATCTCGCTCGTCACGGCTGCGGTCGAACAATCCGCTGCAAAGGTGGCCGATGCAAATGTGGCCGACGCAAAGGTCGCCAACGCAAAGGTGTCGATTACCCGGAGCGAGCGTTGCAGCAATCTGAGCCGTCAATTCGACGAAGCCCTCGAAACCCATGCCGCGGCAACGCAGGTCACCGCGGCGAAGGCACTTCAAAGGAAGGGAAACCGGTTCTGCGCCAACAAGAAACAGGCACAGGGAATCCGGATGCTCGCCAACGCTTTGAAGTTGCTGGGAGTCACACCGAACGACCCGGTTCAGTGACGCTCAACCCGATCTGCAAGCAAAAGGAAATGAAGCCATGAAAAAGTCCATCCTCTCCGCTCTCGGTCTCGCCATCGCGCTTGCCTTCTCGATGCCGGTCCTCGGCGTCAGCAGCGCCAATGCCGCCAGCACGACCGCGGCTGCGACGACCGCTGCGCCGGCCAAAATCGTGAAGAAGGTCGCTGCCAAGAAGATCGTCAAGAAGCACAAGAGGCACGCTGCTGAGACCAAGGCAGCTCCGAAGACCTGATCAAGCGACTTTCTTGTCCGGTTAGAGGACCGCTCCAGTTGCGATTTGCCTGGAGCGGTCGTCTTGTGCGCAAGACAGACGTAGCCACGTCGGCTCGAATTTCGGATTCGCCGCCACGTGCCGTTGAACGGCAGCCGGCGGTTTCCACATAGGCACGGACTTGTGAATGGCCGCGCCGCAGGGAAGGCGGTTTGTGCGCGGCTCAAAATGGACGACCGCTTTTGCCTATGTCAGAATAAACGCGAAATTCCTGCGCAGTTGCCGGTTCCGATGCCTGAGATCGTCACCAAACCCCGCACCAAAACAAAGCCGCAAATCGAACGGCCGAAGCTCTACAA
The DNA here is from genome assembly GCA_004020315.1 of Mesorhizobium sp. Classification (GTDB taxonomy): domain Bacteria; phylum Pseudomonadota; class Alphaproteobacteria; order Rhizobiales; family Rhizobiaceae; genus Mesorhizobium. The sequence goes on from SAQG01000010.1 coordinate 81,575, forward strand.
GGTCATCCTCCTCAATGACGATTTCACGCCGCGCGAGTTCGTGGTGACGGTGCTCAAGGGCGAATTCAAACTGAGCGAAGACCAGGCGCGGCGGGTGATGATCACCGCGCACCAGCGCGGCGTCTGCGTCGTCGCCGTCTTCACCAGGGACGTCGCCGAGACCAAGGCGACACGGGCGACCGATGCCGGCAAAGCCAAAGGCTATCCGCTGATGTTCACGACGGAACCGGAGGAGTGAGGCTGCGCTACCGCCCCTCGCGATACCACATCGAGCCCAATGCCAGAAGCAGCAGGCCGAGGCCGAGGAACCCGCCGAACAGCGGCACGCGCGAGACGGCCTTCAGCACGCTGTCGTCGGTGGTGCGCAGGCCGATCCAGTCGTTGCCGGACGCGGCGCCCGTGGAGCGGACCGGGACGACCGACGGCAGGGTCACGCCGCCGGTGAGGTTGCCAAGGGCCGAAGATGGCGCCAGCCGGCGCACGCTGCCGCCGGTGGCCTCGGCCGGCGCTTTCAGCCGGTTCTCGGTGGAGACGACGTCGGTGAATTCCGGCGCGTTGACCGGGCCGACATGGGCAAGCGCCTTCAGGTCGCCATTGCCGACCTGATAGAGGCCGATCTCGCTGGTCTCGATGCTGCCCAGGAAGACGCCGGGCTCGGCTCTCTCGAGCTTGACGGTCATCGCCTTGCCGGACGGGGTGATGATTTGCGCCGGGCCGGGATCGTCGCTCATCGTCTGGCGGCGGATTTCCAGCATCATGCCGCGGCCGTCGGCGGTAAGCCGCTCCTCCTCGAGTTCGGGCTCCTTCATCAGCCAGTGGGCGATGCGGCGATAGAGCTGGACATGCGGGCCGCCGCCCTCGAAGCCGCGCGCCCACAACCAGCCCTGGTCGGACAGAAACATGCCGACGCGGCCTTCGCCCTTGCGGTCGAGCAGGAGCAGCGGACGGTTGTCGGCGCCCTTCATCACCGCCTCGCCCTCGGGGTTCTCCACGCCGATGGTTCGGAACCAGCGGCTCCAGTGGGGCGGCTCGGTGGCGGAGCCGTCGAGCCCGCGCGTCACCGGATGGCGCTGGCCTAGCTCGGTGAGGCGCGGGTAGAAGGCCTTTTCGACGACTTCGCCGGTCGGCATCGCCGGCAGCGCCGACATTAAAGGCGTGCGGGCGATCGAACTTTCGCCGGCATATTCGGGTCCTGCCGCGATCAGCAGCGCGCCGCCCTTTTCGACATACTCGGCGATGTAGTCGTAATAGAGGATCGGCAGCACGTCGCGGTGCTGGTAGCGGTCGAAGATGATCAGGTCGAAATCCTTGATCTTCTCGACGAACAGTTCGCGCGTCGGGAAGGCGATCAGCGACAATTCGTTGATCGGGGTGCCGTCCTGCTTTTCCGGCGGCCGCAGAATGGTGAAGTGAACCAGATCGACCGAGGCGTCGGATTTCAGAAGGTTGCGCCAGGTGCGTTCGCCGGCATGCGGTTCGCCGGAGACCAGCAGCACACGCAAATTCTCGCGAATGCCATCAATCAGCGCGATGGCGCGGTTGTTGGTGTCGGTGAGTTCGCCGGGCTCGGGATCGATGGCGAGTTCGACGATGTTGCGGCCGGCGCTGGGAATGGTCACTTGCAGCGGCATGGCCTGGCCGATGATGGCGTGCTCGACTGAAACCTGCTCGCCATTGACCGACACGCGCACATCGACCGAGCCGCCCTCGTTATTGGTGCCGATGACACGATAAGTCATTTCGAGCGGCTTGCCGACCAGACCGAAGCGCGGCGCATTCTCGAAGCGGATGCGGCGATCCTTTTCCTGGTCGTTGCCGGTGATCAGCGCGTGCAGCGGGGCGTTGAAGTCGGGTGTGCCGCCGGGGGCGTCATGCACCTCGCCATCGGTGATCATGATGGCGCCGCCGATGCGCGAAGGCGGCACGTCGCGGAAAGCGCTTTCGAGCGCGCCGAAAAGCCGCGTTTCGGTGCGCTCTTCGGCGGCTTCCGACTTGCCGGCCTCGACGACGCGGACGTCGAACTGCTTGAAGCGGCCGAGGCGCTGCTGAAGTCCGGCCAGCGCTTCGTCGGTCTGCTTGGGACGCTCGCCAATGTCCTGGCTCTGGCTGCGGTCGACGACGACGGCGACGACGCTTTTCAGCGCCTCGCGCTCCTCATCGAGAAACACCGGGTTGAGCAGGGCCGCACCCAGCGCGAGCAGGGCGGCGAAACGAAAGAGCGCGCCGCGCTGGCGAAACCACAGACCGACCAATGCCAACAGCAACAGCGGCAGCATCACCAAGCCAAGCAGCGGCCAGGAGATGAGCGGTTCGAAGGCGAGCGACCAGTTCATGGTTTACTGCCCCAGCCGTTCGAGGAGCACCGGCACGTGCACCTGATCGGATTTGTAGTTGCCGGTCAGCATGTACATCATGATGTTGACGCCGGCGCGCAGCGCGTAAATGCGCTGCATCGGGTCCGACGGCACGGTCGGCAAAAGTGGGTCGCCATTCTCGTCGATCGCCCAGGCGCCGGCAAAATCATTGGCGGTGATCATGATCGGCGAGACGCCGTCGCCGGTGCGCACCGGGCGGTTCTCGGTGTTGGTGGCTTCGAGCGACGCGGCGACCCAGAGCGGGCCGCCGGCGAAGCGTCCGGGAAACTCAGGCAGGATGTAGAAGGATTTGGTCAGCACATGGTCCGACGGCACCGGCTCCAGCGGCGGCACGTTGAGATTGCCGAGGATGTCGCGAAGCCGCTCCGTCGCCGGGCTGGCCGAATCCGGGCCGATGCCGGTGGCGAACTGGTCGCGCGTGTCGAACAGCACCGTGCCGCCCTGCTGCATATAGGCGTCGACGCGGGCGATCGCGGCCTGGCTCGGCATCGGTGCAGCAGGGTCGATCGGCCAGTAGATCAGCGGATAGAAGGACAGCTGGTCCTTCGAGATATCGACGCTGGCCGGCGCCCCCGGCTCAAGCGCGGTCTTCTCGATCAGGAAGCGGGTCAGGCCCTCCAGCCCGGCGCGGCTGATCGAATCGACGCTCTGTTCGCCGGTCTGCACATAAGCGATCCGGGTCTTGGAAATGTCCTCGATCGCCCGCTCGTCGCCCGGCTTGGCATCGTCGGCGCGGGCGATGTCGGGGTGGCCGACCAGGGCGCCGAGCGCAATCAGCAGGGCAGCGGTGGTTGCAGCAGTAGTGCCGGCGCGACGCGGCCGGCGCGAGAACAGGCCGCCCATCCAGAACACGGCCAGCGTGTCGAGCACCATCAGCAAAAGGGCTGCCGCCACCAGCGGGCCCTTCAAATTGCGCGATTCGTCGAAAGCGTACTGGATGGTGGTGACCGGCACGGTGATCTGAGGACGGACCAGCGGTGCGAAGCTGCTTTCGGCATTGAGCAGATTATGGGCGAGGACGCCGGTTTCGGAGCCGTACAGGCCGGGCGGGTTCTCGAACGTGACCGGCAGCGGGCCGGCACCCGGCACCAGCGGCCTAGCATCCGGCGTCGGCGGCACCAGCGTGCCGTCGGCTGATATCATGCGGTAGGGCGCCAGCGAGGTGGCGGCGGCTTCGGCATTGGCGACCGCCGCACCCTGGTTGCGCGACAGTTGCACGATGCGGCGCAGCATCTCGACGAAGCTGCCGGAGATCGGCAGGTTCGACCAGGTTGCCTCCGGCGTGACATGGAACAGGACGAGCGTACCTTTGCCCTTCTTCATCCCGGTCACCAGCGGCGTGCCGTCGGCAAGCGTGGCCCAGGTGCGCTCGACGATATCGGGCGTCGGCTCGGCCAGCACCTGCCTGGTGACGGTGACCTCGGCGGGCGGAGCGAGGTCGGCGAAGGGGCCGGTCTTCGGAAAATCGGTGACCGGCTGCGGCGTCGTCCACGACAGCGCGCCGCCGAGCGAGCGCTCTCCGGTGCGCAGCCTGACCGGCAGCAGGTCGTCGTCATTGCCGGCGGCGACCAACCGCGAGCCGGCGAACCGCACCAGCGTGCCGCCATTGTCGACCCAGTCAACCAACCTTTGCCGCACCTGCTCCGGAATGGTGCCGACATCGGCCATAACGATCATCGCCGGCTTCTGGTCGAGGAGCTGCGGGATGGCGTCGGCAAGGTCGGCGCTCGACGGCTCGGCCAGATCGGCGAAGGGCTGCAGCGCGCGGCGGATGTAGTACAGCGGCGACAGAAGCGGCTGCGCCTGGTCGGCCTCGGCCTGCGACAGCAACCCGACGCGGCGACGCTTGGAATTCTCGTCGAGCACGCGAACGGCGCCGGCCTGCCGCTGGCCGTCGAGCGCGATCGAGGCGAAGTCGTTGCGCAGTTCGAACGGCACCGCCATCGTGCCGGTGGCGGTGGAATCGCCCGGTGAGAAGGTCAGCGTGGCGTCGGCGATGCGGCGGCCCTTGTCATCGAAGGCGCCGGCGGTCACCTGAGCCGGCGCCGGATCGCCCGGCGCCCGGATGGCGGTCAGCTCGAAGCCGTCGACCTGGTTGTCGGCGCCGGTCAGGCCGATCAAGCCAGGCCGGTCGGAAACGGCCCAGAGGACACGGGCGGCGTTCCTCGACAGAAGCGTGTTGAAGGCGGCCTCGTCGCCTTCCGCCGCCAGACCGTCGGCGAGCACGGCGACGCTGGCGCCCGGCAAGCTCTCCAGGGTTGCCGCGACGCGGGCGTAGACGGCGGGGCGGTCGGTCGGGATCGGCCGCGGCTTTGCCGCGCGCAGCCGGTCGAGCGCGGTAGCGGCGTCGAAGGGGCCGATCTCGGCATTCGGCCTTTCGGCAGTGAAGGCGATGATGACAGGCACGTCGTTGGAGCTGGCATCGGCGATCAGCCGTTCGGCGGTGGCGACGCGCTGGCCCCAGTCAGCGGCACTTGCCCAGTCATTGTCGATGACCAGCGCAAGGGCGGCGCCCTCGGCCGGCAGTCTTTCACGCGGGTTGAAGACAGGTTCGGCCAGCGCCGCAACGATAAGGGCCGCCATCAGCAGCCTGAGCAGCGTCAGCCACCACGGGCTCTGTTGCGGCGTCTCCTCGCGCTTCAGCACCCGGGCCAGGATCTTCAGCGGCGGAAAGATCTCGGTCTGCGGCTTGGGCGGGGTGAACCGCAAAAGCCACCAGATCACCGGCAGGGCCAGAAGGCCCCACAGCACCATCGGCGCCCCGAAGGAGAGCGGCAGCCAGCTCATGCGCGGATCCTCCCGGCTGAGCTGCCATCGACGGTCATCGCCATGTGGACTCGCACCAGTGCATCGGAGGCGAGGCGGTCGGTGTGGTTGACGGTGAAGCTCCAGCCGAGCCGCTTGCACCAGTCGGTCAGTTCCTGGCGGCGGGCGATGTAAAGCAGGCGGTATTCATCGCCCAGCGTTTCGGCGCGGCCGGCGGTCAGCTTGTCGCCGGTCTCGGGATCGGTGAATTCGGTGCGGCCGGCATAGGGGAAGCTCTCCTCGGCCGGGTCGGCGACCTCGATCAGATGGGCACGCACGCCGTGGCGGGCGAGCACGTCGAGCCAGGCGATGGTGTCCTCAACCGGATCGAGGAAATCGCTGACGATGACGATGTCGCAGAAGCGGCGGATGGCGGACAGGTCGGGCTTTGCCGGCAGCTCACCGGCATGTGTGAGTTGTGCTGCAATGCGCTCGGCGCCGTTGCGGGCGGTGAACGGATCGGTCAGGCCGGGCCAGGCGATACGCTCGCCGCTACGCGACAGAAGCTCGGCCATGGCCAGCGCCAGCACCAGCGCGCGGGATTCCTTCGAGACGGTGGCTCCGGTCGATTTGTAGAGCATGGAAGGCGAGGGGTCGGCCCACAGCCACACCGTATGGGCGGCCTCCCATTCGCGGTCGCGCACATAGATGTGGTCGTCGCGGGCCGAGCGGCGCCAGTCGACACGCGAGGAATCGCCTTCGACATAGGGCCGGAACTGCCAGAAGTTCTCGCCGATGCCGCGCTTGCGGCGGCCGTGCCAGCCGGCGATCACGGTGTTGACGATGCGGCGTGCCTCGACCAGCAGGTCCGGCACCAGCGACGCCCGCAACCGGCCGCGGGCGAGCGCGTCACGCGTCGCTGCCGGTGCCTGGGCCTCGCCTATACGCGCCATCAGATGCCTTTTGCCAGTTTCGCCACCACGTCGCGCACGGTCGTGCCCTCGGCACGGGCGGCAAAGGTCAGCGCCATGCGGTGCTGCAGCACCGGCTCGGCCAGCGCTCTGATATCGTCGATCGACGGCGCCAGCCGTCCGTCATAGAGGGCGCGGGCGCGGGCGCACAGTGTCAGCGCCTGGCTGGCACGCGGGCCCGGGCCCCAAGCGACGTGCTTGTCGGTCTCGGCATTGCCCTGGCCGGGGCGCGCCGAGCGCACCAGCTGGAGGATCGCCTCGACGACGCTTTCCGGCACCGGCATGCGGCGGATCAAGGTCTGGATCTCCTTCAGCCGCGCCGGCTGCAGCACGTTCTGCGCTTTGGCGTCCTCGATGCCGGTGGTTTCCAGAAGAATGCGGCGCTCCGCCTCGATTTCCGGATAGAGAATGTCGACCTGCATCAGGAAACGGTCGAGCTGTGCCTCGGGCAGCGGATAGGTGCCCTCCTGCTCCAGCGGGTTCTGCGTCGCCAGCACGTGGAAGGGCGCCGGCAGGTCGTGGCGGACACCGGCAATGGTGACGTGGTATTCCTGCATCGCCTGCAGCAGCGCCGACTGGGTGCGCGGCGAGGCGCGGTTGATCTCGTCGGCCATCAGCAGCTGCGCGAAGATCGGTCCGGAGATGAAGCGGAACGAGCGCTTGCCGAATTCGTCCTGCTCCATCACCTCGGAGCCGAGAATGTCGGACGGCATCAGGTCGGGCGTGAACTGGATGCGGCGGGAATCGAGGCCGAGCACGATGCCCAGCGTCTCGACCAGCTTGGTCTTGGCTAGGCCGGGCACGCCGACCAGCAGCGCATGGCCGCCGGCCAGCAGCGCTACCAGCGTGCGTTCGACGACGCTTTCCTGGCCGAAGATGACGCGGCCGACGCCCTCGCGAACCCTGGAGATGTCGGCCAGCGCCGTCTCGGCCTGGTCGATCATATCCTTTTCGCTGATCGGGCTTTCCTTGATCATCACACTCATGCAGCATCGATCCTTCTCGTTGGAAATACCGGCTTGCACCCTCGACGCTGCAGAGTGCCGCGATTCGGCCTCGCATAGCGCCTGTCTTTGAACTTAAATCACTGACTTAGGCTGACAAGCGGAACAACAGTGACTATTTCGTGACCATGACAGAACGCGCCGACGATCGTGAGGAGAGTCTGACGGCCGCCACCGAGGCGCGCGGACTGGAGGCGCTCGTCTCCCGCGCAACGCGTGCAGGCAAGGGGCCGGCGCCGGTGGAGCGCTGGAATCCGGCCTTTTGCGGCGAGCTCGACATGGAGATCAGAGAGGACGGCACCTGGTTCTACCAGGGCACGCCGATCGGCCGCATGGCGCTGGTGCAGCTGTTTTCTTCCGTGCTGCGCAAGGACGAAGACGGCAAGACCTATCTGGTGACGCCGGTGGAAAAGGTCGGCATCCGCGTCGTCGACGCGCCTTTCATCGCCGTCGAGATGGACGTGTCCGGCACCGGCGATGGCCAAGTCATCACTTTCCGCACCAATGTCGGCGACGTGGTCGAGGCCGGGCCGGACCATCCGCTGCGCTTCGTCGACGAGGACGCGACCGGTGGGCTGAAACCCTATGTGCTGGTGCGCGGGCGGCTGGAAGCGCTGGTGGCGCGGCCGGTCATGTACGAACTGGTCGAGCACGGCGAAGAGATCGAGGTCGGTGGCAGAAGGATGTTTGCCGTCCGCTCGAAGGGCGCGGTCTATCCGATCATGCCGGTGGAAAGACTGCAGCGGCTGAGCGCATGATCGGGCAGCGTATGACGGACCAGGTGACGCTATGGACCAAGTGACGCGGGCGCCGTTCTCCGCCGAGGATTTTCGCGCCCGCGTCGCGGCACAGCCGCTGGCGCATGCCGCCGACGATTATGGCGACCATCGCTTCAACCCCGGCCACCCGCGTTTGAAGCTCGCAAAGGCACTGCGCGATGCCGCCGTGCTGATCCCGGTGGTCGATCACGGACACGATGCCACGGTTCTGCTCACCAAGCGGGCGGAAAATCTGCGCAACCATTCGGGGCAGGTGGCCTTTCCCGGCGGCACGATCGACCCTACCGACCCGAGCCCGGAGGCGGCGGCATTGCGCGAGACATTCGAGGAGATCGGTCTTGGCCAGGACCGGATCGAGATCATCGGCCGCATGCCCGATTACGTCACCGGCAGCGGCTACCGGATCGCCCCGGTGCTGGGAATAGTGCGGCCGGGTTTTTCACTGACGCTGAATTCCGATGAGGTCGACGCCGCCCTCGAAGTGCCGCTGCGCTTTCTGATGGACCCGGCCAACCACGGCCGCGACAGCCGCATGTGGAACGACCTCGAATGGGTCTTCTACGAGATGCCCTATGACGGACAACGCATCTGGGGCGTCACCGCCGGTATCATTCGGACGCTCTATGAAAGGCTCTATACGTGAGCGGCCGGGTGTCGCTCGAGGGCAAAGCCGACTGGCTCGGCGAAAGGCACCTGCAGCGCCTGCTGGCGGCTTTGGCGGATGGCGGTGAGGAGGCGCGTGTTGCCGGCGGCGCGGTGCGCAATGCGCTCATCGGCCAGCCGGTCGCCGACATCGACATCGCCACCACGACCGTGCCCGATGAAACCATCCGCCGTGCCGAGGCCGCGGGCTTCAAGGCCGTGCCGACCGGCATCGAGCACGGCACCGTCACGATTGTCGCCGGCGGGAAGCCGTTCGAGGTGACCACGCTGCGCGCCGATATCGAGACCGACGGACGGCGGGCCAAGGTGTCGTTCGGGCGCGACTGGAAAACCGACGCGCAACGGCGCGATTTCACCATCAACGCGCTCTATGCCGAGGCTGACGGGACGATCGTCGACCTGGTCGGCGGCATTGCCGATATCGAGGCGCGCCGGCTGCGCTTCATCGGCGATCCGGAGGCGCGCATTCGCGAGGATTATCTGCGCATCCTGCGCTTTTTCCGCTTCTTCGCCTGGTTTGGCGACGGCCGGCCGGATGCCGAAGGGCTGAAGGCTTGTGCCCGGCTCAAGGAGGGGCTGAGCCAACTCTCGGTCGAGCGCGTCTGGTCCGAGCTGAAGAAGCTGCTGTCGGCCCCGGATCCATCGCGCGCCCTGCTGTGGATGCGCCAGGCCGGCGTGCTCACCAGTGTTCTGCCGGAGAGCGAGAAATGGGGAATCGATGCGATCCATGCGTTGACCAGGGCCGAGAAGGATCTGGGCTGGATGCCGGACCCGCTGCTCAGGCTGGAAGCGATCGTGCCGCCGGACGCCGGGCGGCTGAAGACGCTGGCTGAGCGGCTGAGATTCTCCGTCAGCGACGCCGGCCGTCTCAGGCAGTGGGCGCTGACAGCGCCTGTCGAGCCGAAGACGACCGAAGCGGAACTCGCAAAACGGCTCTATCGTGGCGATCATCAGGGCTTTGTCGATCGCTTGCGGCTGTCGCTCGCTTCGGCTCGAGCCCGTGCCGTCGAGGACGATGACGCGCTGCTAGAAGCCGGCGGCTTCTCGCGCCTGCTGGCCTTTGCCGGAAAATGGAAAAAGCCCGACTTTCCGCTCAAGGGCGCTGACCTGACGACGCTTGGCGCGTCGCCCGGGCCGAAACTCGGCACAACCCTGAAAAAACTGGAAAACGAGTGGATCGAGTCCGGCTTTGCGCTGGATCGCGGCGCACTTCTCAAGCGCGCCGCAGAAGCACTCGAAAATTAAGCAAATCAGGCCGCGTCGCGGGGCTTTTCGATGCGCGAACGGATGGCTTCGATCATCGTCTCGCGGATAATCGTCTCGCCATGCGTCTCACGCATATGCTCGACCGCTCGCCGCATGACTTCGGCTTCCTCGTCGGCGCGCGTATGCCAGTCACAACCCGGAACGAGCGAGCCGCAGTGGAATTCCTTCATCGGATTTCTCCCTTCCTCCTCGGAGCGTCGCATCTGCGCTGACACGGAAGCTCCAGCACCTTCGATCGACGCATGATCCCTGTCGGAAACCGGTTCGGTTTTTCGGGTCATGCACGGGGAAGCAAGCATAACACGATCGAATGGTTTTTGGTTGCTGCAGAGACCAAAAAAGGCGGAGCATCGCTGCTCCGCCCTCTTACGCTACCCCGGAGACAAGACTGTGTCTTGCTCTCTGAGGCAAGACCTCGTCTTGCTCCAGCGGGCAGGCCATCACTTCACGATCCTGACTGCCTCGGCAATTTTGTGATTGCCGCTCATGTCCCACGAAACGCGGACCTTTTCGCCGGCCTTCAGGCCAGGATCCTTAAAGGCCTTGGGCAGCGTAAAGGTAGATCCGTCATCCAGAACAAGGCTCATGGCCGTTCCATCATAGGTCTTGACAGTGCCCGTGGTGTGCTTGACCGCTGCGAAGGCAGCGCCACCAGAGGCAAGAACGGCAGCAGCCGCAACCGACATAATAAGCTTGCGCATGGCATGCTCTCCTGGAAAATGAGGGCACCATTTTGCGAAGGTGCCCCATTCAATCATGGGCCGTCCGGTCGCGTCGGGTCGCGGTTCTTGGGAGGACGAACCGCCGGCGTTTCCCGGCCCAGAACGAAAAATAGTCCTGTGTTTTCAAATGGATATTAGACGAAAAAGATATTCTGCGCGCCACATTCACCGCCAAAATCAAACGATTTGGACCTGATTGCGGCTCACGTCCAACTCACCGAGATTTTACGGCCATTTCACCTCTGGCGGCAGGCTGGACAGGATCGAGGCGACGTTGCCGCCGGTCTTCAGTCCGAAGATGGTGCCGCGATCGTGAAGCAAGTTGAATTCGACATAGCGGCCGCGGCGAATGAGCTGTTCTTCGCGGTCGCCGTCGGTCCAGTTGTCGTTGAAATTGGCCCGCACCAGATGTCCGTAGACGACGAGAAAAGATCGCCCGACATCCTGGACGAAGTTGAAATCGGCATCCCAGCCGCCTTTGTCTTCATCCGAATGCAGCCAGTCGAAGAAGATGCCGCCGGTGCCGCGCGGTTCGTCGCGGTGCGGCAGATAGAAATACTCGTCGCACCAGGCCTTGAATTTCGCGTGGTCGGCAACGCCAGCGTTCTTCTCGCAGGCGAATTGCATGGCGCGGTGGAAGGCGACGGTGTCCGGGTCGTCCTGGGTGCGGCGCCGGTCGAGCACCGGCGTCAGGTCGGCGCCGCCGCCGAACCACTGGCGCGAGGTGACGACCATGCGGGTGTTCATGTGCACGGCCGGCACATTGGGGTTCCACGGATGGGCGATCAGCGAAATGCCGCTCGCCCAGAAGCGCGGGTCTTCCTCGGCGCCCGGCATCTGCTTTCTGAACTCCGGCGAGAACTCGCCATAGACGGTGGAGGTGTGGACGCCGACCTTCTCGAAGACGCGGCCACGCATCATCGACATGATGCCGCCGCCGCCCTTGCCGGCGTCGCGCTCCCACGGCGTCTTTTCGAAGCGGCCGGGCGACCATGAGGCCTGCGGCCCCTGCAGGTCCTGCTCGATCTGCTCGAAGGCGGTGCAGATGCGCTCGCGCAGCGTCTCGAACCACAGCCGCGCCTTCATCTTCTTCTGTTCGATGTCGGCCGGCAGCCCGGCCGGTATCTCGGGTCGTTGCAAATGCTGTCTCCGGTTGCGGGGCGTACCCCGACAAATGACTCGTCTTTTCAGGCCGCGATCCCTAATCTCTTAAGTGCAAGGGTCAAGTATGAATGGAGTTCTTTCGTGCGCACCCCGGCAAGACCGCCGCTGGATGGCCTGAAGAAGAGGCTCGACCGTTCGCGCGCCGAGCGCGAGCGCATGCCGCGCGACGGGTTCCTGCGCGAGACCTTCGTCCTGCCGCGCTCCGATGCGCGGCTCAAGGCGAAGGAGTGGTTCGAGCGCTTTCCCAAGCAGGCCTACTGGACCGAGATCGAAAGCTGGTTCGAGCGGCCTGGCGACGTCATCGAATTCACGATCAGGCGATTGCCCGCGGCGGATTAGCGAGCGACCAACAACCGCCTTGCGCCCGGCCCTTGGGCGCTCAGCCGGTCTTCCTTGTTCCGCAACGGGCATTTGTCAATCGACATGCAGCCGCAGCCAATGCAGTCGGTCAGCCCGTCGCGCAGCTTCTTCAGCTGGGCAATCTTCTGATCGAGCTGGTCACGCCAGGCCGTTGAAAGCAGATTCCAGTCCTCGCGCGTCGGCGTGCGGCCTTCCGGCAGCGATTCAAGTGCGGCACCGATTTCGGCCAGCGAGATGCCGACCTCCTGCGCGATCCTGATGATCGCCACACGTCGCAGCACGTCGCGGCCGTAGCGTCGCTGGTTGCCTGATGTGCGGTGGCTGCGGATCAGTCCGCGCGCCTCGTAGAAATGCAGCGCCGACACCGCCACCCCGCTTCGTGCAGCCACCTGGCCGACCGTCAATTCCGTTGCCGCAGCCATTTGAATTTTCCGCTTGACCTCAAGTTAGGTTGAGCTTGTAACGAAGAAACCCTGGACATGCAAACCGCAGGAGAAGGCGATGTGCGCCTGGGTGAGAATGACAAGAGAGGGCGCGGTCGTCGGCCAGAAAGCCGCCATGATCGCGGCGCCCGCCGACAGTCTGCGAATCCTATCCGAGCTGCCGGATCGCCTCGCCGGCCACCATGGCGACGGAAAGCGCGACGTTGATGCTGCGCGCGCCGGGCTGCATCGGGATGATCAGTCGCGCATCCGCCGCCCGGTGGACAGGATCCGGCACGCCTGCGGATTCACGGCCGAACAAAAGAATGTCGGTATCGGCGAAGGCGAACTCTGTGTAGGCGATCGCGGCTCTGGTCGACAGCAGCACCAGCCGCCGCGCTTCGCCTCTGCGCCAGTTCTCGAAGGCTTGCCAGTCGACGTGCCGGGTCAACGCCGCCATTTCGAGATAGTCCATGCCGGCCCGTTTCAGCGCCCGGTCGGAGAGCGGGAAGCCGGCCGGTTCGATGATATCGACGCCGAGGCCGAGGCAAGCGGCGAAGCGCAGGATTGTCCCGGTGTTGCCGGCGATATCCGGCTGGTAGAGCGCGATGCGGAGACGATCGTTCATTTTCGCGCTCTTTTGATCCGTGGCAGATCGGCCACAGGGGTCTCGCGGTTTTGGAAATTGCTGGACTGGCGGGTGGTCATTTTCTGCGAAGTCGGTTATACGCCGGGCATTGTCAACCCGAACCGATGGAGGGGTAATTCATGATGATCATGTACATCCAGCGCCCCTCTTGTGGGCTTACCAGCCTGTCGGCGGTTTCGGTACGACGATTCTCCTGATCTTTTAGACTTCAATCGCACCGATTCCCGCCGAAACCTCTTTTCGGTCTTCGAAGGAATCCTGCGATGTTTTTCAAGCTGTCGAAGGGGTTGAACGCCCCACCTGAACACGCCTCTGGTCAATCCCGGTCTTCGCTGGCCCGGTCTTCGCTGGCCCGGCCTTCGCTGGCCCGGCCTCCGCTGGCCTTGCCTTTCGCCGGCCATTGGCCCGCGAACAGGCCGGACTCACCCTTTTTTCCGTATTTTCACATGGAGGACGGACCGATGTTCGATCCCTGCAAAATTCCCGGCTCAAGAAATCTGCATGAGCGCAGGATGGCGACCTGGGCGCTTTTGGTCGGCGAAACCTACTCGTCGGCGTCTCACGCCGAGACCCGCCGGCGCCCGCATCGCGGCATGCTGCCGGACGTCGATTTCTCGCGCGCGGTTCCCGACCGGAGCCGGCCGTCGCTGGTGCGCCGGATCATCAAGCTGATCCGGCCCGGCGCAGAAACAGGCGCGAAACTCCGGGTCGTCGACACAGCGCTGTCAGGATCGTCAAACGAGCCCGTCGGCGAAAAGCCCGCGGCATCCTATATTGCGCGAAGCAGGACCGGCGGCCCGGGTGATTCCGGGACGCCGGTTCTTGCCGCCACGCGATGCCATGACGCTGCCCCGGACGCTGCGCGCTCCCAGGACGCTAAGTGCTCCCGCGCCGCGTGAGCGAAAACGAGCATGTGAGTACCGAGACAATGTTCCGCTGGTTTGAAACAAGGCTCGATCCGTTCCCTGCCGAGGAGCCGGTCGAGCCGCCGAAGACGCTGATCGCCTTCTGCGTGCACTATACGCGCGGGGCCTGGCCCTACATCGCTGTCGATGCGATGCTGGTCACGGCTATCGCCCTTGCCGAAGTGTGGATGTTCGGTTTCATGGGCCGGATCGTCGACTGGCTGTCGGCGCAGAATCGCGAGACGTTCCTGCAGACCGAAGGCTGGAAGCTCGCCGGCATGGCCTTCATCGTGGTTTTCGCACTGCCGGCGACGGTCTGGTTCCATGCGCTCCTCAACCAGCAGACGCTGATGGGCAACTATCCGATGCGTATCCGCTGGCAGGTGCATCGCTACCTGCTCAAGCAGTCGATGGCCTTCTATCAGGACGAGTTCGCCGGACGCATCGCGACCAAGCTGATGCAGACGGCGCTCGCCGTGCGCGAATGCGTCATCAAGCTCATCGACGTGCTCAATTATGTCGTGGTCTATTTCCTCGGCATGCTGTTCATTGTCGGCTCGGCCGACTGGCGGCTGGCGGCACCGCTTGCCGTCTGGCTTGCCGGCTATGTCTTGCTCTTGCGCTATTTCATCCCGCGATTGGGCAAGGTCGGCGAGGAGCAGGCCAACGCGCGCTCGACCATGACCGGCCGCGTCGTCGACAGCTACTCCAACATCCAGACGGTCAAGCTGTTCTCGCATGCGCGGCGCGAGGCGTCCTTCGCCCGGGAAGGCATGGCCGGCTTTCTCGATACGGTCTACCGGTCGATGCGGCTGGTGACGCAACTCTACGGTCTGCTCTACGTCCTGAACTCGCTGCTGTTGTTTTCGGTCACCGCGATCTCGCTCTGGCTGTGGCTCGGGCAGGTAGTGACGATCGGCGCCGTCGCTCTGGTCATCGGCCTCGTTCTTCGGCTTTGGGGCATGTCGCAATGGATCATGTGGGAGATGTCCACGCTGTTCGAGAATATCGGCACGGTGCAGGACGGCATCAGCTCGATCTCGCTGCCGCGCGTCGTCGAAGACAGGCCTGGCGCCAAGGACATTGTCGTGACCAAGGGCGAGATCCGTTTCGAGGACATCCGCTTCCACTACGGCAAACAG
The DNA here is from genome assembly GCA_004020315.1 of Mesorhizobium sp. Taxonomy (GTDB): domain Bacteria; phylum Pseudomonadota; class Alphaproteobacteria; order Rhizobiales; family Rhizobiaceae; genus Mesorhizobium. Next base: position 96,742 of record SAQG01000010.1, read on the forward strand.
AAAGGCATGATCGAAAGCCTGTCGCTGACGGTGAAGCCGGGCGAAAAGGTCGGCATCGTCGGCCGCTCGGGCGCCGGCAAGTCGACGCTGGTCAACCTTCTTTTGCGCTTCTACGACCTTGAAAGCGGCAAGATCCTGATCGACGGCCAGGACATCGCGGCGGTGACGCAGGACTCGCTGCGCGCCCAGATCGCCATGGTCACGCAGGACACCTCGCTACTGCATCGTTCGGTGCGCGAGAACATCCTTTATGGCCGGCCGGACGCCAGCAACGAGATGCTGATCGAGGCAGCACGCCGCGCCGAGGCACTTGATTTCATATCAAAGCTTTCGGACGCCAGTGGCCGCACGGGTTTCGATGCGCATGTCGGCGATCGCGGCGTCAAATTGTCCGGCGGCCAGCGGCAACGCATCGCCATTGCCCGTGTTATGCTGAAGGACGCGCCGATCCTCATTCTCGACGAGGCGACGTCTGCGCTCGATTCGGAGGCCGAGGCGGCGATCCAGGAGAACCTTTACAAGCTCATGCAAGGCAAGACCGTCATCGCCATCGCGCACCGGCTCTCGACCATCGCGGCAATGGACCGGCTCGTCGTCATGGACAAGGGCCGCGTCATCGAGGAAGGTTCGCACGAGGAACTCGTCGCCAGCGGCGGGCTCTATGCCCAGCTTTGGCAGCGCCAGTCGGGCGGCTTCCTGCTCGACGACGGTGCCGCCGCCAACGATGCCATCGTCAAGGGTCAAGCAGCTGAATGATGGGCAGCAGAATGATGGCCGCCGAATGATGATTGCCGTCTATCGCTGGTTCGAGAACTGGGTCTATCCGTTCAGGGAGCCTGCGAACCTTCGGCCACCGGTCAGCGTCAGCGGTTTCCTCTGGCACTATGTCGGCCAGGCGAAAGTCGCCTTCTTCGCCATGCTGGTCATCGGCGGTATCGCGCCGCTGGTCGAGGCTGGGCTGTTCTACTTCGTCGGGCGACTGGTCGACATTCTCGACCAGCTCCCCGGCGAGCGCAGCTGGGACGCGCTGTGGACTGCCGCCGGTCCCGAACTTGTCTTCATGGCCGCCGTGGTGCTGGTCATCCGCACCATCGTCGTCGGCCTGGCGGCGCTGGTCGACGAGCAGACGATCACCCCGGGCTTCTACAATCTGGTGCGCTGGCAGGCGCACCGCCATGTCTCGCGCCAGTCCTACGACTTCTTCCAGAACGATTTCGCCGGCCGCATTGCAACCAAGGTCTGGCAGGCCGGGCAGGCGACCGGCGATCTGATGGAAAGCTTCATCGAGGTCGTCTGGTTCATGGTCGTCTATACGGTGACGACGCTGGTGCTGGTCGCCGGCCTCGATTTGCGGCTGGCAGTACTGGTGGTGATCTGGATCACCGCCTTCGGCTGGCTCGCCAAGCGCTATCTGCCGGCGATCCGCAAGCATGCCGAGCAAACCGCGGAGGCCGGTTCGATGATCACCGGCCGCATCGTCGATTCCTATTCGAACGTGCAGACGCTGAAGCTGTTCTCCGCCGATGGCGACGACCGTTACATCAGGAGCGGTTTCGATATCTATCTCGACGCGCTGCGCCCGTTCACCCGCAGGCTGACCGGCGTGCGCATGGCGCTGACGACGCTGTCGGGGATCATGATCACGGCGATCGCCTGTTTTGCCGTCTATCTCTGGGTCGAAGGCTCGATCACCGTCGGCGCCGTCGCCTTCACGCTGTCGCTGGTGCTGCGGCTCAACATGCTGCTTGGCCGGCTGATGATGCAGCTCAACAGCATCCTGCGGAATCTCGGCGTGCTGGAAAACTCCAAGGCGCTGATCTCGCAGCCGCTCGGCCTGACCGATGCGCCCGACGCCAGGGAGCTTGTCGTGACCGGTGGCCGGATCGACGTGAAAAAGGTCGAGTTCCACTACGGCAAGGGGTTCGGCGTGCTCAACGGCATCGACCTCGTCGTGCGGCCGGGCGAGAAGGTCGGACTGGTCGGTCCGTCCGGCGCCGGCAAGACGACGCTGGCCAATCTGATCCTGCGCCTCTACGACGTCGAGGGCGGCAAGATCACCATCGACGGGCAGGATGTTGCCAAAGTCACGCAGAACTCGCTGCGCGCCAATATCGGCGTCGTCAGCCAGGATACCGCACTTTTCCACCGTTCCTTGCGCGACAACATCAAGCTCGGCATGCCGGAAGCAACCGACGCCGAGGTGATCGCGGCCGCAAAGAAGGCCGAGGCGCACGATTTCATCCTCGACTTGCGCGACAATCGTGATCGCCAGGGCTACGAGGCCTTTGTCGGCGAGCGCGGCGTGAAATTGTCTGGCGGCCAGCGCCAGCGCGTGGCGATCGCCCGCGTCTTCCTCAAGGACGCGCCCATCCTGATACTCGACGAGGCGACGTCGGCGCTCGATTCCGACATCGAGGCGGCCATCCAGGAGAATCTGGCGAGGCTGATGGAGAACAAGACAGTCATCGCCATCGCACACCGGCTGTCGACCATCGCGGCACTCGATCGCCTGGTGGTGCTCGACGGCGGCCGCATCGTCGAACAAGGCACGCATGACGAGCTGGTCGCGCTCGACGGGCTCTATGCGCGGCTGTGGAGGCGGCAGTCCGGCGGCTTCCTGTTCAACGAGGAGAGCGTGCTGGAGGAGACGCGGCCGGCGGAGTAGGACCAGATTTCAACAAAACCGGAGTGGACCATGTCGATGCGAATGCCATCGAATTTCGGACGGTCGGGAGCGCAGGAGAGCGCGCTCGACCTGCTCGGCCACGAAATCCTCGGCGAAAAGGCGGCGGCGCTCGGCCGCGCAGGCCAGCGCGTGGATGAAACGCTGGCGAGATTGCGTGAACATGGCGACGATGGCGAACATCGTGCCCGGCTGCTCAAGGACGCGGCCGAGGCCGTCCATGCCTACTTCATCCAGCGCGAATTGTGCGGCTTGCGCAAGCACGAAGCAGTGATCCGGGAATACAACATTCCCAAAACCGTGCTGGCCAGGCTCGGTGCGAAATAGATACCGGTGGTAAAATCTGACGCTTGGCATCGCCGCATTGGCGCGGCGGCTGGGGTCATGTTCATTCGCTGTGCCGCGTGGCGCATAGCGGGCGCCGTTGCCAACTCGCCAACGCCAGAACCACGACCATCAGTTTGCAAGGCACTCGGGAAGACGCACCGGTTTGTCGATCTTCGCCAGTAGCTCGGGCCTGGCGCAGGGCGGGAAACCGGCAATGCGCATGGTTTCTATGAGACGCTTGCGGTCCGCATCCGTGTAGGCAAGAGGTTCGTTCACCCTTCCCTCGATGGTCAGCTCGGGGAATCGTTTGAGGGCCTCGCTGATAAGGGTTTTCGCCTCTTCCGTACGCCCAACTGCCGCCAGCGCGGCGGGGCGATATGTCCATCCCCAGATCCCATAATTGTCCGGCGCCAACCGGTCCATCATTAGCAGCGCGTCGGCGTAGCGGCCGACCACAAAATAGGCGTGGGCAAAAAACCTGGTGCTCCACAACGGGTAGTTCGGATTGAGGTGGATCGCCCGATCAGCCATTTTGGCGCCTCGCTCGGCCTCGCCAAAAATCGAAGCCCAAGGCACATAAAAGGTCACGATCTCGAACTGATTTGGAGCCATTCGCAGGGCCGCGTCGAATTCCGCCTTGGCGCGCGCGAGATCGCCCTTTACGACCAGGCTCCGGGCGAGAACGGCATGCGCTTCGGCATCGGCCGGATCGAGCGCGACTGCACGTTTAGCGGCTTCGGCGGCGATACGTCGATTCTTTTCTGGTTCGACGTCGAAACTGGCCAGCACAGAATGCGAATGGTGCAGTTCCACCCAGGCGCGGGCCAGCGTAGGGTCCAGTTCGATAGCGCGGCTGAGAAGTCTGATGGCTTCCTCGACGTCGGCGCGATTGATTTGTTCCAGCTTCTCGGTTCCGAGAAGGTAGAGTTTCGTAGGCGTTGAGGTTGCCGGGAGGTTTGCGGTGCGCCGTTATCCGGCCTGCCTCTTGGATCAGGCCGGCGCCGCCGCCAAGCCGGTTGGAGACCTGCTCAGCAATCTCCGTCTGAATCGCAAACAGGTCCCGGTCCGGCCGGTCCCACCGGTTCGACCATAGATGCTTACCGGTCTTCGCGTCGATGAATTGAGCCGTAACCCGCACCCGATCGGCTTGGCGTTGAATCGAGCCTTCGACGACAAAGCCCGCGCCGAGCGCTGCACCGACGACAGTGGGGTTGGCCAGCTTGCCTTCGTAGACTTCCGTCGAGTTATGGGCAATGACCCGGAATTCCGGAAACCGTGCGAGATCGGTAATGATGTCTTCGGTGAGCCCGCCGGCCAGACGCTGCACACTTGCTTCACCGCCGATCGCTTGAAACGGCAGCACCGCGACGGATGGCAGAACCGTGTCAGAACGCTTCTCGATGGCGGGGCCCATGAAGAACCAGACTGCGCCTGCCGCCAACAACACCAGCAGGCCCAGCGCCACAGCCGCCGCGGTCCACTTCCACCTTGCCGGCGTCGAAGGCGGGTCCGCGGCCGCGATCACCAGCCTGTATCCACGTTTCGGCACGGCCTTAAGTACCGACTGGCTCTCGTCGTGAAGCGCGCGGCGGACATCGCGCACGCACTGCACCAGGCTGTCATCGGTGACGAATACGCCTGGCCACACCGCCTGCATCAGCTCATCTTTGGTGACCAGGCGGCCAGCGTTTTCCAGGAGATATTTCAGGAGGTCGAAGGCCTGCGGTCTGAGGGCGATCTCGCGCCCTTCCCGGTCACGCACAAACCCTCCGGCAACATCGACGATGACGCCGTTGATGGCGAATGTCCGGGCAGCCCGGGAATCCATCCTCCGCCTCCCACGGGGGGATTTTTAATTAATTATAGCAGATGCCTGCAAAAGCTTGAATGCTGACGGGACATCTTTGTTTTCGGCAAATTTTCACCGAACCATCACCAGTTGTTCGTTACATTGGTGCGGCGACGATCCAATGTCTCCGTCGTTCCGAAGATTTGGAATCGGTTCAATGCCGAGACGCTGTCCCCTGCCGACCGTTGCCGTCATTTTCGTGGGCGGGGCTCTTTGTTCGCCGGGCGTGAACGCGCACGATGCAGGAACGGGATGGTACTACCCGCCCAGCTGCTGCGACGGCGATGGCGCCATCGGCGATTGCCAGATGATCCCGACCGACTCAGTGACGGAAGCGCCGGATGGATTTGCAGTAGTGCTGTTCCCCGGCGACCATCACCTGGTGACGCGAAAACAGAGCTTCCGTATCCCATACGGCAGTGAGATCAGGTCGGGCGACGGCAACTATCACATCTGCCTTTACCCGACGCAGGCCACCGTCTTCTGCTTCTTTGCGCCGCCCGGATCAGTGTGACTGCTGCGGGGATCATGAGAACGTCGGTGTTAGCAAGTCGGCTGCATCTGGCATTTACTGTGCAGCCGAATTGCCAATGCCCCGCGCGGTCGCGCCACAAGCGGACCTTCGTACGATCCGACCTCTTTGGCGGCAGGCGCTCTCGGAGTGGCCCGAAATTTGGTCGTGCCGTAAGGCGGCACAAATGTTATCTTAGCAGCAGCTAATATTTTGGTCGAAAGGACGACCATGTAAAGGAGGACCGACCATGAAGCCGCATTCTCTTAGCGCCCGCCGTATTAGCCTGCTTCTGTTCTCACTGTGTGCTTTCGGGCTGATGACGTCAGCCTCAATGCCCGCAGACAACAAATTCGCCGTCGAGCCGGTGATTGAGAAAAAGGTGAAGGAGCTGCCGCCCGGACCGTTGTACTGGCGGCTGGAAAATTTCCCAACGCTGGCGCAGGCCCAAAGCGCTGCGGGCCTGACCTCGCTTGCGGCGGAGGTCGCAGGCAAGGTCTGGCTGTTCACGCTCGGACCGAAGGATGGCTCCACGCCCGGCGGAGCCAAGGTCGTCGAGATCGGTCCCCTGCCGCCGATCAGCGCCAGCGAGTATTTGCTGCGCGTCAACCGCGCCGGTGGAGCGCCCGGTGCCAAGACGCCGATCCACACGCACCCTGGACCGGAGGCCTTCTATGTGCTGGCCGGCAAGCTCGGCCAGAGAACGCCCCATGGAGTGACCTATGTTGAAGCTGGCACGGCCATGACCGGACACGGGGCCAACACGCCGATGGAGGTGTTCAGCGCTGGCACAACCGATCTCGATGAGCTGGCCATCTTCGTGGTCGACGCCAATCAGCCGTTCTCGTCGCCGGCCAGCCTCGACTGAGGCGGCATTTCCCGGCTGGCGCGAATGTTCGGGGCGAGTTGAGGCGGGCTCCCAAGCGAAGATCCGCAACATTCCAGAAAATTGGATCTTCGCTTACACGCATCATCGAACGTCAGTTTTGGTCCTCAATCCTGCTACAGATGACAATTCCTGGTACTTCCGCTCTCCACCCAAAGCGGTTGTCTAACCTCGGGTACCAAGCGTCAGATTTTCACCACCAGTTTGACCATGATCCCGACAACCGGTTTCCGGATTTCGCTGACGCGGACCTTCGGTCTAGGATCATGGCCTACTCCAACCATTCGGTGATGAAGCTGCCGTTTTCGTGGATGTCGGTGGTCTCCAGCGGGCCTGGGCCGAGATTGGTGAATTTGTGCGGCGTGTTCGGCGGCACGATCAGGATCTGGCCGGCCGACGCCTCGATCTGCCGGTCGCCGACGGTGAACAGCCCGGTGCCGGCGCGGATGATGAAAATCTCGCAATAGGGATGCATGTGCAGCCGCGGGCCGCCGCCGATCTCCGGCAGATAGTTGAAGATCAGACAGCTTTTGGAACCGTAGGCGCCGCACTGCAGTTCGCCCTGCCAATGGTCGGGCCAGCGGTCGGGCGTCCTGGCCCATTTGTCGCGGTCGATGACATGCGCCATGAGCCGAGGATAGACCGACGCTGGGTCTCCTGTCGAGGCAAACGCAGGCGCTGCTTTGCGGTTGATTTCCGGTCGTTTTCGCCGTGTTCGACATGTGCCCGTCGCGGCGCCGCCCGCCGTCGAATTGCGTCCCCGCGACAATCTGCCCTTGTGCCTTCACCCGTCTGGACAAAAACGGGCTTCACGCATAAACCGAAGTCCAATTGCCGGAGGAATTCGCTAGCCTGTTCGCCATGCGCTGTCGGGTTGGCGTGAAAGAGCGGGGAACAAGCCTCGGCCACCGGCACGGAAGAGGCGAAAGGATCAGGCACCCGTGAGCGCAACCGACATCCAGGATCCCAACCGTCGTGATTTTCTCTACGTCGCCACGGGTATGGCCGCGGTGGTCGGCGCGGGTGCCGTCGCCTGGCCGTTCATCGACCAGATGCGCCCGGATGCCTCGACGCTGGCGCTGGCCTCGGTCGAGGTCGACGTCTCCTCGCTGACGCCGGGAATGTCGCTTGTCGTGAAATGGCGCGGCAAGCCGGTGGTCGTGCGCAACCGCACCGAACAAGAGATGAAGGACGGAGAGGCGGTCAATCTGGCCCAGCTCAAGGATCCGCTCGCCCGCAACGCTAATTTGCCGGCCGATGCGCCGGCGACGGACGCCAACCGCACCATGCCGGGTAAGGAAGCCTGGATAGTGATGGTCCAGGTCTGCACCCATCTCGGCTGCATTCCGCTCGGCCAGGAAGGCGAGTTCGGCGGCTGGTTCTGCCCGTGCCACGGTTCGGTATACGACACCGCCGGCCGCGTCCGCGGAGGGCCGGCGCCGGAGAACATGACGGTGCCGGTGTTCCAGTTCATTTCCGACACCAAGATCCGTATCGGCTGAGGTAGGGGATATTCCGATGAGCGAGGGACACTCGACCTATACGCCCAAGACCGGTATCGGACGCTGGTTCGACGCCCGCATGCCGCTGCCGCGGCTGGTCTACGACAGCTTCGTCGCCTATCCGGTGCCGCGCAATCTCAACTATGCGTGGACCTTCGGCGGCATCCTGGCGCTCATGCTGGCGGCGCAGATGCTGACCGGCATCGTGCTGGCTATGCATTATGCGGCGGACAGCACTCTCGCCTTCGATTCGGTCGAAAAGATCATGCGCGACGTGAATTCGGGCTGGCTGCTGCGCTACATGCATTCGAACGGCGCGTCGTTCTTCTTCGTCGCGGTCTACATCCACATCTTCCGCGGCCTCTACTACGGTTCCTACAAGGCGCCGCGCGAGCTTCTGTGGATCCTCGGCTGCATCATCTATCTCCTGATGATGGCGACAGGCTTCATGGGCTATGTGCTGCCCTGGGGGCAGATGTCGTTCTGGGGCGCGACCGTCATCACCGGCTTCTTCAGCGCCATCCCGCTGGTCGGCGACTGGATCCAGCAGCTTTTGCTCGGCGGCTACGCCGTCGACAACCCGACGCTTAACCGCTTCTTTTCACTGCACTATCTGCTGCCGTTCATGATCGCCGGCGTCGTCGTGCTGCATATATGGGCGCTGCATGTGGTCGGCCAGTCGAACCCGACCGGCATCGAGGTCAAGTCGAAAACCGATACCGTCGCCTTCACCCCTTACGCGACCATCAAGGACGCGTTCGGGATGCTCGTGTTCCTGTTCATCTTCGCCTATTTCGTCTTCTACCTGCCGAACTTTCTCGGCCATCCCGACAACTACGTCGTCGCCGACCCGCTGAAGACGCCTGCCCATATCGTGCCGGAATGGTACTTCCTGCCGTTCTACGCGATCCTGCGCGCCATCACCTTCAATATCGGGCCGATCAACTCCAAGCTCGGTGGCGTGCTCGCGATGTTCGGCTCCATCGCCATGCTGTTCCTGGTGCCGTGGCTCGACACCTCGAAAGTGCGCTCGGCGGTCTACCGGCCCTGGTACAAGCTGTTCTTCTGGCTGTTCGTGATCGATGCTGTCCTGCTTGGCTGGCTGGGTTCGCAGCCGGCCGAAGGCAGCTATGTCTTCATGGCGCAGATGGCGACATTGTTCTACTTCGCCTTCTTCCTGGTCGTGCTGCCGGTGCTTGGCCTGGTCGAGACCCCGCGGCGGTTGCCGAATTCGATCACCGAGGCGGTTCTCGAGAAGAACAAGGGTGGCGGTGGCGGGCATCCGGCTCGCGCGACAGCCGCACCGGAAACCAAGGGCTGAGCATGTTGCCGAAAAGTGGAGACCGGTTTTCGGAAAAGATCATGCTCGAGACGACGACCGCGCGGCAGAGAATCTCAAGGGGATTTGGTATGAAGACGATTCTCACCTCGCTGGCGCTGCTCGGCCTTGTGTTGGCGGGCACTGCGGCCGCGACCACCGGGGCGATCGCCCAGGAGGAGGCGCACAACGAAGCCGCGCCGACGCATTTCCCGATACACGAGCCGAAGGAGATGGACTGGAGCTTCGCCGGGCCGTTCGGCACCTACGACAAGGCGCAGTTGCAGCGCGGGCTGAAGGTCTACAAGGAAGTTTGCGCGGCCTGCCATTCGATGAAATTGGTGGCGTTCCGCACGCTGGAAGATCTTGGCTATTCGGAAGCGCAGGTTAAGGCGCTGGCCGCCGAGTACACGATCAATGATGGTCCCAATGATGCCGGCGACATGTTCGATCGTCCCGGCATACCGTCCGATTATTTCCCGGCGCCGTTCCCCAACGATCAGGCAGCAGCGGCCGCCAATGGCGGGGCTGCCCCGCCCGACATGTCGCTGCTGGCCAAGGCGCGCGGCGTCGAGCGCGGCTTTCCACGTTTCGTCTTCGACATCTTCACGCAATACGCCCAGGGCGGTCCCGACTATATTCACTCGCTGCTGACCGGCTATGACGAGCAGCCGCCGGCGGGCATGGAGATACCGGAAGGCACCCACTACAATCCGTACTTCATAGCCGGCGTCTCGCTGAAGATGCCCAACCCGCTTTCCGACGATCAGGTGACCTATGACGACGGCTCGCCTCAGACGGTCGACCAGTATTCCCGGGACGTGTCGGCCTTCCTGATGTGGGCGGCCGAGCCGCATCTTGAAGCCCGCAAGAAGACCGGCTTTCGCGTGCTGGTGTTCCTGTTGCTGTTCGGCGCGCTGGTCTATCTGACCAAGCGCAAGGTGTGGGCCGGCGTGGCGCACTGAGCTACGGAGAGCCACGAGATCGAAAGGGCGTCGAAGGGCGCCCTTTTGCATTTCCGAACACCGCCAGCTCAATCCTTTTGCCGGACAATTTTCTTCCAGGCGCCACATCGCGGTAGCCGTCGCCGGCCGCGCCGGGTTACGATTGGCCAGAGTTCCTTTCCACGTCTTCAGGTCGAAACGGACGAATGCCGGAGAGCCGCCCCATGAAACCTTCGCTCGAAGACACGCTGCTTGCCGCGATCCGAACCATCCCGGACTATCCCAAGCCGGGCATCCTGTTTCGCGACATCACCACGCTGCTAAGCAATGCGCGTGCCTTCCGCCGCGCCATCGACGAGCTGGTGCATCCCTATGCCGGCCAGAAGGTCGACAAGATCGCCGGCATCGAGGCGCGCGGCTTCATCCTTGGCGGCGCCGTCGCCCACCAGCTCTCGGCCGGCTTCGTGCCGATCCGCAAGAAGGGCAAGCTGCCTTACGAGACAGTGCGCGTCGCCTACAGCCTCGAATACGGGCTGGACGAGATGGAAATGCACCGGGATGGCGTGTCTCCGGGTGAAAGGGTGATCCTCGTCGACGACCTGATCGCCACCGGCGGCACCGCGGCGGCGGCGGTCCAGCTGCTGCGCCAGATCGGCGCCGACATTGTCGCCGCCTGCTTCGTCATCGACCTGCCGGACCTCGGCGGCCGCGAGAAGCTCGAAGCGCTCGGCGTGCCGGTCCGGACGCTGATCGGGTTTGAAGGGCATTGAGAGGGTAGTGAGGCGCGCACTGCCTTCTCCCACAGCGGCAGAAGGAAGAAACTACCCCATCTTCACCAGCACGGCGCTTTCGAACTCGATGACCTTGTCGCCGGTCGAATCGAAGGCCTCCGAGCGAAGGGTGAGCAGCCGCCAGCCCGGCCGCGATGCGATGGGGCGGTGGGCAAGCGCGGTGCGGGTGAAGGTCACGGTTTCTCCGGCATAGACGGGCTTCGGCCATTTGAGGTTCTTGAAGCCGGGCGAGGGGCCGAATTCGGGTGCGGGCCCAGCGCCGGCCCAGCGGGCGCCCTCGGCCTCCACGCCCGTCTCGAGGTTCAATTTCATCCAGGTTGCAGCTGTGTGCCAGCCGGAGGCGCACAGGCCGCCGAAGACGCTGTACTTCGCCGCCTCTTCGTCGAGGTGGAATATCTGCGGATCGTATTTCCTGGCGAACGCCTTGATCGCCTCGGATTCGAATTTGTGCGACCCGAGGGTGACGGTGACGCCGATGCAGAAGAACTCGTCGAGGCTCACGTGCTGGCCCCTCGGGTCAGGAACATGACCGTGTTCTCGAGTTCGAAGACGCCTTCGCCACGCTGGTTGAAAAGCTCGCTGCGCATGGTGACGAGGCCGAGCTGGGGCTTGGATCTGGACAGGCGCTTGGCAAGGACGGTGGTGTTGCCGCTCAAGATGTCGCCGGCCAGCACCGGCTTCTTCCACCGGACCTGGTCGACGCCGGGGGCGCCTTGCGAGGTCGAGTCCAGCAGGAACGCGTCGCACAGCATGCGCATGAACATCGCGCAGGTGTGCCAGCCGGAGGCCGCCAGCCCGCCAAGGATGCTGGCCTTGCCCGCCGCCTCATCGAGATGCATCGGCTGCGCATCGAACTCTTGCGCGAATTCGATGATCTCGGCCGCACTCACCAGCTTCGTGCCGAGGTCGAGCGAGGCGCCCTCGACGAAATCCTCATAGGCCCAAGTTTTTCCGCTCATGGTCTGGAATTCTCTCCGCTCATGCTCTGGAATCCGGTTCAAGATTGTACGATCGCCACGGATCGGGATTCCCGGATGGAGGCGGGGCGCAATTTGGTCAAGTAATTTCTGGTGCGCCAGGGCTATCGCGCCCAACGGAACAGAAGCTCCGGAGGCTCTACAGCCAGCCGCGGCGGCGGAAATACCAGAAAGGCAGGATCGCCGATAGGATCATCAAGCCGATGGCGAAGGGATAGCCGAAATGCCAGTTCAGCTCGGGCATGACATTGAAATTCATGCCGTAGATCGAAGCGACCAGCGTCGGCGGCAGGAAGATGACCGCGGCGACGGAGAAGATCTTGATGATGGCGTTCTGCTCGATCGAGATCATGCCGAGCGTCGCGTCGAGCAGGAAGTTGATCTTCTGCGAAAGGAAGGTGGCATGGTCGGCGAGCGACAGCACATCTCGCGACAAGGTCTTGATGCGCGCGCGGATGTCCTTGCTCATCTTGGTCTGGGTCGAGGCGTGGGTGAGGAAGCCGGCGAGCCGCTGCAGCGAGATCAGGCTGTCGCGGATCGAGGAGGCGATGTCCTCCTTGCGGCCGATGGCCTTCAGCAATTCCTGGAAGTCGCGGTTGCGCTTGGAAGCCTTGGTCGAGCTTGCCTGGAAGACGTCGCGTGAGATCGTCTCGATGTCACGGCCGGCGCGTTCCAGAATGTCGGCGAGGCGGTCGACGATCGCCTCCAGCAGGCCGATCAGGATGGTGTCGCCGCTGGTGCAGCCGGTCGCCACCTTCTCGGCGCGCAGCGGAAAGGTCTTGAAGGCCTTCGGTTCGTGGTAGCGCACGGTGATGAGCCTGTTGCCGGCCAGCACGAAGGTGACCGGCGACATCAGGGGATCGTCGGCCTCGGTCTGGGCCGGCAGAATGGCGGTCATGAAATAGGCGCCGTCCTCGACATAGAGGCGGCTCGAAATCTCGATCTCCTCCATCTCTTCGCGGGTCGGAATGGCAACACCGAGCCAGGCCTCGATGGTCGCTTCCTCTTCCTTTGTCGGGCTCACAAGGTCGGCCCAGACGACGTTGTCGGTGCTTGCCAAGAGATCGTCGGCGGGGCGCAGGCGATCATTGTCCACGACGAATGCCTTGATCATCGCCGGGTCTCCCTTGCTGAGGCCAAAAGGATGGGTTCGAACGGGCGCGTCGTTTCGGATTGCACGGGACAGGTGCTCTCGAAGAAAGCACGGGCCGGGTGCAGACGCCCCTTAGACCGGGCATTGCGGGCAGTCAAGCCGCGCGAAAAGGGGCCTGTGCGGCCTTGCACGAGGCTGCGATCGCGCCGGCGGCCATGATGGCTGCCGGCGGGCCGTCGGTCAGGTCAGGTGTTGAACTTGAACAGCATGATGTCGCCGTCCTGGACGACATACTCCTTGCCTTCGTCGCGCGCCTTGCCGGCTTCCTTGGCCGCCACTTCGCCGCCCAACGTAACGAAGTCGTTGTAGGCGATGGTCTGGGCGCGGATGAAGCCGCGCTCGAAATCGGTGTGGATGACGCCTGCCGCCTGCGGCGCTTTGGCACCCTTGTGCACGGTCCAGGCGCGCGTCTCCTTCGGCCCGACGGTGAAATAGGTGATGAGCTGCAGCAGCTCGTAGCCGGCGCGGATCACCTTGTTCAAGCCGGGTTCATCGAGGCCCAGCGTCGCGAGGAATTCCATTTCCTCTTCGTCGCTGAGATGCGCGACCTCGGCTTCGATCGCCGCCGAAATCACCACGGTGCGGGCGCCCTGCGCGGCAGCCATCTGCTCGACCGCTTTGGTGTGCGCATTGCCGGTGGCAGCATCGGCCTCGGCGACATTGCAGACATAGAGCACGGGGTGCGATGTCAGCAGGTTCAGCCCCTGCAGGATGCGCAGATCCTCCGCGGAGATACCATTGAGCAGGATGCGGGCTGGCTTGCCGGCCTGCAGGAGCTCAAGAGCGGCTTCCATCATCGGAAGCACGGTCAGCGCCTCCTTGTCCTTGCCGGAAGCGCGCTTGCGGAACTGCACGATGCGGCGCTCGAGACTGTCGAGATCGGCGAGCATCAGCTCGGTCTCGACGGTCTCGGCGTCGGCGACGGGATCGATGCGGCCTTCGACATGGGTGATGTCGTCATCCTCGAAGCAACGCAGCACATGGACGATGGCGTCGACCTCGCGGATGTTGGCCAGGAACTGGTTGCCCAGTCCTTCGCCCTTCGAGGCGCCGCGCACCAGGCCGGCGATGTCGACGAAGGAGATGCGTGTCGGGATGATCTCCTTCGACTTGCCGATCGCCGCGATCTTCTGCAGGCGGGGGTCGGGCACCGCCACCTCGCCGGTATTCGGTTCGATGGTGCAGAACGGATAGTTGGCGGCCTGCGCCGCCGCCGTCCTGGTCAGCGCGTTGAAAAGCGTCGACTTGCCGACGTTGGGCAAGCCAACGATGCCGCATTTGAAACCCATTTTTATCCGGTCCTATCGGGAAATCGAAATTTGATGAGGGCTATGGGCGAAAGGGGTGACGAACGTCAAGCCCTGCAGCCCCGATCCGTGGCTAGACTCAATCCCTGCCGCCAAACAGCTTCTTCAGCATGGCGGCCATCGGGCCGGTTTCGGGCAGCTTGGCCGCCGGCTGCTGCGGCCGCGCCTGGCGAACGTGGCTTTGTGCTTTTGGCGCCTTGGGTGGCGGGCGGTCGTCGTCGCCTGTCGGCGTAAGCTTGTCGCGCAAGGCCAGCGTCACGTGATTCATGAAGGAATTGTCGTCGCCCTTGGCAAGCAGTCCGACATCGTCGGCGATGGTGTCGAGCAGCACATCCAGCCACTCGCGGTCGCTTTTGGCGAAATCGCCAAGCACATGACCATGCACCATTTCCTTGACGCCGGGGTGGCCGACGCCAATGCGCACGCGGCGGAAATCCTTGCCGACATGCTGGTCGAGCGAGCGGATACCATTGTGGCCACCGGAACCGCCACCGACCTTGACCCGCACCTTGCCGGCGGCAAGGTCGATCTCATCATAGAAAACCGTCAGCGCCGAAGGGCCGAGCTTGTAAAAGCGCAGGGCTTCGCCGACCGACTGGCCGGACAGGTTCATGAAGGTCTGCGGCTTGATCAGGATGACCTTTTCGCCGGCAAGCGCGCCTTCGGCGATCAGGCCCTGGAACTTCTTCGACCAGGGCGAAAAGGAATGGCGGCGGGCGATTGCGTCCGCCGCCATGAAGCCGACATTGTGCCGGTTGTTGGCGTATTTCGCGCCCGGATTGCCGAGGCCTGCAAACAGCAGCATCGTCACCTCCGGGCGGAAAGGGATTACTTCTCTTCGTCGGCAGGAGCCGCCGCTTCGGGTTCAGCCGCTTCGACCGTCTCTTCCGCTTCCGGCTTCATCGCCGAGGAGCCGGCAATGGTCGCGACGGTGAAGTCGCGGTCGGAGATCACCGGCTTGACGCCGGCCGGCAGCTTGATCGCCGAGATATGGATCGAATCGCCGATATCGGTGCCGGTGAGATCGACGGTGATGAATTCCGGGATCGCATTGGCCGGGCAGTGGAACTCGACCTCGTGACGCACGATGTTGAGCACGCCGCCGCGCTTGATGCCGGGCGACTTGTCCTCGTTGATGAAGTGGACCGGCACGTCGACATTGACTTCGGTGTCCTTGCCGATGCGCAGGAAGTCGACATGGACCGGGAAGTCCTTGACCGGGTCGAGTTGGTAGTCCTTTGGCAGGACCTGGATCTTCTTGCCGTCGACATCGATCGTGGCGATCGTGGTCAGGAACCCGCCGCCATGGATCTTGTAGTAGATGTCCTTGTAGGTGAGGGCAATCGCCAGGGGAGGCTGCTTGTCACCGTAAATTACTGCAGGCACTTTACCGTTGCGGCGAACTGCACGGGCGGACCCCTTACCGACCTGTTCGCGCGCTTCGGCCTTGAGCTCGTAAGTATCTTGGCTCATGGCATTTCCTTTCGCGTTGTTCTGGAGCGTTCGCGGCCAGCGAGATACCTGGGCCGTAAACGTCGAAAGCCGTCATGGCCTTACATGATCTGGTCCAAAATCTTTTTGGGATCACGTTAGGCCGGACAGCCTTCCGCCGCGTTGCCTCCAAGGGTGTCTACGCGGGTGGCGGCTCTATAGCGGAAGGTGGGGCGGGGTGCAAGCCAGAGGCGGGTGGGCAGCGTCTCGCTTGAATTTCGGCGTTGCGCCCATTTTCAGACTTTTGGATCGTGTCTTGAAAGCCGACCGCAATCGATCAGTGTCAGACCGGAAACAGGAGTGCCGAAAGCACCGCAGCGACATACAGTCCGACCCCGAAGCACAGATGAGTCATGAGGCCGCGCAGACGCGCGGTGTGCGGATTGGGAGTTTTCGAGGCTGCAACTCCGGCTCCAAAAGCTGGCTGCATTATGAAGAATGGAGCGACAACCGTGGATATGCCGACAAGAAGGGCGGGAAGCAATGTCGGATGTCGAGCCCAGTTGAGGCCCCATACTGCCATCAACAATGCAGCAAAGACGATGCCGGTCGCGTAATGCACGACCCATCCAAGAGGCGTTTCGCCCCGAATTCGGGGAGCCTGCGCGATATTCGCATGCGCGAAACGTCCTCGCGGAAAGTGCCCGATCCAGCGGCCGACCCAGGCATAATCAAGCGACGGAATCGCGAACGCTCGCTTCAGAAACAGCCCCCAAAGATCCATCACCGCCGTCGCCCCCGTTCCGATCGCGGCTGCGCGGACAACGAACTCCAACTGCTCGTTCATTTCTATGCTCCCGGCTTGTCGCTTCCGTCTTGAGCGTCAGACACTAGCCGATTAAAATCATTCATTCAATGTATTGATTGATTGATAGATTGATGGTAGCCGTGCGATATGAAAAACGCAGATGTCCATCATCCGATCTTTGACGAAATAGCGGATCTCGCCCGCACGCTGGGACATGCACACCGGCTGGTTCTTCTCCGCCACATTGCCGACGGCGAACTTGCTGTGGAGCAGCTGACACAACTTTCCGGGATTGCGCTGGCCAACACGTCACAGCATCTTCAACACCTCAAGCGCGCCGGCTTGGTGCAGACCCGGCGCGACGGGAAACGCGTGCTCTATCGTTTGGCAGATGGCCCGATCGAAAACGTGCTCACGGCCCTGCGAAGCCTTGCGAACCATAGGCGCGAGCAAATCCGCGAGCTCATCAACGACACTATGAGCCGGCCGGACAGGCTGGAGAACATCTCGCGCGAGGAACTTGTGCGCCGCATGCGGGACGACGAAATCGTGCTGCTCGATGTCCGGCCGCAGGAGGAATACGCGGCGGGGCATTTGCCGGGTGCGATCAACATTCCCGTGGGTGAGCTGGAAGAACGGCTTGCGGAGCTTCCACGAGAGAAGGTCATCGTCGCCTATTGCCGGGGTGTCCAGTGCGTTCTCTCTGCCGACGCGCTGGCAATCCTGAGGGCGCGAGGCTGGGCCTCACGCCGGTTCGAAGGCGGCTTTCCCGAGTGGCTGACCCCAAGCCTTGATGTCGACGGCATGGACTACGAAAGCGGCTGACAGCCGCCGAGGCCGGCGTCGCCGGCGTCGCCGGCCAAAGCCCCGAAATGATCGAACTTAGAACCGCTGCCCCAGTGAATGCCTGCGGCAGCTGGACGGCGCGTGCCGGAAGCATGGAAGGGAAGCCAATGGAGACCTATTCGCAAACAAGCAGTGGAAGCGGCATTTCGGAAGGGAAGACACGCCTGGCTTTCACAATGCTCGCCACGGTACAAGCCACGCTGATCTTCACGATCGCGCTGATCATGGTGCCGCTGCCGAAGATCGCCAGCGACTTCGGCCTCATTTCCACGGATCTGTTGCTGCTTCAGGTCGCCTACGGACTGCCTTTCAGCGGCCTGCTTCTGTTCGGCGGCCGACTGGCTGACCGCTATGGTGGCCGGCGCATGTTCGTGCTGGGGCTGGCGGTTTTCGGTGCCGCCTCACTCGTTGCCGCCTTCGCGCCAAGTTACGGCGTGCTGGTGGCGATGCGCTGTGGTCAAGGGATCGGCGGCGCCATGACCGCGCCTGCTGCGATGGCCGTCCTGCGCGCGCTTATTCCAGCTCCGGCTGCCTATAGCCGGGCGATGGCCACATGGGGCGGGGTTTCGGTCCTGGGCGCAATCGCGGGCTTCGTCGTCTCGGGCATTCTGACCACCTAGATCTCGTGGCGATGGATGTTCGCGGTCCCGGTTTTCGTGGCAATGGCCGCGCTGGCCACGACCTCCGTGTTGCTTCCGATGGATCGTGACGACAGGTCTGCTCATCGGCCAGGACTCGATCCCATCGGGGCATTGCTTGCCACCTTCGGAATCGCCGTGGGCAGCTATGGCCTGATTGCAAGCGGGGATCATCGCTGGATGTCGCTGCCAGTCATCGGTTCGCTTGTTGCCTCCGGCATTCTCCTTTCGGCTTTCGTGACGCTTGAGCGGAGGGTAAAGGACCCCCTGCTGCCACCCAGCTTCCTGG
Source organism: Mesorhizobium sp. (assembly GCA_004020315.1). Taxonomy (GTDB): domain Bacteria; phylum Pseudomonadota; class Alphaproteobacteria; order Rhizobiales; family Rhizobiaceae; genus Mesorhizobium. The sequence continues at coordinate 115,002 of SAQG01000010.1, forward strand.
TCGATTCCTGCCGGATCAAGAGTGGTCGCCGCGATCAGCGCATTTAGAAAGCTTTGCAGCACGTGACGGCAAAGTTGATCTGTGCCTGTTCTCACGCTCAAGGTGGGCAGGAAGAGGGCTGCTCCCGACCCCCCTCTACGGCGTTCGCCGCTGCCGAGGGCAATGACTTAGGGCGAGACCGAAATCCAACTGAAGTTTCACCCGATCGCGGTCACTGCTTCGAGCTTCCTCGCCTCCTTCATGTTGGGAAGGAAAACCGTCAGCAGTCCGAGCAGCGGCAAATACGAGCAGACCTGAAAGACGAAGTCGATGCCTTTCATGTCGGCGACGACACCGAGCACAGCGGCGGCGATGCCGCCCATGCCGAAGGCGAAACCGAAGAAGATGCCGGCGATCATGCCGACCCGGCCGGGCACCAGTTCCTGCGCGAAGACGACGATGTTCGAGAAGGCCGACGACAGGATCAGGCCGATCAGCACCGTCAGGATCATCGTCCATTCGAAATTGGCGTAGGGCAGGGCCAGCGTAAAGGGCAGCACGCCGACGATAGAGAACCAGATCATCGCCTTCTGTCCGTAGCGGTCGCCGAACGGGCCGCCGAGCAGGATGCCCAGCGCCGAGGCGCCGAGGAACAGGAACAGCATGACCTGCGACATCTGCACCGAAACGCCGAACTTATCGATGGCGTAGAAAGTGTAGTAGCTGGCGAGGCTGGCTATGTAGGCGTTCTTGGTCAGCACCAGCAAGGTCAGCACCGCCAGCGCGCCCATCACTTTGCGGCGCGGGAAGGGCGAAACAAAGCCTGCCGTCTTGCGGTTGGCGAGCGAGGCGCGCAGCCGGCTGTACCAGCCGCCAACCCGCCACAGCACGATGATGCCGATCAGCGATCCGGCGGCAAACCACGCTATGCTGGTCTGGCCGAAGGGTACGACGATGAAGGCAGCCAGCAGCGGCCCGATGGCCTGGCCGAAATTGCCGCCGACCTGGAACAGGGATTGCGCCAGGCCGAACCTGCCGCCCGAGGCGAAGCGGGCGATGCGCGAGGATTCCGGGTGGAAGATCGCCGAGCCGATGCCGATCAGCGACGCGCCGATCAGCAGCAGCCAATAGTGTCCGGCATAGGCCAGCACGATCAGACCGATCAGCGAGGACGCCATGCCGTAGGGCAGCGAATAGGGCATCGGCCGCTTGTCGGTGACCATGCCGATCAGCGGCTGCAGCAATGACGCCGTCACCTGGAAGGTGAAGGTCAAAAGGCCGATCTGCCAGAAATCGAGACCGTAATTGTCCTTCAGCAGCGGATAGATGGCCGACAGCAGCGACTGCATGATGTCGTTGACACAATGGCAGAAGCTCACCGCAAGAATGACGCTGAAGGCCGTCGCTTGCGCCGAAGCATGGCTGGCCGTCGCAGGCGTGGCAGCGGTGATGGCTGTCGTATCGGTCAAGGCATGCTCCGTGGTCTTTTGGCGGGCGCTCCCGCAGGCGGCCTGATAGCGGGATTGCCTTATAAGTTACTTGCCGGGCGACTTCTTTCGTGGTTTGGTCCAATAGTTTCGCGAGTGGGCCATTACCCAATGCCGCATGGCACCGAAATCTTCAAAGCGGGCGACACCGATCTCGGGCAATTGCATGAGCGCCGCTGGCAGTGGCTGGAGCAGGCCGTCGGGCCGGCGGTGGCCCTGCCGACCGAATATCCCGACGGTTACCACGTGCCGCAGCACCGTCACAGTCGCAGTCAGTTGCTGCATGCACTTGTCGGCGTCGTGCTGGTGACGACGCGGCATGGACGCTGGATGGTGCCTCCCGATCATGCGATGTGGATTCCCGCCGGCACCGAGCATTCCGTCGAGATGCTTGGCGACGTCAGCATGCGCTCGGTCTATGTGATGCCGGACGCGATCGCGGGGCTGCCACATGGGCTACGCGTCGTCGGCATCACCGATCTGATGCACAGCCTGATCGTGGAATCGGAGAAGCTGCCGCAGGGCGCCGAGTTGGAGGGGCGCGGCGGGCTGATCATGAGCCTGCTGCTGCATGAAATCCCGAACCTGCCGGAACGACCGCTCGGCCTGCCTTTTCCCACGGATCCAAGGCTTGCGGCACTGTGCCGGCGCTTCGTCGCAGCACCCTCGCCGCATGCGACGATCGACGAATGGGCCGATATCGTCGGCATGAGCCGCCGCTCCTTCACCCGTGCCTTTCATCGCCAGACCGGATTGTCGCTGTCGACATGGCGCCAGCAGGCCTGCCTGTTCGCGGCCTTGCCGAGGCTGGCCGATGGCGAGCCGATCACAAGGGTGGCGCTCGACCTCGGCTATGACAGCGTGCCGGCCTTCATCACCATGTTCAAGCGCATGCTGGGGGCATCGCCGCGCGTCTATATGCGCGGGTCAAGGGACAACATCAGGGTATCGAACGGGTAGCGCGGGCGGGATTTCAGTCGAACAAGCTCGACACCGATTCTTCGGTCGCCGTGCGCGAGATCGCCTCACCCATCAGGTCGGCGATGGAGATGACGCGGATGTTTTTGGCGTCGAGCACCGCCTGGGTCGGCTGGATGGAATCGGTGATGACCAGTTCCTGCAGTTTCGAGGCGCCGATGCGGGCGATGGCGCCGCCCGACAAAACGCCATGGGTGGTATAGGCGGTGACACTGGTGGCGCCGCCGGCAAGCAGCGCATCGGCCGCATTGCACAAGGTGCCGCCCGAATCGATGATGTCGTCGATCAACAGGCAATCCTTGCCGCGCACGTCGCCGATGACGTTCATGACTTCCGATTCACCGGGGCGCTCGCGACGCTTGTCGACGATGGCAAGCTGGGCGTCGATGCGCTTGGCGAGCGCGCGGGCGCGAACCACGCCGCCGACATCCGGCGATACGACCATGACATTGGCAAGCTGCTTGTATTTCGCCTTCACGTCGCGGGCCATGACCGGCACGGAGAAGAGATTGTCGGTCGGGATATCGAAAAAGCCCTGGATCTGGCCGGCATGGAGATCCAGCGTCAGGACGCGATCGACACCCGCCCGCGTGATCATGTTGGCGACCAGCTTGGCCGAGATCGGCGTGCGGCCCGAGGCGCGGCGGTCTTGCCTGGCATAGCCGAAATAAGGAATGACCGCCGTGATGCGCTTGGCCGACGAGCGCATGAAGGCATCGATCATGATGAGCAGCTCCATCAGGTGATCGTTGGTCGGGAAGGAGGTGGACTGCAGGATGAAGACATCCTCGCCACGCACATTCTCCTGTATTTCGACGAAGATTTCCTGATCGGCGAAGCGCCTGACGCTGGCTTTCCCCAGCGGGATGTTGAGATAGCGGGCGACCGCTTCGGCCAGCACCCTGTTGGAATTGCCCGCGAAAAGCTTCATGCACCGTTCCTGGTGAAGGATGGAGACTCTGGCAGACTCTCTTGAGCCTCTTAGTCGGGCTTTTAGCGGCCCGTGCCGGTATTGCAAGCGTCGTGATCGGGAATCCGCCGGCTAATCTCAATAAACGGTCACGGCGAGAGTAGCCGACAACATGTCAGGCGGCCGCTCAGCCCGCTTGGCCGCCAAGCCATGCGGCAAACTGGTCGATCGTCTGGTCGGCGATCGCCTGCATGGTCTCCGGCGCGACCGCAGCCCAGCCTTCGCTATCATTGACCGAGGGCGCCTTGTGCTGGCCGTTGATGCGATGCAGCCGGTTGCCTGCCGGGTCATAGACGTCCCAGACATAGATGACGGTGGTATCCTTGCCTTCCGACATCGTCGAGAAATAGCCTTTCAGCACGTGCGTGGGGGTCTGGCCGGCGCTGCCTGCCAAGGTGATGCCGCGCTGCTTGGCTCGCGTCTGAAGCTCCGCGGTCAACGGTGTCGCGGCTTCCACCGAGGCGCCGACGATCGGCGCCACCTGCAGACGGGTTCGTGCGATGACGGCGGCGCTCTTTGCGGGCGGTACGGTTGCGGTTGCGGACTGCGCAGGGGCGGAAGGCTGTGCCGTTGGGGAAGGCTGGGCGGTCGTTGCAGGTGTGGTGGGCGTTGCCGTCGTGCCGGTTCCGCCTTTTGGCACGGCCTGTGTCGACTGCGGGGCGATGGCCGAGGGTTCGAGGACGTCCTTCGCATTGGTGCAGGCGGCCAGCGTCAGCGCCGCGAGCAATGACACGGTCGTCACGTGCGATCGCCTCATTCCCTCAAAACTCCCTGGCGATGAACGCCGTTTGCATCCTTACCATTATGGATTCACTGCACGATCAAGTCGAGATCATGGCGGGACAGCGGCTTCGGCTGCGATTCGGTCGTCAGATAGGTGCGGCCAAGCGTCATTGCCGTCTCGGTCTCGGAGTCCATGATGATCATGTGGGCGAACAGCGTCATGTTTGGCGCGATGGGTTCGGGATTACCCTGATAAAACATCGGCATGTCCATCCATGACGGGGTGAAGCGGGCGCCGAGCGAATAGCCGCAGGCATTGAGCCGGTGCTTGGTCAAATTGTGCGCCTCGAGCGTGCGGGCATGCGCGTCGAACACGTCGCCGAAGGTATTTCCGGGCGTCATCGCCTTTTCGACGGCCAGAAGGGCGGCGCGCGCCGCATCGAACAGCTCCTGGTGACGTTTCGACACCTTGCCGGTCAGCACCGTGCGCATCATCGCCGCATGGTAATGGTGGAAGACGCCGGCCCATTCGAGCGTCAGCTGGTCGTTCTTGCTCAGCTTGCGGCGGCCGGCCTTGTAACGGCAAAGCAATGCGTCCACGCCAGAGCCGATGATGAACTCGTTGGCCGGATAGTCGCCGCCGCCGGCAAAGATCGCGCCCTGCATGGCGGCAAGGATCAAGGCTTCGTCGCCACCCTGCTTGATCAGCGGCAGGGCCGCGTCCAGCGCGTCGTCGGCGAGATTTGCGGCCTTTTCCACCTTGGCGATTTCGGCCGGGCTCTTGAACAGGCGCAGCCGGCTGACGATGCCGGACGCGTCGGCGATCTGGCCAAAGGTCTGCAATTGCTCGTCCAGCCGCCGGCCATTGTAGGCAGTCAGGCCGTGGGTGTCGTATTCGACTCCGATGCGGGCGCCGAGCAGGTCGAGGTCGTTGAGCAAATTGCGCAGGTCGATCGCCGGATTGGCGCCGTCGCGATCGGTCCACAGCACGATGTTGTCGATGATCGAGGTGTGGCGCGCCTGGCGCAGATCGGCCGAGCGCGTGAGCAGGATCATCGAACCGTCTGCTTTCACCACCAGGCACTGGAAGAAGCAGAAGCCGAACGTATCGTAGCCGGTCAGCCAGTACATGCTCTCCTGCGCAAACAGCAGGACGGCATCGAGCTTCTTCTCGGCGATCTCGATCATCAGCCGATCGCGCCGCGCGTCAAATTCCGACCGTTCGAAATGCAGCGCCATTATTCTGTCTCCAAAACGATTGCCGAAATCTGCCGTCCGTAATCCGGCTCCTTGCGATGCGTGCTGCGCCGGTAGGAATAGAACAGATCCTCCTCGGCATAGGTGCAGCGGCCGAGTCCGTCGGCGATGACGCCGGCCCGGGTCAGCCGATCGACCGTATAGAGGTTGAGGTCGAACATTGCATGTCCCGACTTTGCGGAGGGCGCGAAATAGCTGATATTGCTGGCGTCGTCCTCGACGAAGCGGGCGATGAATTCCGGGCCGACTTCATAGTTTTCCGGCCCGATGGACGGACCGAGTACCGCAACGATGCGCTCGCGCCGGCCGCCGAGGCTTTCCATCGCCGCGATGGTGTTTTCCAGCACGCCTGACAAGGCGCCCTTCCAGCCGGCATGGGCTGCGCCGATGATGCGCGCCTCGGCATCGGCAAACAGCACCGGTCCGCAATCGGCGGTCGAGGCGCCGACGGCGATGCCCGGCCGGTCGGTGACGACGGCGTCGGCCTTCGGCCGCTCGCCGGGAAAGGGCTCCCTGGCGATGACAACGTCGGGCGAATGGATCTGGTGGGCGGTCAAGAGATGGCTAGATGGCACGCCCATCCAGTCGGCGACGCGACGGCGGTTCTCGGCTACCTGCGTCTGGTCGTCGCTCGAGCCGGTGCCGATGTTAAGGCCCTGATAGATGCCGCTAGAGACGCCGCCAACGCGAGTGAAATAGCCGTGGCGAATGCCTTGCGCCCGCGCTTTCTCCAGCAAGGGCGACCGAACGGGATCCGGTTTGGTCTGATTCAGCATGGCTGCGTTGTTGTCCGTGAGAGCGATTTCGTCAAGCGACAGTGCAAAGATCGCGACAGTCCAAAGATGGCTACACTCCAAGGATCGGCGACAGTCGGAAATTGGGAGAGTGGGAGAGGCGGCAGGGAAAAGTCAATCCGCCGTTGCAAAGGGCGGAACGGCGATGCCGGCAGGCAGGACGGCAAGCACCTTGAACAGGTCGCCCATGGCTTGCGGGCCGGCGAGGCGTTCGACCTCGCCTGCAATCTTGTCGCGAGCTGCCTCATTGGCATTGGCGCCGAGCTGGCCGGCGCGTTCGAGAAGACCCATTTCCACCAGGAATTCGCCTTGCGTGGAAAGATGGGCATCGAGGCCATGCGCCCGCACAATCGCGGCAAGGGCGGCGAAATCGACATGGGCGGTGAGATCGGCTTCGCCCGGATTGGCCAGCACATCTTCGTGATCGTGCTTGCGCAAGGCCTGCAACGTGTCGCCGATCCCTGGTCGGAGATAGCCATAGTCGAGGAATAGGCCGGCGCCACCGAGCCGGGCCAATCGCTCAGCGATGGTCGCCATCAGCGCGGCTCGGGCCGGCGCGACCTCGACAATCGCGCCCTGTGGTGCGTTTTCGGCATCGTTCGGCAACAGCGTTGGATCGACCGAGCCGGCGCCGGCGAAGAAGTGCAATTCGTCCGCGTCATCGAGGCCGATCATCCGTTCGCGCCAGCCTGTTCCGGCGCGGACGAACTGGCGGATCGGCACCGCGTCGAACACTTCATTGCCGACGATGAAAAGCGCGGTCTGCGGCAAAGTGTCGATGCTTTCGTGCCAGCCGATCGCGGTAGGCGTGGCGGCAAGCGTTTGCTTCTGGACATCTGCCAGCCGCGGGCTGGTCTCGATCATGGCGAACGATGCGCCGGCGGTCAGCGTCGGATCGAGCCGCGAAAGCGTGCGCAGCATGTCCTTCATCAGGGTGCCGCGGCCGGGGCCGATCTCGGCGATGGTGACCGGCATCGGCCAGCCGGTTGCCAGCCAGGCTTCGTAGAGCCAGACGGCGACCAGCTCGCCGAACATCTGACTGATCTCCGGTGCGGTGACGAAGTCGCCGGCAGCCCCGAACGGCTCGCGCGTCATATAGTAGCCGTCGCGCGGATCGAACAGGCAAAGTGCCATATATTGGTTGACGGGAATCGGCCCCGCCGCACCGATCAGCTCGACGATGCGGGTTTTCAGCCGGGTCATACCGGCTGCGATTGCGTCACCGGGCTAGGGCGAAGCGCGTCCATTTCGAAAATACGCTCCTGCACTTTGATTTTACGCATCGCGCTTTCCCAAAATCGATTCCGGTTTTTGGGCCGATGCGCTCGCCGTCGCCATCGCCCAGATACCGGCCAGCAGCATCGGCAGCGACAGCACCATGCCCATGGTCAGCCAGCCGGTGCCGAGGAGGTAGCCGAGCTGCTGATCGGGCTCGCGGAAGAATTCGACGAAGATGCGCGAGAAGCCGTAGCCGGCGATGAAGGCGCCGCCGACGAAGCGCGGCGTCTTCAGCTTGAGCCTGGAATGGGTGAGGAAGCGCAGGACCAGGAACAGCACCAGGCCTTCGAGCAGCGCCTCGTAGAGCTGGCTTGGATGGCGCGCAAATGGGCCGCCATTGGGGAATTCGACCGCCCATGGCACGTCCGCCGGCCGGCCCCAGAGTTCGGAGTTGATGAAATTCGCCATGCGGACAAGGCCAAGGCCGACCGGCACGCCGGCCGCTACCACGTCGAACAGCGACCATGTGCGGATGCCGCGCGACCAGGAAAACAGCGTCATGGCGAGGATGACGCCGAGCAGCCCGCCATGGAACGACATGCCGCCCTGCCAGACGGCAAGGATGTCGAACGGTTGAGCGATGTAGCGCGGCAGGTCGTAAAACAGCACATAGCCGGTGCGCCCGCCAAGCACCACGCCGATAGCCGCCCAGACGATGAAGTCGTCGAGATCCTCGGGCTTCATGGGCACGGTGCCGTCGGGCCAGAGCCTTGCATTGGTGACGAGCCGCTTGGCATACCACCAGGCGAAGAGAATGCCGACGATGTAGCCGACGCCATACCAATGCACCGCCAGCGGCCCGATCTGGACGATGACCGGGTCGATATTGGGGAAGGGCAGGACGGCCAACGGCAGCATAAGATACTCGCTCAACAGGATCTCCCGGTTGCGATCGCGTTCGGGCGCGGACCATGCGGCAGGGTTTTGGCGGGGTCAAGGCGACGTCGATGCTGTCATTTCCCAGGGAACGGGATGGCATCAAAATCCATCGCGCCGTGCAGGACGTGCAGTATCTCCACTGCATCGGTGTTAACGCGGTAGAAGATCAAATGGCTGCCATGAACGCGACGGCGGACGCCGGAAGATCGATGACGCTGCAAGAGCGGATATCGCTCCGGCATGGTCCGTAGTTCCAGGCAATCGGCACGTAATTCCCGGATGAATGTCACAGCTCGAAGCGGACTGTCCAACGCGATGTGATCGCCAATGGCTTCAATATCTGCCTCAGCCTGATGGGTGAAGATCAGCCGCTTCACCGGGCCTTCTCGGCCATCGCCTTATATCTGGCCTCTAGGCGGTCAAGCACGTCTTCCCCGGGCTTCACCCGCCCTGCGTCGGCATCGTCGATACCTTTGGCGAGCGTGGCGTCGAGTGCTGCCAGGCGCTTCTCTCGCTCCTCGACGAGGCGAACACCTTCGCGCAGCACTTCACTCTTCGAATTGTAGCGGCCCGTGCTGACAAGCTGGTTTACAACGTCCTCCAGACGGTTGCCCAAATCTGCGCTGATGGCCATGGAGTGCTCCTCGGAGATGCCTTTCGGGTAATAATAATAGTTATTGATCCACTCAGCCAGTGTTCAGTTGACCAAAGTGCACCGACAGTCGATGCTCCATCGGTTTCAAACGTTCTTGCATTCCGCGTCGCGCGCCACTACGTCAAATCGAGCAAGCGAGGATTTGCCATGTCGACCGGACCGAACCGCATTCTCGATGAATTTGCCAAGCTGATGACCGACGCCGCGGGTGCCGCGCAAGGCGTGCGCCGCGAAGTGGAAACCGCCTTCAAGGGGCAGGCCGAGCGCGTTCTCAACTCAATGGACCTCGTGCAGCGCGAAGAATTTGAGGCGGCCCGCGACATGGCGGCGAAGGCCAGGGAAGAAAACACCCGCCTCACTGCGCGCATCGAAGCGCTTGAGGCAAAGCTCGCCGAATTGACCGGACAGCCCGCACCTGCGGCTGCGGCAAAGCCCAGGTCAAAAAAATAATCGTTAAACTTTTCCACAAAGCACAATCGCAAAAAGCGCTTTGTCGTGAATCGCTTACCGGCATTGCGTGAATCTTTGTGACAGTGGCTTTCCACATGCGAATGACGCAGTGCGAAAAATTGGGCTGGTCACGCGACTCCCGATCAATAGACTGAATTTGTTGCATGATTCGGAGCAGGGTCATGCGCCGGGCGGTGGGGTCCGGTCTGGGGTCTTTGCGTTGACGAAGTCCCGGCCGTCCGAGTTCTAGACAAGATTGTTCGTTGTGTGTGCCTCTCCCGCGGAGCGTGTGGTGGCGCTCCCAGAACGACAGGAAGCATTCCATGGAACTTCTCGAACTCGAATTCTCGCGCGAAATTCATCCGGTGGATGTTATCGAGCAGGTGGCCCACAACAACGACTGGTCTTTCGAACGGGCCGGCGACGACGAGATTTCGATTTCGGTTGCCGGAAGCTGGACCGACTACCACGTCTCATTTTCCTGGATGGAGGATTTCGAGGCGCTGCATCTGGCCTGCGCTTTCGACATCAAGGTGCCGGAGGCGCGCGCGCTCGAAGTGATGCGGCTGCTTTCGCTGATCAACGAGCAGATGCTGTTCGGCCATTTCGACCTCTGGGAGCAGGAGGGCGCGATCATGTTCCGCCAGTCGCTGCTGCTCGCCGGTGGGGTCGAGCCGTCGAGCCAGCAGGTCGAGGTGCTGTTGTCGTCGGCGCTGGAAGCCTGTGAATGCTATTTCCAGGCATTTCAGTTCGTCGTCTGGTCTGGAACCTCGGCCAAGGACGCGCTGGCCGGCGTCCTGTTCGAGACCTACGGAAACGCCTGAGCTATATCCTGACCCTCAATGAGTTCGATCAGCCAGCGCAAGCCCGAGATCAGCTTCGCCGATTTCGACCGGGTCGATATCCGTGCCGGCACGATCGTCGAGGCCGAGCCTTTTCCGGAGGCGCGAAAGCCGGCGATCAAGCTGAAGATCGATTTCGGCCCGGCGATCGGGGTGAAGAAATCGTCGGCGCAGATCACCAAATACTATGCGCCCGAGACGCTGATCGGCCGGCAGGTGTTTGCGGTGGTCAATTTTCCGCCGCGGCAGATCGGCCCCTTCATGTCGGAAGTGCTGACGCTCGGCTTTCCCGACGAAGAGGGCGCCGTCGTCCTCGGCGCAATCGAACGCAGGGTGCCTAACGGCGGCCGACTGTTCTAGCAAGGCCTCAGGCGGCCAGTTTGCGCGTCTTTCCCAGCGCTTCCTCAACCGTTTCCAGGAACATCTCCGCGCAGGCTTTCCAGCTATAGCGCATCGCGCGTTGGCGCGCCTCGGCACGATCGACATAAAGCGCTGCGAGCGCGGCTTCCCGCAAATCGTTCGACACCGCTCCGCCAATGCCGTCGCCGACAATGTCGATTGGTCCCGTCACCGGATAGGCTGCGACCGGCGTGCCGCTGGCCAGCGCCTCGATGATGACATTGCCGAACGTGTCGGTAAGGCTGGGGAAGACGAAGACATCGGCCGAGGCGTAGATTTCGGCCAGTTCGTCGTTCGGCCGGTGGCCAAGGAAGTGGGCATCGGGGTATCTGGCCTTGAGCCTGGCCAACTCCGGTCCCTCGCCGACGATCACCTTGCTGCCGGGTAGGTCGAGGTCGAGGAAGGCGGCCAGGTTCTTTTCGATCGCAATACGGCCGACGCAGAGGAAGATCGGTCGCTTGAGCCCCAGATCCTTCTTCTTGTCCGGCCGGAAATGGTCGATATCGACGCCGCGCGTCCATGGCCTCAGCTTGGTGAAGCCGCGCGCCGACAGATCGTCCGCCAGCGACTGGGTCGCGACCAGCGTGCCCTGTCCGGAATTGTGAAAATCGCGCAGCCAGCGATATGCCCAGGCTTCCGGTATTGGCAGCCGCGCGCTCAGATATTCCGGAAAGCGCGTGTGATAGCTTGTCGTGAACGGCCGGCCGGCCTTGCGGCAATAGCGCCGCGCCATGATGCCGAGCGGGCCTTCGGTGACGATATGGATATGATCGGCATTGCGCGCCTCGATCAGGCGTGCGACGCGGCCAGGCGTCGTCAGCGCCAGCCGGATGTCCGGGTAAGTCGGCAGAGGCAAGGTGCGAAAGATGTTCGGGGTCAGGAAGTCCGTCTCAACGTCGAAGGATTTCAGTGTCTCCGAAAGCCGTTCCAGCGTGTGGACGACGCCGTTGACTTGCGGGCGCCAGGCGTCGGTGACCATCAGGATGCGCATAGCAGCCCTTTGCTTGAAAGGTCGTCGGTTTCCTTGATGCGAGGCCGCAAGGCCGAATCAATCAGGATCACGCGCTTCATGCGCGCTCTTCAGCATGGTTTCATGACGCCCCGATGAAGGCATAGCCGATGGCCGTCTACAACCACCGGAAAGCAGCGCATCGGCCCGAAAATTCGATTTTCGGAAGGCACGATGCGTAGGTTCAAAGTGTTAGAGCGTACTTTGTGCGTCCAATTGAACGCACGTCGCTCTATTCAGGCCGGAACCTTGATGACGGCGCGCAAGCCGCCGAGCGGGCTCTTGTCCAGCATGATGTCGCCGCCATGGCTGCGGGCAATGTCGCGTGCGATGGAAAGGCCAAGGCCGGTGCCGCTGGCGTCGAGATTGCGGGCCTCGTCAAGCCGCACGAAAGGCTTGAACACGTCCTCGCGCTTTTCGGGCGGGATGCCTGGACCGTCGTCGTCGATGGTGACGAGCAGCGAGCCGCGGCCGTGGTTGGCGTTGATCTCAACCGTCTTGGCGTAACGGAAGGCGTTGCCGACGACATTGGACAACAGCCGGGCAAAGGCGTGGGGCCGCACATGTACATTTGGGTCGCCGGCGAGCGTGGTCGACAGTTTGCGCTTGCGCAGCGTGGCCTCCTCGCCGAGCTTGTCGAAATAGGCTTCAAGATTGAAACGGCCGGCGTCTTCCGCTGCCTCGCCGCGGGCAAAGGCGAGATAGCCTTCCAGCATCGACTGCATGTCATCGATGTCCTGGCCGAGCGCCTCGGTGTCGGCCTTGGTCCCGGTCAGCGCGAGCTGCAGTTTGAAGCGGGTGAGGATGGTTCTCAAATCGTGACTGACGCCGGTCAGCATGGCGGTGCGCTGTTCGAGCTGGCGTTCGATGCGTTCGCGCATCTGAATGAAGGCAAAGCCGGCGCGGCGAACCTCCTCGGCGCCACGCGGACGGAAATCGAGCGGCATCGGCCGGCCCTTGCCGAAACTTTCCGCGGCCTCGGCCAGCGTCAGGATCGGCCGGATCTGGTTGCGCAGGAAAGGGATGGCGATCATCAGCAGCACCAGCGAGGTGCCGACCATCCAGATCAGGAAAATGTGCGTGTTCGAGGCATAGGCCTGGCTGCGGCGCACGAAGGCGCGCAGCACCTTGCCCTCGAGCTGGACGCGGACCTCGATGATGTTGGAATTGCCGACTGTATCGATCCAGAACGGACGGTTGATCTGATGGGTGATCTCAGACGAGAGAATTTCGTCGAGGATCGAGAAGAACGGCTTTGGACCCGGCGCCGGCAGCGGATCGGGCGGAAGCAAGTCGATCTTCAGCTGCATGCGATCCTGCGCGATGCGGATGATATTGGCGTAGTCGGCGTCGTTCGGGTAGGTTTCCACCAGGTCGACGATCGCCGCAATGTCGCGGACCGTGGCCTGCGACAGGCGCTGCGTCACGGTCTGCCAGTGGCGTTCCATGAAGACAAAGGCGAGGACCGATTGCAGCAGGATCATCGGTGCGATGACGATGATCAGCGAGCGGGCATAGAGCCGCTTCGGCATGTAAAGCGAAACGAGGCGCCAGAACCGTTTCCAGGCGAGCGGCACCGCCTTGAACGCCCGCGTGGCGCGAGCGCTCAAGCCGCGATCTCCCGGCCGTTCCAGTTGTGTGGTCGCCATTCGCCCTTTTTGCTCATCTTCAGCCACTCAGCAAGGGGCTGCGGGCGGCAGTCTATTCCACGCTGAGCCGATACCCAATACCGCGCACGGTTTGCAGCCAGACCGGATTGGATGGATCGCGCTCGATCTTGCGGCGCAGCCGGTTGATCTGGACGTCGATGGTGCGCTCGCCGACTTCCGACTCGTCGCCGACAAGTTCATGCCGCGGTATCGTTTCGCCGGCCCGCGCCGCGAAGATCGCCAGGATCTCCTGCTCGCGGTCGGTCAGCTTCAGAGCCTCGCCGCCGCGCTTGAGCTCCCGCCTGGCGATCTGGAACGTGTAAGGCCCGAAGACCAGCTGCTCGACCTTGGGCGTCGTTGCCGGACCGCCGCGACGCAGGATGTTGTTGATGCGCAGGATCAATTCGCGGGGATCGAAAGGCTTCGGCAGATAGTCGTCGGCGCCGGCCTCGAGCCCGGTGATCCGGCTGTCGGTCTCGGAGAGCGCGGTAAGCATCAGGATCGGCACGTTCTTGCTTGCCCGCAACGCCTTGGCGAGATCGACGCCGGTTTCGCCCGGCATCATGATATCGAGCACGAGCAGATCGAAATCGAGGCCGGCGAGCTTGCGCCGCGCTTCGCCGGAATTTCCGGCAACGGTGACGCGAAAGCCGTTTTCGGTTAGATATTGTTTGAGAAGATTGCGGATACGGGTATCGTCATCAATGACCAGCAGATGCGGCGCGTCGTCGTCCGGTGCTGCCGGTTGATCAACCCTTTCAATGGTCTCCATGGCTTTTCCCTGACGTTTTTGCGGGCACAATGTCGATCTGCGCCCTTAGTTCCGGATTGACCATCGCTTCCAGGAAGCGCTCGATCAAGGCGCGTTCGGTGGCTCCGGAATCTTCCAATGCAGCATGGATGCGGCGTGACTGTGGCCGTGCCAGCGCCAGTGCCAGGGCGCGGCCCTTGGCTGTCGGATAGAGCTCGCGCTGGCGGCGGTCGCGCGGACCCTGCAACTGGACGATGTGATCGGTGTCGATCAGTTGCTTGAGCACGCGCGCCAGGCTCTGCTTGGTTATCTTCAGCACGTCGAGGAGTTCGGCGACCGTCAGGCCCGGCCTGCGATTGACGAAATGCAGAACCCGGTGATGGGCGCGGCCGAAGCCATAATCGGACAGGATCTGGTCCGGATCGGAGGTAAAATCGCGATAGGCGAAGAAGAACAATTCGATGATGGCAAAGTCGATGCCGTCCTCGTCGGTGATCGCCGTCCTGATCGGTTTTCCGGCTGGGTGGCTGCGATCCGTCATCTTTTCTCCGTGCAAAAGGGAAATTATGTCAGTACTATTGACGTAATTTCCCGGCAATGGTAATTTTTGACAAGCTTTTCGGCGGATTGCGAACGAAAAGGCAAGGGGAAGCCGTTTTTCCGGAACTTCCTGTGTTTGCCAGATCTTATATATCCGCCTACGCTTCGAGATACCGGCCGCCCGGTGCGGCTGACAAGAAACGCGCAACGACACAATAACGTGCGGGCGGCCGCCCGCGGGAGGTTACCATGGCATCCGTTCCCTTTGACCAACTGGACGGCTTTATCTGGATGAACGGCGAGTTCGTCAAATGGGCCGACGCCAAGATCCACGTGCTGACCCATGGTCTGCACTATGCCAGCGCGGTGTTCGAGGGCGAGCGCGCCTATGGCGGCGAGATTTTCAAGCTGACCGAGCACAGCGAGCGCCTGCACGAATCGGCACGCCTGCTCGGCTTCAAGATTCCCTATTCGGTCGCCGAGATCGACGACGCCTGCCGCACGCTGTTGAAGAAGCAGGGTTTCCAGGATGCCTATGTCCGGCCGATCGCCTGGCGCGGTAGCGAACAAATGGGCGTTTCGGCGCAAAACAGCCGGATCAACTGCGCCATCGCCATCTGGCAGTGGCCGAGCTATTTCGATCCGGCACAGAAGCTGAAGGGCATCCGTCTCGATCTGGCCGAATGGCGCCGCCCCGATCCGCGCACCGCGCCGTCGAAATCGAAGGCTGCCGGCCTCTACATGATCTGCACCATGTCCAAGCATGCCGCCGAAGCCAAGGGCTATGCCGACGCCATGATGCTCGACTGGCGCGGCCAGGTTGCGGAAGCAACCGGCGCCAATATCTTCTTCGTCAAGGACGGCAAGATTCACACACCCACCCCCGATTGCTTCCTCGACGGCATCACCCGCCGTACGGTGATCGGCCTTGCCAAGGATCGCGGCTTCGAGGTGATCGAGCGCGCCATTATGCCGGAAGAGCTCGAAGGCTTCCAGCAGTGCTTCCTAACCGGGACGGCGGCCGAGGTGACGCCCGTTTCAGAGATCGGTCCATACCGATTCGAGGTGGGTGAAATCGTCAAGACACTGATGAACGACTATTCTGCAGCCGTTCAACCCAAGCACGCGATCGCAGCAGAATAACGAAAGTCACAGTTTTTTTTACAAGTAGGGGCGATTTTCGAGCCGCCTCTTTTATTTAAGCACTTCTGCATTTGACTTTCGTCCAATTCGGCGTCTCATGATGGTGTCGGCCCGGGAGGCTGGCAGCTATGGAGGGACTGGTAATATGGACATGAACACGCTTCTTCCGATCATTGTTCAGGTGATTGCGGGTATCATCGGTGGTCAGGCGGTGGGCGCGGCGCTCAAGACAGCGGCAATGGGTCAGCTTTCCAAAATCCTGGGCGGCGCCCTTGGCGGCGTCGGCGGTGCGGCCATCCTCGGCAGCCTGCTCGGCGGTGGTGCGATCGATCCGGCTGCAGCCGCAGCGGCAACGAGCGGATTGGGCAGCGCGCTGAATGTGCAGAACATTGTCGGCGGTGCCGGTGGTGGCGCCATTCTGACGGCTATCATCGGCGCGGTCATGAATGCGACGAAGAAGTAAGCCTGGCGGTTTCGGCTTTTGCATGGGCGGCTTCGGCCGCCCATTTCTTTTTTGCGTTGTCGCGACAGCCGGATGCGGTGGACGCCGTTCGCGTGTGTATCTAAATCAGAAGCGACACAGCGAAAGGACGATCATGGGTCAGCTCAACGCCGGTATCGTGCCGGTCACGGCCTTCCAGCAAAATTGCACCATCCTCTTCGACATGGACGACAGACAAGGCGTCGTCGTCGATCCGGGCGGCGACATCGACAAGGTGCTGGCGGTGCTCAAGGACAATGCGATCAACGCTGGCGCGATCTGGATCACGCATGGTCACATCGACCACGCCGGCGGCGCCATGGAGCTGAAGGACGCGCTCGGCATCGAGATCATCGGCCCGCATGAGGCCGACCGTCCGTTGCTTGCCAATCTCGAGAACCAGGCGAAACACTACGGCATCACCGATCCCGTGCGCAATTGCGTGCCCGACCGCTTTCTCAGCGAAGGCGATACCGTCGCCTTCGGCCACCACGCGTTCGAAGTCTTTCATTGCCCCGGCCACGCGCCCGGCCATGTCGTCTACTACAATCGTGCTGCGAAGTTCGCCCATGTCGGCGACGTGTTGTTTCGCGGCTCGGTCGGGCGCACCGACCTGCCGGGCGGCGACCACGCCGCGCTGATCGCCTCGATCAAGGACAAGCTTTTGCCGCTTGGCGACGACATCGGCTTCATCTGCGGCCATGGTCCCGGCGGCCGCTTCGGCGAGGAGCGCCGGAGCAACCCATTCCTGATTTAAAACGCGTCATGGCTGAGGAGCCTCACGCGACGCGCGTCGGTCTCTTGCCTTTATGCATGCCGACAACAAAAAAGCCCTGGCCTCGCGGACAGCGCTTTTGTTTGAGGCAGGGAAGCCTCAGTTCGCCGTGCAGAAATGCTGTTCGCCATCATAGCCGGTGAACGTGCCGGTGCGGGCGTTGAAAGAGCGATAGCGATCCGAACAATATTCATACCAGCCACGGGTCCATGGCTCGGCATAGCCGTCATTGTAGACGACCCGCGGTTCCGCGTAGTAGCGGCGCACCGGGGCGGGCCGTGGATAACGACCATAGTCGTCATAGCCGGGGTCGTAATAGCTGGGCTGCGGGTTGTTGAGCGCACCAACGATCAGGGCGCCGGCCGCGAGGCCAAGGACGCCTGCCGCGATCGCATCGCCATTGCCACGATGGTGGTGCCGGTGGCGCCAGTCACCAGCGTTGGCCGCTGGCAAGGTCGCGAGCGTGGTCGCAACAATCGCGGCGGACAGGATGGTGGTCTTGAAAATTCGATTCATGTCGGTCTCCTTCGTGCCGGCCCGATAATTTGGGGGATGCGGTCCGGCTTTACCGAAGATTAATGGGGGACCGTGGCTGAACGGGGGCTGAACGAAATTGGCGGGCTTGGACCAGTCGATATTCATCAATCAGGCATGGCGCAAGGCACAAATATCGTACGCTCAACAAGGAGCGGACCTGCGCTTACGGGACCGTCTGACGCTGTCTCGAATTCGGCTCAGCCGATCGACAGGTTGACGGCTTTCGGACCCTTGCCACGCTTGTCCGGCTCGGTGTCGAATGTTACCTTCTGCCCATCCTCAAGACCGGGAAGACCCGACGCCTGCACGGCCGAAATATGGACGAAGACATCCTTCGCGCCATCATCTGGCGTGATGAAGCCGAAGCCTTTGGCATGATTGAAGAATTTGACGGTGCCGGTCTGCGGCATGGGAAGCTCCTTTGATCCCATCAAGTCCAGTCTCGGGCCGGCAAATGCCCGAGTGGAAATTTGTCGTTTATTTTAGCGTCATCGGCAAGAGAAAGTTTTGCGAGCACTGGCTTGCCGCCCTGCCACGAAAAAGGCGCGACGAAAACCGCCGCGCCTTCGAAAACTCGGATCCGGCGCTGAAAGCCAGTTCAAGGCTTTTGAAGCGTCTCGGGAACGTTCCTGGCACCTCCCAGCGGACGTGCGCGCGCCGACCGTTCAGTCCGCGCGGAGATTGACCGCCTTCGGCCCCTTGCCCATGCGGTCGGGCTCGACGTCGAAGGTGACCTTCTGGCCATCGACGAGCGTGCGCAGGCCCGAAGCCTCGATCGCCGAGATGTGGACGAACACGTCCTTGGCGCCGTCGTCTGGCGTGATGAAGCCGAAGCCTTTGGTAGCGTTGAAGAATTTAACGGTGCCGGTCTGGGCCATTGGGGAAACTCCTTCACCCGTGTCAGTCTTTGTGGATTGCCCGCCGCCTGACGCCGTGGGCAAGTCCCGGTGGTTGCTTCGGCAGTCATGCATTGGCGCATGGTCAGAACCCCCCGCCGAAAAACGGGGCCGTCAGAGATTCACAGTATCGGGGAAAGGTCGTCCAAAACGTTCCGCTCTCCGGGTCGCAAATGCCCGAACACAAAATTTATCGCACGGAAACGTGATGGTTGCAAGGTAGCGCCCGCGGGCCGACCGAGGGGCGCATAGCCTCGCTAGACCGGGGTGCTCGCCGGTCATCGACCAGAGCCCGGCCAGGCATGGTCCAGCGGGCGGGAGGCTTGCAAACAGGGGTTGCATTTGACGGTGGAATGGCGAGGATCAGCTTGGAGTGGAGCGCATTTAGCGTTTTTTGCGCATGTCGTTATCCCAAGATCGCTTCGCACTTTGGGCGACATGCATTGGAGCGGGGCTCAAGGGAGGTATATTCATGAAATTTCTTGCGGCACTCTTTTCGCGGCAGGGTTTTGCCGTCTTGTTGCTGTCGGCAGTTCTTGCAGCCTGTACCGCGGTGGTGGTGGAGGAAGGACCGGGGTACCGCCCGCCAAGGCCCGGGCCGCAATTCTGCACCAGGGAGTATGATCCAGTCTGCGCCCGGCGCGGTGGCGACCGCCAGACCTTCGCCAATGCCTGCCTTGCCGAGCGGGCCGGGTATCGCATCATCCGCGACGGCCAGTGCCGCGACGGCGGCGGTGGTGAGGAGCAGACATTCTGCACGCGCGAGTATGCCCCTGTCTGCGCACGCCGCCGTGGCGAATTGCGCACCTTCCCCAACGCCTGCGAGGCTCGCGCCGCCGACTATCGCATCGTCGACGACGGTCCCTGCTGAGAGGCTGGTTTCCTCCCCGTCTCCAGACGGGGAGGAGCCCCATCTGTCAACTGGACACAGGCAGGCGAGGGCAGCTGGCGCCCCTTGCCTTTACGCCGGCAGCTTCGCCTTGCGGCAATAGGCGATGAACTCGGCCGCGGGCATGGGTTTGGCAACAGCCAACCCTGACCATAATCGACGTCGCGTTCCATCAGATAATCGGCCTGTGCCTGCGCCTCCACGCCCTCGGCAATGATCTTCAGCTTCAGCGTCTTTGCCATGTCGATGATATGCGGCGTGACGGAACTGGTGGCGGAATCCGTAGCGATCGTGTCGATGAAAGACTAGTCGATCTTCAGCGCATCGAGCGGCAGCCTTCGAGGTGGGACAGGCTCGAATAACCTGTGCCGAAGTCGTCGATTGCGACCGTATGGCCAAGCTCGCGGGGGTGAATGACGGTCGAGCGTGCAGAATCGACGTCGACAAAACCGCGCTCCGTTGCCTCGAGCCAGATCTGCCGAGGCCGGATTCCGGTGTGCTGCAGGGTCTTTTCGATGACCGGAAGGACCCTCGCCGTTCTGACGTCCGCCGGGCTGAGATTGATCGCAATGTGGAGGGAACGATTGGCGACAAGAAGGGCAATGTGGCCCACCGAACAACTGTTGCCGGCGAACGATGATGCGCGGCCTGTCCATGTGCGCCTCCCTGGCTTCGGCTGCGAGCGACGAAATTCGTGCGCGGCCTGCCGGGCAGCCAACCATGATCGGCCCGGTTTCAGCGGACCTTACATGGCTTCGACATTACGTGATCTTTAATCCGATCCGCGCGGTGGCTGGATGAATGCAGGGTTGCTCATCCGCCCGCTGCTAGCCCTTGGACTTCGGCTTCAAACCGGCTTCCGCCTGCTTGACGGCCGAGCCGAAGGGCGAGGCCGGCTTTGCCGCCGCCTTGTCCTTCTTGGGCTTGCGTGTCTCGCGATTGCTGCGCTGTTGACCCTTGGCCATTTCTTGGTCCCTCGTGATTGGTTAGCGTGGTGGTGGCTGATGTGGGCCTAAAGCGCGTCGCGTTGAAAAGGATTCAGCCGACGCGCTTTAAGTTTTGTATTATGCAGGTCGTTGTCCCAAAACCGCTTCGCACTTTTGGGCGACATGCATTAGGCGCTCGGATTGTCGGCCACTTCGAGATTGTCTTCCGTGGTGACCCGCTCGTAGGTCTCCTCGTCGCTGCGGATGCGGTATTGCGGCGAGCCGTCCTTGACCGGCAGCTTGCTCTTGATCTGGAACAGCTCTGCGGTCTTCTGGACAAGGCCGGTGCGGCTCTTCATGCGAACGGTCTGGCCGATCGCGAAAAGATGCGCGGGCGTGTCGGTGCGCGGGCGCGCGTTTTGCTGGAAACGTATCATGCGGCATTCTCCTGGTCGCGTCTCAGCGCGGTTTCGAGTTCGGCGAAGTCGATGGCGACCAATTGGCTGGTCTGGCTTTTCACCGTCCTTGCCGGCAAATGGATGAAGGTGGCGACACGGCGCCAGGCAAGCCACGACATGCCATCGATAAGCTCCTCATCGTGGTCGATGTCATAGTCGCCGGCCGGCAATTTCCCTTCCAGGCCGCCAATCATGAAGGGTGCCTCGAAGTGCGCAATGGAATGGGTAGTTCGGCCAGACATTCTCGTGCCTCGAAGTCTCGTTCCCGACTTGGATCCGATAAAATGGTGCCCGCTTTGCGGCACCGGGACTTAACTGTCGTGCGTCCCGGTATCGGCAATTTGGGTATCGGCGATCTGGAATGAGTTTGGCGGGTCGAGAACCTCTGACGCCGCGAGATGCCAAGCTTGGCCCAAAAAACGATCTCAGTTCATTAATCCAAGATTGCGGTTTATTCAAGAAGATTCCTGCCCGGTGCCGATCTTATCGCGAATTTACTTTTCTAGGGCTATTTGGAAAATGGTGGTACGGTCCAGAAACTTCACGAGAATTGTTTGATATTGTGCCGATAAAGTTCATCTCGGCATTGATTTTTATTTATATCTGAAAGGAATGCCCATGGTTTCCGTGAAAACACCTGATGGTTCGATCGTAACAATCAAGCCGATTATCAAGCAGGCCGCCGGCCCCACGAAAGTCATGTCAGCGCGGCTGACGATACGAAGTGACGAGGCAGCAAGGCGCAAGATCGCCGACACCGACGGTACGGTGCGGCGGGCTAGGCAGGTTGCGGAGACCAACCGCCTGATCTGACATGGCCGGCCTGCGGGCCTTACGCGCGCGCTTTTGGACGCGCAAAAGGCATGAGCCTTTCCGAACATCCGGTTCGGGGGCATGCGCTGAGGAGTTCGATCTCGACGCTCAATTTTCCCAACCGCAGCCGCCGAGTATCTCAGCGCCATCGATGCGGAGCGTTCGTCCATCCAGGATCTTGTGCGCGAAGCCTACTCGCACGGTCGCAAGAACGTGTATGTGCTGACCCAGGCCAATTTCCGGCAAGCTGGCCTGCGAACCCTTGAACCTGCCGCGCCAATGGCCTAGATCGCGGCAGGCGGACAAAACACGGCAGGTTTCCCATCAACAGAGATCCGAGAAGACCGGCAGGCGCGGGCGCCAATTTCGGCTCAGGTGGACAGCCGCCGCTAGGGCTCGACCAGCGCGTGCAGCAGGCGCTGCAACTGCATCAGGCCGGACGCCGGCAGGAAGCCGAGATGCTCTATCGTCAGGTGCTGGCGCAAAAGGCCAATCATGCGGCGGCAGCACATTTCCTCGGTTTGCTGCTGCACCAGACCGGGCGCAGCGCCGAAGGACTCGATCTCCTCGAACAGTCGGCGCGCCTGCAGCCCAAGAATCCAGATTTCCTCAACAACCTCGGCACGGTGATGCGCGACCTCGGCCGTGTAAGTGCAGCCGTCGATTTCTTCCGTGGCGCGGTGGCAATCCGGCCGGACCAACTCGCGGCGCGCGACAATCTCGGCTCCTCGCTGAAGCAACTCGGCCAGTTCGCGGGCGCGGAGGAGATTTATCGCGGCACCATCGGTCGCAACCCGTTCCATGTCCGCGCCCGCATCGGGCTGGCCGAAACGCTGCAGGAGGCGGGGCGGCTCGACGAAGCGCTTGCCGTCTTCCGCGAAGCATTGGCAATTCGGCCGAAGGATGCCGACCTGCTGCACGGTCTGGGCGTCGGGCTGATGGAGAAGGGCAGCCTCGGAGAGGCGGCGGAGCATTTCCGGCAGGCGCTGGCGATCGATCCCGGCATGGCCCGGGCCTGGCTGATGCTCACCCAGGTCAAGCGCCAGCAGGAGCGTGACGCCGAGCTTGCCGGGATGGAAGCGCAGCACGCGAAGGCGCCGGAAGGCAGCCTGGCGCGCATGCAGCTCTCCTTCGGCCTCGGCAAGGCCAATGACGATTTGAAGGACTATGGCCGTGCCTTCGATTATTTCGCCGAAGGCAATGCGATCCGCCGCGCGGGCATCGACTACGATGCGGCCAAGACACGCGCCGAATTCGAGGCGATGAAGGCGGTGTTCGACAAGGCCTTCTTCGACAAGCACAGACCGAGCGGGATCACCGACGACACCCCGATCTTCGTCGTCGGCATGCCGCGCTCCGGCACCACGCTGGTCGAGCAGATCATCGCCAGCCATCCCCAGGTCTATGGCGCCGGTGAGCTCGGCATATTGAAGACGGCGGTCGGTAAGCAGTTTCCGCCTGGTATGAAGGGCGGCTTTCCCTGGGGCATCCCCGACATGCCCGACAAGGTCTATGCCGAGGCAGGCCAAACCTATCTAGACCTGCTGCACGCCCGCTATCCCGGTTTCCGGCATGTCACCGACAAGATGCCCGGCAATTTCCTCTTGGTCGGCTTCATCCACATGATGCTGCCGCAGGCCAAGATCATCCATTGCACGCGTGACGCGGCGGCGACGTGCCTGTCGATTTACAAGGTGCATTTCCGCGGCGACAGCCACCGCTATGGCTATGATCTCGGCGAGCTCGCCGATTTCCACAATCTCTACACCGACATGATGGCGCATTGGCGCACCGTTTTGCCCGGTGTCGTGCATGATGTGCGCTACGAAGATTTCGTCGCCGACCAGGAAGGGCAGACGCGGGCGCTGATCGCCCATCTCTGCCTGCCATGGGACGATGCAGTGCTGTCGTTCCACGAGACCGACCGGCCGGTGCGCACGGCGTCGGCAGCGCAGGTGCGCCAGCCGATGTACCAGGGCTCGGTCGATCTGTGGAAGCGCTATGGCGACCGGCTCAAGCCGCTGCTCGACCGGCTAGCGTAATGCGTTGGGGCCTACAGCTCCATGAAAGGCTGAAAGCCGCCGAAGATCATGCGCTTGCCGTCGAACGGCATCGCCGACCAGTCGGATTTCAGGCGTGGGTCGGCCATCACCTTGGCCATTACGGCATCGCGGCTCTGCCGCGATTCATAGACGACCCATGAGAAGACGACGACCTCGTCTTCCTTGGCCTGCACGGCGCGCGGGAACGAGGTGATCTCGCCATAGGGCACGTCGTCGCCTATGCATTCGACATAGGCGAGCGCGCCATGCTCCTTCCAGACGGTGCCGCCGAGCTGCGCCATTTTCCTATAGGCATCGAGATTTGCCTTGGGCACGGCGAGTACGAAGCCATCGACATAGGACATTGTGGTTCTCCTTGGGTTGGGTGGGGTTTTTCCTTCTTCCTTGTGTGAGAAGGTGACAGAGCAAGCTCAGTCGGGTGAAGGGGTGTTCCAGCTTGGCGCCGACGGCACTCGGTCCAACACCCCTCATCCGTCTTGGCGCTGCGCGCCAAGCCACCTTCTCCCACAGGGGGGAGAAGCAAAGAGTGTGCTACGCTGCCTTCACGGGCGCGTTCATCGCCCACTCCACGCCGAAGGGATCAGTCAGCTGACCCCAGCGGTCGCCCCAGAACATCACCTGCAGCGGCGTGCCGACCTTGCAGCCGGCGTCGACGGCGCGCTTCCACCAGGCGTCGATGTCGTCGCTGCCGAGATGCAGCTGCATGGTGAAGCCCTGCGGCTTCACCGCGGCCATTCCGTGCTCGGGATAGAAGTCGGAAATCATCAGCGTCGAGCCGTTGATGTGGAGATGGATATGCATCGTCCGCCCCTGCTCATCCGGCGGGTAGAAGAAGACCTGCTCGGCGCCGAACGCCTTTTGATAGAATTCTGATGCCTTGAAGGCGCCGTCCAGCTGAAGGTAGGGCGTCAATCCACCGAGGACTTTCGCAAGCTGGGTTTGGGGCTGGTCGTTCATCTCTGTTCCTCCTTGATACCGGTTTTGCCGTTGCGGCCATTCTCAGGACGACTGGGGCGACGCCGATCCTACACGGTCGACGCGTTTTTTAATGCCGAGACCAAACGTGCCGGCCGTCGGCAGTTGGAGTGGCCCCAGGCGACGCGCAAGGCTTACGCGGCGCCGCTGCGGCCGGTTGGTCTCTTCATCTTGCCTCGGTCAAGGAGATCGCAATCCGAGGGCTGTTTTGCGCGTCGACGACGATTTCCGGCCAGCCGATGTCCTTGCGCAATTCGATCGGCAATGAAAGGAGGGCGCGCTCGCTGCGGTAACGGGCACGAGCTGCCGAGTAACGGGTCGCGATGCGACCTACGGATGACAGTATAGACATGATGCTCTCTCCTCGATTGGCGCCGGCATCACCGTGTCGGCAGCCCAAGGACGTGGCGTGCAGCGACGATCCGACAGATCGCGGAGAATTTTTTCTGTCACAGGGCCTTATTCAGTCGGGATACGTCTCAGATAACCGATGCGGCCAGAGCGGTGTCGTAATACTCCACCATCTCGATGATTTTGCCGTCGCGTAGCGTCCAGAAATCGGCGGTGCGCATGACAAACTCCTCGCCGGTGGTTCGGCGTGTCATATGGATCTCGACCTGCGCCGCAACCTTGTCGCCGCCGTCGATGATCTCGACTGGGATGAAGCGCCGGTATTCGAAATCGTTGTCCAGCGCCAAAAGCCGAGCCAGGAACTCCTGCTTGCCTTTGGCCACTCCGGCATAGCGCGACTGCGCCGGTTCGGCGACCCAGCGGAAGACGATGTCATCGGCGCAGTCGACCAGCGCGCCCTCGATGTCACGTTTTGCATAGGTATCATACAGGTTCTTGACGACGTCCGCGCCACGCATGACCGTTTTCCTCCCTCGGTTTGCGAGACCTCAGGATGCGCCTTTTTCGGCTCGTGGGAAAGTGCGGGCCGGCAGCACCTTGAATGCCGGCCCGGCAGATGCGTGGCTTTCCTCAGCCAGTCCCCTCAGCCAGTCCCCTCAGCCAGTCCCCTCAGCCAGTCCCCTCAGCCACCTCCCGAAAGAAATCCTCCGGGCTGTCGATCTCGGTCAGCCGCGGCTTCTCGATCAGCCAGAAGCGGTTGCCGACCGCCCTGATGAAGGAGCGGTCGTGCGAGGCCAGCACACAGCTTGCCTGATGGGCGAGCAGTTCGGTTTCCAGAGCTTCCTGGCCGTCGATGTCGAGATGGTTGGTCGGCTCGTCGAGCAGGTAGAAATTGGGATTGGCGAGCCTGAGCGCCAGCATCATCAGCCGCGCCTTCTGCCCGCCCGAGAGCACGCCGATCCTGCGCTCCTGCAAGTCGATGCCAACGCCTGCACCCGCCAATAAGGAGCGGGCGCGCTGCTCGCCGACATCGAAGCTGCGCGAGAGCATCGCCAGCGGCGTCTCGTCGCCGCTGATATCAGACAGCGCCTGATCGCTGTAGCCGAGCACTGTCGACGGCGTCACCTTCATGCCTGGCGCTGCCATGTCCGGCTCGACGATGGCATTCCTGATCAGGCTGATGAGCCGTGACTTGCCGACGCCATTGCGGCCGAGCAGCACGATGCGGTCGCCTTGGCAGATGTGGCGCTTGCCGGTTTTGAACAGCAGCGTTCCGTCAGGCGTTTCAACCGTCACGTCGTCGAGCGTGATCAGCACCTTGGCATGCGTGCCGCGATTGGCGAGCTTTATCGCGCCCGCGGATTTCTCGCGATGCGCCGGTGCCGCGACCTCCTCGAGGCGCTGGGCGCGCTGGTTGAGCTGCCTGGTCTTGACCGTCAGCAGGTCGCTGCCCGAATTGATGCCGATGTTGTTGAGCTTGGCCGCCTGCCGGCGCAATTGCTGCGCCACCTTCATGTCGCGCTGGAACTTGCGCTCGGTCGAGGCGTCGACTTCGCTCAATGCATCGCGCGCCCGCGAATAGGGCAAGGAGAACACCGGCGACTGTTCGGGGCGCAGGAACAGCGTCCGGTTGGTCGTTGCGTCGAGGAACGCGCGATCATGGCTGGCGACCACCACCGGCACCTCGCGCGACAGCGCGTTCAGCCAGGTTTCGAGCTGGCTGATCTTGGCGAGGTCGAGATGGTTGGTTGGTTCGTCGAGAAGCAGGACGTCCGGATCGGTGACCCAGACGCGGGCGATCAGTGCCAGCCTTTGCCAGCCGCCGCTCAAGGCCCGCATCGGCCGTTCGCGCATCGGCTCAGGCACGTCGAGTGAATCGAGAACCACATCGACGCGCCATCGCTCGCTTTCGGCCTGCTCGGCCGGCAAAGCGTCGGCCACCACCTGTTGAAATCCGTGCTCGGCCAGTGCTGCGGGAACGGCTTGCTCGACATAGCCGACGCGCAGGCCGCGCGTTCGGGTGATGTCGCCTGACGTCGGCTCCATTTCGCCGGTCAGGCACTTCAGCAAAGTGGATTTGCCGCGGCCGTTGGCGGCGACGATGCCGAGGCGGTCGCCGGTGCCGATGGTGAGATCGAGGTTGGAGAAGAGCGGCGCACTCATGGTGACGCCGAGGGACTTGAGGCTGATCAGGGCCATGTGGGTTTCTCTGGTCTGCCCGGAGGGAGGTTCCGGTTCGATGCACTTTGACGATGCGCAGGCAGGCCATCAGGCTCGGCGTTGCAGCACCACGAAGGGCAGACCAAGAAAATCGAAGCGGGAGAACCCGGACCGTCTCTGGTCAGCCCTGCAAGCAAGCTCGCAGGGCAGGGACAGGGCCGCGCTGACGGTGGTGGTCGAAATACACGCAGCCCTCCTTTCAAGACGTTCGAGTTGGGGAACTGGCTACACCAAGGGTAGGGCCGATGGCAAGGGCCGTGTTCGGTTACCGCCCCGGCCGGCCGGTCTTGCCGGGCCGGCGCTTTTCACGGCGGGCGTCGGCGGGGTCTTCGTAGGAGCCGATGCCGGCACGTTCGCGCTTGACCGGCTTGTCGCCCTCAACAGGCTTTTCCGTGCGTCGCACGGTCATCTCGTCGAGTGAGTTCTTCTTGAACAGGGGCTTGGTCGAGTCGCCGGGGATGCCGAAATCGGAACCGTGCGCCTCTTCGGCCGATTGTTTCTTGAACAGCGAGCGAGACACCGCGCCGGCCGGCGTCGGTATGTCGGTGCCCGGCCCCATGGCGTCGAGCGACGGTTTGGCAAAGAGCGGCTTCTTGACCGGCACGGCGCCGTCGGCGCCCATCTCGTCGAGATGCGGCTTGCGGAACAGCCCCTTGCCGTCATCGTCGACCGTGCGGTGGATGGCGCGCCCCTTGTTGTGCTTGCCCTTCTCGCGGCCCGAAACCGGGCTTTCCATGTCGGCATATTTGGCCAGCGGGTCGTCGGAAATGGACAGTTCCATCTCGCGCAGTCGCTTGATCTCGTCGCGGATGCGGGCCGCCTTCTCGAAGTCGAGATTGGCGGCGGCGTCGCGCATCTGCTTGTCCATCGCGTCGAGATGGGCTTTCAGATTGTTGCCCATCATCGCGCCGGCACTATCGGTGAACTGCGAGATGTCGGCGCGGACATGATCCTTCTCGTAGACCGAGTCCAGGATGTCGGAGATGCGCGACTTGACCGATTCCGGCGTGATGCCGTTGGCCGCGTTCCACTCCATCTGCTTCTCGCGACGGCGGTTGGTTTCGGCCATCGCCCGTTCCATCGAACCGGTGATCTGGTCGGCGTAGAGGATGACCTTGCCGTCGACGTTTCGGGCGGCGCGGCCGATGGTCTGGATCAGCGACGTTTCGGAGCGCAGGAAACCCTCCTTGTCGGCATCGAGAATGGCGACGAAGCCGCATTCGGGAATGTCGAGGCCCTCGCGCAAAAGGTTGATGCCGACCAGCACGTCGAAGGCGCCGAGGCGCAGGTCGCGCAGGATCTCGATGCGCTCCAGCGTGTCGATGTCGGAGTGCATGTAGCGGACGCGAATGCCTTGCTCGTGCAAATATTCGGTCAGGTCCTCGGCCATGCGCTTGGTCAGCACGGTGACCAGCGTGCGGTAGCCGGCCTTGGTTGTTTCGCGGATTTCGCCGACGACGTCGTCGACCTGGGTCTTGGCCGGGCGCACCTCGACCGGCGGGTCGATCAGGCCGGTCGGGCGAATGACCTGCTCGGCAAAGACGCCGCCGGACTGCTCCATCTCCCAGGCGCCGGGCGTCGCCGAAACGGCGACCGAAAGCGGGCGCATGGCGTCCCATTCCTCGAAGCGCAGCGGCCGATTGTCCATGCAGGATGGCAGGCGGAAGCCGTATTCGGCCAGCGTCGCCTTGCGGCGAAAGTCGCCGCGATACATGCCGCCGATTTGCGGTATGGTGACGTGGCTTTCGTCGATGAAAACCAGCGCATTGTCGGGGATGTACTCGAACAAAGTCGGCGGCGGATCGCCCGGCTGGCGGCCGGTGAGATAGCGCGAATAGTTCTCGATGCCGGCGCAGGAGCCGGTGGCTTCCAGCATTTCGAGATCGAAGCGGGTGCGCTGCTCCAGCCGCTGCGCCTCCAGCAACCGACCGGCCCGTTCGAGTTCCACCAGCCGGTGCTTGAGCTCTTCCTTGATCGATTTTATGGCCTGGTTCAGGGTTGGGCGCGGCGTCACATAGTGCGAATTGGCGTAGATCTTGACGCTCTTCAGCTCGCCGGTCTTCTGGCCGGTCAGCGGGTCGAATTCGGTGATTGCCTCGATCTCGTCGCCGAAGAGCGAAACGCGCCAGGCGCGGTCCTCAAGGTGGGCCGGAAAGATCTCGATCGTGTCGCCGCGCACGCGGAACGAGCCGCGGACGAAGTTGATATCCTGGCGCTTGTATAGCTGGGCGACGAGGTCGGCGAGCAGCGCGCGCTGGTCGAGCCGGTCGCCGATCTGCATCTGGAAGGTCATCGCCGTGTAGGTTTCGACCGAGCCGATACCGTAGATGCAGGACACCGAGGCGACGATGATGACGTCGTCGCGCTCCAGCAGCGAGCGCGTCGCCGAGTGGCGCATGCGGTCGATCTGCTCATTGATCGAGGATTCCTTCTCGATGAAGGTATCTGTCCGGGGCACATAGGCTTCCGGCTGGTAGTAGTCGTAGTAGGAGACGAAATACTCGACGGCGTTTTCGGGGAAGAATTTCTTGAACTCAGAATAGAGCTGCGCAGCCAGCGTTTTGTTCGGCGCCAGGATCAAGGCAGGCCGCTGCGTCTCCTCGATCACCTTGGCCATGGTGAAGGTTTTTCCCGAGCCGGTGACGCCGAGCAGCACCTGGGTACGATCGTTATCGTTGACGCCCTCGACAAGATCCTTGATCGCCGTCGGCTGGTCGCCGGCCGGCTCGAAATCCGACACCATCTTGATGGCGATGCCGCCTTCGGATTTCTCGGGCCGGGCAGGGCGGTGCGGCGTCCACAGCACGCCGTCTTTGTGCAGCGGGTTGCCGGATTCGATCAGCGCCGACAGCGCCGCGACGGTGGCGGTGACGCCGCCGGAGGCCATGGTCTCAGCCTCTTCCAGCGAAACATCGAGGCCGGCGACCGGATTGAGGCCGGCCGCGGTGCGCTCCCGCGCCGAAGCCGCGCCGCCCATCGAGGTGCCTCGTGCCGTACGACCGGGGGAAGAGGAGCGTTCGGGGATTTTTTTCGCCGTTTTCGGCGATTTGCCGCCGTCTTTGCCGCCATACTTGTCGGAAACGACTTGGCGCCCTTCCTTTTCGGCTTCCTTCTCGATCTGCTCGGCCCAATCCGCGATCGAGCCGGTCAGTGGCGTGCCTGACAATTCAGCCTGCGGCGCCTCGGCAAAGCCGCCCTTGTGGAGCGGCTCGGACGCGTCAAGGAAATCGGTCAGCGGGCTGCGCCGCTTGGGCGGCGAAGCGCGATCGTCACGCGCCGGCGGCGGCGTCTTTTTGTCAGGAAGTTTGGCCATGCCCCGAATATGGGAGGTATCGGCCAAAATGGAAAGAGCGGAGTGACGAGGGCCGCGAGACGAAACCAAGCTGCTGACACAAGGGTGTCAGGAGCTATGTCAAAACACGCTCTCAATTGAACCACAGCGCAAAGGTCAAAAACCCAGCGCCGCCGAACTGGCGCTGGATCTGGTCGAATTCCTCGCTGGTGAGGATCTTTCCTCGTTCGAGATAGGGCGCGATGGCCGGGCCGGTGATCGACAGCACCAGATCGAACGGCTTCGGCTCGTCGAAGAAGCGCTTCATGTTGATGCCTTTGTCGGCGAAGCGAAAATGCGGCAGCAAGGTGCGGCCTTCGAGCAGATCCTCGGCCATATCAAGCGCGGCGTGCCAGGCCTGGACCTGCTCCTCGCCGACCTCCAGGCCGGTGAGCGGGCTGGCGCCTTTCTGCTGCGGGCCGGGCAGCCATTCACGGTCGTTGTCTGTCTCGGCGCGGATCGCTTTCCAGTCCTCGCGCGACAGCCGGATCATTTCCATGAGATGGCTGCGCGCCGCCTGCCGGCGTTCCGGCTCGACCACCGGCCAATTGACCAGATGCACCAGCGAGATGAAGTCGGCGATGCGCCACTCGGATGACAACATGCCGCCGCTCATGCCGCCGTCTGGCGGAACGAGCGTGTCCTGCAGCGGCAGTTTGGCGCGCGGAAACAGCATGTGGAACGAACCTTCGAAGGCGTTCCTGAAATCATGCGCCAGCCAGAAATCGGCCTGCGCCATCAGGAATTCGGCATAACCCTGCAGCCAATAGCCGTCGGCGCGGTCGAAGCGGAAGGTGAGAGCAGGTGCGGCCGAGTCTGGCGCGCCGCCGCGTGACAGGGAGGCCATGATCGCGGCGGCACTTTCGTCCGGCGCGATCTGGCCGTCCTCGTTGAGATCGATGCCGAGTCGGGTGAGGTCGACCTCCATGCCGATATCGGCATCGGCAGGCACGGACCCAAGCGTGGCGGCGGACGTTTCCAGCCGATCGCGGAAGGCGACCAGGATGGCGCGAAAGCCGTCGTAGGTCAGCGGCTCGGGATTGGGATTGTCCGGCACCGGCAGCCGCATCAGCGGCAGCACCAGGGATTGCGGGCTTTCGAAGCCGTGGCGGTGCAGGCCGCCGGCCAGAATCTCCAGCGCGGTGAAGAATTGGCCGGCGCCGGCGGCGTAAGCCGACGCGGGGTCAGTGGGCGCGGCGGCTTCCAGCGCGGCAAGCGTGCTGTCGCGGTCCGCTACGGATTTTGCCTCGAACAGGGCGGCCGGTTCGGGGGCCGCGGCACCGGCGGAAGCAACCGGCAGCAGCAGAATAAGGGCGGATGCCAGCAGGCTCGAAAATCGCGTCATCTTGGTCCTCCGATATGTCATTCGGCGGCAACCATATACGCATCTTGTGTGCAGCGCCTATTGCGGGGCATCTGGCCGCACGATTCCGAACGGAGGCGCTTCGCTATATCGGGCGCATCGTCTACCGTGACCGTTCATTCCGGTGCAGGCTGCGCGTGTCGAACTACCCACTTTCCTACAAATTGTCCTGGCTGCCACGCTTCTTGAAGCCTTCGCTCAGCGGCGATCAACAAGGCTTTGCGCCAGCGGCAGGAACGATGATCGAGCCGCCACCAAGGCGGACGGTGCGGCTCGCCTTTGTCGGCGATATCTCCGCGGTGGCCAATCTCAGTGCGCCGCAATGCGATCCGACGATCGTCGCGCTGCTCGCCTCCGCCGATCTGGTCGTCGGCAATTGCGAAAGCCCGGTGGTGGAGCGACCGAGCGCGGCGATGGGCACGAAGCTTGGCACCCATCATGCCATGACCGAGCGGTTTCTTGCCGGGGCGCTGGCGGCCGTCGGCATCTCGCATGAGAAACTGGTTTTGTCGCTCGCCAACAACCATGTGCTCGACCAGGGCGTCGAGGGCTTCGACGAGACCGTGGCGGCGCTGAACCGTCTCGGCATCCGCAGCATCGGTACCGCCGCCGCCGGTCCGGTCGAACGCCTTGTGGTCGGGCCGCTGACAATCGGCTTTGCCGCCTTCACACTGTGGCGCAATGCCGGCGCGGCTGCGTTTGCGGGCCGTGTGTCGATGCAAGGCGACCCCGCACAATGGCCGCGCGGCGCCGCCGTCGACCTCACCTGCGCGGTACCACATTGGGATTGGGAGTTCCGGCATTTTCCACAGGCCACAACGCGGGCATTGGCACGCCATTTGGCCGCGCAAGGCGTCGGGCTGATCGCCGGCCATCATGCCCATGTCGTGCAGCCGATGGAGCGGATTGGCAAGGCGCTTGTCGCCTATGGGCTCGGCGATTTCCTTGGCACTGCCTTTGCGCGCCAGCCATGGCCCGGCCGCATCGGGGGCATCCTGACCGTTGATATCAGCGCCGACGCCGGCACGCGTGGCGCCATTGCAGCGTACCGGCTGCATCCCTTCATGCGGCTGCGCGCCGGCGACCATGAGCGGCTGGTTCCAGCCGAGGTGCTGGAGGGCGCATTGAGGCAAAAGGTTATGGCTCGTCTCGATGCGGTTTTTGGTAACGGGGATTGATGGCAACAATTGACTGGTGGCTTGGACAGATCGTGCGGGCACACCACCATCCCACCGCTGAAGTCGCGCGACTTTCCGCAAAATCAGCTATTGTCCGAGCCGGGTTCGGGTCTTTCGACGGGGATGGCGATGGAAGCAGCGGATTTCATGCCTGATGAAGCTGACATCGCTAGCATCAAGAGGAACCTCGCGGCCTATGAGGCCAGGAGGGCTTCGGCCTACCGGCAAGTCCGCTGGCGGGTGCCGCTGTTCGTCGGCCTGGTGCTGGTGTTCGTGGCGCTGGTGGCCTGGCTTTTCAATATGATTGCCGATCCACACGAGCAATGGGTCTCGACGCCGCATGTGTTCCTCTATGTCATCGGGTTCGTGGCGGCGATCCTGGTCTATTTCCAAGCGATCAAGCCGAGGAGCACGTTGCAGCAATCGTTCCGCAAGACGCTGCTGCCGATCATCTTCGGTTTCATTAGGGATATGCGGTACCAGCGTGACGTGACGCCGAATTCGTTCGACCGGCTGCCGCGCGAGACGATCGGCACGTTCAACAACAAGCGCTTTGACGACATCATATCCGGCCGCTACGAAGGATTTCCGTTCGAGCTTTACGAAGCAGATCTCCGGCAGGGCGCCGGCAAGAGCGGCTCGATAGCATTCAAGGGCGTCGTCGTCGCCTTCGAGACGATCGTGCCGTTCCCCGGCATATTGGTGGCGACCCGCCGGAGTGACGTCGCCGTCGGGTTCTTCCGCGGCATATTCGCCAGCAATATGCAGGAATTGTCATGCGGCGTGCCCGAGCTCGACGCCGCCTACGACTTCCGCACCGACAACATCGAGGCGGCGCGGCCGCTGGTGAGCGGCCGGCTGGCGCAGGCACTGACATGGCTCGGCGAGACCTGGCCTGATGATCCGGCGCGGATTGCGCTCAATGGCAGCGACGGTTTTCTGCTCTTGCCGCAGACGAAGGACTTCTTCGAGCTGCCTGATATCTCCGTGCCGCTCGACTACGCCAAGCATGTCGCGCCGATGATCGCCGACATGGGCGCGATGCTGGCGACGGCGGCGCTGGTGCGCAAGATCGGCGCAAAGGACGAGGCGGCGGGTTAGCGGGATTGGCAGAAGATTACGCTTAACAGTCGAAGCCGTAATTGTTTCGGAGAAAATCCACGTCTTCTCTCGGCATCTTCTTCAACATCACACAGACCGTGAAGCTGCCCACCTGGCGACCGTTTTTGGTATATCCCCAGTCGGAAATATCATCCCGGGTGAATTCGATGTCCTGGCCATTCACGACGTTATGCACGACCTGTGGC
This sequence comes from Mesorhizobium sp., assembly GCA_004020315.1. Taxonomy (GTDB): domain Bacteria; phylum Pseudomonadota; class Alphaproteobacteria; order Rhizobiales; family Rhizobiaceae; genus Mesorhizobium. The sequence goes on from SAQG01000010.1 coordinate 149,348, forward strand.
TCGTTTGCCAACGTTCCTGCAAATCCGGTCGCGGTCCGGTGGAAGGGGATGACCCAGAAGTGTTCGGCTGCGTTTCCGTCCTCGATTACGACCTTCAATTTGAACTTGGCTGTTCCGGGTGGCGGCGTCTCGGAGAGTGTCAGAAATTGATCAAGGCTGGCGCGTGCCTGTTCGGTCGCCGCCGCCATCTCCGGATCGTCCGGGCCCACGGTGAGGAGCCTGTCGCCGCCCTGATCAGGGCTTTGTGCCCCAGCTGATACCGGAAGAAGCGCCAACATCAAGGACAGCATGGTGCGGGCTGGAAGCTTCATGGGGCGGCGGCCTTCTACCCTTCACCAGAACGGCCGCGATCATCAGGCATCGAGCTTGAATTTTCAAGCGCAGCTTCATGCCGAAGGAATGGCCGACGAATCCACGGGCGCTGATCGACGTGACCACTAGGCATGATGGGCGCTTCTTTCTGCCCTACCAGCTGCACTGGCGAGGAAGCGACAGTATGACCCGGAGCTGTTCTCCTCGACCTTCTACCGTGTGATCAAGGCGCTGATCGGAATCGCCTGAGTCGCTTACAGCCCGCCCGGCATTTTCGCTGCCAGCCAGGTCGCCGACCGCTTGGCCATTCCTATGGTGGCGGATGCGGCACGGCCAAGGTCGGTCTTGACCAAGGCGTAACCGTTGTTCGTGCGATACAGCACCGAGCGTCCGCCATCGACCACAGATTCATAGGCAGCCGGCGTGGCAGCTTCTGTTTCCGTCGCCGTTGCCTGCGAGCCCACAGCGATGCTGGGCCGATCGCTCAATTCCTCGGGGATCGGGTCGGTCGCAGCCCGCGTTGCGGTCGTCAACTCAGGCTGGGAGGCGGTCGCGGCAAGCTGCGACGACGGCATCTGTGTCGCGCGGCAGATGCCGGACACGAGCGGGTAGTTGAAATTGCGCTCGTGCAACATCTGGCTTTTCATCGCCGCTTCGCAATCGGCGATGGTCGACCACTTAGCCGGAGTCTCGCCGATATATTCGCAAAGCCTGGCATCGCAGTCGCAGCCGACAATGGTCATGGCGACAAGGGCGGTCTTGATCACAGTCTTGTCCCTTCGAATTGCCTTGGCGAAATGCTTCAAGGACGTGCGGCGCGGGTGCGTCACCAATCGCCGTGGATCAAGGCGGGATTTGGCCGCGATTGTGGAATGTGCGTGGCGAAGCACAAGGTAAGGTTTCAGGAGTTCCGCCTGTGGCCGAACGGCATCAGTGGTCGCAGACTCGAGCTTGGCGCCCGCCTTCATCAGCGCCGGTAGAACAATGTGCAGCTTGATAGCGCCTGGTGATGACGATCGTGCCGTCGGCACCGTAATGCGCTCGGCCAAAGTGCCCGGCGTAGGCTGAAGCTGCCCACAAGATCGCGAGGTGGCGATAAAAGACAGTCGGCGCCGGGATTTCTCCCAGCGCCTCCCTGTCAGATCAGGACACGGTCGCGGCAGCAACTTCCGTAAAGACGTCGCGCCATGCCGGCCTTGATGTTGACGGTCCTGCCAGCCACCGCCCGAGGGCAGCGTCCGTTCGGGACCTCGCCAGTCTCCACCCTTGCGAGCTTCGTCCAGCGCGCCATCGAAGGTTTTGCCGTCCTTCATGGCAGCATCGGTCCGCCGTAGGCGTTCGCACGCTTTCCGCGGCCCCGTAGATCTCGGCATCCCTCCTCAAAACAGGCAAGCCTGTTTTCATTCGGGGCCGTACGGGCCTCAGGAAATCCGCCGTTTCGCTTTGCCTTTCGACTTGGCGATCGGCAGCCGCCTGAGATGGGTTTAATATACGGGGGATAAGCGTTTGGCGAAACAGCCACGAGCCTGTGGATAGCGGGATTATCGGGGACCAAGTTCGGCGTCGGAGCGTTTTTCTGGACGAGATGCAGGAGGCGGGACACGCCCAATCTGCGGCGAGCAGCAGGATCACGCATTCGGCCCTTGCCCCACACTGCGGCGCGGGCTTCAATGCCGGCGAAGGATTTTAGGACGGCAGTGTCGTTGCTGTCCTTTGGGGAGGGCGTTCTTGAAGGTCGGGGTGGTTCTCAATCCGATTGCCGGCGGCGGCCGGCTCAAACGGCATTGGCCGGAGGTCAGTGCTTCGCTCAGGAAACATTTCGGCGATTTCGAGCTGCGCGAAACGCAGGCGACCGGCGACGCCGAACGGCTGGCGCTCGTCCTTGCCGCCGGCGGCTTCGACCTGGTGATCGCGGCAGGCGGCGACGGCACCGCCAGCGAAGTGGCCGACGGGCTGCTGCAGGCGTTTGCAGAAAGCGGCCGGACGGCCGAGCTCGGCCTGCTGCCTTGCGGCGCCGGCATCGATTTCGCCCGCGGGCTCGGCCTGTCTGGCGAGGTCGACCTGACGCTGAAGCGCATCGCCGGGGCCACGGCCCGCAAGGTCGATGCCGGCCGCATCTCCTATGTCGACGACCATGGCGCGCTGGCCAGCCGCCATTTCATCAACATCGCCAGCCTCGGGCTTTCGGGCGCCACCGACCGCGCCGTCAACGCCGACAAGCGCAAGGGCAAGGTGTCGGCCAAGGCGCTGTTCTACTGGCGCACTGTTTGGGAATTCATGCGCTACCGCTTCCAGGACATTGTGATCACCGTCGACGACGGCGTCCCGGTCGAGGCGCGGGTGGCGCTGGTGGCGGTGGCTAACGGAAGATTCTTCGGCGGCGGCATGATGATCGCGCCGGATGCCGAACTGGACGACGGTCAATTCGACATTGTCATCCTGCGCGCGGCTGGCAAGCTGAAACTGATCTGGGACATCCGTCTGCTCTATGGCGGACGGCATCGCAACCATCCTGCAATCACCATTTTGCGCGGCAAGAAAGTGGTTGTCGAACCGCGCGGTGACGTGCAAAAGAACGCCGCGCTGGTCGACGTAGACGGCGAATCCCCCGGGCGCATACCGGCGACTTTCGAGATCCTACCCGGCGCGCTTACGCTCAGATATTGAATCGACGAGTTGAGAGACGGATTCAAGTCCTTTCGGGTGTGATTCCGACGATCCGGTCAATATGCTGAAATCGCGTGACAATTACCTGATGGCAGAGCTCGAGTTTGGCCGGGAAATCAAGCGCACGATGAAGGCGTAGCTCTGGCGCGCTCACGGCATCAACGGCGTCTGCATCATCTGCAAATGCAGGTCCTTGCCGGTCCAGGGATGCGCATCGCAGACGGCTTCGTCGAGCTCGACGCCGAGGCCCGGCTCCTTCGACGGAATGACGTGGCCGTCCTGCCATTCGATCTTCTTCTTCAGCAGCTTTTCGTGAAAACCGTCCCACTGCTTCAGCGATTCCAGGATGAGGAAGTTGGGCAAGGTCACGGCAAGCTGGATGTTGGCGGCACCGACAATCGGCCCGCAATAGCAATGCGGCGCAATCTGGATGTGATAGGCCTCGGCCATCGCGGCGATCTTCTTGGTTTCGAGAATGCCGCCGGAGCGGCCGAGGTCCGGCTGCAGAATGGTTGCCGCGCGATTCTCGATGACGCGAGCGAATTCGAATTTCGTTGTCAGCCGCTCGCCGGTGGCGATCGGGATCGACGTGCCACGCGCCACCTGCGCCATCACTTCCGGCATGTCGGGCGGCACCGGCTCCTCGAACCAAAGCGGGTCGTAGGGCTCGATGGCGCGTGCCATGCGCAGCGCACCCGACGCGGTGAACTGGCCGTGCGTGCCGAACAGGATGTCGGCCCTTGTCCCGACCGCCTCGCGGATCGCCTTGATCATGCGGGCGGAGAGATCGATGTCGACGAGACGCGGCTGGTGACCGTCAAACGCGGTGTAGGGACCGGCCGGGTCGAGTTTGATCGCGTTGAAGCCCTGCTCGACATATTCGAGCGCGCATTCGGCGGCCATTTCGGGATCGTTGTAGACGTTCTTGCCGCGCGCATCCTCCGAGTGGACGCTGCCGCTGTGCGGATAGAGGTAGGTATAGGAACGCAGCGTTTCGTGCACCTGGCCGCCGAGCAGCTTGTAGACCGGCTTGCCGGCCTCCTTGCCGATAATATCCCAGCAGGCGATTTCGAGCGCCGAAAAACAGCCCATGCCGGAAACGTCTGGGCGTTGGGTGAAGCCGGAGGAATAGGCGCGGCGGAAGAAGTTCTCGATGTCGTGCGGATCGCGGCCGATCAGATAGCGCTCGGCCATGTCCTCGACCATTCTCGCCGTGACATGGGCCGAGAAGGTGGCGTTGTAGGCCTCGCCATAGCCGACCACGCCGCCGTCGGTGGTGAGCTTGACGAAGATGAAATACTTGCCGCCGATGCCGGGTGGCGGATTGCCGACCACCCAGGTCTTGACGTCGGTGATTTTCATTTTTGATCCTCCAGAACCAGTTCGGCACCCTTCCATCCGGTCATGATCGAGGCGGCGTTGGTGTTGCCGGTGATGTTATCGGGAAAGATCGAGGCGTCGATGACGCGCAAGCCAGCAAGGCCGTGAACCCGCAGGCGCGGGTCGACAACGGCGCGCGCAGCGACTGGTCCCATGCGGCAGGTCGAGACCGGGTGGTAGACGGTGCCCGAACGCTTCCTGAAATCCTGAATGAGATCCGCGTCGGAGGTGATTGACGGGCCCGGCAACACCTCTTCCTCGATGATGTCGGCCATCGCCGGAATGGCGGCGATCTTCCTCACGAACTTCACTGCCGCCAGCATTTCGGCTACGTCCGCCTCGGTCGAAAAGGCATTGGCGACGATCTTCGGATAGTCAAGCGGATTGCTGGAGCGGATCATGATCTCGCCACGGCTCGATGGACGGCAGTTGGACAGGCCGATGGAAAAACCCGGCCACGGGTCTGGCGTCAGGATCGGGCGTTCGCCGCTCTTCGGGATGACGGTCGAGAATGCCTGGAAATACAGCTGCATGTTGGGCCGTGAAAGAGCCGGGTCGGTGCGGAAGAAGCCTCCTGCATTGTTCATCGACAGCGACAGCGGGCCGGAGCGCATCAGCATGTATTGCATGCCGACCATGAGCTTGCCCCACCACGGGCGCAGGACCTGGTTGAGCGTCGGCAGCCTACCCTTGAAGGTGTAGTTGATGCCGACATGATCCTGCAGGTTCGCCCCGACATTCTCGTTGGCATGGACGACGGGGATGCCGAGCGCGCCGAGCAGAGCCGACGGGCCGACCCCGGAAAGCTGAAGCAATTGGGGCGAATTGACCGAGCCGCCGGACAGGATGACTTCGCGGCCGGCGCGGACAGTCTTCGTCTCACCGTTCTGCAGGTACTCGATGCCGACGGCGCGCTTGCCCTCGAACAGGATCCTGGTTGCTAGCGCGTTCATCTCGACGAGGACATTTTTCCGCTTCATCGCCGGGCGCAGGAAGGCGCGGGCGGCCGACATGCGGCGGCCGTTCTTGGTGGTGATCTGATAGATGCCGACGCCTTCCTGGGAGGCGCCGTTGAAATCCGGGTTGAACGGCAGGCCGGCCTGATTGGCGGCCGCCAGATAGCGCTTGGTGAGCGGATGGACTGAGGTCGAGCAATCGGTGATGTGCAACGGACCGCCAACCCCGCGCCACTGGTCGGCGCCGGCCTGATTGTCCTCGAGCGCCTTGAAGGCAGGCAGGAGGTCATCGAAGCCCCAGCCGCGATTGCCGGCGTCACGCCAGGCGTCGAAATCCTCGCGCGCGCCCCGGATCCAGACCATGGCGTTGATCGAACTCGATCCGCCGAGCAACTTGCCGCGCGGCCAGTGGTCGACATTATTGTTGAGACCTGGGTCCGGCTCGGTCTTGTAGTTCCAGTTAACCGCTGGGTCGAAGAAGGTCTTGCCGTAGCCGAGCGGCATCTGGACGTAGAAACGCCGGTCGGTGCCGCCGGCTTCCAGCACGAGGACCGAAAAGCGGCCGGAGGCCGATAGTCTTTCGGCCAGGACCGAGCCGGCCGAGCCGGAGCCGACGATGATGAAGTCATAGGTCTGCATAGTGGCTACGGCCGGCTCCGAGTTCTCGCTCAACCTAGACGCCGCAAGCCGCCGCGATCACCGGAGCTTCCGGCATCGCCTGTGAAAAAAGCGACCGGCAGTTCGTTTGCATTCGGTGTCCTGCCCGAAGCGGCCTTTGCCTCGTGGACAGGCGATACAAGCATCACACCCCATCACCAGCATTTTGCTTAAAATCATAACGCATGATCGGGCGGGCTGGCACCCTGCGGGCGACGACCCTGAACCCTGCGCGAGCGAAGGTGGAGGCATATCCACTGCCGGAAGCGCTCGGCGATACCTCGGCATCGAAAGGATAGGCTTCGAGCGCAGGGGCATTTGCGCGCCTTGCAGCTTCCAGCGCCGCTGCGATCAGGTGAGACGTGACGCCCCGCCGGCGGTATCCTTTTCGCACGTAGAGACAGGACAAGGACCAGACCGGCGCATCATCCACTCGCTTGAGCTGCCACAGCCGATCGAGCCAGGGCACGGCATCTCGCGGCGTCACCTGGCACCAGCCGACAGCCGTATCGCCGTCGAAAGCAAGAACGCCTGGGGAGGGACCATGCTCGACGGCTTGCCGGAACGCAGCCTTGTTTTCGTCGCCTGGTCGCTTTCGATAAGAACTGCCGATACGCCCGTACATGCACCAACAGCGACTGCACACAGCGCTCTCACCGAACAGGTCTTCGAGCGCGGGCCATAGGTCTGATGTCAGAGGGCGAGAGGTAAGTTTCATGTCAGCTGCCTTCCTCAACTCACTCTGCGCAGTCTAGCACCTGCTGGTGCGCGTTGACGCATCGGTGCCACGACGATACGGGATCGGGAGAAGATCGATATCGAGGGATTTGGCGCATGGTGCATTACGCGGACGGACGGCCGATCGGCGATCTTACGCTCAGGACGCTGGCCATGCCTTCGGACGCTAATGCGGCGGGCGATATTTTTGGCGGCTGGGTGATGGCGCAGATGGATCTGGCCTGCGGCATTCGCGCCGCCGAACGCGCCAAAGGCCGCGTGGTGACGGCGGCGGTGAAGGAAATGTCGTTCGCCAAGCCGATGAAGATCGGTGACACGCTGTGCATCTATACGCATGTCGAGCGCGTCGGCCGCACCTCGATGACGCTCAAGGTCGAGGCATGGGCGCAGCGCTACCTCTCCGACCTGATGGAGAAGGTCACCCACGCCGATTTCGTCATGGTGGCGCTAGACAGCGAAGGCAAACCGAAGGCGGTTCCGGCGGAAAGCTGACCGGCTCGATTTCCACAGCCCGAGTTGGGCCGTCTCTGTGGTGCGACCAAAATGGTCATGCTGTAAAGACAATGCGTCAACACATCCTGAACGCCTTGGCGAACGCTTTTGCCGCGCTGCTCGGCCTGTCGTCGGCAACCGCGTGCTGAGGTCAAGCAGGGGATCCAGGCGCCGGCTGCACGTCGGAAAACCGCACCATCAACGGCCAGGCAGCCAAGTGCAAAATCTGCACGACGACGAGTGCGAAACCGGCGGCACGACGGTGAGCAATTGCCGCAAGGAGATGACCTGCACGATCGACGGCACGCTGGTCAAGCCCAACCCGAAATTGCACCGGATCGAGAAACTCCCGAAGCCCAATATGCATTCAGCAGTAGGGCTTATCCGAAAGAGCGCACCATGCCTAACACTTGCAACTCAAGGGGTTAGGCGTGCATGCTGTCGAATCTCGCCCGCGCCGCCTTGACCCGCTCGGTGTTCTTGCGCGCCCATTCGCCAAGCGCACCGACCGGCACCAGAAGCTCGTAGCCAAGATCAGTCAGCTCATAGTCGACGCGCGGCGGAATGGTCGGGAACACCGTGCGGGTGACGAAGCCGTCGCGCTCAAGCCCGCGCAATGTGGTGGTCAGCATCTTCTGGGAAATGCCGCCGACGGCGCTGCGCAATTCGTTGAAGCGCAGTGGCCCGTCACCGAGCTTGCCGACGACGAGTACGGTCCATTTGTCGCCGACGCGCTGCAGGATTTCCGAGATGGCGCGGCAGTCCTCGGTGCGGTGCGGGTGCCTTGGTAACAAAAAGGTGCCTCCTTGCGCCTCGTGGGGGCAGTCACTCATATAGCTCAGGTATCTAAACGATACCAGAAATTTGCCTAAAGGAGAGCCCCTCTATGTCCAAACCCAAAATCGCCATTGTCGTCGGTTCGACCCGCGCCGCACGCTTCGCCGACGTTCCGACCCAGTGGATCGCCAAGATCGCCAAGTCGCATGCCGATATCGACGTGGAAGTGGTCGACCTGCGCGACTTCCCGCTGCCGTTCTTCGACGAGGTCGCATCGTCCGCCTGGGTGCCGTCGCAGAATGAAGTGGCAAAGCGCTGGCAGAAGAAGGTCGCCGAATTCGACGGCTTCATCTTCACCGCCGCCGAATACAACCATGGCCCGACGGCCGTGCTGAAGAACGCCATCGACTACGCCGCCAATGAATGGAACAAGAAGCCGGCTGGCTTCGTCGGCTATGGCAGCGTCGGCGGCGCGCGTGCCGTCGAGCAGCTGAGGTTGCATGCCGTCGAGCTGCAGATGGCGCCGGTCAAGTCCGCCGTCCATATCGCCTGGGCCGATTTCCTCGCGGTCAGGCAAGGTGAAAAGAAGCTCGAAGAGCTCGAGCACCTGAACCAGGCGGCGACCGCGCTGGTCAACGACGTTGCATGGTGGGCCAAAGTGCTGAAGGCGGCGCGTCAGGCCGACGCGGTGGCCGAGGAAGTCAAGGCGGCCTGAACCGCAGACCAGAACAATCCTCCCAAGGATTGCGGGGCGGCGCTTGCGTCGCCCTTTTTTATTCAGGCGATGGCTGGCTGGCGCGCCTGCCGAGGCCTGATGATGCAATCGGCAACGCGGTCCATTTCGTTCAGCTCATCCGCATGGTGCTGGCCCCACTCACAGAGCGCCAGAAGGATAGGCTCGAGGCTAAGGCCAAGGGGCGTCGCCGAATATTCGACGCGTGAGGGAATCTCGGCAAAGATCTCGCGTCTGATAAGGCCGTGTTCCTCCATTTCGCGAAGCTGCTGGATCAGCACTTTCTGCGTGATATCAGGCACCAGCGTCTTCAGCACCGACAGCCGCCGGGGGCCGTCGAAGAGATGGTAGAGAATAACAGCCTTCCATCGGCCCGAGATCACTTTCAGGGCGCGTTCCGCCGGCAGCATCGGCAGTCTTTTGGTCAGCTTGGCCATGGTCACCTCCTGGTCAGCAGGGGACAAATGAGTGTGTAGTCGCGATCAGGCAGATAGTGGCAAACAGCATCCGATGCCATAGCGATGGGTGCATGCCATGAGAGCCATTCAACTGAACCGTTTCGGCGGCCCCGACGTCCTCGACGTCGTCGAGATGTCGAAGCCGCTGCCGCAGGCCGGCGAGGTGCTGATCCGTGTTCGCGCGGCCGGAGTGAATTTCTTCGAAGTGCTGATGCGCGGGGATCGCTACGCGGTGACGCCGGACTTGCCTGTCATCCTCGGCGTCGAGGCAGCCGGGACCGTGGAGGCGCTTGGGCAAGGGGTTGATACGCCGCTGATTGGGACACGCGTGGCTGCGCCGCTGTTCGCTTCGAAGCGCCCGTTTGGCGGCTATGCCGACAATGTGACGATCGACGCAAAGCTGGCCGTGCCTCTGCCGGAGACACTCTCATTCGAAGACGCGACGGCCTTGATGGTGCAGGGGCTGACGGCTTTTCATCTGCTGCGGCAAAGCCCGCCAGCCGGCAAGTCCGTGCTGGCCACTGCAGCCGCTGGCGGTGTCGGTTCGTTGCTTGTCCAGCTCGCCAAACGCCAGGGCGCCAGCGCCGTGATCGCGGTCGCCGGCAGCAGGCCCAAGCTCGATCTTGCCCGGTCGCTTGGAGCCGATGCCGCGGTCGACTATAGCACGTCGGATTGGCCCATGCGTGTGCGGGAAGCGGCAGGCGGCGCTGGCGTCGATGTCATCTACGACATTGTCGGCGGCTCGATGACGGCGGCGTCGCTGGAGGCTCTTGCGCCTGGCGGAGAGCTGGTCTTTGCGGCGCTGGGCAGGTACGCCATCGGCGCCTCGGAACTGGAAGCGATGATCACCCGGAACCAGTCCTTGCGAGGTTTCGCCCTGCTTCCGCTGCTCTCTGCCGATGGTCTCAGGGCCAGCCTGTCGGAGCTTTTCCATCTGGCCGCCGGCGGCCAGCTTGCGGTGACGCAAGGCGGCCGCTATCGCCTCGACCAGGCCAACGAAGCGCACCGCTCGCTGGAGGAGCGTCGCTCGACCGGCAAGGTCGTGCTGATACCTTGAGTCGTGTGGTCGATTAGACTGCGCCGGCCGATCATCGAACTTGTCCGCTTCGCGAACAAGGCGGGTCTTACATAGCGACTTTCGACCGGTTGCGGACATTGAAGAAGGCCTATTTTCGCCCGCTTGACACGCTGGACAGCACCCGCATAATTCACCCAAAAGGGTGAACTATGCGCTACGAAGGGCCGTCGGCAGACTTGGACAGGACGCTCATGGCGCTCGCCGACCCAATTCGGCGGCGCATATTGCAGCGACTGGCGGCTTCAGAAGCCCGCGTCACCGATGTCGCAGCCGAGTTTTCGATCTCGCTGAATTCGGTGAGCAAGCACATTCGTCTCTTGGAGCGCGCAAGGTTGATCAAGCGGAATGTGTCCGGGCGTGAACACATTCTTGGCTTCCGCCCCGAGCCGCTGTCTGAGGCCCAACAATGGATCGCCGCTCAGCAAGCGTTCTGGGCGAGCCGGCTTCAGGCCATCGATGATCTTTTGACAGCTGAAGATGCCACGAACGAAATCCCACTTCGGAAGGAGAAAGCGTCACCGGAAAAGTTGAAGCGAAGACGGTGCATAAGTTCAAGGCTTCTGCCGAGCGCGTATTCGACGCATGGCTCGATCCGGTCAAGGTGCGGTCCTGGGCGGCGCAACCTGTTCCGGGCATGCCTTCTTTCGACATCCGCAGGGTTGAGATCGACGCACGGGTCGGCGGCAAGTTCACCTTTTCAGACATGCGGGAAGAAGGCGAGGCGGTGCATTGGGGCTATTATCTCGAAATCGATCGGCCCCGGAAACTCGTCTTCACTTGGTTGACTTCCGAGGAGGAAGAACAGGAGAACAACTCCGTAGTCACCCTGACGATCGAGCCGCTCGCCAACGGATGCCGCGCGACCATCGTGCACAGCATGGACGAACGCTGGGCCGAATATGTGAAGCCGACGGAGACGGCATGGGCATTCATGCTGCGCCAGATCGACATGGACTTCGCGGCCGAGACAAACGGCGACTAGATGTGAGCTTTCAGGAGGTCGCCCATTCGGACCGGACCGGGGAGACTGGAGTTACCAAGCTTCAGCACTCATCGGAGGGTCCGAATGAACATCCATAAGAATGCCCGTTTTTGTCCAAGGACAACCTGTTGGGGCTCCACAACTAGAGCCCCCGATGATGCGATGTCCGGCAGATGAGGGGCTCATCACTCTTGGTACCACGATGCAACAACAGCTAGGACCGGTCATGTTTGTGACGAATGGTGGCGTGTCGATGTCGGATTGATCGCCCCGGCCTCGTCTTCCAGAAAATGAAGGAGCAACGATATGTCTGAAAAGGAAGTCTTGTCTGTCATCCGGGGCCAAGAAGACGCAACTGCCAAGGGGGACGGCCGCGCCAACGTCGATGCCATGGACCCGGATGTCGTAGTTTTCGATCTGCCGCCGCCGCTTGCCTATCGAGGCGAACAGGCACGCGACATCGAAGGGATAAATGCTTGGTTTGCAACTTGGCGCAACGGCGTCACCGTTCACATGGCTGACCCGAAGCTCATAATCGACGGCGATCTTGCAGTGGCCTTCGGGCTGTCGCGCATGACTGGCATTAAGACCGATGGCACAAAGGTCGACTCCTGGAGCCGGCGAACCATCGTGTTAAGGCGCATCGCCGGTTCTTGGAAAATCATCCACGAACATGCCAGCTTTCCTATGGCAATGGACGGAAGTGGGCGCGCTGTGACGGATCTCTTGCCGTAGTTCCGGAACGCCTAACGTCCTCAATAGGGATGTCGGCTTTCACGCGGCAAGGGTTCGTAGGTGAACGGCCGACATGCGACGCGAAGCGGTCGTTGCAAATCGAATGCCGGGAGTCGCCTTGGTCAAGAACTGGCATCCGAACCGGTCTACACATCGTGTCGATTGTTACCGCACGATTTCGCGATGACCGCCCGGCAGGCGGGTGGCGATGAGCTTGTCGATGCGGCGGCCGTCGAGGTCGACGACCTCGAAGCGCCAGCCCTGCGCATCCACGCATTCGCCGGTCGTCGGCAGATGGTGCATGTGCGACAGCACGTAACCGGCGACAGTCTCGTAGTCGCGGTTCTCGGGCAGGTCGATGCCGAGAACGTCCGCCATCTCGTCGGCCTGCATGTAGCCGGCGAGCAGCCATGAGCCGTCCTCGCGTTTGACGGCGTTTTCCTCGTCGCCGGCGTCGAGGTCCGCCCGGAAGACGCCAGTGATGGCTTCCAGTATGTCAGCCGGGGTGACGATGCCTTCGAAATGGCCGTATTCGTCATGGACCAGCGCCATCGGCACGTTGGATTCCTTGAGTGTCGAAAGCACATCCAGCGCGTCGGCCTGGTCATGGACGATGGGAGCGGTGCGTACGTGCCGGCGCGGGTCGAGCGCGCGACCGCCAAGCATCGCGGCCAGCACGTCGCGGGTCTGGACGACGCCGATCATGGCGTCGACGCTGCCATCGCCGGCTGGCAGGCGCGAATGCTGGGTTTCCATCAAGAGCTTGCGGGTCGCCGCGTCATCGGACTGCAGGTTGATCCAGTCGACCTCGGTGCGTGGCGTCATCACCGCGCGAACGGCGCGGTCGCCGAGCCGCATGACGCCGGCGATCATGCGCCGCTCGTCGGATTCGATGGTGCCGTGATGCTCGGCCTCGGCGACCAGCATCTTGATCTCCTCGTCGGTGACCTTCTCCTCGCTTTCACCGCGTTGGCCAAGCAGCCACAGCATGGCGCGGCCGGAAATGTCGAGCAGGAAGACCAGCGGGGCCGAGACGGTGGCGAGGATGGTCATCGCCGGAGCAACCCTGGCGGCGACGCGTTCGGGATCGCGCAGCGCGATCTGCTTGGGCACCAGTTCGCCGATGATGAGCGAGAAGTAGGTGATGAGAGCGACGACGATGCCGACGCCGATCGGGTCGGCAAGGCTTTCGCGAACGCCGGCCGATGCCAGGAATACGGACAGCCGATCGCCGAGCGTGGCGCCGGAAAAAGCGCCGGACAGAACGCCGACCAGGGTGATGCCGATCTGCACCGACGACAGGAATTTGCCGGGATTGGCCCCGAGCGCCAAGGCGCGGCCGGCGCCCTTGATGTCGCGGTCGATCATCGCCTTGAGGCGGGCCGGCCGTGACGAGACGATGGCAAGTTCGGACATTGCCAGAAGGCCGTTCACGCAGATGAGGACGACCACGATGGCGATTTCAGCATAGAGCATACGAGGTCAATAGCATTGCGGCGCGGTCTTCGAAAATAGATGGCCGTCATTTTTCATGCCGGCGGGCGCAACCATTTCATATCCCATCCCATGATGGCGACGAAAAATGCTCGATCAGGGCATCGACGACGACGCGGACCTTTGGCGTCAGACTGCGCGTCGACAGGGCCGTCTGGAGTTTGCCGCTCTTGTTTCGACGAGGTATCGCATTTTTTCGAACATCTGGGGATGGGGCCGTTCGTCTTGGGCCTACGGCAACTGCCGCAGCACGCCTAACACCGCCTTGCCATCGGTGAAATAGGGGTCGCCACCGCCGTTGCGCCCGGTCTTTGTCGCACCGATGCCCGATATCTCGCTAGTCGAGATCAGCATGCCTGCCGCAGACAGGTCGCCGATCAGGAAGTCGCGCTCGGCGTCGATGTCGGGACCGATATGGTGGGTGATCGCGCCGGTGTCGTGGCTGAGGCCGACGCCGCGATCGAAGCTTGCCGAACCCAGCCAGAGCGGCCGGCCATCGTCTCCGGTCGCATCGGTTTGCCAGAAGCGGACGTGATGACGCCGGTCGGCACTGTCGCCGACCGGCTTCTCGAAGGCCATATCCTGTGCACGTCCTTCGAATAACAACCGGCTGACCGGCGCGTCGGGATAGGGCCGATCGAAGAGCACGCTTTCGCCAATCTCGATCGCGGTCTTCAGCGTGAGGGCGTCGGCCGTATCCCATCCGGCGACGGCGAAGGCGTGGACCAGTTCTTTTTTGGTACCGACGAGGCCGACATTGATCGGATCGCCCGCAATGCCTTGCGGCGTGTGCGTCACCATCTCGAAGCGCTGCGTGCGGAAATTGCGGTCCCGCAGGGTCCAGAATTCCGGCGCAGCGAAATAGGCGAGTACGAGATAGCCGGCACAGAACGCCACCAGCCAGATCGTTGCGCGTCGTCGAAGACTTCGTCGGCTCACGAGATACCACCCAGGTGATACGGCATCACCTTATGTGGCGTCATTCTACGCGGTGGCGCAGGTCTTGGGCAGTGGGCATGCGCTCGGGCTCAGCGGCAGGCGCGGTAGCCGTTCTTGCGGTTCTTGATGTCGAAATGGAAGTGGTTGCGGTGGTCGTAGTTGTAGCCGGGGCCGAGCACGGTGGTGAAATACTGGCAGCCGTCGGCGCGCACAGTGTTGAGGAAGCCGCGCGTGCGGAAGGCGAACAGGCCGGGCTTGCGCACGTCGATATCTTTGCCATTGCCGAGCTCGATGCTCATGATGTCGAGGGCGTTGCCCTTGCCGTGCTCCGACAGCACGCCTTCGCCGGCGATCCTGCGGCAGGAATAGCTCGATCCCTGGCGAATGGTCCTGACGCCGGAGAAATAACGCCAGCGGGCGGACGGGACCAGTTCATTCCTGGCCCAGCCGGCGAAGGTGGCGGCCATATCGCAGGTCAGTGTCGCGGCCGGCTTCATCCCGATGCTGCCGATGGCCGAAATCTTGACCGGATAGTCTATGCCGCACTGGCCTTCGCGGATCGGCGCAAGGTCGGTGTAGACGACGCCCAGGCGCTTCAATTCCTTGCGGCAGTCGACCTCGCTGGCCGGCATCTGTTCGGTCGGCGCCATCGGCTCGTCCATGCGCGGATAGGCGGCGGTCATGTAAGGATTGGACGGGACGAGGCTCTGCATTCCGGCGTATTTCCGGCCGGCGTATTTCGGGCGGGCGTATTTCGGGACTGCTGATGTCTGGCTGCCGACATCGACGGCCGGTTCCAGCGAAAGCACGCTGCCGGTGGTGCAGGCCGAGATCGCTGCGATGGCAAGCCCGCCGGCAATCATGCGCGCGCGTCTCGTTTGCCGCACGGCGACAGACGCTGCGCGAAATATCCCGGCCATTGGCAGGTTCCCAGTCCCCGAGCCTGATCCCGATCAGGCCTATCTCATCGTTTGATCATGATCGCTTTTCGGGATCATGATCAGACGAGACGGAGCTTAGCCGCCAAGAGTAAAGGAAAAATCAGCGGCTGCGTTTACGGCTAAGGCCAAATTGCGGCGCGCATATCGGTCCGGGACCATATCACTGGCAGAAGGTGCCGCCGTTGCGGCGCGGTGCTAGATCGAGATGGAGATGCAGCGAATGATCCGCATCGCTGCCCGGGCCGAGCACGGTCTTGAACGGTCCGCATGCTGCCTTGCGCACCGTGTTCAGGAATTTCGCGTCCTTTTCCGGCGGCGCCGGGCCGACGTCGATCTTCCTGCCGTCCGAAAGCGTGAAGCTGGCGATGTCGAGCGCGTTGCCGAAAGCATGTTCCGACAGCTTTCCGGTGCCGTGGCGCGGCCGACAGACAAAAGCGGATGCCTGGCCGACCGACTTGAGACTGGCGCCGAGCTCGGCTTTGGCCGCCGGCTGGATGATATTGGCAGCGAAGCGCGCGGCGGCCTCGGCCATCTGGCAGTTCAGCTCGGTTTCGGGGGTGATATCCAATGACTTGCCCAGCGTCTTCAGCGCGATCGGATAGGGGGTAGAGCAGCCGACCGCGGCATCGTGCTCGGCCTTGCGTTCCTCGAAGTCGACGCCCATCGACTTCAGCCGCCTGCGGCAGGCAAGTTCCTCCTCCGGCATTTTTTCCTGCGGCACAGAGGCCGAGCGCGGGTCGGGAGGGATTTCTTTCTCCGGCGCTTGCGCCGGCTTCTCCGGTGGTTTCATGGCGGCGGCCGGCGGTTCCGCCTCGGCGGGCTTTTCGGACGGCGTTGGAGCGATGGCCGGCGGCTCCGGCCGGGGCTGGTCCGACGTCTGCTGGTTCAGCGTGTCGGTCGCGGGTTGATCAGGCTTTGGCGCATCCGCGGGGCGCGGCTCGGGAACCGGCACGTCGGCAGGTGCGGCTTTTTGCGCTGATTGCGATCGATTGAGCTCCGGTACGGGGACGCTTTCAGGCAATTCCGGAGCTTGGGCCAGGGCCGCTCCTGTGAACAGCATTGCCGCCGCCAAGGGCAGCGGCAACCCGGCCAATCTGATCAGTCCGGTAAGGGTTTTCCGCTCCGCCATTCACCGCTAACGGCGGGCGAACGCGGAAGTTGCCTTGAACGGGGGCTTTAGCCGATCACGAACGGTAACCGCGACGTTACGCACCGATCGCTTCCAGCCCTTCCTCGAGCCAGTCGGCCAAGAGCGGCATGCCGAGCAGATATTTCGCCGTGCGCTTGTTGGCTCGCTCGCGCGCGGCCGCCAGCGCGTCGGCCCATTCCGAAGCGTCATAGTCGCCGCGTCCAACCCAGGCCAGGGCGACCAGTTCGGCGGCCTCGTCGACATTGAGGTCGTTGATCAGTTCGCGCAGTTCTTCTTCGGTGAGGTCTTCGGAACGTTCCTCGACGAGACCGTCGTGGTGGTGGTTGTCATGCGCCTCGCTATCGAGTTCTACCTCGTGCTCGGCGCCATCGGCATAGTCTTCGTTGACGGCGGCGCTCAACGCCTTCGCCTTGAGGATGAACAGGCGCACAGTGTCGGGACCGATCGAAAGCTCCCATTCTTTTTCAAGGCGCCGCTGCACTGGCCGTCTCCGCATACTCCGTTGCCGTTTGCTGGATGATAGCGAATTTGCAGCGCTCGTCACGTCATGTTCGGCGCTTCTATTTTCCGCTGGCGCGGATCGTCAAAAAAGCTTTCAGTGGTCATGACTTTTTTCCGGGATGAAACGGCTTTTGCCCGGCGTTAGTCTTGCATTGTCATGCTTCACGGAGGGTTCGATGCGCAGACGATTGCTGATCCAGGTTCTAGCGGTTGCCGCCCTGCCGCTGTTTGCTGTTCCGGTGTTTTCGGCCGGTGAAGGTGGAGGCGGTGGCGATGGCGGCCAGACGACACAGTGCAAGAAGGGCCTAGTCTGGGACAAGAAGCTGAAGAAATGCGTGGCGCCCAAGCAAGGCATGCTGGGCGACGACAACATCTATGAAGCCGGCCGCGCGCTGGCGATGGCCGGACGTTATGACGAGGCGATCGCCGTGCTCAGCCTGGCTGCGGACAAGAAAGACCCTCGCATCCTCAACTATCTCGGCTACTCGCACCGCCATTCCGGACGCGTCACGGTCGGTCTCGGCTATTATCAGGAAGCGCTGCGCATCGATCCAAACTATACGCTGGTACGTGAATATCTCGGCGAGGCGCATCTGCAGACCGGCGATCTCGCCGGCGCCCAGGAACAGCTCCGCGAGATCGAGAAGCGCACTGGCAAGGGATCTCGTGAGTACGGCATGCTCTCCGAGCAGATAGACCGTTTCATGAAGAGCTGATTCGAAGCCCGAACACTCTTCACACCGGCTGTGAGCAATCGCAGCCGGTTTTTGTTGCCGCTCGCCCGGCCAGCCGTGCTGCCGTGACGGCATTTCCACAAACGGCGGGTGAATTTTTCAAAACCGATTTTTTTGGCGTGAAAAACCCGCGAAGATTGCTATATTGGGGGAAATTGCGGTGAGACGGTTCCGTTAGCCCGAGGCTGCCGGACCGTTTTCTTTTTGTACCCATCGACAAGGTCGCTCCCGGAATGCGGGGGCGGCGGCAGGAAAGGTCAGGCATCATGAACAAGGTCCCGATGACAGGCGAGGGGTTCGCGTCATTGAAGGAAGAACTGCGCTGGCGCCAGCAGGAAGAGCGGCCGCGCATCATCGAAGCAATCTCCGAAGCGCGCTCGCACGGCGATCTTTCTGAAAACGCGGAGTACCACGCGGCGAAAGAGGCGCAGAGCCTCAATGAGGGCCGCGTCAACGAGCTCGAGGACTTCATCGCACGCGCCGAGGTGATCGATATCACCAAGCTCAGCGGCGAAAAGGTCAAGTTCGGCGCGACTGTGGTGCTGGTCGACGAGGACACGGAAGAGAAGAAGACCTACCAGATCGTCGGCGATCAGGAAGCGGACGTGAAGTCCGGCCGCATCTCGATCTCCTCGCCGATCGCGCGGGCACTGATCGGCAAGGAAGTTGGCGATGCCATCGAGGTCAACGCGCCAGGCGGTGCACGGGGCTATGAGATCGTCCAGGTGCAGTTCATTTAAGGGTAAGGGCGGCAGGATTTGTTCCTGAATCGCGCTGTTTTAACCCGACGATTGCGCTGCCCCTCATCGCCCTGCCGTGTCCAGTTGATAGATGGGTAACACTTTGAACCGGATACATGGGTTACAGTTTTC
>SAQG01000108.1 GCA_004020315.1 Mesorhizobium sp.
AGTAAAATGAAAGGAAAGAAAGATAAAGACGGGATATGCATATGCGATTTAAAACTTGTCCTTGTCGTCGAAATGTTCGGAACAGGGAGAACTTTTTTCGTATTTGTGCCCTTATAATGGCCTTATTGCGCTAACGGGAAGAGGCATGTCGGACAAAAAGACGGGGTTTACTCAAACGAGTTGAATAAGCAAGCCAATAAGATAAGATTGCTCTTGTTGAACCAGCTACTAATCACCAAGTCCTTTGTTTAGCAAAATCGGCTTGGGGGTTGGTGAGAGAATGGATTTTAGTATGTTGATTGAGAGATGCGAAGAAGTCACGAATCTAACTATAACTCCTAGAGTGAACGCAAAAAAGCAAACCTGACTAGACGGAATAATAGGCTTTAGCGAATCGGAAGAAAGGGAGGATGCTCAAACCAGCGCGGGAGAGGCAAACGCGTCCTCGGAGAGGGAGGACACGTTTGATCTGGACGTTATCCAGGAATCCTGGCCCAGCGGAACAGAGGAAGCGGGTCCAGCTAATACGACCCTACCAGTGGTCCCCTACCCGTATCAACCTGATGAAGTCATAGGGGGGGACTGTGTCAACGCAATTGCGTGCCGCCTGCTCAACCAATACTCCGATCCTTCTTCCGAGGTCATACAAATGATGCGGATTCAGGCCGAAGACCTATTCGAGGTCAAGGTTGAGATTATCCAAATCATGGCGGGCCTTGACCCGACGGGGAATTGGATGGGAAAGGGGGCCCTCGCTTTAAAAAACCCCCGAACCTCCACGGGAGAGGAACCCCTAGATCGACTCTATGCCCTATTGGAAGACCTCAATAGGGGTGGAGTCCAATCTGAGGCCTTTTCCGACTTAAAGGTAAAAGTCGAGTACCGTATTGTTCCGGACGAAAACTCGTCCGCATAAAAAAGCAAGCACGCGCTTGAACCAACCACA
>SAQG01000109.1:0-334 GCA_004020315.1 Mesorhizobium sp.
AAACAAAGGACTTCTTAGTTGTTTCCCCCAGGTCTCCCGCGGATGATGGAGGCCGCCCTGATAAGCAGCAATTCGCGCTCTCGGATGAGAAACCTCCTTTGTTCTTCCAGAGCGCGAATGCGGTCCCGGAGCTCTTGTATCCGCTTTACCAGGACCTCCTCCTCGACAGGAGGCATGTGCTCCCAGAAGGCAGCCAGGGTTTGCTCCTGCTGGAGCTTTGCGTTCTCTACATTAATAATAGCTTGCTCAATTTGAAAAAGCGTTAAAGTGGTAACTGGTGGATCCATATCTCCCCTTGCTTTGCCAAATAGAGAAAGCAGCTTCTATTTATAGA
>SAQG01000109.1:344-1212 GCA_004020315.1 Mesorhizobium sp.
GGAAGCTCTAAGCCAAAAAAAAAAGAGTCTTTAGTTTTTCGCGGGTATCGCCACGTGGCTTAATCCCGAAAACTCTTTCAGAAATAGAACAAAATAATATAGCGCACATCAGAGAAGAGAGTACCCCCCCTTTATAATATAATAAGAGAGGCCCCCTGCGTCCTTTCTTCATAGATGGAGCAATCCTCACTCGACAGCTCGAAAGCGGATCAGTACAAACCCACGTGATCCGTATTCGCTTACGTACCAGGCGTGCTTCGTCGTACCCTGACTACTCCTCTTTCACTGGCTTCTACTTGTCTTTTACTGGCTTTTTTGTACCCAGCTTCATGATGGAACTCCCCTCGGCCAACCCTCACTCGACAGCAGCTCCGTCCTAGCGTAGGCGAAAGAAGTAAAGCCTCTGCCTCTATCGCTTGATTGAAAGGATCAGACACTATCCCCTACTTTTGACAGCAGAACGCATTATATTAAAAATATAAGTCAGGTAAACTTGCTTTTGCCGATTGCACTCGGATAGCGGCCTGGGCCGTCCTGGAATGGGAATAAAATGAATTAGATGGACTGGACTTCGATGGGCTTTGTTTGGAAAGCCAGGAAAAGGTGGCATTTCCGGGCTGAAAATGGATCTGAATGCTAACATTGGGCTAACCTTCACTCCAATAGAATGGGCAAACGAGCAGAAGCATATTTTGTCTGCCATCCCTCAGGGCAAATCCGTGTTCATCACAGGCTCTGCTGGGACTGGTAAAACCCTATTGCTTGAGGAAATAAAAAAATTACTGAAAAAAATTACCAATATGTGGTTTTGTCATACAAAAAGATCCAATTTGTTTGGACTCGTTAGGTTTGGCCCATTACCTTGAGT
>SAQG01000110.1 GCA_004020315.1 Mesorhizobium sp.
ATCAAACCCCGGAACTACGGCTCAAAGGATCGTGCAGTGGATGTGTCGGGTTCGGAAGTCTATCCTCCTCCTCCTCCTGCCGTTGGAATGGTGTGTTCGTCTCTGCCCGAAAAAAAGGGCGACAAAAAATGGTCTTAAAGGAGCACCTATCTGCCTGACTTGAAAACAATCCACGCTCCCTCCGATGAATGATTGTTTGTTCTTGCTTGATTACCGAAGGACTACCGCTGAAAGGCGTTGTCATTGCGACTTGGTGCCTAGTGTGCTCTTCACGGAAAGGAGTGAAACGAGCAAGGAGAGAGAGTCAATCTTAATGTCAGTGAGAATAGGAAGGGAAGAGACAGAATCACATCTGCTTGGCTGGTCTTCATGGCATGAAGAACTCGGATTCGACAAAAGAATAAAAAGCATAGCTGTGAGGCTTAACGGACAAAGAAAACGGGATCCCACTGATCGCCCCGCTTGTTGAAAATGATTCGGTCCACTCGATTCAGCGTGGCTCTTATGCCTGTGTTAAAAGAAATTGGATGTTCTTCCCTTCAGGTCTCTTTGAGGTTTAAAGAGGCTGGCTACAGGCGGTATTCGTCTTTGGCTAAGGACTCAATATAATCGACACTGGTATAGGTACGTTTTGGTGGCCTTCTCGCCTGGTGGAATCATACCACTACCGTTTCCTATTAGGTTTTCCATATGGGTTAGTAGTTAATTGCTATCACCTTGGTATGGTGCGGTATTTTCTTTTGGAGTCGTGTCGTCCAGATCAGATGACAAGTATTTGTTGTCTGTGCGGGATTATTTTGAGCGTAAGCTCACTGAAGAAGGGGACTTCTACGTGGAGAAAGTCATGCTCAGATATTGGGTGGAATCTTTCGTACGCTATGTCCGGTGGTATGAGGAAGCCTGTTGTGACTTCACTTTACCTTTGGAACAACTATTAGATCCACCTGCGGTTTGTCTACGTCCTGATCGGAAAGACCTGTTAAGTAAGTTTAACAAATATGGTCTGATGTTCAGATGTTATGACTTAATCCGTCAGCGTCGCTGTCCGCTACCTTTCTTTAATGGGCAGCGCGGCGCGATTGAATGTTGAAGTTGTGCAATCTCGTCTTTGGTTAAGAACCAACTCTTGGTTGGAGTTGGTTTAACGGACCGAAGAGTGCCACTACGA
>SAQG01000111.1 GCA_004020315.1 Mesorhizobium sp.
GACTTAGCCGGCTCGTAGGAAGGAATTCCTAGATCGGCTAGGGCCCGCAGTGGCATCACGTTGATGGAGGCCCCAGGGTCCCGCGGCAGCCTTCTTTCTTTCGCCGATGTCACCGGTGAGATAAAGAGGCCGCTTATGTATGCTTCTTCCTGTCCAGCAAGATGTCTTCTGTCGAGAAGGTTATCTCTGCACTCTGGACTTTCTTCATTGGTGCTTCCATGTACTCATCTTCGATGCTTTGAACTTCCACCCTGTTGACATGTAGGGCATACTTTTCTTTGCTTCCTTCCTACTACAAAGCTGCTTTCTTTATAGGCTAAAGCCTCCTATCTACGGTAGCTGACGCAGCAAGACCCGAGGAATCGGATACGGAGTCTCTTTCGCTGGGGCAAAGCAAAGAGGGAGGACTTTCGGAAGAAGGCGTCGTCCGCTGATGATCTTGAGGTTGGGAGGCAGGTCAGGGGGAGAACTAATGCTTGTGGATAGCCCGCGAATACTCCTTACTTAGGCTTTCCCCCCGGAAGAGCTGATGCTACTTACTAAGAGACTTCCGTTAGTGAGGAAAGAACTATAGGCTTTAGCCCAAAGACAGAGTCAGGGATTTCTTAACAATCTAGTCCCTCCTGAAATAAGACAACGCAGGGGGTGGAGTGAGCCTAGAGTAGAATAAGACTCCCTCTTAGACTCTCAACTCATACCAGGGCAGGCAGGGAAAGACTGAGACTACCGATACCGAGCCGGGGTTGGATCACAGGATAGATACCCTATGGTTGGTCTCTATGCCTGCTTCACTTCGTAGCATTAAGGGGACAGTGCTATGAGGGAAATCGACTAGGAACGCGATGTCTTCCCATAAAATTCAGAGTGTCGACTGCCTTCTTGTATCGGGTGAAGAGAAGGGGGTGCTAGGCTTAGTAGGGCTCGAACCTACAATATTACCGTTATGAGCGGTACGTTTCAACCAATTAAACTATAAGCCCCTACGGATCTCTACATGCAATTCGCTCACTTCGGGAAGCCACACCCAACCTCGGAAAGAGGAGGCCTTTGCTCTATCTGCTTCTTCCTCTTCCCAGGAATGAACAATTGGATAAAAAAATCATTTTTTTCTTGGTTTGTATATATA
>SAQG01000112.1 GCA_004020315.1 Mesorhizobium sp.
GTTAAAAGCTCGCTCGTTATACGGGATCCGACGCTTCCAGCAGAGCGAAGCTGCGTTCCCTTCTTTTCGGCGGCATCCTTCCGCATTGGCGGCGAGTGGAGTGCCACAATCCCATTCAGAATTTTTGATCTACATAATCCAAAGCCCATAGCACTGGCGACGTCTCCGGCATAAATGCAAGGAGGATGTATAGATGATATAGGATCTTGTGGAACTGGATTTGATTCTGCAAGCGGTTCGGTACGAACGAAGAAATTTCGAACAAAAGGATCGGAACTCGCTGATAGGAAAGGAGAGAAAAACAAAGCAATGCCAAGAGCACCGTCAATCCGCTGTTCATCGATAGACGAAGCTCTCTCTTTATCATATCGTGCCAGATGCAACAAAGGATGAGTCCTTCTTTTTCCTTCTCGCGAACCACGGGAGCGCCTAGCACCCAAAGGAGCTAAGAGAATTATACTATATGGGTAAAGCGGCGCATAAAAAAGGGCTGGCCCGTCAAACGTCCGGTTCCTTCGCGAACGAAGTTCAGAATCAACAAAGGTTCGTAGAACGAAGGGAGTGTACAACTGGGGCGCTGCCCCACTTTTTTGTTCGTAACGAGGGAGAGATAGAATGGAGTTCTTCACGAAGTTCGAGACAAAGTAATACAAAACTTCTCTATGGCCTCCTCGTTTTGAGACATTTTGGCTTGGGGGTCGACCCCGGTAACAAAGAAGGAATCCATAAAAACGTGGGATCCGACACCATGATAAAATACTACCCTCATGATTAGACCATGTCCCAGAGATTTGATAAAAGAAAGGTGCATTAGCGGTTAATACGTAGTAATTGGATAAGTTATTAGGAATATGACGGAACGAAAGACCGAGGAAAGAAAGAAGAATGCACCAAAATGCAGGTGCTGCACCAAACGCTGGTGGTTGTTTCTTGTTGTAAGTGAATGCAACGAAAAGACCCGGATATAACGATAAATGAAAGATTTCATATATTATGTACATTTCGTGCAGTGCTCATTTATAAATTACTGCTTTGTTATTCCCATCATCCGGTAACCACATACAGAATGATCCACAAGAAAGGTGGAT
>SAQG01000113.1 GCA_004020315.1 Mesorhizobium sp.
GATTAGGGATGTTCTCACCTGTGCGTACTATCTTCAAGAAGGAATATACAAAAGAACCTTCTTCTTTTTCGCATCTCCCAAGTTCGAATGCTTTTATGCTGTTAAAAGAAATCGAATACCATTCGTGACCCAATTCAAAAACGGAGTGACTGAAGACCTCCTCCCCCTTTCCCGCCTATCCCTCCCGCAAGAGAGGACTCGTTCTGGCTTTTAAGAGCCTCTTTTTTAGCAGTCTCGCCCATAAGATAAGAGAAGATTGACCATCTCTTCTTCCAAGCTTCTTTCTGCTTCTTCTCGGCGTAACGAAAGAACTAGATGAGGAGAGGCCTCCGGTTTCAAATCCCTACCCTACGCCTTACGAGGGCGCCCTAGCCAGATTAACTCCCAAGGGTCAATCAAGCCTTTGAAACTAGTTCAAATAGTCGTCACAGTCTTCGTTCCTGCTTTCAACGAGACTTTCTTAGCTGCATCAGCTTGTAAAACTCTCTCTCCTTCACCAGGAAAGGGAGAGCGGACAAAGTACCAGACGATTGATTTGGGTTGGGTAAGAAGAGCGTACGATAAGAGTAAGCAGACGATGTCGATAGAAGACGATTCGTGGGATCTTCCTCAAAGAAAGATAAAAATGAGCTAAAGAAGGTATGCCCAGCCCATGAAATTAGATGTCGAATGAGTACGATTTCGAGCATAAAGAGAGAAGAAAAAGGAACTGCAAGAATCTAGGTTTAGCAAGATAGCTGCCAGAAAGACTGAGCTTAGGTGCATAGCGCTTAAATAAGTGGTTGAAGAGTAGCTTTCCATCCCGACAATTACTACTGACTTTCCATTTTTGGGATTTCACTTAAAAGACTGGACTTCAAGCAGCAATGAGAGCAAAGGCAAGGAATTGATGCGCCAATAATCGAAGAATGGGGCAAGGCTAATTTCCAGACAATGGCAAGTGCTTGAGAAGGAGCTGTGAAAGAAGGGGCTGCTAGAGAATAGGGAGCTCTTGAAGAAGAAGGGCGGGGTGAACGGCATTCTGT
>SAQG01000114.1 GCA_004020315.1 Mesorhizobium sp.
GGCATTTTCCCCAACGGCAATGGCGCAGCATCAATCTAACCGGTCAGGCGAGACATAGAGGCACGGATACGCGGACATGCTCCGCCAGTGCGGTAAGTGCCGAAACGGCGCCAACTCAGAGCGGATGTCCATATGACTCATTGCGTACTCACCGTAACTTGCAAGTCCACACGTGGCATTGTAGCGGCGATCTCGAACTATCTGGCCGAGCAGGGCTGCAACATCGTCGATTCCAGCCAGTTCGACGATCTCGATACCGGCAAGTTCTTCATGCGCGTCTCCTTCATCTCGGAGGAAGGGGTCGGCGGGCCGGCGCTTGCCGAAGGCTTCAAGCCGATCGCGGAAAAGTTCGCCATGGATGCCGAGATCCACGATGCCAAAAAGCGTATGAAAGTGCTGCTCATGGTCTCGCGCTTCGGCCATTGCCTCAACGACCTGCTCTATCGCTGGAAGATCGGTGCCCTGCCGATCGACATCGTCGGCGTCGTCTCCAACCATTTCGATTACCAGAAGGTGGTGGTCAATCACGATATCCCCTTCCACCACATCAAGGTGACGAAGAACAACAAGCCGCAGGCCGAAGCCCAGCTGCTCGATATCGTCGAGCAGACCGGCACCGAACTTATCGTGCTCGCCCGCTACATGCAGGTGCTGTCGGATGCGCTCTGCCGGAAGATGTCGGGCCGCGTCATCAACATCCACCATTCTTTCCTGCCGTCCTTCAAAGGGGCCAACCCCTACAAGCAGGCCTATGAGCGCGGCGTGAAGCTGATCGGGGCGACGGCGCATTATGTCACGGCCGATCTCGACGAAGGTCCGATCATCGAGCAGGACACGGCGCGCATCACGCATGCGCAGTCGGCCGAGGATTACGTCTCAATCGGCCGCGATGTGGAAAGCCAGGTTCTCGCCCGTGCCATCCATGCGCATATCCACTTCCGCACCTTCCTCAACGGCAACCGCACCGTCGTCTTCCCGGCAAGCCCGGG
>SAQG01000011.1:0-64861 GCA_004020315.1 Mesorhizobium sp.
TCCCCGCTGATTTGGGAATCCCCCTTCGATTCAGCCTCTCTTCATCCCGCTCTAATGCATGTCGCGCAAAAGTGTGCAACGGTTTTGCGATAACGACATGCATAAAACAACAACCTAAAGCGCGTCGCATGAGACCGGTCAAACGCGACGCGCTTTAGGACCGAGTCTCCGATGCGCGCAAACCATGCACGATCGCCGGGCCGATCGCAGACGTCACGGCCGCGCCGCAGCCGCCAGTGCGTCGATGTCGTCGTAGAGCGCCTGGCTGTGATAGTAGAGCTTGTCGAAAACGGGTTGGGTGCGCCTGTAGATCTCGGCCCATCTGGGGTCCGGCAAGATTTCGGCGCCGTAGCTCACGAAACGCTCCGCCGCCTGTTCGACGCGCGAGAAGCGGCCGGTCGCCGTGGCGGCCATCGCGGCACAACCGACAATGCCGCATTCGGGCTCCCGCGGAACCAGGATCGGAATGTTGAAGGCACTGGCCTTGATCTTCAGCCAGAGTTCGGTGCGCGCCCCGCCACCCGCGGCGATAACGCGCTCCAGCGGCTTGTTCGACGCCTGTTCCATGATGCGAATGTGACGCCTCATGGCAAAGGCGATGCCTTCCAGGATCGAGCGGTGCAAATGCTCCATGCCGTGCCCGGCGCCCAATCCGAAAAACTGTGCGCGGGCGTTGCGATGGCGCCCCAGGCGCTCGCCGGTGAGATAAGGCATGAAGAGCAGCGCGTCGCAACCGGCGGGTGCCTCGGCGGCACGGGCGACGATCTCGTCATAGGACAGCGCGTTGCCGTGGAAGGCACGACGTGCCCAGCGCATGCCGTCGCCGCCGGTCTCCAGCAGCACGAACCGCGCCCAGTTGCCTTCGATTGTCGCAACGTTCGAGATTTCCGGGTCAAGCAGCGGCTTCTCCGCGATCACCGTTATGATTGCGCCCGTGCCGGTGCTGTCGGAACCCATTCCCGGGCGACAAGCGCCTGAGCCGAGCAGTGCTACCGGGTAGTCGGCACCACCGACCAGCACGGGGGTTCCAGAGCGCAGCCCGGTGTCGCGAGCTGCCTGTTCGGTGACGTGGCCGACGACATCCAGCGGGTTGCGGATCGGCGGCAGCTTGGCGGCGTCCAGGCCCATGCGCTCGATCATCACCGGCGACCAGTCGAGCCGTTCTGGTTTCATCAGGAAGCTGCAGGACGCGTCGCCAGTATCCATAGCAATCTCGCCGGTCAGCCGGTAGTTGATGTAATCCTTAGGCATGATGGCGACTGCGCTGCGGGCGTATGCGGCGGGATCGTTGTCTCGAACCCATTGGAGTTTGAAGCCCGGCCATGCCGGGGTCGGCGTGTTGCCGCTTTCGGGCAGGTAGCTATCCGGCTCGTTGGCGTTCTCGAAGCGACGTACGAGATCGATGGTGCGCTTGTCGTTCCAGAGCGGTGCCGTGTCGCGAATCAGCGCTCCGTGCGCGTCGAGCAGGACCAGCCCGTGCATCTGCCCGCAGACACAGATGGCGGAGATGTGTTCGCGGGCGCCATCGACGCGGTCCAGCACCGTCTTGACGCTCGCTCGCGCACCCTCCCACCAGTCGACCGGCCGCTGTTCGGCCCAGCCGAATTCCGGCACGATCTGGTCGTGCTCTCGCGACGCAAGTTCAAGGATCTTGCCGGTGACATCGATCAGTGCGGCGCGGACGCTGCCGGTGCCGACATCGATGGCGAGGAAAAGCTCGCCGCTCATTTCGAGAGAGTCCTGAGATGGGCAAACATGTGATCCTCTGTCTATCGGGTGACGAGAATGCGTTCCACGGCATCAGCCCTTCGCCGCATCGATGGCGATGCGCGAAATCTCGTCGAAATCCGGCCCCGACACCGGGATCGCGATGCCGAAGACCTCTGCGATCACCTGCGTCCAGCCATGCAGGAAATACGTCCAACCGTCCTCGATCTGCAACTGCTGTCCGGCCTGCTGCCGCCTTGCCTGGTCGAGGAAGATCAGGTCGCCGCGATAATTGAGATCCCAGGCAATGCCGCGCTTGGGGAACACGCCGCCATCGGTGATCGGCGAGCCGGGCGCATCCTTGCCAAGTCCGGTCGCGTTGATCACCAGCGAGCCTGGTCTCAGCGCCGCCAACGTCCCGTCATTGATCTCGGGCCGGTCTGCCAGGACATACTCGATCTCGACCGTCGACATCATGTCTCTGTGGATGCGCTCGATTTCGTCGAGACGCGGCTGCGAACGGTCGCTGACAATGATGCGCGAAGGCACGTCGGCGCCACGTTCCTTGCGCATCAGGTGCCAGGTGATCGCAATCGTCGATCCGCCGGCGCCCATCGACAGGACTTCCGCGCCGGTATTCGCGAAGTATCCCGCCGGGAGGAAACCATCTATCGCAAGGCCCGAAGAGATCGGATCCTTGGCATGGCAGATGAGTTTGCCGCCCCGCTTCGACAGGCAACTGGTCTCGTGCATCAGGCGAGCGTGCGGATCGATGACGTCGAACAGGTCGCGCGCTGCGTTGAAGAGATCGATCTTGTGCGTGGTGACGAGCGCGCCAAGCGACAGCGGGTCGGATTTTATGAAGGAGACGACCTCACGGTAGGCCTCCGGATCGGCATGGAGTGGAAAGTCGATGCCCTTGAGAACCGCATTCTTCAGCCCGAGGTGACGCGCCCATGCCGGGAAAACCCGCATTATCGAACTGCTCGTCGTCGTGACGCCGATAAAATAGAATGTCGGCTGGGGAGCCGGCCGATAGCGGCTCATTTGCCGATCTCCCGGATTTCCATCGCGCGCAGCACCGCCGCAACGGTGCGAAGTGAAGCAGCGATCTCGACGGAAGCCTTCATGCCGGCACCGGATCGTTGCCCATAGAGGGCGGAGATCAGCTTCGCGTCACGCGGTCGCCAATCCGGGTTGTCGACTTGCTTCCAGCCTCCATCGCCGGCGACGACGCGCGAGCGCATGCCTCCCGATCTTGCGATGATCTCGTAATCCTGCCCTGAATCGGCCGGATAGCAGAACAGCATCACCAGATCGTCTTTCCCGACATTGATCGAGCGGTGGATCCAGAAAGGGGGGACGTAACAGACGGTCTGCGCGTCGACCGGCACGATCCGGACCTCTCCTTCCGGCGATTCCATCAGCATCACGCCGTGCCCCTTCTGGCCGTAGTAGATCTCGGGCCGATCGGCCTGCTTGTGGATATGACCGCGCGTCATGAAATACTCGTCGCCGACTTTGCCAGGCGCCATGCGCGTGACGCCGAAAATCAGATCGCCCGACTGCTCGGTCGGCCGGAACTCGGAGACCTCGTAGACGATGCGCTCGCCCCATGTCGCTCGCATCGCTTCGAAGGCCGCGGCGTCGGCGTAGAGCCCATCCAGATCGCGGAAGCGTTTCTGGTAGCTGCCGGTTGCATTTCCCATCGCACCAGTCGACAGGTCGACCTTGCATCCAATGGGCTCAAACAGTCTCGTCAAGGAACTACCTCATTGCATTGCTGTTGGCGTCGGCGCTGCTCTGACCCGTACCTCCTGCTTTCGACAAGAACCACACTTGCTTTACAGGGTACGATTTGCTCTCCCTATGCAGACCCAGCTTGGAGGTTGCTGGATTATGGCAGATTTCGACCACGAGGCACACGACTGCAGGCTGGCCGTTGTCGTCATGCCGCATCCGCTGCCTTAAGCAATCCGAGAGAACCGCCTTGCTCCTCCAAGTCGCCTTCGACAAGCCTGAACACCTGGCCCTGCTCCCGCAGATGAAGGCGTTCGCCGACATCATCGAGATCGGCACGCCGTTGCTGAAACGCCTTGGTCTCTCGGCCATCACCACGGCGCGCGAGCTCTGCCCTGATGTCATGGTGTTGGCTGATACCAAAACCGTCGACGGCGGCCAGCTCGAGGCTGATATGGTATTCGGCGCCGGTGCCGCATTCATGACGGTCCTGTCGTGTGCTTCGTCCGCCACGCATGAGGCGGTCGGAAAACGTGCCGCAGCCTTCGGCGCGACGGTTATCGTCGATACCATCACCGAGGCGGGCAAGGCAGAATTGCTTCCCTTGGATGCTGTCTTCCCCGAAAGCTTCGGCTACGTCGCGGTCCACTCGCCGACCGATGCGCGGCTGGCGGGCAACACCTCCACGTCACACCTCGAAGCCGTGAGGAAAATGCACGATCGCGGTTTTCTGGTTTCGCTGGCCGGCGGGATCGGCCCCGACACGCTGGAAGCGGTGATCGCAGTCGAGCCCGAAATCCTCGTGGTTGGCAGCGCCATTACAGAATCCGCAAACCCGAAAGAGGTAGCACGATGGATTCGCGACAGATTGCCCAATCCAGGCCGTGGCTGGCCGTCGGACAGGAGATAACCGACCTTCTTGGCCGGATCGATACCGATGCCTTTGCAAGGCTGGTGCAGGCGTTCGATGACCCCGGTCAGCGATGGTTCTTTTCCGGGCAGGGACGCTCCGGCCTTGTCGCGCGGATGGGCGCGATGCGGTTCATGCATCTTGGCCGAACGGTGCATTTCGTCGGTGAGGTATCGGCGCCATCGATCCGCAAGGGTGATGCGCTGCTGATCATCTCCGGCTCTGGGGAAACGCCGGTCAGTACAGGCTTTGCCCGCATCGCCAAGGCGGAGGGCGCCAAGGTCGTTACGCTGACGCATAAGCCAGCCGGGACCCTGGCCAGCATTGCCGATGTCACGCTCCACGTACCTGTCGAGAAATCGGAACAGTTTGGCGGCAGCTTGTTCGAGCAATCCTGCCTCATCCTGCTCGACAGCGTTGTGCTCGGCTTGGCGCAGCAGATACCCGAAGCGCACAAGCTGATGGTGTACCGCCACACCAACTTGCAGTGAGGCCCATGCCGACGGTGGTGAGCATCGGTGATGCCGTGGAATTTCCCCCAGGCAAGATCGAGTGGTCTCCCGGCGGCGCTCCACGCCGGTGCGCACCCTCGGGTCACGCCGTAGGGCATGCTTTGGGCGACATGCATTAGCCGGGAAGCCCGCTAAGGCACCTCATCTTCCGTTACGGCAAGGCACTGGACTCGCTGCGCGATGCCGATATTGTGCTTGAGGAGCGTTGGTGCCGTGCTCTGGCGACGGCAACCAACGGGGAGATGCCGGCGGCTTGGTTCGCAGGAAGAAGTCCCGGCCAATATGGGAGGAAGTCTGATGAGAATTCGGGTCTTTCTGGCCGGCATTTCGGCCTTTGCTGCGCTGGTTGGCGCACCTGCCTTTGCGCAGGACAAGCCGTTTGCGGGAGTTACCGTAAACGTCATTACGCAGACCGGTGCGATTCAGGAGCCGCTACAGAGGCGCGCGCCCGACTTCGAAGCGCTCACCGGCGCCAAGATCAATGTCATCGCGGTGCCCTTCTCGGATCTCTATCAAAAGATTGTCACCGACTGGGCGAGCGGCACCAATTCGGTCGACGCCGGGGTGTTCGCCCCGCAATGGATGGTCGACTACATTGCCGGCGGCTACCTCGAGGACCTGACGCCGCGGGTCGAGGCCGACAAGGAGATCCAGCAGGATGATGTGGGCGCGTTCTTCCGGGACTTCTCCGAGAAGTACAGCGGCAAGACCTACATGATCACGCTCGATGGCGACTTCCACATGATGTACTATCGCAAGGACGTGCTGGAAGCGGCCGGCCTGGCGGTGCCGAAAACCTGGGACGAGTATCTCGAGGTCGCCAAGGCAACGCATGGCAAGGACATGAACGGCGATGGCACGCCGGATTTCGGCTCGTGCATCGCCAAGAAGCGCAACGCGCAGAGCTATTGGTTCGTCACCGATGTGGTCGGCTCGATGACCCAGTCCAAGGGAACCAGCCAGGGCACCTTCTTCAACACCAAGGACATGACGCCGCTCGTCGACAACGAAGCCTTCCGCAAGGCGCTCGACTTCCTGGCTGAATCGACCAAGTACGGCCCGCCGGACGAGCTGAACCTCGACGTCAGCGATACAAGGCCGCTCTTCGCTTCCGGCCGCTGCGCGCTGAACCTCGACTGGGGTGATGTAGGCACGATCTCGATCGATCCGAAGCAGTCCAAGGTGATGGGCAAATGGGGCGCGGCGATCATGCCCGGATCCAAGGAAGTCCTGAACTGGGACACCGGCAAGCTTGAGGCCTGCACGGCAGAAAACTGCCCGTACGCGATCGACGGCGTAAACCATGCACCATTCGCCGCCTTTGGCGGCTGGGGCGGCGGCATCAACGCCGCGGCCGATCCGAAGGTGAAGGACGCCGCCTACGCGTTCTTCTCGTACATGACGCAGCCGGCGCAGTCGAATGCCGACGTGACCGTCGGCGGCACCGGCTTCAACCCGTACCGCACCTCGCAGCTCAGCTACAGCGACCTTTGGAAGAAGGCCGGCATGAGCGAGGAGGAGGCTAAAGTCTACCTGGGCGCTATCAACGACAGCATGAGCAGCCCGAACATGATCCTCGACCTGCGCATCCCACAAAATCAGAAATATCAGCAGGTCGTGCTCGACGAGGCGGTGTCGCGCTTCCTCGCCGGCGAAATCGACAAGGAAGCGACCGTCGCGGCGGTCGAAGAAGGGTGGAACGAGCTGAACGAAGAGATTGGCAAAGACGAGCAGCTCAAACTTTACAAGGCGACCATCGGCGCCAAATAGGCAGCCAAGCAATCGACCCGGCGTGGCACCGATCCGCGCCGGGTCTCATGCCTGCCCCACTTTCCCAGGATATGATGACCGCAACCGACATTATGCCAGAAGCTGCTGCCGACCGTCGCAGCTGGGCCGAATGGCTGGACGGTCACTCGGGCCGGATCATGGTGTTGCCGGCCGTCGTCGTGCTTCTCTGCTTCGCGATTTTTCCGCTCATCATCTCGGCCTATCTTGCGCTTTCGCGCTTTGCGCTCGCGCCGGGCGGATTCACGCTGAAATTCATCGGACTTGTGAACTTCCGCAAGCTGCTGGTCGGCTCGCAACAGTATCACCTGCTCGGCAAATTCGGCACGTTCGATTTTGTCCAATCCGCTTTGCTGGTGTTGATCGCGGCAGGGCTGCTGTTTCTTCTCGCCCGCTATCTCTGGCGTGGCCGGCCGACCGTCGTCGGCACGGTTGGTCGCCTTCTCGCGACGGCAATGGCAATGGGCCTGGTGGTCCTTGCGCTGGCCACCATGGCGCCGGGCGGCGTGCCAGGGACTGTCGTCAACACGCTTCTCTACGTGTTCGTCGGCGTGTCCGTGCAGTTCGCACTGGGGCTGGGCCTCGCGCTCCTCTGCGGCCAGCCTATCCGCGGCAGGAATTTCTTTCGCGTCCTCTTCTTCATCCCGCTGATGGTAACCCCGGTCGGCATCGCCTACACGTTTCGCATGCTCGCCGACATGCAGAAGGGGCCCTTTGCCCCGCTCGTGCGCGCTTTCGGCATCAGCGAGTGGTCGTGGGCCACGGAGGCCTGGTCGGCGCGACTCATGGTGTTGGTCGGCGACACCTGGCAGTGGACGCCGTTCATGTTCATCGTGCTGCTGGCGGCCATTGAGAACCAGCCGCGCGATCAAGTCGAGGCGGCGCGGCTCGACGGAGCCAATGGCTTTCAGATTTTTCGCGACATTACCTGGCCGGCGATCGCGCCGATTGCCGCTACCGTCGTGCTGATCCGGCTCATCGAGGCTTTCAAGATCATCGACCTGCCGAACGTGCTCACCGGCGGCGGCCCTGGCCTGGCGACCGAATCGATGACGCTCCATTCCTTCATATCCTGGCGCACCCAGGATCTCGGCGGCTCGGCCGCTATCGGCTACATGCTCCTCTTCATCTCGACCATCGTATGCGTCTCGTTCTTCAACTTCGTGGTCCGGCCGGCGCGCCGGTTCGAAGCATGAGCGCCGAGCCGCGCTCACTGGCGCGCCGGCTGTTCGAGCCGGCCTCGATCGACAGCCAGGCGCCGGTCGCCAGGATCGTGACCTATGTGCTGCTGTTCCTGTGGACGCTGGTTGTCGTGATTCCCCTCTACTGGGTGTTCATCACGTCCTTCAAGGGACCTGGGGAGGTCGACAGTGGGCCGTTCTATCTCCCGTTCGTCGACTTCGCCCCCTCGCTGCAGGCATGGGACTTCATGCTCGTGCAGAATTACACGCTGCGCCCTTATATGAATTCGGTCGTTGTCGCGGTGGCCAGCACGCTGCTCGCAGTCCTGATCGGTTCGCTGGCGGCCTACGCGCTCGCGCGTATCCGCTTCCAGGTGAAGCTCGCCGCCGTTGCGATCTTCTTGATCCTGCTCACCGCAATCATCGTGGCGGTGGCCACTTTCGGCGTGCGGTGGGAGATCGCCATTGTCGTGGCGGCGGCTCTTTTCGTCATTGCGCTGTTCACGCTCGTTGGACGCACGAGGCTTGCGGTCGGCAACAGCGACATTGAATTCTGGATCATCTCGAACCGTATCATGCCGCCGATCGTCGCCGTGTTGCCGATCTATGTGATGTTCCAGCAAATGCGCCTGCTTGACACGCAGGTGGCACTGATCGCCACCTACACCGCCATCAACCTGCCGATCGTCGTGTGGCTGACGCGCGATTTCTTCGCCGGCATCCCGCTCGACCTTGAGGAGAGCGCACAGATAGACGGAGCCTCCAAGTTCCGCGTTTTCTTCACCATCGCGCTGCCGCTGGTGCGGTCGGGCCTGGTTGCGACCTTCCTGCTCGTGCTGATCCTTGCCTGGAACGAGTATCTGCTGGCCCTCTTCCTTTCCAATGCCGACGCGCAGACGATGCCGGTGCTGGTGTCGGCACAGAACACGACCCGCGGGCCGCAATGGTGGAACATGTCGGTGTTGATCACCGTGATGATCGCCCCCGTGATCGTCATCTCCACCATCCTGCAGAAGCACATCGCGCGCGGACTGCTGGTCGGCGCAGTGAAGGGCTAGTCAATATGCGGGTCACCCTGTCCGATATCTACAAATCCTTCGGTGCGGTCGAGGTGGTCAAAGGGCTCGACCTGGAGATCGAGGACGGCGAGTTCCTGGTGCTGCTCGGCCCTTCGGGCTGCGGCAAGACGACGGCGCTGCGCATGGTCGCCGGGCTTGAATCGGTGAGTTCCGGCCGCGTCCTCATCGGCGACCGCGACGTCACCCATGTGCTGCCCAAATATCGAGACGTGGCGATGGTGTTCCAGTCCTACGCGCTCTATCCGCACATGACCGTTGCTGAGAACATCGCATATCCACTGAAGCTGCGGGGCGTGCCGCGAACCGAACGCGACGCCTCCGTGCGCAGCGCCGCTGTCAAGGTGCATCTTGAGGAGTTCCTCGACCGCTATCCACGGCAGCTTTCCGGCGGGCAGCGGCAGCGCATCGCGCTCGCCCGCGCCATGGTGCGGCGGCCGAGCGTTTTCCTGATGGACGAGCCGCTCTCCAATCTGGACGCCAAGCTGCGCGGCCACATGCGCTCGGAGCTGAAACGCCTGCAGGCCGATCTGGGCGTGACGACGATCTACGTCACCCACGATCAGATCGAGGCCATGACCTTGGCTCACCGCGTTGCCATCATGAACCGTGGCGTCGTGCAGCAGATCGCGACGCCCCGACAGATCTACGACGATCCGGCGAACCTGTTCGTCGCCGGCTTCATCGGCTCGCCGCCGATGAATTTTCTCCAGGGCGAGCTGGTCGAGGGTACCTTCGCCTGCCCAGAAGGACGATTTGCGACCAGCGTTGCCGAAAGCCGGAAAAAGGTCACTGCCGGCCTTCGGCCCGAGGATTGCCGGGTCACGGGCCCATCGGCGGGCAAGATTGCCGCGCGGGTCTACGCTGTGGAACTGATCGGCGATCATACCTTGATCACGTGCCAATTCGGCGGGGCCACCGTAACGGTCAAGGCCGATAAATCGGCGCACTACGATATGGATGAGCCGATCGGCATCACTTTCCAGGACACCGCGGTCTTTCTGTTCGATTCGGAAACCGGAGCCCGCGTCGGCGGCCGCGCCCGTGGCGAGGCGGCCGTCGCTAGTTCTCCTCCACAAACACTTCTTCGCGCTTCTTCTTTACCGCCGGCAAGAAGACGATGACGAGCACGGCGAGCGCGATGAAGAGCAGACCGGCGCTGATCGGCCTCGTCACGAAGGTGGTCGGGTCGCCGCGCGCGAGAATCATGGCGCGGCGCAGGTTTTCCTCGAGCAGCGGGCCGAGCACGAAACCGAGCAGCAGCGGCGCAGGTTCGCAGCGCAGCTTGGTCAGGAGATAGCCGAGGAAGCCGAAGAAGGCGACGGTGTAGAGGTCGTAGACGTTGGTGTTGACGCTGTAGACGCCGATCGAGCAGAACGCCATGATGATCGGGAAGAGCACGTAGTAGGGGATCGTCAGGAGTTTTACCCAAAGCCCGATCAGCGGCAGGTTCAGGACGATCAGCATCAGATTGCCGATCCACATCGAGGCGATGATGCCCCAAAACAGCGCCGGCTGTTCGACCGCGACATTGGGGCCGGGCACGATGCCCTGGATGATCATCGCGCCGATCATCAGCGCCATGACCGGGTTGGCCGGAATGCCGAGCGTCAGCATCGGGATGAAGGAGGTCTGCGCGCCGGCATTGTTGGCCGATTCCGGTCCGGCGACGCCTTCGACGGCGCCCTTGCCGAATTCCTCAGGGTTTTTCGATACGCGCTTTTCGACCGTGTAGGAGGCAAAGGCTGCAAGGATCGCGCCGCCTCCCGGCAGGATGCCGAGCGCCGAACCGATGATCGTTCCGCGCACGATGGGCGCCGCCATTCGCCGAAAGTCCTCGCGGGTTGGCATCAGGCCGGAGACCCTTCGGATCAGCACGGAGCGCTCGTGCTCGTTTTCGAGGTTGCGCAGTATTTCGGCGACGCCGAAGACGCCGACCGCCACCGCGACGAAATTCAGCCCGTCGGCATATTCGCGGATGCCGAGCGTGAAGCGCGGCGTGCCGGTGTAGATGTCGGTGCCGACGATGCCGAGCAGCAGGCCGAGCACGACCATCGCCAGCGCCTTGACAATCGAGCCGTGGGCGAGCGCGACGGACGAGACGAGGCCGACGATCATCAGCGAAAAATACTCGGCTGCGCCGAATTGCAGCGCGATCGCCGTCAGCGGCGGGGCAAAGATGGCGACGAGGAAGGTCGACACCGTGCCGGCGAAGAACGAGCCAATCGCCGCGATGGCGAGTGCCGCCCCGGCGCGGCCGTTCTTGGCCATCTGGTAGCCGTCGATTGCGGTGACGGCAGACGAGGATTCTCCGGGCATATTGATGAGAATGGCGGTGGTCGAGCCGCCGTATTGCGCGCCGTAATAGATGCCGGCGAGCATGATAAGGGAGGAAACCGGGTCGCCGATCTGGAAGGTGATCGGCAACAGCATGGCGATGGTCGCGGTGGCGCCGATGCCGGGCAGGACGCCGATGAGCGTGCCGAGAAGGACGCCGATCAGGCAGAAGCCGAGGTTTGCCAGCGACGTGGCCGTCGAAAAACCGAGCGCGAGGTTGTCGAGGAGTTCCATGTTCAGCCCCTCACAATGCCAGCCATGAGGGCAGCCACGGGCCGAAGCGCCGGAACGGTAGACCGAGCGCGTAACTGAAGACGAGGAACGCAAAAAGCGTCAGGCCGGCGGAGAGCACGACCGCCGTCAGCGGCCTCATGCGGCCGCTGGCAAAGGATGCGATCAGAGCCGTCAGGAAGATCGAAGGGATGAAGCCGAGGCCGCGCACGGTCAGGCCGAAGAAGATCGGGGCAGGGAGGATGAACAGCATGCCGCGCCAGGCTATATGCCCGATCGGCTCGCTCTCGAAGCGCACCGCCTGGACGAGGATGACGGCGCCGAGCAGGATCAGCACGATTGCCAGGACCAGAGGGAAATAACCCGGTCCCATGCGGAAAGCGGTGCCGATTTCGAGGCCGAGCGACTGCAGCGCGAAAAACCCGCCGAGGAAGATGAACAGCGCGGCGCATATGCCGTTGGTCGTGTCGATTGCGAAAGGTTTCATGACGTCCTCCCAGGCCCGCGCCGCGGGCACGACGTTGCATTACGAAAACCGGCCGATGCGAAAACGGGGCGCTGATGGCGCCCCGTTCAACCTCAGTCGGCGTATTGGCCGGCGGCTTCGATGATCGGCTTCCAGCGCGCGATTTCGCTTTCCAGCTTGGCCTTAAGCGCAGCCGGCGTCGCGTCGGCGTCGGACGACGGTTTGGTGCCGAGCTCGGCGAAGCGGGCGACGACATTCTGGTCCTTCAGCGCGACCTGAAGCGATTTCGACAGGCGCTCGGTGACCTCGGCCGGCGTGCCCTTGGGCGCATAGAGGCCGTGCCAGATGCCGACCTGCACCTCCGGGAGACCGGCTTCCGTCGTCGTCGGGACATCCGGCAGAACATCGAGGCGTTCAGGCGAGGTGACGGCATAGGCCTTGATCGTGCCGCCCTGGATCTGCTTGGTGGTATTGGTCGTCTGATCGCACATGATATCGACCTGACCGCCGAGAAGGTCGGTCATGGCGGGGCCGGTGCCCTTGTAAGGCACGGTGACCAGCGGCGTGCCGATCGCACTCATGAACAGCATGCCGCACAGATGCGAGGCCGCGCCAATGCCGGCATTGGCGACGGTGACGGTATCCTTGTTGGCCTTGGCGTAGTCGACCAGCCCCTTCAGATCGGTCGGCTCGAGGTCCTTGCGGCCGACGATGGTCATCGGCACCTCGGTGACGAGGCCGACATATTCGAAGCTGTTCAGCGTGTCGTATGCGAGCTTTCGGTATAGCGTCGCGCTGGTCGCCATGCCGATGTGATGGAGGAGCAGCGTATAGCCGTCGGGATCGGCTTGCGCGACGCGACCGGCGCCCAGTGTGCCGCCGGCGCCACCGACATTCTCGACGATGATCTGCTGGCCGAGATCCTTCGACATGGCTTCCGCGACGAGGCGCGTGACCGTGTCGGTCGGGCCGCCGGCCGAAAACGGCACCACAACGGTGATGGTGCGTTCGGGATAGGTTTGCGCGCCCGCGGCGAACGGATACAGTGTGATGGCTGCGGCGGCGGCCAGAGCGGCGGCGAATTTTCTCATCGTGATTTCCTCCCAGGGTATGAATTCCCAACCGCTGCCTGGAGTTTCTTTCAACACCGGCTGTGGATGGCGCAATAGAGCAATAACTAGCGCAAGCTAGCGGATTGCAATCGGACTCAAACCGCAAACTGCGATTATGCACAAGTCCGCGCAAAATGGGCCGGGGAGGCGAAGCCGAACCGCCGCGGATTAAGCTGTTGTCGACTTGCGAATGGCATGTTCGACGCCGCGGAGTTCGGCCAATCCCTTGAGCCGACCGATGGCCGGATAGCCGGGCTGGGCCCCACGCGTCAGGTCGTCGAGGATGTCCTGGCCATGGTCAGGGCGCATCGGGATGACGGCGTCCTGGCGTCCTTCCTTTTTACGCCGCGCTTCCTCGTGGAGCAGCGCCGCCACCACCGCCACCATGTCAGTGTCGCCGGCAAGATGCTCGTCCTCGTGGAACGAGCAGGGGGTGCCGGCCGCTTCCTTGCGCACATTGCGCAGATGGGCGAAGTGGATTTTTGGGCCCATCCGCCCAATCATGCCGGGCAGATCATTATCCGGTCTTGCGCCGAGCGATCCGGTGCACAGTGTCGCTCCGTTGGCCGGGCTGTCGACTGCGTCCAGAATGTACCTGTAGTCGGCTTCGGTCGACATGACACGCGGCAGACCCAGCAGCGGAAACGGCGGATCATCGGGGTGGCAGCAGAGACGCAGGCCGAGACGTTCGGCCGTAGGCACGACCTCCTCTAGGAAATCGACGAAATGCTGGCGCAGGATCGTTGCGTCGATGCGGTCATAACTTGACAGTTGAGCCGCGAGGCCGTCGAGAGACGTGTCCTCGGTCGAGCCGGGCAGGCCGGAATTGACGTTTCTTGCCAGGATCTTCCGTGCACGGTCATCCATCTGCGCGTATCGGCGCTCTGCTTCTGAGGCGATCTCCGGGGTGTAATCGCCGATCGCCCCCTGGCGTTTCAGGATATGGATGTCGAATGCGGCGAAGTCGATCAGATCGAAGCGCATGGTGGTTCCGCCATGCGGCAGGCGCCAGGCGAGATCGGTGCGGGTCCAATCGAGCACCGGCATGAAATTGTAGCAGATGACCGAAATGCCGGCCCGCGCCAGGTTTTCCAGCGATGTCCTGTAGTTCGCAATATGGCTGCGCCATTCGCCGACCTGCGTCTTGATCGCTTCGGAAATCGGCAGGCTTTCGACAATCTCCCAGTTCAGATCGCTTGCGCTTCCATCCGGCAAAGACGCGACTTCGCGTTGGCGTCTTTCGATTTCGGCGGGTAGCCAGACGGCGCCGTGAGGAACGTGGTGAAGGGCCGAGACGATGCCTTGCGCCCCAGCTTGACGCGCATCCGCGATCGTCACCTTGTCGATCGGGCCGAACCAACGCCACACATGTCTCATTCGAACACTCCGTTAAAAAGAATCGCCATGCGGCTGCCCATCCGCGCTCCGCCGCCATCCTGCTCGGCCGGCCAACGGCGATGCACCGATGCTGACCGATCGATGCGAAAGGGGATAGCGGCTGCATTCGGGCGACATGCATTAGGGTGTGTTGATATTCAGGTGATGCCGGCCTGCAAATGCCGATTTCCTGCGCTTCCGGTACTCTCGTCCCCAAACGTACGCTCCGTTCCGGTTCTCGGAAACCACCATTTTCGGCGCGGCCTGACCTGAATCTCAACACACCCTAAAGCAACGCTTCGTATCGATCCCCGATCTTTTCAACTTCGAAATCCGCTGCCCTGCTCTTCAGGATGGCGGCAGAAGTGGGGTGGTCCAGCATGTCAGCCATCGCCTTTGCCAGGGCCGCGGCATCGCCGACCGGCACCAAGGCGCCGAAACGACCGTCATCCAGAATCTCGCGCGGGCCATGTGGCGCATCTGTGGAGACTACCGGGACACCAGCAGCCATGGCCTCGACCAAAACATTGCCAAAGCCCTCGCTCGTCGACGAAAGGACGAACAGATCGGCTGCGGCATAACAGGCTGCGGGATCGTTGACGTAGCCCGCAAAGAGCACATCCGCGCCGATACCGGATTCCTGGACATAGGCGCGCAACTCGGCAGCCAGCGGACCTTCGCCGAAGATAACAAGCCGAGCGCGGCGGCCGGCGCGCAGGATAGCGAAGGCCTGGAGCAAAGTCCGATGATCCTTGACCGGCACCAGGCGTCCAGCGGTGGCGATGACCGGGCCATCGCCCATCGTCGCCAACTCTGCCTGCCAGGCATAAGAATCTTGCTGGAGCGCCGCAGCTGGCGGCAGTGGATTGTTGATGACGATAACCTTGGATTTGGGAAAGCCGCGGGCCGCAATGTCGCGGCCGACACCCACTGAGACGGCGATGGCTTTGGTTGCGCGCGCTGCAACCAGCGCGGAAAGCCAGACCGCTATTCTCGCGCCGAGGCTGCTGGAAGGCAGTGAGGCCGCTGCGTGGAAGCTTGGAAAGAACCGCGCTCGGCTTCGCGCCAGGAGAAGCGCCAGCGCCACGACCAGATTGGCAAATTCGGGGGCGCTATAGACCGCATGCGGACCAAGGCGGCTGAATAAACGTGCGCTTCGCACGATGCCCTTCAGCGTCTCCCACTTGCCGTAACCCTCGCCCCGGATGGGAAGGTCGAAATCGACAAGACGCACGGCGGGGGAGCGCAGCGCGGCGTTGGGTCCTTCAGCGTTCCAGGTAAAAAGTGTGACATCGTGGCCACGCGATGCCAATTCATTTGCCATGAGGACAAAGACACGCTCGGCGCCGCCGCCCCTGAGACTGGCGATGTGAAAAACAATGCGCTTCGCCATGCCTGGATTCAGGCTCGGCTGACGCCGATGCCTGATCGGTTGGGCGGCTGACGCATGTCGCGAACGATACCCATGGCAATGGCCAGCAGCATGCCTAGAGCAAAGCCGGCGAAAGCTCCGAGGCCTGCCATCAGAGGGGTGCGGGGCGGCCACGAGCGCCCCTGTGGCGGCACCGCGGTGGAGATCACCTGTACATTCGTGGTGTCGATCTGCTCGCGCTCGGTGATTTGGCGCGCGCGAGACAGGAAGCTTTCATAGACCGCCCTCCTCGAGGCGGCGTCGCGTTCAAGCTCACGTAGGGCGACCTGGGACTCGCTGTCGGTGAAAACATCGCTCTTCAGATCGTTCATCTTGGCGGTGAGGGAAGCCAATGAGGCGTTTGCCTTATCCAGGTTGGCTTTTGCCGTGCCGACCGTGCGGGAGAACTCGGCCCTGAGTTGAGAACTGACGGTTTCCAATTCTGTCCTGAGGCGGACAATCGTCGGGTGGCGCGGGCCAAAGGTCATGGACTGCGAATCGATTTGCTGCCGCAGGCTATTTGCCTTGTCGCGCAGTGCTGCGAGTGCTGCCGAAACCGCGGGGTCAGGATCGGCTCCATTGACACCGGAGGCAACCAAGGCGTCGTAACTTGCCTGCGCAGCGATGACGCGCGATTGCGCCTGTCCAATTTCGCTATTGAGCTGCGTCATCGTCTGCGAACTGACAAGCTGGCCATTGCTGGCGGACAGGTTATGGCTGCGCCTGTAGCTCTCGACCTTCTCTTCGGCCGCCTGCACGTCGCGCTTGAGCTGGCCGAGCCGGCCCTCAAGAGCAGCTGCGGCACGGCTGGCACCAGCAGCTTCGGCCTTGGCCAGTTCTTCCTGGAAAGCCTTCACTATGGCCTGCGAGATCAGAATCGCCTTGCCGGTGGTTTCTGCCGACACAGAGAGAGTTGTGACGAACGACGTTTCATCTGCAGCGACGCTGACCCGCTCCGCCAGGCTTTTCTGGGCGATAAGCTTCGGATCGGACTTGGCGCTACTC
Source organism: Mesorhizobium sp. (assembly GCA_004020315.1). Lineage (GTDB taxonomy): Bacteria > Pseudomonadota > Alphaproteobacteria > Rhizobiales > Rhizobiaceae > Mesorhizobium. Next base: position 16,854 of record SAQG01000011.1, read on the forward strand.
GCTCCAGCACCAGACGTGGAGGCGCTCTGGTCCGGGTCAAAAAACTCCGGATCGTTGGTCAGACCGAGTTCGTCCACGACACGTGCAAGCACGTTGCCCGAGGTCAAGATGCGCTGCTTGCTGCGCGCGTTGAGTATTTGGCTATCGACCTGGCCCGGTTGCGAGTAGAGATCGTTTTCCACAACCTGCAAATTGGCGGGATTGATGAGGATTTCCGTCGTAACGGTGTAACGCTGTTTGCTCAGCAGCCCATAGGCGGCGCCGATGACGCCGCCGGCTATTGCCAGCATGCATGCCAAGACGAGCCCGGCACGCAGCCAGACAAACAGGCGTCGAAAATCGAGCTCTAGGAAATCGCCGATCTTATCAAGCGTCACCGTTGGGACAGGCTCGGGCGTGTGCGGCGTGACAGGGGCGGAGGTGCGTGCCATGACTGGGGCATCCTGTTGCAGCCTTGCCCTGCTGGCGCGCCGTGCATTGGCGATCCGCTCGAGTGCGCTGATATCGGAATCCGCTGCAGAGGGAGGGGTCGTGCCGGAAGCGGCGGACATGGTGCTAACTCTTGTTAATCGCTACGCGGGCCAGCACTACAGAAAGATCGTTAACATCTCATTTTCCAAGTTGGCATATTTTTGCCGAGTCACACGCCGCGTCCGTTCGGCGGTCCCTGAATGGATATCGTTGGCCAGAATGCCCTTTGAATGCCCCCAACTGGATCGGCCATGAGCTTTCCCGCTGCCGCATCGGAGCGATTGTTGTCCACTCAGGCGCGCCGTCAGAACGCGCTGTCGATTCTGTTTTTCCTATGCGCTGCGTTGGCGTTCCTGCTCCGCTTCACAGTGTCTCCGCAGATTATGAACATGGTCGTCGACTATACGGCCGACGGCGGTTCATTCTACGAGAAACTGCATTTCGGCACCTATGCTATCTTTCTGCTGCTTCCTTTCGTTCTTTTCAGCCGACCGTTTCTGCTGCAGGGCGACGAAATTGGAATCTTCAAGGCTTTGCTGCTCTATTCAGCGCTGATTTTCGCGCTGGTGCCGTATCTGTTCATCACCGGCCGTGCGGGCTCCTCAGGGTTCATCATCGATACCTATGTGGTGGCGGGCGCCGCAGGCCTGTTGATGCTGGCCTTGAACGCGCAAGTGCGGCGGGCGTTGGGCGACGTCGTGCTTGGGATGGTGATCCTCAGCGCTGTAATGGGCACGATCGAGGCGGTGACTCAACATCGATTTCTGCCTTACGGTCTCAACGAACTGCAGTTCAGGCCAATCGGCCTGTCGGCGCACCCGCTGGCCCTAGGCGCGCTCTGCGCCACAGTCATCGGGTTCGTACCGCTGACGCGCTGGCGCATATGGGTGCGGGTGCTGGCGATCTTCGTATTGCTCGTCGGCTGTGCTGCATCAGGCGCCCGCGCCGCCCTGTTGCTCGCTGCCGGAGAAACCGTCATTCTGCTGATGTTCGTGCCTTGGCCGCGCCTGACTCTCAAGCACCAGCGGCAGGCCAAGTCTGTCGTGCTGCTGTTCGCCGTGGCGGGCGGCGCAGTGCTGGTGGCCATACTGTTTTCGGGCGGGCTGCTGAATCGCTTCGGCAACACGCTCTTTGACGAAAATTTCATGGCTCGGGTGACGATCTACCAGGTGTTCGGACTTGTTAGCTGGAAAGACATCCTGTTTGGCATGAATGTCGACGACCTCCTGGCGATCGTCAACGAGAAGCTGCATCTGCCCTACATCGAGAGCGCGCCGGTGGTCATCATCATGCTGTTCGGCTTGCCCATAGCCGTGCTCTTTATCGTGCTGGTATTCTGGTTCATTTTTCGGCTGCTGCGCGGGGCGCCGCTGCCGGCATGGATCGGCACGATAACGTTCCTGCTTGCTGCGCTATCGAACAACGCGCTCTCGTCAAAATCGCCGGAGATCACCATTATCGTGGTGTTGCTGCTTGCCTATAGAAACCAACCGACGGCCATATTGTCGGCCACGGCTGCATCCGAGCCAAAACTGGATCGGCTTGGATAAGCACAGACTCCAAACGCGTCAGCCCGCGCTATCCACAACCTCGACATTGCCTGCGCGGTTAAGCGTGTGAATGCCCACGCGGGCCCATGCCGGTCCCGGGCCGATCGGGCGGGGCGGTGCAAAACGGACATCGAGTTCGTCGAGCCGGTCCAACCGCATCAACCCCAGACCACCACCATAGGCTCTCGACCCGTTTTGCACCGGCAGCACCAGGGCGTCATCCTGGCGAATAAAGGCGCCGCCGGGCCGAGCGGCCGAGTGATCGACGGCGATGGGATTGAGCCCATGCGCAACCCACGGTCCGCGCAGCGAGGGGGCGGAATAGACGGCCATCGTATCCGACGCGCTGCCAAAACCGAACCGCTCCGTCCCCAACAGCCAGAAGCGCCCATTCGATTCGAGCAGCGTGGCGTCATTGAAATCCTTGTCCGTCATCAGCACGGTGTCGCGTACCCAGCGATCTGGAAACTGCGCTGCGCGGTAGAGCACAAGCTCACGCGCCGCCGCACTTTCAGGAATCATGAAAATCTCGCCGGCGTGAGCGAACACCTGCGGATACGACAGGTGGTGCGCTTCCTCCAGCACCACCCTCGGCACACCGAAGTTGCCGTCGTCAGCCAACTCGGCGACAGAAATCACGCCGCGACCCGTAGCGTAGGGAAATTCCTCGACAAACAGATAGTGGCGGCCATCCCGCTCGAGGACGAATGGATCGGCATAGAATCGCTGCCCGTCGTCCGGGAGGACGGTGAACGGCGTACCGTCAAGTTGCCCCGTTTCGGCGACACCTGGCCCGTCGATCAGCCGATAGGCAACCTGCCAATAGAAGGGGCGCCGTCCAAGTCTGAGTTTTTGCACGGCGCGATCGACCAACCCTCTGCAGAAAAAGGGCAGATAGTGCCGGACAAAACCGCCGTTCCTCAAGAGCGGCGCCGGACTATCGGCAATCGGCACAAGTTCGCCCGCGGAAAAACTGGCGACGCTTTGCGCAACCAGCGAGATGGCCCCGGCGAGCAGGTCGTTGCAGCTGCGGGACAGCCAGAGCCGGTCGCTGAGCATCGGCCGCCCCCGGGCGACTGTGACGCCATCGAGGCGAACGGCAAGTTCGGGCAATCGACCGCTCGCCAGCATCTCGGCCACACCGGCGGGGAAGGTGCTATGGCCGCAAAATTCGAGCGTCAGAACCGGCGTGTCTCGTCGTGCGGCAGTGCCGGTGAGATCGATTACGAGGTCGGCTGGACCAGAACCGCCAGACGGCAACGACTCGGAGCGACTTGCCAATGAGGGACCGAAGCGCCGGCTCTCGATCGCCAGCACAACATCCAGTCCGCGTGCGATCGGCGCAGGCGTCGGCCCGCGGCAACTCGAAACCACGTGGCCGGCTGCGCTCAGCCGCACCAGGAGCTCTTTTTCCCAGCGCCGAGATCCGATGGTGTGGCCGATAATTAAAATATTAGTCAATCGAATATGTTCTTTTTCAAGACTACTGTGCAAGGATACCTATCGGTTTAGGCTTTCATAAGAGTTACCGGGGAGAACGCGGGCTTGGCTGTTAATCATATATTAAGATTTAAGGTCACGAGGGCGGCTTCTGCCGCTATTATAGCTCTTGTGACCAATAATCAGCAGGTCGCTACGCGTTCTGGCGACCAGGATCAGCAATGAACGTCCTTTCACATCCGAAACTGCCGGTCAGGCAAAAATTGCTGATCGTGTTCGGCACGAGGCCGGAGGCGCTCAAATGCTTTCCGGTGGTGCGTGCCGCGCTTGCCCATCCGGGTTTTATTACCGAGACATGCATCACCGGCCAGCATCGCGAGATGGTCGACCAGGTCATCGAACTGACCGGCCTGCCGGTGCATCACGATCTCAACATCATGCAGCCCGGCCAGACATTGTTCGACGTGACCTCGCGCGTGCTGCTGGGCATGGCCGAAGTGCTGGAGAAGGCGAAGCCCGATATCGTCCTCGTGCAGGGCGACACGACCACGGCGATGACTGCGGCTCTGGCTGCCTTCTACAAGCGCATCCCGGTCGCCCATATCGAGGCAGGATTGCGCAGCCACGATATCAATTCTCCCTTTCCGGAGGAACTGAACCGCAAGATTGCCGGCGATATCGCGACGTGGCATTTCGCGCCGACCATCCAGGCGCGCGACAATCTCATCGCCGAAGGAAAGGCTGCGAACACCATCTTCGTGACCGGCAACACGGTGATCGACACGCTGCTGCATTTTTCCGGTGCGATCGACGCCGACAAGTTGATGAGCGCCAAGCTCGCCGCCCGTTTCCCGTTCCTCGATCCCGCCAAGAAAATGATCCTCGTCACCGGTCATCGCCGTGAGAATTTCGACGGCGGCATCCATCGTATCTGTACGGCGCTGAAGGGGTTGGCGGTGCGCGAGGACGTGCAGATCGTCTATCCGGTCCATCCCAATCCCAATGTGCGCTCGGTGGTTAACGCAGAACTGGGTGGCGTGCCGAATATCCACCTGGTCGACCCGCAGGACTATCTGCCGTTCCTGTTCCTGCAGAAGCAGAGCTATCTGGTGCTGACCGATAGCGGCGGGGTGCAGGAAGAAGCGCCTTCGCTCGGCAAGCCGGTGCTGGTGATGCGTGAGAATACTGAGCGGCCCGAGGGGATCGCGGCGGGTACCGCCCGTCTCGTCGGCACCGATATCCAAAAAATCCTGTCCAATGCCAATAGCCTGCTCGACGATCAGGCGGCCTATCGCGGCATGGCGGAACGACACAACCCATATGGCGATGGCCGGGCCAGTAACCGGATCGTTGAGGAACTGCTGCATCATGGCTGAGATCAAGACCGTTTCCGTTATCGGCATGGGCTACATCGGCCTGCCGACCTGTGCCATCTTCGCCAGTCGAGGGCTCGACGTCATTGGTGTCGACGTCAACGAGTCGGTGGTCGAGAAGGTCAACCGCGGCGAAATCCACATCGTCGAGCCGGACCTTGATGGTTTGATCCAGAAGGTTGTGGCCAACGGCAAGCTCAGGGCCTTCAGTACACCGCAGCCGGCGGACGCCTTTGTCATCGCCGTGCCGACCCCGATGACCGAGGACCACAAGCCTGATGTGAGCTATGTGCTCGCGGCGGCACGAAGCATCGCCTCCGTGCTGAAGCGGGGAGACCTTGTGGTGCTGGAATCGACATCGCCGGTCGGCACGACGCGCATCATGACGGGACTGCTTGCCGAGTTGCGGCCCGATCTCAAATTTCCTCTCGTGCATGGCGAAGAGGCCGATGTCCTGGTCGCGTATTCGCCTGAGCGCGTTTTGCCGGGAAAGGTCCTTACCGAACTGATCAACAACGATCGCTCGATCGGCGGTCTGTCGCGCAAGTCGTCGGAACGCACCGCGGCACTCTATTCAACCTTTGTTACCGGCGACCTGTTCACGACCCAGGCCGAAAGCGCGGAACTGGTGAAGCTGACCGAGAACGCGTTCCGCGACGTCAATATCGCCTTTGCCAACGAGCTTGCAGCCGTGTGCCAGGATCTGTCGCTCAACGTCTGGGAGGTGATCGATCTCGCCAACCGGCATCCCCGCGTGAACATCCTGCAGCCGAGCCCGGGCGTTGGCGGTCACTGCATTGCGGTTGATCCGTATTTTATCATCGATGCCGCGCCTAACAGCACGCGGCTGATGGCTTCGGCACGCCGGATCAATTCCGAGCGTCCCTTGTCCGTGGTCAGGGATATAGAAGCCCTGCTCGATCCTTCCCGCAAGCAGACGATCGCTTGTCTTGGCCTCAGCTTCAAAGCCAATATCGACGATATGCGCGAGAGTCCGGCTGTCGAGGTGGTGAAACTTTTGTCAGATATTCCCAACCTGAAGATCATCGCGGCTGAACCCAACACACATAGGCTGCCGCACGAGCTCGAGGGCAAGGGCATCGTCTTCACCGATGCGCTTTCCGCCATCGATCAATGCGATATCGTCGTCCTGCTGGTCGACCATCGGCAGTTCAATCTGGTTGATCCCGAAGCGCTCAGGGACAAGAAGCTCATCGACACAAGGGGTTTGTGGACCTGGCGCAAAGCACGCAAGCCCGACGCCCGCATCGAAGGCAGGAAATCAGCGATCGAACACCTGGCGCTTCCTGCAAGTGCAGAGGAGGCCGCATGAACGCGCACGACCCAGCATGGGCGCAGCATCGTCTGTTGGCGTCACGGCGCCGGGAATTCCTCGGCGCTCCGATCCATGCGCTGACCATGGCCGAGACGCTGGCCATCGCCGACGAGGCGATGACCCTGCGGCGGCCGCTGCATCATGTGGTCGTGAATGTCGCCAAGCTTGTGAACATGCGCAATAACGCCGAACTGCACGAGGACGTGGCAACGGCGGATGTGGTCAACGTCGACGGCATTGGCGTGCTTTGGGGGGCGCGTCTTTGCGGCGTCGCGCTTCCGGAGCGGGTAGCGGGTGTCGACATCATGATCAACCTGCTGAGCCTCTGCGCGAGGCGGGGCTACAGGCTCTTCCTCCTGGGCGCCGAACAATCCGTTCTCGATGCGGTTAGAATGCGACTTGCCAGGGATCATCCGGGCCTCATCGTCGCCGGCATGCGCAATGGCTATTTCAAGCCGGAAGACGAGGCCGGTATCGTCGAGGCGATCAATGCTTCGGGGGCCGACTGCCTGTTGGTGGCGATGCCGACGCCGCGCAAGGAGCGCTTTCTCAAGCGCTATCGTGACGAACTCACCCCGAGTTTCGTCATGGGCGTGGGCGGCAGTTTCGACGTCTATGGCGGCAAGGTTGCCCGGGCGCCGAAACTGATTCAAGCGGTCGGTCTGGAGTGGTTGTTTCGCGTGGCACAGGAGCCGCGACGCCTGTGGCGCCGCTACTATGACACCAACACTGCCTACGCAGCGCTGCTGTGCCGGGAGTTATGGGGCCGTCGGGGACGCCGGAAGGTCGATCTATAAGTAGCGATTACCCCCCAACAGACGGGGTGGCCGCCTGGAGCTACAGCCTCGGTCCGAAGTCGGAACCGCTTTCCAGGATTCCGGCACGGACCTATGCGGGCCGCAGCCGCGCCCTCAGCTTGGCTACGAATTGCATCGCGGCGGCTGGGTAGAACAGCCAGGTCAGCCCGAAGAAAACCACTGCGCCAACGGTGCCGCCCGCGACGAGCGAGAAGATGGCCGGCATATCGCCGAAAACAGCGCTGGCAAGGCTGGCGGCCAGCCCCGTGCAGACCGAGATGACGACCGAAACGCCGATATCGCGCCATGGCACCGGCACCGGCGTGAGCCGTTCGCTGATGATGATGCAGGCTAAAAGGCCTGCCAGCGATCCCCCCGCCAGCGCCAAAGCAGCGCCGACCTCCGCCATCGGAGGGATCAACAGCACGGACAGTGCGATTGTCGCCACCGAGCCGAAGGAATTGGCGATGATCAGCAGCCACGGCCGCTTGTGCGCGTGCACCACGGTGCCATAGACGAAGCTGGCGAGATTGGCACACAGCACGCTGAAGGCGATGATCGGAAAGAGCAGGCCGAAGCGGCCGTGATATTCGGAGGGCAGCAGGAGCTGCGTGATATCGCTGCTGAGTGCGACCAGCATCGCTGCAACCGGCAGGCAAAGGCGCATCATCAAGGCCATCAATTGCGACAGCAGCCGGCCCGATGCCGCAGGCCCGTCGTCGTCAAACCGACTGACCACTTCGGGAAAGGCGCCCATGTTGATGGAGTTGGCGACCATGTCGATCGGCTGGCGGGCCAGTGCATAGGCTGCGGCGAAGATCGCCACCGCGCCGGCATCGTAATAGATCTTGAGGAACACACGCTCGGCGCTGTGCAGGCCGAAGCCTACCAGCGCCATGATGACCAGGGGCGCGCCGAGGACGAAGAACTCCTTTTGGGTGAAGCGAGGCGGACCGGCAACGACGCGCCGGGATGCCATGATGCCCGCTACGATGCCGGCGATTAAAACGCCGAGGCTCGTGCCGAGCGATACCGTCAGAAAAGAATCTTGGAACATGACGATGGCGCCGATCGGCAGCGCGAGTTGCAGCACGGCGCGCAGGAACTCGAGCATCGAATAGACGGAATGACGCTGCTGCATCTGCAGCACCGTCAACGCGAAGCGGCCGATGGAACCGGCGATCAAGTAGCTGCAGACGGCGATCGCAAACTCGACCCAGCGCTCCGGCACGACCACTGCCGAGGCGGCCACGGATATAATCAGCGCCAGCGCCGTGCTGGCAAGCAACACCCGCCCGGCCAGCATCAGGCTGCCGCGGCTGATGTCGCCTTTGCCGCCAAGCCTGAGCAAAGCGATGCGCAGCCAGTTGGTGACGGCAACGTCGGTCATTTCGCCGACGGTCACCACCAGGGTCAGCAGGCCATACTCGGTCTGATCGATCAGCCGCGTCACGATGACCAGCAGAAGCAGCGCGGAAATCCGTGTCAGCAGGATCGCCGGGGCATAGATGAGCGTGGAGCGCAGCAGCAAAGGGTTGTCCCCGGAAAATTCACCTTCGATTAACCGTCGACCGGCGGAAAATCCAGCGCGATGACGGCAAAGGGTGAACAGATTCAGTTTGAACTAACCGATTCGTCGTAGACCTTATTTGAAACCTTTGCCTTCTCGTTCCGAATTGGAGTCATGTTGCAGCGTCCGGTTCACAATCAAAAAGTCCATGTCCTTGTCGCGACGCCTTCGGGCGTTTCGGGGCAGGGGGGGATCGACCGCATCATGGGGGCGCTGAAGCAGGAGTTCGAGCGGCAGGGGATCGCCGACATCGATGTACGCTTCCTTGCCAGCCGTGGTCCGGGGCATGTCGCGTTTTCGATCTTCTATATGTTTGACTTTTGCTTGCGGATGCTCGCGGCGCGTTTGGCGAAGCGCGCCGATGTCATCCACATCAATATATCGGTCTCCGGCAGCACCTATCGCAAGATGGTGATCGCCGCCTGCGCACGGCTGCTGTCGATACCCTATGTCCTGCATTTGCACGGGGCGCAGTATGAGACATTCTGGAAAGGCGATCGCAGTTTCATGAGCCGGCGCATCGAAGCTCTGTTCGAGCGTGCCGGTCGGGTGATCGTCCTGGGCGGGCTTTGGCGCGACTTTGTCGCCAGACGGGCACCGGGGGCGGCTGGCAAAATTGTCATCATTCCCAACGCCACGGCGGTTCCCTCCTTGGCGCATGTCGGTGGCGGCGACCATGTGCATATCCTGTTCCTTGGCCGCATCGGCGACCGCAAGGGCGTGCCGCAATTGCTGGATGCGCTGTACCGCATGGAGCCGATCACGAGTTGGCGCGCGACGATCGCCGGCGATGGCGAAGTCGAGGCGGCACGGGTGAGAACGGCCGAACTGGGCCTTGCCGAGCGCGTTACCCTTCCTGGCTGGGTCGGGCCCGACGAGGTCGCATCGCTGATCGCTTCGGCGGACATTCTGGTGCTGCCCTCCTTTGCCGAAAACCTGCCCGTCTCGGTCATCGAAGGCATGGCTGCAGGTCTCGCGGTAGTGACAACGCCTGTCGGCGCCGTGGAGGACATCATCACCAACGAGCAATCCGGGTTGCTCGTGCCGCCTGGCGATGTTGCGGCGTTGACCGAGGCGCTGACACGGCTGGTCAAGAATCCGGCATTGAGGGCCAGACTTGGTGCTGCCGCGATGGCCGTGCATCGGGAACGGCTTGAGCTCGCCCCCTTTGTCGGCGCGATCTGCGACGTCTGGAGGTCGGTCGCGTTAAAGGCTCAATCGGTCAAGCGCTGATGCTGTCCTGTAAACGCGGACGCTGGGGTTGCGCCCCGTCGCTGGAGCGCGCAGGTCAGCCTAAGACGCGGCTGCGGGTCGAGCGCGACACCGATGCTATTGGCGTCACTGCGGCGCTCCAAGCTCGAACTCGCGATGGAATATTTCCAAATTCAACAGCGCCCATATCAGCTTTTCGTGGTCTGCGGCACGCTTGGTGTGCTCCGAGACAATTTGATCAAGGTATTTCGGGCTCAAATAGCTGCGAATGACGGAATGAGAGGAGCAAAGATGGTCGTGCACGTAGTTCCTCATCGACCCTCGAAACCATTCGGCGACGGGCACCTTGAACCCGATCTTGCGGCGGTTGAGAATTTCCTCAGGAAGCATGTTGGCCATGCTGTTGCGCAAGATCAGCTTACCCTTCTGCCAACCCACCTTGTAGCGATCGGGCAATTTGCTGACGAACGCAACCAGATCGCGATCGAGGAACGGCATTCTTCCTTCGATTGAACCGGCCATCATCATCCGGTCGCCCCGTTCCAAGAGATTGTCAGGCAACCACGATGTCTGATCGAAAAACAGCGCACGGCGAAGATGGGACGCCTTCGCGCTCGAGGAGAACGGGAAGTGGTTGCGTTCATTGCGGCGATTGGCCGGCGCACCGATGAGGCGACCGTGTTCTCGCGCTGTCATGGCTCCAAACCAGGAGATCATCCGGGTGGCAAAGTCCCTTTCACCCGCGCTTCGGGCAAATGTATCGAATTTGGCCGATGCGCCAGGCATGGCGCGTATCAAAGGGGCGAGGAGGTTGTTGTGGAGCAAGGCTGGAACGAGCGACCGGTAGATTCCAGCCAGTGACTCCGCGCGATGTTTGGGGTACCCGCCGAGAATCTCGTCTGCCCCTTCCCCTGTGAGCACCATCTTGACGTCCTGCGAGGCTCGCTCCGACATCAGGTAAATTGGAATGTCCGAACTTTGTGAAACAGGCGCCCCCAGATGGCGAATCAACTTGGGCAGGTGATCAATCAGATCGTCCGCTTCAATGACCAGTTCGCTATGATCAGTCTTGAAATGATCGGCGACGCGTCGGGCGAATGGAAGTTCACTGTAAGCCGGTTCGCTGAAACCGACCGAAAATGTACGGATGGGCTTGTCGCTGTGCTTGGTCATCAGGGCGACGATTGCTGACGAGTCGAGGCCTCCGGAGAGAAAGGCGCCAAAGGGTGCATCGCTGCGCATTCTGATCTCGACGGAATGGTCGAGCAGTTCCAGAAATCGTCGCTTGGCGGTTTCGTCGTCGATATCCTCGGTCAGATCCGTTTGATCCGGAGGCGTATAGTAGCGCGTTTCCGTCACGGTCCCTTGCGACCAAACGGCATAGCTTCCGGGGTTGAGTTTGCGGATTTGTTTGAAAAGCGTCCGCGGTCCAGGCACGTAACGCCAAAGCAGGGACTCGTGCACAGCGTCCAGATCGAGCTGCTGCGCATTTGGCTGCGATGACAACAACGCGTTGATCTCTGACGCAAAGGACAGCAATTTTTCGCTTTGCATGAGGTAAAGGGGCTTTTTGCCGAAGGGATCCCGGCCGAGGATCAATTCGTGCCTCTGAGCATCCCAGAGCGCAAAGGCGAACATGCCGCTCAATCGGTCGAACATGGACAAGTGCCACTGATCATAAGCTCTGAGCAGCACCTCGGTATCAGAGCGCGTCCGAAAATGATGACCGAGGCCGATCAGTTCCTGGCGCAACTCGATATAGTTGTATATTTCGCCGTTGAAGATAATTCTGAGGCGGCCGTCGTCGAGATGCATCGGCTGGTTTGATTCGGCGTTTAAGTCAATAATCGCCAGCCGGCGGTGCACCAATGCCAATTGGTTCTGACCGGTGTTCAAGTCCAAGAACTCGATGCCTTCGGCATCGGGACCACGATGCCGCAATGTGCTGGACATTCTGGCGGCCCGATCTTGTGGATTCTCGACCCTCGGCCCGATCCAGCCGGCAATTCCGCACATCATCTCTTCCCTGGGCGCGCGTATTCGCGACGCTGTTTACGACGAATGTATTAAACACTTGGTTGCCGACGAACCGGATCGCGAGAGAAAGCCGCCAAGGTGGTTTAAAGCTGGGCTTGACCGGTTCGATCAGGCTCTGCCGGTCCTGAGTGAAGTGCCACCGACGGTTGCCGCCGGAGACGGCAGCTCTTGCCGCTGCGTGATGGATCGCCAGCAAGAATGCCGGCCAGACGCAATTTAACGAGGCTGACCGATCCCGATCCTAGCTGGCGGTGGGATTGGCGTTGCCGCCCGGCTGCTCATCCGCCAAGAGGCGCAATGGCTATGGCAGGCCCAATGCCCGCAACATCTCCGAGTCCGGGACGGCAGGCCCTTCCTGCCGGATAACGGTCATCCCATAGGGATTGGAGAATTCCCAGACAGACCAGGGTATCGAAAAGCGTTCCGCCTGCTGGCGCACCGCCTTGAGATAGCGCAGCCGGTCAGCGTCGAACGCGCCCATGCGGCCGTCCGTTGACATGAGGATGACGCCGAATTCGCCCATGAAGAGCCGCCGGCTGGGAATGCCATGGGCCTCGGCCCAGTCGACCGCCTGACGGAAGCTCGCCTCGAGTTGGCTCGAACCCCAATTCTGCTCGAAATACCGGGCGATTGCTTCACGCGCCGCGACCATGTTCATCACCTGCTCGACCGGACTCAGGCCGGCGGCGTCCATCTGCGCCTTAAGGGTTTCGGCTACCTTTTCGGGCGTGCTGCTGTCGGCCGGCCAAGGGAGGCCCGAGGCGAAGGCGCCTGTCCCGTCGGACCGCTGGTGCGTGAAACTGTGCGGCTCATACATATGGAAGCTGTAGTAGAGGTTCGGATCGTCAAAGCCCGGGGTGAGATTGACCAGTCCGGCGATGCTGCCGCCACAAGCGCCTGTTGCGACGATGGTGAGTTCGCTGCTGACTGCGCGAATATCGCGGACCGTATCTGCCATGATCCGCTGCCAGTCATCGCTCCCGCTCGAATCGCAGGGATAGTATGCCGGCTCGTTGTAAGGCTCGAGGGCTACCCTGTCGGTGCCAACCTTGTCCAGCATGGTGGCGACCGCCACGACCATTTCGCGATAGCCGGCGACGCCCTCGCTGTCGGCACCGTCATAGATCATCTCCATACTGTAGGCCGGAACCTGGGTGACGCCGTGCAGGTCCAAAACCACCTTGAGGCCGGCCGACGTGACCCGCTCGACCGCGGCGGCAAGTATGTCGAGCGCCTGCTGCCGTTTGGCGCCCTCGCTGGCAAGCAGAGGGCCGGGGTCGACGCTCAGCCGGACAAAGTCGAAGCCCATCGATCGAATGCGCGCAAACGCCTCGCCATCCGGCCAATCGGCGAGCCGCCTATCTCCAGCGCGCCACTCCTTCTCGCTGCGGTAAGGCGGCCAACGGTAGGAGCCATCGTCCTCTACCGGCGACCAGTTGAGCCATCCATGCACGCCAACGCCGCGCTGGAGCGGGATGGGCGCAGCGTTGGCGGCTATCGCCATACCGAGCATCCACGCTGCGACACACGCCATCCATCTCATCGCCACTCTCTCCGTATCATGGTCGGAGATATTAACCGCAGGATCGGAAAAGAGGATTGCGGTCGCGCGGCTTTTCGACAGCATGGTATACAAGAATCGAAACCTTGGCGGAGCGGTATGAGAATCGGCTGGTACATCAACCGGTTGCGCAGCATGGAGCCGGCTGAGGTGTTGCACCGGCTGGGTGAGCAGCGTCGAAGGATCGCTTCGCGCCGCCGCGACGACGGCTGGGAGCGCTATGCTTCGCCCCGGCTGCATCCGGTGCTGCGTGGATTGCGCGATGCTGCGCTGGCTGCGACACCGCCACAACGGCAAGCCATAGCGGCGGCGGCGCAAAACACGCTTGGGGGCCAGTTTTCCGCACTTGGGCGGACATGGCCACGGCGCGATCCCGATCGGCTGTTTCCTCCCGAGCTTTGGCGCCTTGATCCGGTGACCGGCAGGCTTTGGCCGGGTGCCGAGGCCCATACTTTCGATATCGATTTTCGCCATGGCGGTGACCGCGGCGATGTAAAATATGTTTGGGAGATCAACCGGCTGCAGCAGTTGCCGCCACTGGCCGCCCACCTGCTTCTCGCCGGCGACGACCAGTCCCGGATGGCCATAGAGGCGGCGATCGACAGCTGGCATTCAGCCAACCCGCCGTTTCGAGGGGTTGGCTGGGCCTCCGGCATCGAAGTAGCGCTGCGAGCCATCAGCCTGATTGTCACCATGGACCTCGTCGGCGACCGATTAGGCGCGGCGACACGGCAGCAAGTGGGCGAAATACTGGCGGCAAGCGCCTATTGGCTGCCGCGGTTCCCCTCCCGATTTTCCTCCGCCAACAACCATCTCGTCGCAGAACTGGCTGGCGAGTATCTGATCGGCCTGGCGTTGCGGACCGAATCCGGCGCTGTCCGCGACGCCCTCCTGGCTGAGGCGCGCAAGCAGATTCTCGCCGATGGTGCCGGTGCCGAGCAGACGCCGACATACGCGGCATTCACCGCCGAACTCATCTTGCTGTGCGCCGCTGCGGCACGCCAGGCCGGCACGCCGTTTCCCTCGCCCGTCGAAGCGCGTCTGGCCGCTTTTGCCAATTTCGTCGCTTGGCTCCCACCAGCCACCGGCTTTGGCGACAACGATGAGGGTCGCGTGCTGACGCTCGGGGACGAGCCGGACTATGTCCGATCCGTCGCCGCCGCCATCCATGGCTTTCTACAGATGCCGGGCAACGCGGCGGCGCCAGACGATGTTCGTGCGCTTGTCTTTGGCACGCCGTCGGGGCCGGCACCGGTGACGCATGGGCTGCAAACGTTCACGCAAGGCGGGCTCTCCGTCTGGCGCGGTGAGATGAATGGCCGCAGCATCGATCTGACATTCGACCACGGACCGCTCGGCTATCTCTCGATAGCGGCTCACGGCCATGCCGACGCGCTGTCGCTCACCTTGTGCGTCGACGGCGAGCCGGTGCTGGTCGACCCCGGCACCTGGCTCTACGGCTCGGGGGGCGTCTGGCGCGACTGGTTCCGCTCAACACCGGCGCACAACACGCTGAACATCGAGGCCAAAAGCCAAAGCATTATCGCCGGGACGTTCAACTGGTCGCACAAGGCGGTTGCGGCATTGGTAGAGAGCGAGCCGGGAACGCACTGGAAACTGCGCGCCCGCCATGACGGGTATAAAAGCCGCTTCGGCGTCGTGCATCAGCGCACCGTGATGCACCAGGCCGACGGGATCGTCGTGACCGACCAGCTGCTCGGCGGCAGGCGCGTGGCCGAGGTCGTCTTTCAACTAGCAGCCGGCCTCGGCGCCAACCGGGACGAAAACACGGTCATGGTGCTGCGCGGCGATGAGCCTCTGATAACCATTCGCTTTCCGGACGCTGCGGTCGACATCCGCGCCGGCGGCGACGCACCGGGGCAGGGCGGCTGGGTTTCACCGCGTTTTGGCGCCAGGCAGCCAGCCGAACGCATCGCCTGGCGTGGCGAAGTGGGCGAAGACGGAATTGAGATCCATCTCGCGGCAATCTCCCCGCCGCAACGATAGCGACCGGGCGCTGCAGCAGAGCGGGCCATCCGCTGTTCCGGCCGTATTCGAGATTAATTACGTTCCGACATTTAGCGTTTTGTTACGGTTGATCTGCTAGTCTGGCGCAAATCCGGCATGCTTTGCTCGTTGCAGCCGCAATAGCCACCTGGTTGCGGGCAACATGCAGTGGGTTTGGCAAGTTTTTTGCTTCGCAATTAGCCGGATAGCCATCTTACGGCCCAGGAGCCACTGCACCGATGTTTTCTGAATTCGCCAGAGTGATTGTGGAAAAGCTTTCGAACGTCAATCTGGTGACGCTCGGCCTCCTTTTTTTCACGGCACTGGGGAGCGCGGTGGTCGCTTACTGGCGGACTGTCGAGCACAAATCCCTCAGGGACTTTTTCGATTTCGCTTTTCCGGCGGAAGTCATCCTGCACCCGTCGGCGCGAGCGGATGTCCTATTTTGGGTCACCAAGCGGGCGATCATGCCTTTCCTGCTCATCCCTGCCGGCGTCACTTTCGTTGCCGCCGTGGGCTATGGGACGCACCAGGCAATCGGCTGGCTCTTTGACATCCAGGCGCCGCTCATCGGCGGCCCGGTCGGACCGGTGACGATCGTCATCTTCACCGCAACCATGCTGATCGCTTACGACATTTCGTACTATCTCTACCATGTCGCCCAGCACCACTTCCCGTTCCTGTGGGAATTGCACAAAGTGCATCATTCGGCCGAGGTGATGGTGGGAATCACCAAGGATCGGGTTCATCCGCTGGACGATCTGATGAACCGTATCTGGGATGGCGTCATCCCGGGGATCTGCTTCGGCATCTGGAGCCTGATCGCGCTCGATCCAATAGAGATCGCTATCTTCGGCATCAACGTCTATGTCATCCGCAACATCCTGATGATGGACTTTGTTCGCCATACCCATTTCAAGATTTCCTTCGGCCCGTTGAACAACATCATCTTGTGTCCGCATTGGCATCAGGTGCACCACAGCATCGACCCTCGCCACTATGACAAGAATTTTGGCCTGCTGTTTTCGTTCTGGGACCGCATCTTCGGGACGCAGTTTGTCCCGGATCCGGATGAAGACCTCAAATTTGGCCTGATAGACCGCGATGTGCGCGACTATCAATCGCTCTTCGGGCTTTACATCCTGCCGCTCAAGAAGATGGGAGGGCATGTCGTCAGACTGTTCCAGAGGCGTCCCGATGTCATCGCTCAGCCACAGGATCGTTCTCCTTCATGAACACCATTGTTTCGATTGACGCTTCGAGCGCAGAGCGCGTGGAAGTTGTCCGTTCGGCGGATCGCCTGGCTGCGATCGAAGCCGATTGGATGCACCTTTGGCATCGCACCGACGGGCTGATCTTTCAGAGTCATGCCTGGATTTCGGCGTGGTGGAATACCGTAGCGGACCGTGACCAGCGCGCGTTGCGGATCGGCCTGGTCTGGAACGGTGACAGGCTCGTTGCCGTCGTTCCCCTGACGATCGGCAAGCGCAAAGGCCTGCGGTTTCTCGAATGGGCGGCCAGCAGCTATACCGATTACGGCGACATTCTCGTTGCTCCGGAATGCTCGTTGTCGGCCCTGCAGGACGTATGGGCCCGGATTTGTGACGCTGGTGGCTTCGATCTTGCCTTTCTCAATCGTCTTTTGCCGGATGCGGCGGTCCGCAAAATTTTCACTCCGGATACCCCCAGCGGCATAAGACTTCGCCCCAATCACAGAGAGGAAGTCAGTTATCGCGTCGCCGGACAGTGGGCGAGCGGAGCCGCGTGGTTCGCGGAGCAGTCGAAAAAGACACGGCAGAACTATCGGCGCGGCGTCAAGACGCTGGAAGAAGCCGGGGAAATGAAATTTCGCCTGCTTGCGCCGGACGAGCCACTGCAGCCGGTACTGGACCGGCTCTCTGCCCTGAAGCGCAGATGGCTGGTGGAGCGCAAGCGTGAATCCCAACTTTTCGAAGAGGGAGCGCCGGTACTCGCCGCACTCGTCGAGGCGCTGGCGCGCGCCGGGGTGCTGCATATCTTCGTACTTGAGTGCAATGGGGCGATGGTCGCAGTCTCCATCAACTTCGTCCAGCACCACACCATGATGGCCTTCGTGACCACTTTCGATCCGGATTTCAGCCAAGCGTCGCCGGGCATGATCCTGATGATGGACTACATACAGTGGTCGATCGATCACGGCTTGGGCACGGTCGATTTCCTCTGCGGTGCAGAGTCGTTCAAGCACAAGTTCGCCACGCAAGGTGTTGTCCTGCAATCCGTTCTTGGAACGCGCACCGCGCAAGGCTCGCTCGCTTCCCTTGCCGATCGTATGCGTCAGAGGGTCCGGCATGCACGCGGGCGCGGGTTGGTACCGACAGCTTGATTTTCGGCCGGAACGCCGTGTCCGACAGGCGACGGCAAAGCGGCGTCCTATCGCTTCCCGCATCGGGTCGCCGGCAGCACGAACCGCTCAAAGTGCCGATTGTGTCTGAGACGGAACGACCCGCCAGACCTTGTTGCCGACATCGTCCGCCACTAGCAGGGCGCCGCGCCGGTCTATCGCCACGCCCACAGGGCGGCCGAAAGCCTTGTCGTCCTCGCTCAGGAAGCCGGTGAGGATGTCCTGAGGCGGGCCTGAGGGCTTGCCGCCGCTAAACGGCACGAAAATCACCTTATAGCCGCTGCGCGGCCTGCGATTCCACGAGCCATGCTGCCCGACGAAGGCGCCATTCCTGTATTGAGGACCGAACAGGTCGCCCGTGTTGAAAGCCAGTCCCAATGAAGCCGTGTGCGCTCCGAGCGCATAGTCAGGCTTGATCGCCTGGGAGACGAGGTCGGGCCGCTGCGGCTTGACGCGATCGTCGACATGCTGGCCGTAATAGCTGTAAGGCCAGCCGTAGAAGCCGCCGTCCTTCACCGAAGTCATGTAGTCCGGCACGAGGTCGCTGCCGATCTCGTCGCGCTCGTTGACGACGACCCAGAGCTCGCCGCTTTCCGGATGCCACGACAGGCCGTTTGGATTGCGCAGGCCGGAGGCGAAGAGACGCGTCTGTTTCGAGGCGAGATCGATCTCCAGCACGGCGGCGCGGTTCTCCTCTTCCTCCAAGCCGTTCTCGCCGACATTGGAATTGGATCCGACCGTCGCATAGAGCTTCGTCCCGTCCTGCGAGGCGGTCACGTCCTTGGTCCAGTGGTGGTTCCTCCCCGCGGGTAGGTCGACGATTTTCTCCGCCGGTGCGGTGATTTCGGTCGCACCCTCCTGGTAGGGGAATGCCACAATTGCATTGGCGTTGGCGACATAGAGCTTGCCGTTGAGCAGGGTCATGCCGAATGGCGAGAACAGCCCTGTGAGAAAGGCGGTTTTGGTTTCTGCCACCCCGTCGCCATCCTGATCGCGCAGCAATGAGATGCGATTGGCGCTAGGCGTTGCCGCGCCAGCCTGGCTCTGGAAGAAGTCTATGAAGAAGTTGCGTATGTTGAAGCCCTCGACCGGCTTGGGCGGCGCACTGCTCTCCGCCACCAGCACGTCGCCGTTTGGCAGCACGTACAGCCAGCGCGGATGGTCGAGCCCGCCGGCAAACTCGTTGACTGCAAATCCCTGGGCCGCCGTCGGCTTCGTGCCTTGCGGCCATGGCGTGGCCTTGGCGACATGGACGGTCGGCAGCCAAGTCGGATTGGGCTCCGGCAGGGTCGGGTTTGGGCCATAAGTCTCCGCGATCGGAACGGTCGCCTCTTCGCGCGACATGAAGAAGACGGCTCTGCCGGCGACGACGAGAAGAACGATCAGCACGAGAAGGGCGGCAAGCAACTTTTTCACCAGAACCTCGAAAATGTCGAAAGGATGCAAACGCGCTTATCGCGCTCCGGTTGCAAACGGAGCGGACGACAGGGAGAAATAGGCCGCAAGCGCGCGGACGTCGTCGTCCGTCAGACCCTTCGAGGCATTGGCCATGAGATGGCCGAAGCGCGTTCCACCCCGCTTTCCCGCCCGGAACAGCCCAAGCTGCGCCTCGATGTAGCGCGCCGGCTGGCCGGCGATGGAGGGATAGAGCGGGCTGCGGTCCTGTCTTCCGTGACAGCCGAGACAGGCGGGCACGCCGGCGTCCTTCACGCCTCTCTCGGCGATTTCCCTGCCGCGCCGGACAAGCGCGGAATCGCTCCCACCGGAGGGGGGCATCGTTGGCAGGGCGGCGAAATGCTTGGCCAGGGCGGGCCAGAACTGAGGCCCTGCCTCGATGGCAGGCAGGCTCATCAACCCGCTTGCCCGGCCTTCCTCCGCATAGGCGCGCAGGCTTTCAAGGAGATAGGCCTCGCCCTGCCCGGCGAGAACGGGTATCGCGGGACCGCGCCCGAGGCCGTCCCCGCCGTGGCAGCGGGCGCAATCCGCGAGCGCTTGCCCTAGGGTTCCGGCAGCGTCTGTAGGAAGCGCAAGCCTTTCTCCATAGGCGAGATCACGATAGGCGGCCTCGTCCATCGACGGCAGTTCGCGCAGGAAGGCGACCATCGCCCAGACCTCGTCGTCGCGTTCCTGCGTCGGCCAGGCGGGCATGCCGGTGAAACGCACGCCGTGCTTGACGATACGGAAAAGCTCCGCGTCCGACCATTCGCCGACGGCCCCGGCAAGGTCAGGCGGCTGCGGCAGCATTCTCATGACGACAGGAGATCGCGGTTCGCCCGGCGCCCCGTGACAGATGGCGCAGCCGCGCGCGAAATGTCCGGCGGCCGGCTGAATCGCATGGCGCGGCAGAGTCTCTGGAACGTCGACCGCCAGGGCATAGGTGCGCACAGCCGATCGCATGGCGAAATGAAGAAACCATTCCGTGATCTTCCAGTGGCCGCTTGAGGCACCGACATTGAAAAAGCCGATCCAGGCCGCCAGGACCACGACGAAGGGCAGAATGGCAAGCGCGATGGCAAGCTTCTTCCAGCTGATATGCATCAGACCGTCTTCCGCGGTGGTGTGGCGAGGATGCGCGCGAAAAGCGTCACGCCGCCGGCCAGGTAGACCGCCGCGCCGACCAGAAGCATGATTACGCCGCCAAGCTCCTGATCCTGCTGCGCGGAAAGTGCGACGCCGAAGCAGCTTATCTCGTCCGTCCCATAAAGCGGCCTCGGGGTCAGCGCTAGCAGCGCGCCGAGCAAGGTCATATGGATGGACGTGAGAAGCAGGGCGAAGGCGCCGGCGGCATTGCCTGTGGTGCCGGAACCGCGGCGCGGCAGGCAGACCAGCCACAAGAACAGCCCGGCGGCGAGGAACGTGGCCTGCTCGACGGCGGTGGCAAACAGCGAGCTTTGCGCCAGAGCCCGCAAGGCCGGCGCGTGCCAGGACCAGACGACGATGAGTTCGACGAGCGAGGCAGGGAGGGCGAGGGTGAACGCCCGGCTTGCATACGGTCTTGGGCCGAGCGGGATCCCAATCGCCATCAGCGGTGCGGCGATCGCCACCACTCCCATATGCGCCAGCATGTGTGCCGAAAACGAATCCCGCCAGGCATCGAGCAGAGGTCCGAGCCAGACCAGGGCGAGGACGAGGAGGCCGAGGATGAGGCAGGCGCGTCTCACCGGATACACCCCGTCAGGAACAATGCGGGCATCGCGGTGAAGATGACGGCGATGAAGCTGAGACCCGAGAGCAGCAGCGTCGCAAAACCCTGGAACAAGGTCCGGTCGCGTCTCGTCGGATCGTCATGGGGCGGATCGTCGGTGCCGAAGCCCCATTGCCGCCAGGCGAGCCAAGCGGACAGCGCGATGAGCGAGAGGGCGATCACAGTGACGGCGGCGATGCCCGCGCGCACAGCGCTGAAACTCAGCCCGATAAGCTCGGGCTTGGCGCAATAGATCGCCGCGCCTACGTAGCAAGCGAGGAAATGCACAACCCAAACCACGGGCGCGGTAAACAGCGTCCAGAGCGTTTCGATCTCTTTCGGGATGAGCCGCATCGCCGCCTCACATCGCTGCCGGAAACAGGCCAATGATGGCGAAGGTGATGACGGCGGTGACCAGCAGAAAATGCCAGTAGAGCACCACGTTGCTTAGATCCACGTCATGCTTCGGTGTCAGTCGGCCGGCCAGCGAGCGGGCCAGACAATAGGCCTGCATGACCGTGCCGAGCGCCGCATGGGCGAGCACCCAGATCACGAGGATCCACACGATTGCGGGATAGACGTGGCGCGTCGGGTCCATGCCGGGAGACCACGGCGCGGCCAAGCCTGTGGCGGACGCGGCAACGGCCGTCAGCAGGGACAGTACCAGCAAGCCGCGCATAGCGGCCGTAGCGCGGCGCCTGTTGAACATGCGGGCCGCCATCATCAGGCCCCACGCTGCAGCGAACAGGAAGGCAGCCACCAGCGACCAGACCGCATCGGGCCCGGCAATCCCCGCGGTGAAGTCGGCATGGATCGTCCAATAAAAGAAATAGCCGAAGACGAGGCTGGCGAAGGCCGTGCCGTCGCCCACCATGGTGATGAACATCGCCCACCAGCCGACCGAATCGGGGCCGGACGCATAGAGCGGCAGGCTGAGGCCGAGGCCGACATCCTTTTCCGGCTTCTCGGGGATTTCGCCAGTGCCCGTCCAGAGCCAGTAGATAACGGCGCAAAAGCAGATGATTGCAGCCAGCGCCGTCGCGATCCACCAGTGGAAGGTAAGCGCGATGAAGGCGGCCCCGAGCGAAAGGGCCGAGACGATGGTGACATTGGAAGTCCCGCCGACGCGCAGCACCTGGATGGGTTCGGCGTCGAGCACGGAGGTGACCAGTCCCTCGCGCCGTCCCTCTTCCGCGTCGGGCAGGTAATAGCGGCCTTCATTGACCTTGCGTGCAAGGTCCTTTTGGTCCCAGAGGGGGTAGCGGCTGCGCACGATGGGGATCGAGCGGACACCCCAGTCCTCCTCCGGCTCGGAAATCCATTCCAGCGTGCCCGCATTCCATGGGTTGAGTTCGCCGCGCGGCTCCCGGTGCTTCGGCCTGAGCACGTCGAAGACAACCACCAGCACGCCCGCGGCGAAAATGAAGGCTCCGGCCGTCGAGATCAGGTTCAGCCAGTCCCAGCCGATTTCGGCTGGATAGGTGAAGACGCGCCGGGGCATGCCGCGCAGGCCGCTGAGATGCATGGGGAAGAAGGCGATGTTGAAGCCGCAGAACATCAGCCAGAACGCGAGCCGTCCCAGACGGTCGGAGAGCTTCTTCGCGTTGATCAGCGGGTAGTAGTAATAGAGCCCGGCCACGACCGGGAAAAGCATGCCGCCGATCAGCACATAATGGAGGTGCGCGACGACAAAATACGTGTCGTGGGCCTGCCAGTCGAAAGGAGCGAGCGCCACCATGACGCCCGTCAGCCCGCCAATGACGAAGATGGCCAGTCCTCCGGCACCGAACAGCATCGGGGTCGAGAAGATCACCCGGCCGGCCAGCATGGTGGCGATGAAGACAAAGATCTGCACGCCCGTCGGGATCGCCACCGCCTCGGAGGCCGCCGAGAAGAAGGCCAGCGAGATCTGCGGCAGGCCTGTCGCAAACATATGGTGTACCCACAGGCCGAAGGAGAGGAACCCCGTCCCCACTGCCGCGAGCACTATCCAGGAATAACCAACGATCGGACGCTGCGAAAAAGTCGGCACGATCATGGCCATCAGCGCGATGGCCGGCAGAAAGATGATGTAAACCTCCGGATGGCCGAATATCCAGAACAGATGCTGCCAGAGCAGCGGGTCGCCGCCGCGCGCTGCGTCGAAGAACGGCCAATCGAACATCCGTTCCATCTCGAACAGGAGGTCGCCGGCGATCAGCGGCGGGAAGGCGAACAGGATCATTCCGGCAACGATCAACAGGTACCAGGCGAAGAGCGGCATCAGGTTGATGCGCATGCCCGGCGCGCGGCATTTCATGATGCCGACGATGAGTTCGACAGCGGCCGCGATCGAAGCGACTTCGATGAAGGAGAGGCCGAGCAGCCAAATGTCGGCGCCGATGCCGGAGAACTCCTTGTCGGTGGCGAGCGGCGGATACATGAACCAGCCTGCCGATGGCGCCGCATTGAAGAAGATCGAGCCGCAGACGAAGACACCGCCGAGGAAAAAGCTCCAAAAACTGAAGGCTCCCAGGCGCGGAAACGGCATCTCGCGTGCGCCCAGCATCGGCGGCAGGAGGAAGATCGCGACCGCCTCGAAGATCGGCACCGCGAACAGGAACATCATCACCGTGCCGTGCAGGGTGAAAGCCTGGTTGAAGAATTCGGCCGACAGGAAGTCGTTGTCGGGCACGGCGAGCTGCAGACGCATCAGGAGCGCCAGCACGCCGGCGAACAGCATGAAGGCGAAGGCCGCCGAGCCGTACCAGAGGCCGATCTGGAAATTGTTCACCGAGGTCCAGTAGCGCCAGCCGGCCGGATTGGCCCACACCGCGCGCAGCCGCTCTTCCTGCGCCTTGTATTCTTCCCGCGAACGCTCCTTGATCGCAGCGCTCATTGCAGGCCTCTCAGCCAGGCGGCTATAGCGCGAATGTCGCCCGGCGGCAGCATGTCGAAGGCCGGCATCCTGGAACCGGGCTTGATCAGGTCGGGCCGGGCGATGAAGCGGGCGACGGCGTCTTCGGTGTTGGGCAGGATGCCGGCTCCGACGGTGGTGCGGGAACCGACATGCGAAAGGTCCGGGCCGATCAGGCCGCGCGCATCGGTGCCCGCGACGAAATGGCAGGACCCGCAGCCATGGCGCAGGAACAGCGCGCCGCCGCTCGCGCCGGCCCCTTCCGCGGGAATTGCCTGGGCGGCGAGCCAGGACCGGAATGCTTCGGGCTCCATCGCGACGGCCGAGAAAGCCATCAGCGCGTGAGACGTGCCGCAATATTCCGCGCACGGCCCGCGGAAGATACCGGATTTCGTGGCCATGAGCGAAAGCCTGTTGGTGCGGCCGGGGATCATGTCCATCTTGCCGCCGAGCGGTGGGATCCAGAAGGAATGGATCACATCGGCGCTTTTCAGGGTCAATTCGACCCGCTCGCCGACCGGCAGCCTGATCTCGTTGGCGGACGCCACTGGCGGTCCCCGAGATGGGCGATAGACAACTTCCCACCAGAACTGCCTGCCGGTGACTTCGATCCGCAGGGCAGCGGAACTCGCCTGGGCGAAGGGCCGAAGGGCAGGCATCAGCCACAGTGCATAGGCGAGCAGGGCACAAAGCGTGACCGCCGGGAAGACTACGCCGCCCCAAAGGATGATCCTACTGGCGGACTGTTCGGCCAGCCTGCGGCGATTGAATAGGGCTGAATGAAGAAGCAGGGCGACCACGCCCAGCCAGATGACGGCGCCGCCGCTTAGCATTACCCAAAACAGTATGGCTATCTGCTGCGCTTCCGCTCCCGCGGGCTCAAGTACCGACCGGGCGCCGGCAAAGCCGCTCGCGAGCAACAATGACGCAGCGGACAGGCTGAAATATTGACCCATTTCCAACCCCTCCGCCGTAAACCGGCGAGGGGGGCGGAAGGTTCCGGGCTTCTGAGCTTTCGAACTAAGCCGCATTCGCCGCTGCTCTTTGGGCATTTTTCAACAAGCGACGAAACAATTGCGCTCGATCTCCGTTTGCCCATCATGGCGAGTGTCGGGGGCGGGTGTTGGGATTGACGATGCCAAAGGAGCCGTTTTACGCACCTTGCGAGATTGGCTGGCGGATCGAACTGGCTGCCAATCTGCGGGCGGGGCTGCCGCTTCTCGTGCGCGGAGCCTACTATGATCGGTATCGGCCGCGTGATCTGCCGACCAGCAGCCGTTCGTTGGAGGATTTCCTGCAGCGGGTGGCGGAGGAGATGAAATCCACTCGACCCGTGAATCCCGAAGACGCGACGAGATCCGTTTTCAAAGTTCTCGCCAGGCACGTCGACCTCGGCCAGTCGGCCAAGGTGCGGGGCGCATTGCCGAAACAGATCCAGGCGCTTTGGCCCGAAAGTGTCGGAGTCTAGGAGCAGCAGGACAAAAGTCGGGGCTGCCGATGCGGTCTCAACTGCGCCCGCCCGGGCGGTCTTTTTCCTCGCGGTACAGTCGCTCAGTGGCCCGATCGCTTTCTCTCCGCTCTGCAGGCCCACGACGCCGCCACGTGAGGAGTGCGTAGGCGATCACGATTGCCAGCAGTAGCGGGCCGCCAGCAACGACGATCAACCACATGCTGTTCTCGAACATGGAACATCTCCTTTCCCTCGTTGCCGACAAGGAGCGAAACCGTTGCTCCCTTCTGGTGCAGGGGGGACAGCGCAATGTAAATCTCTTCACCGAATGACCCTGTGCGCCGCCAATTCAACTGCTGAGCGCAGGCGGGATGGGTCATTCCTCCAGAAAAACAGCTTGTTCACAGCGGGCTGTTGCACTCGGCAAGCGCTGATGGAAGAATGGGCATCCCTCGGAAACGTTCCATTGTGCGAGCCCATTCGCTGGCTGGCTTCCAGGCGTTCACGATATCTGTCTGGACCCCTAACATCCGGTCTCAGACGCACTACGTGATGATAGGGAACCACAAAGGCTTTCCGACAGTTGAATGAAGAGGCGACAGCAACCAGACCGGCCGGGGCGAGGATACCATGCGCGAGAACCACTCCGACGTCTTCGATCTGTTTTCGGAGATTTACACCAATGCGGCCCAGGAGGAGATAAGCATCCAGCAATATCTCCTTGCCTGCCGCGAGGACAAATCGATGTACGCCTCGGCGCCCGAACGGATGGTCGAGGCGATCGGCGAGCCCACCCTGATCGACACCAGCCTGGATGAGCGGCTCGGCCGCATTTTCGCGAACAGGACAATCAAGATCTATCCCACCTTTTCCGAGTTTTACGGCATGGAGGACACGATCGAGCGCATAGCCGGCTATTTCCGCTATGCCTCTCAAGGGCTCGAGGAACGCAAGCAGATTCTCTATCTGCTTGGCCCTGTCGGCGGCGGCAAGTCCTCGCTCGCCGAACGGCTGAAGAAGCTGATGGAGCAGCGTCCGATCTATACGCTGAAGGTGGGCGACCAGATCAGCCCGGTTTTCGAATCGCCGCTCGGGCTTTTCAATCCTGATCGCATGGGCGACCTGTTGGAGGACAAATACGGCATCGCGCGGCGCCGGCTGAACGGCCTGATCTCGCCATGGGCGGCCAAGCGCCTCGATGAACTGTCCGGCGACATCTCCAAGTTCAGCGTCGTCAAGCTGATGCCTTCGCGGCTGCGCCAGATCGGCATCGCCAAGACCGAGCCAGGCGATGAGAACAACCAGGACGTTTCGGCCCTGGTCGGCAAGGTCGACATAAGACAGCTCGAGCATTTCAGCCAATCCGATCCGGACGCCTATTCCTACAGCGGCGGCCTGAACCGGACCACGCAGGGGTTGCTTGAGTTCGTCGAGATGTTCAAAGCGCCGATCAAGGTCCTCCATCCGTTGCTGACCGCTACCCAGGAAGGCAGCTACAACGGTACGGAAAACTTCGGATCTTTCCCCTACCAGGGCATCGTCGTAGCCCATTCCAACGAATCGGAATGGCTGCAGTTCAAGAACAACAAGAACAACGAGGCCTTCCTCGACCGTATCCTGGTGGTCAAGGTGCCTTATTGCCTGCGGGTCACCGAAGAAAGGCAGATCTACGAAAAGCTGCTGCGCGAAAGCGAACTGGCCTCCAGTTCCTGTGCACCGGAGGTTCTCGACATCCTCAGCCGGTTCACCGTCTCGACCCGCCTGGCCGAGCACGACAATTCGCCGCTCTACACCAAGATGCGCGTTTATGACGGCGAGAACCTCAAGGACATAGATCCCAAGGCAAAGTCTGTTCAGGAATACCGCGATGCCGCCGGGGTCGACGAGGGCATGACCGGCGTCAGCACGCGCTTTGCTTTCAAGATTCTGTCGCAGACCTTCAACTACGACACCAAGGAAGTGGCCGCCGATCCTGTGCATCTGATGTACATTCTGGAGGAGGCGATCAAGCGCGAGCAGTTCCCGAAGGAAACGGAAGCCGCCTATCTCGACTTCATAAAGTCGGAACTGGCCACGCGTTATGCCGAATTCATCGGCCATGAAATTCAAAAGGCCTATCTGGAATCCTACAGCGAATACGGCCAAAACCTGTTCGACCGCTACATCGCCTATGCCGATGCCTGGATCGAGGATCAAGACTACAAAGACCCCGATACCGGCCAGATCCTCAATCGCGAGGTGCTGGACAACGAACTGTCGCAGGTCGAAAAGCCGGCCGGCATTGCCAACCCCAAGGACTTCCGCAACGAGGTCGTGAAGTTCACGTTGCGCGCCCGGGCGAGGAACCATGGCCGCAACCCGTCATGGACAAGCTATGAAAAGCTGCGCGAAGTCATCGAGAAGCGGATGTTCGGCCAAGTCGAGGATCTGCTCCCGGTGATCAGCTTCGGCTCCAAGCAGGACAGCGTAACGGAGAAGCGGCATACCGAATTCGTGCATCGGATGGTCGAGCGCGGCTACACCGAACGTCAGGTCCGCCGGCTGGTGGACTGGTACATGCGGGTGAACAAGGCGGGCTGAGTCCGGCCAGGATGGTTCCATGCCGATCTTCATCGATCGTCGACTGAACCCGAAGGACAAGAGCCTGGGCAATCGCCAGCGCTTCCTGAAGCGTGCGCGCGAAGAGTTGAAGCGAAGCATCCGGGATCGGATCCGTACCGGCAAAATCGCCGATGTCGACAGCGAGCACGCCGTCTCGATGCCGGCGAGGGGCACAGGCGAGCCGAGCTTCAGCGATGCGAAAGACAGCGGCAGGCGGCAGCACATCCTGCCGGGCAACAAGCATTTCGCCCCTGGCGACCGGGTTCCCAAGCCCGGCCAGGGCGGCGGCGGTTCGTCTCCCGGGAAAACCGTCTCGGAAGACGATTTTCGTTTCGTGCTCTCGCGCGAGGAGGTGCTCGACCTCTTTTTCGAGGATCTCGAACTTCCCGACATGGTCAAGCTCAACCTCAAGGAGATACTTGCCTTCAAGCCGCGGCGAGCCGGATTCGCCGCCACCGGTTCGCCGACCAACATCAATGTCGGGCGCACGATGCGAAACAGCCATGGTCGCCGGATTGCGCTCAGGCGCCCCAAGCAAGAGGAGCTTGATGCGATTGCGGAGCAACTCGCAATCCTGGAGGCAGAGCCCCGGAGCGCGGCGCCGGTACGCCAGCGCATTGCAGCGTTGCGGGAAGAGCTTGAGCGACTTGAGCGCCGCCGCAAGCGGATCGCCTATGTCGATCCCGTCGACATCCGCTTCAACCGTTTCGACGCCCAGCCCGTGCCGAACGCCAATGCGGTCATGTTTTGTCTCATGGACGTATCCGGCTCGATGGGCGAACGCGAGAAGGATCTGGCCAAGCGCTTCTTCGTGCTGCTGCACCTCTTCCTGAAACGGCGCTACGACCGCACCGAAATCGTCTTCATCCGCCATACGCACGAGGCGCAGGAGGTGGACGAGGAAACCTTCTTCTACAATACGCAAAGCGGCGGTACGGTCGTTTCCACGGCACTCGAGGAGATGCACCGCATCATCGAGCAACGCTATCCCAGCAACGAATGGAACATCTATGCCGCCCAGGCATCGGACGGCGACAATTTCGTCACCGATTCCGAGCGCTGCATCGGCCTGATGGACGGCCAGATCATGCGCCTGTGCCAGTATTTCGCCTATGTCGAGATCATCGACGAACGCGAGAGCCATATTTTCGGCACCACCGATAATGGAACCTCGCTCTGGCGCGCCTACAGCGCTGTCAACCAGAGATGGCCGAATTTCCAGATGAGCCGTATCGCCAACGCGGCCGACATCTATCCGGTCTTTCGCCAGCTCTTTGCCAGGCAGCCGGCCTTCCAGAAAAGCGCTTGAGGGGAGCCGATGGCGAACCAGACCAGCAAATTCGGCCAGACCGGCAAATCCGGCCAAACCAGCAAATCAGGTTTGCTCTTTTCAGGGGCCGACTGGGATTTCAAGACACTGTCGCGCGCCTACGAGGCGATCGAGGCGATCGCGATCGAAGAGCTTCACCTCGACATCTATCCGGTGCAGATGGAGATCATCTCGTCCCAGCAGATGCTCGACGCCTATTCCTCGGTCGGCATGCCGCTGATGTATCGCCACTGGTCCTTCGGCAAGCATTTCCTTTACCAGGAATTGCTCTATCGCAAAGGTGGGCGGGGGCTCGCCTATGAACTGGTGATCAATTCCAACCCTTGCATCGTCTACCTGATGGAGGAAAACACCATGGCCCTGCAGGCCCTGGTGACAGCTCATGCAGCGCTTGGCCACAATCATTTTTTTAAGAACAATCATCTGTTCCGGCAATGGACGGACGCCAGCGCGATCCTTAGCTATCTGGACTTCGCCAAGGGTTACATTGCCCGTTGCGAGGAGCAGCACGGCGTCGCCGCGGTGGAGGCGATCCTCGATGCGGCCCACGCACTGATGGAGCAGGGCGTCTTCAGATATCGCCGGCCGCCGAAGCTGTCGTCGGAGCGGCAGCGTGAAGGCGTTCGTGAGCGCCTGGAGTACGAAGAGCGTTCTTACAACGATCTGTGGCGCACGCTGCCGCCTTCGAAGGGCGGAGGTAATGTCGGGGAAAAGGATTCCGGCATCGCGGAGCGGAAGAAAACGCTCAACCTGCCCGAGGAGAACCTGCTTTACTTCCTGGAAAAAAACAGCCTGGTCCTAGAGCCCTGGCAACGTGAAATCATCAGGATCGTGCGCATCGTCGCGCAATACTTTTATCCGCAGCGGCAAACGCAGGTGATGAACGAAGGCTGCGCCACCTTCGTGCACTACACGCTCATGAACATGCTGTTCGATCGCGGCCTGATCAGCGAAGGCGCGATGCTGGAAATCCTGCGCAACCATTCGAACGTGATCTTTCAGCCGGGCTTCGACGACCCGCGTTTTTCCGGCATCAATCCCTATGCCTTGGGCCTCGACATGATGCAGGACATCCAGCGCATATCGACTGAGCCGACCGCCGAGGATCGGGACTGGTTCCCCGATATCGCCGGCAACGGCAATTGGCGCGAAACCCTGCTCGACGCGTGGGCGAACCATCGCGACGAATCTTTCATCCGCCAGTATCTGAGCCCCGCTCTGATGCGGAAATGGCGGTTCTTTATCCTCGCCGATGCCGCTAGCGAACCGCATTACGAAGTCGCGTCGATACACAATGAGCGTGGCTACGAAAAAATACGCGCCGGGCTCGCCCAGAGCTACGACATCGGCGCGAGCCGGCCGGATATCCAGGTGGTGGATGTGGATCTGCTCGGCGACCGACAGCTGCGACTGGAGCACAAGGTGAAGAACGGCATCATGCTGGAGGAGGCCAGTCGCGACGCCACCCTGCGCCATATCCGGACCTTGTGGGGTTATGAGGTCAGCCTGGCGGCGATCGATGCGCAAACGGGCGCGACGCTCAACGAACGTTCGACAAGCCAAATCGGGGAATGACCAAAACCGGAATGGCCGGCGACGGCGTCATTCTACAGCCAGCTTCCACTCTTGGGGTCCGATGCCCTTGCCGTAGGACCGGGGAAGGTCGGTTCCGTGGGAATTTCGGACGGTGTCTCGGGAGGAATTTCGACGGGCTGCCTTGCCGGGCTGGGAACGGGATCAGGCGAAGGTGGAGGAACGCCTGGAGGCTCATCCGGCGGAGTTTCCGGCGGAGCAGGCGGCCGGGCAGGCTCGGGATTGGGATTATCCGGTATCGGCACCGGATTGTTCGGATCAGGATCGCTCATGTCCGTTTCCTTGAGGAGGATCACCTAGGATGACAACCATCGTGCCGAATGATGGTTCCCTGCCGTTGCGGTGCTCAACGCCAGCGGCGTTGGAAATGGGGCAGCGCCTCCACCTTCGTCACCTTTACCGGGCCGGCGGGCATTCTATGTACGCTGCGTGTTGCGAGGCACGGTTCAGGGAGTAACAGCATGCGCGCATTCATGATTGTCACCCTTCTTCTGGTCGCAATCACGATGGCGCTCTCGCTTGCGCACGCGTTGGAGTTGCCTGGCAAGTTGCGCCTCAAGGAGGCCACCTACAAATCTGTGCAGGCGATCTACTATCCCGGTTTCACTGTCGGCGGGTTTGCCGAGATCGGCGGCATCATTGCACTCGCCATCCTGCTTTACCTCACGCCTTATCCAGGCGCTCGATTCTGGTGGACCTTGGCGGCCCTTGTCTTCCTGGTGGCGGAACATGCGACCTACTGGTTGGTCACGCATCCCGTCAACAATTTCTGGGTGCAAGATGTCGCTGTTTCGAGACCAGCCGCTACGTTTTTTTCAATGCTCCGTCGGAAGCAAAGCGGCGACTGGAAAGACTTGCGCGACGTTTGGGAAGCCTCGCACGTCGCCAGGGCAGGCCTGGCGATGCTGAGCCTGATCTCGATTGCTGTCGCCGCGACATTTTTTGCTGGGAGTGAGTAGCGCCCAGGGATGCGCAGCGGCGCTACTTGTTCGTCCGCATCTTTTGCCTTGGATTGATCCCGCCAAGGGCGTTCGTGTCGTTCTCGACATCGCCTTCGATCGTGTTTTCGCCTTCGAGCAAGAGTTCGTCGCCTTCCTTGATCATGCCCTTGGAGGTCCCGATACCGGGATTGTTCCTGAGATCGGCATCGCTCGGCTTTTTCCACTTTGGATGTTTGGTTCCGCTCATGGCACAACTCCTTCGAAAAGGTTCCTGTTCTAGAAACAGCAGGGCGCGATGAATGTTCCGCCGAAATTCACCTTGATGCGGGCTTGTCCGAGAGGCGGCTAGAGCCCGAACGGATAGGTGTCGGGAACGCCCGTTCCCACATGCTCCGGCCCAAGCGGCGTCACCGCGACGGTTTCGTCAAACCAGACGAAAGCGTCAAACTGCTGGGAAAGAGAGGCATCCGCGTAATGGCTGCGCAGTTCGGTTTCCGGCCGATAGATCACGCCGATGAAGCGTTCCAGCCGGCGCTCCAGAAGCCGATCGCGAAGATCGTCGTCGCGCTTGATGTCGAGCAGGAAACGCGGGACACCGCAATCATGGCAAAGCCGCTCGTAGCTGTCGCTATGGGAAGGCCGCACCCGTTTGATTTCCATCTCGCTGTCCCAGTCGGAGGCCGCGGCCACTGTCCCGGAATGCGTACTGAGCCCGATCAAGGCTGCCTCGTCGCCGAAACGCTGGCGGCAGAACTGGCCGATATTCACTTCGTCCCTGACTATCCCCATTTCGGTATAGCGGGCATCTCCGATATGGGAATTATGCGCCCACACGACCGCCTTGGCGCTCGGCCCGCGAGCTTCCAGCAGATGCTCGAGCGTCTCGAACATATGGGTGTCGCGCAGGTTCCAGGACTGTGCGCCGCCATAGTACATGATCCGATAGTAGCGTTCCGCGGAAGCGATCAGCCGGGCATTCTGGGTGGCATCCAGAAAATCGACACCGTCCTGCTGCGAATAGTCGAGCTGCTTGGCAAGCAGTTCGCGGCATTGTTCAAGCACGGCCCGCTCGCATTTCTCGTAGCCGGAGGTGAGTGCAACACGGCCGTAGGTAGATGGTTCATTTTGCCAAGGCGTCAGGCAGCCATAGCGTTCACGTGCGATCTTTGCTGCCTGCGGATCGACCCGGTCGAGATATTGCAGAACCGCGGCGATCGATCCGCTCATATTGTAGATATCGAGGCCGTAGAACCCCGCCAGTCGCGACGATATCCTGATGCGCTCATTGTGTTGTCGCATCCAGTCGACGAACGCCGCGACGTCCGTGTTGCGCCACATCCAGGAGGGAAACCGCTGGAACGGCGGATCGGCGTTGGCCCGCGGCGGCCGGTGGCGGACATAGCGGTCGATCGCCGCCGCATCGGGCCAGTCGGCCTCGACTGCGACGATGGTGAAGCCGTGCTTCTCGATGAGCCTGCGGGTGATCGCCGCGCGGGCCCGGTAGAACTCCGACGTACCGTGGCTCGCTTCACCGAGCAGGACGACGCGCCGGTCGCCAAACCGGTCGAACAATTCGCCGAACGCCGGATCGTCGAAATCCGGGAGCGGTTCGGCCGCTGCCGCGAGCATCTCAGGCAGGCTGCGCGTGCGCGCGCGTCCGGACGGACGATCCGCGATACGGTTGCCGCTCTCGGGCCAGCCCTGCTCGCCGATGAGCGGGACAAACCGCACGCCGCCGAAATCCTTCTCGCTGTACGTTGCAGCGCCGGTTCGGGTGACCTTGAGAAGGCGCTGATCATGCGGTTCGTCGCCGACCGGGATGACGAGCCTGCCGCCGACGTCGAGTTGTTCCTGAAGGGCAAGCGGCGCACCGGGGCCGCCGGCGGCCACCAGAATGGCGTCGAAGGGCGCTGCGTCGGGCCAGCCTTTGGTGCCGTCGCCGGTGCGGACTTCGATATTGTCATAGCCCAGTTCTTGGAACCGCTGTCTCGCCGTTTCGGCCAACCCGGCGTGGCGTTCGATCGTGTAGACACGTTCGACGATCCGGCTCATCACGGCAGCCGCGTAGCCTGAGCCGGTGCCAACCTCCAGGACATGGTCGCCCGGTCCGATCTCTGCCATCTCGATCATCAAGGCGACGATGTAGGGCTGCGATATCGTCTGACCCTCGGCTATCGGCAATGGCCCATCCTCGTAGGCGAATTCTTCAAAACCGGGAGCGACGAAGGCCTCGCGCGGAACCTCACGCATCGCTTCCAGCACCTCGCGGCCATGGATGCCACGGCGGCTGAGATGGACCTCGACCATTCGGTTGCGTGCATGGGAAAGATCGAGCATCTTTTGCTCCTCTTACAAGCTGACAATCCGCCCTGATTGTGCCCCCTATCGGCTCCCCGGCGACAATCCCTCGATCGATGTGCGCTCGGCTTGGCAGCGCTTGATCTCATTTCGGCGGCTCGTCTCCTTAACCGTTGGCGAGCTTCCAGGTTCCTGCAAAAGAGCGATTGGCGGGCGCAAATGGCGTCTCCAGCCGAACTTATTTCCGTGAAAATCCTTTCTCCGGGGCGATCTCACTCCAGATATCGACGGGCGAACGCATTCTGGAGACTTTTCCATGAACGACGAGGCTCGGAAAACTGCGACCACAACAGGCCTCTATCAGGTCGATCTCATGGACCGCTATTGGCGCGCCGCGAACTATCTTTCGGTTGGCCAGATCTATCTGATGGACAATCCGCTGCTGCGCGAGCCGCTGAAAGCCGAACACGTCAAGCCGCGGCTGCTCGGCCATTGGGGCACGACACCTGGCCTCAACTTCATCTACGTCCACCTGAATCGCGTCATCCGTGAACGCAGTCTCGACGTTCTGTTCATCTGTGGCCCAGGTCATGGCGGCCCGGCGATGGTCGCGAACACGTGGCTCGAGGGCACCTACAGCGAGATCTATCCGGAAATCGGCCAGGACGAAGACGGTCTGAGGAAACTCTTCCGGCAATTCTCCTTCCCCGGTGGGGTGCCGAGCCACGCTGCTCCGGAAACGCCCGGCTCGATCCATGAAGGCGGAGAACTGGGATATGCGCTGGTCCACGCCTTCGGCGCGGCCTTCGACAATCCCGACCTGGTGGTCGCCTGCGTCGTCGGCGACGGCGAAGCGGAGACAGGTCCGCTCGCGGCGGCATGGCATTCCAACAAGTTCCTCAACCCGGCGTCCGACGGCGCGGTGCTGCCGATCCTGCATCTCAACGGCTACAAGATCGCCAATCCGACGATCCTTGCCCGCATGGATGACGTGGAATTGCGAGGCCTGTTCGCCGGCTATGGCTACGAACCATTTTTCGTCGAAGGTCACGAGCCGATTCCCATGCATCGGTTGATGGCCGCGAAGCTGGACACCGTGCTCGACAGAATTCGCTCCATCCAGAAGCGCGCCCGTACTGCGGGCTGGCAGGGAGAGCGTCCGCTATGGCCGATGATCGTGCTGCGTAGCCCGAAGGGCTGGACCGGACCGAAGGAGGTCGACGGAAAGAAGGTCGAGGATTTCTGGCGCTCGCATCAAGTGCCGGTGTCGAACGCTCGCAGCAACGAGGCGCACCGCAAGATCCTCGCAGACTGGATGCGGAGCTACGAACCGGAAAAGCTGTTCGACAAAAGCGGGCGTCTGCTTCCAGAGCTGGCAGCGCTTGCGCCAACAGGGTCCAAGCGCATGGGCGCGACCCCATATGCCAACGGCGGATTGCTGAAGCGCGACCTCGTGCTTCCCGATTGGAAAAGCCTGGCGCTCGATGTGCCACGTCCGGGAGGTACCAAAGCCGAGGCGACGCGGATTCTCGGAAGCTATCTCCGCGACGTGATGCGCCTGAATGCGGAGGCCAGGAATTTCCGGCTGATAGGGCCGGATGAGACATCCTCCAACCGCCTTGACGACGTATTCGAGGTTACGGATCGGGTCTGGATGCAGCGGATCGAGCCCTATGACGTCCAGCTTTCCCGCGACGGCCGTGTCATGGAGGTGCTCAGCGAACATCTCTGCCAGGGCTGGCTGGAGGGCTATCTGCTGACCGGCCGGCATGGCCTGTTCTCATGTTACGAGGCTTTCATCCACATCGTCGATTCCATGGTCAACCAGCATGCGAAATGGCTGAAGACGTCCCGCGAGCTTGCCTGGCGCAAGCCGATCGCTTCACTCAATTATCTCCTGACCTCCCACGTCTGGCGGCAGGATCACAACGGCTTCAGCCATCAGGATCCCGGCTTTGCCGACTTCGTCGCCAACAAGAAGGCCGATACGGTCAGGCTCTATTTTCCGCCGGATGCCAACACGCTGCTCTGGATCGCCGACCATTGCCTGAGAACCTACAACCGCATCAACGTGATCACCGCCGGCAAGCAGCCGGCGCCGCAATGGCTGTCCTTTGAAGACGCAGAAGCGCATTGCAGGGCGGGGGCGGGAATATGGGAATGGGCCGGGACGGTTGCGAAGGGCGAGGATCCGGATGTCGTGATGGCCTGTGCCGGCGACGTGCCGACACTGGAGGCGCTTGCTGCCACCGACATTTTGCGCTCGGCGCTTCCGGACCTGAAGGTGCGCGTCGTCAACGTGGTCGACCTGATGACGCTGCAGTCGAATTCAAAGCATCCGCATGGCCTCACCGATGACGATTTCGACGCGCTGTTCACGAAAACCAAGCCGGTCATCTTCGCCTATCACGGCTATCCCTACCTCATCCACCGCCTGACCTACCGACGCGCCAATCATGACAACATGCATGTGCATGGTTTTCGCGAAGAAGGCACCACCACGACGCCGTTCGACATGGTCGTGCTCAATGAGCTCGACCGCTACCACCTTGCGCTCGCCGCGATCGAACGCGTGCCAGGTCTCGCCGAACGGGCGAAAAATCTTGCCGTCGAACTCCACGGAAAACTTGCCGAACACAAGGCCTATGTCAGCGAGTACGGCGAAGACATGCCGGAGATTCAGAAGTGGAGCTGGCCTGAGAATAGCGCGACGAAGGCTGGCGATTGATGCGACACGCAATCCTTGCTCTGAACGCCGGCTCCTCCAGCATCAAGTTCGGACTTTACGACTTTGAATCCTCCGCGGAACTGCAACTTGTCTCGCGTGGTACGCTGGATCTGGGCGATGCGCCAAGGCTCAGCGCGAAAGCGGCCGACGGATCAGTACAGTGTGATCGGGCGCTTGCCGGAGACGCACGCGATATGGGCATCGGCGATTTGCTCGACTGGATCGAGGGCGAACTTGGCGGCAGGAAACTGGTCTCCGCCGGCCACCGCATCGTGCATGGCGGGCGCGAGTTCGTCGAACCCGTCCGTCTGACACCTGACGTGATCGAAGCCTTGGACAGGCTGACGCCGCTTACTCCGCTGCACCAGCCTCGCAGTCTCGCGCCGATCCGCGCGCTCGCAGCGCTGCGGCCGGATCTGCCGCAAGTCGGATGCTTCGACACAGCCTTCCATCAGACGATCGATCCGATCGTGAGCCGCTTCGCGCTGCCGCGCAGATACGATGAGGAGGGAATCCGCCGCTACGGATTTCATGGTCTCTCCTACGAATACATCGCCGGGCGGCTCAAAGAGATATCGCCCGCTCTTGCAGCGAAGCGGACGATCGTCGCCCATCTCGGCAACGGAGCGAGCCTGTGTGCCATGCGCGACGGGAGAAGCGTCGATACGACGATGGGCTTTTCCGCGCTCGATGGTCTGGTCATGGGCACGCGCTGCGGCGCCATCGATCCGGGCGTGCTTTTGTACTTCGTCCTGGAAAAAGGCATCGCGGGGGAGGCTCTGCAGCACATGCTCTATGAAGAATCCGGACTGCTCGGAATATCCGGCATCTCGGGCGACATGCGCACGCTGGAAGCGAGCGACGACCCTCACGCCCGTGAAGCGGTTGCCCTTTTTGCTTTCCGGGCCGCAAGGGAGGCTGCCGCGCTCGCCAACACGCTGGGCGGCCTCGAATGCCTCGTCTTCACCGCCGGCATCGGCGAGCGCTCGGCGCCGGTCCGCAAGGCAATATGCGAAAGGCTTCATTGGCTTGGCGTGGCGATCGACGAGCCATCCAATGCCTCCCATGCCGAGATCATAAGCCGACCGGACAGCAAGGTCGA
Source organism: Mesorhizobium sp. (assembly GCA_004020315.1). Classification (GTDB taxonomy): domain Bacteria; phylum Pseudomonadota; class Alphaproteobacteria; order Rhizobiales; family Rhizobiaceae; genus Mesorhizobium. The sequence continues at coordinate 54,711 of SAQG01000011.1, forward strand.
AATACGCGTCGTCGCCACTGACGAGGAGGGCATCATCGCACGCCGCGCGCGCGTGCAGGGGAATGCTTGATAACGCAATCAACGGTGCGGGCAAGGAACCCTGCGCGTCCGCGACCGTTCCCCTGTCTGTTCACCAAGGGGAGGTCTGATATCGAAAGGAGAGTTCCAATGGCCGAAACCGCTAACAACGCTGGCGCCTCAAAGGCGGCCAACGAAGCCCAGGAAGCGATGAAGAAACAGATCGCTGAGCTTCGCCGCGAAATCACCAAAATAAATCGGACCCTTTCCGACCGCGCCGAGGAGGCACAGGGCTGGTACGACAGCGCCACCGACCGGGCCTCGCGCGCCGCCCGGCAACTGCGTGGCCAGGCGCATACCGTGTCTGAAACCGTCCAGCAGAACCCAGGCACAATCTCTTCGGCGATGGTGCTTGGCGGCCTACTCGGTGTTCTCTTGGGAATTGTGATTGCAAAGAATTCCGAGCCTGAGCGGCGGTGGTGGTTCTAGATCACCACCCTTGCTTGCCGAGCCTATTGCCGATTCAAGCATGGTTTTTGCGCTGTCAGCATCCGTTACGACGACCGTCGCCAACCCGGCCCGCGCCACAGCTAGAAAATGGCATGTTTGTGCGTTCCGGCGGAGGCGATGATGCGGCAGGGAATATTACGGTAGTCGTCGAGCTCCGGCGAAAGCACCTGGCCGTTGAGACGGTGGTCCACAGGCTTGTCTTCGGCATCGAAATAGCGGACCAGCAGGTCGCCGACGGCGCCAGCGGCGATGAGATCACGCGCATTCGTTCCCTCAGGCAGGCGCTAACGCACCTGGAGCGATTGCCGCGATACGTCTCCCACGCTCAGATAGGAGACATCTACATCATAGGTGCGGGACACCGACTGGGAAATTATCGCCTCGCGTGAACGGCACGCGCAGTTCCATGGCAGCCGAATGACAGGTGGATGTCATTCAAGAAAGTCTGGTTTTGGCCTGAAGGACATTGTGACGGTCGAGACTGTCTGGGTATTGTTGGCATAGTTCGAATTGAGGAGCAGCCGGCCGGATCGCACTGCCGCCGAACGCTCGTTCGGCAACACAACCAACTGACGGAGAAGAATATGCGGCAAGCGTTGATCGTCTGGGGCGGCTGGGCCGGGCACGAGCCGGAAGAAGGTGCGCGCATCGTCAAGGCGATGCTCGAAGAGGAAGGGTTTGGCGTGCGCGTCGAAACCACGACCGAGATATTCGCCGACCCTGCGATCGCCGATCTGAGCCTGATCGTCCCGATCTACACGATGGCCAAGCTTGCGAAGAACGAGGAGCTCAACCTGACAAAGGCGGTCGAGGGCGGTGTCGGCCTTGGCGGCTATCACGGCGGCATGTGCGATGCCTTTCGTGAAGCCACGGAATACCAGTTCATGTGCGGCGGTCAGTGGGTGGCTCACCCGGGCAACATTATCGACTACCGGGTCGACATCACCAGGCGCGACGATCCGATCATGAACGGCATCGATGATTTCCCGTACCGCTCCGAGCAGTACTACATGCATGTCGACCCATCGAATGAGGTGCTGGCGACCACCACCTTTTCCGGCCAGCACGCGTCGTGGATAGAAGGCGTGGTCATGCCAGTCGTCTGGAAGCGCCGGCACGGCAAGGGAAGGGTGTTCTATTCGGCGCTCGGGCACGCCGCCAAGGAGTTTGCGGTGCCGCAGATGCGAACCATATTTCGCCGCGGCCTGCTGTGGGCGGCGCGCTGAGAGCGTCGATAGCCGGCGGAAAAGCCTTGCGTATACAGACGGCGCAGGTGAGCAGCAACGCTGCCGGCAGTGCAAATGCCGAACGCGCATCACCGAGCAATGCGGCGCAGGGCCAGGACAGCGACAGTGGTGCCCGCTGCCAGAAGCGGCAGCCATGCCTGTGGATCGCCCATGACATGGAGCGTCAGGCCGCTGAGCAGCAGCCACAGCAGCGGAATCGGAAACAGCAGCGGCACAAGCCCGCCGCTCGCGGCAAGCAGGACGCCGAGCGCCGCGATCGCCGTCGGGTCCGGCGCGATGCCGAAGACCTCGGCGCTCACCCATGGTCGCCCGAAGAGCGGCGGCAGCAGGGGATAGACGACGAGACCAACGGCTATGAGCAGCAGCCCAAGCCGCCCTGCGATGTCCTGCCGGTCAAAGGCGAGGCCGCCCTGTGCGCCGCCGATTGCCAGCAGCAGCAGCGCCTGTAGGCCGAAGGCCGGCGCGACATAAGCGATCGCCCAGTTGATCACGGCATAGCGGCTCCACAGGAAGGACCAGCCGACGAAGGCAAAGAGCGCGGCGAGGACGAGCGCAACCCAGAGACTATGGCGATGCGCCCGCCGCAGCACGAGCAGGACAAGGGCGAGGCCGGCGGCGAGCGTCAGGAGATGCACCGGCCAGAAGGCGGCATTGGCCAACTCGAACATGCGCCAGTAGACGCGCGGCGAGAAGAGCAGGAAATCCTCCAGCCGGTAGGTCCACCATTCCAACATTCAGAGATTCCGGACGTAGGCCGCCATCCGCTCGCGCATGGCCGCGTCGGGGAGGGCGCCGGTCGCCGCCATCACGTTCTCGCGCACGTGGTCGACGCGGGTGGTGGCGGGGATGGCGACGGTGACGGAGGGATGCGAAACGATGAACTTCAAAATGACCTGTGCCCAGGTCCCGGCACCGATTTCGGCCGCCCAGTCCGGCAGCGCCTCGCCTTGGAGTTGGCGCGTCAGCGCGCCTTGCTGAAACGGCCGGTTGACGATGACGGCGATCCCGCGCTCGGCCGCCAGCGGCAGGAGCCGTTCCTCCGCCTCTCGGTCGACAATGTTGTAGGTGAGCTGAACGAAGTCGAGCGGATGCGCGCGCATGACTTGTTCGAACAGGTCGTGCCGCCGTCCTTCGGATGTCGTGATGCCGACATAGCGGATTCGCCCGTCCGCCTTCATGGCGAACAAGGTTTCGAGATGCGCCTCCCAGCCGACGAGGTTGTGGACCTGCACGAGGTCGAAGCGCGGCACACCCCAAAAGCGGTGCGACTGCTCTATCTGCGCCGGACCGTCGGCGGCGGAAGAGGTCCAGACCTTCTCGGCGGAAAACAGCGCTTCAGGCCGGCCGAGCTTCTCGAGGCCATAGCCGATCACCGGCTGCGAGGAGCCGTACATGGGCGAGGAATCGATCATGCGGCCGCCTGCCGCAAAGAAGGCCGCGATCACCTCGGCGCACTCGTCGCGCAGCACCGGATCGTCGCCAACATTGAAGGTAATCCAGGTTCCCAGTCCTACTGCGGGAAGCATCTCTCCTGAGGAGGGCACGGCCCGCATCACCGGCGCAGGCGTCGCGCCGGGCGCGGTTCCCGGTAACACCAGAGCCGCTCCGGAAGCGGCGGCAGCCTTCACGAATGTCCTGCGGGTGATGATCATTCGTCTGCCATCCCTGTCCTCTCCTTGTACTCCCGACCACAAGAATGGTTCCGGGCGACCGGCCTTCGCAAGGCCGATCGGCGGGAGCCGGCGGTCGGTCTCTAGCGACTGTTCAAAATATAGAACGTCTGCCCGAAATGGGAACGAAGCGGTACCTGGGCTACGCGTTGCATGAGGCATCTCCATCGGCGCGACAAGGTGATCGCAGCAGGGGTTTGAACTCGCTCTGCAGTCAGCCCGATTACCTCGCCCCTGTCCTGACTTGATGGCGCTGGCGGGCATATGTCACGCAGGCGTCTACCGTGGTGACGCAGAGCGCATCGCGGTGGTTCCGCGTGTTGTTGTCGCCCGCATAGGCGACCTCGGCAACACGGCCGTCGACCATTCGGATTTGCGTGTTGCAATAGCCGCCAGGATCGACATTGAGCGATCCTCCAACCGTCGGGATCGCACCCACGGCCAAGGTTGGAATCACAACGTTGAGATTGCCTCGTTGAACGGTACGCTGATAGGTCCAGATCTGGGATCCGCCCGCATCGGCGGTGGCAGTCGGAAAGCCGGCGCACATTCGAACGTCCGCCTCGCTGAGGCCGACCATCTCTTTGCGGGCTGCTGCCGCTGTAGCGTCTTCCCTCGTGATGTTCGACGTATCGTCAGGAGCGACGCAAGAGGACACGGTGGAACCGCCGGCCAAGAGAACAACAACAAGGGCAAGCGTTCGGATGTTGGAAGTTATCATGCCGACTGTGGTGATTTGTGCTGGGCCCCGACCTCCTAGTTTGGCAAGCAGATAATCGAGTCAACCTGCACAACTTCACGATGTCGTTTGTCGTGCCGCTCGGCCGACCTTGAGCTGACGGCGCCGATGCAATCGTCAGGTCCGGATTTCCGGAAACTTGACGTGCTGCAGAAGATGCGTCGCGCCGTCGTTTATGTCGCGCACGATAGCGGCGCGTGCGCGCGGCCCGTCCTGGGCTTCGATCGCGGCGACCGCTTCCTCGTGGTAATCGATGTCGAGAATGGCGGCGAGATTGTCCTCGAAACCCGTGGTCAGGTTCCTGAGAAACGGGCCGACCTGCATCCACACCGTCTCAATCAGGAAGATCATCTGCTCATTGCCGCAGTGGCGATAGATCGAGAACTTGAAGTTGTAGTTCTTGCGCAGATAGTCGTCGATGTCGCCCTTGCGGGCTGCCGAGGTCAGCTCGGTGCAGTGGCGACGGATCGCCCGCAGATTGTTGCCATTGATCAGCTTCGCGGCAAGCTCGGTCGCGGCGCCTTCGAGGATCGTTCGCACGGCGGTCAGCTGCGAGAATCCTTCGGCCGAGATGACCGGCACCTCCACGCTGCCATTCGGCATCGGGCTCAGCGCACGCAGCGCCTGCAGCCGCATGAAGGCGCTGCGCACCGGCATGTCGCTGGTGCCCAGTTCCTTGGCGAGCTTGCGCGAGGTCAGCTTCTGGCCGGGCGCAAACTGGCCCGACATCAATGCCCTGACGAGTTCCAGATAGACTTTCTCATGCAGGGGCACGGTGTCGACGGCGGTCAGCCCGAACTGCGTTTTATCGGCCATTGGCGGTGCGCCACTTCGTTCTGAAATCTACGCAGCGGGCTACATCTGCCGCTAGAATGATGGCTGGCCGAACGCAGCGTGAAGGCCGAAGCCAGCGATTTTTCAAGCACATGATAGACGCTTCGGCCGCAGCGCCGCAAGCCGCGACATTCCGCCGTCCTGGTTGCGCCCGGCAAACATCGCGCCGACAGGCAGCAGGCCGTACACCTGCCCATGCGTGCTCCCGAAGGTTCGGCGTTATGCGATGTAAAATACGTACTTTCCTGACATCCAGGATAAACAAATGCTTTTCAGTCACACAAAATGATGAAACAATGAAAGAAGATTAGGGAAAATTCGATGCGCAACGTCAGCGGACATGGCAAGCGCCTGTCCTACTACGATTTCGGGCACACGACGGTGTACGCCTCCCGCTTCGACCAGCGCTTCCCCTATTGTGCCTATGTGCCCGAGGACTATGACGAGGACGGCGACAAGACCTATCCGCTGGCAGTGATCGTGCACGGCACCGAACGCGGCATGCTCGCCTACCGGGATGCCTTTGCCGACTTCGCCGAGCAGAACGGCGTGATCGTGCTCGCCCCGCTCTTCCCGGCGAACATCTGTTTTCCGGGCGATCTTTCCTCTTACAAGATGCTGCGCGAGGGCGATCTCCACTACGATGCCGTGATGCTCGACATGGTCGAGGAGATGCGCGAGCGCTACCGCATCCGCGGCGACCGCGTGCTGATGTACGGCTTCTCAGGCGGCGGCCATTTCACCCACCGTTTCCTGTTCCTCCATCCCGAACGTCTGCTGGCTGCGTCGATCGGTGCGCCAGGCGTTGTGACCCTGCTCGACTTCGACCACGATTTCTGGGTCGGAGTGCGCGACTTCGAGAAAGTGTTCGGCAAGAAGGTCGACCTCGACGCAATGCGCGAGGTTGCCGTGCAGATGGTGATCGGTGGCGACGATCTCGAGACCTGGGAGATCACCATCAAGCCGGAAGATGCCTGGTGGATGCCCGGTGCGGGTCTCGCCGGCGCGACCCGCAACGACCGGATCAGATCGCTGAAGAGCAGCCTTGAGAGACACGGCGTCGAGGTGCAGCTGGATGTCGTGCCCGGCATCGCTCACGGCGACCGCGAGCTCATTGCCAAGGTCAAGGACTTCTTTGCGCGGACATTGAATGCCGCGCCCGCCTGACAACTGCAGTCAACAAACTGGAGATAAAGATGGGAACAAGAATGGGAAGACGATTGATCCGGGTGCTGGCGGCAATCGTCATGATGGTGTGTGCGCTGCCGGCGATGGCGCAGGAGCAGCCGAAAACCGGCGGGACGCTCAAGGTCCGTATAAACGCCGACATCCGCGCCACCGACGGTCTCAACCGGGACGCAAACACCGACACGGTGCTGCACCAGATCTTCGAGACGCTGGTGGCTTACCGCGCCAATCTCACGATAGGTCCGGCGCTGGCCGAATCCTGGAAAGTATCGGACGATGGCAAGACCTATGCCTTCACGCTGCGCAACGGCGCGGTTTTCCACAATGGCGACGCCGTGAGCTCATCGGACGTCAAATGGAATTGGGACCGTCGCATGGACCCGGCCAACCAGTGGTTCTGCATTCCGTTCTTCGACGGCAGCCAAGGCCTCAAGGTCGAGCAAGTGGCGACGCCTGATCCACGCACCGTGGTCTTCACGCTCAACGCGCCGAATGCGCTTTTTCTGGCGCAGCTCGCCAGTGTCCAGTGCAATGGCTGGGTCGCCAGCCCGAAAAATGTTGGCACCGACGGCAAATGGATCGCCGATTCCGCCATCGGCAGCGGCCCCTTCAAGCTGAAGGAATGGGTCAAGGGCCAGTATGTGGCGCTCGAACGCTTTGCCGACTACAAACCAGTGAAGGAGGCGCCGAGCGGCTTTGCCGGCAGCCGTGAAGCCTATGTCGACGAAGTCCGCTTCATCGTAATTCCCGACACGGCGGCGGCGGAGACAGCGCTGTTTGCCGGCGAACTCGACGTGCTTCCCGATCTTGAATCATCGCGTGTCGAGGAGGCCAAGTCGCGGGGCATGACGGTGCTGTCGACGCAAGGCCTGTCGTGGACGGCGATCCTGCTGCAGACCAGGGATCCGCTGCTGTCGAATGCCAAGATACGCGCGGCGTTGGCCCATGCCACCGACATCAACCAGATCGCCGCCGCCCGCACCAACGGCGTCGCCACCGGAGATCCCTCGGCCGTCGCCCAGGCGAGCTCGTTCTTCGACGACGGATTCCTCAAATGGCCGGAATACGACCCGGTCAAGGCCAAGGCACTGCTGGACGAGGCCGGCTACAAGGGCGAGCCGATCAAGATCCAGACCAATACCCGCTACCAGGGCATGTACGAGAACGCCGTGCTGCTGCAGGCGATGCTGACGGCCGCGGGCTTCAATGCCCAGCTCGAAGTGCTGGATTGGGCGGCGCAACTCGACAATTACCTTGCCGGCAAATTCCAGATCCAGTCCTTCGGCTATTCGGCTCGTCTCGATCCGTCGCTGATGTATGGCGTGATCCTCGGCGACAAGGCGACCGATCCGACTGCGCAGTGGGACAGCAAGGAGGCTCTCGATCTCTACACGAAGTCGATGACCACGACCGACGCCGGGCAACGCAAGGCGCTGTTCAAGCAGCTCCATGCACTCATGGCAAAGGATGTGCCGATCCTTGGCCTCTATTATGAGCCATCCGTCGACGCCGTGTCGCCGAAGGTAAAGGGCTATTCGGTATGGCCCGCGGCAAACCCCCGCGTATGGGGTGTATGGAAAAGCGAATAGGCTGGCGGTTTTCTGTCGCTCGAAGATCGGAGGCGTGTTGCCTCCGATCTTGTTTGAGATCCCTGGTGGTGGAAACCTGACGGTTGGTTTCGGGGCCGTAAACCCGCTCAGGGTGGGAGGGAGACCTAAACTCACCAGCTCTCCGACGCGCGTGCGCGCCAGGAGCGGTCGTTCGATAGCGATCCGAGCAGCAATGGCCGTTTGCATAGCCGAAGTGGTGCCGATTGCGTTTACGGTTGACCGTGGAGGTCGGTGACCTAGCTTAAAGTTCAGGTGGGACCATCCAGAGCCGGAAATGGCGGAATGGTACGCACCGTGGGAGAACACTCGGGACGTTGAGATGCAGAGGTGCAAGTCGGCCTTCAGAGCCTGTGCGCCCTTGGCGGCCGACAATCGGCGGCCACGGCGTCTTCAAGTTTCGTTTCAAAACAGAAGTCATCTGCGCCGGCATGTCTATCAGCGCGCGACCGGCGCTCCGATGCAACAACAATCCGAGCACTGGAGGGACCTCGAAGCACGTGACAGCTTCGAAAGCGATCAAAGGCTTTAACCAGCACTAAGACGAGGGGCCAAACACCGCTTCACGAACTTGAGAATACACCTGAGAACGCACAGGCACGGCAATGTCAAATCCTCTTGCCGAAATTTACGCAAACGACGCAGATCTCGCCATCCTGGGCGGGATAGCAACATTTGCCTCGGTGGGCGTCTATCTTGTGCTCCGGCGTATCCTTATCGCGGTGCAACGGCGTCGCGTCGAACCAGATGCCTACCTGAGCGAAGGCAACCTCCCCGAGGAGGTTTCTTGGGATTGGGAAAGCCCGGTCGACCTTGCAACCGAGCCTGCTTCTTCTTCTCAGGTTGCCGTGCCCTCAGACACGGCAGACCTGGATGTTCGGCCTCAGGATGCCAATTACCTCCAGTTCGGGGTGCGAATTGAGTATTTCGACGTGATCTCCGAAGCTTGCGAGAGCTCGTCAGCGGCACAGACCGACGCTTTCGCTTCCGCGACGAACATACCGCAATCCGGCCGACTTGCGACATCGATCAGGGAAATCGCTGGCTATGTTCATAGGCAGGTGGCGGCTATTCTTGCCGCTCTAAGTAGTCCAGTGTTGAGGGCTCTGAGCCGTATGCCGACACAACTCGCCCTCGCGGAACGTGGGAAGCGAATTTGCGGGCCAGCATGGGACCAATTGGCTTCCCCGCGCAAAGTTGCTCAGTTGGCCAATCCGGCGCATCGCGATTTGAACGTCACATCTCAAAGGGGAGGGTTCAGCCTGGATCCCGACCCGACCATCGCGACGGCCTCACCTCCTCGAGTTCGCAAGCGGATCGGTCTTGTGCCCCGCTTGGGCGTCGGCGCAATCTGTCTGGCCGTGCCGCTTAGCTATGCGATGACGAGACAAAACTGGGTCGAAAGCGCCCCCGCCATTTCGCGGGCCCAAAGCCACGCCCATCCGGACCTTTCGCAACCCTTCGAGCTTCCGGGGGGTGCTGCATTAGACGAGCCAGCCCAGGGAGACGAGCGCACGAGTGTCGAATTGCTCAGCCCGGATCTCACGGCTGCCCGGGCGCAAGTCGGGGCAGCCAGTGCTCAGGCAGCTGCTGCGAAGGAATTGGCCGGCCAGGAGCACCGGGCGGCGGAAGGCGAGCGCGCCAGGAGCGCCGCTCTGCAGGAAGCGCTCCTCGAGTCTCGCAAGCAGATCGATGCGCTGAGGACAAGCATGGCAGCCGCCGACAACGCATACGAGGAGCGACTGCGCAACGAGCTCGCGGCAGCCCGCACACTTGACGCATTGCGGCGCATTGCGGGAGATGCCCGCACGCTGCTGCGCGAGGCCACCAACTATGTCTTTACGGAGATGCCCGCTGCTCATCTGGAGCGTCAGCGAGCCGGATCGCTGACGCGCGATCTATCGCGGGCGCGGGCTCAACTTGAACTGCTTGAGGCCGAGGCCGCCGAGGATCGCGCCAAGGCCAAGGCTTCGCTGGCGCAAGCGAGCGGAATGCTCGATGACGAGCGCCGGAAGTCAGAGCACCTCCGTGGCGCTCCCGCCGAAGTGAAACTGTCCAATGCCGAACTCGTGGAGCGCGCGGACGCGGCTGCGCAGGAACGGACCGGTGCAGTCACAGCGAGAGAACGAGTGGAGCAGACTGCAACCGAGACGGCACAGGCTCTGGCGCGAGAACGCGCTGCAGCAGCGTCGACTCGTGAGGAGCTGAAAAAAGCTCGCCTCGAGCGCGACACGGCTGAACAGGAACGAGCCAGAGCAGTCTCAGCGAGAGAGCGTGCCGAGCAGACTGCAACCGAGACGGCACAGGCTCTGGCGCGAGAACGCGCTGCAGCAGTCTC
>SAQG01000011.1:64867-159946 GCA_004020315.1 Mesorhizobium sp.
GAGCAGACTGCAACCGAGACGGCACAGGCTCTGGCGCGAGAACGCGCTGCAGCAGTCTCGACCCATGAGGATCTCGATAAAGCTCGCCTCGAGCGTGACGCCGCCCGAGCACTTTTGGTAGGGGTCGCCAGGCTGAAGGAGGCTCTGGACAAGCAACGTGAAGCCACAGTTTCTCTTGGCCGCGACCTGGCCGCGGCGCGCGCGGACAATGACAGGCTCAGGGCTGAGCGTCGCAGCGCGCAGATTGAGCGGCCGCTGAAGCCGCGCTCTGGCCGCGCAGCAGCCGCTACCGGCCGGGTGAAGGCTGTCAGCCAGAAGACTGCACGGAGCAAGGTTCGCAACCCGTCGCGGATTACCCAGGTGCGTTCTCTCACGCTTCCCTATTCCCTCCGGCCAAGACGCGCGACATTGGAGTGATTTCCAAAACGACTGCGCGGTCCTCCTATCGAAGGTCCCTTTGGGAGGCATTGCCTCGCACCCTCTCACGACGCCGCGGCCACTTCGGGCAAACAAGGAGTTATGCCAGGATGAATCACCCGTTCGAATTCATCCTGCTCTCGTCGGCGAGGGAGTCTGCGCGATGCGCTATGTCAGCCCGATCACGCCGCCAGTCGCGTTCAATTCGCATTTGATCGGCGCCTGCCGCGTCTCCACCTTGCCTTGCCGGACATAGTCGATGCTGACCTCAACGGGAGCCGAGATCGTATCCGGGCTCAACCGACGTATGGAACCTGCGCTGCTGACGCGCACGCTGGTCGCGCCAAACGGGGCGGCGGCCGACTCGATTGCATCATGGCAGGCGCGAACGACTTCATCCGGGACGCCCGGCAGCGCCTTGATTGGACTGACCGTCGATGGACTGTTGCTGGCGCTGGGAGGCTGGAGGTTGGCCGGGAGGTCGAGCGACCGGCCGGCCTCTACGGACGGGACGACACTGGCGGCAGTTGCCGTCATTGCCGCCGTTGCAGTGGTGCTGGTCCCATCGTCGTCCACCGGTGAACTACTGCTGGAGCCGCTGGGAACGCCGCCAGGTCCTTTGTGCGCGCCGCCTTTGCGGCCTTCACCGTGATGGCTACCAGCGCTCTTGCCTCCGCCACCGTGGCTGCCAGCGCTATTGCCTCCGCCACCATGGTTGCCACCGCTATTGCCTCCGCCGCGCTCGCCGCCGGCAGCAGCTCCTGCGCAAGCTACCGCGATCGAGCAAACGAATGCGAAACATGCCCAGCTGGATTCAGGGGATTGACGCACGACCACCTCCATAAAGTGCGTCGGTCGAACCGTCTTTCCGCGGCGTGCAGTCAGGACGGCGCGACCGCCGCTGCCCCCGGGCAAACTCGCGACTAAGACGCCCGCGGAGGTAAACTAGGGGATGAATCCGGTGTATCAAGGACGCGGGTACGCGTTAGCGGCCTCGCATCTGGCACGAATTGACTGGACGGTCATGGTCAGGACCGGTCTTAGGGATTGCCTCTCGATGACCATTCACCATCAAGAAGCCAGGTGTCAGCGAACCCGGTAGTCCCGGCATCCACGTCGCACGATGCGATCACCGTGGTACGCGTGGCTCTCGCGCGCGCAAGAACAGCGGCAACCAAATCCCGATCCTTGCAAACATCGATATCGTCGATCAGAAGCACGGCTGCTGCTCGGGCCAGCGCTCGCGCTGCCCGGATCCGGGCAGCCAGCATGGGATTGACGCTGTGAGGCGGCTCCAGTCGCCCCTGACCACATTCCGAAGCCCCATCGACCGCCAGGCCGCACAGCGACGCAATGGCGACTATTTCTTCCTGAGGTGTTGCTGAGGGCGCGCCGATCGCGATGTTCTCGGCCATCGTTGCGCGTATCAGCGGGATCGCTGGAGACAAGAGGGTGATCGCACGGCGCCAGTCGCGTCGCGAGATCTTGTCGAGAGGAATGTCGTCAAGGAAAATCGCAAGATCGTTATTTTCCTCGAACCCGGCGACACTGGCAAGCAGGGCGCTGCGTGTTTCCGGTGTATCGCCGCGAAGTAGAATCATGGCGCCGGGCGCTGCCTCCAGAACACGTGACGGCTTGCCGTTCGAGCAACGAAGTTCGACGCGCAGCCACCGGCCCGCCGCCGATCGCGGCAGAGGGATCGGATCCTCAGGATCCGGAAGGACCGGCATTGCGAGGATGGAGCCAATCCGGCGACGTGACTCGACATAGGCCAGCCGATAGTCGGCGGCGCGAGCGAGGTCGGAAAGTTGTGCAACCGTCAGGCCGGCAAGGAGCAGGAGAGTGCTAAACTCGCCGGCAGGCATTACCGGACCGCTCGGAGCCGCATAGGCCGCAAGGATCGCTATGATCACCGGTATGACGAAATCGCTGGATGCACGGGCGGCACCCGACCACCCGGCCCGGCGAACGAGCCTCTCGTTGAGAGCCTCCGACATCCGGTCGATCTTGCGCGCGGCCGGTCCGCTTCTTCCGAAATGGGCAAATGTGGCTCGGGCGAGGACGACATCTCCGAGACGGCCGGCAAGGCGTCCCCGCCGACGGCGGCTTTCGCGAACGGCACGATGCAGGAACGGCAGGGCGACAAGGGTGACTGCGAACCAGACAAGAACGCCAGCAAGCAGGAACGGCGCAACGCCGGGCGCAAGCCAAAAAGCGCCAAGCACGATGAGGACAGAGGAGGGACCGGCGACAAAGAGCGAGGCGACGCCGTCCGCCAGCCACGACCTGATGGCGGAAAGGTCTGTGATCAGCCGAGTCATGACTAGGCCGAGTCGGGTCCGGCCGGCCGTCGCCGGTAGTGTGAAGAGTTGCTCGACCAGCAGCCCGCGGACCTCGCGCACATAGCCCAGCGCAAAAGCGGCCCCTTGTCGGCGCTGCATCACCCTGAGTGAGAACAGGGTAGCGCCGAGCGAAAGGCTGGCAGCACCGATCAGCCAGCCCTGACCGAGCGCCGGCCGCTCCCCGGAAACCGCCGCACCGACAATGGCCACAAGAGCGAGCGACGTGGCGGCCTGGGCAAAGCCGATGGCTATGAGAACCGCCAAAGCGCTCATTCGTGCGCGGGTCAGGATCCCTGGAAGGCGCATTGCGCACCTCCAGCGATCACCATCAAGCGCGGATTCAGAATTCCGGAGACTATGCTCGCCGCGGTCGCCGGATCGGTGAGTTCCTCGACGCCATAGACAGGGGCATTGGCGGCGCCTGCTTCTCGGCGTGCCAGCGGCGAGCACGTCAGAAGCCCGCTGAGCCCGAGCACGTCGTATCCAAGCTCGCGCAGCCTTTCGCAGCCTGCCACCGCCCCCATCGCATCTCCTGCGGCAAACAGCACGCCGCGGGTCAGCTCCCGGAATTTCGGGGACTTTGCGAGCGCGGCTGTCTCGGGCTGGAACAGCCCATCTGCGACCTCCAGAACCGCGATTTCCGCCCCGCTGGCGGCAAGAGAATGCAGCAAATGCTGCGCGCCCTCCACGAGGGCATCGATCGGAGCAAGATAGGTCGTAGCAAAGCCGGCGTCGGTGAAATCAAGGGCAGCGCATGCTCCGGCATCCATCATGGACCAGAGGTCATTGCCGGCGCCGGTTCCGGTCACCTTTGCCGCACCAACCGCGAAACCTGCCCTGGCGAGTCCGCGCACGAGGCTTGCAGCTGTCGTCGTCTTGCCGGAATTCATCGACGTTCCGTAGATAACGATTGCCGGCGGTGTGAGCCGCGCCGGCTGCGGCGCGACTGCAAAGTCAGCAACGTTCAGAACGCGGCCGCATGAGTCGGTGACGAGGCCGAGCGGCACGATCGCGGTCGGAGACATGGTCTTGTCGTGCCATGCCGTCGCCCGCGAAGCCACTCCGCCTGCCGCCACCATATGGCACGGCCCGAGATCTCGCGGCACGATCGCCTCGAACTGATCGGGAGCGTAGCGGTTACCGTAGGCCAGGACGATTTCGTCCGTTGCGGCAAGTGCCGCCTTGCGTCCCGAGGGCAGTTCGACTGACTTGTGGTGACCGAGCGCCTCGATCCGCGCGAGCACCAGGTCCCCTGCCTTCGGTTCGGCGGGAGGCGATAGCAACATCCGCATGCGCTCGGCGGGAATACGGCGGGTCGTGAAAGCCCGCTTGGCCTTGGCGATGCGTTCGCAGTCAAGAATTTCCATTGTGGTCTCCTCAGTAGGCGCCCGAGAGGCGCGATGCGGGAGGGAGAACGTGGACGAACCAGGATTATTCTCGGCGAAGTTGCAATTTTTCAGAAGGCTCAGCCGGCCGGGTGTCGCCGACGAATGTCTTTGGAGGGGTCGAAAACGGTATTCCGTTTTGGGACCAGCGTCAGGTTGACCACTAGCGCCATGACGTGCCGCCGTCCGGCATCGCAAGCTGGATAAGATCACGCTTCGTGCAGCGTGACCCGGTCGCCTAGCCTGACCTTGCCTGGCTGCACGACCTGGCAGAGCACGCCGAAGCCGCCTTGGCCATGGCGCGCTATGGTTTTGAGCACTGCCGGTTCGAAGGCGAGATCGCCTTGCGCCAGCGCCGTGAAGGTGCAGCGCGCGCACGATTCCGAAATCACGATCCGCGCGTCGCCGATCGAAAGCACTTTTCCGATGATCTGCTGCTCGACGAAACCGTCCCACGAAGCGTCGGTCTCGATCACGATGTTGGGCCGGAATCGCCTGGAATCCACCTGCGAAGGATCTGGAAGCAGGCCGGCAAGTCTGTTCATCGAGGCTGACGTGACGATGTGGATGTCGGCGCGCTGATAGCGTGGCGCGACATGGTCCTGAGCTTCCGAGCCGAAGGGGACGTGTGGGTGCAGCGCCGCCGGGAAACCGAGGAACGCCGAAACCAGCTCGCCTGCGAGGCTGGAGCCGGCATCGATCCAGGAGTCATCGTCGAATCCGATTTCCGGCCGGTCGCCCTTCAGCCTTGCAAGAAGGTTCGGCAGCGGCCGCCAATGTTTTCGCTTTTCCGGCGCGGCAACAATTCCGTCGCGCCGGTCGACGATGCCCCAGATCCGGTCGCCCGGTATTCCGCCTTCCGCAAGCTGCGTCCCATGCAGCCGTTCGCCGCCCATCGAACTGACGGGATATCGCCAGATCTCCTTGATATGGCCGAACGGTGTCATGAGGCGCAGGCGAGCCGTGTTGCGGTCATTGCGCCACTGCCTTGCGTGCGCCCGCGCCGTCGGCAAAACGGCGATCGATCAGCATCGCCGCATCGAGAAGGGCGCGCGTATAGGCGTGGCGGGGCCGGTCGAAGACGTCGTCGCGGTCGCCGATCTCGACGATCTTTCCGTCCTGCATGACGGCGACCCGGTCGGCGACCTGCTCCACCGCGCCGAGATCATGCGAGACGAACAGGCAGGCGAAACCGTAGCGTTCCTGCAACGACCGGATCAGAAGCAGGATCTGTTTCTGCACCGTCATGTCCAGCGCCGAAACCGGCTCGTCGGCGACGACGAAGCCCGGTCGCCTGACGATCGCCCGCGCGATCGCGACGCGCTGGCGTTGCCCGCCCGACAACTGATGCGGGAAACGCTCGAGAAGGTCGCGCGTCAGCCCCACTTCCTCGATGACCTCATCCATGCGCGCGGTCCGTCGCTTGCGGTCCAATTCGGTGTCGAGCTTCAACGGCTCGGTGACGATCTCGGCAATGGACTGGCGAGGGTCGAGCGAGGAATAGGGATCCTGGAAGACGATCTGCATGTCGCGACGCTGCGCACGCGCGTCAGCCGATCGTCCATTCGCGATCGCCTTGCCAAGAAACGAGATCGTTCCGCTGGACGGCCTGACGAGGCCGACAATGGCGCGTCCGAGCGTCGTCTTGCCGGAGCCCGATGCTCCGACCAGCGCCAGGGTTTCCCCGCGCCGGATGGTCAGGTCGACGCCGTCGACGGCGCGCTTCGCTTCCGCGCGCGCAAACAGCCTGGGACGGCCCGGATAATCGATGACGACATTGCTGATCTCGACCAGAGGCGGACCGTTGACGGCTCTCCTCGATCCGCCGGCGCTGCGCTTGGGAAGCGCATCCACCAACCCCCTGGTATAGTCATGCTGCGGTGCGTGCAGCACCTGGGTGCTGCTTCCCTGTTCGATCGCTTTGCCTTCGCACATCACCGTCACATTGTTCACATAGTGCGACACCATGCCGAGGTCGTGACTGATCAGCATGACGGCGGTTCCATTCTCCCGCGTCAGCTCGACCATCAGGTCGAGCACATCGCGCTGCACCAGCGTGTCGAGCGCCGTGGTCGGCTCGTCGGCGATCAGCAGGCGCGGTTTGAGCAGCATGACCGATGCCAGCATGATGCGTTGGCGCATGCCGCCCGAGAATTCGTGCGGATAGGAGGCCAGGCATTTGCTAGGGTCCTTGATCTGGATTCTCTCCAGCATCGCCAGCGAGCGGTCCTTTATCTCGGCGCGCGACATGGCGCGATGCAGGCGAAGCCCTTCGGCCATCTGCTCGCCGATGGTAACGGCGGGATTGAGCGAGACCATCGGCTCCTGAAAAACCATGCCGATCTGCGCACCGCGTATCTGGCGCAGCGCCTTTGGAGCAAGGCCGGTGAGTTCCTGTCCTTCGAAGCGGATGCTGCTGTCCGGCGTCGTGACCAACGGGGCAGGAAGCAAACCCAGGATCGAGCGGGCCGCCATCGTCTTGCCCGAACCGGATTCGCCGACCAGCGCCAGCATGTCGCCAGGGGCGAGATCGAAATTCAGTTCGTCGACGATCCGCTTTCCCGATGGTCCGACCGAGATCGACAGGTTGCGCGCTGAAAGCATCGTGTTGTTGTCGCCGGTCGGCACGAGCATGTTTCCAGGACCTACATTTTCGGGTCGAGCCAGTCGCGCACCGCGTCGCCCAGCATGTTTATGCCGAGCAGCGTGATCGAGATGCAGAGACCTGGCAGGATGATCAGATGCGGCGCCTGGCCGATATAGGGCCGCGCCGTCGACAGCATGTTGCCCCAGCTCGGCGCCGGAGGCGGGACGCCCAGTCCCAGAAAGCTCAGTGCGCTCTCCGACAGGATGATCCAGCCGAACATGGTGGTGGCGAGCACGATGATCGGGGCAACGCAGTTGGGCAGCACATGCCGCGCCATGGTGATGATCTCGCTGTTGCCCATCACGCGCGACGCCTCGACATATTCCCGCTCGCGAATGGACATCACGGAGGCCCGCACGACGCGCACCACGATCGGCATATAGGCAAGGCCGAGCGCAAGGATGATGCCCTCCCGGCTGGCGCCGATCACCGCCATCAGGCCAAGCGCCAGGAGCAGACCCGGGAAGGCGAGGAAGGCGTCGTTGACCATCATGATGACGCGATCGACCCAGCCACGCAGGAAACCGGCGAGAACGCCGAGCGCGGTGCCGGTGATCAATGCGAAAATAACAGTCGCAAAAGCGATCCAGGCGCTGGTCCGCGCGCCGCTGGCGAGGCGGCTGAGCACGTCGCGTCCGAACTCGTCGGCGCCGAGCAGGTGCACAGGCGAGGGCCCGCTGAGGCGCGACGGCAGATCGAGCTTGAGCGGATCGTAGGGCGCGATCCACGGGCCGAACACAGCCAGAAGGATCAATGCCCCGGTGACGGCGATCCCGAAGATTGCGTTGAATTTCAGACCGGGCCGGCCGAGTGCACGGGCGATCATGCGGCGACCCTCGGATCGAGCAGTGGATAGACCAGGTCGACGAGAAGGTTGACCACAACATAGATGAAGGCGATGAACAGCATCGATCCCTGGATCACGGGATAGTCGCGGGCATAGATGGCGTCGACCAGCAGCCGGCCGAGGCCGGGAATGGTGAAGACGGTCTCGATGACGACGATGCTGGAAAGCAGGCTGCCGAGCACGTAGCCGATCAGAGTCAAGGTGGGCGCGAAGGCATTCTTGAAAGCGTGGCGCCACATCACCGCGCTTTCCGAAAGCCCCTTTGCCCGCGCATGGGTGATGTATTCCAGCCGCGCCACCTCGATCGTGCTGGCCCTGGCCATGCGCGCAATCGGGCCGGACTCGACGAGCACCAGGGTGACCACGGGCAGGATCACATATAGAGCGGCTTGCGCGAAGTCGCGGCTGAAGGGCACGTAGCCGACGACCGGCAGCCAGCCGAGATAAAGGCCGAAGATCAGCATCAGCATCAGCCCCAGCCAGAAACTGGGGATCGAGAGCAGGATGGTCGAGGTGGCGACGACGGCGATGTCGCGGAGACTGTCCTGCTTCCAGGCGGCCAGCATGCCGGCAGGCACGGCGATCGCCGAGGCGACAAGCACGGCGACAAAGACGATGGTCGAGGAGACGGCGAAACGGTCGAGGATCAGCGGCAGCACCTCTTGCCCGCTGCCGATCGAGCGTCCGAAATCGCCTGAAAGGACGTTGCCAGCCCAGATCAGATATTGCACCACCACGGGCTGGTCGAGCCCCATCTGATGCCGCATCGCATCGACCTGTCCGGGCTGCGCGAGGTCTCCCAGCATCAGCGTCGCGGGATCGCCGGGGACGAAGCGCATCATCACAAACACCGCTACCGAGACCAGGATAAGGGTCGGTATGGCGCTGGCGATGCGGGTCAGGACAAAGCGGACCATCGTTTCTCCTGTGCTGATATCGAAAGTCACTCCCGTGCCGGCACTGCCTTCTGCGCCCGCTCGAGGATCTCGTCCTCGATGGTGAGTTCGTAGCGGGTGAATTCGCGGTTCTTGGCCGGCAACGGCGCGATCTCCATGACGCCGGCGGCGGGTTCGAAGACGATCATCGCCACCGTCGCCGAGAGATTGCCGCCTTCCTTCCTGATCTCCGGACGACACACGCTGAACGGCGAAGCGAAATCGTCGAACAGGGCTTCCTTCAGATCGTCGATGGTGATGTCGCCATGCCGCGCCGACAGGTGCCGGCGTACGCGGTGGTCGCGATAGAGACTGTCCGGCACGTCGCGAAGTCCGGTTTCGCGCAGCTTGGACAACGCCACCGGGCTCTGCCAGTGATTGGCGTGGACGATCATGTCGTTGTCCGGATAGATGGCGAAGGCCTCGTCCGGAGCGCACTCGAAATTGACCGTGAACCCCTCGGCGGTGCTCAGGATCATGTTATTGGAGCCGGATTTCGGCGTCGCCGCCACCACCTTGATGGCGTGGGCGAAATGCTGCGCCTCGAGAGCCCGGCGCCGGATGAAGGGAAGCGGAATTCCGATCTCGCTATAGTCGCGGTCCGATTCGAGATAGTTCGCGGTGATGCCGATGCCGGCCGAGTTGAAGCCGCTGCGCGCCAGTCCGCCGGCCTCGGTGAAGGTGAGGAGGTCGGGCCCGTCCGTTCGCCTGATGCGCAACACCACCGATGTCTCGCCGCATTCGGCCTTCCAGTCCCAGTTCTGGCCGTGGATAAGCCTGCCGTTTCGGGTTGCCTCCGGCAGGACCGCCGCGCCCGTGCAGCCGTCGGGCTCGTCGTCGGAAATGCCTTTCTCGCGCCGGGCAAGCTGCAGGATTTCGGTACGTGCATTGACCAGGACGATCGAGGACAGGTCGAGGTTGGCGCCTGACGCAATTCCTTCCATTTCCTCAACGAGATCCGGCGCCCATTGCCGCAAGCGAGGCAGGAAGAGCTGGGAAAACCGCGCGACATCGTCCCGCCTGAAGCCGAAACGGTCGAGCTGCCCGGCGTAGAGCGCTACCGAAGCGCCGATACGCCCGCGCGCCTGTTCGCCATAGGCCATGCCGCGCGCTCTCGGCGCTCCATCGATCTCGACAAGCGGAAAAGGTGCGACTGTTGTCATCAAAGGGAAGGCCTCAACTCGTGTGAGTCCGGATATTAATGCATTTTGATTGAATGAAAAGCAGGAAAATTCGATAGATTGCCAGTACAAACTGCGTAGCGCATATCTATAATGCGAACGCCTTAGGAAGCGCGTATGACCGAAACGATCATCGACCGGCCGGCACGCAGCGAGACGGCCAGTCCGCTGCAGATAGATCTGGCGCGACGGATCCTGGAGCGGATCAGGGATTCGGGCTGGACGGTTGGAACCCGCGTCTCGGTGCCGGACCTTGCCCGCACGTTCGGCGTTTCGCGTTCTCCCGTCAGCGCGGCGCTGGAACTGCTCGTCGCCCAGGGTATCTTAAGTCCCTTCGAGACGAGGGGGCTGCAATTGGCGCGCGATGTCGCCGACCTCGACCCGGAGGATATCCTGCCCAGTTCTCCGCTCGAGGAGCTTTACCGCAGGATGATGCGGGAGCGCGCGCTCGGCCAACTGCCGCAGGAGGTGTCCGAGGCAGAACTGATGCCGCGCTATCAGGTGTCGCGCGGCGTCGTGCGCAAGCTTTTGCTCCGCTTTGCCGCCGAAGGGCTGGTGCAGCGCCTGCCTGGGCATGGCTGGCGTTTCGCCGACACACTTGTCGGCGAGGACGCCTACCGGGAAAGCTATGAATTCCGGATGGCTGTCGAATGCGCGGCGCTGCGGTCGCCCATGTTCAATGCGGATCCCCAGCAGCTGGCGCCGGTCCGGCGCGCTCACGAGCGCATCCTGGCGATCGTGTCGACAGGCAAGACGCTGATCGGCGGCGACGAATGGTTCCGGATCAACGCATCCTTTCACGAAGGGCTTGCGGCCTGTTCCGGCAACCGGTTCCTGGCGGATGCGGTGCGCCAGCAGAACAATCTGCGCCGGTTGCAGGAATCGGCGGGTTTCGAGGAACTGCCGGCGGAACGCATCGAGCAGTCCTGCCGGGAACATCTGGCCATCCTCGATGCCGTCGAGGCGGGCGAGATCGAATGGGCCGAGGCGCTGCTGCGTCAGCATCTGCGGCAGGCCTCGGAGTTCGCTTCGCCGCAGCGCTCGATCTGATGCCTGCGACGATGAACATTGTTCGATCCTCTCCGCGCCGCCTGAGCACCACGCGCTCGAGGGCCGCGACTGCCTGGTAAAAAACGACCGACGCCGAGACGTCGACGACCGCATCGCCCATGCTGACAATTCGTTGGCGCAACGCGCCGATACCGACCTCAACAAAGAGCTGGGCGATCCGGAATGAGCATTTTCCTCGGTCGCTTCACGCCAAATCCGATCCGTCAAATGCCGGGATTGGATGTTTTAGGACCGATTTTCAGCGGCGCATCATTTTCATCTGGATTGGGGAGGGGAGCTTCGTCGGGAAGTCTGTCCGGGTCCGGCTCACGCACGGGCTTCGGTTCAGGAAGCGGCGGTGGCGTGGGCGCCGGAGTGGGCGTTGGTTCGGGAGTGGGAAGAATGGCCATGTGTGATTTCCTTCCGCTCGCTGCACTCTGCCTTGGCGGGTCGCCGACGTCGGCTGGGATTTTTGACGTCACCCGTTTCGTCCAATTTCGCTCTACGGGCTGATGCATGCAGAACGACCACGCGTCCCTATGGTTCCGACGGGAGCCTCCGATGATCCCCGCAGGCATCGGGCACTCATGGCAGGACGGCGCCGTCAGAAAAGTGATCGAATGGTCCGCGCATGAGGGCCTTGCCGGCGTCGCGGAGCGCCATAATTCCATTTCAGGGTGGGACGAACTCACCTGCTGAATAAGGAGGCGGCCGTGAAGCACCAAACACTTGACCAACTGCATACCGTTGCCGACGTTCACGCTGAAGCAACAGACCTCGTAGCGACTCGAAGCCAGCGTCTCGAACGTTGGGCGAAACTGCTGGAGAAAAATCCCGATCGGCGTCTCGAAGCGCTGACCGGCACCGAATATAAATCCCCTGAGATACGCGAAAAAATGCGTTACAACGACTCGCCTCTCACGGTTGCCTTCGAGGACCCGATCTTTCGCGCGCAAGGCTTGAGAGATGACACCTACGGTGAAGCCAGGCGCTTCTTCGAGCTGACCGACTGGCAGCTGCACGAAATCGTCTGCCATTGCCATGTCGGCGCCACCATACGTGCGCGGTGGGCTGCCTCCCGCGTGCGTGCCGCAATGTCCGAGAGGTTCGGTTTCTTCGCCTGGCTGCGAGGAATATTCATGCATTGACGCTACCGGGCATTGACGCTGCCGGCATTCACGCTAGGGGCCGGCATGTTCGGGTGATGGAGGCGGCGAAGTGATTCCCACGCCTCGCATCAGTGGTCGTTGATGAGCGGATATGCCGTTTCGGCGGCGATCCGCCATCGGCGAAGCTCGATGCAATCAGCCTCGATACCACAGGCATGGGCGGATTTCAGTCGGCGGGCGCGGTGTAGCGGCGATGGACCGCTTCCGCGATGGCGGTGCGGCTTCTATGCGGATCGAGACTGTCGTCATCCTCGATGACAGCCGCTTCCTCCGCAAGCCCCTGGTCCTTGACCTTGTTGCGAAACCAGGCCGAATAGTCGCCCGCACGCAAGTGATGCTCCCAGGTGCGGTCGTCGATCCCCTCGGCGATATGGAGGAACATCATGAGATTTTGCGCTTTCAGGTTGAGCTTGCCGTCAGCGCCGCGGAAATAGAAACTGTTGTCGCCAAGATCGCCCTCGGCATACTTCCGAATATGGCGCTTGCGTTCCTGCCGGGGACGCTCGACCGAGATCGGCCTTGCGAGATCGCCTGTCGACCGGTTCCAATACAAGACCTTGTTTTCCGGTGGCGGCACGACGCCCTGCGGCACGTCCTCGCCAATAGCGGCACAGAAGCTTTCGACGACCTTGTCGGCTTCCGGGCCAAGGGCCAGCACCGTGTCGACACCTGCCAGCACGTCACGCGAAACCAGATCGGGATGAACTGTGATCAGAATGGTCGCCGAAAGGCTTTTTGGAAGCGCAAAGGATGTGCCGTCACGCGCGTGCGGCAGCAGGTGGTGAGCCTCGTCGATGATCAGCCAGTGGGGGCGGCCGGTGCGGGCGCGAAGCGCGACTAGCTCCGGCAGCAGCTTGGCGAAGGCGTTTGGCCGCTCCTCGGTCTTGATCCCGAGCATGTTGACGGCGACATTGTTGGACGGCTTGGACAAGAGGTCGAAGATTTCGCGCGAGCTCGGCGGGCTTTTGGCGCCGCCAATCACCAGCACGTCCTCCAGTTCCTCGTAGTCGCCCTCCGGGTCGAGCACGCAAAACTGGAAGCCTTGCTCAACGAAACGTTCGGTCAGAGCGGTGGCGAGGGTGGATTTTCCGATCCCGGACGTGCCGGCCAGCAGCACGCTGCCGCCGCGCGGTGACAGGTGCATCACTGCGCCCGATCCGTCCGCGCCAATTTCGATGCGTTGCCGCGCCGTGTCCAGCAAGGCGGCGTCATGCGAGATGAGGGCCTCGATCAACTCCCTCACGCCCGCGCCGCGGGCTCCATTCGTCACGTGGCTCGCCGTCTCCCTTACCTTCGGCAGTGCATTGGCGACTGCAATGCCGAAGCCGACCGCGCGCAGAAAGGCGTGATCGTTCTCCGCATCGCCGATGCCGACAACATTGTGGGCGGACAGTCCCAGATCCTCAAGGGCAGCCGCAAGAGCGGTCGCCTTGTTGACCCCGCTTGGCAGCACCATGACGGCACCCTTGTTGAAAATGATCTCCAGCTCTAGGCCAAGGTCCTTGATTACTTCCAGCACGATGGTCTCGTTGGGCTCTCTGGTGGCGACGACGGAACGTCCCACCGACAGGGGCGAAACCTTGCGGATCATCAGCCTGTCGACGAATTCCGCCGGAGGGGCAGGCGCCAGGATGCGCTCCTCCTTCGAAGCCGGCGTGTAGACGAGCGCGCCGTTTTCGGCGACGACCTTGTCGAAAATGTCAAGCTCCGGGAAAACGTTTTCGAGGTCGGCAAGTTCGCGACCGGTGACCATTATCAACTTGCGGCCGGTTTCCTTCAGCCGTTCGAGCGCGGCACGGGTCGCGTCGGACACGATCCCGTTTTCCGCGAGCGTGCCGTCGTAGTCAGTGGCTAGTGCAAGAGCATACATCGAATTGTAGTCGTCCGAAGGCCGACCCAAGGTGCTTTCTCGCCGAAACTGAGCGGAAAGCCATCTGCTCGGGTGACTTCCTTTGGCCGAATCCCATCGTCGTTGTGATCGCCGCCCGGGTTTCAAACGGCGCTGGCTGTGGATTGTTCCCCGCGCAAGGCAAGGTCGCGGAGGCTTGGCCTTGGTCGAGTATCGGTTTTCCCAAAGCCGCTACCCACTTCTAGCCGATGATCCTGAATCCGTTCGACTCCTGGCCGGCATCGACGTCTTGGGATGTCACGCTGGAGACCGACGCTCCGGTCGGCCCTTTCCAGAACCGGTTCATCATGGTCGAGACCGCGCCCTCGGCTCCGACGATCAGTGCCGTTACGGATCCGTCATCCTCATTGCGAACCCATCCGGACAGACCGAGCCTCTCGGCCTCCGTCCGTGTCCACACGCGAAACGAGACGCCTTGCACCCTTCCACTCAGCCTGACGCGTACCGCTTTGCGCCCGTCCTCCATGTTCACCTCCGTGCAGCTGGTTTGTTCACACCTTCAACTCACTAGCGGCGAAAAAGGCTCCGCCTTGTCGGCAACGGAACCATGCGGCGGCGGCTTTGTTTAAAGACGGACAGTTGCAGGTTGCTGGGGCCTCGGAGCCACGGTTTCATGACCAATGATCCTACACCGGAAGGCGCCATCCCGGCATCCGTTCCGACGATCAACGCAAAAGCGGAGCCGACGCTTCGCTACGCCGAGGCCGAGGTCTTCTACATCGAGGCGATCCGCGAACTCAGTGCGACGGACATTCCCTTTCTTGTCGCCGGCACCTACGCGGTGAGCGCCTACACCGGCGTCGCGCGCCAGACGAAGGATCTCGACATTTTCTGCAAGGCCGGCGACTACGCCCGCATCCTCGCCCATTTCAAGCAGGCCGGTTACGCGGTCGAGATATTGGATGACCGGTGGCTCGGCAAGGTCTTCAAGGGCACGCATTTTTTTGACGTCATATTCGCATCGGCGAATGGAACCATGCCTGTGAGCGACCAGTGGCTGGAGCACGCAAGGCAAATCGATCTGCTGGGCAGTCGGGTGCGGATCGTCGGTCCGACGGAGCTTATCTGGTCCAAGTGCTTCATCCAGGACAGAGGCCGCCATGACGGCGCCGACATCGCTCATACCATCCTCAAGGCGCAGGATCAGATCGACTGGCACCGGCTCCTTTCCTATCTCGAGGTACACTGGGAGGTGCTGTTGATGCAGCTTCTGAATTTCCGATGGATCTATCCGAGCGAGCGCGACCATGTTCCCGCCTGGCTGCTCGACGAATTGCTTGACCGCCTCGCCAAGCAAAGGGAGTTGCCTACTCCCCGGATGAAAATCTGCCGCGGACGCCTGCTTTCGCCGACCGACTATGAGATCGACGTCAAGGAATGGGGCTTTGCCGGCGTCGGCGGAACAGGAGAATTTCGTGATGGCTGAGAAGCGCACAACTGCCGCGGCGACGGTTGGGAACGGCGGCACAGTCAAGATTGCGGCTGTCGGCGACCTGCACGTGCAGGAAGACGCCCAGGCCTCTTATCGTGACCTTTTCAGCGAAGTTTCGCGCGAAGCAGACGTTCTCGTGCTCACTGGCGATCTCACCAATCTCGGCAAACCCCGCGAAGCCGAAATCCTCGCGGAGGATTTACGCACCTGCACGATCCCGGTTGTCGCCGTGCTCGGCAACCACGACTATGAATCCGGCGCGGTCGAGGACGTAGCCCATATTCTTCGACAGGCAGGCGTCCATCTTCTCGACGGCCAGACGACGGAAATCAAGGAGGTCGGCTTTGTCGGCGTGAAGGGTTTCGTTGGCGGTTTTGGATCACGCATGCTCGGCTCCTTCGGCGAGCCGGCGATCAAGGCGATGGTCGCCGAAAGCGTCAGCGAGTCGATGCGGCTCGAAAACGCGATGCGGCAGGTCCGCACCAAACGTACGCTCGTCGTCCTGCACTACGCCCCGGTGGTCGAGACGGTCGCTGGCGAGCCCTTGGAGATTTTTCCGTTCCTGGGCTCGTCGCGGCTGGCGGAGACGATCGATCGGTTCAAGGTCAGCGCCGTGGTGCATGGCCACGCGCATCGCGGCGTCTATGAAGGGCGTACGCCGGGCGGTGCCCCGGTCTATAACGTCGCCCTGCACGTGGCCAAGCCGACCGGCCGTCCCTACGCCTTGCTCGAAATCTGAAACACCCTGCGCGTCGAAAGAGCGGGACGCGTTCAAGTTGAACTAGGCATCCCGCTCTTTCTATCTATTTGTTTAGCCGCATTTCTGCGACGCCAAGTGATTCACTTGGCTGCAAGATGCTCTAGCGATCGATCTCGCCGAACACGATATCGAGCGACCCGATGATCGCAGCGACATCGGCGAGCATGTGCCCCCGCGACAGAAAATCCATCGCCTGCAAATGGGCAAAAGACGGCGCGCGGATCTTGCACCGATATGGAGTATTGCTGCCGTTCGAAACCAGATAGACGCCGAATTCGCCCTTCGGCGCCTCCACGGCGGCGTAGACCTCTCCGGCGGGCACGCGAATGCCCTCCGTGTACAGTTTGAAATGGTGGATCGTCGCTTCCATCGAGCGTTTCATCGTCGCCCGCGGCGGCGGGGTGATCTTGTGGTTCGGAATTGCCACCGGCCCTTGGCCTTCCGGCGATCGCAGTTTCTCCAGGCATTGCTTCATGATCCGGACCGACTGGCGCATTTCCTCCATGCGGACGAGATAGCGGTCGTAACAGTCGCCGTTCTTGCCGATGGGAATGTCGAAATCCATCTCGGGGTAGCATTCATATGGCTGCGCCTTGCGCAAGTCCCATGGTGCGCCCGAGCCGCGCACCATCACGCCGGAGAAGCCCCAGGCCCAGGCGTCGTCCTGCCCGATCACGCCGACATCGACATTGCGCTGCTTGAAAATGCGGTTGTCGGTGAGCAGGCCCTTGAGGTTGTCGCAGACCTTGAGAAACGGATCGCAGAAATCCCAAATGTCGTCCAGCAGCTTCGGAGGCAGGTCCTGGTGCACGCCGCCGACCCTGAAATAATTTGCGTGCATGCGGGCGCCGGAGGCGCGCTCGTAAAAGACCATCAGCTTCTCGCGCTCGGCGAAACCCCAGAGCGGCGGGGTCAGCGCGCCGATATCCATGGCCTGTGTCGTGACGTTGAGGAGATGCGACAGAAGCCGGCCGATTTCGCAAAAGAGAACACGGATGAGCTGGCCGCGCTTTGGGATCGATATTTCGAGCAGCTTCTCGGCGGCGAGGCAGAACGCATGCTCCTGGTTCATCGGCGCGACATAGTCGAGCCGGTCAAAATAGGGCAGGGCCTGCAGATAATTCTTGTACTCGATGAGTTTTTCCGTGCCGCGGTGGAGCAGGCCGATATGGGGATCGGCGCGCTCGACGATCTCGCCGTCCAGTTCCAGCACCAGCCGCAGCACGCCGTGAGCCGAGGGATGCTGCGGCCCAAAGTTGAGGGTGAAGTTGCGAACTGCGGCTTCGACCACGACGGTGCTCCGCTGTACTGGGTCTTTACGGCCGAAGCCAAGTGCTCCGGTCCGCCATGCCCGAACCGCCGATCAGGTCGTTGTCTGGATGATCAGCGTCAGCGTGCCGTCGCCATCGATATTGGCAGCGACAACCTGCGAGGAATCAAGCCCGTTCGCCGCCAGCGCCGTTGCTGCCTGCGGTGACGCATCGATCGAGCTCTGCAGGGTAAGCAGATCCTCAACGCTGGTCTGGGTGATCACGGCCTCGGCTTGTGTCTTGAGTTCGGGAGGCAAATCTTCGAGGGCGATGATGGCAATGCCAGTAAAGTTCTGGTCGGTGAAATCTTGATCCGGCAACGCTTGGTCGGGCAAGGCTGGGTCAGGCAGGGTCGGATCGGGCAGGGCTTCCGGCGCCGGGGGTGCGATTTGGGGAAACTGCGGGTCGGTGGATTGCGCGTGGATCGGCTGCGCCAGGGCCAATCCCGAAAGGGCGGCAATTGTCGTCAACATGCGCATAATCGGTCCTTCCGTTCTCCGTTTGCTCGGGGAGGATCACTTAGTGACCACACAACCATTGTGCCGGATTATGGTTCCCGGTCCGTCACGGATAAGGCCGTTGGGAAGGGAACATGCGTCACCGACGCTACGCAACGGAGAATCGATCGATGACCCACAGCCATGTCCCGTCGCCTTGGCGGCGGGCGACCTCGGCGGTTACGGTGCCATCCGGAAGACGGGTTGACGTGAGGGCCAAATCTCCGCTGACAACAGCCGGAGCCTGATTTCCAGCAGCAAATTTTCGGCCCGTTGCGACGATGTCCGCGAAGAGTGCCCGGATCGCTTCCCGGCCACGCGTCAGTTGCCCTTCACCGCTGTCGACGACGGCATGCGGCTCAAATAGGGCCGCCATGCCGTCGATGTCTCCCACCCACTGCCGGGAAATCAGCAGGGCGCTCCAATTGATCGACGGCCGAGGTTCTGCGACCCCGGCTTACGGATGGCTTACAGGCGCTTGGATTATGCTTTAGCAGTGGGCGCCCGCCGATGTCGCCTCGGCAGCTTGCCTTTGGCGCGAGGCGCTGCGCGACATGGTCGGCGATCGCCAGGCTTGACGTCAGGCCAGGACTCTCGATGCCGAACAGATTGACAAGGCTCTCCACGCCGTGCACGGCCGCGTCCTGGATGACGAAGTCGGCATTGGCTTCGCCGGGACCGGAGAGCTTCGGCCGGATACCGCTATAGGCCGGCTGCAGGCTGCCATCGCGCAGATCCGGCCAGTATTTGCGGATCTCGTCGTAGAAGCGCTCGCCACGCGTTGGATCGAGGCGATAGTCGGGCGTCCCGATCCATTCGACATCAGGCCCGAAGCGGGCGACGCCGTCGAGGTCGAGCGTCAGATGCACACCGAGCCCGCCAGGTTCGGGCACGGGATAGACCAGCCGCGAGAACGGCGCCCGGCCGGCGACAGAGAAATAATTACCTTTGGCATAGCGAAGTTCTGGCACGAATTGCCGGCAGAGCCCGTCAAGCGAGCCGGCAAGTGCCGTGGCGCCAAGTCCGGCGGCGTTGGCGAAACGCGCGGTGGCGATTTCAAAGCGCTCGCCGCTGGTGCTGTCGATGGTGTCGAGCACGATGCGCCCACCCTCGATGCGGCCGGCGACGATACGGGTGTTGAGGCTGAGTAGCGCCCCGTGCTCCTCGGCGTCGCCCAGCAACGCCAGCATCAAGGCATGGCTGTCGATGATGCCGGTGGCGGGAGACAGCAGGGCCGCCGTGCACCGCAGCGCGGGCTCCATCCTGCGCGCCTCTGCTGCGGTCAACGGCTTCAGGTCGCCAGCGCCGCAAGCGGAGGCGTTGGTCAGGATGGAAGCGAGCACCGGCTCCTGTTCGGCATCCGTGGCGACGATGAGCTTGCCGCAGCGCGCATGCGGGATCGCCCGCTCCTGGCAATAACGGTAGAGCCTTTCCCGGCCTGCCACGCAGAGCCGGGCCTTCAGCGACCCGGCCGGATAGTGGATGCCGGCATGGATAACCTCGGAACTACGCGAGCTAATCCCGGTGCCGACGGCGTTCTCGGCCTCGAGGATCAGGGTGTCCACGCCGCGCTGCCCCATCTCTCGCGCGATCGCGAGGCCGATGACGCCGGCGCCGGCAACGATACAATCGACATGGTCCACGATCAGGCCACCTCAGCCTTGTTGTTGTGCCTGCTGGTGAGCCGTTCGGGAATTACGCCTCGGCGATGCGCACAGCGGGCTTGGCGCAGGTTCCCGCGTTCTGCAGCCTCGAAGCTGAAATTCTGCATGTCTTCCGTCCATTCGCCAGCCCTTCCGAAAGGACTTGACACCCTTACAAGAAACAGGTGCACCAAACAGCATCAATGCCAGAGGGAACCTGCCGATGCGCGCCGTACGGCGGCAGGACCCAACACCCCGGCATTCAGGACAGGAGCCATCATGGACGCTCGACCGAATTCTCCCGAAGCCCGCGACATCAGCTACCACATGCACGGCTACACCAATGCCCGCAAGCATGAGGAAGCCGGGCCGCTGGTCATCGAAAAGGGCGACGGCATCTATGTCGAGGATCTCGCCGGCAACCGCTATATCGAGGCGATGGCCGGGCTTTGGAGCGTCGCGGTCGGCTTCTCGGAGAAGCGGCTGGTCGATGCGGCGGTGCGCCAGATGTCCAAGCTGCCTTACTATCACAACTTCGGTTCCAAATCGCATTCGCCGCTGATCGATCTCGCCGAGAAGCTGGTGCAGATGGCGCCGGTGCCGATGAGCAAGGCATATTTCACCAATTCCGGCTCCGAGGCCAACGATACGGCCATGAAGATGATCTGGTACCGGTCGAATGCGCTCGGCCAGCCGGCGCGCAAGAAGATCATCAGCCGCATTCGCGGCTATCACGGCGTCACCATTGCCTCGGCAAGCCTGACCGGGCTGCCCAACAACCACAATTCCTTTGATCTGCCGATTGCCAACGTGCTGCACACGTCGACGCCGCACCATTGGCGCGAGGCGCTGCCAAATGAGAGCGAAGGAGAGTTTTCGAGCCGGCTTGCCGACGACTTGGAAAAGCTGATCCTGGCCGAAGGACCGGAAACCATCGCCGCCTTCTTCGGCGAACCGATCATGGGCGCCGGCGGCGTCATCGTTCCCCCGGCCGGCTATTGGGAGAAGATACAGGCGGTCCTGTCGAAATACGACATCCTGCTCGTCGCCGACGAGGTCATCTGCGGCTTTGGCCGCACCGGGGAGATGTTCGGCTCGCAGACCTTCGGCATCAGGCCCGACATCATGGTGCTGTCGAAACAGATTTCTTCGTCCTACCTGCCGATCTCGGCCTTGCTGATCAACGAAAAGATGTTCGAGCCGATTGCCGACGAGAGCAATCGCATCGGTACTTTCGGCCACGGCTTCACCGGTGGCGGCCATCCCGTTGCGGCGGCGGTCGCGTTGGAGAACCTGAAGCTGATCGAAGAGCGCGATCTCGTCGGCAATGCGCGCATGGTCGGCGCGCATATGCAGAAGCGGCTGCGCAAGTTCGCTTCGCACCCGCTTGTCGGCGAGGTGCGCGGCGTCGGCCTGATCGCGGCGGTCGAACTGGTCGGCGACAAGGGAAACAAAACGCCGTGGGAGACAGCCGGCGCGCTGGGCGGGCTGGTCAACGGCTTTATGCAGCAGAACGGCGTTATATCCCGCAACATGGGCGATGCGCTGGCCTTCTGCCCACCGCTGATCATCACCGCGCCC
The DNA here is from genome assembly GCA_004020315.1 of Mesorhizobium sp. Taxonomy (GTDB): domain Bacteria; phylum Pseudomonadota; class Alphaproteobacteria; order Rhizobiales; family Rhizobiaceae; genus Mesorhizobium. The sequence continues at coordinate 85,973 of SAQG01000011.1, forward strand.
CAGGTCGATCAGATGATAGACGCGTTCGAAAGATCGCTCGAAGCCGCCGCCAAGCAGGTCGGATCACAGAGCTGAACAGGTCGTCCGAAGGCAGAGGCTGAATGGCGCTGGTAATTGGCGAAGCCGAAGCGACATCCAATCTCCCCCGCAAGGGGGAGATCGGCAGCTTCGCCGACGGCGCCAAGCCCCGTCTGTCATGGCAGTCAGCGGGTTGCAGCGAAATCCGAAACGGCATCCGGAACGACCACCAGCTTGCCGACAAAGTCCTTGGCAATGAAATCCGCCTGGGCGCGGTGGAAATCGGAGAGCTTGTAGACACCGCCGACCAGGGGCCGGATTTTCTTGTCCTCGATGTAGCGGACGATGCGGCGGAAATCGTGTCGCGTGCCCTGGCTCGACCCGTGCAGCTGCAATTGCTTCAGATACATGGTGCGCAGATCGAGTTGCACGACCGGGCCGGCAATCGCGCCGGCGGTGGTGTAGCGGCCTTCGGGCCGAAGAATGCGCAGGAGGTCGTTGAAGATCGCGCCGCCGACGAGGTCAGCAACCACGTCGATCGGCTGGCCGACGGTCGCCGCGTTTACGGCGGCGGGCAGGTCGGCGACGCCACGGGTGATCACCGCCTCGGCGCCGATGTCGAGCACCGCTTGCTCCTTACCCTTGCCGGCGACGGCATAGGGAATCGCGCCGCGCGCCCGCGCCAGCTGGACGATGCCGGAGCCGACGCCGCCTGAGGCGCCGGTGACCAGCACGCGCTCGCCAGCCCCTAGTGCGGCACGTTCCAGCATCTGTTCGCCGGTGAGATAGGCGCAGCAGAAGGTGGCGAGTTCGACATCGGTCAGGTCGGTGTCGACGACGTGGGCATTCTCGGCCGGCACGGTCTGGTACTCGGCATAGCCGCCGTCGCGGCCGTGGCCCATATAGTCGATGTCGGCGAGTGAATCGTCGTCGCGGTTATAGATGGAGAAATCGACCATCACCCGCTCGCCGATGCGAGCCGAAGAAACATCATCGCCGACCGCAACGATGTTGCCGACGGTGTCGGTGCCCTGGATGCGCGGGAAGGTCAGCGTGTTGCCTTGCCGCCGCCAGGTCGATACGGCGGCTGCGTCCTCCTCCGTGCCATAGGCGCCCTGGCGCACCCAGACATCGGTGTTGTTCATGCCGCAAGCGGTGACCTTGACCAGCACCTCGCCCGGGGCGGGCGAAGGCACTTTCACATCGGTGCGGTAGACGAGCTTTTCCGGCCCGCCGTGACCGGTCAGCTGCACGGCGGCCATGGTGGCGGGGAGGGAGGGATGAGAGGTCATCGATGTAGCTTCCAGATATTGCAGGTGGGCGCTGCGGATGAGGGGCAGCGCGAAGGTCGACAATTAGAGATTGGCAAACACGCTCTTCACCGCATCGGCCGCCTTCGACACGATGATGTCGGCTTCCTCACGTGTCAGGCAGAGCGGCGGCGCGAAGCCGAGAATGTCGCCTTGCGGCATGGCACGGCCGATGACGCCACGCTCGGCAAGGGCGGTCGCGACCTGCGGCCCGATCTTTTGCGAAACGTCGAAGAACACGCGGTCATCCCGGTCGGCGACGAACTCGACCGCCGCCAGCATGCCGTCGCCGCGAACCTCGCCGACATTCTTGTGGCCGCTGACGGCTTTCGCCAGTTCGGCGCGGAAATAGGCACCGGTCTCGCCGGCGTTGGTGACCAGGTCCATCTCGTCGATCAGTTCCAGGTTGGCGACGCCGGCGGCAACGCAGATCGGATGCGCCGAATAGGTCCAGCCATGGCCGAGCGAGCCGAGCTTGTCGGAACCCTGCACCAGCACCTGCCAGACCTTACCCGAGACGATGACGCCAGACAGCGGCGCATAGGCCGAGGTCAGGCCCTTAGCGATGGTGATCAGGTCGGGCTTGATGCCGTAGTGGTCGGAGCCGAACATGGTGCCCAGCCGGCCGAAGCCGGTGACCACTTCGTCGGCAACCAGCAGCACGTCGTACTTCCTCAGTACCGCCTGGATCTTTTCCCAATAGAGAGCGGGCGGCGGCACGATGCCGCCAGTGCCGAGGATCGGCTCGCCGATGAAGGCGGCGACGGTATCGGGACCTTCGGCGAGGATCATCTCTTCGAGCTTGTCGGCGCAGTATTGGGAAAACTGCTCCTCGCTCATCGAGCGGTCGGCGCGGCGGAAATAGTAGGGCGCCTCGGTATGCAGGATCGGCGCGCGCGGCAGGTCGAAGGCGTTGTGGAACAGGTCGAGACCGGTCAGCGAGCCGGTCATGACGCCGGAGCCGTGATAGCCGCGCCAGCGCGAGATGATCTTCTTCTTCTCCGGCCGGCCGAGCACGTTGTTGTAATACCAGATCAGTTTGATGTTGGTTTCGTTGGCGTCGGAGCCGGAGAGGCCGAAATAGACCCTCGACATGCCTTTCGGGGCGCGGTCGATGATCATCTTGGAGAGCGTGATCGACGCCTCGGTGCCGTGGCCGACATAGGCATGATAATAGGCGAGGTTCTTGGCCTGGGCGGCGATGGCGTCGGCGATCTTCTGGCGGCCATAGCCGACATTGACGCAGTAAAGCCCAGCGAAGGCATCGATGCTCTTGCGGCCATTGTTGTCCCAGATGGTGACGCCTTCGCCGCCGGCGATAATGCGGGTCGGCGATTCACCCCGTGCATGGGTGCCCATATGGGTCGAGGGATGGAAGAAGTAGTCGCGGTCCCAGGCGGCGAGTTCGTTGGACTGGTCGAGCATTTTTTTACTCCTGAGGAAAAGTGTCGGGCGCGGCTTACGCTACGTCCAGGCAGAGATATTTGAGATCGGTAAAGGCTTCGAGCCCGTGGCGCGAGCCCTCGCGACCGATGCCGGACTGTTTGACGCCGCCGAAGGGGATCGGCGCGCCGGTGATCTTCACGCGGTTGATGGCGACCATACCGTAGTCGAGTGCGCGGCCCATGCGCAATTGGCGGCCGCCGTTCTCGGTGACGACATAGGCGACGAGGCCGTATTCGGTGGCGTTGGCACGGGCAACGACTTCCTCTTCGCTGTCGAAGGGCGTCACGGCGGCGACCGGACCAAAGGTTTCCTCGCGCATAATCAGCGCGTCGTCGGTGACGTCGGCCAGCAGGGTCGGCTGGTAGAACAGCGGTCCTGCAGAATCGCGTTTGCCGCCGGTAAGGCAGCGTGCGCCACGGGCGAGCGCATCGGCGACCTGTTCCTCGACCTTCTTGACACCGCGCTCATGCATCAAAGGCCCGATGTCGGTGTTATCGGCCAGGCCATTGCCGGTCCGCAGCGTCTCGATGCGCTTGGCGAAGGCGGCGCAGAAACGATCGTAGATCGGGCGCTGGACATAGATGCGGTTGGCGGCGAGGCAATCCTGGCCGGAAGTGGCGAATTTGGCGTCGACGGCGATGGTCACTGCCTTGTCGAGATCGGCGTCGGCAAAGACGATCAGCGGCGCATGACCGCCAAGCTCCATCACCAGCCGCTTCATCGTCGGCGCGCTTTGCGCCGCGATCAGCTTGCCGATCTCGGTCGAGCCGGTGAAGCTCATGGCCCGGACGCGAGCGTCTTCGCACATCCGCCCAACGATGGTCGAAGCCTTGCCGGTGAGAACATTGAAGACGCCAGCCGGCAGGCCTGCGCGTTCGCCGAGCTCGGCCAGCGCCAGCGCCGACAGCGGCGTTTCCGAGGATGGGTGCGCGACGATGGTGCAGCCGGCGGCAAGCGCCGCAGATGCCTTGCGGGTCAGCATGGCCGCGGGAAAATTCCACGGCGTGACGATGCCGACGACGCCGAGCGGTTCGCGTCGCACCATCATCTCGGCGTTTGGCAGATGGCTGGTGACGCTTTCGGCGTTGAGGCGTTTTGCCTCCTCGGCATACCACTCGACGAAGGAGGCGGCGTAGTCGATCTCGCCAAGCGATTCCTTGAGCGGCTTGCCCTGTTCGAGCGTCATCAAGAGCACCAGATCCTCTTTAGCGGCGATGATCAGGTCGAACCATTTTCGCAGAATTCTCGAGCGCTCCTGCGGCAAAAGTCCTCGCCAGGCGGGAAAGGCCCGCGACGCCGCCTCGATTGCCTTGCTCGTCTGCCTGCTATCGAGCGCGGCAACCCAGGCGACGGTTGCGCCCGTAGCAGGATCGGTCACCTCGAAGCTCTCGGCGGCCTCACTCGCCGTCCAGTGGCCGTCGACATAGGCGAGTTCTCGCAGCAGCCGGCGGTCGGCGAGGCGGTCGAGCGCTTCATGACGGTGCGAGCGGGCAAAATGGGCGGACATGGTCGAGATCTCCCGGTTCGGAGTGATACGGGAAGACTATTCGCGAGCAGCAGACAGAGAGGCTGTTTGCGTGCCTGCGCGTAGAGAGATTGTCTCTATTGCATCGCTCGGGCAGACGATCTCTCTAGTGTTGCGACGACACCGGCAACAGATCCACCACCGGCAAGGCGACCTCCTCCTTCACCGTCTTGGTGACGATGTAGGTGAAATAGCGGTCGATGCCGATCTCGCGTTCGAGCAGCGTATCAACCAACCGCTGGTAGGCGTCGATGTCGCGCGCCATCACTTTCAGCAGATAGTCGACGCCGCCGCCCACCGACCAGCAGGCGACGATTTCGGGGACGTCGCGGATGACGCGCTCGAAACGGTCGAAATCGGCCTGGCGGTGGCTGGCCAGCGTCACCTCCATCAGGACGGTTGCGACCGGCGCGACGGCGCGCATCGCGATCCTGGCATGATAGCCGGTGACGATGCCGGCCTTTTCCAGCTTGCGCAGCCGCATCCAGCACGGCGTCGGCGACAGGCCGACCTTGTCGGCGAGCGCCAGCTTGGTGATGCGTCCGTCGCGCTGGACCGCGTCGAGGATTTTGAGGTCGATCTGATCGAGTTTCAATGCGGCCATGGGCGTCCACTTTTTGTCCCCCGGCACCATGACGGCGCATTATTTCGATTGTCAATTGCACTGATTTCGATCTCTAATAAGTCATGACATTGTGGCGTCCAGATCCTGCGCTCATCCGGCGGCCGGCCTATCAATCGCTCGCCGACCAGTTCGCGCGTGCGATTCATGATGGGCGGCTGGCCAACGGCGCGCGGCTGCCGACGCATCGCCGGCTGGCCGACGAATTGAAGCTTTCGGTGCAGACAGTCAGTCGCGCCTACGAGGAACTGATCCGCCGGGGCCTGGTCTCCGGCGAGATCGGCCGCGGCAGCTTCGTGCAGACGCAGCGCCGCGAGCCGGAGCCGCCCTATCTGCCGGAACGCCTCGGTGAAGTCATCGACCTCTCGATCCTGAAGCCGGTCTGCGAGCCGATGCATCTGGAACGGCTGAAACAGGCGCTGGGCTGGCTCGCCGAGAACCTGCCGTCGAGCTCGGCGCTGTCGTTTCGGCCGAACATGGTGTTCCCGCGCCACCGGGCGGTGGCGGTCGAATGGCTGCGGCTGTGCGGTGTCAATGTCTCCGCGCAGAATGTCAGCCTGACCAACGGCGCCACGGCCGGCATGACGGTGGCGCTGATGAGCGTGGCGCCGCCTGGTTCGACCGTCGCCACCGAGGCGATCGGCCATCACACGCTGATCCCGCTGGCGCGTTATCTCGGTTTCAACCTCGAGGGCCTGCCGATCGACGACAACGGCCTGATCCCGGAGGCGCTCGACGAGGCGTGCCAGCGCTCCGACATCCGGTCCGTGTTCGTGCAGCCCTCGGTGATCAACCCGACCGCAACGCTTATGGACGCCGCGCGGCGCGAGCAGATCGCCGCGGTGGCGCGCAGGCACGACATCGCCATAATCGAGAACGACGTGCTCGGCCCGCTGGTCGAGGACCGCCCGCCGCCGGTCGCCGCCTTCGCGCCGGAGCGCACGCTCTACGTCACCTCCTTCACCAAGATCGTCGTGCCAGGCCTGCGCATTGGCTATCTGGCGGCGCCCGACCGCTATGTCGCCGCCGTCGCCAACCGGCACCTGGTCTCCAACTGGATGGCGACGCCGATGGTGGCGGAGATTGCGACAAAATGGGTGACCGACGGTACGGCGATGGAACTCGTCCGCTGGCAGCGTTCAGCGCTGCGGCGGCGGCAGGAGATCGCTGCCCAGGTGCTTGCCGGGGTCGACTATCGTGTCCATCGTGACGGGTTGCATCTGTGGCTGCAGCTGCCCGGCGACCGCGCCGAGGAAAGTTTCGTCTCGCAGGCCCGCCTGCAGGGCGTGGCGATCGCACCAGGCACATCGTTCCGTATCTCGGCGGCGCCCTGGCAGCCGGCAGTTCGCATCTCGCTGGGCTCGACAACCGAGGGGGAACTGCGCGCCGGCCTGAGCGTTGTCACCAAACTTCTGCTCGGCGATCCGGAGCATCTCCTGCTGGCGATCTAGGCAGACATTGCCGCGAAATTGTGCGGAGCCAGAAACATTGTCATGAGTTTATTTTCTGATTGACATGATTTGGCGCGTTCCGCATCGTTGAAGGCACCAAGCTTCTCCAGCACGGGGAATTCATTGTCCGCGCCCATCATCAAGATCGACGGCATTTCGAAAAGCTTTGGCACCTTCAAGGTGCTGGACGGCCTGTCGATGCAGGTCATGCCGCGCGAGAAGCTGGCGCTGATCGGCCCATCCGGCTCAGGCAAGACGACGATCCTGCGCATCCTGATGACGCTGGAGAGGATCGACGCAGGCCACATCCAGATCGACGGCGAGCAGCTTTACCACATGGAGCGCAACGGTCAGTTGCTGCCCGCCGACGAACGGCATCTGGCAAGAATGCGCCAGAAGATCGGCATGGTCTTCCAGCTGTTCAACCTGTTTCCGCACAAGAGCGTCATCGACAACGTCACGCTGGCGCCGATCTTAACCAAGGGCATGCCGCGCGCCGCCGCCGAGAAACGGGCGATGGAACTGCTCGACATGGTCGGCATGACCGACAAGGCCAAAGCGATGCCGGCGCAGCTCTCCGGCGGGCAGAAGCAGCGCGTGGCGATCGCCCGGGCGCTGGCGCTGCAGCCCAGGATCATGCTGTTCGACGAGGTGACGTCGGCGCTGGATCCGGAACTGGTCGAGGAGGTGCTGAACGTCTTGTGGCGGCTCTGCTCCGAGACCGACATGACCATGCTGCTGGTCACCCACGAAATGGGTTTTGCCCATGATTTCGCCGACCGGGTTCTGTTCTTCGACCGCGGCAAGATCGTCGAGGAAGGCAAGCCCGACGAGATTTTCCGCAACCCCAAGCAGGAGCGTACGCAAGCTTTCCTGAAGAAGATCATCGCGGCCGGACATCGCGTCTGACTGCCATGTCAGAGGCGGCAACGCCGTCCTCAAGGGCCGGCGAAGCCGTCTCGAACCAAAGCAAACCAAGAAGAGAAACAAGGAGTTGGGAACAATGAAGAAACTTGGCATTCTGGCCGGCGTGGCCGGTGTTGCACTGACCGCAATTCTGGCTGCCTCGACCGCCGGATCGGCCGACGACAGCAAGCTCGAAGAGCTCAAGGCACAGGGCTTTGCCCGCGTCGCCATCGCCAATGAGCCGCCTTATACGGCGGTTGCGGCCGACGGCAAGGTTTCGGGCGCGGCGCCCGATGTAGCGCGCGAAATCTTCAAGCGCCTCGGCGTCAACGACATCGTCGCCTCGATTTCTGAATATGGCGCGATGATCCCCGGCCTGCAGGCCGGCCGTTTCGACGTCGTCACCGCCGGCCTGTTCATGAAGCCGGAGCGTTGCGCGGCGGTCGCCTATTCGGAGCCGGTGCTGTGCGACGCCGAGGCGATGCTGGTGAAGAAGGGCAATCCGAAGGGCTTCAAGAGTTACGAGGATGTCGCCAAGGATGCCACCGCAACGATCGGGGCGCCGGGCGGCGGCACCGAGGAGAAGCTGGCGCTCACTGCCGGCGTTCCGCGTGACCGCGTCATCGTCGTGCCGGACGGCCAGAGCGGCCTGAAGATGCTGCAGGACGGCCGCATCGATGCCTATTCGCTGCCGGTGCTGTCGATCAATGATTTGGTCAAGAAGGCCAACGATCCGAACCTCGAAGTCGTCGCCCCGGTGGTCGGCGCCCCGGTCTATTGTGACGGCGCGGCGTTCAAGAAAGGCGACGAGGCGCTGCGCGACGCCTATGACGTCGAACTGGCCAAGCTGAAGGAGTCCGGCGAATTCGCCAAGATCATCGAGCCCTACGGCTTCTCGGCAGCAGCGGCGATGTCGACGACGCGCGACAAGCTCTGCTCGGCAAAGTAAAAGTTGCCCTCACCCTTACCTCTCCCCGTGAAGAACGGGGAGAGGGGCCGCCAACGCTGGAGCTTCACCCTTCTCCCCGTCCATACGGGGAGAAGGTGCCGGCAGGCGGATGAGGGGCGGCGCCGACCTTCTCTAATAATCACCCAGCGGAGAAATGCTTAGCCCAATGACCCAATGGTCCGGCTATTTCGGCCTGATATTGCAGGGAGCGCTTGTTACCATCGAGCTGACGCTGATGGGGTCGGTGCTTGCCCTGATCATGGCCTTTCTCGCCGGGCTGGGGCGGCTGTCGCGTTTTTTCGCCATTCGGGCGCTGGCCACTGCCTATATCGAATTCTTCCGCGGCACCTCGATCTTCGTGCAGCTGTTCTGGGCCTATTTCGTGCTGCCGTTCGTCGGCATTTCGCTGACGCCGCTGCAGGCCGGCGTGCTGGCGCTCGGCCTCAATGTCGGCGCCTATGGGGCGGAGGTGGTGCGCGGCGCCATCCAGTCGATCGGCCGCGAACAGTACGAGGCCTGCACCGCGCTCAATCTCGGCCGCTGGCAAGCCATGCGCCACGTCATCCTGCCGCAGGCGCTGCTGGTCATGCTACCGACCTTCGGCAACAACGCCATCGAATTGCTCAAGGCCACCGCCGTCGTTTCGCTGATTTCGCTCACCGACCTCACCTTCCAGGCCCAGGTCGTGCGCTCGCAGACCGGCAACACACTGGTGCCGTTCACCACTATTCTCGTCATCTATTTCGCCCTTGCGCTGATCATTTCCTGGGGCGTGCGTTCGCTGGAACGCCGCATGGCGCGCGGCCTCGACGGGGTGCGCGTCTGATGGATCGGGCCTCATAATGGAGTGGGATTGGAATTTCGTCTGGGAGATCATGCCGACCCTGATCCAGGGCGTGAAGATCACCATCCTGGCGACGCTGCTTGGCTCGGTTCTGGCCGCGATCGTCGGGCTGGCCATTGCGCTGGCGCGACGCTCGCCGAACAAGGCTTTGTCGCGCACCGTCGGCTTCCTCGCCGAGTTCATCCGCGGTACGCCGCTGCTGGTGCAGCTCTATTTCATCTTCTACGTGCTGCCGGATATCGGTATCCTGCTGCCGCCACTGGTGGCCGGCGTCATCGGGCTTGGCCTGCACTACGGAACTTACACGGCCGAGGTCTATCGCGCCGGCATCGACAATGTGCCGCGCGGCCAGTGGGAAGCCGCCAAGGCCTGCAATCTCAACGCCAGGCAGACCTGGACCCACATCATCATCCCGCAGGCGATTCCGCCGATGATCCCGGCGCTTGCCAACTACTTCATCGCGATGTTCAAGGAGACGCCGCTGCTGTCGGCGATCACCGTGCTGGAATTGATGAACCAGGCCAAGAGCGTCGCCAACACCTACTACCGCTATGTCGAGCCGATGACCTTGGTCGGCGCCTTCTTCCTCGTCATCAGCCTATTCTCGGTCGTGCTGCTGCGCTGGCTGGAACGCCGCTACGGCAAGATCGAGAGGTAATCTTCATGAAACACTTGCCCGAAATCAGACTGACGCCGACACGGCCGGCGCTCGACGCGCGTGCGCTGGAAAAGCGTGTCGGCCTGATCATCCTTGCCACCGACCATACGACCGAACCGGACTTTCGCCGCATCGTGGCGAGTGACAGGATCGGCGTCTATGTCGCGCGTATTCCCTACGCCAATCCGACGACGCCGGGGAATTTGCGCAAGATGCAGCCGTCGCTGACGGCAGGCGCGGCGCTCATCCTGCCCGACGAGCCGCTCGACGCGATCTGCTATTCCTGCACCTCGGCCTCGGTGGTCATCGGCGATGCCGAGATCGAGGCGGCGCTACAGGCGGCCAAACCCGGCGTGCCCGTGGTTACGCCGCCGATGGCAGGGGTGCGCGGCTTGAAGGCGCTGGGCGCCAGGACGATCAGCGTTCTTACTCCCTACACGGTCGAAACCAGCCGGCCGATGGCGGCCTATTTCGCGGCGCACGGTTTCGAGATCGCCAGCTTCACCTGTCTCGGCTTCGAGGACGACCGCGAGATGGCACGGATTGCGCCGGCGTCGCTGGTCGAACTGGCGCGCGAGGCGACCGATGCGCAAGCGGACGCGCTGTTCGTCTCCTGCACGGCGCTGCGGGCCGCGCTTGCTGTCGTCGGCATGGAGGAGGCGATCGGCCGTCCGGTCGTGACCAGCAACCAGGCCACGGCCTGGAACTGTCTGCGGCTGTGCGGCGACGACGAGCCGCGCGCCGAATTCGGCCGCCTGATGACGCTGCCGTTGGGACGATGAGGCGATGACTCTTGCGCCCATCATCCTCGCCGATATCCAGTCAGCCCGCGAGCGCATCGCAGGCAAGGTCGAGCGCACGCCGACCGTGCCTTCCCTGAGTCTTTCCGGGCACTTGGGCGTGCCTGTTTATCTCAAGCTCGAACATAGGCAGACCACCGGCAGCTTCAAGCTGCGCGGCGCCTCGAACGCCATCGCGTCGCTGAACGCCGAGGAGAAGGCGCGCGGCGTGGTCGCCGCCTCGACCGGCAATCACGGCCGGGCGCTGGCCCACTCGGCGAAGCTCGAAGGCATCCGTGCGACGATCTGCATGTCGCGGCTGGTGCCACAGAACAAGCTCGACGAGATTCGCCGGCTCGGCGCCGAGATCCGCATTGTCGGCAACAGCCAGGACGATGCGCAGCAGGAGGTCGAACGGCTGGTCGCGGAAGAGGCACTGGTCATGCTGCCGCCCTTCGACCATCCTGATATCATCGCCGGGCAAGGCACGCTTGGGCTGGAGATCATCGAACAGGTTGCGGACGCCGCCCAGGTGCTGGTGCCGCTGTCGGGCGGTGGGCTGGCGGCGGGTGTCGCCGCCGCCGTGAAGGGCGTCAGCCCCGGCACGAAAGTCATCGGCGTTTCGATGGCGCGGGGTGCAGCGATGAAGGCGAGCCTCGATGCCGGACATCCGGTTTTGGTCGAGGAACTGCCGACGCTGGCGGATTCGCTCGGCGGCGGCATCGGCCTCCACAACCGGCTGACTTTCTCGATGTGCCGCGACTTGCTCGACGACGTGATCCTGCTCAGCGAGGACGAGATCGCCGCCGGCATCCGCCATGCCTATGAACAGGAGCGCGAGATCGTCGAAGGCGCCGGCGCGGTCGGCATCGCCGCCGTGCTCGCTGGCAAGGTCAGGGCGAGCGGCCCCACGGTCCTCATTCTGTCCGGCCGCAACATCGACATGACGCTGCACAGGAAAGTCGTTTGCGGCGAAGCAGTTGAGGAGAGCGCCGCATGAGCCGGATGACGATACTCACCGAAGCCGAATTGCGGGCGATCGTGAAGCTCGATCTCGATGCCGTCGCCTGCGTCGAAAATGCGTTCCGCGCGCTCGCCACCTTACCGGTGGCGATGCCACCGATCCTGCGGCTCGACATTCCCGAGCATCGCGGCGAGGTCGACGTCAAGACCGCCTATGTGCCCGGGATCGACGGCTTTGCCATCAAGATCAGCCCCGGCTTCTTCGACAATCCGAAGCTCGGCCTGCCCAGCGTCAACGGCATGATGGTGCTGCTGTCGTCAAAAACCGGGCTGGTCGAGGCGCTGCTGCTCGACAATGGTTATTTGACCGACGTCCGTACGGCGGCGGCCGGAGCGGTCGCGGCGAAGCATCTTTCGCGGCCGGACTCCTCGATCGCTGCGATCTTCGGCGCCGGCGTCCAGGCAGGGCTGCAGCTCGAGGCGCTTAGACTGGTGCGGCCGATCGCCGAGGCCCGCATCTGGGCCAGGGATGCAGCCAAGGCCGAGGTTGCGGCGGATACATTGCGCCAAAAGCTGGGCATCGTCGTGCGCTCCGAGCCCGACGCGGCAAAGGCGGTGGCTGGCGCCGACATCATCGTCACCACGACCCCGTCGACCGAGCCGCTGATCAAGGCCGGCTTCATTTCCGCCGGCCAGCACATCACCGCGATGGGCTCGGACGCCGAGCACAAGAACGAGATCGCGCCGGCGATCCTGCGCATGGCCGATCTCTATGTCGCCGACAGCGCGAGGCAGACGCGGCTGCTGGGCGAACTGCATCATGCCATCGCAACCGGTGTGATGACAGCCGATGCCGAAGTAACCGAGCTCGGCCAGATCATCGTCGGCGAAAGGCATGGCCGGCGCTCCGACAGCGACATCACAATCGCCGACCTCACCGGCACCGGCGTGCAGGACACGGCGATCGCCACGCTCGCCCGCGATCGTGCCCGGGCGGCCAACACCGGAACGATTTTCGAAAGCTGATACCGGCCGCAAGGCCCAACAAAAGAGGACCAAGAACAATGCAGCCCAATTTGAAATTCTCGCGCGGCGAATATGCGGATCGCCTCGCCAAGACACGGAAGGCCATGGAGGCCAAGGGTGTCGACCTGCTGATCGTCAGCGATCCATCCAACATGGCCTGGCTGACCGGCTATGACGGCTGGTCGTTTTACGTGCACCAGGCCGTCATCGTGCCGCCGTCGGGCGAACCGGTGTGGTACGGGCGCGGCCAGGACGCTAATGGCGCCAAGCGCACCGCCTATCTCGCCCGCGACAACATCGTTGGCTATGCCGACCATTATGTGCAGTCGACCGAGCGCCACCCGATGGATTTTCTCTCGCAGGTGTTGGCCGATCGCGGCTGGGGCAAGCTCAGCATCGGCGTCGAGATGGACAATTACTGGTTCTCGGCCGCCGCCTTTGCGTCGCTGCAGAAACACCTGCCCAACGCCCGCTTCGTCGACGCCACGGCACTCGTTAACTGGCAGCGCGCGGTGAAGAGCCCGACGGAAATCGACTATATGCGCAAGGCCGCCCGCATCGTGGAAGCGATGCACCAGCGTATCGTCGACAAGATCGAAGTCGGCATGCGCAAATGCGATCTGGTCGCCGAGATCTATGATGCCGGCACCCGCGGTGTCGACGGGATCGGTGGCGATTATCCGGCGATCGTGCCGCTGCTGCCGTCGGGCGCCGATGCGTCGGCGCCGCATCTGACCTGGGACGACCGGCCTATGAAGTCGGGCGAGGGTACCTTCTTCGAAATTGCCGGCTGTTATAACCGCTACCATTGTCCGCTTTCCCGGACTGTGTTCCTTGGAAAACCCACGCAGGAATTCCTCGATGCCGAGAAGGCGACGCTGGAAGGCATGGAGGCGGGGTTGGCCGCGGCAAAGCCCGGCAACACCTGCGAAGACATTGCCAACGCCTTCTTCGCGGTGCTGAAGAAATACGGCATCGTCAAGGATAACCGCACCGGTTATCCGATCGGGCTTTCCTATCCACCGGATTGGGGCGAGCGCACAATGAGCCTGCGCCCCGGCGACCGCACCGAGCTGAAGCCGGGGATGACCTTCCATTTCATGACCGGCCTGTGGTTGGAGACGATGGGGCTGGAAATCACCGAATCCATCCTGATCACCGAAACCGGGGTCGAGTGCCTGGCCAATGTGCCGCGCAAGCTGGTGGTGAAGGATTGAGCCCGATGTCCAGCCTTCGCCCATCGCCGATTACGCCGACCGTCGATTTCGACCGCGACGGCGTGCAGCACGGGTTCCTGCGGCTGCCTTACAGCCGTGACGACTCGGCCTGGGGATCGGTGATGATCCCGATCTGCGTGATCCGCAACGGCAGCGGGCCGAGCGCATTGCTCACCGGCGGCAATCATGGCGACGAATATGAAGGGCCGCTGGCGCTCTACGATCTCGCCCGTACGCTCGATCCCAAAGACGTCAGCGGCACAGTGATCATCGTGCCGGCGATGAACTATCCGGCGTTCCGCGCCGGCACTCGCACTTCGCCGATCGACAAGGGCAATTTGAACCGCAGCTTTCCCGGCCGGCCCGACGGCACGGTGACCGAGAAGATCGCGGACTACTTCCAGCGCGAACTTTTGCCGCGCACCGACATCGCGCTCGACTTCCATTCCGGCGGCAAGACGCTCGACTTCGTGCCGTTCTGCGCGGCCCATATCCGGCCCGACAAGGTGCTGGAAGTGAAGGGGTTTGCGGCGGTCGAAGCGTTCTCGGCGCCGTGGTCGATGAAGATGCTGGAGATCGATGCGGTCGGTATGTTCGACACTGCCGCCGAAGAGATGGGCAAGCTGTTCATCACCACGGAGCTTGGTGGCGGTGGGACTGCCCGCGCGGAGACAGTGCGGATCGCTCGTCGCGGCGTGCTCAATGTGCTGCGACATGCCGGCATTGTCGCCGGTACGGTCGAGATGCAGCCGACCCGCTGGCTGGATATGCCGTCGGGCGATTGCTTTTCGTTCGCCGAAGACGACGGGATGATCGAAACCATGATCGATCTCGGCGAGCCGGTCGAAGAGGGCCAGGTCCTGGCGCGCATCCACTCCACCGGCCGCACCGGTGCCGCACCTCAGGAGATCAGGGCAACAATGTCCGGCCTCCTGGCCGCGCGCCATTTCCCCGGCCTGGTCAAGGCGGGCGACTGCACCGCAGTGGTCGCTGTGCTCGTCGATTGAAGGCAGAGCCGACCAAACTCAGGCTTGGTCGTTCTGCCGCGCGCTATCGCTCTCGAAGCCGCAACGCCAATAGGCGACGACGAAGTGCGCATCGCGCGCCAGCTTCCGGTGCTGCCTGAGGTGGCACCGGATGGCGTTTTACGGGGGAGAAATGCCCGGCAGGGCAATGAGGGACGCGCCGAAGGTGCTACTCGATAAGCAGCAAGCCGCGCTTTTTGTCGCTATCGCTATCGACTGTGTCCATGGCTGAGAACAGGCGCTCACGCTCGATCAGCCAGGGCTTGTAGTCCTCGTTTACATCGAGGACGAAGACCATATCCTCGGCCTCCAGATATCCGCCGACCGGGGAAAAATGGCCAGCGCCGACGCCGAAAATCTTCTCACGGGTGAAGTTGACGATGTAACGGCGGTCGGGATCGTTGGCGCGCTTCATGTGCTCGCGAAACGCATCGACGCTCAGATTCCGAAGCACCGAGACCTTCCGCTTGGTGTTCGTTCGAGCGACCTCGGCAAGCTCGTCCAGAGTGAGGCCGATGATGCAAAAGCCTGTCCAGCACTTTCCCGTTCCCGCGAGGACTTCGGCTTCGGTTGTCTCCTCCTCGCCGATGGAGCGGAATGTGTTTGCGACACTTGCCGGGCCGCATCTTGATCCGTTCGATTGCCATGTGACGTCGGCGTTGAAAGTGGCGGCCACGGGCAGCTTCCAGGCGCTGTCGATCAATTCAGGGGTGCGGATAACCGACGACTGGATTGCGTCTTGCGAAACTCTGGACTGACCAGCAATCAAAAGCGCGGCGCCGCCCAGCAGGCCGACGATGGCGATCACAATCACACCGAAAGTGAGACTGCGCTTCATTGCTGAACCTCGGAGCAGGCAGCAATAGGACAATGAAGAAAAGGCACCGCAACGTCAATCAGCGCCGCACCCGGCCAATCGGCCATCCGGTCGTGCAACAGATCTCGCGGATCGGTCGGCCTTCACAGGGCTTTTTGCCGAAACTTCGAATGACAGCTTGAGCAATCCTGCAGGATGAGATGCAGGAGGTGCTCGGCGGGAACCTGGGCAGGATTGGCTTGCGCCGCTGCCGGCCGCTTGCCAAGCAGGCTGCCGCCGCTCATCGCCGGGCCGGAACCCATCCTCATGTCATCGGTAATGCTGGCGGGCGCTCGCTCGGCCTTGGCGGTGAGCGTGGTGGCGAGCGCTCCGATGTGATGGGCCAGCGCCTCGAACTCCGGACGGGCCTGATCGATTTCCAACTTGGCGCCCGAAGGCGCGCCCAGTGTCGCACTGGGGAATTCCGCAATAAGCGCAGGGCCGGTGCGGGCGCGGATGGTCTCGGCCGCCGCCTTGAACCTCGCAGCGTCATAGGCCAGCTTGCCGTCGAACATCCCGGCGATCGTTTTCGCGGCGGCGGCCATCTCCTTCATCGAGGACTGGCGCGTCGCGACGATTGGATCAGGTCCGGCCGCCACCACCGCGGAGGCGCAGGCAAGCGACAGCATCAAGGCGGCGGCGGTCCATTTCACTGAACCATGCCCTCTCCCGCCAGTTCGTCGATGATCGGGCAGTCCGGCCTCTCATCGCCATGACAGTGCTCGACCAAATGATGAAGCAGGCCGCGCAATCCCACGAGTTCGGCGATCTTCCTGTCGATCTCCCGCAGCTTGGCTTCTGCGATAGCCTTGACGTCGGCGCTCTCGCGGTCCTTGTCTTGATAGAGCGACAACAACTGGCGGCACTCGTCGACCGAAAAACCCAGGCTGCGCGAGCGCTGCAGAAACCGCAGGCGGTGGATGTCTGCCGTCGAATAGTCACGATAGCCATTGTCTGTCCGGGCCGGGCGCAAAAGCCCGATATCCTCGTAGTAGCGTATCGTCTTGGACGGCAGGCCGGATCTTTCGGATGCGATGCCAATGTTCATGATGAAAATCTCCGTTTCCATGGAAATAGACCTTCCAGCGGCTGGAAGGTCAATTGGGGTGATTTTCACGCGCCACAGCCTTCACCGCTCAAGGCAGGAGACGCGGCGTCAGATGAGAGCGCTGGGTCTTGGAGGGTATGGATCGGGCAGGGAACTTCGCCGGTGAAGGAGCGGGGTCGGTAGCGCCAATAGATGCTGCGCCTGCAAACCCCATGTGGGTTCCAGAGTTGACCCAAATAACTGCTTACTCACGCGTCGGCTTCGCTAAGGCGAATCCTAACGAAGGCCAAGGAAACTGAGTATCGCTATGACGATAACGACGGCCCCGACCAGCCAGATGATATTGTTCACGACAGCTCTCCTTTGTTTTTGCCGCGGGTGGCACCTTGCCATATTACGGCGAACGCCCTCACGGCGTTCTCGTTCCAAAACTGGGCCTCAAGCCGCCAATTACTCTTTGGACCGGAAGGCCCGCGCCTCTGGAGCAGCGCGGGCCGACCGGGGTACGGGCCCCGATCCAGCAGCCAATATCCGGGAGATATTTGCTGTCATCCTACAACCGTTAGTATGCGCTAATGTTCCATCGATCAGCAAAAAGACCATGCCCAGTGAGGGCCGGGCGCAATGGCGCGTCGGCTCGAAGCGCGGGCTCAGTGGACGCCTTGGTAATGGAGCCTATATTCCTAGTATCGGCGAACTGCAGCATCGGCTGGCAACAGCACAAGCTGAACCTCGGGATGAAATTAGTTTTCTGAAACGTTTATCGAACAACACTCGAAACCTGATGTCCAACATCTGGTGCCGATGACCAAACAACCTCCGGCGGTGGCCCCAAAGTATACCGTGCACAACGCCGAGGAGACAGAATATGCCGGCCAAAGCCTATATCAACCGGATCGCGACAGCGGTGCCGGAGCACGACGTTCATCAATTCTATCTGCGTTTCGCGGCCTCCATGCTTGCGGCCGATCGCCGAAGAATTTTCAAACGCATGGCTGACCTTGCCGGCATCGAACACCGCTATTCCTGCTTTGCACCTGCCGGCGACTCCGAAGGACCATCAGCAGATATGGCCGGGAGGTTCATCCGGGGCGCCTTTCCTGGAACGGCCGAGAGAATGGCAATGTTCTGTCATGCCGCACCTGTTCTGGCGCAAAAAGGCGTCGATGGATTAGAGCTTGGCGATGGCGCTTTCCGCATCACCCATCTCATCGTTACCACCTGCACTGGTTTTTCAGCGCCGGGCATCGACCTGGAGCTGGTTGCGCGATGCGGCCTGCCGGACAGGGTCGAACGCACGATGATCGGGTTCATGGGTTGCTACGCGGCTATCAACGGCCTCAAGCTTGCCCGCCATATCGTCCGCTCCGACCGGCAGGCCAGGGTGCTGCTGGTCAATATCGAACTTTGCACGATGCATCTGCGCGAAACCAGCGAACTGGAAAAGCTGCTGTCGTTCTGCCTCTGGGGCGATGGCTGTGCGGCCGCGCTCGTCACCGCCGAGCCGCATGGCATCGAGCTCGAAAGCTTTTACTGCATCGTGGCGAACGAGCGGCGGGATCTGATGAGCTGGAGCATTCGCGACCACGGCTTCGAAATGGTTCTTTCCGGCGAGGTCCCGGCAGCAATCCATGAAGCGTTGCGGAGCAACCACGACGCCGTCCTCGGCGGCCGACCGGCCGAGGCGATCGACCTCTGGGCCGTGCACCCGGGTGGACGTTCGGTTCTCGACGCCGTGGAAAGGGCCCTGAAACTCGCGCCCACCGCGCTGGAGCCATCGCGCGAGGTGTTGTGCCGATATGGAAACATGTCGTCGGCGACCGTCATGTTCGTGATGAAAGAAATGCTGAAGGCGCCACCGGGCCTGCTCGGCTGCGGCATGTCGTTCGGACCCGGGCTGACGGCCGAAACCATGCTTTTTCGAACGGTGTCATGAGCGGCCTGGAGCACCGCCAGCTTGAACCGGAAATCCTCGACGGACTTGCGGCCGACGATCCGCGAGCACTTGCGGCACGCCGCGACCTCCGTCGCATCAACGCGCTGATGTTTCAGGCGAAGATCATGGCGTCGCTGCTCAGGAAATTTGTGCCAAAGCCGCCGCGCCGCATTCTGGAGATCGGCGCCGGCGATGGCTCCTTCATGCTGGCGGTAGCGCGGCGCATGGCCGGGCATTGGCCTGGGCTCGAACTGGTAATGCTCGACCGCGTCGACCTCCTCACCACGCAATTGCGTGGTGATTTTGGCAGGCTGGGATGGACGGTCGAAGGCGTCACCGCCGATGTCTTCGACTGGGCGAGAAAGAATGAGGGCACGCGGTTCGACGCGATCACCGTCAATCTGTGTCTGCATCATTTCGACGATGCAGAGCTCGTGCGTCTTTTTTCGCTGATGGCGCCGAAGGCCCCGCTGCTGTTGGCGACAGAGCCGTTGCGGGCGAAACTGGCGTTGGCCGCGACCCGTCTTCTCCCGGCAATCGGCGCCAATGACGTCACACGAAACGACGCGGCTCAAAGCGTGCGTGCCGGCTTTCGCGACAGCGAGCTTTCCAATCTCTGGCTTGCGGCGAACGGCAAACCGGTCGAGGAACGGCGCGCCGGCCTTTTTTCCCACATTTTCGTCGGCGCCAGTGCCGGTAATGACCTATGACGCGATTATCGACCCATGACGCGATCATCATAGGCGCCGGGCCGGCGGGCACATCCGTTGCGCTTACGCTGGCCCGGCGCGGATGGGCCGTGGCTCTTGTGGAAAAGAGCGCGTATCCGCGCCGCAAGGTCTGCGGCGAATATATATCGGCGAGCAATCTTGCGCTTCTGGACCAGTTGGAGATCGGCGAAGCATGGCGTGCCAATGCCGGCCCCGAAATCCGCCGTGTCGGCTTCTTTTCCGGCGAGACCTGCGTCGAGTCGCCAATGCCTCGTGCGCACTCTGCAAAAGATGGGCGCTCTGCAAAAGATGGCTTCGGCCGGGCGCTCGGCAGGGATATTCTCGACTGCCTGCTTTTGCAGGCGGCGCGATCGGCGGGAGTCGAAATCTTTCAGCCTTACCGCGCCGTCGCCATCGATCGGGATAGCGAGTTGCAAATGGTGCGAATTCAAGCCGGAAACGAAGCGACGATGTTGCGCGCGCCGGTGATTGTCGCCGCGCATGGCTCCTGGGAACCAGGACCGCTGCCCAGTCAGCTCGGGAAGACCAACCGCCCTTCGGACCTGCTCGGCTTCAAGGCGCATTTCACCGGGTCGTCCCTGGCGCCTGGTTTGATGCCTCTGCTGGTATTCCCCGGCGGTTATGGCGGCATGGTCTCGGCGGATCATGGCCGGCTGTCGATCTCGTGCTGCATTCGGCGCGATATGCTCGCACGGTTGCGCAAACACCCCAAACACCAGAGCCATTTGTCGGCCGCCGACGTGGTCTTCCGTCACGTAATGGACTCGTGCCGGGGTGTCAGGAATGCGCTGGAGTCGGCTCACGCCGACGGTCCGTGGCTTGCCGCAGGTCCGATCCGGCCGGGAATTCGCTCCTGCTACGAACGCGACATCTTTCGCGTCGGCAATGCAGCCGGAGAGTCTCATCCTGTTATCGCCGAGGGCATCTCGATGGCGCTTCAGTCCGGCTGGCTGCTGGCATCGGAACTCGCATGCCCGCCAAACGGCCGTGCAGGGCGCGAGGCTGCCGGCAAACGCTACGAGGCGGCCTGGAAAAGCCTGTTTTCGACGCGGGTCTACGCCGCCGCAGCACTTGCCGAAATTGCCCTTAGCCCCGGTAGCGCCACCTTGATGGCGGCAATCATCCGGAATTTCCCGCAGGCGCTAACATTGGGCGCGCGACTGAGTGGCAAGACAAAGCCGGTTCCCGGCTTTGTCTAACAAGTGATGCGGCGAGTTATGCGCAAACCAAGGTACTAGCGACCTCAAAAAGCGCTAGCTCCGTCACTTGGGGCAATTCTCCATGTCCGAAGTTGCAGTGCCGCTGGCGGAATTTGTATTAGCATCGGCGCCCGCCGTTTCCTTGCACCGGTCACCCATGCCGTCGGCGTCTGTGGTTGAACCTGTTGCGCTTGGATCGACAGGAGTTGGATTATCGGTGCCGGGAGCCATGGTCCCGGTGCCAGTGCCAGTGCCTGTCCCGGTGCCCGCTCCCGGATCGCTGGTGCCGGATCCTGTGCCGCTTGATTGCGCCATCGCCGAAGTGGCAAGGGCAATGCTGAGTACGGTTGCAGAAAGAATTTTCTTCATCATGATGGGTCTCCATTCGAGTTGCATCGCTGATTGCGATGATTATCCAACGAGCGTTTTTTGGAGTTGTTCCGTCAGACAGAAATCGTGATCGACGGGTCGGGCCGACGGCAGTCCAAGTTGGCGCAAACGGCAACCAGGCATCCGCCGGCCATGGTTGGAGGCACAGTCGTTCTGCTCCAGCGACTGTGAAGGCCGTTCGCACGGCGTTCGGACAAGGCCCCGCGCTTCCTCCCCGCGGGGCCTTTTCTGTTGCTGCAGGAACTTTCACGGAATTTGGAGCGTACCCGGAACCAGCCGGATAGCCGCTATTGAATGCCGCCGTTCAAGGCTCGTCGATATCTTGCTTCGAGGGGTTGCGCGAGATGGCGCGTTCCTCTTCGTCGTCCGGCAGCGCCTCGTCACTTTCCTGGTACGGATTGTCGTCGTCTTCCTCGGGCAGCTCGGCCTGCTTCTCGACGTCGTAACGGATGTCGACGTTTCCCGGCACGCTGTCTGGTAGAATTTTGCCGCCTTTGATCGCGTCCCAATCCTGCTGTTCGATGGTCGGGCCTTCGGACGGATCGTCGGGTTTTCTGCGCGGTGCCATCAGAGCTCTCCTATGCATTGGTTTCTCATATGCCTAACTCCGCGGGACGCTGCGTAGTTCCTCGATCGAACCGGCGAGATCGTCTTACGTCGATCCAGCACTCATCTCGGGTTTGGCCTGCCGGCGAGGCCTTTTACCCTCAGTGAGAGCTGACCGTCAGGCGGGTTGCGCAATACCGCCCGGCAAGCCATGCGGAACTTGCGCGACTTCTAATATGATGGCAACTTCGAAACGGTGGAGGGAAAACGGCTCAAAAAACAATCGGGAGGAAAGCCATGGACAGCATGAGCCTCACCACGCTTGAACGCCGTAAGACAACGGTCGATGCCGCGGCCCTGGACGCGCTTTCAGCGCAATTGCGCGGCGCTGTGCTGAGGGAAGGCGACGCCGACTATGACAACGCACGCAGCATCTGGAATGCCATGATCGACCGGCGGCCCGGGCTGATCGTGCGCTGCGCCGGCGCCGCCGACGTTATCGCCGCCGTGAATTTTGCCAGGGAAAACAAGCTTCTCGTCGCGGTTCGCGGCGGTGGCCACAACATTGCCGGCAGCGCCGTCTGCGATGGCGGCCTGATGATCGATCTGTCGCCGATGAAGTCGGTGCGGGTCGATCCGGCGACGCGGCGGGCTTGGGTGGAACCTGGCGCGACGCTCGCCGACGTCGACGCGGAAACACAGGCCTTCGAACTGGCGGTGCCGACCGGCATCAACTCGACCACCGGTATTTCAGGCCTGACGCTGGGCGGCGGCTTCGGCTGGATCACGCGGAAATTCGGACTGACCATCGACAATCTTCTCTGCGCCGATGTGGTTACCGCCGACGGCAAGCTGCTGCGCGCCAGCCAGACCGAAAATCCGGACCTGTTCTGGGCGCTGCGCGGTGGCGGCGGCAATTTCGGCGTCGTCACAGCCTTCGAGTTCAAGCTGCACCAAGTCGGTCCGCAGGTGCTGTCGGGGCTTGTCGTGCATCCGTTCGCCGATGCTGAAAACGTGTTGCGGGAATACCGAGCGGCGCTCGAAGCAGCGCCCAATGAGCTGACCTGTTGGGTGGTGATGCGGCAGGCACCGCCGCTGCCGTTCCTGCCGACCGAATGGCATGGCCAGGAGGTGCTGGTCCTGGCCATGTGCTATTGCGGCGACCTTCAGGAGGGCGAGAAAGCGACGCAAAGGCTTCGAGCCATCGGCACACCGATCGCAGACGTGGTCGGTCCCAACCCGTTCACCGGCTGGCAGCAGGGATTCGATCCATTGCTGACGCCTGGCGCCCGCAACTATTGGAAGAGCCATGACTTCACCGAGCTTTCCGACAGCGCGGTTGAGGCCGTCACAGCGGCGATACCCAGGCTTCCCGGCCCCGAATGCGAGATATTCATCGGCCATGTCGGCGGCGCCGCCGGCCGGGTGACAGCGGATGCAACGGCGTTTCCGCAGCGCAGCGCGCATTACGTCATGAATGTTCACGCCCGCTGGCGCGAACCGGAAATGGACCGCGCCTGCATCGACTGGGCGCGCGGTGTTTACGAGGCGACCAGGCCCTATGCCGCCGGCACGGCTTACGTGAACTTCATGCCGGAGGACGAGGTCGATCGGGTCGAAGCAGCCTATGGCGGCAACTATCGGCGGCTTCTGGAAATCAAGCAGCGTTATGACCCGCTGAACCTGTTCCGCATAAACCAGAATTTGCGGCCGGTGGAAACGCAGCGCGCCGCATAGGCTGCGCACGCGTGACAAGGCCCGCGCGTCCGACGGAGGACGCGGGCCTCATTTTCGGATCATGCGCTTGAGCGGTCGCTGAACCGCTCTAGCCATTTGTCTTTGCGCAATTCCCTAGGGGAAAGCGCTAAGCGCTTTTCCCGGGAAAACCGTTGCATACTTTCCTGGAATTGCTCTAGGCAGCCATCAAGATCGCGATGCGATGCACGCCGACCCCGGTGCTTGTGTTCGTGGCACCGTCGGTCTTGCCCTTGGCGCAGGTGTACATGTCGCCTTCTTTGAGTCTGAATTCCTTGTCCGCTTTCTTGATCATGAATTCACCGGCAGCGATCGTGCATACCATGTCGTTGTCCATGACCATTTCAGGGGCGACTGCTCCGGGCTGAAAGACAATGTCGACAATTGAGATGCTCTTGTAAGCGGGAATGTCGGAGGTTCCAGTGCCGACCTCCACCAGTCTGACGCCGGGCGCAATCTCCGTGCCTTCATTCGGGCCGTACTCCTTGGCCGTTGCGGATCTCGCCAAAGCGAACAGAGGCGTTACCGCAGCGGCGGTGACGCCGAGAGCAATTGCAGACCTGCGATTCATGGTTTCCATCGCATCCTCCCTTTTGTTGGTCGCGCACAAACGTGCATGACCAATGTATATTAGCACAAACGAATTTACCTGTATGCAAGGCGGCGCCGGCAACGCAGCTTGCGCGCAGACGATCATGGGTAATGCGAAGCTTTTGATCCCGAAACAGCCTTCGACTGATGCCCGCCCAGGCAAGGTCTAGTCCTTTCGGTTTCTTGACTCGGCCGGCAAAAACGGGCAGCAAAGCCTGATACGGCGGGCATTTCCGCCATTTTCATACTCGTGGAGGGAATTTTTTTGATATCGACCTTCGCCCAATCGGCGATCGGTAGAGGGATTGGTTAACCAAGTTTGTCCATCTTTGAATCAATCGGCAACAGACGCGAAGCGTGCAGGGGGCACCAGGCGACTGTGATTGTGACGGCTGCGAGCCCCGCATGCCGCAAGACCGATTGAGGTTGGTTGTATGGCGTTTGTGCGTTTGAAAAACCGGGGTGATAATCCTGATACTGGATATACTTCGATGAGGCCCGGCCGGCGCTGGGTCGCGATTCCCGTTGTTGGCGCTGCGATCGCTCTGTGGTCGGTTGCGACCGTCGCCGGCCTCCATTCGGTGGGAACCTCGCTCACCGCCGCCTCCAACGGTCTTCCGCAAAGCCTGCTCGCGCCGCGCTCCATGGCGCTCGCCGATGCCCGACACACTCTTGCCAATTCACGGGCCAATTCATGGTCGCCGTCGCTGGCGGCCGGCCAGCGTCAGGAGTCGCTGCTCAGACGATGTGACGCGGGCTGCGCGCTTGCCGCGGCGAGCTTCGCGCATGAAGGCAAGGTGGCGCGTCTCAAGCCGTTGGCGAAGCCGAATACCGTGCCGGTTGTCGCAGAGATCTCGCCGCAAGCGCGCTTCGACAGCGTGGTGGCGAAAGCCGCGCTGTCGCCGCAAAAGCTTGCTGCTGCCTTTGCCCGAGCCTCCGGCGCGGCCGCCCCTTTTGCGGTCGCCAGTCTGCCAACGGGCGCGCGCTTTGCGGAACCGGTGCGCCTGCCCAATCAGCATGGTCCAGCGTCCGTGCGCTTCGGGCCCGAGATTGCGGAATCCGAACGATCCTCCCGTCTGGCGCTGGCGCTTGCGAATGCATTGCCGGAAGAGATGATCGACGTGCTGCCGCCAGCTGTTGCGGCGAGCGAGCCTGCTTCTTCACAGGAGCCGCAAGGGGCTGAGGTTCAGGTGGCGTCGCTGCCGCCGCAAGACGATACGCCGGACAGCATTCCGCTGCCGACGTGGCGTCCACAGGCGGAAATCGATCAGCCAGCCGAGGCGCCCAAGGTCGAGGCGCCCAAGGCCAAAGCGCCCAAGGTCCAGGCACCGAAGGCCGCCATGGCCCAGTCTCAGCCATCCAAGGCCAACAGGGGGCAGACCGCCGATACTCCGCAGGTCGAGATGCCCCGGGCGCCAGCCTTGTCACCGAGGAGTTCGTCACCGGCGGCGATGCCAAGCATGCAAGCCAACCAGGGCATGCAGGGCAGCCAGGGCATGCAGGGCAGCCCGGGCAAGCCGGCCAAACGGTCGAAGGCCCAGGGCGCAGACATGCTGGCCTATGCCAAACCCGACAGCCCGGCGGGCGGCGTGGGCGGGGCCTTCCGCAACCTGTTCACCAAGCCCGGCAACGGCGTCGCCGTCTACGACATCTCGGCGAAAACCGTCTATATGCCGGACGGCTCGCGGCTCGAGGCGCATTCGGGACTCGGCTCGATGGCCGACCAGCCGCGCTACGCCAACCGGAAGAATGCCGGCCCGACGCCGCCCCACACCTACGATTTGAGGCTGCGTGAATCGCGCTTCCATGGGGTGGAGGCGCTGCGTCTCACTCCTATCGACGGCAAGAACAAATTTGGCCGGGACGGCTTCCTTGCGCACACCTACCTGCTGCGCGGCCGCCGCGGGGAATCGAGCGGCTGCGTCGTCTTCAAGGACTATGCCCGCTTCCTCGCCGCCTTCAAGAAGGGCAAGGTCAAACGCCTCGTCGTGCGCGGGTAGTCAAGCCGCTGATGCAGGTCGCTTCTGAAGGGTGCGGCGCTTAGACCATCTGCAGCGGCGTGGATGAAAGCCGCTCTGCAGCGATCCTTCGCGCCCCCCTCTGTCCTGCCCTCTTTGCCACCACTTGGCATCTCCCCCACTTGGGGGAGATTGGATGTCACGCCGGCCTTGGCAAATTTCCAACGCTGCAGGAGTGAGTGGACGCGGAAGCTGCCGATCTCCCCCAAGTGGGGGAGATGCCAAGCTTTGGCAAAGAGGGCAGGACAGAGGGGGCGCTGTCCCGCCGGCATCGCCGGATTTCCGACAGATTGTCAGCAGCCAGTCTCGAAACCGTTTTCAATCCTGTCTAGGGATACTATGACTGGTGGTACCGGGGCGGCGGCTTCAACCAATCAAGAGGATGTCATGACTATACGCGCTGTCGTTTGGGGCGAGAATATCCACGAGCGGACCAATGAGGTGGTCGCGGGCATCTACCCCGAGGGCATGCACGCTACGATCGCCAATGCGCTGAAGCTCGACACCGAAATTTCCGTATCGTGGGCAACCCTGGAGCAGCCGGAACATGGTCTGCCGGCCGACCGTCTGGCGCAAACCGATGTGCTCGTGTGGTGGGGACACAAGGATCATGGCGCCGTCGCCGACGAAGTCGTCGAGCGCGTGGCGCGCCGCGTCTGGGAAGGCATGGGGCTGATCGTCCTTCACTCCGGCCATTTCTCGAAGATATTCAAAAAGCTGATGGGCACGCCCTGCACGCTGAAATGGCGCGAGGCCGGCGAGCGCGAGCGGCTCTGGGTGACGAGCCCCAACCACCCGATCGCTGCAGGGATCGGCGAGTATTTCGAGCTCGAGAACGAAGAGATGTACGGCGAGCAGTTCGCTGTGCCGGAGCCGCTGGAAACGGTATTCATCTCCTGGTTCCAAGGCGGCGAAGTGTTCCGGTCGGGGCTGACCTATCGCCGGGGCGCCGGCAACATCTTCTATTTCAGGCCCGGCCACGAAACCTATCCGACCTATCACGACAGCAACGTGCAGAAGGTGCTGCGCAACGCGGTGAAATGGGCGCACAACCCGCTGGGCTCAAATCCGGCCATCCTCGACGCGCCGAACGTGCCGGTGGAAAAGGCGCTCGAGCCGATCGTCGAGCGCGGCGGAAAACTCCACGCCGAAGGCGAAGCCGGTTATCGCTAGACCGTGATCCCGAACCTTCTGTTCGGAAAGTCCAGGTCAAACAAGAAGATAGAGCCCTATCCTAAGGATAAGAACATGCGTCTCCTGATACTCGGCACCGGCTGGATGGCGGAAGAGCACGCCAGGCAGTTCAGCAAGATCGAGGGCGTCGAACTGATCGGCGCCGCTGATGTCGATCGCGCGCGTGTCGACAAGTTTTCGGACAGCTACGGTATCCCTAACCGGTTCACGTCGCTGGAAGACGCGCTCGCATGGGACAAGTTCGACGCGGTGGCGAACGTGACGCCGGATCGCATCCACCATCCGACGACCATGATGCTGATCGCGGCAGGCAAGCCGGTGCTGTGCGAAAAACCGCTGGCCGAAAATTACCAGCGGGCCAGTGAAATGGCCGATGCCGCCGAGCAAGCCGGCATCATCAACATGGTCAACCTGACCTATCGCAACGTCGCCCCGCTGCAGAAAGCGCGCGCCATGGTTCTTGCCGGCGAGATCGGCCAGGTCAGGCACATCGAGGCGTCCTATCTGCAGAGCTGGCTGGTCTCCAAATTCTGGGGCGATTGGCGCAGCGATCCGAAATGGCTCTGGCGGCTGTCGCGCGGCCATGGCTCCAACGGCGTGCTGGGCGACGTCGGCATCCACATCCTCGATTTCGCCAGCTATGGCGCGGCGGTCGACATCGACCATGTGTTCTGCCGCCTCAGGTCCTTCGACAAGGCGCCCGGCAACCGGATCGGCGAATACGAGCTCGACGCCAATGACAGTTTCACCATGGCGCTGGATTTCAGCAACGGCGCCTTTGGCGTCGTCCATGCCAGCCGCTGGGCAACCGGCCACCTCAACGAATTGCGGCTGCGCATCTATGGCGACAAGGGCGGCCTCGAAGTCGTGCACAATCTGAACGGCTCGGAGCTGAAAGCGTGCTTGGGCGAGGACATCGAGAGCGCCAAATGGCAGGTTGTCGATGCCGGAACGGTGCCGACCAACTACCAGCGCTTTGTCGATGCGGTGCGCACCGGCGTGCAGGCCGAGCCGTCGTTCCGGCATGCTGCCGAACTGCAGAAGGTGCTCGACCTCGCCGTCGTCTCCGACGAGAAGAGGGCAGAGCTCAGGGCCCATGCCGAAACGCAGTGATGTCAAAGATCGAGAAGAGTGCTGTGCAAACCTTCGAAGACCGAATGATTGGCAAGTCGGTCCGCTCCATTGAAAGGAGAGAACCGGGGTTTGGGAATCTCCGTTCTTTTCTCCGACGGAACTGGGCTTACCGTCCATACAGAGGTGTCGCTGCGCATGAGTGACGCAGCAAGTAGATCGTATATCGAACGCGTTACATCCACCGACCAAGAGATTACTCTCCACTTTGGCGGGGATGACTTCGTCGCGATCTCGATTGACCGTCAAAAACATGATGCAGTCGAGTTGTTCGTCTACCAAGACGAAGACGGCACCTTTGTCGTCGAGAACTAAGCGACCGCTTTCCCCTATGCGGCTACTGCACTCTGCGTCCGCAGCCGAAGCGCTGACAGGCCAGTTTATGATGTAGCCAGCATCCATGTCGCCGTTTTCCACATGCAGGCCCAAAAGGATCTCTAAGTTCGCTCCTTAAAACGAAAATTTCGATCAGCGCGCCGCGAGCCGACAACTGCTCCGGATCGTCTGGATCACAGAATATCGTAACCAATTGGCAGCCCAGTTCATCGTCTCTGAAGCCGTTCAAATAGATGGGCGCGAGATGGATAGCAGCCATCCGACTGTTGCTCCATCCGATATCGGTCGGCGACATGATCAGTTCGCGTATAAGTGATCGATAGCGATCAATAAGGCGGAGATAACGGCACAGCGCTGTCAATGCGGTTTCGCCTTGCACGTCTCGTTCCGGCCCGTGGAGATAGCTCTCGATTAGCAGCATCGGACACGCTTCCACATAAGCCCACAATGTACAGAGCTGACCCCACGTCGCCTCGACGCTTCAGCAGGATGGCGCGCGCGAACTCCAGCACTTCTGCCGCGACCCGGCCTTTAGCAACGCCTTGCGCTCGATTTCGAATATCGTCGATGTCCATGGCAAAGCGTAATAGCACACTAGACGCGTTAGAAATCGCAGGGTTCGCTTACCAGTCTCGGCCATCGGCGGCAGCGAGCTGATGAGTTGGAGCCTAGCTAGGTCTTTGGAGTGATTACGGTCGGCAACGGGGTTGATCGCTCCCCCCTTTGATCACGCTTCCTGAACTTGCTTTGATATTCGCGTCTTTGCTTTGCGACTTCGTACAAGACGATCCCCGAGCTTGTCCCGAGGTTAAGGCTTTCAATCATTCCGAACATCGGAATGCAGACGCATATGTCGCTTCTTTCGACGGCAAGATCGCTGATACCCATCGCTTCGCTGCCAAACCAGACCGCGAGTTTGCTGTGAGTGGTGTAGTCGCCTTCGTGAAGGAAAATGCTGGCCTTGCCTTTCACGTGCGGCGACGTGACGATCGATTTGAATCCCTTTCTTTCGAGATGGCCGAAGCACTCATCGGTGCTGTCGAAGCGTCTTACGAACGTCCATTTCACAGCAGAGACAGAGGTCTTCGAAACCGATTTCCGATCGCGCAAATCCTGCCAATCGTCGGGCAGAGATCGGCGAGGATCGACGACATAAACCTTCTCGACGCCCAAGGCGTTCACGTTCCGGATCACCGTTCCAATATTCTTCACATCAGTCGGATTCTCAAGCACGGCAATCAGGTTCTTGCAGCGAAACTGTTTGATTTCGTCGGCCCGCCTGCGGACTGATTTCTTTGATTCGGCTCTTTCTTCCATGGCCATCCCGGACGTTTCTCTCACGATGAATGCCTAACTTCCTAAACCGATGCAACCCGCAGACGCCAATCCTGTTCGCGGAACGCGCAGCAGAGTCCGCTTCCCACCACCAATCTCGGCCATCGGCGGCAGCCAACTGACTGAGTTGAGCCTAATGCCGCAGGATCTTGCTTAGGAAGGCGCGGCTGCGGTCGGTCTTGGGATGCGAGAAGAACTCGTCCGGCGTGCCGCTCTCGACGATGGCGCCGGCATCCATGAACACCACCCGCTGCGCGACCTTGCGGGCAAAGCCCATCTCGTGGGTCACCACCATCATGGTCATGCCTTCCTCGGCGACCGCAACCATGACGTCGAGCACTTCCGAGATCATCTCGGGGTCGAGCGCCGACGTCGGCTCGTCGAACAGCATGATCTTGGGGCGCATGCCGAGGCAGCGGGCGATCGCCACGCGCTGCTGCTGGCCGCCGGAGAGTTGCGCCGGATAGGCATTCACCTTGTCGGCAAGGCCGACCTTGGCGAGCAGCTCGCGTCCGGCCTTCTCGGCTTCGGCGCGCGGGATCTTGCGGACATGGATCGGCGCCAGCGTCACGTTTTCGAGCGCGGTTTTGTGCGGGTAGAGATTGAACGACTGGAAGACGAAGCCGATCTCGGTGCGCAGCCGCGTCATGTTGGTGGCGGGGTCGCCAAGGCGCTGGCCGTCGACCACCAAGTCGCCGTCGCGGATCGTCTCCAGGCCGTTGATGCAGCGGATCAAGGTGCTCTTGCCCGAGCCGCTCGGGCCGCAGACGACGACCACTTCGCGCGGCTCGACGCTCAGCGTGATGTCCTTGAGCACGTTGAGCGCGCCGAACCATTTGTTGACGCCGCGAAATTCGATCATGCCGGTACCATTTTTGCTGCGGTTCGACGTCATAGCTGCACCTCGCCATGAGCCGCACCCATGCGTTGCTCCAGCCGGCGGGCCAGCAGGATCAGCGGATAGCAGACGATGAAATAGCCGAGGCCGACGAGGAAGAAGACCAGCAGCCCGTTCGGCACGCGCTGCACCACCAGCCAGCCGACGCGGGTGAGGTCGGTGAGCCCGATGGCCGAAACGACAGAGGAATCCTTGATCAGCAGTACATATTGCCCGACCAGTGGCGGCAGCACGATGCGCATCGCCTGCGGCAGCACCACCTGGCGCATGCGATGCCAGCGCGACAGGCCGGACGCCAGCGCCGCCTCGACCTGGCCGGTCGGCACCGAGCGGATGCCGGCGACGACGATCTCGCAGATGAAGCAGGCGGCCAGATTGGTCAGCGCGATGATGCCGGCGGTGAAAGCGTCGAGCTCGATGCCGAGTTCCGGCAGGATGAAGAAGATCAGGAAGATCTGCACCAGGAACGGCGTGCCGCGGATCAGATCGACCCAGGCGCCGATCACGCTGCTGATCAGCCGGTTGCCGCCGGTCCGCAGGATGCCGAGGCCAAAGCCGATCAGCGTGCCCAGCACCAGACTGATCAATGACAGCATCACGGTCATGCCGAGGCCGCGCAGGGCAAGGGGATAGCTGCCGGCTATGCTTTGCAGCTGCTGCCAGATCATGTCCGTGCCCCCGCTAGGCCGAGCCAGCGCCCGGACAGCGCCGCCAGTCCCTTCAGCCCGTAATAGAGCAGGAGGTAGAAGGCCGCGATGGTGATGAAACCTTCCGCCGGCATGAAGCGGTCGGAGGCGAGCAATTGCCCGGCGCGCGTCAGCTCGGCGACCGCGATCAGCGACAGCAACGCAGAATCCTTGACCAGCACGATCGCCTGGCCAAGCAGCGGCGGGATTGTCACCTTGAACGCCTGCGGCAGGATGACCAGGCGCATGCGCTGGATGTAGGTCATGCCGGAGGCAACGCCGGCCTCGACCTGGCCGCGCGGGATCGACAGGATGCCGGCGCGGATGATCTCGGCGACGTAAGCGCCGCTGTTCAGCGACAAAGCGAGAATGCCGACGACGAGCTCAGGCAGGACGATGCCGAGCCGGGGCAGGCCGAAATAGAGGAAATAGAGCTGCGCCAGCAGGGGCGTGGCGCGCACAGCATCGATATAGGCCTTGGCCGGAACGCGAAACAGCCAGCCGCGCTGCAGGTTCATGGCGGCGAGCACGATGCCAACGGCGAGCGCCCCGGCAAAGGAGAGGACAGACAGCCACACGGTCGTGACGAGGCCCTGCCCGAACAAAGGCAGATATTCGACGATGGTGCGGAAGCTGAAATTTTCGAGCATCGTTGGGCGGATTCCTCAGCCGCGAAGAAAGCGCCGAGCGGTTCGCGCCGATACGATTGGTTGCGAACCGCCCGGTCTATTGCTGCTTAGTGGTCTTTCTTCCAGTCGTCGGAATTGACCCAGTAGTCGAGGTTCTTCTGCAGGCGGCCATCGAGGCTGACCTGGTCGAGGAACAGGTTCATCCAGGTCAGCAGGTCCTGCTCGTCATAGCGCGTGGCGAAGGCCAGCGGCTCCTTCGACAGCATATCAGGCATGATGGTGAAGCTGCCGGCCGGATAGGCGGTCGACTGGCCCTTGACCGCCGAGACGTCGTTGACGCCGCAATCGGCCTGGCCGTTGTTGACGGCGTCGAGCAGCAGCGGGCCGCCGCCCTTGTAGCTCTTGATGTCGGCGTCGGGGAAGGCGGTCTTGGCCTCCTTCTCGCCGGTGGCGCCGAGCAGCACGGCGATCTTGGTGCCTTTCGCCTTGCAATCCTCGGTGGATTTGAACTTGCCATCGGCCTTGGTGAAGACGGCGCTGCCCGTGTACATGTAAGGCTTGGTGAAGGCGACTTTCATCGCCCGCGCCAGTGTTGGCGTCATGTCGGCGACCAGAAGATCGGCCTTGCCCGACAGGAGCGCCGGGATCAGCCCGTCCCAGTCGAAATCCAGGAAGGTGATCTTGACGCCCATTTCCTTGGCCATCAGCTCGGCAAGCTCGACCGAACTGCCGGTGCGTTCGCCGGCAGCACCCACCAGCGAGAAAGGCGGTCCTTGCGTCTGAACGGCGACACGCAATTCGCCGCGCTTGGTGATCTCGTCGAGCGTTCCGGCACTGGCCGCGGCTGTGAGGCCGGCGAGCGCAAGGCCTGCGATGAAAAGCTTGGCAATATTCATTAGGCATTCCTCCTTGTTGTCGTTTGTTATTTTCACTTTGTTGTTCCACCCCTTGGGGGTGCTTTTTGAGCGGCAGCGCCGTTGCCGGCGGCCACCGTTCGAAAATCCTTCAGTCCCAGTCGATCGTTTCGGATACCCGTATACCGCGCCTCGCCAGCTCGTCGAGGAAACGGCCGTCTGGCACATGCAGCAGCGGGTTGAGCAGGCCGGGCTCGGTGATTTCGCCCCGCGCCAGCATCTGCGCCACGATGCTGGCGGGATAGCCGACTCCGAGGCTCATGCCGAACAGGCCGGAGGCGAGATCGCGTTCGATTACCAGCTCCGACGTCACTGTCTTGCGGCGGCCGCCTTGGGTGCCGGCAAAGACATTGCGCATCACGCAAAGATCCTTCTCATCGGCGCCATATTGCAGTTGCGGGCCGAGCAGCCGGCCGAGAAATTCACGTGGGCTGGCGCCAAGGCCGGCCACCTTGTCTTCGGAAAGAAAGCCAAGCTCCTTCAGCGGTGCCCAGAACGCCGACCAGCCCGGCCAGCGCAACGAATAGCGGCCGGAGCGCTGCAGCCCCTTGGCGGCGGCAAGCATGCCGGCATAGTGCGATGCATCGCCGTTCGGGAAGGCTTCCAGCCTGCCCAGCCTCGCGACCTCGATCTCGTGGATAAAGCGATTTTCATGTTGCTGGCCGGCCGGCACGTCGACCCGCTTGCCGTCCTCGACCAGCACGCTGTCGCGGTTCTGGCTCATCAGAACCATGTCGAAGTTCCAGCTCACCTTGTAGCACAGCGGCTTGGCCATCGCCTTCGGCTCGGGAATGCCGCCGCAATAGGAATCGATCGCAGTAATGGCGTCGAACTCACGGGCGGCGCGCGCGTAGAGCACGAGGTCGATGCCGGGGTCGAGCCCGCATTCGGTCATGATCGAGACGCCGGCTTCTTTCGCCGCCGGGGCGAGATCGGCGATGGTCTTGCCGTAATTGGTGGTGACCAGCGGCGTGCGCGTCGCGATCGCCGCCTGTACCGCCTCGCGCATCAGCGGCTGCGGCAACAGGTCGATGGCGGCGTCGACACCCGTCAGCACCTGCGCCAACACTGGAGCGATGGCGCCCTCAGGCACGACGAAACGCACGCGGGCTAGATCGGTCAGGCCGCCAAGCCGGGCTGCGCCGTCCGGCGCGGTATCGACGCAGACGACTTCTTCGACGCCGGCGCTGGCGACGAGATCGGCAATCGCCGCCCGGCCTTGCAGGCCGAGGCCGCCGAGAACCGCGATCTTCATGGCATTTCCTTTCGGCCAGTTTCGTGCCGCCCAGTTTCGTCGCGCTTGGTCTCGTCCGACCAGCAGCCTTCCGGCAGGCTGACCCATTTGTTGCAGGAGGCCATGACGACGAACGTCTCGCTGCGCACGACTTCGCCCGGCTCGCCGGCGCCGGGGATCAACTCGCTGGTGACGCGGTACAGATCGGCGACGTCGCCCGCCACGGTCACGTCGACAATGATGTCGAAGCGTCCGGTGACGACGGCGGCCGAGTTCACGAAAGGCAGTTCCGCGATGCGCTGGGCAAGCTCGCGGGCGCGGCCGCGCCCCTGCGCATTGATGCCGACGATCGCCGAGATCAATTCGGGGCGTTCGGTCAGGTTGAGCAGCCCGACGATCTTGAGCAGGTTGCGGTCGAGCAGATTGCGCAGCCGCATGCGCACCGTCGGCACCGACACCGCCATCTTCTCGGCGAGGCGATTGACGCCAAGCTGCGCATCCTGCGACAGCAGCTTGACCAGGCGCCGGTCGGTCTGATCGAGATGTTCTCGCAAACGCTCAGGCTTTCATGAATGGAAAGAATTTATGGAGTTTTCTTTCTAATATGAAAATAGCTTAGGATCTATCTTCTAAAATCGCAAGAGCGTTCGGCCGCTTGTCAACAAGGCCGAATGGTATGTCCCGGAAAACCGGCGGGCTTTGCCGGTGTCGTGGCCGACCGAGGGTATGCCGATCAGCGCGGCTTCTCGATCCCCGGAATGCCGCCGATCCGCTCGGCGAGAAATTCGACCAGCAGCCGGACCCTGGCAATGCCCGCGCGCTCCGGGACGATCAGCATGCTCAGCGGTATCGGAGGCGGGGCATAGTCTGGCAGGATCACTTCCAGCCGGCCGGCTGCGAGGAGATCGTCGACAAGCCAGTGATGGGCAGGTGCGATACCGCGCCCGGCGACGAGAGCTTCGCGTGCGGCAAGCCCATGGTCGACCCGAAATCGGCCGCCAAAAGGCACCGCGTGGCGTTCGCCGCCCGCCCCCTGCAGGGCGAGCGTGTCGCTTCCCGCGATGTTCGACATCCGGATGCCTTCATGGCCAGGCAAATCCTGCGGGACAGCCGGTCTGCCCCGCGCCGCCAGATAGGCCGGCGCTGCCACCAGCAGACGCCGGGATTGCCCGAGCGCCCGCAGTTTCATCGAGCTGTCGGTGAGCGGACCGAGGCGAAGCGCGATGTCGACGCCCTCGCGCACAAGGTCGATGCGCTCGTCGGTTAGGCTGAGATCGATCCCGATGTCGGGATAGCGGTCCTGAAAGGCGAAGATCAGGCGGGTGACATGCAAGACCCCGAGTGCCGCCGTGCAGGATATCCGGATCGTGCCTGCCGACGCGCCGCGTGTGCCCCGCGCTTCATCGCCGGCCTGCTCCACGAGGCGCAGGATCTGGATGCTGTCGGCATAGTAACGGCTGCCCTCATCGGTCATCGTGACACGCCGGGTGGTCCTGCTGAGCAAGGGCACGCCGACGGCATCCTCGAGCTCCCGCAGATGCCGTGTGACCGTCGACTGCCCAACTCCGAGTTCGCGCGCCACCGCCGACAGGCTGCCGCGCTCGGCGACGCGAACGAAGGTCCGCATGCGCTCGAGTGTGACGTCCGATTTATCCATTATTCGGCATAATCTTATGCATTGCCTAGATATAGCGGATCAGCCTGGGCTGGCTATCTTGGCGTCAATCATCCTTCGTCGGAGTTGACCCCATGAAAGTCCTGCTTGTTTTTGCTCATCCAGAACCGCGTTCTCTCAACGGCGCACTGCGAGACGTCGCCGTCAGGGAACTCGAGGCCCAGGGCCACGAGGTGCGGGTGTCGGACCTTTACGCCGACGGCTGGAAATCCGAGGTGGACCGTGCCGACTTTCCGTCGTGGCCGCCCGAAGCGCGCTTCCTGCTGGCTGGCGCCTCCAAAAAGGCTTTTGCGACCAACACACTGACCGACGATGTCAAGGCGGAGATCGACAAGCTGTTGTGGGCCGACACGCTGATCCTCCAGTTCCCGCTCTGGTGGTACGCCATGCCGGCGATCCTCAAGGGGTGGGTCGACCGGGTGTACGCCTACGGCTTCGCCTATGGAGTCGGCGAGCACAGCGACAGACGGTGGGGTGACCGCTTTGGTGAGGGAACGCTTGCCGGCAAGCGCGCGATGCTGATCGTGACCACCGGCGGCTGGGAGGAGCATTATTCCGCCCGCGGCGTCAACGGCCCGATCGATGACCTGCTGTTCCCGATCAATCACGGGATCCTTTATTATCCGGGCTACGACGTGCTTCCGCCGTTCGTGGTCTACAGAGTGGATCGTTTCGGGGAGGCCGATTTCGAGCCTGTCGCGGAGCGCCTGCGCGAAAGAATGCGGACGCTCGGGACAACCCGGCCCATTCCCTATCGGCAGCAGAATGGCGGTGACTACCACATCCCCAGCATGCAGCTTCGACCCGAATTGGGCGATCCGGGTGCGACGGGCTTCGCGCTTCACGAGGACCGCGCCGGCGCCAAGTCGGCGACGCCGCCTTCGACTTTGCGGGACGTGGCCTGACGCAGGATTCCGAAAAGATCGTGCAAGGCAAGGTGCGAAGCCTATGAATCAGCGACCGGCCCGAAAGATCGCGGCGGCAGCAGCCGTCAGCGCGGCATTGCCTGATGCCACCGTTCCATCCTCGAGCTCCTTGCCGTCTTCCAGCCCGACGCGCGTCGACCAGCGCTGCTCCGCCGCCCGGTGCACGAACGGCCACACCGTGGCGTCGGCGCCGTGCAGCAGGATGGCTCGCCGCATCCCGGCGCGGTCGAGCACGGCAGCGATGCCGTCGCTGACCTCCAGCGCCACGGCCAGTTCCTGCTCGGAGATTTCGATCAGGATGCGCAGCACCTGGCTGCCACGGTCGAGCCGGACCAGGCGCTCGGCGTCAGCGACGGAGGCAAGCCCGGCCTCGATGCCGATGCCGCGCTGCCGCAGTCTTTGCATGACCTCGGGCGCGGCTTCCTCGCTCAGATTGACCGATGCGTAGTCAGGTAGCTCGGTCCAGCCGGCGATGGCGGCAAGCGTCCGCTCGTCGTCGTTCTCGATCCAGGCGCCGGTCGACACGCCGATCAGCGTTCCCGGGCAGGCGCGGCGCAGCGCCAGTATGGTGCGGTCAATCGCCGCTGGCGCGAGGCTTTCGCGGCCATCGAGCCCGCGCACATGGACGTGCAACTCGGCCGCACCGGCGGCCACGCAGGCGGCGCCGTCACGCGCCATGGCGTCCGCGTCAAGCGGCAGTCGCGGGTGGAAATCGGCGCTGCGTGCGCCATTGATGCAGGTCTGGACGATCATGAGAGTGCGCCCGGTTGAAGTGGACCAAGTGTAGCGCGGGATGGCGGAAATCGGAATCGGGTTCGTGTCAGGAGAGTTGCTGCCGAGGAGCGGGGGGTTGCGTAGGTTGGGGCAGCCCTCATTGGCGGCAGATGAAGGGCAACGCCGGCCTGTCGGCCCACTACCTGCCGGCCTGTCGGCCCACTACCTGGAAAATTCGCTGCGCACGATGCCATGGCGCTGGAGTTTATCGTAGAAGGTCTTGCGCGGAATCCCAAGCGCTTCAATTGTGCGCCTGACATCGCCCTCGTTGCGGCCAAGCGTCTCGCGGATGATGTCGGCCTCGTAGCGCTCCAGCCGCTCCGGCAGCTTCATGGTTGGATCCGGCTGGGCTGGGGCAGGGGATGGCGCTCCAGCGTCTTCTTCCAATCCAAGCACAAACCGCTCGGCGAAATGCGCAAGTTCGCGCACATTGCCCGGCCAGTCATGCTCCCTGAAATGGCGGTGCACCGCGGCCGACACCGCCGGCACCGGACGCCGGAAGCGGGCGGCGGCGCGCTCGGCGAAATAGAAGAACAGCAGGGCGACGTCGTCGCGGCGCTCGCGCAGCGGCGGGATGGAGATCGTCACCACGTTGAGGCGGTAGTAGAGGTCCTCGCGGAACGTGCCGCGCTGGCGCGGATCGCCGAGATCGACCTTGGCGGCGGCAATCACGCGCAGGTCGACGGGCCGCGTTTCGTTGGTGCCGAGCGGGGTGACCTCGCGCATTTCCAAGACGCGCAGCATCTGCACCTGCGTCGAGACCGGCATGCTTTCAATCTCGTCGAGGAATAGCGTGCCGCCGCTGGCGTGCTCGATGCGGCCGATCCGCTTCTTTTGCGCGCCGGTGAAGGCCCCGGCCTCGTGGCCGAACAATTCGCTCTCGATGACCGTCTCCGGCAGCGTGCCGCAATTCAGCGCGACGAAATTGCCTCGGGCGCGGCGGCTCCAGCGATGCAGAAGGCTCGCCACCACCTCCTTGCCGGAACCGGTCTCGCCGGTCACCAGCACGTCGACATCGGTATCGGCGATCTGGCGCAGCGTGCGGCGCAGCCTTTCCATTGCCGGCGTCTGGCCGATCAGCGGCAGGCCGTCCTGCGCCTCTCCGGCCGCCTCGCGCAAGGCGCGGTTTTCCATTACCAGGCGGCGCTTTTCCGCCGCGCGGCGCACGCTCTGCACCAGCCGGTCGGCGGCGAAGGGTTTTGTGATGAAGTCATAGGCGCCGTCCTTGATCGCCTTGACCGCCATCGCGATGTCGCCATGCCCGGTGACGAGGATGACCGGAATGTCCGCATCCAGCCGCAGCACGCGGTCGAAAAGCAACAAGCCGTCGATCTCGGGCATGCGGATATCCGACACCACCACGCCGGCAAAACCGGCGTCGAGCCTGGCCAGCGCTTCGGCCGCTACCGAAAAAGCCGACACCGAAAAACCGGCAAGCTCGAGCGTCTGCGCGGTGGCTCTTAGAAGGTCGCTGTCGTCATCGATCAGGATGACCGGCGCTGCGTCGTCATTCGTCATGCTGCCTTGGCCATTACACTGCTTTTGAAAGATGGATGGTGAAGCGGGTGCCGCTGTCGTCGCTCGAAACCTCGATGCGTCCGCCATAATCGGCGAGGATATCCTTCGAGATGACGAGGCCAAGGCCGAGGCCTTTTTCCTTGGATGTGTTGAACGGCGTGAACAGCGATCTGAGAATCCCTGGCGGAATGCCGGGTCCGTTGTCGGACACGCCGACCGTCACGCCGTCCGCCGTCTCCTCGACCGAAACCCGCACCTTGGCGCCATCGCGGCCTTCCAGCGCTTCAAGCGCGTTCTGGAAGAGGTTGATCAGCACCTGTTCGAGCCGGACCCGGTTGCCCACGACCTTGAGGCTCGACGGCGGCAGGTCGACGGCGAGGGCATCGAGCCGGCCGGCGAAGCGGCTTCTCAAGAGCACCACGGCGCCCTCGATGATGCCACGCAATTCGACTGGCTCGGCGGCGGTGCGGCCCTTGCGGGCAAACGCCTTCAACTCCTCGGTGATGGTGCCGATGCGTTCGGTCAGCGCGGCGATGGCGCCGAGGTTTTCCTCGGCGGGCGCGGTCTGCTTCCTGTCGAGGAAGACGCGGGCATTGTCGGCATAGGCGCGTATGGTGGCAACCGGCTGGTTGATCTCATGGGCGACGCCGGCGGCGACCTGGCCGAGGATGGCGAGGCGGTTGGCCTGGACCAGATCCTGCTGCACCACCTGCAGCTTGGCTTCGGTGCTGCGGTGACCTGAGATCTCGGCCTGCAGCCGGTCGCGGGCGCGGCTCAGATCCTCGGTCCGTTCGACGACGCGGCGTTCGAGTTCGGTGCGCGCCGCCTGTTCGGCGGCGATCCGCATTTGCCCGGATTGCCGACGCCACAACAGATACGCAGCAAGGCCGAGCAACGGAACAATGACGCCGAGCGCAAGGAGCCGCATTTCACGGACCGCGGCGGCTATCGGCGCTTCAGCCGGGACGAGATAATCGAGCCGCCAGGGCGTCGAAGGGACCGCCGTTGAAAGCCTTAGATATTCCGCGTCGCTGCCGCCGGGCGTCACCGCGTGGATGATGGATGTGTCTGGGCTGAGCGCCTGCGGGCGTGTGATCGGCAACGGCATCAGCGGTGCGTCGCCGAATTGCTGGCTGTTCTGGATGGCGGCAAGGTCAGGCCCGGCAAGCCGCGCCGTCGTCATGAAGCGCCAGGACGGCACGCTGGTGATCAGGACGACGCCACGCTCGTCGCTGACATAGGCCGGGCGGTTCGCCTCGTGCCAGTCGGCTTCGAGTTGATCGAACTCCGCTTTGACGACGACGACGCCGAGCGGTGCGGCGGCGTTGCCGACCCGCCGCGAAATATAGAGGCCGGGGCGTTTGCTGACATTGCCGAGCGCGAAATATTCGGCAGTTCCGGATTGCATCGCCCCGGAGAAATAGTCGCGGAACCGGTAGTCGTTGCCGACAAAGCTGATCGGCTCGCGCCAGTTGCTGGAGGCGATCGCCAGCCCGTCGGTGCCGATGACATAGAGCACCGACGCCTTGGTGCCGGAGACCAGCCCTTCGAGCTTGCGGTTCAGCACGTCCATTGCAGCAGCGCTTTTCTGCGCCAGCGCATCGCGCACCTGCTGATCCTCCGACAGCAGCAGGGGCAGGGCGCGTGGGCTTTCCAGCACGGCGCGCAGCAGAGCGACCTTCAGATTGGCATCGGTGCGGCCCTGCGCCGCCAGTGTCCCGAGCTCGGCGGCGCGGCCATAGAGGCCGGCGCCGTAAAGTGCGGCCGTAGCGATCACAAGGGCGATGGCCGCAAACAGCAGCCAGGCACGGCGCGCCCGCCTGCGGAGTTGCTCGGGCGTCGACGACAAGCCAGCGGCGGGGCGTTGCAGCATCGCCCATTTGTGCATGATTTCGCACAAAGCACAATTCGACTATGCGAATATCCGCACTTTCTGTGTGCAAAGCCCAAGTTTGAATTCGAGAATACTCAATAAACTCAAAGGGAAGCTCTCTTCCGTGCAGTCTGGCACGGCAGTTGCAAACACGAATTCAGCGGTCGCGAGGCTGCTGGGGGTCAATGCAATTGCTCCGGGAGGTCGAGCTTTCGATCGGAGCACAATGGAGGACGTCATGCAGACAGCATTCGCTGCCGCCGAGCCGCGCGGCAAACTTCCCTTCTACCGGCATCTCTATGTGCAGGTACTGGCGGCGATCGCCGCCGGCGTGCTGCTCGGCCACTTCTATCCCGAAACCGGTGAGGCGATGAAGCCGTTCGGCGACGCCTTCATCAAGCTGGTGAAGATGGTGATCGCGCCGGTGATCTTCCTGACGGTGGCGACTGGCATCGCCGGCGTTTCCGACCTGCAGAAGGTGGGCCGCGTCGCCGGCAAGGCGATGATCTATTTCCTGACATTCTCGACGCTGGCGCTCGTCGTCGGCCTCGTCGTCTCGAACGTCGTCCAGCCGGGCGCCGGCATGCATATCGATCCGGCCACGCTCGACGCCAAGCAGGTGGCGACCTACGCCGAAAAAGCGCACGACACCAGCATCGTCGGCTTCCTGATGAACATCATCCCCGACACGATCACCGGCGCTTTCGCGAAGGGCGACATCCTGCAGGTGCTGTTCTTTTCGGTGCTGTTCGGGCTCGCTCTCGCGCTTGTCGGCGAACGCGGCCGGCCGGTCGTCGATTTCCTGCAGGCATTGACCACGCCGATCTTCCGCCTCGTCGCCATCCTGATGAAGGCAGCGCCGATCGGCGCCTTCGGCGCTATGGCCTTCACCATCGGCAAATACGGTATCGGCTCGATCGCCAACCTAGCCATGCTGATCGGCACCTTCTACCTGACCGCGCTGCTGTTCGTGCTGGTGGTGCTTGGTGCGGTTGCCCGCTACAACGGCTTCTCAATCCTGGCGCTGATCCGCTACGTCAAGGAAGAGCTGCTGCTGGTGCTCGGCACCTCGTCCTCGGAAGCGGCACTGCCGGGCCTGATGGCCAAGATGGAGCGCGCCGGCTGCAACCGCTCGGTGGTCGGCCTGGTCATCCCGACCGGCTATTCCTTCAACCTCGACGGCACCAACATCTACATGACGCTGGCCGCGCTGTTCATCGCGCAGGCGACCGACACGCCGCTCACTTTCGGCGACCAGATCCTGCTGCTCGCCGTCGCCATGCTGAGCTCCAAGGGTGCCGCCGGCATCACCGGCGCCGGTTTCATCACGCTGGCCGCGACGCTGTCGGTCGTACCTTCGGTGCCGGTCGCCGGCATGGCGCTGATCCTCGGCGTCGACCGCTTCATGTCGGAGTGCCGGGCATTGACCAACTTCATCGGCAATGCGGTGGCGACAGTGGTCGTGGCACGCTGGGAAGGGGAACTCGACCAGACCAAGTTTGCCGCCGCGATGGCCGGCGACTTGCCGGAGGAAGCCGATCTGTCGCTGCCGGGGCTGCAGGCCGCCTGACCGTTCGATCTGCATGGTTCTATCCCGGAGCCGGCTTGCCGCCGGCTTCGGGATAGCCACCGCCAATCTCCAATATCTGCGACTATCCACAGGCCACGCCGCTGCGCGCCTACCTCAGATGTAACAAGCTTGTGAGTCTAGTTCTTGGCGCGGGGCTTGTTCCAGCCGTATTTGAGCGTCAGTATCCGCCATGCCTTCAAGGCGCCCGTCCACTTCGATCCCGACCTGATCGCGACCGAAGGCGAGACATTTTCGTCGGGCTCGGTTGCGACCGGCCGAAACCGTCGGAGCTTTTGCTGCCGCTGGCCATACTCTGACCAAGGCGGCCCTTGAAGGCATGGCGGCTTCACTGCGTAGTCGCAAGAGACGTGACCCGTCTCCTGACGGA
The DNA here is from genome assembly GCA_004020315.1 of Mesorhizobium sp. Lineage (GTDB taxonomy): Bacteria > Pseudomonadota > Alphaproteobacteria > Rhizobiales > Rhizobiaceae > Mesorhizobium. The sequence continues at coordinate 128,863 of SAQG01000011.1, forward strand.
AGGCGCAGGCTTTCCTCTCAGGGAACTCGTCGCGCTTGAAGAGGGGGGCAGGCCCGTAAGCGGGCCTTTGCCGAAACCAAAGCAAGATGCGAGGTCAAACGCGATGCAGTCTGTACCGAGGATTCCGGTATCCATCATCATTCCGAATTACAATTACGCGCGTTTCCTCAAACGCAGCATCGATAGCGCGCTGGAGCAGGACTACGCGGATGTCGAAGTCGTCGTCGTCGACGACGCATCGCAGGACAATTCCACGACAATCATGAAATCATATGGGGACAGGATCCTTGCCTGCCCGCGAGCGCAAAATGGCGGGCATGCGGCGGCGTTCAACACCGGCTTTGCGGCAAGCTCCGGCAAGATCATCCTGTTCCTCGATGCCGACGACTATCTCTATCCAACCGCTGTTTCCACGATCGTCGACACCTGGGATGCGGCAACCGCCCAGGTGCAGTCCAGATTGCATATCGTGGATGAACGGCAACGCATCAAGGATGTCTTTCCGCCACCCGAACTGCCTTTCGACAGCGGCGACGTCATGCCAAAGCTCCTGCACAAGGGTCGCTACCAGACCACCGTGACCAGCGGGCTGGCCTTTGACCGCACAACCCTCGAATCGATCATGCCGATTCCCGAGGCGGAGTTCCGCCAGGGCGCCGACGGCTATCTTGCAACGCTGGCACCCATGTACGGGCACGTCCAGTCCATTGACGAATGCGTCGGCGCCTACCGAATCCACGGCGCCAACCATTCGGTCTTCGGCGAAAAGCTCGCCGAGCGGGCACGCTGGCGGGTAACCCACGATTTTCGCCGCATGCAGGCGCTGTCGGATCAAGCCTCCGGGATCGGCCTAACAATTGTGCCGTCGGAGGCTGTCCGCCACGATCCGGTCCACCTGGAAGAGCGGCTGGCGTCGCTGTGCGCGGACAAGCGCCAGCACCCCGTGGCCAATGATTCCCGGCTGGCGCTCGGGGCGGCGGGCGCCGTCGCCAGCCTCGAAATGACCGCGTCCCTGCGTCGGCGCGCCGTCCTTGCCGCCTGGTTCCTGTCGGTGGGGGTGTTGCCGCGGAAAATGGCAACCGCGATCCTGTCGTGGAAGCTTGACGCATCGTCGAGACCGGCATTCCTCAGCCGTCTGTCCAAGACAATCCGCCACGCGATGGGATAGCGCGACGCCGTGTCATAGCTCTGCTAGTATTCGGTCCGGTCCGGCAATCCAATACTACTAAGGGATCAGTCGTGGGCTTGGAGGAAGTCTGGCGAATCCGGGAAGCGGAAATCTATTCGGCTCTCTTTGGCGGAGAGCAACGCGGCATCTTTCCCCTTTCGCCTGAGTTGTTTGCGGGAAAATTCGGCGTCAAAGAAATTGATCCGAGATGGCCGTTTTACGGCGTTTTTGAACATGGGCCCACAAAGCAAAGACCGTTCTGGCTTTATGCTACTTCCGGCTATTCCAATCCGTGGGATCAGGACGACGATGCCTACGATCCGAGCGCTCAATCAGGAGCCGGGATTGAATTCATTCTTGCCACCACTGAGCGTGGCGACTGGGCAATCCGCTGCCTGCAAAACTTGCTGGCTTACGACTTGGTTCTAAGTGCCGGCTATTTTGAAGGCCGTGAGCCTTTAGAAGAAGGTGACAGAATTCCACTCGGATCGCCGATTGACGGAAAGGAAAACTGCTTGATCAGAGGCGTGATCCTTTCGCGTGCCAGCTCTCTTCCAGCCGATTTCAACTTGCCCTCCGGACAGGTCGGGTTCCTAACATTTACCGGTGTCACAGACCGCGAAAGAGACTTTGCAAAGGAGAACGGCACCGACGCCCTTATCGCTCGGCTACAGCCCCTTGGTTTCTTTCCGGTGACCGATCCGCACCGAGCATCCATCATCTAGCCGAAGAGTTTGCATCGGCGATCCCTACTGCACCCCGCGCAGCCTGATCACAGCACTGCGCGCCGCAAGCACCAGCACCGTGATGATGATCAGGATCACGGAGAGTGCTGCGATCGCCGGGTCGATGTTGTCGCGCAGGCCCATCCACATCAGCCTGGGCAGCGTGATGGCGTTGACCGAGGTGATGAACAGAGTGACGCCGATCTCTTCCCAGGACAGCACGAAGGACAGCAGGGCTGCGGTGACGATGCCGAACTTGATGTTGGGCATGATGATGCGGGTGGCGCGCTCCCACACGGTGGCGCCGAGGCCGCGCGCGGCGAGATCGATGCGCCGGTCGAGCTGGCTGAGCGACACCAGGATCAGCACCGTGGCGAAGGGCACAGTCATTACCGCATGCGCCATGGCGACACCGAGCCAGGTGTCGTAGCCGAAGAACGAGCTGACGCCGGAAATCGAGGTCAGCAGGAAGTAGAGCGTGATCGCCGAAACCACCGGCGGCACCACCATCGGCAGCAGCACGAAGCCGACCAGTGCGGCGGTGAAGCGCGGCTGGAACATCCACACACCAAGGCTGAAGCAGAGCGCCAGCACGGTGGAGAAGGCGCTGCTGACGATGCCGATCCTGATCGAGAGCAGGATCGAGTTGATCCAGCGCGGATCCTCGATCAGCGCCCGGTAATGGCGCAGCGACAATTCGCCTGACGGCATCGCCAGCATGCGGGTCGGCGTCAGCGACACCGGGATCACCGCAAGCAGCGGCAACAGCAGGAACAGCGCAACCAGGGCGGCGAGGATCAGCGAGACGGGGCCGGGGCGGTAGGTCGGCATCAGATCAACTGCTTCGGTCTGACATAGCGGAACAGCAACGCCATCAGCGCGCCGACGAACAGCACCAGCACGACGCTGATCGCCGCCCCCAGGCCCCAGTCAGGGCTCTGGAAGATGCGGAGATAGATCAGCTCGGCGACCATAACGCTGCGGCCGCCGCCGAGGATCGCCGGCGTCACGAAGAAGCCGAGCGAAAACACGAAGACGATAAGCGCCGAGCCGATGATGCCGGAGCGCGTCATCGGCACGAACACGGACCAGAAGGTACGCATGCGGCTGGAGCCGAGCCCGCGCGCCGCCAGCAGCACGCGGTCGTCAAGGCTGCGCATCGAAGACGCCAGTGGAAACACGGCGAAGGGGATGAGGAAATGCGTCATGCCGACGATGACGCCGAATTCGTTGCGTACCAGCGTCAGCGGCTCTGAGATGAAGCCGATCGCCTGCAGCCAGGTGTTGAACAGGCCGCGATTGGAAAGCAGCGCCACCCAGCCGAAGGCGCGCGTCAGCACCGAGATCCAGAACGGCACCAGGATGCAGAACTCGGCGACCACGCGCTGCGCCGGCGTGCCGCGCACCCACACCACGGTGATGGCATACGCGGCGGCAACCGAAACGATTGTGACGATTGCGGCGATGCGCAGCGTGCGGATGAACACCGACTGCACCAGCGGATCGCTTAGCAGCGTGCCATATTGCCCGAGCCCCGGCTCGGGCAGCGTGAAGCTCCAATTGACGACGCCGAAGAATGGCCAGGCGTAGGCGGCGGCAAGGAAGAGGAGCAGCGGCGCCATCAACAGCGCCGCGCCCATCCTGTCGGAGAGATATGCTTTCATCTCGGCCCGGTTATCCCGGCCGATTAGGCGGAGATGATCTTCGTGTATTCGTCGAGTGCGGCCCCGTAGTTCTTGGCGTACCACTCCATGTCGAGCGGGATCTGCTTCTTCATGTTTTCGGGGTCGACCGGGTTGATGCGCTTCTTGTCGGCGGGGATCAGCGCGTCGGCGGCCGGGTTGGCCGGACCCTGGCCGAGCTTCTCGAACATGACCAGCTGCTTTTCCGGGTCCTGAGTGCTGGCGATGAACTTCATCGCCGCGTCCTTGCCGCCGGGATTGCCCTTGAGCACGGCGAGCGCGCCGGGCGAGATCAGGCCCTGGTCCCAGATGAACTTGATCTTGCCGCCGGAATCCTGCTCGATCAGCGAGGCGCGGGTCGACCAGACGATGGCCATCGAAGCTTCGCCGTCGAGCAGCACACTCTGGCTTTCGGCGCCGCCGCCCCAATAGGCGACGACATTCTCCTTGAAGGCGGCGATCTTGTCATGCGCGCGCTTGAGGTCGAGCGGATAGAGCGAGGCCGGCGCGATGCCGTCGGCGAGCAGTGCCGCTTCCCAGCTCGACACGCCCCATTTGTAGAGCGAGCGCTTGCCGGGGAATTTCGCCACGTCGAAGAAATCGGCCATGCCGGTCGGTGCCTGGCCGCCGAATTTCTCGGAATCGTAGGCGATGACATAGGAGAAGAAATAGGTCGAGGCGGCGTGTTCCCAGCCGAAGCCCGGCCGCATCTTCTTCTTGTCGACGATCGAATAGTCGATCGGCTCGAGCATGCCTTGCGCGCCGAGCGTGATGGCCGAGAACGGGTCGACGTCGACTAGGTCCCAGGTCGGGGCGCCGCTCTTGAACTGCGCGGCGATCGCACCCTCGGTCGGACCGGAGCCGTCCATCTTGACGGTGATGCCGCTCTCCTTGGTGAAGGCCTGGCCATAGGCCGCGTCATAGGCGGTGATGGCGTCGCCACCCCAGTTGACCAGCACCAGTTCCTTGGCTTGCGCAAAGGCACCGGTCGAGCGCAGCAGCATCGGCGTGCCGGCCAGCACGAGTGCGGCCAGCTGCGTGAATTGGCGGCGCGAGATCTCGCCGCGCACGGCCCTGGCGGATAGCGTCTCGATGGAATGTTTCTTGGTTTCGCTCATCTTTGAATTGCTAGTCATGTCAGTTCCCCTTTTTGTCGTTGATAATTTTCCGAATTTCAGCCTGGCGATTTCAGCTTCGCCACGCCGATCGTCATTGTCCTCCGTCCGGAAGGAGGAAACCTTTTTCCGCCGGCCAGGTCAGCCACACGGAATTGCCCTTGCCGAGTGCCGAGGCGGCGACCTCGTTCGGCACCGAGACCGTCACCTTGGCGCCCTGGCGCGTCGTCAGATCGAGCCGCGTCGCGGCCCCGAGATAGGTCGAGGCGACTGCAGTCGCGGCGATGCCGTTCTCGCCGGCTGCCGCTTCGGGCGCGATCGACATGTATTCGGGCCGGATCGCCAGGATGGCGTTGCTGCCGACCGCCCTGGCATTACCGCGCAGGGTGATGGTGCGGTCTTCGCACAGGCCGGTGGCGCCGTTGTCGGCGTTGCGCACGTTCTTCAGCGGCAGCATGTTGATCTCGCCGAGGAACTCGGCGACGAAACGGTTCGCCGGCCGGTCGTAGACCTCGTCAGGCGCGCCGACCTGCAGCAATTTGCCGTGGTTGAAGATGGCGACGCGCGACGATAGCGCCAGCGCCTCGCTCTGGTCATGGGTAACGAAGACGAAGGTGGTGCCGGTTTCGTGGTGCAGCCGCTTCATCTCGGCCTGCATCTGGCCGCGCAGGCCCTTGTCGAGCGCCGAGAATGGCTCGTCGAGCAAAAGCACACCCGGCTCGAACACCAGCGCGCGGGCCAGCGCCACGCGCTGCTGCTGGCCGCCGGACAATTGCGACGGCAATTTCTTCTCGTGGCCCTTCAGCCCGACGCGCTCGATCATCTCACCGACACGGCGCTTGATCTCGGCCGCCGATTTCTTGCGCACCTTGAGCGGGAAGGCGATGTTGGCCTCGACCGACATATGCGGGAACAGCGCATAGCCCTGGAACACCATGCCGGCGGCACGCTGTTCGGCCGGCCGCTCGGTGATGTCGACGCCGTCGCTGAACAGGCGACCGTCGGTCGGCTGCACGAAGCCGGCCAGGATCATCAGGAAGGTGGTCTTGCCCGAACCGGAGGGCCCGAGCAGGGTCAGGAACTCGCCGCGGCCGATATCGAGCGTCAGATTGTCCAGCGCACGGAACGAGCCGAAGCTCTTGCCGATCCCAATTGCCTTGATCTCTGCGGCACGGCCGGGTTGCTGCATCCTGCCTTTGTCCTCAATGCTGATTGAAATCGTAGGCAGGGCGGCGGCTCACCGCAACCGAATAGTTTTCGCCTGACCGGCAAATTTGATTCATCTATGGCGCCAATCTCCCCCTTTTGCGGGAATTTAGCGTTCCCTGTTCTCCGAAAGCTTCGACCTCAGCCAGCTGCCGAATGCATCGAGGACCGGATGCGCCGCCTTGGCATGCTCGGAAACCAGGAAATAGGAGCGCGGCGAACTGATCGCGATGTCGAAGGGGCGCACCAGCCGGCCTTCGCTCAGCGCCCGGCGGCTGGTCAGCTCGTCGCCCATGGCGATGCCCTGGCCGGCGATGGCGGCCGAGAAAACCAGGTTCATGTCGGAAAAGAAGATGCCGCCCTCGATGTCAGGATTCTCGACTTTGGACAGCGCCAGCCAGCGCGCCCAATCCTCGGTGTCGCCGAGATGCAAGAGATTGGCGCGCAGCACGTCGGCCGGCTTGGAGAAGCCGCCGATCTTGTTGAGCAGCGTCGGGCTGCACAGCGGCGTGAAGGAGATCTCGCACAACAGCTCGACGGCGCGGTTCGGCCAGTTGCCGACGCCGAAGGCGATGAAGGCGTCGGCTTCGGCATTGCTGACGTCGTCCAGCCGCCGCGGCGTCAGGATGCGCAGCGCGACATCGGGGTACATCTGCCGGAATTCGCCAATGTGAGTACACAGGAACAGCGAGGCGAAACCCGGCGTGCAGCTGACGCTGAACGAGCCGCCGACGCCGGTGCCGGCATGGCGCGTCACCGCGTCGCCCAGCACCGTCAGCGCCTTGCGCACGTCGCTGGCATAGCGTTGGCCGCGCGGGGTGAGCGCGACGCCCTTGCCGATGCGCTCGAGCAGGTCGAAGCCGAGATCGCGTTCGAGCAGGCGAAGCTGATGGCTGACGGCGCTGCGGGTCAGATGCAGTTCGTCGGCGGCACGCCAGACGCTGCCGTGGCGGGCAAAACTGTCGAGGGCGCGCAGCGCCTGCGTCGAGGGAATTCTCAAGAGGTGAACCGAATTTGCATGAGCCGGGAAAACATATCACTTTTTGGCGAGGCGCTTCACTGCTTTCTTTGACCGATGGAGGAACCGGTGACCACCTCAGCCCAAGCAACCGCGCTTGCCTGTCTGGACGACATCCAGCCGTCGCTGTCGGCGTGGACGCGGAAGATCTTCGATTTCGGCGAGACCGCCTGGCGCGAGTACCAGTCGGCCGCCTGGTATGTCGAGCAGTTGAAGCACGAAGGCTTTTCCGTCGAGGAAGGCTCCGGCGGCATGCCGACCGCCTTTTGCGCCCACTGGACCAATGGCGCCGGGCCGACGATCGGCATGTATGCCGAGTATGACGCGGTGCCCGGCAATTGCCAGGATGCGGCGACCGTGAAACGTCCGCGCCCGGGCCTCGGCGAACAGGCCGGCGGCCACACTGATCCGCATTCCGGCCTCGGCATTGCTAGCCTAGGCGGGCTTTTGGCGACCAAGGCGGCGATGCAGCGCCACGGCATATCAGGCACGCTGCGCTTCACCGGCGAGCCGGCGGAGAAGGTGCGGGGGTCGAAGCCGATCCATGCCGCTAAGGGCTACTATGATGGGCTCGCCGGCATGATCTCCTTTCATCCCTTCTACATGCTGCCGCTCTGCAACACGGCGCGCTGGGACACGCATTGCGGCGCGGCCTATGCGATGATCTATCGCTTCATCTGCGACGAACCCGAAGATTGGGTTCGCGCAGGCGGCGCAGCGCCGATCCCGCAGGCGCATTCGGCAGTCAGGGCGCCGGGCGCCAACGACGCGCTCATGATGATGTACATGGCCTCCAAGGCGCTGCGCGATTCCATGCTGCCGCATCAGGGCGGCTGGTCGATCAGCGAAGCGATCCTGACAGCAGGGCAGGCGACCGCCGATAATCTGCCGGCGGGGCTGGCCGAGATCCAGTACATGATCCGCGTGCCGACGCTTGCCATGGCCGAGCAGGTGACCGCCGTGCTCGACCGCAATGCGGAAGCCGCCGCCAAAATGAGCGGCTGCCGCCACGAGCGGCACTGGGTGTCGAAGTCGCGTCCGGGGTTGGCTAACCACGCCATGGCAATGATTGCCTATGAAGCGCTGTCGACCGTCGGGCCACCGCGCTGGGACGAGGCGGCCAAGGCAGTCGCCCGCGAAATCCAGGTTAATGCCGGCAGCACGGCGACCGACGAGCCGTTCATCGCCGAGATGGAGCGCCTGATCGCGCCGAAGGAGGCGGAAGCATTGCTGCGCCGCGACCTGCCGCCGTCGCAGCTGAATTCGACTTCCGATGATTACACCGACATGTCGTGGCACACGCCGACGGCGCGGTTCTACGTCGCCCGCCCGGCGCTGCGTTCCGAGAACGGCCACGCCTATCCGTCCTGGGCGATGAACGCGCTGGGCGGCATTTCCGCGACGATCGATCCGATGGTTACCTGCGCCGCGAAGACGATCGCGCTGGCAGCACTTCGCCTGCTGGAAGACAAGGCCGCCCGCGACGCGGCGATGGACGAATTCGTCGCCCGCACCGGCGGCGGCATTGGCGGCAGCAACTGGCTGGCGCCGCTTTGCGACTATGAGCCGCCGATCCATTTCCGCTGGCCGGAATATGTCACCACCCCGCGCGGACGGGACTGGTGGATACCAAGCAACCCGCAAGCCGCGTGATCACCAAGGAGAACCCCATGACCGTTCATGACCGCATCGTCGCAGAGCCGTTTTCATTGCAGCGCCGCAACCCGGCCGGCGGCACCAAGCCGCTGACCGCGTGGGGCTTTGCCAACGAGACCGACGTCCTGACCGACGTGCTGCTCGGCTCGCCGAACTTCCTGCGCCACCTCTCGACCAGCTCGCTGTCGCGCAAGCATCTGCGCGAGGCGCCGTGCAACGTCCAGATCGCGCAGGCGCAGCACAAGGACCTGGTCGCCGCCTATGAACATTTCGGCGTCAACATCCACTGGCACGAGCCGACGCCGGAACTGCCGATGCAGGTCTATTCGCGCGATTCCAGCGTCATGACACCGTATGGCGCCATCATCACCGCCATGGCCCAGTGGTGGCGGCGCGGCGAGAACTATGCGGCGATCCGCACCTATGAGAAGCTCGGCATCCCGATCTACGACATGGTCACCGCGGGCACTTTCGAAGGCGGCGACTTCAACGTCATCGAGGACGGCGTGGTGCTGATCGGCTGCGGCGGCGCCCGCACGCAGGAGGAGGGCGCCCGCCAGGTTCAGGCCTGGTTCGACAAGGAGGGCTGGGAAACCCGTATTGCCTACATCGACGAATATTATGTCCATATCGATCTGATGGTGGTGCCGATCGCCGAGAAGCTGACCGCCGTCTGCCTCGCCTGCACGGAGCCGGGCATCGTCGACTGGCTGAAGGCCAAGGGCCACGAAATCATCGACGTGCCGTTCCAGGACACGATGGCGCTCGGCTGCAACTTCATGTCGCTTGGCAAGGACAGGGTGATCGCGCCGACGTCCAGCCAGACGCTGATCGGTCAGCTCAAGGCACGCGGCTTCGAGGTGGCGGCGGTCGACATGAGCGAGATCTCGAAGACCGGCGGCGGCATTCACTGCATGGCGCAGGCGCTGAAGCGCGAGCCGGCCTGAAGGGCGGCGATACCCCCTCTTCCGAGTGGGGGTGGAACGGCCGGATGAGGGGATCTCAGCGGCCGCCGTCGCTCTGTGCCTACCGCCAACCGCCCGAGGCGGTGATGCGTTCGCCGGTCAGCCAGGACGCGTCGTCGGAGGCGAGGAATACCGCGATGCGGGCGATGTCGTCGGGCTGGCCGAAGCGCCCGAGCGGGGTCATGGCAATGATCTGCTTTTCGAACTCGCTGCCGACGATGCCGATCCGCTGCAGGCCTTCGGTGTCGACGCCACCTGGGGCAATGGCGTTGACGCGGATGTTGCGGGCGCCGAGCTCCCGCGACATGGACAGCGTGATCGAATCCACCGCCCCCTTGGTGGCGGCGTAGACCAGCGAGTTCGGCTGGGGATTGAGGCTGGCAACAGAGCTGATGTTGATGACGCTGCCGCCTCCGGCGCCGAAATGGTTCACCGCTTCCCGGATGGTCAGGATGGTGCCCAGCACATTGGTGTCGAATTCGCGGTGAAACTCGGCCTCGGTCACTGCTTCCAGCGGCTCGAATGCGAACACGCCGGCATTGTTGACCAGGATGTCGAGCGCGCCGAACGAGGATTTGGCGGCCTCGAACAGGCGGCGTACGTCGGCCGCTTGCGACACGTCGCCGTGGACGGCAACGGCTCGGCCGCCTCTGTCCTTGATCTCGGCAACGACGCGGTCCGCACCTTCCTGCGATGAGGCGTAGTTGACGACTATGGCGGCACCGGCCGCCGCAAGACCCTTGGCGATGCCGGCGCCGATACCCTTGGAGGCGCCGGTGACGATGGCGACCTTACCGTTCAGCTTGCTCATCAAAATCTCCTTTGTCGATGATGAGCGGTATTTAATGGCTATTGGATAGCGTATTAGGATCACCTCGATCGGTTCTTTCGTGCCTGGAATTCTTGAATGACCACCATCCTCGAAAAGACCGCCGGTCTCGTCGCCTTCGTGCGTACAGTCGATGCCGGCTCGTTCCATGCCGCCAGCCGACTGGTCGGCTCCAGCCCGTCGGCGGTGTCGAAGAGCGTGGCGCGGCTCGAACGGCGGCTGGGTGTGCGGCTGATCCAGCGCTCGACGCGCCGGCTCGGGCTGACCAGCGAAGGCGTCGCCTATTACGAGCGGGTGGCGCCCTTGCTGAGAGCGCTGGATGATGCCGACGACGTCGTCCAGATGGCCGATACGGCGCGCGGCCTGCTGCGCGCCACGGCCTCAGTCGAACTCGGGCGCGGGCTGATCGCCTCATGGGCGCAAGCGTTCCTGGCTCAGCACGGCGAGGTGAAACTGGAGCTTAGCGTCACTGACCGCCACGCCGATCTGATCCGCGAAGGCTATGATGTCGCGGTGCGCATGGGGGCGCTATCCGACACCGGGCTTGTCGCACGCAAGATCGCCAATTTGCTGATCGTGCTGGTGGCCTCGCCTGCTTATGTCGAACGGCGTGGCCGGCCGGCATCGATCGAGGATTTGCAGAGCCACGACTTCGTCCGCTACCAGATGGCCGGCCGGCCCTATCCCGTCACCTTTGCCGACGGCACGGTGATCGTGCCGAACGGGCGGCTCGATACCGACGACGGAGGCGCCATCCGCAATGCGGCGCTTGCCGGAGCCGGCATCGCGCATCTGATGCAATTTGCCGTGCAGGACGATCTCGACACCGGCCGCCTGGTCCGCATCCTGCCCGACGTGGCTATGCCGACCATGCCGGTGCACATCGTCCATGCGTACGGGCGACAGCTCCCGGTCCGCGCCCGGCTGTTCGTCGATTTCCTGGCGGGCCAGATGGCGGCGCTGACGCGATAGGATAGGTCGAGATGGCCTCCGCCGTCGATCCGTCACCCGGTTATCAAAACGCAATCTTCACCGAAGCGGCGCTGCGGTTGGCCGGCCCGTGAAAGACGGCCTCGACGTTGTTGCCGTCGGGATCGAGCAGGAAGGCGGCATAGTAGCCTGGATGGTAGGGCCGCTCGCCCGGTGCGCCGTTGTCCGCGCCGCCGCCGTCGAGGCCAGCTCGATAGAAGGCGTCGACCATCGCGCGGTCCCTTGCCTGGAAGGCAAGGTGGTGGCGCCCGGTCAGTTCTCCGTTGGCCGCCCGGCTGTCGATGCTGGAGATGAACAGCTCGTCAGCCCAGAAATAATCCTCGGCGCTGCCGCCGATGGGAACATCGAGCACCTTGAAAACCGCCTCGTAGAAGCGCCGGCTTGCCTTGAGATCCCTGACCACCAGCTGGACGTGGTCGATGAGACGGCCGCGATGAAGTTCCATGCCTGATAGCTCCTGATCGCCAGGTTGGAAATCTAGCCTAGGACGGCGCACGGTCAATGCAATGGAGCAATTGAGTGGCGCGATTTCCAGACTGGATAAAAAATGCAACCGGATTGTAGGATTCGAAATGTCGCCATCGTCCTTCGGACGCAAGCGGCGCTGCGATGCACGGAGATCGCACCGTCGAAAATGGTCCAGACCATGATCCCGAAAGGTGGGAACCGGTTTTTGCTACGCTGACCTTCGGTTCGGGAAAGATCATGGTCAAACAAGATGCCTCTGGCATGGGAGAAAAATATGAGCCTTTCCTATCGTTGGGTCATCGTCGCGGCTGGCGCCCTGATGACCTGTGTCGCCCTCGGGGCGATGTTCTCGCTGGCGATTTTCCTCGAACCGATGGCACTCGACACAGATTGGTCGCGCGCCGGCATATCGAGTGCGATGACGCTGAACTTCCTGGTGATGGGCCTCGGCGGCTTCGCCTGGGGCGCCATTTACGATCGCTACGGCGCTCGCATTGTGGTGATGATAGGTGCGGTGCTGCTCGGGCTGGCGCTGGTACTGGCTAGCCGTACCGGCTCGCTGCTCGTCTTCCAGATCATCTATGGCGTGCTCGTCGGCCTCGCGGCAAGCGCCTTCTTTGCCCCGATGATCGCGCTGACCACGGCCTGGTTCGACAAGAACCGCAGCCTTGCCGTTTCGCTGGTTTCGGCCGGCATGGGCGTGGCACCAATGACGATCTCGCCCTTCGCACGCTGGCTGATCTCGGCCTATGACTGGCGCACCGCCATGTTCGTCATCGGCGTCGCGGCGTGGGCGCTGCTGGTGCCGGCCGCGCTGCTGGTGCGCCAGCCGCCCAAGCCGGCCGCTAACGACGCCGCCGCCGATCTTGCCGCCAACGATACCGGCATGTCGGTTCCGCAGGCGTTGCGCTCGCCGCAATTCATCGTTCTGGCACTGACCTTCTTTGCCTGCTGCGCAGCGCATTCCGGGCCAATCTTCCACATGGTGAGCTATGCGATGCTGTGCGGCATAGCGCCGATGGCGGCGGTCAGCATCTACAGCATCGAGGGCCTGGCGGGGCTGGGCGGCAGGCTTCTATACGGCGTGCTTGCCGACCGAATGGGCGTCAAGCCGGTGCTGATTGCCGGTCTGGCGATACAGTCCGTGGTCATCGCAGCCTATCTCGCCGTCAGTGAGCTTGGTCAATTCTACACGCTCGCCGTCATCTTCGGCGCCACCTATGGCGGCGTGATGCCGCTTTATGCGGTGCTGGCGCGCGAATATTTCGGCCAGCGCATCCTCGGCACGGTGTTTGGGGCTGTAACCATGCTGTCCAGCATCGGCATGGCCTTCGGCCCGCTCGCCGGCGGCATGGTGTTCGATGCCTATGCCAGCTATTCCTGGCTGTTCATCGGCTCGGCCCTTGTCGGGCTCGGTGCGGTGGCGGTGGCTATCGCCTTCCCGCGGCTGCCGCGCAGGGAGTTGCAACCGGCGTAGTTTGGCGGAGAGGACGCAGGGGTCGAAAGATTGACTATGTCAGCTTTCGACCCCCAGTCGAGAGGCGTCCCTTGGCAACTATAGGAGCCACGTAAAGTCTCTGTGCAGGACCTTGATTAGCAATCGATCATGCTGCGGCGCAGCGCGTTCATCCCCAAATGCCGAGTGTCGGTAGGCTGAGGTTCGAACGAAAAATCGTCAAAATCGGCGATTAAATGGTTTTTTCGCGGATTTTGCGCCACGCCTCACGCAACTATTTCAAGCGCGTTAACATTTTGTGTTGCGGCGCAGCATTTTTTTCCTATCCTCGCCCCGGGGCATTGGGCATTCGATAGCGTGAAAACCGGCGTGAGGATCCCAAAAAATGCAGCGGCCAAAGCGAGTCCTGGTGACTGGGGGCGCAGGTTTTCTGGGATCGTTCTTATGCGAGCGGTTGCTTGCTGAAGGCGACGAAGTTGTATGCGTCGACAATTTCTTCACAGGAAGTCGGAGAAACGTCTCGCATTTGCTCGACAACAGATCCTTTGAGATCATTCGCCACGACGTGACATTCCCGCTCTACATAGAAGTTGATGAAATATACAATCTTGCTTGCCCGGCAAGCCCCGTTCACTATCAGTTCGATCCGGTCCAGACGACAAAGACCAACGTCCATGGGGCGATCAACATGCTGGGGCTCGCCAAGCGGGTCCGCGCAAAAATCCTTCAGGCGTCCACGTCTGAAGTCTACGGCGATCCCGAGGTTCACCCGCAGACCGAGGACTATTGGGGCAGGGTAAACGCGATAGGGCCCCGTTCCTGTTACGATGAAGGCAAGCGGTGTGCCGAAACCCTGTTTTTCGATTATTGGCGGCAGCACAAGCTGCGGATCAAGGTAGCGCGCATCTTCAACACTTACGGTCCGAGGATGCGTCCGGACGACGGCCGCGTCATTTCCAACTTCATCGTGCAGGCGCTGCAAAACAAGCCGATAACTGTGTACGGCACCGGCCAGCAGACACGCTCATTTTGCTACGTCGACGATCTCATCGACGGTCTGGTTCGCCTGATGCACACGGCCGACGATGTTACCGGCCCAATTAATCTCGGCAACCCGGTCGAATTCACGATGCTCGAACTCGCCAATCTCTTGATCGAACTTACCGGAAGCCGATCCAAGATCAGGTTTTTACCTTTGCCGGTCGATGACCCAAGGCAGCGACAGCCTGATATCGGGTGTGCCTTGCGCGAGCTCAATTGGAAGCCAAGAATCGCATTGCGCGATGGCCTCGCCAAGACCATTGCCTATTTCGATGACTTGATCTCATCGGGATATGCTCAGTCCGCTGCAGCCGAATGAAAACAGTCTTGGTCACTGGCGGGGCGGGCTATATCGGATCACACTGCTGCAAGGCATTCGCCGAATCCGGTTGGTCGGTCATTGCGTATGACAACCTCTCGCGCGGCTGGCGTGACGCGGTCAAATGGGGACCGCTTGTCGAGGGCGACATTTCCGATGCTGCAGCCGTGGCTGCGGCGCTGCATCAATATCGGCCAGATGTGGTGGCGCATTTCGCCGCCTATGCCTATGTCGGCGAGTCCGTCGAGCACCCGGAACTCTATTACCGAAACAACAGTTTCGGGACGCTGGTTTTGCTCGAGGAGATGCTGAAGGCCGGCGTCGACAAGCTGATCTTTTCGAGCACTTGCGCGTCCTACGGCGTTCCCGTTCGGTCTCCGATCGACGAAATGCACCCGCAATCGCCTATCAACCCCTATGGATGGTCGAAATTCATCATAGAACGCATGGTGGACGATCTCTCCTCTGCCCATGGCCTGAACGCGGTCGTGCTGCGGTATTTCAACGCCGCTGGATGCGATCCCGACGGCGAGATCGGTGAACGGCATGAACCGGAGACACATGTGATTCCGCTCGCCATCGAGGCGGCGCTCCGGCCGGGCAGGACTTTTACCGTCAATGGCACCGACTTCGACACGCGGGACGGAACCGCGGTGCGGGACTATGTCCACGTCACCGATCTCGCCCGTGCGCACGTTCTGGCAGGGGAGAAGCTTCTCCGCGATCCGGGAGTCCACGTCTACAATCTCGGCACCGGAACCGGAACGACGGTGAACGAGCTGGTCGATGCGGTGAGCCGGGCTTCGGGAACGCTTCTTCCTGTGGCCTACGGTCCGCGCAGGGCAGGCGACCCGCCTGCGCTTGTAGCCGCGGCCGGCAAGGCGACCCGGGAACTCGGCTGGATGCCTGAGCAATCCGGAATCGACCGGATCGTCGAAACGGCGCTGGCCTGGTACCGCCGCCGGTTGTGACGATCTTTTTGCGGAAGAGCCCTACCGCTTGGTCAACAAGCAATCGAGAGCGGCGGCGACTGCGGCAAGCGAGAAATTTTCCTCTATTCGTTTCGCGATGCCTGACCGAGGCGTTTCCGCAAGCCTGATTGTCCTTCAGTCTTTGCAGGGCGCTCGCGATTTCAGCGTTGCGGTGGGGCGGTCGACGGGGTGAACTCCATCGAAGATTTATCGCCAGGACGTCTCTCCACGCGCCTTCAATCCACCTTAAGCAACTGGGCAGAATGCGACAGTCGCACAATCCCGTGCTCTTTCAGATATGGCCAGTAGGAGTCATTGACTGTTGCTGCAACAACGTCGAACGTTAGCAAGTTCTCGCTTGCGAGGTCCGGGTCATCCTCTCCCCACGCATAGAGAGCCGCTCCAGCGCTATAAGTGCCTGGCAACAATCCCAACGATCGCACGCTGAATACGACCTTGGCCTGCCCAACTATGTCAAATTGGCCAACACCTTCCGCGAGGCTTTCGAGCACAGAGATCAAGTTGCCTTCCTGATCAAAAATCTGGATATGAACCACGCTTCGGTGAAACGATTTCCTCGCGCCCAGCGTCAGCACAAAATCGTAATCGCCGCCAAACTTGAGTTGGCTGCATCGCTCGCGCGTACCCGGATGCACAATAGCCACCTGCATCCAGAGGTCATCATCGCCAACGCGCTCGGAACCGTTGCTGCTCGCGGCGGTGTTCGACAGGTACGCATCGATGATCGATGATGCCTCGCCAAAATCCTTCAGAAGGCCGCGGTCCAGATAAATCGCTTTTGTGCAATGCTGCCGAACCATGGCCATGTTGTGGCTCACGAACAGCACGGTCCGACCTTCACCCGCGACGTTCTTCATCGTGCCGATACATTTCCTTTGAAATTCAGCATCGCCGACAGCAAGCACCTCGTCGACGACGAGAATCTCCGGCTCCAGATGAGCAGCGATCGCGAAGGCAAGCCGAACATACATGCCGGACGAATAGCGCTTGACCGGCGTTTCGAGAAAGCTGCCGATATCGGCAAATTTGATGATCCGGTCTAGCTTACGCGTGATCTCGGCCTTACTCATGCCCAGGATCGCGCCATTGAGGTAGATGTTCTCGATCCCGTCGAGATCCGGATGGAATCCGGCCCCTACCTCCAGCAAGCTTCCGATCCGGCCTCGCATCACTGCCTCGCCCTCATCCGGAGCCGTGATCGAGGTCAAAACCTTGAGCAGCGTGGTCTTTCCCGAGCCGTTGCGTCCGATGATACCGCACACGGTGCCAGTCGGAACGGAAAAAGTGATGTTCTTGATGGCGAAAAATTCGTTGAGGGAAGCTTGGGCTTCCCCCGAGCGCAAGCGCGCGACAAGTTGTTCGACCTCCTCACGCAATGAGCGCACGCCGATCGCGCCGCGCCGGTAGCGCTTGGAAAGTCCTCGGACCTCAACGGCTGGCAATTCTGTCATCGATCTCAAGCCGTAACATTTGCGGTTCGACCGCGGGGTTGATCAGCGGTCAGCCCGTCCTTTACGACGCGCGCTGTGACAATGATAGGATAGGCGGTATCCCGGACGTCGAGCTTCTGGTCAGAAACTTCTTCCTTGGCGAGTCCCTGGAGAAAACAAACTGCGGCAAAGACGTTGCCGTGGGTTTCGAGCGCCATATTCGCCGTGCTGAAGGATTTCGTAAGCAACTTCGCCAACGCCGCCTGCGTCAATGACCAAAACCACGTGCTGCCCCACTCGCCGCGATCGACCGGGGTGATGCCAGGAACAGTAAGCAGCAGCACGCCCCCGGGCTTGAGCGCTTCGGCCAGTGCAGCGACCGCGGCCGACATGTCGAAGATCAGATGAAGTGTTTGCGTGAGGATGATGCAGTCGAAGGCGTTTGACGGCAGGACTCCGGGCTGCGACAGGTCGCCTATGATGGTCGCGTTTGGATTATCGGGATCAACATGCAGCACGTCGCTCTTGACGACATGAGCACCGCCAAATTGCATCGTGTAGCTGTTATCGCCGATTTCCAGCACACGGCCATGTATGTCGGCCGCATTCAATTGTAGGAAATTCTCGATATAATACCGATCTATTGGCTTGCCGCGATCATATCCAAATGTGCGGCTCATCGGCACCGTGCGTGCGAAATCCCCAAACCGCACCGAACCGACGAGCGGGGCCCGCCAATCGGCGCCGGAAGCTCCGAGCAGCCGTTGCACATGCCTGCCGACCTTGCGCTTTATCCTAAATGCCGCCGTTTGCAGCGTGATCGGCGGCGACATCTGCAAAGCCTGCCACAGCATGCGATACGCTTTGGCGGGTTCGGTGCGGATCGCGCGCAAGGCCTCAGTAGTCAACTCTTCGGTATAGTAGGTCTTCCAGAACCGCCTGCCATCGCGGACAGCAACACGCACATCGTCGTCAATCGGACCTGCCAACTGCTTGTCAAGCACCGACAATGCTGCAGCGAGCATCATCGATCGATTCTTCGACATGTTGTTGCCGTGCATTCGATACTCGGCGACGACATCGTCGTGCGTTACGATCGAACCGCCCCGGGCGATTCGCAAGAATAGCTCATAGTCTTCGCAGGACCGCATTGAAGCGTCGAACCCGCCCATGGCCGCGAGCCTCTCCCGCCGATAAACCACGGTCGCATGCATCGCAATGAAGTTTCCCGTCCGCAGTAACTGAAGATAAGGATCTTCAATAAGCGCGACGTGATGCTTGTCTGACTCGATCGCACCGCTTCCATTGATGAAGCGATGAGCTCCGTAAGCGAGAACCGCATCTGGATGCGCAACCAGCATTCGCACGCCCGTCTCAATGGCATTCGGAAGGAGACGATCATCCGCGTCCAGAAAGATGATGTAATCGGATCTGGAAGCCGCCAGTCCGGTGTTTCGGGCGGCCGCGAGCCCGCAATTGTCCTGCCTGATCAAGCGCACGCCTGGATGACGCTCGACAACCGATGCCGGATTGTCGGTGGACCCGTCGTCGACGACAATAATTTCATCCATCGGCCGGCTTTGACGAAGACAGCTTTGAATGGCTTCCTCAAGAAAGCGAGTGTGGTTGTAAGTTGTTATGACGACTGCGATCATGAAACAGCCAATTTCTCCTTAGCTTCGCAGAGAGGCAACGGGCTGGTGTTCGTTGCCAGAAATCGAACGCGACCTTAGGCGCAACAAACAGAATTTTTGGCACAGAAGAATGGACACTCGTCAGTTTTTAGCACGTAGCCCCCAGCGAGGCGATGCGACTAATCATTCACGTAAAACGGTATCGGTAATATCAGACAGCTCAGGCTCGGTCGCGAACAATCCGCGCCAACGGTCCCGCCTGCTACTTCCGTGCTCTCGTCAGCAGCCTGAACACCTTCGACAGGATGCGGCGTGGCGTCCGCCGCCGAGCGAACCGGCGTCCGGCTTCGATGGCGAGGTCAAACCTATCGCGAAGTGTCAGGGGCCGACGCTGGGCCGGGTAGCGCGCAAATGCGAAGCGGAGCGCCCGCTCCAACTTCGGCGTCATCAATCCCGAGGCCGACGCATGCCTCTCAACCCATTCGAGGAAGCCAATGCGAGCAGCATGCGGGCGCAGTCGATCGTAGATGCCGGAAGCAGTCGCCTTGGCCGATGTCGAATCGAGGTGCTGCCTGTATCGACCGGTGGGTGTGGATGTCACGAATACCGGATAGCGCAACAGCAGCTTTACTAGAAGGGTCTGGTCTTCGTAAAGTTCGAACGCCTCATCGAAGCCGCCCACCGCTACCAATGCTTCGCGGTGAACCATGATCGAGCAGATGCACGGCACATGGGCCTGCTGGCGCACGATGACCTGGTCGAGCAGGTCGGGCGGCATGTGCAGACGGTTCGATTGGCGTGGCATCGAGTCGGTCCAGTTCCTGTGCGGCTCATCGGGGAACCACCACAGGGTCGGTCCGTAAAGGAGCTTGATGCGAGGATGCGCATCAAAGATCGCAAGTTCCGTCTCGAATTTTTCCGGCTCAAAAATATCGTCGCCATCCAGGAACGTGAAGAACATGCCCGACGCGGCCGCAATTCCGGCATTGCGCGCCGCGGCGGCGCCGCGACGCCGGCCGTCCGATCGAATGAAACGGATTCGCGTATCTGCGGTTGCTGCAGCCACCGCGATTGCAACGCTCCCGTCGAATGATCCGTCGTCAATGAGTAGCATTTCCCAGTCGGAGAAGGTTTGCGCGCGCACGCTTTCGATCGCGTCCGGAAGAAACCGCTCGACATTGAGGAAAGGCGTGATGACGGAGATCAATGGCATCGGCGTCGTGCCCATTGTGCAGAATGCGCGGCGGCCGACGAAAGGCGACCTTCACGCTCTACGGGGCCGCAAGGGTTGTCATTTCTCTTCACAGCATGTCCATGGCCGTTCGTTCGACGCGTTGAAAGATCACGATGCCGATGAACAGCACGACCGAGGTCGTGACAAGCGCTGCAGCGATTTGCGGCGCGCCGACTGCCGAGGTGCCGAAGAAGCACCAGCGCCCTTCATCAATTATGACAGCGAGCGGATTCAGAAATCCGGTCAGCGTCCGGTACTGCTCGGGAATAGCCGAAAAAGGAAAGATGATCGGCGTCACGAACAGCCAGATCTGAATCAAGAACGGAGTCATATGAGCTGTATCGCGGTACTTCGCGGTTGACGCTCCTAGACAAAGCCCAACAGCCAACGAGAATGCCGCGACCTGGATTATCACCAGCGGAAAGAACGCCAGGCGCCACGATAGCCCGTCCACTTTTCCTGTCAGCTGGTACCAGAGCAAGAAGGCCAATGCGACGCCAAGCTGGATCGCCAGAGCCACACTGTTCGACAGGAGCGATGACACGGGAACGACGAGTCGCGGGAAGTAGATCTTGCTGAAAAGATGACCGTTAGCAATGAAGACCTGGCTCGCGGTGGAGACGACTTGGGAAAAATACGACCACAGCACCAGCGCTGTCAGATAAAAGATTGGCGCGGGATGGCCGCCGGTTGAAATGCCCGCGATACCGCTGATGACGGTGGTCAAGGCTGCGGTAAGCGCCAGGGGCTGCAGGATCAGCCATGCCGGACCAAGCAAGGTCTGCTTGTAGCGGACTTTGATGTCGCGCATCGCGAACAGGAGCAGCAGATCGCGATAGCGCCACAGGTGCCAGAAATCGAGGTCAAACCAGCCGCGTCGAGGGGTGATAATGGTAGTCTGCTGTGCGTTCATCAGAACAGATGATCCTCGATTTTTCGCAAGAATTCATCCCCTGACCAGTTGTCGACACACAATCGAGGTAAACGCAGAACGTCTGCCTCGGGCGCAACGCACCCGGCGCGCGTCGTGCATGCGAACTCAAATCCCGCTTCCCTGACGGCAGATACTGACAGAGCGTCATGGTCTCCGAACGGATATGCAAAAGAGAGAACGCGTTTTCCGGTCATTTGCTCACAGGCCGAACGGCCGTCGACGATCTCGCGAAGCTGGGTCGCGAAGGAATGGGCGGGGAGCGTGGGATGACTGACAGTATGACCGCCGATCGTTATCAGATCGTCACTGATGTCACCAACCTCCTCGGGAGTCATAATACAGTGCTCTGGCCTGGCGTCGAGACCAACACCTGCCCATTTCGCAATGTCTTCGACGTGTGCGTTCTGCCGCTCATACGGGAGCGTTCGGAGCGCCGACCACACCTCCCGGTAGACTTTGTCGCGGCCGGCCTGATCCACCATCTTCGGGATAGGCCAGTGATGCCTGTCTCCCTCGATCGTGATGTCGAGTTGGTCCGGCAGTTCAGGCGTCTCAAGACAGATGCGCGAGAGCGCATCCCACCAGAATTCTCTGCCGCTTCCTATTGCTCCCGTCGCAACAAACAGCGTCATCGGGCAGTCGTGACGTTGTAGGATCGGGCGAGCGTTGCTGTAGACGTCGTGATAGCCGTCGTCAAACGTGACAACCGCAAGCGGTTTGCCCGGCTTTCCCCGTGCGATGACGTCGAACAGCTCATGCAAATGCACCACCCGCCGGGTCCGCGTCAGCGCTTCGATTTGTTCGTCGAACCTCGCCGGATGGACGGCTAGCCTCCACGGATCGACGGCGATCTCTGCAACACGATGGTACATCAGTATGATGGGAGCACGGCGCAGGCGTCGACGCCGCACCAGCCGACCAAGCTGCAGGAGAACGCGCGGGATCACCATCGGTCTCCCACCGCGGGAACCGCGAAAACCACGCTCATGTCCGATCGCGGATGCCATCCCCATCGGCAGAAACGCCATACATGTGAGTGTTCAAGCATATAGCTGATGGCAATAAGACCACGACGCCTCGGGCACGGATGTGAGCGAAATGAAAGGAAGCATGAAGGCGTCCACAAGTTTGGGCGGATTGAAGCATATTAGCACATTTCAGCGCCGTAAGTGTGAAAGACCGGGCGAATTCTCAACGTTGAAGTACCCGGTAGGAGAGGCGCGGCTTGATACTACCCCGCTCGCGTATGCTAGTATTTAGGCTGGTGGCGCGCCCGTCTTTCCCTTCATCAAAAGCAGGTTTTTTTCGATATGCAACCCGCAGTTTCCGTCATCATTCCTGTTTACAATGCGGAAAAGACCATCCGACACACCCTTCAGTCGGCCGCCTCGCAAACTTTCAAACAGCTGGAGATCATAGTGGTCGATGACGGGTCGACCGACCGGACCGCTGAGATCGTCGAGGCATTTGCAACCAGTGATCCGCGTATTTCTCTTCTGAGACAACAGAACCAAGGGGTTGCTGTCGCCAGAAACCTGGCAATTCATGCGGCGAGGGGTGAATTCATAGCGCCGCTTGATGCGGATGATGTGTGGCACCCGACAAAGCTGGAAAAGCAGCACCGCCTGTTTCAGTCGCGGCCGTCTCTCGGCCTTGTCTACGCGTGGTATCGGGTCATCGATGATGATGATTGGGTGATCGAATGCTCGCCGCCAATTCTCGCTCGCGGGGACGTTCACAACTGGCTGCTTGTTGAGAATTTTATCGGCAATGCAAGTTCACCGCTAATCAGGCGATCAGTTCTTACGGCAACCGGGGGATACGACCCGGCACTCAGAGCCGCAGGCGCCCAAGGAGCCGAAGACTTGCAGATGCAGCTCAACATTGCCGCGATCTGCGATTATGATGTCGTTCCCGAGTATTTGATTGGTTACCGGCGATCACCATCTTCTATGTCGACCAGGTATGTCGTCATGCTGACATCGCATCGGATCGTCCTTGAAACAGTCCGCATGCGACATCCCAGGCTAGCGTCTTTCTTATTTCGTTGGTCCGATGGCGTGGCCTCAGCGTATTACGGCACCGAAGCCGCCCGCACGTCGCCAGGCGCGGCAATCGCTCCGCTTGTCCACGCAACACAGATCGATCCGGCCGCGCTGTTTCATGTCTTCGCAAAGCCAATCGCACAAGACCTGTGGCGGCGGCTGCGTCGCTTTGTGCCGAGACTGCTTGCCGTTAAACAGCGCATGGTTCCGACCTCACCGCATTCCATCTGTACCTCCGGGCGTTTTTTCGACGCCGATCCGACCTTCATCTGCCAGCCAGTTCCTCCGGAGTGGCTTCGAAGGCGAGTCCAGGCGGCCCTCAAGACGCCGACGCCGCGCCAGCTTCGCGAGTCAGGTGCGAGGAGTATTGATCCGTCCGCTCTCGTCGAAAACGGCGCTTAGGTCTCAAACACGAGGTGCCGCCTTCGAGAACCGCCGCAGCCAACCTAAGTCCGACGACGGCCGGCCTCGCCCATCTAGGCGCCGCCGCCAGGCTGATGAGCCGCCGCAAGCGCTCGAAACAGTCAAGCGCTCACCAGCTGGTCTCTTCATAAAGAGGACGGAACTCGGCGTTCTTGTTGCGCATCCGTTTCACTCCAACCTTGATCCAGCGAGGAACCAACCGAGCCCTGCAGTAAGTGTCTACCATGTTGGGCAGGCGAGAAATCGCCGTGCGCGGATCCAGGACGAAGAGTTTCTTCGATAGGTCGCAGGCCGCGTAAAGCTGCCCGCCGATCAAAGCTCTTACCGCAAGCCAATGAATCATGTCGACCAGATGGGCATCGAGATCGTTGCCGAACTGCGGATATTTTTCGCGAAACTCGGCAAGAACAATCTCACACGAACGAAGCATCTGCATGACATCGCTCGACATGTTGACGTTCGTCATCCGGTAACCCACGAGATGCTGAGGCACGACGCGGAATTCGTAATTTTCCGCTATTCTGAGGCACATAAGAAGATCCTCGCAGCCTTGTGCATTCCTGGCCCTCAGGGAAGGATCGAACTGTCCCGCCCGCTCGAATGCGGAGCGACGCATCAGCATCGAACTTCCGTTTCCGACAAAATTCATTCTGCACATCCGTTGCAGAACACGGCCATCGGCATTGGGCCGGTTGTATAGTGAGAATACCCGGCCGTTCTCGTCGATTTGCGCAAACCAGCAATATGCCAGGCCCGCAGAAGAGCCGCCTTCCTGCAGGGCGCGCAGTTGCAATGCGATCTTGGATGGGGCCCAGAGATCATCCGCGTCGACAAACGCCAGAAACTCAGCATCGGTAGAGGCCGCACCGCTGTTGCGGGCCTGCGCAACGCCGGCGTTCGACTGCCTGATTAGGCGTATACGCCGGTCTTTCTCAGCACAGGCGGCCACAATCGAGGCGGACTGGTCCGTCGACCCGTCGTCCACCACGACAATGTCCAGCGCCTGATGCTCCTGCTGGCAGATGCTGGTCAAGGTGGCGCGAATGGTTCGCTCGGCATTGAACATCGGCACCACGACGCCTACCGTGGCATTGTCTCGGATCATTGGAGCCTTCGTTTTCTCTGCAAGAGCCAGTAAACAACGGACGGCGCCAGCATTGCAATCAACACCGCTCTTCAATGATCGGGGCGAATTCTGGGCAAAAAAGGTCGGTCATTCAGCCTGGCCTATCGTAGCTGGCGGATTCGGAGCGTGACGAAGCAACGCCAAATCCGAAAAAAGACACAAGGATCGGTTGCGTAACGCTGCCTTATTAGACTTTACTCAATAAGCTGGTCAACTGGCACAGCGCGACGCGGATTGGCGGCCGCCCGCACGCCGGTCTGGCGTGCGAGAGGCCGTGCTGTATTTCGTTGATGATGATTCTCGGTGATTGGCAGCGACACTATGCCCACTGGGGAGCGGGTCATCCGCGGAGGCCGCGTCGAGATCGGCGATGACAGGGATCTGCCGTTCACGATCAAGCGATCGCCGGACCGCGAGCGGCTTGCATCAGATGTTCATCCCGGCGGTTTTGTCCTGGGCTGCAACATGACGATGCACCGCGATTTCGCGGTCTGTATCGGCTTTTCGACGAGCGGTTCGGACCCGGACCACGTCGGGACAGGAAGGTCATCACTCGGCCCGGCGCGAGAAGTTTGTAGCCGCAGCCTTGCCTCGGCGTATCGGTCGCTTCCCCGATTCCGGTTCGGATGCCTCCGTGCGATCCGGTGCCGCGACGTTTCCGACGAGCGATGCGAGTTCAGCCTCGCTGAGCGTCTCGATTTCGAGCAGTTTGCGCGCCGTCTTTTCCAGCAGATCCCGCCGTTCAGTGAGGAGCCCGACGGTTCGCGCGAACGCTGTATCGACGATGCTGCGGACTTCCGCGTCGATAGCCTCGGCGGTGGCCTCGCCGTAATCGTGCTCGCGCGGACCGCCGGCGAGTGGGTTGGGGCTCAGGAAGGAGCGCTGGTCCTTTTCCAGCGCCACATGGCCGAGCTTTTCCGACATGCCGTAACGCGTGACCATGGCGCGGGCGATATCGGTCACTTTGGCTAGGTCATCGGCGGCCCCCGTGGACAGATGCCCGAACACGATCCACTCGGCCGCCCTGCCGCCGAGCAGCACCGCCATCTTGTTCTCCAGTTCCTGGCGCGTCATGAGGAATCGGTCCTCCGTCGGCCGCTGGATCGTGTAGCCCAACGCGCCGACGCCGCGCGGGATGATCGATACCTTGTGCACGGGATCCACTCCGGGCAGCGCCATGGCTACCAACGCATGGCCCATTTCGTGATAGGCGACGACCTCGCGTTCCCTGGGGTTCAACAGCCGGTTGCGCTTCTCGAGCCCCGCCACGATGCGCTCGACCGCATTGTTGAAATCGTCCATCGTGACGACATCCGCCCTCCGGCGCGTGGCGAGCAGGGTCGCCTCGTTGACGAGATTGGCGAGGTCGGCGCCGGTAAAACCCGGCGTCAGCGCGGCAACTTTCTCGGCATCGACATCCGCCGCCAGCTTGGCCTTCTTCATGTGGACCTGGAGTATCTGGACACGACCTTGCTTGTCCGGCCGATCGACCAGCACCTGCCGATCGAAACGACCGGCGCGAAGAAGTGCCGGGTCAAGGATTTCCGGGCGGTTCGTCGCGGCGAGCAGCACGACGCCGATTTTCGGATCGAAACCGTCGAGCTCGACCAGGAGCTGGTTGAGTGTCTGCTCCTTCTCGTCGTGGCCGCCCATCATCGGGCCCGCACCGCGGGCGCGGCCCAGCGCGTCGAGTTCGTCGATGAAGATGATTGCCGGGGCTTTGGCGCGTGCCTGCTCGAACAGGTCGCGCACACGGGCGGCGCCGACGCCCACGAACATCTCGACGAATTCTGAGCCTGAGATCGAGAAGAACGGAACCTTTGCCTCGCCTGCAACGGCTTTCGCGAGCAGCGTCTTGCCGGTGCCGGGCGGTCCGACCAGCAGCACGCCCTTGGGCATACGCCCTCCAAGACGGCCGTATTCCTGCGGGCTTTTCAAAAAATCCACGATCTCCTGCAGCTCGGCCTTGGCCTCATCGACACCCGCCACGTCGTCGAACTTCACGCCGGTGTTGGCCTCGACATAGACCCTGGCCTTGCTCCTGCCGATTTGCATCAAACCGCCCACGCCACCGCCCATGCGCCTCATCAGCAGCATCCACAAGCCGAAGAAGACGAGGATCGGGACGACCCAGGAGAGCAGGTCGCTCAGAAAGGTGCTTTCGATCTGGCCAGTGACGGTGACGCCGTGTTCCTGCAGCTGCCGCGCGAGATTCGGCTCGACGCGCGTGGTAATGAATAGCGGCTTCCCGTCCTGCGGCTCCTTGAAGCGGCCCTGGATGAAGCGATCGGAAACCTGCACGTCGGCGATCTTGCCGTCGCGTAGCAGGGTCTCAAACTGGCTATAGGGAATCTGCGCGACGTGCTGCGTGGCGGTGTAGACATATTGGAAGATCATCAGCACCGCGAAGGCGGCGATCCAGTACCAGATATTGAACTGCGTCTTCCTGTTGCTCATGTCCATGGCGTCTCCTCCAGCGTCATATCGATGTAGGTCGCCGAACCGCCACGGCATCCGGGTCAATGTGGCCGACGCACAAAAAAGGGGGTCCGGGACATCCGATAGGCCGCTTGAGAACGGATCGCGTCGGCCTGTTGTTCCCGGAAACGGGTCCAAACGATCATTCGCCTATGCCGGGTTGTACATCAGTAAATCCGTCATGCGGGTGCTCCGCCGGATACACACCCTCCAGCACATCGTTGAAATGGTGGCTGACGGCCGCGTTGCACTCGCAAGCGAGCGATCGCAGCCTATCCACTTTGCGAATGGAAATCTGGCCGCGCCGCGTCTCAATAACCCCGCGCTGCCTCAGGTCGCGGATGACGCGGCTCAAATAGCTGCGACCGACCCCCAGCATGACGGCAAGCTGTTCCTGGGTTACCGTCATACTGTCGACTCCCGTCCGCTCGACCGCAGCCAACAGCCATCTCGCGGTGCGTTGTTCGATAGAATGCGCGGCGCCGCACGCGACTGATTGGAACACCTGGGCCATTAGGCAATCCGCGTAACGAGCGAACAGGTGGCGCAACGTCAAAGAAGTTGATTTCGCCTCCTCGAGGTGATTCAGATCGATCCTGAAGAACAAGCCTCCCAACTGAACTTCTGCCCGTGTATAGGCCGGAAGCCTGCCTTGGCTGACGATGCCGCCCACAGCGCCTTCACGTCCAACGAGCGCCGTCTCGATCGCTCGCCCATCATCCAAAACGACGAGATAAGAGACCAAGCTCGATCCGCGAGGGAAATAGGCGTGACGAACGGTGTCGCCAGGTTCATGCAGCAAGGTCCCCGTTGGCGCCGACCAATGTTCGAGGTTCGGCCGCAATATCTTCCAGTCGTCGGTCCTGAGTGCCCGGAGCAGGTTATTTCCGATCGGGTCTCCTTCCTGCTGATTTTGCATTGCGCCCCTTTTCTTTCAAAATTCTGGCCGCTCATAACGCGGAGCAGGGAGAAATGTTCACTAGTGCGCAGACGAGTCGATCACGGCTATCTACAAAATGATGCATAGGCGCTGATCCAGGCCTCACCGAGCGCGCGCCGTGGCGCATCGGCTTCCAGGCAAGACCGTCCGGTCGCCAAGGAAGACAGGAATGCCGGCGAACTGGATTCGTGGCGTGGCGCCTTGAGCACGCCGACCTGCAATGTTCGTGCGGCTAGGCGTGAGATATGAGCCACAACAACCTGTCCGTCCTACGCGCCACGCTCCGACTCTACATCGCCGGAGATACGCCCGCGGCCCGACGAGCGTTGGAAAGCCGGCTGAAGATCCAGGAGTTTGCCGGGGGAATCGAAATCGAGACGGTCGACATTCTCGTGCATCCCGAAGAGGCAGAAAAGGCCGGCATACTGGCGACGCCGACGCTCTCCGATGAGTCGGCCACCCCTCCGCGCCGGCTGGTCGGCGATATCAGCAACATCGATCAGGTGCTCGATTATTTCGGTTATTACAAGAAGGACGGTGGCCATGACCACAGCTGATGTGACCCTCATCGATCCCGTGCTCGACCGCGTCAAGACTGGCATCGAAGCGTTCGACGACCTTGTGATGGGAGGCCTGCCACGCGGGCGCACCACCATTGTCGGGGGCACGCCGGGCAGTGGAAAGACGGTGTTCGCGACCCAGTTTCTCGCCCACGGCATCACCGTTCTCGATGAACCGGGCGTCTTCGTCACCTTTGAGGAATCACCGGCCGATATCGAGGTCAACATGGCCAGCTTCGGCTGGGATATTCGCCGCTGGCGCGAAACGAACAAGCTCGTCTTCGTCGACGCCAGCCCGCGCGACCACGACCAGATGATTGTCGGTAAGTTCGATCTGGCCGGCCTGTTGACGCGTATATTGCACGCGGCGCGAAACGCCGCCGCGCGGCGCATCGTGCTGGACTCGATAACCCAGCTCTTTGATCATTTCGTCGGGGAGCAGACGTCGGTACGGCGGGAACTCATGCGCATTGCGACGGCGCTCAAGCGGGAAGGTCTGACGGTGCTGATGACTGCCGAGCGCAACAGCGAATATGGCGAAATTTCCCGCCACCGGATCGAGGAATTCGTCGCCGACAATGTGGTGATACTGCGCAATGCGCTCGACCGCGAGCGGCGCAGACGGACCATCGAGGTTCTTAAGATGCGCGGCAGCCGCCATGTCGAAGGGGAGGTGCCGATCACGCTGGTCGTGGAGCAAGGCATAGTTGCAGTGCCCTTATCCTCTTTGCGCCTTGAGCAGCAATCCAGCACGAAACGGGTGACGAGCGGCAATTCAGAGCTCGACCGGATGTGCGGCGGTGGTTTCTTCCGCGATAGCGTCACTCTTGTCAGTGGCGCGACGGGCACTGGAA
Source organism: Mesorhizobium sp. (assembly GCA_004020315.1). Taxonomy (GTDB): domain Bacteria; phylum Pseudomonadota; class Alphaproteobacteria; order Rhizobiales; family Rhizobiaceae; genus Mesorhizobium. Next base: position 158,151 of record SAQG01000011.1, read on the forward strand.
AGACCCTGCTGGTAACCAATTTTCTCGCTGGCGGTGTCGCGGCTGGTGAGCGTGCGTTGCTGGTCGACTACGAAGAGAGTCGCGGTCAGCTGTTCCGCAATGCGCGCGGCTGGGGCGTCGACTTCGGGGCCATGGAGTCCGACGGTCGGCTGAAGATGGTTTGCATTTACCCGGAGGCCCAGAACTTGCCGGATCATCTTTTGATGATCCGCGAACTCGTCGAGGAATTCAAACCTGACAGGATCGCGATCGACAGCCTGTCGGCTTTGGAGCGGATCGCGCCGGAAACCGGCTTCCGCGAATTCCTGATCAGTCTCACCTCTTTTATCAAGAAACGCGAGATCGCTGGTCTTTGCACCGCCACCGACAAGTCGCTTGTCGGCGGCCAAAGCGCCAGCGAACAGCATATCTCGACCCTAACAGACTCTATCATCCTGTTGCGCTACATTCAGGAGAGGCATCTCATGAACCGCGGGATCATGGTGCTGAAAATGCGGGGAAGTGAGCACGACAAGCAGATCCGGCGCTTCACGATCGACGGTACCGGCATGCACCTCGGTGAGCCCTTCGATGGCGCGCCCGACGTGTTCGGGGACCCCGCCGCAGGTTCTTCAGCAGCGTGAGGAGCACGAGGGCATGGGCCAGAGCACAGCCGAAATCCTCAAGGTGTCCAACGAGGCACCCCTGACGGGCATCAGCCAACTGAACTTTCGACGTCTGATCGAAAATACGGCCGACGGGATCCTCGTCGTCGACTTGTCGGGCACAGTACTTTACGCGAATCCAGCGGCTGCACGGATCTTCGGCCACTCGCCTGACGATCTCATCCGAGTCCCACTCGGCCTGCCGGTCGTTTCCGGCGAAACCGCCGACATTACTGTCCACCGGCCGCGTCGGCCGCCGGCCGATGTTGAGATGCGGACAGTGGAGGTGAGCTGGGACGCAAAGCCTGCGCTGCTTGCCAGCCTTCGTGACGTCTCCGCGCAGCGCGCGCAGGAGGAGCGCCGACGGCAATCGCAGAAGCTCGAAGCGATCGGTCGGCTTGCGGCTGGGATTGTTCACGACATCAACAATCTGATTGCCGTCTTCGAATCGGGGCTGCGGCTTCTGCAGAAGCAGCTTGCCGACGATCCCACCAATCCGAACACAGCGATCCTGATGGAAGAACTGCTCCGGCGAGCGAAAAATGGTGGCGCTCTTGCGCAGCAATTGCTCGCCTTCTCGCGCCGACAGTCGCTTGCCCCCGAAACTGTCGATCTAAATGCGCGGATTCAGTCACTTACCATGCTGCTGGAGCGGACGCTCGGGAGCGGAATTACGATCAGGCGCGATCTGGATCCCGAACTCGGCCCTGTTCTTGTCGATGCCAATCAGCTTGACGTCGCAATTCTCAATTTGGCTGTGAACGCCAAGGACGCCATGGCGGGCAAGGGCACGTTTTCGATCGAGACCAGCAATGCTCCCGAAGACATCGAAGATGTGCGTTCTGTAGCCGCATCGTTTGTTCGCGTGACAGTTCATGACACGGGCTGCGGCATGAGCAAGGAAATTCTGGCCCAGGTATTCGAGCCCTTCTTCACCACCAAGGCAGAGGGAACGGGACTTGGCCTCAGCCAGGTTTACGGTTTTATCAAGCAGTCCGGGGGACATATACGGATCGAGAGTGCAGTCGGCGAAGGAACAAGCGTTCACCTGTTTCTTCCACGCCGCCAAGAATAAGAAGTGCCCAGATGGCCGCCGCTAGAGCGGGATGAAGAGAGGCTGAATCGAAGGGGGATTCCCAAATCAGCGGGGAT
>SAQG01000115.1:0-514 GCA_004020315.1 Mesorhizobium sp.
CGCTTAGCTACTGCCTATAAGCAACCATAAGCTTTGACTTAGATAAATCATTTTAAGCTCGAAGTAATCTCTTTTCGGGAAGGGGATCGAGCAGCTTCTAGAAACTATACGATAAAGCAAAGTTAAATCCCTACTATTACTTGGAAACCGATCTCTATATAGAAGATCGCCTCTAGATCCCATTAGACTTATTTTGTGTGGTTAAGCTGTGTCTTTGAAAAGTCACTGAGTTTAGGGCTATCTTTCTCTCCTGTTTAGAAAGATAGCTGCCAGAAAGACGAAGACAGAAGCAATAGCCTTCGATTAGTCGGTGGGACGGGAGGAACTCTTACTGTTCTCCTAACCGGTGCTAGTGAAAGCAAATGACATCGTAAAAAAAAAGAAAAGAATGTCCTGAGAGAAGAAAGGAAGTCAGGGAATGAGCTGGTGCTATAGCCAGAATCGCTTGTTACGGAATAGGTTGCATATAGTATACTACCAGTGGAGTCATAAGTTGTAGATCTTCAATGGCTTA
>SAQG01000115.1:524-944 GCA_004020315.1 Mesorhizobium sp.
GGCTTAATCCGTTGTTCAAATAGCAGCTGCTTGGGCTTACCTTATTACCTTAGTTCCTTATCTTTAGCTTGAGAGATGGGAATATAATTACAGTAAAAAGAATAGGCCGCTAATTAGTTATGCCCTGGGGGAATGCCCCAAAGCCCCTATTACTACTCCTTTCGAACTTCTAGCAATAGCAAACTCGCCCCACAAAGTGGTCCAATTCTTTTGTTTAATGTGAAGCTTGGCTTAGGCAAAGCAAAGAAGAAAGAAAAATGAGTCCTGTTCCCGAGTCATGTCCTAAGAGAGGTGGGGTCTTACAATTGGCTAAGGTGCCCAATTTCCTACTTCTATTGGTCTCTCCATTCCAGACTTTATAGTCAGAGAGGCTTTCCATACCCATTGAACTGAGCATTCATATCTTGGGAAATTCCATTA
>SAQG01000116.1 GCA_004020315.1 Mesorhizobium sp.
GACCGGAGGGAACCGCAGCATGGGGGATGTCCGCGTCTCGTCGCAAGGCTAATTTTAAGTTTTTGGTCATAGGGCGGGCGGATTTATCTGATCAAGGGCCGGGGCACAAGGGTCCTGGTACTATCCTGGTGCGAAGAACCCCGGAGGTGACTGCAATGAGCAGAAATCTAACTCACCGGCCTAAACGACGAGCAAACACTCGAACGTGAGAGCAAGGGATCACCTAACGAATGGACGAGCTCCAAG
>SAQG01000117.1 GCA_004020315.1 Mesorhizobium sp.
CTATATAAGATATCAGATCTGTTATCCGCTACAACTCTAACTCCTAACTCAGGAACTACCGGTAAATCCGAGATTGGATTGAGATAGGCCAAGCCTGGATTGAATGCATCTCTCCTGTAATGGGTTCACTCGGGTCTAAGACCGCACGGGAATGCATCTAGTCAATTCATGGTCATCAACATTTCTTAGACCTTGATCTTAAAGCGGTGACTTCAGAGACTTGCTCTCATTCTTTTCTCAAACAAAAGACTTCGAACTCAATAATGCTAGTTTAGTTCCACCCTTGATCGCCCGTCTGTAATCTGTAATAGGGCACTCTGGGAAGATTTTATCTTCCAACAAGGGATCCTGTTCATCCACTCAAGCGCATTGGATCGTTGGTTAGCGTGGGCATCTCACTCCCTCAAGTATTTACAATGTCACATTGGGCTTTGGCCGCTTTTGATAAACGAGCTTAAGCTAGGTTCTGAATAGATAGATGGGTGTGTACAATGTGATACCTCATTTCGATGCATAGCCCTTTCATCAGTATGGGGCTGATTGAAGCCAGTAGGAGGAGCCCTTCTTAAAGCCCTAGTT
>SAQG01000118.1 GCA_004020315.1 Mesorhizobium sp.
CTGGTGGGACGGGCCAAGCGGCGCGGTGCTCACCGGCGCAAGCGGGAAAGGAAGCCGTGCGAGGGGATGATGCTGCATCAGGACGGCAGCCGGCATGCCTGGCTGGAGGGCCAGCCGATGCTGGATCTGATTGTGACGATGGACGACGCGACGAGCACGCTCTATTCAGCCTTTCTGATCGAGGAGGAAGGCACGGCGTCGAGTTTTCAGGGACTTCTGGAGACCTTAGTCGCCAAGGGACTGCCGTCGAGCCTCTACACCGATCGCGGCAGCCACTATTTCGTGACGCTCAAGGCCGGCGAGGCGGTCGACAAGAGCCGGCTGACCCAGGTCGGGCGGGCGCTGCGGCAACTGGGCATCGAGCATATCCCGGCCTATTCGCCTGAAGCCAGGGGCCGCTCCGAGCGGATGTTCTCCACTTTGCAGGATCGGCTGCCTAAGGAACTGGCGCTGGCCGGCATTGCTGATATCCAGGCCGCCAACCGCTTCATCGCACAGATCTATCTGCCGGCTCACAATGCCCGCTTCGCCAAGCCGGCCGCGGTCGAAGATAGCGCCTTTGTCGCCGCCGACCCGCAACAATTGGCTCAGATCCTGTGCATTGAGGAGGAGCGCGTCGTTGCCCGCGACAACACGATCGCCTTCGCGCGGCTGCGATTGCAGCTGCCGCAGAGCCCGATCAGACATCACTTCGTCAAAGCCACGGTCAAGATCAGGCACTACCCGGATGGCACGCTCGCGGTCTTCCATGGCCCTCGCCGCATCGCTCGATACATGCCTGACGGCGCCGCAATCCAAGAGACCTGCCGCATCGGCCAAGCCGCGTGAACCGCTTCGACGCAAAACTGAAGCGGACAAATGATGTGCTACCAAAACCGGACAACTTGAAAAGCTACCGACA
>SAQG01000119.1 GCA_004020315.1 Mesorhizobium sp.
CTTCGTCATCAACTCTGAGCGATTGGGGCATCTCGGAGCCTTGCGTTGAGGGTGACGACGATCTTTCGCATGACAGCGGCGATGGCCACCATCGGCCTTTTGCCGTTGGCAACGAGGCGTTTGTAGAAGGCGGCAAACTCACCGTGTCCGGCGGCGGCGCGCAGAGCCGGCATGAACAAGGTGCTCCTGACGTCGGGGCGTCCACCACGGGTTTTGCGGTAACCTTTTTTGAGGCCGCTTTCGTGGGGATGAGGTGCAAGTCCGGCGAGTGCGGCGGCCTGGCGGCGTGTCATGGAGCCGAGTTCGGGCAAGATGGCCAGCAGCTTGGCCGTCACGATCGAGCCGAGACTCTCCATGGCCATGCATATGGCCGCCCGGCGCTTGAGTGTGCTGCTCCTGGCGATCAGGTCGCGCATGGCAGCCTCGATCGCCCTGATCTGATGCTCGACGGCTTTGATCACGGCCGCGAAGGAGGCGGCGAGATCCTGGCTGCCAGGTGCCTTGGCGCGGTTCTGCTCGGCGCCCTTGGTGGCGATGAGCTCCTGGCGCCGTCTGACCAAGGCGCGCAAGCGCACCTCGTCCGGGTCCGGGGCTTGCCAAAGGGGCAGGACGTTCCAGCGCTCGCGGCCGTAGGCGCAAAGCTTGTCCGCGTCGATGGCGTCGCTTTTGCCGAGGGTGCCGAAGGAGCGGATGAAGCTCTTGAGCTTGAGCGTATCGGCGCGATGGCAGGCAAGGCCGGCGCGCAGGCACTCTTCGAGCAGCAGGCCTTCATGGCCTCCAGTCGGCTCGCACACAACAAGGTCTACCTGTTTGCGGCTCTTCAAGAAGGCCCGTATCGCCCGGCGCTGATTGGCGATGGTGCAGGTGGTGGCGCCGTCGGAAGCGGTGATGGTG
>SAQG01000120.1 GCA_004020315.1 Mesorhizobium sp.
ATTATTGGCGACGTCGACACGCCGGAGCGCTCCTCAATCGCAAGCGCCACGGCGGTGTAAAACATGTCGAGCCTCCACAGCGCGTCCGAATCAGGATGGCCGATGAGAGGGGTCGCACATTGCTGTTCCTTGGTGATGATGAATTCGGCCAGCAGCTCGGCGTCCGAATTGCCTTCCCATAAGCCGAAGGAATCCTGAGTACGGATCAGCCGCAGAAGGCATTTGACGAACGGGCGAGCAAGGGCTTCTTCGTCCTTGTTGACAGCAGGGCCAACCGGTGCATGAGGCATTTCGTTGTTCCTCATTTCAGTCTTCGTCTTCGAGGGACGATTTCCTTTTCCTGCGATGCCCACTCCGGGCCCACTTGCGTGGCCGACGAATGGCTTGGGCGGCCCAACCCCACCCAAGAGTGCCCCGTGGCCGACCTCGACATGTCCACGAGTGCGAGACCTACGGCGCGAATTCGCGGCGCACATCGTCTGCGCCGCGATCCGACCGGTGGTCAACGCAATTGAAATCCAACCTGCCGCAAGCCGCCCGCCCTTGCTGCATCGACATACTTGCTGCGAAGCGAGCCACGATGGGCGGATTGGCCAGTGGTGAATTCCAATTGTCATCCCTTCGCGATCTTTGCTCAGGAAGTGACTGCGTTTTGAGTTTCGAAAGCCTTATTTTGCGGAGCCACACAGATATCTGCATGACAGGCGGGCTCACCCGTGTAGTTGGCCAGGGCTTGGAGCAACGGGGTGAGGTAGTGCTGTTTGGTGTGGTCCGGCATTGGCTCCTGGTGGTCCAGCGATTTGATTGCCACCTCGATCAACTCGACCGCGCGATCCTTGTGGCCGCTCTCGTAATAATACTGAGCGACCGGGATGTACCAATGGAATTTAAG
>SAQG01000121.1 GCA_004020315.1 Mesorhizobium sp.
GATGATTTTAGGTTGGGGCATAGCCGGCCTCGGTGAAGTAGTTGGCGCATTCCTTTGATGTGACGGTGTCGAGGATTTGGCCGATGGCGCTGCAGACGGCGTCGGTGGTGCGTCTGGCGGCCTTTCGCAGCAGGTGCTTGAGCTTGGCGAAGAGCAGCTCGATTGGATTCAGGTCCGGCGAGTATTTGGGCAGGAAGAAGAGCTTGGCGCCGGCTTTGCGGATGGCGTGCCGGACGGCCTTGCCTTTGTGCGAGCCGAGATTGTCGATGACGACGATGTCGCCCGGCTTGAGGGTGGGCAGGAGCACCTTCTCGACATAGAGCCGGAAGCGCTCGCCATTGATCGGCCCGTCGATGAGCCATGGGGCGTCGACGCGATCGTGGCGCAGGGCAGCCAAGAAGGTCATGGTCTTCCAGCGCCGATGCGGCACCTTGGCTTTCAGGCGCTGGCCGCGCGGCGCCCAGCCCCGGAGCGGAGCCATGTTGGTCTTGGTCCAGGTCTCGTCGATGAAGACCAGGCGGGAGGGGGCGATCCGGCCCTGATGGGCCTTCCACTGCGCCCGCCGACGCGCCACATCGGGCCGATCCTGCTCGGCGGCGATCAGCGTCTTTTTTTGTGCGTCAGCTTCTCGGCACGGACGAACTCCCACACCGAGCGGTAGTCGACCTTCAGCCCGCGCTCGGCCAGCTCTGCCACAAGGCCGCGCAGCGTGAAGTCTGTATTGCGGCAGCGCTCGATAAGCCAGTCGCGGTGCGCACCGGCAATCTTCTTCGGCCGTCGCCCGCCCATCTTGCCGGGCTCCACCATGCCCGTTTCCCGCAGCCGGCGAACCCACCGGATGACCGTGCTGATGCCGACCCCAAAACGCGC
>SAQG01000122.1 GCA_004020315.1 Mesorhizobium sp.
GTTTCGGACAAGAGTGTCCAGCACGCAAGGGGAAATAGAATGCCCAAGGAAGATTAGCATGGGCAGAAGTTATATTTTATTGGATTCCATTCTTGAGCCACTCACGAAGTCCATGGTTAGGCTTGTTCAGATCAGAGGGGAGGCCAGAATTTAGTAGCTTTAGGGCAGGTTATGAGGACATGGTCGGTGCTTTCATTGATTCCTTGGCACCAACAGGATCCCTGACTAATGTGCCGAGTGTGGAGAAGGGCTAGACGATCATGGGCACAAAGCCAGAGGAAGTCGTTCACTCTAGGAGTTGTTTGGGCAAATCCACTTCCAGTCACTCGATTGGAGTCTTTGCTGAGAGTCTTGATGAGCAGCCATATGGTAAGCATGTTTGCTTTTGAAGTTACCCTTGGGATCCGTCCTCCCTCTTTCTGCTTTTCCTTCCTGACGTGAACGAAGCTCCAATGAGTCGCTCCTCGCGAGGGCCGGACCGTCAATTCATCTACTCACTACCTACGCTATAACTGATCCTCGGACGGAGCCATACCTGTGTTACCAAAACTTGCTAGCCGACACCGGCTACCGCAAAGGGTTCAGTTGGTGGGTTGAAATCTCGTCACTTCTTTTGAAAGTCAAAAACGGAGTTTGGTTGCTCGTTCTAGTGCTGAAGCAGAGTACAGGGCGGACGCGAAGGCCCCAGGCCGGGATTCTCCCCTACCCTAAAGAGTAACACACTTGGAGAGGGGATTTCCTTCCATTCATTTGCCCGAGATGATAAACTATCTGTCCTATTCGATTCCCAAGAGCGCATTCTTCCTTCAAACCTGAAAAAAGCGTATTCTCTAAGAGTAACAGCTGATTCGACGGGATGCTTATTCGAGC
>SAQG01000012.1 GCA_004020315.1 Mesorhizobium sp.
ACTTCCGCACCTTCCTCAACGGCAACCGCACCGTCGTCTTCCCGGCAAGCCCGGGGAGCTACGCTTCGGAGAAAATGGGGTAGGCATGGCCGATATCATCGATGGCAAGCAGGTGGCTGCATTGGTAATTGATGCGAAGCCGCCGTGCGCGTGAAAGAGCGGGGCCTCGATGTACGCCACGCGGTCACATTTTTTGGAGGAACGTACATGAAAGTAGTGGTGCTTGGCGCTGGCGTCGTCGGCACGGCCGCCGCGTACTATCTGGCCAGCGACGGACATGAGGTCACAGTGCTCGACCGCCATCCGACGGCTGGGCGCGGCACCAGCCAGTCCAATGCCGGTCTTGTTTCTCCGGGTGATGCGACGGCCTGGGCCTCTCCGGCCGCATTCAGAACGTTCCTGCAGGCCCTTTGGAACCACGATTTAGGGATCAAGGTACGCCTGCGCTTCGATCCCTATTTCCTCGCCTGGAGCCTCCGCTTTGTGCGCCAGTGCACTGTAGCGCGTCTGCGGGCCAACAGCGCGGTCAAGCTGCGCTTAGCGCTCTATTCCCGCGACTGCATCAACGCCCTCTCGGTCGACACAGGCATCCACTACGACGAGCGCAAGAAGGGGATCCTCTACTTCTTTCGCTCGCAGAAAAGTCTCGACACCGGCACCGACAATTATCGCTACCTCGCCGAGCATGGCCTACCAATCGAAATTGTCGGCCGCGATCGGCTAATTGAACTCGAGCCTGGTCTTGCCGCGGCGAAGGAAAAAATAGCCGGCGGCGTCTATTCGCCGATCGATCAGACCGGGGATTCTAGCCACTTCGTTGAAAAGCTCGCCGTCTACGCGGCCGAGTACCTTGGCGTAAGATTCCTCTACGGCACTACCGTAAAGGGCCTCGACATAGAGGCGGATAGGGTGCGAGCTGTCGTCACCTCGTCCGGTCCAGTGGCCGCCGGCGCCGTCGTCATCGCGATGGGACCCGAAAGCGGCCTCCTTGGCCGCCGCTACGGTGTCGACCTGCCGGTCTATCCGGTCAAGGGTTACACGGCGACCGTGCCGCTTGAGGACGAGGACAACGGGCCGACGATGGGTGGCGTCGACGAAGACCAACTGATCGCCTATTCGAGGCTGGGAAATCGCCTGCGGCTCGCCTCGACAGCCGAGTTCACCGGCTTCGACCGCACTTTCCAGCCGCGCGACTTTGCCGCCATGTTCAAGACTGGCAAGGAGCTGTTCCCGGGGGCTTTCGATGAGAAGAAGGCCGAGCTTTGGGCGGGCTTGAGACCGATGATGCCAAGCTCGGTGCCGGTGATCGGCCAGGCGCGCTACAAAAACCTCTATCTCGACACCGGCCACGGCCATGTCGGCTGGACCATGGCCTGTGGCTCGGGAAAATTCCTCGCCGACTTGGTCGCGGGCCGCAAGACCGAAATCGACCCGCAAGGGTTGGTTTACAGAAACTGAGGAAGAGATACGGGCCAACCGATGTCCGAGCCACAAGCCGCAACTAACTTAGCCGACATTCAGGTCAGCCGGTACCGAGACCGGCCGCTATAGGCGATCGGGGGTCAAAGTCTCCGGCGAACCAATCTGGTGAATCGCGGTGTGGTGACGTCGATGTCGTGCGGATGAAAGTCCTCAGCGTTCCGACCATCGATTAAAGGTACGGGCGGTAGTCCTCGAGGCAGCATCCGGGCGATTTTGGCAACGCTCCAGCACAGCGCGGATGGAAGAAGGGGGCGGGATCAGTTCATGACTGCTACCGGTCTCAACAGCCAACTGGCCGATAGGAGAACCGTGTGGGTGAAAAGAATGTCGCGACTTCAATAGATGCGCCCACCGAAGCGATCATCGACAGGAGCATTCAGGCGCCTTTCGGAGAGAGGTCGTTGCGTTCGACAGGCGCGCCTGTGACTGCATGACAATCAGGAGGCAAAGGGATCGTGCCCACTGGCGTAGATGCTGTGGGGCGAGCGGCGAGGGTATGGCATTCTTCGGCGCTGTTGAATCCACCATCAGAAGGAGGCACCCCATGTCGCAGTCTTTTGACGCGAGCCGGTCCCTTACGGCTCTTGAACAGGATAACACGATCGTCGCCGTCATCGAAATGAGCAAGGCGAAGTGGCTGATTGCCGCGCTTGTTCCGGGTTTCAAGCGCCAGCCGCTGAAGAAGATTGATGCCGACGCGCCATCATTGTTGAAGCTGCTGCAGCGCTGGCGCAACGAAGCCGGCCAGGCCGGGCATACGATCAAGCGGATCGCCGGCGCCTATGAGGCGGCCGGCGACGGCTTTTGGCTGGCGCGCTGGCTGCGGGCGCGCGACATCGAGGCCTATGCCATCCACCCTGCCAGCGTTGCGGTGTCGCGTGAGCACCGGCGTGCCAAGACAGATCGGCTCGACACGGAGCTTGATGCGCGCCTTTCTCGGCTGGTTGCGTGGCGAGAAGCGCCATTGCAGTATGGCGGCGATTCCGACGCTCGAAGAAGAGGACGCGCGGCAACAGCATCGGCAAACCATCGGCAAGGGCCGCGAACCGGAATCGAGGGTGACAATGAAGTGATGGGAACAGACGAGGACAGATCCCCAAAACCTGCAGCATAGTCGGAGCTTCGAGCTCGTTCTCTTGATCAGGCCAAAGGATCAGCGGACACCATCAGGGCCAGCGGTCACAGTACCGCAACAACAGGCCGGAGACATGACCGCACCCGCGACCATCCCATCGCCGAAAACAAGCCCTTGATCAGCAGGCGCCGTCCAGACATGACTATGTTGTATCGCTCGACGGACCGCCTCTGTCGTTGTGGCGCTCCCATGCAGAACCTGGCCCATAGCGCATCCTTTGATTCGGATGATAAGCACTACTTTGGCAGTTTAGGTTTGATGGCGTCTGCGAGCAGCTTCTCACAGTGAGGACATCTGCGGGGTGGCGGCCGCGTGAAGAGGTCAAGAATGGCTTGTCTAACAGCTGGCATGCTCGGTTGTGGCGGTGGTCCGCCGACTCTTTTTTTTCCGTCCCGCTGCTTTGAGGCGGCGGGCTTGGAGAAAGGCGTAGGCGATCATGGTCATCAAGGCGTGTCGATGTAATCCAGTCCATGATCGGCCTTCGAAGTGGTCGAGGCCGAGTTCCTCCTTCAATTGCTGATGTGCCTGCTCACAGACCCACCTCGCCTTGATCGTGGCGGCGAGCATCTTGAGGCTCGCATCGGCCGGTAAGTTCGACACATAGTATTTTTGCTCGCCAGTCGACCGGCGTTCGCCGACGAGCCAGACCTCCTCGCCTGGCATGCATTGCATGCGATTGTCGAGCATCCGGTGCTTATGACCATCCGCAACGCGGACACGTCGAGCCGCAAACAAGCATGTCAGCCGACCTTTAGTGCCGCGCCGCCAGCTTATCTTGTGCCATCTCTCACCAGACAGCATCACCTCGGCAGAGACCGGCGGCTGGTCCGGGATGTGATATTGGCGGCGCCTGCCGGTGGTCGGTAAGCGGTGCACCAAGGCACCCTTTCCCGAAGCCGCCTGATGCGTGTATGGCGGTCAGCCGTTAGTCGGCGCGTCGGGGCGATCACTGCGGGTTATCATAACGGGTGACATAGTGGAGTTCGCGAAGGGCGGGGACGACGAGGGCGATATCTTTGTATGCTTCGTGCTCGATGAAGTGCGCGGTCTCGGGCCCCTGCCTGGGTTTGCCGAGGACGGGCCGCCCCTTTTTGTCGACGCAGTAGATCAGGATCGGCAGCAGCAGACCGTGGTTGGGGTTCTTGAGGTCGAGTAGCCGTTTCCAGCGTTTGATGTTGAGATTCATGGCCGCGTAGAACCCTTGGCACCACGGCCGCGGGTCGATGCCGCCGCTGGGCTTGGTGGTGAAGCGAGGCGCATAATCCTGCGGTCTGTCGAACAGCGTCTCGTTGATCCGGTTGTGGATCCTGGCGAGGCTGGCAAACACGGCGTGATCGGTTGCAGAGCCTTTGGCCAGGACGTCGCGCGGCAATCCCATGACCGGGCACATCCAGTCTTGCGGGTCTGCGAACCGCGGCCCGGTGACCGCCGCCGTTACGAAGCCATCCAGCGCCGAGACGGTCCGCACCAGCGGGCGGGGGTTGGCCTTGACGGTCATCCAGGCCTCGAGCGCCTCGTCCGACAGCGCCATGTCATCGATCGAGCTCATGCCGCCAAGGGGAGCGGCATCTCTTCGCGGCGCACCCAGTTCCATGGCATCAGCTCGTCCCAGCGCGAGGCTGGCCAGTCGTTCTGGATGCGCTCGGTGACATCGGCCATGTAGGCTTCGGCATCGACGCCACAGAGCTTGCAGGTCTCGATGATGCTGAGCACGACCGCTGACCGCTCTGCCGCGGCGAAGCTCCCCGAGAAAAGCCAATTGCGCCTGCCGACCGTAAATCCACGAATGGCGCGCTCCGCGATCAGGTTGTCGGGCTCGAGCTGGCCGTCGTAGAGGAAGCGGTTGAATGCGCGCCATCGCTTGGCGCCGTAGGCGAAGGCCTTGGCGATATCGGCATGGCGCGACAGACCCTTGCCATGGCGCATGAGCTGTCGTCGCAGCGCCCGGACCAGTGGTCGGGTCCGCCTTCGTCGTGCGGCCAATCGCTCGGCGGGCGGGAGCCCCCGTATCTCTTCCTCGATCCGGTAGATCGCCTGGATACCGGCCATCGCCGTCGTGCTGAGCTCGGTCGGCTGGCTGTCGTGAACGTCGAATATCTTGCGACGCAGATGGGCCAGGCAGGCAGCTTCTCGAATGGCGCCGCCCTTGTAGATCTGGTTGTAGCCGGTGAACCCATCGGCCTGCAGCGTACCGGCAAATCCGGCGAGCTCGGTCATCACGCTCTCGCCGGCGCGGCCCATGGTGGCGCGATACCAGGCGATCGGCGGCTGCTGTGAACCCGAGTTGCGGTCGTCGGCGACGTAAACCCAGAGCGCACCCTTGTGCGTCGTACCGGTGCTGGGCGCCAGGATCGGGAGCCGCGTGTCGTCGGTGTGAATCTTGGTGCGGGTACGGCCGATCTCACGGATGCGATTGTAGATCGGATCGAGCAAGGCGGCGGCGTAGCCGGCGCTGCGCGCAAGCGTGGATCGTTCGATATCGACGCCCTTGGCGGCCATCATCTGGACCTGACGGTAGAAGGGCAAATGATAACCCCACTTCGCCATCATGATATGGGCGAGCGCGGCATAGCTGAGCTTGCCGCGTGCAATGGCCTTAATCGGTGCCGGCGCCTGAATGATTTTATCGCAGGTCCGGCAGCTGTACTTGGGTCGAACGGTCTCGATCACCTGCCAGGCCTGGGCGACCAGGTCGAGCATCTCCTCGCTATCTTCGCCCATGGCGCGCAGATCGCCGCCGCAGCCGGGGCAGCATGCGCAAGTCGGCTCGCGAACCTCCCGCTTGCGCGGCAGGTTCGGATTGAGCTTGCGCACCGGCAACACCCGGACCTTGTCGGTGTCGGCGACGATGGGCAGCTCGATATCGGGCACGCTGGTGGCGAAATCGGTCTCGATATCTTCGAGTTCGAGCAGCATCTGCCCCAGCTTCTCGGACGAGCGGCCGAAGACTTTGCGGTTGAAGCGATCGATCCGCAGCTGCAGGCGCTGGATGCGAAGTGCGGCCTCGGCGCGCTCTCTTCGCAGCTGCTCATCGCGTTCGGCGATGGTGATGTCACGGGCAGCAACGGCTGCTTCCAGAAGCGCGATCCGGGCGAGGAAATCAGCGGTTGAGAGAGCTTGTTCCGACACCCAAATTACATACCCGAAAGACCTCGTCTACGGAAGCAAAATCGACACAAAATCAATGAGAAACGACCGAATTTAGCCAGCCAGACGCGGCCGATAAGTCTTGCTCGGCCGGCGCCAGTCGATCCCCTCCAGAAGCAGCGAAAGCTGTGCCTTGCTGAGCGAAACGGCGACCTGATCCTTGGTGGCGGGCCAGGCAAAACAGCCATCGGAAAGCCGCTTCGTGAATAGGCAGAACCCCTGGTCGTCATGCGCCAAAATTTTTATGATATGACCCTTGCGTCCACGGAAGCAGAAGATCGCGCCAGTGTGCGGATTGAGCGCGAGCACCTGTTGCACCATGCGCGCCAGGCTATTGATCCCGCGGCGCATATCGGTCGCGCCGCAGCATAGGAAAATCTGGTCGGTCGGCACCACCGTGATCACCTGCTCAACTCCGCCAGGACGATGCGCAGCGCTGTCGGATCGACGATCCCGTCTATCCGCAATCGCGCGCCGCTCGGAAAGGCCACGACGATCCTGCCGGCCGGGTCCGGGCAATCGGGGACGGCGCGGTCGACCTCAGGCAGATCATTCACCTCGATCCGCGCGAAGGTCGCCATCGCCTGGTCGACATCGAGCTCGCCGCCGGCCATCTGCTTGCGCCACGCATAGAGCTGCGACGGAGCCACGCCGAACGCTTGCGCGACCTCGGTCACCGACGACCCCGCCGCGCTCGCAAGGTCGACCAACGCGCGCTTCTCGGCGCAACTCCACAGCCTCCGTTGCCGCGCGCGGCCGGGCATCGCTGCACCATCTTCAGCCGCCGCGGCGCCGCTGTCCTCGGCGACCACATCGCCCTCTGCATGTTCCAATGTCATGGCGCGAAAGCTCCATGTTCATCGGCCTATTGCAAGGTGCCTTGGTGCACCGCTTACGGTGGTCGCGACCGGGAAGATCAGATCAACATCGGCCGGATAGACGTTTTGGCGTCGCGATAGTCCTACAGCCCACAGCAGACTGCGCTCACTCAAAGCCTGACGAAAAGAGCTGCTCGACCCGTAGCCCGCGTCGGCAAGCACGCAGCCGAAACGCGCGCCGGAGGCGATGACACGATCGATCTCTTCGATGGCGATCTCCGGCTTTGTCAGAGCGACCTGTCGATCCTTCGGGACGCGCGCCCGCATCATCCGCTCGGGATCATTCGTCCAGGTGTCGGGCAGGAAGAGCCGAAGGCCCACCATCACCGGCACTTCGCGCGAGGCCAGGGTCACCGACACCAGCGACTGGCAGTTGGATGTCTTGCCAAGCGACGAAGCGTATTGAGGCGCGACACCAACCGAATGTTGTCCCTTCTTCGGTAACGCTGTGTCGTCAATGACGAGAAAACCCGCCTCATCGCCGACCAGGCGATCTGCCTCCTTCAGCAGGGCGGCCTCGAGCGGAGCGCTGTCCCAAACCCCTGCCGCGACAAAATGATGAAGCTGATCGTAGCCGACATCGCCCGCTCGCGCGGCCATCGGTTGTACGCTCTTACGGTCGCCCGGCCCGATCAGACCAGCAATGTACAGCGGACACATCCGGCGCCGAGCTGGATGCGAAAGACCTGCCAAAAACGGTTGAAGCCAGTGCTCGAGATCGGCTTGCCAGTCCACATCCATTGATCGGCCCTCCACAAGCCGACCTCCTATGAATCACGCAAACTCTCTCTTGGGAATTCCAAAAACTCGCCCGCCGCTAAAAACCTGCCAAAGTAGTGTAAGGATGCCCCATCAAAGATCCCATGACTGGTGGTGGATAGCGACCTGCGCTCTGGCAGAGTGGGGTTGCTGACCAACAACTCTTTGGAGGCCAATCATGCGTGTTGTAGCCGATCGATCTGCGGCGCCTGCCGCTATCCGCACCGATCTTGGCGCGATCTTCGTTTCTTTGGAACTCTTATGTTCAAATGCAAGCGGCATGGCCACGACTGTTCATCCCGCCAATAATGGCTGGTCCTGCATAGTGCTTCCCCGCGAGGATCATTTTTCGATAGCGAGAGCAGAGGCGGAGCTGACCTTTCCACCCAATTTCGCGAACGGTTCTCGGTAGGCCCTCCAACTGCGCTTGCTTGGTTCGACTTACCCGCGCAGGGAAGCGGTAAGCCCATGCGCCTTCGACCAGCATGCGACGGACCCGAGAGTTCCCGGCCTTAGTGATCCCACCACGTTTGACATGTTCACCTGTCGAGCTCTCTGACGGAACGAGGCCAAGAAAGGCCATCAGCTGGCGGGGGTTTTCGAAGCGGCGGATGTCGCCAATTTCGGCAACAAAGACGACGGCGGCAATCAACGACACGCCTCGTAACGCCTGATAGGCTTCGACCACAGGAGCCATCGTCCAGGATTTGACAGTCTCCGAGATCAGATCGGTCAGACGCTTTAAGCGCACCTCGGCATCCTCGATCGCCTGGCAGTATTCCTTGAGCACGATGAAGTGCGCCGGATGCTCGAACTTCAGAGTCGATATCCACCGCATATGCGCCAGCGACCAGGATGAGCGGCCCGAATAGATGTGGCTATGTCGAAGTAGGAACGACTGAAGCTGCTGCCGCGCCCGCTTTTGAGCCTCCTGGGCTGCTTCTCTGGCCCGCACGAGATCGCGCATAGCCTCATGCCCGCGGTCCGGCACCCAAACCGCTGTCAGCTCACCGGCACGATGTAACCGCGCCAAGCTGACGGCATCGCGCCGGTTGGTCTTCACTCGATCTCCGGGACGCTTGGGAATTAGTGCCGGTGCCACCACCACACAATCATGGCCCATCTCGGTGAGCTGACGGTAGAGTTCGTAACCTGTAGGCCCTGCCTCGTAACAGAAGTGAAGCTTTGCTCCTCGCTTGGCCAGCTTTTGCACGATGGATGACACCGAGGCCGGATCTGAGGGTATGTCCCCGAAAAACCTTACCTCACCACCCCGCCCGCCATCCGCGACGGCCACAGAAATCTTTAGTTTCGAGACGTCCAGACCGATGAAAAGTCTGCTATGCTGATCCATGGTTCATCCTCGCTAAGATTGGGGCTCGGCTTCGGCCACTCCGAAGCAACCCCCGATCTCAGCTTACGGCGAGGGTGAGCCGCCTTCACCCCGAGAACATACGGTCTCAGTAGATCGACCTGGTTGATCACTTCGCTGTCGCCGGGCAGTGGGGAGAAGATGTCGAAACATGCGGTACGCGGCGGCGATATCACGGGACTGCTGGCACGCTTTGCCCAACTCCAAGACAAGGCACAGGCGCGCACCGGCCGGCACTTTGCGCTTGTGGTCATTCAGGAGGCGGGTCTCGACGGCTTCTGGATCCATCGAATCCTGGAGGCCGAGGGGATCGAAAGCCATGTCGTCGACGCCGCCTCGATTGCCACGTCGCGCCGGCGGCGTCGTGCCAAGACAGACAAGATCGATGGTGAGGCGTTGGTGCGTGCGCTGCTCGCCTACAAGCGGGGCGAGCCGCGCGTGTGCGCGATGGTCAGGGTGCCGGGCATCAGAAGGAGGACCGCCGCCGCATCGGCCGTGAGCGCAAGGTTCTGGTTGGTGAGCGGACCTGCCATGTCAACCGCATCAAGGGCCTGCTGTTTGCTCAGGGCATCACCGGCTACGAGCCGCTGGGACGTGACCGGCGACATCGGCTTGAGGAATTGAGGACCGGCGACGGCCGCGCGGTGCCAGAACATCTGAAAGGGCAAATCCGTCGCGAGCTCGACCGACTCGAACTGGTGATAGCCCAGATCAAAGAGGTGCAGGCCGAGCGCGACGCTCTGCTGGCAATCGAAGTCGCCGAAACTCCAGCAGCGACATTGCTCGATCTCAAGGGTATCGGCCCCGAGTGTGCCGCCATCCTCTACTCGGAAGGGCTGTTCCGGCACTTCGATAATCGCCGGCAGGTCGCCGCCTATGCCGGGCTCGCGCCGACGCCTTGGCAGAGCGGATCGGTCCAGCACGAGCAAGGCGTCTCGAAGGCCGGCAATCCGTGCCGCTTTCGGCGCAGGCGACCCCTGCAATCGCCGCGTGCGATCGCATCCGCGCCCACACGAAGCGCGGCTCAATTGAACGCCCATAGCGGACCACCTCCGCCACAGTGCGCTCTCGCCACCCACCTTTCTGCGCGACGCCAAGCTAAAAGCGCTCTGCATTATGAAAAGGTATGCATAACAGGAAGTCCTGGCTGTTCTCGGTTCCGATCCCGGCGGACAGCGTGCTGCCGTTCCTACAGCCTGATCGTCAGCGCCAAGATGGTCATGGCGCTCCAGTCGATGAAAGGTGAGGCGATGGGAACAGCAAAGGGTGTGCGACTTTACGCATAGTCCTCGATTTCGCCATCCTCGACTGAGGGCAGGTGGCGCGAATTGGTCACATCCTAGCCTTAGCCTACAGTGAGGCGATTACCGTTCCAGCAGTCACGTCCCGTTCAGGTGGTCGGTTCGCCAAAATGTTTGTATAAGCCCGGTCATCGTCGTTAGGCGGGCGCTAATGTAGGCTCGGTTCCGTTTCATGAAACACTATCCGTCCATTCAAGCCCTTCGCGTGCTCACCAGCTTCGCTCGGACAGGGTCAGTTGAAGGGACCGCGAATGAGCTTTTTCAAACGCGAAGCGCGGTGACTTACCAACTCCGCTTACTCGAGCGCGAGTTGAATTTTCCACTCTTATGCCGGACCGGCACACGCATGGCTCTATCTGCGGAAGGCTTGGCCTATGCACATGATGTGCGCCAAGCGCTCAACACGATCTCGGGATCAGCGCAACGTTATGCTAACAAGAGCTTGAGCGGTACCCTCACTATTTGCAGCACCCCGGGCTTTGCTGGCGGATGGCTTTGCAGTCGAATAGCCAGGTTCAACGAAGCGTACCCTGATGTCAAAATCATTCTTAAGACCCAGACACTTCTGGAGAATGTCGCGAATGAGGACGTCGATGCATTTATCACCTTCGGGAACGGACATTGGCCTGAGATGAGTGTCTCTCACCTGGTCGACATCCGGATCTCTCCGGTATGCAGCCCGGTGTTTCTCCATCAGCATGGAATGTTCAAAGATCCAAAGGATTTGAACAGCGTGCCGCTGCTAAATATCCTAGGTGATGAGACCGATTGGGAGATCTGGCTGACGGCAGCCGGGGTGGATCCTTTCCTAGCGCACAGGGGCATCACCTTCCATGACGGAAACCTCTGTTTCAACGCGGCTGTTTACTCACAGGGAGTGGCGCTAGGCGACCACTTCACGTGCCGCGCCGCTTTGGAAAGCGGATTGCTCGTGATGCCCTTTGAACTCGTGCTTAGAGGCCGGCGATCTTATTATCTCGTTTCATCTCCGGCCAAGGCGGAAACGCCGACAGTGGGGGCATTCAGCTCGTGGATCAAGGCTGAGATCGTGGTCCGCCACACCGACGACGAGGTAGCCTGAAAGCGGTGTCGACAAAAGTTCTTTGTCGAAACCGCAAAAACTATGAATTTGACGAATGACCTCCGTCTTTCCTAGGATCAACAAAACGGGGAAGATCATACCGTAACTCGGCAAATCCTTAAAGCCGCAAGACATCGCTGAGCAAACATTAAGCGCGACATAAAATGAACGTAAGCAAAGGTTCGGGGACCTTTCGGGCCCTGACGGCTCTTGATTGCCTCGAGCTCTATCAAGCCGGCACGATCTCACCTGTCGAGGTTGTCCGGGACTGTCTTAACCGCATCAATGCGGTCAACGCCGATCTCAATGCATTTTGTCACATCGATGCGGATGGGGCACTGACGGCAGCCCGGCAATCTGAGGAGCGCTGGCACAAGGGACAGCCGATCGGCGTGCTCGATGGCGTGCCAGCAACGATCAAAGACCTTACACTGACCCGGGGAATGCCGACCCGGCGAGGCTCCGCCGCAACCAGCGCGGCAGGACCGTGGGATCAGGATGCCCCGCTCACAGCCCGCATGCGCGAAGCTGGAGCAATCATTCTCGGAAAGACAACAACACCGGAATTTGGCTGGAAGGGAGCAACCGATAGTCCGCTGACGGGCATCACGCGCAACCCTTGGAATCCGAAACTGACACCTGGCGGATCGTCGGGTGGTGCGGCCGTAGCAGCGGCGTTGAACCTCGGCTTTCTTCACCAAGGTAGCGACGGCGGTGGCTCGATCCGAATCCCCGCGAGCTTTACTGGCATATTTGGTTTCAAGCCGACTTTCGGGTACGTGCCCCAGTGGCCGCTCAGTGCCATGGGAATGCTGTCCCATATTGGGCCGATGACGCGTACGGTGGATGATGCGTTGCTGATGATGGATGTTATCACCCGTCCCGACACACGGGACGGCTATGGCGGCGTCACGTATAAGGCCGATGGTTCGGGCGAAGCCGAGTCCCTGCAGGGAATTCGGATCGGATATAGCCGTAATCTGGGCTACGCCGATGTAGCGCCCGACATACTGCGCGTCACCGATGCCGCTGTCGGACAGCTTCGAAGCCTTGGCGCAGATGTTGTGGAGATCGACCCTGGCTTTGCCAATCCTGTGGAGGTATTCGCAACGTTCTGGTTTGCAGGCGCCGCACATCTGATCGCTCGCATGAGCGAAGCGCAGAAAGATCTGCTGGACCCCGGTTTTCTTGAATGTGCAATCCGAGGCGAGGGGATCACTCTCTCCGAATTCAAGGATGCCGAACAGGCGCGATTCGACTTGTCGGCAAAAATGGGCGATTTCCACGAGAGCTTTGACCTGCTCGTCACTCCGACTGTTGCGGTTGCACCTTTTCCGGTTGGCATGGACAAACCTGATGGGTTTAGCGGCTGGGTCGATTGGACGCCCTTCACGTTCCCTTTCAACCTGACGCAGCAGCCTGCGGCATCGCTTCCAGCTGGGTTGGACGACGGCGGGCTTCCCGTGGGCCTGCAGCTCGTCGGACCTCGCTATCGCGACACCAAGGTACTCGGCGCCGCCCGAGTGATTGAAAAGCGTTTGGGACGGCTAACGCCGCCAGCCGTGCAGATGACCAGCTGATAGATCCCCGCAAGTTTCAACGTGCCATCTCACGATTTGGAGAGGTGCGTTCACCAACCAGGATTGAGGACCGATGTCCGCGCAAACGAATGACATGAAACAACATCCCAATGGCAAGGTCCTAACATTCGCACTGCGAGAGTTTGAAGACCGGATCAGCCGTCTTGACGCCATGCTGCAGAAAGAAGAGGTCGATATCTATCTCGGTCATGCCCCCGAGAGCCTCAATTATTTCACAGGCTTCGATCCTCTCGGGATCTATTTGTATGAGTGCGTGTTTTTCCAGACTGGAGCGAAGGAGCCTTCGCTGCTCACACATAAAGCTGAGAAAGAGCTCACCGTTTTCCAGTGCTGGATTTCGGAAGTCATCATCTGGACGCACGGTCACGATCCCGTCCAGGTGACAATCGACAAATTGCGCGCGCTTGGTGCAACAGCTGGCAAGAGGGTCGGCCTCGAGATGGCCAATTGGTATCTCCGGGCCGATCTCTACAAAGCCCTGACAGTGGCATTTCCAGAAGTTGAATTCGTCGACGTGACGCAGAAGATCATGCGACTGCGTACCATTAAATCGCCGACCGAAATTGAATGTATGCGGAAAGCAGCCGGGTTCTCCGACCTCGCTCTGGAGGCGATGGCCGAGATCCTCCACCCGGGCATTAGCGAACTAGATGTGCTGGCAGCGGTACAGTCGAAATTGGCGCTTGCTGGCTCCGAATATCCCACGCTGCCTTTCATTATCGCTTCGGGGTGGCGTTCAGGCACATTCCACGCCGTCCCATCGTCGAAAATCATCGAGGCGGGTGATCCGATCCTTTTTGAGTTCACAGGATCCTGGAAACGCTACAATTCCAACCTCTGCCGAACCGTGGTGGCAGGTAAGGCGTCCGACCGGCTGCTCGACCTCTGGAAAATCAACTACGAATCGTTTTGGCGGCCTTTCGAGCTGATCCGGCCCGGCGCTTCGGCTTCGGACATCGACCGCCTAAGCAGAGAAATCAGGGGCGACTATGCCGATTATATCGTGGCCCGCGCCGGCTTTGGTATGGGCCTGTCTTACCCTCCGACCTTCGCGCAATTCCCGGATATCTTGGTGGGTGACGAAACCATTCTGGAGCCTGGGATGATCTTCTCCCTCGAGCCATCGATATCGCAGTTTGAAGGCGTCACCATCTCCTACGGATACAACATCTTGGTTACCGAGACCGGTGCTGAAATCCTGCATAACGCTCCTAAAGACCTTTTTGAAATCCCCGCTTGGTCCGCGCCATGGCCGTAGCGTCTCATGAAAGGATAACCGATGAACGCACACGAGACCGTCAGCTCGCATCCCTCCATATCGGAAGCTCAGGGCGAAGCCCGGCGCGATCTTGCGGCCGCCCATCGCCTGGCAGTGAAGGACAACTTCATTGAAGGCATCGACAATCATTTCACACTCGCCGTGCCAGGCGAACTGGATCGGTTCTATCTCAACGCCTTTGGACTTCACTGGTCAGAGGTGAAGGCTTCGAACCTTATAGAAGTCTCTTTGGATGGTGCTGTGGTCGCCGGCAACGGTATCGCGAACCTTTCCGCTGTTTGCATTCACGCGCCGATCCATCGCCGCGGTATCAAGTGCGTCCTGCACACACACATGCCCTACACCACGGCCCTCAGCCAGCTGGAGGATATGCGCATTCAGCCCTCAGGCCAGAACGGCGTCGTTCTGCAGGACATGATTGCCTACGACTGCGACTACAACGGGTTTGCCGAGACGCAGGACGAAGGCGAGCGAATGGCGGATGTCCTGGGCGACAAGAAGATCCTGATGCTCGCCAACCATGGTGCCGTGGCGACGGGAGACAGCGTCGCTAAGGCCTACCACCGGCTTTATTTCCTGGAGAGAGCCGCCATGACGCAAATGATCGCAATGGCGGCTGGCAAGCAGCGCATGATCTCGGAAGCTGTTCAGGAGCGGATCCGCAACTCCCTTGGTGCTCCAGGCACAGATTACAGTGCGGAGATCCGCATGTATTTCGATGCAATGAAGCGCGTTCTAACGGCGGAAGGCTCTGATTTCGCAGAATAACTCAAGGAAAATGCCGCAGAGACACGTCTACAATGTCGTTCTAAACGAAAGAAAAGGGGAATAAACATGAAAAGCAAATTCGCATCCTTAGCACTTGCCGCGCTCATGGCCTTCACCGGAGTCGCGAACGCTGGCTGTCTCGACTATATCAAGAAGGCCGGTGTGATCAAGGCAGGCAACGCAACATTGGGCACCAAGCCGTTTCTCTACAAGAATGAAGACGGCTCGCTGGCAGGCTTTGAGTGGGAGATATTCCAGGAGCTCGGAAAACGCCTCGGTATCGCCAGGCAGGAATACGTGCTCACCGAGTGGACAACCCTGATCCCAGGACTGAAAGCGTCGCGCTGGGACATCATCCTCTCGAGCATGGCTTCGACGCAGGAGCGAATTCAGAACGCCGGAGTGGCGTTTTCGAATCCTTACATGCTTCTCTACGACGTGGTTATTGTGAAAAAGGACTCGCCTATTAAGTCGGTGGCGGATTTGAAGGGAAAGATCCTTGGCTCGACGCTCGGAACTTTAGACTCGTTGAACGCCAATGTCCTGGTCCAGCAGGGATTGGCGGGAAGTGTCCTGGATTTCAACGACTTTGCACTTCCTTTCACCGCGTTGCGAAATGGCCAGGTCGACGCCGTCGTGATGGATCAGGGGACACTGTTGGGTCAACAGGAGGGTTTGAACGACCTGCGCACTCTGGGTGAGCCAATCACTTACCGAGCTAAGCCGGAGTGGGCCGAAGCTGAAGCAAAAGCTCCTTACGTCCTTGGTGGGCTTGCTATCGGAATCCGGAAGGACTGCCCTGAACTTGTTACGGCAGTCAACGACGCGCTTGCGTCCATGGACGCTGATGGCACTCGCAAGAAAATCGTAGAGAAGTACGGGATGTGGTCGGGCCTGCAAGTCAAATTGTTGAAGTAAAATGGGCACCTGAATGTACGACTTCTTTTTTGTTCTGGTTCCGCAATACTTTCCGTTCTTGCTTGAGGGTGCGCTCGTCACTCTTCAGCTTTCGGCGTTCAGTATGGTGAGCGGCATTGTGATCGGGTTTGCCGTCGCGTTGGGCAGGATCAGCGGAAGTCGTCTCCTCAACGGTATCCTGCTCGCGTATGTCGAGATCTGGAGGGATGTGCCACTCATAGTGCAGCTACTAGTGATCTACTTCGCGCTGCCTTCGATCGGCATCTCACTTCCCGGGTTCTGGGCAGGTGTTCTCGGACTGAGCCTAAACCTTGGAGCATATCTTTCCGAAGTTTTCCGATCGGCCATCATTTCGATTGATCCCGGCCAACGCGAGGCCGGGAAATCAATCGGGATGTCCCGCGCCATGGTTCTCAAACGGGTGACACTACCCCAGGCGTTGCGCATCGCGGTGCCGACAGTAGGTGGCTATTTCATAGCCCTGCTGAAAGACTCGTCGTTAGTATCATTCATTTCGGTCAACGAACTGCTTCGGAACGGCACGGTGGTCATTGCCAACACCTTCCGAAGCATGGAAGTCTATATGATGGTGGCGATCATCTATTTCGTCATGAGCTTTGTCGCGTCGCGCTTGGTCCGAATGGTCGAGCAAGCATTGACACCCAAGCATCAGCGCCAAAAAAGCTTTCTGGCAAAGACGCCCCCCGCAGACACGGCGATGCTGACATGAGCCAGCCCCTTCTCTGTGTGCAGGGATTGCACAAATCATTTGGAGCCCTCAAGGTTCTCCGTGGCATCGATTTCACCGTGCGCTCCGGGGAGGTGGCATTCCTTATCGGGCCAAGCGGCGGCGGTAAGTCCACGCTCGTCCGATGCATCAACTTCCTCGAGACGCCAACCTCCGGTGAGATCGTATTCGACGGGGAGACGCTCTGCCAGATGAGAGGAGTGCGCTTTCACCAAGCTCCAGAGCGCATGCTTCGGTCAGCCCGCAGCGAAATGCCCATGGTGTTCCAGCATTTTAATCTTTTTTCTCATCGAACCGTTCTTGAGAATGTGATCGAGGGCCCCGTGCTGGTCCAGAAACGCCCTCGTGAGGAGGCCATTGAAGACGCCCTCCGCCTTCTCGGAGAAGTCGGCCTACGGGACAAAGTGGATTCATACCCGGACCAATTATCAGGAGGGCAGAAGCAACGCATCGCGATAGCGCGGGCTCTTGCCATGCATCCGAAGCTTATTCTTTTCGATGAACCCACCTCAGCGCTCGATCCCGAGCTTGTGACGGGCATCCTTGAGACGATTAGGTCCCTGGCCGACAAAGGCATGACCCTTGTGATCGTCACTCATGAAATGGGGTTTGCGCGTAAGCTTGCGGATGTGGTGCATTTTATCGCAGACGGAACCATCGTGGAATCCGGTCCCCCGGACCGCATATTTGACCATCCCGAAAGCAAGAGGCTCAGCGGATTTATCAAGTCGATTATCCGCTGATACGTTGACGACTGACACCAATCTCGGCCACCAACCACAGACGGTTCGGCCCCCCTCCCATGCGCCGGAGATCTCTTTGGAGAGGCATCGCACATGATGAACAGCTTCGGTTCAATCTGTCCGAAGGGATCGAGCACGCCCTGCTCGCCGAAATCGGGCGAACCGGACGACCCGATGGCCCCCCTCGTGCAGGAGAGTCTCCGGCATGCTCGCGTCATCGCCGAGATGCCGTCGCCTTTGCCGGTTTCCAAGGCGCGGAAGCCCTGCTGCGAGAGCGTGGAGTGAGGTTCGTCCCAGATCCAAGCGGTAGCTTATCTTGTCCTCGCCGCGGAACATCAATGTATTCTCGGGACCGTGCTCGGCCAGCAGAAATCCCAGACCGCCGATTAAAAGGGGCCGCGCGACTGTCGTTCGACCATTGGTGGAAGGCGTCATGATCTGGCAGCCTGATTGCGTTCCTGATCGCGCAGAAGTCGCGGAACTTCGTCATCGAGCTCGATGCAACCTGCCCCTCCGTTGGAGCCCAAAGCGGCGTATTCTCAGACATATGGTGGTCTTTCTTCGATATAAGGAGCCGCGAGATGCGGTCGCGGCATTTCCTCTTTGATCGTCTTGGTGACGACGTAGGTGAAGTAGCGATCAATGCCAATCTCGCGCTCGAGCAGGTAGTCGACGAAGCGCTGATAGGCCTCGATATCGGGCACAATGACCTTCAGCACGTAGTCCACGCCGCCGCCGACGGACCAGCAGGATATAACCTCATCGATGGCCGTGATTGCGCGCTCGAAACGGTCGAAATCTGCCTGGCGGTGGTTGGAGAGGGTCACCTCCATCAGCACGGTTGCAACAGGGGCGATCCTCCTCAGATTGAGATGAGCGTGGTAGCCACTGACGATGCCGGCCCTTTCGAGCTTCTGCAGCCGCATCCAGCAGGGTGTGGGCGACAGGCCAACCTTATCAGCGAGCGCGAGCTTGGTGATCCGGCCGTTGCGCTGGATAGCGTCAAGAATACGAAGATCGATCGCATCAAGCTTCACAACCATATCCGGCGAAGCCCGACCACGCTGAAGTTTTCCACATTTGCGTACCTTGGCTATGAGCTATTTCTCGCCGCCGTTCCAATGTGCAGTTGCACCCTGCAAGGTCATTGTGTGACTGGATGTCCTTGCCCTTTTAAAGTAACATCCACGCCGGCTCAGTATCCCAGATCGAGCCTCACTTCTCGCTTCATCTGTGTACCCGATATGAATTCGGCCAAGTTTTGCGAGCCCCAGCGGATATTCCTCTCGAGCACGTCATCGGCATTTGCCGCCTGGTCGTTCGACGTGACCACATTGGGCAATTTGTGGATTCCAAGGCGCGATCCCCAGCCAATCGGAAACGTTTGGCCGTAATTGTACTGCCACCATACGTCGGTAGCGAAACCGTCAAGGGTGCCGGAAATGAGCGCTTCGTAGAGCGGCTTCTCCTGGATCAACATGCCGCGCGAGATGTTGATGAGAAACGCCGATCGTTTCATGGCGGCGAGCTCCGCGGCGCCGAAAAACTGATGCGTCTCTTTTGTGTCAGGCGTCGCCAGGACGACGTAGTCGCACTTCGGCAAAACATCGTGCAACTCGTCGACCCCGTGCACTGCATCGAAAAACTCGACTGGGGGGCCGCCCTTGGTGCGACGCACGCCAAGGGTTTGCATGTCGAAGCCCTTGGCGTGTTTGGCGATGCGCCCGCCGATATTGCCAATTCCAATCACGCCGATTGTGCGACCGTGTAGCATTCCCGACCTGTATTCGTCATCATAGAGAGGGAATAGCAACCGGCCTTCTTCTGTCGCCCGGTGCTTGAGAAGAGTCTTTTTAGCAAGGGCTAATACGAACATCATCGCTTGCTCCGCGACCGCAACCGCATTCGCGCCGCGAATGTTTGCGAGCTTGACGCCACGCTGTTTGAAAAGATCCAGCGCGCCCATCAGGCCAAGGTCGTCCACGCCGGAATGCAGCCACGAGAACACCTTGAGCTTTTCCGCGATCTGGAGGATTCCTTCCGGAACGCTAAAAGCAACGATCGCATCGGCGTCGGGCGCCAGATGCTTCACGTCTGAATAGTCGCAGTCGAAACGCGATAGATACTCGCCTCTCGGTGCCCCCACCTCGGTTCCCGGAGGCAGCACTTCTTTGATTAGGCTGATCTCAGTGTCCGTGGCATACCACAAGCATAGAACTTTCATTTGGTCCTCCTGACTTCTGATAATCGGTCGGTGCGCAGGTCGCTTCAGACAGTAAGTAGCTTTCCGAATCCCGACAGTGGCTGTGTGTAGCCGGCAAGCCTAAGTGCATCCCAGAGCATTGCTTGGTGAGCGGTGATCACAGGCTTGCCGATTTGTGCTTCGAGGGGCTGGATGATTGTCGAAGTCCTCAGACCAGTGCATGGTATGAACAAAGCTTCGGAATCAGCGGAATTTAGTGCCGCGGCCGCCTCTATGATGCTCTCCGGCTTGATATTGATGATTTCATAGTCGTTTTCGATGTGGAACGAACCACAAGACACGACTGAAACTCCTTCGTCCTTCAAGCACTCGGTCATCGCCGCCGTAACGTCGTCTGGATAGGGTGTCAAAAGATCGACCCGCCGAATCCCGAGCTGACGAAAAGCCTTGTAGGCTCCTGTCATCGGCGATGTTAACTTCGCCCCTGGTGCAGTTCGGTGCAGTTCTGCTTCAAGGGTCGTTTGCAAAATCAGCGCAGATCCAGACGTGCAGCCGTAGGCAAAGACATCCACGGACTCTCGGGGCACGAACAGCTCGGCGGCTTTGGCAATTTGATGCGCATGGCCACGCAGATTTTCGATAGTAATCGGGTTTTTCGTCTCAATTCGGGTTGCTGAAATACTAACGCCATCCTTCGGAAGCATTCTCCGCAGCTCGTACTCAGTCAAGACATCTGTCGAAAGAGCAATCAAGCCGACTACAACTTGGTTCGCCATCCCTCCGTCCATAGCTGCTGCAAGGTGTTTGATTGGTGACGTGATCATGACGATATGCCCGCGTTTGCTGAAACTTGAAGATTTCTGACGATTGCCCAAGCAGCGCGCGCCGCGCGTAACACGTCATCATCGGAGACACCGAATTCTGCCGTGTGAACATGGGTTATGTTTCCGAGCGCTTCATTGTAACAGCCAAACCAGAAATACACCGATCGGAGTTTTTCGGCATAGAATCCGAAGTCGTCTGCCCCTGCGAGAGGTCTCGTCGGAACGAGTGACTCACTTCCATAGATTTCGCCAATCGCTTCCCGGGCCGTTTGACTGATGCCTGGATCGTTTAGGACGGCAGGTTCTCCCGGAACCAACTTGAACTCTGCCTCGCCGCGATGCATTGCGGCGATCTGGCGAGCTAGTTCTTCCAGACGGCGTCGAAGCCTCCGACGGGCGTCTGGCGAACGTGTACGAAGCGTACCGTCGAGAACGACGCGATCGCAGATGATATTGGTTGCGTCGCCACCATGGAAACGGCCTATTGAAATGACAGGAGCTTCGTCAGTGTGGCTCTCACGCGATATGAGCTTCTGCATCTCAGTGACGAATGTGGACGCAATCGCGATCGCATCAACACCCAGCTCTGGCCACGCCGCGTGGCTTTTCTTGCCTTTGAAGATGATCTGGAATTCGTCGGAAGACTTTGTTACCGGGCCCGTCAGGACGGAAAACGTTCCGGAGGGTATTTCGGGGTTCACATGCATCCCGATCGCGCAGTCAAAACCGTCGAGCAGACCTTGTTCAGCGACAGATCGGCCGCCGAGGGGTTCTGCTTCCTCGGCCGGTTGAAACACAACGCGCACCTTTCCGGCGAAGTGCTGACGATGGGCAAGCGCCGCCAATACAACGCCCAATGCTGCCGCTGCATGCGCATCGTGGCCGCAAGCATGCATCTTTCCAGGCACACGGGACCTATATGGGATATCCGGGCGGGCCTCTTGGATGGGCAGCGCGTCGATGTCGCCACGAACCACCACATTTATGGGAATTCCATTTCCCTCGCCGACAATGTCGACGAACAAGCCTGTGTGGTGAAAGAACTGAGGTGTTTGCAGCCCCGCACCGCCCAAAAACTCCGCTATTTTTGCCCGAGTGTTGTGCTCCTCATTTGATAGCTCCGGGTTTGCGTGCATGTAGTGCCGGAGAGCGAGGATTTGTTCCTCGCATCCGGCCGGCAAATGGAATGCGTGACTGGCCCGTTTGAGGTCTGTGTCCGATGCATTCATTGATCGATCACTATCAGCTGGCGTGGCGACTGTGCCAGGCACTCGGCCTGCCTGTCGGTGACAAGGATGCTTTCAGTAATTTCGATGCCCCAGTCGCCAAACCATAGGCCTGACATAAAGTGGAACGTCATCCCTGGCCGCAATTCAGTGCGGTCCCCTGTGCGGAAGCTTGCGGAGTGTTCACCCCAATCCGGTGGATAAGCGAGACCGATCGAGTAGCCGCAACGGCTTGGCTTTTTCAGTCCGTAACGCTCAATGGCGGTGTAGTAGGCTTGCGCGACCTCTTCGCAAGAATTCCCCGGCACCGCTTTTTCCAAGCCAGCCGCCATTCCCTCGAGCACGGCCTTTTCTGCATCGACGAACTTTTGAGCCGGCTTACCTAGATAAAATGTCCTGGAGAGAGGGCAGTGATAGCGTTTGTGGACGCCGGCGAGTTCAAAAAAGATGCTTTCCCCCGAGCGAAGCTCACGATCTGACCAAGTCAGATGAGGCGCGGAGGCGTCGATGCCCGCCCCGATCATGGGAACGGCTGCGGGATAGTCTCCCCAGATGCCGTCATCGCCGCGGATGGCGGTGTGGTAAATTTCCGCCACAATGTGCGATTGCTTGGCGCCGGGTTTCAGCACTTCGGCCACGCGCTGATGCATGGCCGTCACGATTTTGCCTGCGCCCCGCATGTACTCGATCTCACGGGGCGACTTGATGATCCGCTGCCATTTCACTAGCGATGTCGTGTCTTTGAAGCTTGCATTGGGCAGCGTGGAGGACAGTGCTTCAAAAGCTGCGTGCGTAAAGTAGTAATTATCCTTTTCGATCCCGATGGAACCGCTGGACCAGCCGAGGTCTGTAACCAATTGGCCAAGGGCAGTCATCGGATGATATTGGGAGGATTGGACGTAGTGATCCGCGTAGGACTTGATACGGCTCTCATCCATGTAAACGGTTCTGCGAGCACCGTTGCCGTCCATTTCGCGACCGAACCAGACCGGGTCTGCGTCTTCATGAATGAGGACGCATTGGTGAACGTAGAAGGACCAGCCGTCATAACCGGTAAGCCAGGCCATGTTCGCGGGGTCTGTGACGATTAGTAGATCGATGCCATCCCGCTCCATTGCTTTACGGGTGGCCTCGAGCCGAGCTTTGTACTCGGAAATCTCAAAGCGGAGTGTCGGTGCAGTCATAGTTGGTTCCTCGATTCGGCTGCTCAGGCAGCCTGACGTTTCAGATAGTTTTCCAAAAGCCGAATAAGGGCCGCAGAGCAAAGGCTGACGAACAGGAAGCCCACGGCGACGAGAGTGATTGGTTCGAGATAGCGGTAGCTGAAGTTGGCCTTGGCTAGCGCTTCGCCCATAAGGTCGAGGACGGTAATCGCCGATAGTATTGGCGTCTCCTTGAACATCGCGATCACATAATTCCCCAAAGGCGGGATCATCGGGGGAATGGCTTGCGGCAGCACGATTTCCGTCCAGGTCTGCCTTGTGGTCAGGTTGCAGGCCCGCGCAGCCTCCCATTGCCCGGCTGGAACATTGATGATCCCAGCGCGATAGACCTCTGACACGTAAGTACCGTAGTGGAGACCGAGACCGATCGTCCCGGCGATCATGGGAGACAAAACAATTCCAATGTCTGGCAGGACGTAGAAGAGAAAGTACAGCTGTACCAGCAACGGCGTTCTTCTAATCGTCTCTGTTACCAGGACCGCAGAACGGCGAACCAAATCGACTGAAGACATCTTGGCGATTGCGAAAAAGAGTCCGATGCTCAAAGCCGCAACCGACGAGATCAACGTTATCTTCACTGTAACGACGAGTCCTTTAAGCAAATCGGGCGTTATCTCAGCGACGAATTCCCAGCTCCAGATCATTGGTTAACCTCAGGTGTTTGCGCTGACGATGCCGCGCCCAAAGCGTCTTTCAAGCCACCGCACGAAACTTATCAACGCAGACGCAATTAGAAGATAAATGACCAAGATGAGCAGAAAGGGCATAGCGGTGTCGCCTGTTTGGCCTCGTACCACCTGCGCCTGAAACGTCAGCTCCGAGACCGTTATGAGCGATGCCACCGCGGTGCCTTTCATGAGCTCGATCGCAAGATTTCCAAAGCTTGGCAGCATGAACACGACCGCCTGTGGAAGGATCACCCACCAGAGCGCCTGCCACCGCGTCAGGTTTAAAGCGATAGTTGCTTCCCGCTGATCGCGACCGACGGCGTTGAGCGCCGCGCGAACAACTTCAGCGCCATAGGCGCCACCGTTCAGGCCCAGCGCCAGGACACCGGACTGCAGTGGAGATAGAGAAACGCCGACAAATGGCAGAACGAAATAAGCCGCGAACAGTTGGACGAACACTGAAGTGCCGCGGAAGATCTCCACATAGATCCGCGTTACGGCACGCACGGCAATCTGGTCTGAAGTGAGAGCAATGCCGGCCAGCATAGCCAGTATCAACGCGAGCAGGCAGCTCAAAAGCGTGAGTTCCACGGTGGCGACAGCCCCCGTGAGTATGAACCAACTGTATCCAATTGCAGACTCAAAAGTATTCACTGGGATGACCTTGTCCTGCCTTGACTGGCCGCCTCAAAGGCGATGGCCCGCTGCGATTATCTTGCGAAGGAAGCTTTTCGTGCGCTCGTGGTGAGGCGACAGAAAGATTTCCGACGGCGGGCCTTCTTCAACGATCTTGCCGCGCTCGAAGAACAACACTCGGTCGGAAAAATCCTTGGCGAAACCCATCTCGTGGGTAACCAGGAGCATCGTCATGTCGGTCTCGTTGCGGAGATTTGTGATGACGTTTAGGACCTCTTCCACCAGCTCCGGATCAAGAGCGGAGGTGATCTCGTCAAGAAGTAGTATTTTTGGCTGCAATGCGAGAGCGCGGGCAATCGCGACGCGTTGTTTTTGGCCGCCAGATAATCTTGACGGATACTCATGTGCTTTGTCGGCGAGCCCAACGTTTTCCAACATTTGAAGCGCACGTTCTTTGGCTGCCGCTTTCGACAGACTTCCAGTCAGCACAGGAGCGAGGGCGACGTTCTGAAGAGCGGTTTTATGTGGAAAGAGGTTGAAATGTTGGAAGACCATTCCGAAGGCGCCACGCATTCTGCGTAGATGCGCCTCCGACGACGGCACTTGTTTACCGCCTCTTTGCTCGTGGTTTAGGCAAACGCCATTGACGATCACATCTCCAGCCGTAACCGACTCGAGCGTCATCAAAATTCTAAGGATCGTCGTTTTTCCCGAGCCTGATGGACCAATCAGCGCAAGATGCTCACCAGCTTTAACCGAGAACGAGAGTTGTTCCAGAACCTTGAGGGAGCCATAGCTTTTCTCAACGTTCCGGAATTCAATGATGGGCTGGCAATCTGGAGCCCTGGATGCGACATGCAATCCCATTGCGCTGTCTCCTTTCGTGTGATCGCAGCCCAGCAGCTGTCGCTGCTGGGCATTATCACTGGAGTTCGAATTTACGGATTGCACATCTCGGCTGCCGACTTGGCGCTAGCCAAAATCTTATAGTTCGTTTGAAGACCATATTTCGCCATGATCTTCTCGAATTCGCCGCTGTCCTTTAGCTTTTGCAAGCCTACATTGTAGGCGTCGCGTAGTGCCGTATCTTCCTTATTGAAAGCTGCAGCTGCACAATCAATAGGAGTGTTGGCGATCGGTATGATGGTCTGCAATGTATTATCACCCGACCGTGTCTTCATGTCTATGACACCCGCATCATTGAGGGCGATGGCATCGACGCGCTTGTCTTGCAGCATCTTCACTGCACTGGTGTTGTCAGGATAGGGAACAAGGTTCTCTTGCTTCACTCCGGCTGAGAGCGCATCTCGGGCCTGCAAAGTTCCGGCACCCACCGCCAGCTTGAGGCCTAGGTCGGCAAATTCCTTGTAGCTTTTGAACTTGCCACTCATGTCGGAGCGGATCAGGAATGCTTGCGCGGTGCATATGGCCGGTTCAGCGAAATCAACGACGCTGCACCGTTCGGGGCGAATGTTGAGCGAGCCGGCTGAGAGAATTTTTACGCGTTTCGCTTGTAGGGCTGGTATCATAGCTCCGTACTGTATCAGCTCGCCTTTGAAGTTCTTGAACCCAGAGAGCGCCAATGCGCCTCGATCGATGTCGGGACCAGCACCGCTCAATGTACCGTCGGGCTTCAACTCCGTATAGGGCGGCTCACCGCCAATTGCGATCGAAATCTCCTGGTTGACGTCGAGATCCGCCGCGACCGCAGCACTCCCCGCTGTGATTGCCAAGATTGCGGTCAGCACAGTTGCGAGGCCGCGAGGATCAATAGGAGACTGACGTTTGATGTTTGATGTCATTGCTGTTCCCTTTCTGATGGCTCTTCTAAATCGTCGCGCCCGCGGGACATCGATCGGAAATATCCTGCTCCGATGCTCGCTACTCCTGCCATACACCTAGGAGCGATCCGCGGGGTACATGACGAGAGCTTCGTCGAGACCTAGGGCAATTGCTGTTTCGCCGCTGCCGGTCACGAACATGACAATCGGCCAAAGTGATGTCAATTGACTAAATTGTACAATGACATTACGTTCCTATTCTCTGTGTCCTCTGGCTGCGCTGTTCAAATGGTATGATTTTTGCTCCTCAGAGGGAGTCAACGACAGGATCAGTGCATGACAATGTGGACACCGCTCAAAGAACCTCTTACGCAGCCGTATTTTCTTTCGATTGCCGATCAGATCGCGGGAGCCGTCTCTTCTGGGGCTTTGAAGCCAGGCGAGCAGCTTCCGCCGCAAAGGCAGCTTGCCTATAAGCTCGGGGTCTCGTTGCCTACCGTGTCTCGTGCGTATGAAGAACTCGCTCGCCGCGGTCTCGTCGCTGGGGAAATTGGACGCGGCACGTTTGTCAAAACTCCGAGCATCAATTCTGAAGCCGTCACGCCATTTGCACCGGGGCGCGCTTCCGGATTGATTGATCTTTCGATACTGAAGCCCGTCTCTGACGTGCTTCACCTCGAACGTATGAAGGAGACACTTGGGGCGTTAGCTGTCGATTTGCCGCCGAGCACCGTGTTCGGCTCTCGCCCAGGGACTCTTTTTGCGCGCCATCGCTCGGTTGCAACTGAATGGTTGAAGTATTGCGGTGTCGATACAGATGAGAGGACAGTGCATTTGACGAATGGCGGAACGCCCGCTTTGACGGTCGCTTTCCTGTCGACCTGTCAGCCCGGCATGACGATCGCAACCGAGGCGATAGGGCTCCATGTGATGCTGCCTTTGGCATCGTATCTCGGTCTAAAGGTTCAGGGTGTTCCTATTGACGACGAGGGATTGATCCCCGATGCGCTCGAAAGCGTCTGCCAGCAACACCTCATTCGCGCGCTCTTCATGATGCCCAATGCGCTTGGTCCAACCGCATTCATTATGGGTGAGCGGCGGCGCAATGCGATTGTGGAGATCGCTCGAAAATACGACTTGCAGATCATTGAGGATGACGCCCTGGGGCCGCTCGTAGAAAACAGGCCGCCAACTTTTCAGGCTCTGGCGCCCGAACGGACCATTTATATCACAAGCTTCACGAAACCCATCATGTCCGGGCTACGCACGGGTTATCTCGTGGCGCCAGAACGTCTCCTCCCTGCAGTGGAAAATCGTCAAATCGTCACGAGTTGGAGCGCCACACCGTTGATCGCTGAAATCGCGGCAAGGTGGGTTGAGGATGGAACCTGCCAACAATTCGTGGAATGGCAACGCGCAACACTTCTCGAGCGGCACGAGTTGGTTGCATCTGTTCTCAAAGGTATTCAATACAGTTCTAACTGTGCAAGTCTCCACATATGGCTTCCCCTAGGTGAGAGGTTTCCAGAAGATGAGTTTGTCTCACACGCTCGAATGCAGGGCGTGGTCTTGGCGCGCGGCTCAGCATTCGCGATTTCGGAAAACCATCCAGCTGTCCGCGTTTCAGTGGGATCGACCACCGAAGAGGAGCTGCACCGCGGATTGAACGTCATTCATAATTTGCTGCACAGCGAACCTGAACCAGTTCTGCTCTGAACTATACCAAGCCGATTTCTGATGGATTCTGGTCGGCGTGCTTATCTGCCATTCGGCAATCTTGACGATAGCAATCTGGCTGATGACTTCTGGTGTCTGCAGAACAGGACCGTTGCGCGGAAGCGGTTTTTAGCCCCACTCGGTCATACGTGCGAGAGGTCCGAGACTCTGACAGCACGCCTCCGCCTGCCACTCCGCGCATCATGCGCACATTGGGCGCAAGGAGGTGCAGGAGGTGCAGGAAATCCGCCCGCCCCGATCTGTGAGGGCAAAATCCGAATGGCTGAGATATTCGATCCAAGTAGCGGGCCCGCGCCAAGCACATGGGCGAGGTCGCCTGGGATGACATCGCGAAGGAACCATGACCGACATCCCCGGATGACGTCGAAAACCCACAACTGCTGTCGGGTTTGTCAAGATCACGACATGATCGCGTTAGAACGGATCCTGCTGTACGCAATTTAAGCCATTGAAAGATTCAGATAATCTATTCTGACGCTCTCTCGGCGCAGTTGGCACGATTGTTGAAAGTCCAAGTCACGACCTAGATTAAGACTAGAAATTCGGGCCAAGGGCTCGTGTACAACGAAGTGTAAACGTCCAGACGCGCTGTTCTGCAGGCTCGCACAGACGGGGGCGTGTATTAAAGAGATGCCAGTAAACGAAGTACCATCCTTGGTATACATACCGAGGTTGCCGTAGAGAAACCGCGAAGTCGCCGCGAAGATGCGGGTTAGACGGGATCGCAGATCGCGCCTTGCAAAAGGACGTCAGAGCGCTACCCGCTCCCCTCGTGCGGCGCACGAGGTGAATGCAACCCTACGGACGAGACACGGAGAATCCGCGTGGGAGCAGGCGGCAAAATGGACGCCCATTTGGATCGACCAGTGGCTACGGTTAGCCGGCTGGAGATTCTGCAAGGCTCGACGGGGCGTCGGACTCGCTCATTGGCCGAGAAAGCCTGGATGGCGGCCGAGAGCCTGATCCCGGGGACCGATGGCGGCGATCGCCCGCAAGCACGGCGCGACGCGCTGGCATTGTGATTGGCGCCGGCGCCTTCGTCAGAGCCAACCGGCGTGCCGGAAAGCATGGCGTTCGTGCCGCTGATGATGGAGGAGGGATCGGCGGGCCCCAGCGGGCGGCGAAAGCATTGAAACCGACGCCTGGAGCGGCGCACAAGCACTGTGGCCGCTCGTCCATGCAGGAGTTAGCTGCATATGTCTGACCGAGCGTCTTCAAAGGAAAAAACATGACTGTCGCCCCACTACGTTTTGAGGTCTCTGAGTATAACGCCCGGCTTGAGGCTACTCGAACGGCAATGGAGCACGAGGGCGTTGATCTTCTTATCGTAACAGATCCCGCAAACATGGCGTGGCTGACGGGTTACGACGGCTGGTCGTTCTATGTGCACCAGTGTGTGCTCGTCCGTCAGGACGAAGATCCCGTCTGGTTCGGGCGAGAGATGGATGCCAACGGCGCCCGTCGTACCATTTACATGGATGAGAGCCGAATAAGATCGTATGCTGATCACTACGTTCAATCTTCTCAATATCACCCAATGACCGCACTTGGCTCATTAATCGAGGATCAGGGTTGGTCCACTGGCGTTATCGGGATTGAGAAGGACAACTACTATTTCACCCATGCGGCCTTCGAAGCCCTTTCTTCGGTGCTTCCGAACGCCGCATTCAAGGACACTACCCGTCTGGTCAAATGGCAGCGGATCGTCAAGTCGGCGCGGGAGATCGAGTACATGCAGACAGCGGGTAAGATCGTAACGGCGATGCACCAACGCGTGGCCGAAGTGCTCCGGCCTGGCGTCAGGCAGTCTGAGGTGGTTGCTGAGATCTACCACACCGCGACTCGTGGCGTTGATGGCTTCTGGGGCGACTACCCAGCGGCAGTTCCGATGATCGGCGCCGGCGTCGACGCCTCCGCACCGCATCTGACCTGGTCCGACCGCGCTCTTCGTCCCGGTGAAAGCATTTTCTTCGAACTGGCAGGTGTCCACAAGCGCTACCATTGCCCTCTCTCGAGAACGTTTTACCTTGGAAAGCCGGATCAGAAGTTCGTCGACGCGGAAAAGGCCGTTGTTGAAGGGATGGCGGCCGGCCTAGAGAAGGCCGAACCGGGCAATACATGCGACGATGTTGCGAAGGCCTATTACCGCGTTGTCGAACGCTATGGATTTAAGAAGCCGAGCCGTACGGGCTACTCGATTGGACTTGCCTACCCTCCGGACTGGGGCGAACATTCGGCAAGCTTCCGGGTTGGGGACCATACCCGACTGCGCCCTGGAATGACTTTCCACTTCATGTCTGGCCTTTGGTTTGGTGTCTGGGGGATAGAGATCACCGAAAGCATTCTGATCACCGACAAACAGGCGCAATGCCTGGCAAGCTGTCCGCGCCAACTGATCGTGATCGAATGATGAGCACACCCAACGGCACGGGGCTGCGCCTTAGCGATATTGACCTGTCGGCAGGAAGCGAGACTTATGAGGTTGAGACAGATCTGAGCGGTCAGCGCCTCTCTCTGGCTTCCGACCAACACCCACCAGACGACCAGTCCGCTACCCTTCTTGCCTCGGTCCTCGCGGGAAGGCGCGGCACCCGACCGGCTGCGGCTCGGCCACATTCGATTAAGCGTCGAGATAACTGCTTTTCCGCGTATTACAGGGCAAAGACACGGACTGGTGAGCTAGTCGGCGAGCATTGTCATTGAGCGCCATACCAGAACGACGCCCGAAGCCCGTAGGCACTCAGCGTTCGATCAAAAGACGACGATGTTTCCGGCATTCGATCCCGATACGAAAATTGAAGCGGACCATTTTAGCCACTCGCGAACAGGTGTGGCTGACCGACCTTGCGCGACAACCCGCTTTCATAGGTTCGTCGCCATATCTGACTATGAACAAGACCCTCATGTCCTGAATCCAACATTAGCTCCACAATCGTTTGAATAGCTTGAGGAAAACGATTGTAAATCAGCGACCTAACCGGGTCGGCACGTACTTTGCGCTGAGAACAGCATATACACAACGCCGAACTGAAGGAGCCCCAGAATGTCGCGTCAGATGAAGTTTGTAGCGTTTCTCATGGCGGGGCCAACTTGCCATCATCATGCGATGTGGCGCCATCCGCAAACAGAGAACAGGTTTCTCGACCCCGCGTTCTGGGAAACGCTGGCGCGGACGCTCGAGGCCGGGAGATTTGACGGATTATTCTTCGCCGACGTTCTCTCTTTCTATAACGAAACCACTATGGCGCGAGGCGGACAGATGTCGCTGCTTGATCCTGTCCCGCTGGTGGCGATGATGGCGCGGGCGACGTCGCGCATCGGACTCGGCGTGACATTATCGACGACTTTCCACGAACCTTATGCGATAGCCCGGGTGCTTTCCTCGCTTGATTTGCTGAGCGGCGGCCGTATCGCCTGGAACATTGTGACTTCTGCAGGCGACCTGGAGGCGCAGATCTTTGGCGACGAGGCGATCCTGCCGCGCAGTGAACGTTACGACCGCGCCGAGGAGGTCCTGAAAGCGTGCCTCGACTTGTGGACGGGGTGGGCTGACGGCGCGCTCGTCCTTGACAAGGAGAGCGGCGACTTCATCGATGAGGCGAAGATGCGTCGCACTGAGATCGCCGGGAAATACGTCGGGGCAAGGGGGGTATTCACCGTCCCGCCGAGCCCTCAGCGGCATCCGGTCATCATGCAGGCCGGATCGTCACCACGCGGCCGCGATTTTGCCGCCAGCCACGCCGAGCTTGTCTTTACGCTTCAGCATTCGTTGCCGGACATGCAGGAATTTTATGCCGAGATGAAGGATCGCGTCGGCAAGGCGGGGCGGAATCCGGACGACTGCGCCATCCTCGTCTCGGTGGACCCAATCGTCGGCGAAACAGAATCGCTTGCCCTCGAAAAGCAGGCTTACGTCAACGGCCTGGTCGACCCTGGCCTAGGAATCCCCTTCATGTCGGCCCATACTGGGCTCGATCTGTCGCAGTATCCGATAGACAAGCCGATCATCGACATCCCGGCAGAAACCGGCTCTCGCGGCTCCTTCGATATCATCCTTCAAGGCACTAAAGCCAACAATCTCACGCTCGGGGAAGCGGCGAGGCATTTTGCAATAAGCGAACTCTGCCCTCAAGTCGTGGGCACGCCCGAGACGGTGGCCGATCAGCTTCAGGATTTCTTCGAAAATAAGGGCTGCGATGGCTTCATCGTGACGCCCACCGAAATGCCCGGCACCTTCGAGGCCTTCACACGATCGGTCGTCCCGATCCTCCAGAAGCGCGGTCTATTCCGCAAGGAGTATCCGGGCTCGACTCTGAGGGAAACGATCAAGGCATAATCAGTGCGGTGTTTTTCTCTCACCTCAAAGCGGTGTGGAGATGAATTCCATCACCGAGTCGCTTGTTGCAGCCCGCAACCCGGAGTTCAAGGTTAGGGCGGACGGTTTTTGGTGTCTGGAGATCAAAAACAATAGCATGCGTATCTCATTTGGTTCGACTGAGGTGTGTTCGGCAACGCCTATGCGCGTCATAGGCGATAAATATCGACTGCACCAAAGGGTTCTTATTAAGTTTCGAGGTCTTAGCTAGTCTCTTTTCCACTTTCGAGAGGACTCAAATGCTCCGACGAAAAATCGTAGCTCTACTGCCGGCGACATTTGATCAGAGTTCTACCTTCTTGAGTGAGGCTGACAACTTCGCGGAAGTCGTCATCACTCAAAGCACGGACGACGCAATACGGGAATTACAGGATGCTGGAGGGCTCTTGCTCTGGGACATTTTTAACCCGGTAATTCGCAACAATCCACTACCTCCAAAACTCAAATGGATCCATATCGCTGGCGTGGGGGTGGATGCCGCCCTGTCGAGTGACCTAGCGTCTTCTGAGATCGTGCTAACGAACACGCGCGGGGTTTTTGAATATCCGATAGCAGAATATGTTCTTGGATTGCTGCTGATGGTGGCGAAAGATTTTCGAAACACCATAAAATTTCAGCATACCAAGGAATGGAAAAAGAGAGAGACCTTTGCGCTTAGGGGGCAAACTGTCGTCTTGATCGGGCCAGGCGCGATTGGCCGGGAAATTTTTAAACTACTAAGCGCAGTAGGCGTGAATGTAATTGCGGTTGGACGTCACCAAATCGTGCATGACCCTCTCTTCGGTCGCAGGCACTCTATGGATGAACTTGGATATCTCCTTCCTGCTGCAGACGCCGTCATTCTATCTCTGCCGTTAACTTCTGAGACTGCGGGAGTTATGAACAAGACGCGTTTCTCACAAATGAAGCCTGGCTCAACTTTCATTAACATCGGCCGTGGCGGCTTAGTGGACGAGGACGCATTGCTCGACGCACTCAAAGATGGTCAAATAGGGACCGCTTTGCTTGATGTCTTCGCCGTGGAACCGCTCCCCAAGGATCATCCTTTTTGGAGTATGGCTCAGGTGTTTGTGTCACCTCACATGTCGGCGGACCTCCATGGCTGGCGAGGCCATGTCGTAGCAAAGTTTATCGAAAATCTTGAGCGCTGGGTGACAGGAAAGCCGCTGGAGAATGTGATAGACAAGACTGGTCGCTTTAGCTGACAAGCAATTGTACTCCCACTACTAATGCGAAGCGCTGGCACCTACAGCAGATCCCGCGATCACTTTGACGGCGGTGGATGATAGGAAGGTACCGAGCGGGGATCTTCGGTCGGGAGTTTTGAAGGCTTTCGGACGTGGGCATGTCGGCCCGGCAGGCTGCGGCACGGTTCGGGATCGGCATATCGAGCGCGACCCGATGGATCGCACGGGCCAAGATTTGAACTGGCGCCGCGCCGCCAAAGCCTGATCGACGAGCGCCGGGACATCACGCTGAACGAGATGGCGAAGCGGCTTTCGACGGAGCTTTTTGCCGTGGCGCGTGCTCCCGCGTGGGCTGTTTCGTCCGTACGACCGACTTCGGCCTGAGGCGAAAGCCTTCAAAGGTCGTGAAACAGAGAGAGACGCATTGCCCTTTGCCCCCATCATGCGGCGGCCCAGCGCCGACCGCGAACAGAAGCGCATGACCCGCGGACGATACGATCCGGAAAAGAACAGGAGCGGCTTGACTTCAAGACCGATCAGACTCTGAGAAAGGTAAAAATTCGACAGTAAAAATTTCGCTCAAGAAAGCCGCTTGATCGTTTCAGTCGCCGAGTATTTGATTAGCTGGGATAACTCGCGTTGAGTTAGCCAAATGAGCCAGTCATCATCTTCGATGTCTCGATCAGGTAAACTCAGTACGGATCCATGCGCTTCTTTGTGAAGATAGCCGTATTGATCGGCGACTCCGTTTTGGATAAGCCAATTAGGCACAAGAGCATAGATGAAATCGGGAGACCATTTCGCCCATGCCAGCCCAAAAGCGACACCTGCAAGCGTTGGT
Source organism: Mesorhizobium sp. (assembly GCA_004020315.1). Taxonomy (GTDB): domain Bacteria; phylum Pseudomonadota; class Alphaproteobacteria; order Rhizobiales; family Rhizobiaceae; genus Mesorhizobium. The sequence continues at coordinate 33,914 of SAQG01000012.1, forward strand.
GCTAAGCCCCGTCCTCTAAGGTCACTTCGGAGCCATAAATCGCCGTGATACGCAACGGTCCCGCTTATGATCCGAGCAGTTGGCGCGACACAAACACACGATGACCCCGGGCCCGCATGCCTTGCAGGATCAACATAGCAGGATTTCAACGACTCAAGATGGTCAGCCAAGTTGGTAGACGCTAGATCATCCACACGAAGCGCCTGGACATGCGCTACTTTACCGAATTTATCTTCTCCAATGACCCAAAACGCCTGGCCGGGCTCAAGCTGTGAACAGTCTGGGCGGAAGTTCGGAAAGGTAGGATATTTCCCGGGAATCGTACTTGTAATTGAAAGGTACTCTTCAAAATCTTCCCCCATCCTGAATTGCACGCCCGCTTTGCGGGCCTTTCGGTCATGCGAGCAGATATATGTCGATACTTCAAGGGTGGTCGCGTCGTCATGCATAGCAGGGTACTCTACCGTTAGTTTGAAAGTGCACTGAACATCAGGGCCGATTGTCGCGACCTTCTCGTATCGCAATGTCGTACAAAGCGAAGCCCACCGGACAGCCAGCCACGGGAGGTCCATCGAAATTCGACGGACCGTCATACTTTTGGTCTGCGGCTGTGCTCGTGTAGGGTCAGTGTAAGGCGGCTAGAATGACGACCGACGGCGGAGGCGACGGACCCGAATCTCGCTGCCGACATGGATCGAGCTTCCTAGGGCGACATGAGGTCGCCGGTCTCATCATGCACCTCGCGGCCCCCCCACGGAGGTACAAAGACGTAGGCCAACACCAATTCGGTCTCGGCACACAGCAGGTGGGCGTCATGCTTCTCGAACGCGTAAATGATGTTCGGTCGCACGACATGGACCTCATCCGCTTGGGAATCCTCGATAGAGCCCGTTCCTGAGATGCAGTAGATCGCCTCAAGGTGGTTCCCATAGTGCATCTTGAGCCGGGCGTCCGGATAGATCCTAGTGATATGCCCATCCCATCGAGCAACCGCCCGCTTTCCCAGCTTGTCGTCTGAACCCGCCGGGCTGTCAGTTTCTCCTCATTGAAATCCCTGACGATCATGATTCACCTCTTACGCTGCGGTGTTCACTGTGCTGCCGATGACGCTGTCGATAGCGCCCTCGAGGATGTCGAGGCCTTGGCTAAGCTGATCCTCCCCAATGACAAGAGGTGGCAGACACTTCACAACCTCGTCATAAGGACCAGCGGTCTCGACGATGAGGCCCCTCTGGAAGGCGGTGCTGATGACCTGCCCGGCAATCTCGCCGGACTTCAGATCGATGCCCCGCATCATGCCACGACCCTTGGCTGACGCGCGGCTTGGGTCGTATTTCTGCGCGATCTGCTCAAGGCGGCTTTTCAGCAGATTGCCTTTCTCCCTGACAGACGCTGCCAAGCTATCCGTGCGCCAGAAGTGCTCGAGAGCTGCGCGCGCCGTGACGAAAGCGTGGCAGTTGCCGCGGAACGTCCCGTTGTGCTCTCCCGGCTCCCATCTGTCGAGTTGTCGATCAATAAGAACGAGGGCCATAGGCAGGCCATAGCCCGATATCGATTTGGCCATTGTGACGATGTCCGGGCGGAGACCGGCCGCCTCGAAGCTGAAGAACGCATCGGTCCGGCCAACGCCGACCTGGATGTCGTCTACGATCAGTAGAGCTCCGTTCCTTTGGGCAATCGCTGCTACTTTGCGCAGCCACGCCATCCCGGCGACATTCAGGCCGCCTTCGCCCTGAACTGTCTCGACAATCACCGCCGCCGGAGCGTCCACGCCGCTGGAGGGATCCGAAAGCAGGTGATCAAGGTAATCGGCGGTGTCTACAGCGGATCCAAGGTAGCCGTCATAGGGTAGCCGCGTGACGCCGCCGAGCAGCTGGCCGGCGGCAGCGCGGTGGTATCGGTTGCCTGTGCAGGAGAGAGCGCCAAGGCTCACGCCATGAAAGCCACTGGTGAAAGCTATAATGTTGGACCGACCAGTGATCTTGCGCGCTAACTTGAGAGCAGCCTCTACCGCGTTCGCGCCGGTCGGACCCGGAAACTGTACGACGTAGTCTAATTGTCGCGGCCTAAGGATCGTCTCGTGGAATTCCCGCAGAAAAGACTCCTTGGCTTCGTTATATAGATCCAGGCCATGCGTGATGCCGTCGCCCGCAATGTAGTCTATGAGCGCGGCCTTCAGCTCAGGGGGATTGTGGCCATAGTTTAAACTTGAGCAACCCATGAGAAAGTCGAGATAGGCTGTCCCATCTCGCGCAAACAGCTGAGCCCCCCGTGCCCGCGCGAAAACGACGGGAAAGCTACGGGCGTAGCTGCGCACTTCAGACTCAAGATGGTTGAAGATCGCAAATTCCTCCTCGGGATCTGGTGCACTTTGGACAATCATCGTTGCTTCCTCATTTGAACATTGATTGGCAGGCCGGCGGGAATGCCGGCAGGGTTGATGGAGCGTACAATGGGGCTGATGGCTATCAAGAGCGTGGATGGGTCGCTCGGCCGCCGGTAGGCCGACAACCAGCCAACCACCGCCCCGGCACGCTCGGCGGCCACGCGGGTGTCGGCGAAATCACTGGAAAGCAGGAGCTCGCAATACAGCGAGTTGCGGTCTAGTTGCGGGCACTTCGCGATGAGTTCCCATACATCGGCTGCATGAATCTCCGTCGGTCTTCGGAAGGTCACTCGCGGCAACTGGACGTTGCGTGGCAACGAGAGGCTCTGGCTATCACTGATCATTCGAATCCTCCAGGCGAACACCAGTGCCGCCTCGCGTCGCGTTTCACGAAGAGGACTTCTCAAAAGTCATGCCAACAGCACCGAGGGAGCCTTAGAAATCTTTTTTCTGAGTTTTGTTCAATAACTTGACCCGGAGTGCAGCAGGCACGGCCGAAAACAATGTGTCGCGGATTCGACAAACACGACAGTAGGTGTCGGCTTGGCGTTTTCTCAGGAATGGCGGCGGGGTTTAACAACGGGACTGGTAGCGGATCATCTTGCGATCGGCGCTGACGACGGAGCAGGCCCGCCGCTCCGACAACAAGCCTTTGGCGATCCGATCCCTCCGTGCGATTTCTCAAAATGAAAGGGCTGCGGAACATCTTTCGCGCTGCCCATGAAACGTTCAATGTCCCAAGACTTACGAAGCCCTGCCTAAAGGATCGAGTGATCGGATTCTGCGTGTGATCTAGTGAAATCGGGGCCTATGCTCCGCTTGATCTGCGCCTTTCGCTTGGTACCGCCACGACCAACTTGATAGGAAAGCGGGGGAAAATGCCAAGTTCCGAGCCCGCCATTTTCAATAGCGACTTAGGCGGGCCCGGTCGCCCGCCGTCAGTGGATACCTGTCTGCGGCTCAATCTCGACATAGCGTCCGATCGACCGCAGATATGCGATTATCTCATCCATGAGATGATCGCGTTCGCCGTAGGTTTCGGCAATCCAACGCAGCTGTGGCACGATGGCCCTCTGTTGTGCCGGCGTTAAATCGCCATCACCAAAGACGTATCCCCAGTGGCCAATCGCGTGTATGGCGCAGCCAATATCGACCACTGCTTGCACGAATGCTGAAATGTCCTTTTCTTGCATGACCTTCATGTCGACCTTCTCGTTCAAGGGCGTGCTACCGGCCGTCCGATGCTTCCTCTAGGATGGCGCAAGCAATGAGCATGATACCCAAGCCAACCTCGTTTCCCATGCGGCTAGGATTCTCCGCATGATTCATGCCGAAAATGCGCGCTCAGCGGCACTAAAGCTACATGGGGCAGGTCACACCGGTACAGAGCACGCCACTGCCCGCACCGTGGGATCACCGAAAGGACCACGCGCCTTCGGCGGGCGTGGCGGACGCATCGGCCGCTCGGATCAGGGTAAAGCGATAGGTATTCGACCCGTCATACATGCCGGCCTTCTCAAAACGGTAGTCGCCGGCCGCGAGGCGATAGGAGTTCGGGCGCTTTTCCAGCCGCGTGCCGAGAACTCGATTCTGTAGATGCTCATCCGGCGTGTTCGGAAACGTAGCCGAGCGGTCGTCGCTCGCGCGGGGTCATCGTCTCTCCGGGGCGTATCGGTTCGTCGTAGGCGGGTTAATCCTACTGCAGTTTCTGATTCTCTGACCAGTGCGCGGCCGGCGAGTCGGGATCCAGATACCGGCCGATCGATCGCAGGTAGGCGACGATCTCTGGCAACAAAAAATCCCGATCGCCAAACTCCTCATTTATGCGCTCAAGCTCCTCATCCGCCGCCATCTTCTCTTCGGTCTCACCGATGAGATAGCGATGGTGGCCGATGGCGCAAATGTCGCAGCCTGCTTTGCCCACTTGGTCGACAAACTCAGGAATTTCGCTCGCCTCTTCATCAGCCGTTTGCGTAACGGAGATACCACCCTTTTGGTGGCAGAATTAGCTGCTTGATGTATCTCCGCTGGGCGAGCGAGGGAGGGTTGACCCACCGCGGAATGCCAGCACCCTCCTAGCCAAGCTTCGTAGCTCAGGTCACTTCAACCGTCTCTAAGCCGTCTCAGCGCTGCGTCATGGGTAAAGATAACGGATTTTCAGGTACAAGTGCAAAAGGCGAGGCTGTCGGTTCAAAGCCCCCTCAAACGCGATGTGGCAAGCCGGACTTATCGCGGTTCAAAAAGCATGCTGGACGCAGGCAATTTATTGCGTGTCCATTTTCCGCTGATCCCTAAGATGCGGCGAACCATCGGGGAACGCCGTGATACCTCTTGAACTCAAGGTCACTGCCGCGCGCAGCCTTCTCTCCGTTACATGGGATGACGGTGCAGTTTCGCTCATCCCGGCGTCCACGCTGCGGGCGCGCAGCCGGGCGGCACAGCAGGTGCGGGCGGACATCGACGGTAACGAACATTCGTTCGAGACCGTCACCGTGACGAGCGCAGAGGCGATCGGCTCCTATGCCATACGTCTGGTTTTCTCCGACGGTCACGACAGGGGCATCTATCCTTGGAGCTATTTGCGCGAAATCGCCGATTCTGCGGCTTGAGGAACGAGAATGGATAATTTTGTCGAAGGGCTGTCGGAAGTCACCTGCGATGTGCTGGTGATCGGCGGCGGCACGGCCGGACCGATGGCGGCGCTCAAGGCGAAGCAGAAAAATCCCGCTCTGAATGTCGTCCTGCTCGAAAAGGCCAATGTAAAGCGTTCCGGATCTATCTGCATGGGCATGGACGGGCTGAACAACGCCGTCGTCCCGGGATATGCGACGCCCGAGCAATACACCAAGGAGATTACCATCGCCAATGCCGGCATTGTCGATCAGGCGCCGGTCTTCAAATATGCCTCGCGCTGCTATGATATCATCCAGGAACTTGACCGTTTCGGCATCCGTTTTCAGAAGAACGCCAATGGCGATTTCGACCTGAAAAAGGTCCACCATCTCGGAACCTATGTGCTGCCGATGCCGAATGGCGATACCGTCAAGAAAGCGCTCTACCGGCAGATCAAGCGCGAAAGGATATTGGTCTCCAACCGCTTCATGGCAACGCGCCTGGTCACCGCCAAGGACGGCAAGATCGCAGGCGCCATTGCTGTGAACACGCGCACGGCTGAATTCCTCGTGCTGCGCGCCAAGACCGTGATCCTGTGCATGGGCGCGGCGGGCCGGCTCGGATTGCCGCATTCCGGCTATCTCTTCGGAACCTATGAGAATCCGACCAATTCCGGGGACGGCTATGCCATGGCCTACCATGCGGGTGCCGCGCTCGCGAATCTCGAATGCTATCAGATCAATCCGCTGATCAAGGACTATAACGGCCCAGCTTGCGCTTACGTGGCCGGTCCGTTCGGAGCCTATACCGCCAACAGTGAAGGCAAGCGCTTCATCGAAAGCGACTACTGGTCGGGACAGATGATGCAGGAATTCTACAACGAACTACAGTCGGGCAAGGGGCCAGTGTTCCTGAAGCTCAACCACCTTCATGCCGACACGGTGGGCGAGATCGAAGAGATCCTGCACAAGGTCGAGCGCCCGTCGCGCGGCAGGTTCCATCAGGCGCGGGGCACCGATTACCGCGAAAAGATGATCGAAATGCACATTTCCGAAATCGGCTTCTGTTCGGGTCACAGCGCGTCGGGCGTTTTCGTCGATGAATTCGCCCGGACCACAGTGCCGGGCCTCTACGCCGCGGGCGACATGGCGAGCGTGCCCCACAACTATATGCTCGGCGCCTTCACCAACGGAGCCGTCGCCGGCGAGCACGCTGCCGAAGTCGCGCTGGAAATCGACCTTCCGGATTTCGACAGCGAGTTCGTCAAGGCGGAGCGCAAACGCGTGTTGGCACCGACGCGGCGTGAAGACGGCATCCCGCCCAACCAGCTGGAATACAAGACCAGGCGGCTGATCAACGACTATCTGCAGCCGCCTAAGGTGACGGCCAGGATGCAGATCGGCCAGGCGCGGCTCGCCGAGATCAGGGATGATCTCGAAACCGCCCTTGTCGCAGGCGACGCACATGAGCTGATGCGTTCGCTCGAAGTGTCGTCCATTCTCGACTGCGCCGACATGGCGGCCCATGCCTCGCTCTTCCGCATGGAGAGCCGCTGGGGGCTCTATCACAACCGCGTCGATTATCCCAAAAAGGATGACGACAACTGGTTCTGCCATACGCTTCTGCGCAAGGTCGACGGCCGCTTGGTTTCTGAGAAGCGGCCAATCCAACCCTACATCGTTCCGATCGAGAACGAGGAGCGGACAGCCTATGACCGTCTGCGCGTTTCCAATCAAGCCTGACGAGGAAGCCATGCCGCTTGCGTTTTCACCCACAACCGTTCCCGTCGTCGTGGACGAGGCAAAATGCATCGCCGACAAGGGTTGCACGGTCTGCGTCGAGGTTTGCCCGCTGGATGTCCTGCGCATCAGTGATCTCACTGGCAAAGCCTATATGAAATTCGACGAGTGCTGGTACTGCATGCCGTGCGAGAAGGATTGTCCGACCGGCGCTGTAACCGTCAACATCCCCTATCTGTTGCGCTGACATGACTGCATTCGATCCCTTTGAAGTTTTTGGCGACATCGAGGAAATCGGCGAGCGTCTGAACGATGCAGATGCGGCTGTGCGACGGCTTGCCGTGATCGATCTTGCCGAGACGGCGAGGGCGGATGTGCTGCCGCATCTCCTGACCGCAGTTGCCGACCCCGACGCGACAGTGCGTTTGCAGTTGGCGATCGCACTGTCCGAGTTCGACGCCGTTGAGGCGGCTGCTGGCCTTGCCCGTCTGGCGGCGGATCAGGATTTGACGGTGGCCCAGGCGGCAGCCGATAGCCTTGCTGAACTGAAGGATCCGGCGGCAGCTGAATCCATTCTGCCGCTCGTCAGTCATGGACGCGCCTTCGTCCGGGCTGCGGGTTTTCGCGGGCTGAAAGCGTTGCGTTCGCGTGGGGCACTCGGCCCCGCTCTGGCGGCGATGCGGGATGAAGATGCCAATGTGCGCGCACAGGCGCTCGGCGTCGTTGCCTATCTCAAGCTGGAAGAGACCTTGCCGTCCCTCATCGCCGCGACGCTCGATGCCGATGCCACCGTTCGGTCCGTTGCGGTCAACGCCCTGTCCTTCACGAGCCAGCCCGCCGCAGCGGCCGCCGTGACGGCTGCCCTCGACGATGAGAACTGGCAGGTGCGGTCCGCGGCGGCCGAATCGCTCGGGCGTATCGGCCAGACCTCGGCTGTCGCCGGACTGACCGCCGGCCTTTCCGACGCATACTGGCAGGTTCGGCAAAAATGCCTGAATGCGCTTGGCAAGCTCAAGGCGCAATCGGCGGTACGGCAGATTTCCGCGCTGTTGACGAGCGACATGGCCTCGCTGCGCAAAGAGTCTGCTGCGGCGCTCGGTGAAATCGCCGATCCATCGTCGCGGGATACTCTCATGGCGCATATCGGCGACGCCGATCCGGACGTACGCAAGACCGTTCGCTGGGCGCTAACGCGGCTCGGTTAGTTGCAAGCCGAAGCGCCGTCTCACCCCGCCGCGCGCTTCGAAACCATTTCCATCAACGAGTGAGGGCGTTCGATGCGGATATGGTGCGGCGTCACCGTTACCAGCCCTTCCTTTTGGAAGCGCTTCATCATCATCGTCACCCATTGGCGTGTGGAACCGACCATGGCCGCGATCTGGTCATGCGTCACCTTGGCATTGATGACGATTGCCCGTCCGTCGCGCACGCCATGAAGGTTACCGAGATTCATCAGGAACTGCGCCAGGCGTTCGATCACCGAACGCGTGCCGAGCATCTGAGCCATCGCCGAATAGCATCTGCCCTTCGCTGCAAGCCCCTGCAGAAGACAGAGCGCGAAATTCGGAAGCTCGACGACGAGCTTCTTCAACGCATTGGCCGGTATGAACAGCATCCGGCATCCAGTCAATGCTTCTCCGGACCAGATATGTGTCCCACCGCCGGTCATTTCGGGACCGCCAATGAAATGCCCCGCTGTCCAGTAGGCGAGGGTGATTTCGCGTCCTGACGGTGCCGTGTAGAAGACGTGCACCTGGCCGCTTTCGATGATGAAGATGCCACCGTGCCTATCGCCCTGGGTGAAGATCGCCTGACCGGTCGCAAAAGCCAGACGTCGGCCATGCGCCCTCAGTTTCGCCCACTCGTCTGATGTCAGGGTATCGAGAAAATGCGCGCCGTCGTCGAGCCCTTCCACGCTATCGCTGAGAAAAAGCGCACGATCGCCGGGAAGAACGACCTGCTCGGGCAGTTCGAGCGCCGGCTCATGTTTCTTACGCTCAGCCTCGAAATCGGTCGAAAGCATTTCGAGGCTCATATCCGGTTCCTTCCCGCGCAATGACAACGCGTAAAAAGTATATAAATTCTATAGACAAAAAAGGAATATAATTGCGCCTTTCATGCCTGACTTAGATGATTGTTGTCCCAATTTCGAACGGCGCCAGCGTAACCTTTTGTTTTAGCAAGACAAATTTAAGACCGACGCGGATGCCTGGGATCGAAGCCGGTTCCGAAACCCCGCAAGTAATTGCTTATGCTTTCAGCCCGGCGGTCACATAAATTCGCGGGACAGCGGTTCGGCAATCGCCGCCGGGTCAGCAAATACAGCCGCCGAATGCCGGCGATCAGATCACGAGGTAACACCCATGAATTTTCGCACACATTTGGCTGCCCTTGTCCTTATGGCGGCCGGCTTCGCTTCTACGGCGGAAGCCGAAACCATCCGCGTGGCGATCGGCACGCAGGACACCACCATCAATACCGCCACGGGCGGATTGCTGATCCGTGAGTTGAAGCTGCTCGACAAATACCTTCCGCACGACGGCAAGTATAAGGACGTCACCTATGATATTCAGTGGAAGAACTTCACGAGCGGTGCGCCGATCACCAATGAGCAGATCGCCGCAAAGCTTGATTTCGGCGTGATGGCGGATTTCCCCGGCTCGTTCAACGGTCTCGCCCATATCAAGGCCGGAAGAAGGAGCTTGTTCATCACCGTGCTGTCCGGCAGCGTGAACGGCAGCGGCAATGGCATTGTAGTGCCGACCGCTTCGTCCATTCAGTCGCTCTCGGACCTCAAGGGCAAGACCATCTCCGTTCCATTCGCATCGACCTCGCACGGCATGCTGCTTCGCGCCATCAAGGCACAGGGGTGGGACGCCGAACGCGACGTGAAGATCATCACCCAGGCGCCTGAAGTTGCCGGCGCGGCCCTCCAGGCAAACCAGATCGAGGCGCATGCCGATTTTGTCCCATTTGCCGAACTCTTCCCGTGGCGCGGCTTCGCGCGCAAGATCTATGACGGATCGCAGGCAAAGACGCCCACTTTCCACGGTGCTCTGGTCGATGCCAACTATGCCGAAAAATATCCCGAGATCGTTGTTGCCTATCTTCGCGCCGCAATCGAGGCCGATCAGTTGATCGCCAAGGAGCCGGAGAAATATAGTGAGCTGATCGCCAAGGTGACGGGCGTCGATGCCGAGGTCGAATACCTGTTCCATGGACCGCTCGGGCTTCAGACCCGTGATTTCACCTGGAAGCCGGAATACCGCCAGGCTGTCGCCACTGCGATCGACACCTTGAGGTTCCTGAAAAAGACCGACCAGTCGCTCGACGTGAACAGCTTTGTCGATGACCGGTTCATCAAGGCCGCATTCAAGGCGTCTGGGCTCGACTATGATGCCTCGCTCAAGAACTATGCCCAGCTGCCTTTGAATGCCAAGGATGCTGCCACCGGTGAAGTGATCAGCGATCCCAAGCGCGTTGCTGAGATTTGGATCCAGGGTGAGCCGCTCGTCCGACACTATGCGTCGCCGGAGAACGCATTCAAGGCGCTCAAGGCCATCGAAGGTGAGGGCAAGCCGGTCCGCGTGTTTTATGCGCAGGACCGTGAAAGCGGCATCAAGTTGCTCGGCAATCAGGCCTGGTTCGTGCGTGCCGGCGGCGGCGAAGTCAGCGCCTTCCTGCTGAAGGAAAACGCCGAGAAATGGGCCAAGGATCATGGTGGCAAGGTGCTGGATTTCGCTGCCGCCAAGGCCTCGATCATGCCCAGCAATTGAGGCTGGCCATGACGCGTTTCCACCTTGGGCGATGGTTGCGCAGGGCCGGATCCCTCGCCATCTGCCTCATTCTCTGGCAGATGGCATCGAGCCTCAGACTGAATCTCGGCATTGTCACGTTCGAGAACGTGTCATTGCCCGCGGATGTCGTGTCGGCGGCGTTGGATTTCCTGCGCTCGCCCAAGTTCTTTGCCCATATTTCGAGCAGCCTGGAAAGGGTTCTGGCCGGCTTTGGCATCGCCGCCGTGGTCGGTATCGGCCTCGGCCTCGTCATCGGTCGCTCACGGTGGCTCGGGGATTTCCTGCAAGCCCCGCTTGAGCTCCTGCGGCCGATCCCGGCCGTCGCCTGGATTCCGCTTGCGGTTCTGATGTTTTCGTCCTCGGAACTCTCGATGATTTTCATCACCTTTACGGGCGCGTTGTTTCCGATCCTGCTCAACACCGTCCATGGCGTGGAAAGCGTCGATCCAAGGCTGATCGCCTCTGCCCGCAGCCTGGGGAGCACCCGGACCGCGATGCTGTTGGAAGTCATTATTCCAGGCGCGGCGCCGAACATCGTCACGGGCTTGGTCATCGGCATGGGCACGTCCTGGTTTTGTCTCGTCACCGCCGAGATGATCTCCGGCCAGTTCGGTATCGGTTACTACACCTGGGAATCCTACACGCTGCAAAACTATCCTGAAATCATCGTCGGCATGATCCTGATTGGGCTGTTCGGCATGGGAAGCAGCGCCCTCTTGCGAGCGGCAGGGGCGGCACTTCTTCCATGGCACACGAAGGACAGCAAATGACGACCCATCAGCGCAGCTTTCGCGCGGCAACGGGCCGTATCGAGGCCAATCATGTTTCGATCCGGCTCGGTCGCGGCAGCAGTGCGTTCGAAGCCGTCAGTGATGCGAGCTTCGAAGTCTCTCCCGGCGAATTCGTCTGTCTTCTGGGGCCATCCGGCTGCGGAAAGTCGACCCTGCTCGGCGCCTTGGCGGGACATATCAAGCCAGCTGCCGGCGTCCTCTCGGTCGACGGACAGCCCGTAAAAGACCCCCATCCGGAACGCGGTATCGTTTTCCAGCACCATACGCTCTTTCCGTGGAAGAATGCGCGCGACAACGTCGCTTTCGGCCTCAAGATGCGCGGCGTCAAGCGCGGGCAGCGGCGTCTCGAGGCGGAGAAAATGCTCGATCTCGTCGGTCTGAACGGCTTTTCTGGGCGCTATCCCGGCCAACTGTCCGGCGGCATGCAGCAACGCGTCGAGATTGCGCGTGTTCTCGTCAACCAGCCACGGCTGCTGCTGATGGATGAGCCCTTCGGGGCACTCGATGCCCTGACACGGCTTCGAATGCAGGAATTGCTGCTCGATATCTGGGAACAATTCCGCAAGACGATCCTATTCGTCACCCATGATATCGACGAAGCCCTGCTGCTCGCCGACCGGATCATCGTTATGCAGGCGCAACCCGGCCGGATCCATGAGGAAATCACCGTGCCTTTCGAGAGGCCGCGCATGACCGAGATCATCGCCTCGGGCGAGTTCATGCGCCTGAAACAGCATTGCCTGCATCTTCTTCACAGCGACAGGCGAGGGGATACTTTGCCTCGGCTTTCTCCCTTGGGCTTGTGATCAAGGCCCCGAGCCCGTTGGATGTAGTTCAATCGGCAAAAAAGGCAGTGAGCAGTAAGTGGCAGCCCGGTTCCTAAGCAGCGGCGTCGATGTGAGGACCGCCGGCCACAGCCAGATCGGGTCTGGAGCCGCATTCATGCCGCGTTGCGGGGCAACGCAGTTGAGCGTCATGGCTGTGCCCCCTTCGCCTCGACCAGCTTGACCATTGTGTGCAGCGCCCGGTTCGCCGGTCGATCTCGCTTTTCTTGCCGCATGCCAGATCCAGGGCCATCGAGAATATTGATCGGGTATAGTGCGGCCGAGAGCGGTCGAGGTTTCCAGGGCATGGTCTGTACGGCGATCCCCGCACTGGGGCCACGGCCAGACACTCGTCCACCACGTCCATCGCGCCGTCGATTTCCAGCAGGTTTCCGTATGGAAGCTGTGGAACGGCGGACAAGGCATTATAAAATGCCCCCGGCCGCCTACCTCGAGCATTCAAAGACGCTTTTTCCAGGCACTCCATGAGGCCCGTGAGCACTCCGCATTTTGCGTGTGAACATCGTAGAACGACAGGCTCGGCATAAGCCGATTCCTTTTTTTCAAGCGCGGGCAGGTTTTCGGAATTTCATTTCTGTCTAAGTCTATAATATTAGTGGACTTTAATCCAAGGCCCTCGGTCAGGGCTGGCAATCGAGGCTATGCCCTCTGTTCAGAAGGATTAAGATCCCATGCGAAAACTGATTTCCGCCGCCCTTGTCGGGCTTGCCCTGGCAGCCACATCCGTCGCCGCGCATGCCGATGACAAGAAAGTCGTCATCGCCTACCAGACCGGCGCCAACCCTTATAATCTTGGCATCGCCAATGGCGATCTTGCCAAGAAAACCGGCTGGAACATCGAATTCCGCCGCTTCAATTCCGGCGCCGACATTTTCGCCGCCATCGCATCCGGTGACGTCCAGATCGGCGATGTCGGATCGAGCCCGTTCGCAGCGGCGGTCAGCAGGGGCATCGACGTGAAGGCGTTCTACATCTCGTCAGTCTCTCGTGACGGCGAAGCCCTGGTGGTGCGGCCCGAGATCAAATCGCCGGCCGACCTGCGCGGAAAGAAGCTTGCTGCCGCACCGGTGTCGACCGACCATTACCAGCTCCTTGCCGTCCTCAAGCAGGAAGGCATTTCCGAGAAGGAAACCCAGGTCATTGCCATTCCGCAGCCTGAGATCGTCGCGGCCTGGAAACGCGGCGACATTGACGGGGCGTTCGTCTGGGATCCGGCACTCTCCGAACTCAAGAAGAACGGCAAAGTCCTGCTCACGGCCGGCCAGGTCGCCGATCGTGGCGCGCCGACCTTCAGCGCACTGGTCGTGACCGGAGCGTTCGCCAAGGCCAATCCCGACTTCCTGGCCAGTATGTCCGGCTGATCGACGGCTATAATACGGCTTACCTGACCAACCCGGCTGCCTGGGGGCCGGAGTCCGAGAGCGCCAAGCTGATCGCCGGATTGCAGGGCGGCACGGCGGCCGAGAATTCGGAGCAGCTGAAGACGACGGTCGTCCCGCCACTTGACGAACAGGTGTCAGACAAATGGCTGGGCGGTGGCGAGAAGAGCGCCGTTGCGAAAATCCTCAAGGACACCGCGGGCTTCCTGAAGGACCAGAAGAAGATCACCACCATCAAGGACAGCTATGCCGCGTTCGCCGATCCGCAATATGCGGAGGCCGCCAAGGCCTCCAACTAGAAATCCCTAAACTGCATTCGGGTCTGGCTGGCGGAAATCTCGCCTGCCAGGCTGCCTGGAGGCCACCATGCTTCGAATTCGCGATGCCAGCGTCACCTTTCCAGCTTCCGACGGCCAGGACGTTCACGCGCTCGATCACGTCTCGCTCGACATTGCACCTGATTCCATTGTCGTCGCCGTCGGTGCTTCCGGATGCGGCAAGTCGACATTGCTCAACGCGATCGCCGGCTTCCTGCCGCTCACGAAAGGCACGATCACACTGGATGGAAAAGAGATTGTCGCGCCCGGCGGCGATCGTGGTGTCGTCTTCCAGAAGGATACCTTGTTGCCCTGGGCCAATGTGCTGGACAACGTTGCTCTCGGCCTGAAATACGGGGGCGTGCCCCGAAGCGAACGCCATGAGCGATCAAGGCGTCTGCTGGAACTGGTCGGGCTCGCCGATTTCGCCGAAAAGCCGCCCTACGAACTGTCCGGCGGCATGCGCCAGCGCGTCGGCATCGCTCGGGCGCTGGCCACTGATCCAAAAATCCTCTTGATGGACGAGCCGTTCGGCGCCCTCGACAGCCTGACGCGCGAGACGATGCAGCAGCTTCTGGCCTCGGTCTGGGCCAAGACCGGCAAGCAGATCCTGTTCATCACCCATTCCATTGAGGAAGCCCTCACGCTCGGCACGACCATCGTTGTGATGTCGCCTCGGCCAGGCCGCATCGTTGCCTGGTTCGACGCCGATTTCGTTCGCGAGTTCGCGGAGAGCGGCGACATCGGGCCGATCCAGTCCCACCCGCGTTTCATCGAAATGCGTCAGGAAATCCGCTCGCTCATCCACCAGCCGGAAGGCGCCCGCACAGGAACCCTGCAATGACGCTTGCCGCCAATTCCGGAACTTCATTTTCCTCTTCGACAGCCAAGCGCGCGCTGTCTCCCAAGCGGCGTCGGCCCGCGTCAACAAGCACGCTCGGCATCAGCCTGGTCACGCTGGCTGCGCTGCTGGCCTTGTGGTTCCTCGCCGCGCATTTCGAATGGGCGTCGCCGCTGTTCCTGCCGTCGCCGGCCGAGGTGCTGACCCAGTTCAGCGCCGTCTGGGCCGATGGCTATGCCAACGGCACGCTGCTCGAGCACACGCTGGCCAGCCTTGGCCGCATCGCCGCGGCGCTCGGTGTCGGTATTTTCCTTGGCATTCCGCTCGGTCTGCTGATGGGCCTCAATCGCTGGGTCAAGGGCATTTTCAGCGTGCCGATCGATCTCTACTGGGGCTTGCCGCCTTTGGCCTACCTGCCGCTGTTGATCATCTGGCTGGGCATCGGCGAGACCTCCAAGATCGTGCTCCTGTCACTGTCCACCTTTGCCCCGATCTGCTTTGCCGCACAGGCCGGTGTCCGGTCCGTACCCGTTGAACGGATCAATGCCGCGCTGTCGCTTGGGGCCAGCCGGCTGCAACTGTTCACGAGCATCATCCTGCCGTCCGCATTGCCGGAAATCATGACCGGCCTGAAGATTGCCATCGGCGCTGGATTGTCGACGCTGGTCGCGGCCGAGTTGATCGCGGCCCAGTCGGGCCTTGGCTACATGATCATGTCGGCGGCCAATTTCCTCGCCACCGACGTCGTCTTCGTCGGCCTCATTGTAATCGCCATCCTTGCCTTCGCCTTCACCAGCGGCATGCGCTGGCTGGAGCACCGCCTCATCCCCTGGAAGGGCAAGATCTGACGCTTGCCCCACACATTCCGCAGTCGCTGAAGGAACAATCCGATGTCCAGCAACACCCGTCCGCTCGACCTCTACTGGTACCTGCCGACCCATGGCGATGGACCGTATCTCGGCACGGATGAGCGGCACCGCACGGCAACCTTCGGATATTTCAAGGAGATCGCCCAGGCCGCCGACCGGCTTGGCTTCAAGGGCGTGCTCCTGCCCACCGGAACGCGGTGCGAGGACGCCTGGATCGTGGCGGCCGGGCTGATCCCGCTTACCGAACGGCTGAAATTCCTCGTCGCACTTCGGCCGGGCAGCGGAACACCGGCCCTGTTCGCGCGCCATGCGGCCACCCTGGACCGCATTTCCGGCGGCCGTGTCCTGCTCAATGTCGTCACAGGCGCGGATCCGGCCGATCTCGCCGGCGACGGCAACAAGCTCAGCCATGATGAGCGCTATGCGCAGACCGACGAGTTCCTGACGATCTGGCGACGAATCCTTTCGGGCGAGCCGGCGGATTTCGACGGCAAGTACCTTTCTGCCCACGGCACCGACATTTCCTTCCCGCCGGTTCAGCAGCCCCATCCGCCACTCTGGTTCGGCGGCTCTTCCGACGCCGGCATTGCGATCGCCGCCAAGCATGTGGACGCCTATCTGAGCTGGGGCGAACCGGTGGATCAGCTTGCCGAGAAGATCGATCGCGTGAGGGTGGCCGCGGCGGCACAAGGCCGAACGATCCGCTTCGGCCTTCGTATCCATCTGATCGTGCGCGAAACGGAGGAGGAGGCCTGGGCCGCCGCCGACCGGCTGATCAGCCACGTCACCGACGACCTGATCGCCGAAGCCCAGAACGGATTTGTCCACATCTCGGAATCCGTCGGCCAGAAGCGCATGTCGGCGCTGCATCAGGGCCGGCGCGACCGGCTGGTCGTCGGTCCGAATCTGTGGGCAGGACCCGGTCTGGTTCGCGGCGGCGCGGGAACGGCCCTGGTCGGCAATCCCGACAATGTTGCGGCGCGCATTCGCGAGTATCAGGAGATTGGCATCGAAACGATCATCGCGTCCGGCTACCCGCATCTGGAAGAGGCGTTCAACGTCGCCGAACTGCTTTTCCCAAACTCGGCCTGAGCAGCCAAGCCGCATCCGCGGAGCGCAGCTGGGACGTCGAGTTCGGACGCGGCGCACGCCCCAAGGTCGCCGCGTCCGCTTCATGACGTCCTGCCGGCGGCAGACAGGAAGGAAGGGGAAGCAATTCAATGGGCTGATCGTTGCCGATGAGGCGAGCTCCATACCGCTGGCCGAACATGGCGGCCATGTCGTCCAGCCTGAGGAACGGGCGAAATGGGAAGAGGGCGCGCGTGGTGTCTGGACGGATTTCGCCGGCACTGTCGGCGGAGCCGACAAGATCGAGGCAATCCGGAAGATCGCGTAGCGCTTCCAACACTCCACAAGGCGGGTTTGGACCAGAGCCGTACCCACCATCTTCATGAAAGGTATTTCCATGACTACGCTGTTCGATCCTATCATGGTCGGTGACCTCAACCTTGCCAACCGCGTCGTCCTGGCGCCGCTGACGCGCAACCGTTCGCCGAATGCCGTGCCGCGAGACCTGGCCGTCACCTATTACGCACAGCGCGCCACGGCAGGGCTGCTCATCACGGAAGCGACGGCGATCACGCATCAGGGGCAGGGCTATGCCGATGTGCCTGGCCTCTACGCGCCTGAGCAGCTTGCGGGCTGGCGCAAAGTGACGGACGCCGTCCATACGGCAGGCGGAAAGATCGTGGTGCAGCTCTGGCATGTCGGCCGCATCTCCCACAATTCCCTGCAGCCCGGCGGTGGCAAGCCGGTCGCGCCGTCGGCGATCCGCGCCAAATCCAAGACGTACCTGATCGATCCGGAAGGCAGCGGCTTTTTTGCTGAGACGTCCGAGCCGCGCGCGCTCGAAAGGAGCGAACTGCCCGGCATCGTCGAGGATTTTCGGCGCGCCGCGAAATCGGCGGTAGAAGATGCCGGCTTCGACGGTGTCGAGATTCACGGCGCCAATGGCTATCTGCTCGACCAGTTCCTGCGCTCCGGAAGCAACCACCGCACCGACGAGTATGGCGGATCGATCGAGAACCGCGCGCGCTTCCCGTTCGAGGTGATCGACGCCGTCGTCGCGCAAGTCGGTGCGGGCAGAACCGGCATTCGCCTTTCGCCGGTCACACCCGGCAACGATTCGTTCGATCCTGATCCGCAGCCAGTGTTCGATCATGTCGTGAGGCGGCTTGCCGCCTATGGGCTAGCCTATGTCCACGTCATAGAAGGCGCGACGGGCGGAGCGCGGGATTTTCAGCAAGGCGACCGGCCGTTCGACTATGCATCGTTCAAGGCCGCCTATCGCGACGCTGGCGGCAAAGGCGCCTGGCTGGTCAACAATGGTTATGACGCGAAGCTTGCCGAGGCAGCAATCGCACAGGGGCGGGCTGACCTGGTGGCCTTCGGCAAGCTCTTCCTTGCCAATCCGGATCTCGTCCGCAGGCTCCGGGAAGGAGCCGATCTGAACACACCAGACAATTCCACCTTCTATGGTGGAGGTGCCAAGGGCTATATCGACTATCCGGCATTGGTGTGAATGCGATCACACCCGCGCTGAGGGCGGGGTGGCTGCTCCTGCTGCCAAAGCGGAATCTCGAACAAAGCCTCAAGATTCCGGCATCATCCGACGATGTCGGTTGGCGGCGAGAAATAAATACCCGAGTCTAGATTTGGTGCGCAAAATCTCCGACCGACCAATCGACTTTCAGAAATACATCCAACGATAATCTCCTCGCCAACTTCATGGCTTCGGGAAATTTGCCGCCATTCTGTATTACTCAGATTCGTTGAATCACTGCTCGAGGGGCAGATCTACCAACGAAGACAATGCTATTCCTGCCCATTTCTGGAACCGTGCCAAGTCGGGAGGGATCTGGAAAATCGCGCCAACGTCGGCCAGTGAGCGATCGGCGCCGGTGCTTCTTGCCCCCGTTGAAAACGTGGAGGCGGGTGCCCGAACGTGTGGTTGGAAAAGGGTGCGTGCGATTCGCGCCACGTCCCCGATCAAGTCCTTGCGGAGCATTTCGATGGGAATGCGGCCGTCAAGTTCTGGACAGGGCCGGGTCAACCAGAACCAGGCCAGTCTCGGATTGCTAATCGCCGCCAACACCTCGCTGATACCCATGGCTGGTCTACCGTCGACGAACTGGGCGAGCGGGAAGACATGTTTGCGACCGCCCTTGCGCAGCGCCACGACTTCGCCCCGCCGCTGCCAGCGATGCAGCGTCGAGCGAGGGATGCGGAATTTCTCCTCCAGATAGGTCGACCCGGCAACCTCACCGGCCCAGTCTTCGATGAGCACCGCCTCGAGGTCGGAGGCGCGATCGGCAATGTGTCTGGATACAGGCTTCCCATCCGTCGATGCGGTGCTTTCACAGGCGCAGTCAGACGCAGCCGAATCGCAGCGGGAGATCCTTTTCGCCATCATGCGGAAGAACTCGGAGCCGAGCGCGGGCACGTCGCCTCTGAAAGAGCCGATCGCGAACCGCTGCGCGTGTGGCAGGAAAGGAAGGGCGGCAGCAACGCTCCCGGCAATCATGCTGGTGGAAACAAGCGCTTCTGCGTCCAATAAGAAGCCGTGCTGCATCAATGCCTGTTGTACCGCCTGGCCACCAATCCGGCCAAGGTTTCCTGCGAAATTCCATCCAGTGGATCTTGAAATCTGGTCATTCATCCGCCCTTGCCGGACGCGCCCCTTGCCTAGCCTGAATATCTCAAAGTGAGGGGTGCATCGGCCCCGAGAATCTGAGAAACTGCTTTTACAACAAAGAGTTATCAGATCCAAGGACGGGGTCCGATGCAAACACACTGTATCTCTGACCAGCTCGAATTTGAAGGCTTCGACGACCACAAAGTTGTCGCCGGTTTCGACGGTGGGGCGATCACCTCGGATGCCGGCGCCTTGCTGCTTCGCCACGCCGACGGGGCTATCGGCCTTTTCGACCGGGTGGCCGCTTGCTTCATCGACCACCGCGATCCGGATTGCACGGTGCACAGTGTCCAGACGCTGGTCGGACAACGCATCGCAGCAATCGCGCTTGGTTACGAGGACGTCGACGATCACGATACGCTTCGCCACGACCCGGTGCTGGCGCTCTTGTCGGAAAGCCTGACGCCGAAGCGCTCCGATTGCGGCGTCCTTGCCGGCAAGTCGACGCTGAACCGGCTGGAGCACGGCCGCGCCGGGGCGCCGACGCGCTATCACAAGATCCGTTACGACAAGGAGGCGATGGAAGCCCTGTTCGTGGATCTGTTCCTGGAAGCCCATGACAAGCCGCCAGGCGAGATCGTGCTCGATCTCGACGCCACCGATGATCCGCTGCACGGCCAGCAGGAAGGCCGCTTCTTCCACGGCTACTACAACTGCTACTGCTACCTGCCGCTCTACGTCTTCTGCGGCCGGCATCTGCTGGCGGCAAAGCTCAGGCGTTCCAACATCGATGCCAGCAAAGGAGCGGTCGAGGAGGTCGCGCGGATCGTGACGCGAATCCGCAAGTCGTGGCCCCGGGTCCGCATCATTCTGCGCGCCGATTCCGGCTTTGCCCGTGAGGCGGTGATGGCCTGGTGCGAGCAAAACCGCGTCGACTACGTGTTCGGGGTCGCCCGCAACGAACGGCTGGAAACGAAGATCGCCCCGGCCTTGGCGGAAGCCTGCCAGTCTTGCAGGGCAAGCGGCCAGGCCGCCCGTGTCTTCCGCGACTTCCTGTGGTCGACTTTAGACAGCTGGTCACGCCGAAGACGGGTCGTCGCCAAGGCCGAGTGGACGACGCTGGGCGCCAATCCGCGCTTCATCGTGACGTCCCTCAAGCCAGAGCGCTGGGCGGCACGGGTGCTTTACGAGGATCTCTACTGCGCCCGCGGCGACATGGAGAACCGCATCAAAGAGTGCCAGCTCGACCTCTACGCCGATCGCACCAGCGCCCATACCATGCGCGCCAATCAGTTGCGGCTCTGGTTCGCGTCGTTTGCCTACGTGCTCATTTGCGCCTTGCGCCGCCTTGGCCTCGCCCACACCCGGCTTGCCGAGGCCACCTGCGGCACGATCAGGTTGAAGCTGCTGAAGATCGGTGCGCAGGTCCGGGTCTCGGTGCGCCGCATCAAGGTAGCGATGGCTTCGGCCTGCCCTTATGCCGAGGAATTTGCACTGGCACACGCCCGAATACGCGCCGCGGCCCGATGACGCCGCAGGACCCGAACCCTTCCCGCAAACGACACAGGACACATCGCCGAACCCACGATCGCCGCACACCGCGGGCGCTGGCTGCGCTCGCCTCGAGGTCGAGGCGCGATACCAGCGCCTGGCTAGGCCAAAACACCGCCTAACGCCAGATGCGGTGAGAAAAGCGGGCTAGCCGCAGCCGGTTGCTGAATGGCTACAAAGGGATGTTGGAATCGTAGTGGCAAAGCATGCGACTCGATAGGTTGCTGTCTTGCATTTCGACCCTCCCTGGCTGCGCCGAATTGTCAGTCGCGGGACGCCAGATGCGTGTGGCCGATGCGAAGGTAGCTCAGGCGGTCGCCTTTTGCGGCCGGCTGAATATACTTTCCGGGCGCGGCAGACCGAAATGGGCCCTCAGCGTTGCCCCGTCATAGTCGTGCCGGAAAAGTCCGCGCCTGCGCAAGATCGGCACCACCTCCTCGGCGAATACGTCGAACCCGCCCTGCAGATAAGGCGGCATGACATTGAAGCCATCCGCGGCACCGTTGTTGAACCATTCCTGGATCTTGTCGGCGATCTGTTCTGGCGTCCCTGCCTGGACCCAATGGCCTCGTGCCCCGGCGAGGCGGTGGAGCAGCTGACGAATGGTTGGATTCTCGCGCTCGATGATGTCGAGTACGACGTGAAAGCGGCTGCTCGCACCGCGCTCACCCTCGATACTGATGAGCTCGCGCGGAAATGGCCCGTCCAGATCGTAGCTCGAAAGGTCGGCGTCGACGATGCGGCGTAGCTGGTCAAGCGAATATTCCGGCTGCGTCAGCTCGTTGAACTCGTCTTGCAGCGCGCGGGCTTCCGCCTCGGTGGACCCGATGAAGGGACTGATGCCGGGCAACACCTTGACGTGGTCAGGGTTGCGGCCAACCGACTTCACGCGCGCTTTGATGTCAGCATAAAATTCCTGCGCGTTGCCGAGTGTCTGATGTGCCGTAAATATCGCCTCGGCATAGCGGCTTGCGAATGACCGTCCGTCTTCCGACGAGCCTGCCTGGACGTAGACCGGACGCCCCTGCGGAGAGCGCGGAAGCGTCAGCGGCCCCTTCACCCGATGATATTTGCCGATGTGGTTGATTGGATGGATCTTGTCGGTGTCGGCAAAAATTCCAGACTTCCGGTCCGCGACGAGCGCGTCGTCCTGCCAGCTGTCCCAGAGCTTCGTCACCACATCAACGAATTCGCCGGCGCGCTCGTAACGGTCGGCGTGGGTCGGATGTCGGTCAAACCCGAAATTCAAAGCTGCGGACGCATCGCCCGTGGTGACGATGTTCCAACCGGCGCGGCCGCCGCTCAGATGATCGACAGAAGCAAAGAGCCGGGCCAGATTGTAGGGTTCGTTGTAGGTGGTCGAGGCCGTGGCGATGAAACCGATGCTTTTCGTTACGGCAGCGAGCGCCGAAATCCATGTCAGCGGCTCCAGCCTGAAGCGGCTCGCGTAGCGGATGTTGTCGGCGAGCGCGGGGCCATCGGCAAAGAACAGCGCGTCGAACTTGCTTGCCTCGGCCTTTTTCGCCAGTTCCTGATAGTAGGCGATATCCAGCACTCTTTCAGGAGCCGAATCCTTATAGCGCCAGCCGGCTTCATGATGACCGCCAGGATAGATGAAGAGGTTGAGGTTCAACTGTCGTGATTGGGCGGGCATATGTTGATCCTCCTGGGGTTGTGTGACGCTGAGCGACAAGTCTTGGGCCGCTCAGACGGGCAGCACGGACGTCTCGACGCCGAGATGACGCAGAAGTTTGGAGCGGATCTCGCCGAACCGGCGGTCGCCATGCTCGCGTGGCGTGGGGACATCGATGACGATGTCGGCGGCGATCGCGCCATGGTCGAGCACCAAAACCCGGTCCGCCAGCGTCACGGCTTCGTCCACATCATGGGTGACCAGCAGGACGGCCGGCTGGTGACGGGCGCAGAGCTGGCGCAGCAGATCGTGCATGCGCAGGCGGGTCAGCGCGTCGAGCGAGCCAAACGGCTCGTCCGCCAGCAGCAGTTCAGGATCGCGAACCAGCGAGCGCGCCAATGCCACGCGTTGCTGCTCGCCACCAGACAGTTCGACCGGCCATGCGTTCTCGCGGCCGCTCAGGCCAACCTCTTCGAGAGCCACCCGCCCGCGTTCGGCGGCGTCCGGCCGTTCGAGACCAAGAACCACGTTCTCCAGCACGCGTTTCCAGGGCAACAGTCGGGCGTCCTGGAACACCACCGATTTCTTGTCGGGTGTTTCGAGCCGGCCGGAGCCGGAGACCTTGTCATCGAGATCGGCGAGAGCCCGCAACAATGTACTCTTGCCCGATCCGCTACGGCCAAGAAGGGCGACGAACTCCCCCTTCTCGATGTCGAGGCTGAGGCCGTCGAGGATGGTTCGCGGCCCGAAACGTCTCACTAGGCTGTCCACCCGCACCACGGGCGCGCCGTTCAATCCGCCAAGGTGCGACGCCATGACAGCGACCTCTCCTGGAAGAAACGGACGATGCCGTCGCAGACAAGACCGAGCAACGCGTAGACGACAAGGCCGACGATGATGATGTCGGTCTGGCCGTAGTTGCGCGCGAGATCGATCATATAGCCGATGCCGCTGGTGGCATTGACCTGTTCGACCACCACCAGAGACAGCCAGGCATAGGTCACCGCGAAACGCAGGCCAAGAAAGAAGCCTGGAAGGGCACCTGGCAGGATGACGTGGCGGATGAATTCGCCGTAACCCATTCGCAAGGTCCGGGCCAGTTCGACATAACGGCTGTCTATGCTGCGCAAGCTGCTGTGGGTCTGAATGTAGATCGGGATCAGGACAGCCAGTGCGATGGTGGTTACTTTCATGCCCTCGCCGATGCCGAACCACAGCATCAGCAGCGGGATCAAAGCGAGCGTCGGTATCGCCCGCTTGATCTGAACTGGGCCGTCGATGATGGCCTCGCCAAGCCGCGACAACCCTGAGATGAGAGCGAGGGTGGTCCCGATCAGCACTCCGAACACCAGCCCCTGAGCTGCCCGCCAGGCCGACGTCTGCAAATGATCCTGGAGCTTGCCTTCGGCGATGAGATCGATGGCAGTCTCGACAACCGACCAGGGCGCCGGCAGCGTTCTTGGATCGATCACGCCGGCGATACTGCCGACGGACCAGACTACAAGAAGAAGCGCGGGCCCGATCAGCGCGCCAAACGGGATCGATCGCCCAAGTGTGAGGCGACGCCTCGTCCCGGTCCTGCGGGGCTTTGCAGCGGGCGGAAGCAACCCCCTTTCATCCGATGTGTAGGGAATACCGGGGGCCACCGCGGCGGTGTTGGAGAATGCGTTCATCGGCGTTGTCTCCAGTCTGGGAAGCAGATTTCAGGACGCGTTCAGCGCATTTGCGGCGATCGCCTCGAAGCGCCTGTCGAAAAGATCCTCGGCCTTGATTGGAGGCTTGTTGAGTTCCCTGGCCAGAAGATCGATCGTTGCCTGCTGACGGGCGATCACATCGTTCCAGTCGGAGGGGATGTCGAACCGCCCTTCGGCGTTGACGAGATATTGGCCATCTTGGCTGTCGAGACCCTGGGTGGCGACGTAGTAACCCTCGATCCACTCTTTCGGATGCTGCTCCACCCAGCGGGCGGCTAGCGCCCAATAGCGCACATATTGGCCGAGAGCGGCAGCTTTGGCCGGGTCGTCAAGCACGGCCTGTGGGGCATAGAGATGGGCTGGATCATCGCGCAAGCCATGCGGGATGGTGCTGGCGCCCTCGGCACCGTACTGGTGAAGATAATGCTTGACGAGGACACCCCAGATCGGGGCGACGTCGACTTGCTTGCCGGCAAGTGCCACCGGATAGGCATCGCCTTTGCTGGGCAGTTCGATGAGAGTGACATCCTGTTTTTTCACGCCGGCGGCCTGCAGCACCCTCAGCACCAGCGCGCCTTGGGCCTGACCGGGGCTGAAGGCGATCCGTTTGCCACGCAAATCCGCGAGCGTCTTGATCTCGACACCCGGCGCAATGCCGAGTTGGTAAATTGGATGCGCAACCGGGTCTTTGCGGAATTTCGCGGCGATGATCTTGACCTTGAGCCCCGTCCAGGTCGCGTGGATAGGCGGAATGTCGGCGACGGATCCGACGTCCAATGCGTTGGCGCGAAAAGCTTCGATTGTCTGGGGACCGCCGCTGATGTTGGCCCATTCGACCTCGAACGGCAGTTGATCGATCAGACCCGAGAGTTCCAGTGCCCTTTGCGTCTCGGGATCGCCGATACGAAGCAGGGTGCCCTCGGGGATTTTGGTCGGCAGTTTACCCGCGTCCGGACTGCCCGCCTGGGCACTGAAAGGGGAGGAAGAAGCGACCAAGGTTACCGCAAAAGCGGTGACCAATGCACCAAACCTCCTTCTCGAAAATCTCTCCACAGCTAACATCATCGTCATGCTCCAATTTTGGAAATGGCCCCTACTTTTGCTGTTCAGTATGTCTATCAATTATGTAGACGATAAAGTATCGGATGCTGTTCTTTGCCACCCGAGGGAAACGCTGTTCGTCTCCAATGCTCATTCGGAGCACGCCCCGCCCAACGATGGGCGGGTCGGCCGCAGAGCAGGTGGCGTTGTGTCCGTCGCTAAAAGCGGTTCCTGATGCCACGGGCCTAGGAAGTCCAAAGCGTGAAACTGCCTGGCAGAAAAATTGCTTCGGCTCTGGTCGTGGAAGGGCTGGGCCTATGACTTGCGCCGTGTATCGGCCGTTCGGAACGGCCGGGCTCGCGACCTGATTTCTCTGATAGCGAGTTCGGCTTTGTAAGGACCGGAAGAGCTACTGTTTCCTTTTTGAAGGGTTCCCTAAAAAGTCTTCAGCCTGAACCCGATTATTGTGGTCCAACTGTCGTATTTTCCAAGGTCATTACAACGTAGAGTGATAGCACTTCGCCGCCTGTGCAGGCAGGGAAGGGTTAGGCCATGGCATAGCCGGAACCACGGCAAGACGGCGCAGACCGTCAGGCTCTTTATTAGGGGATCGTCATCATTGGTCCGGCGCGCGGGAGGTTCGGCCGGCTGAAAAGAGGACGACGGCAATGGGGCGGTCAGGAGATAGCTGGGATGATCCACGCCGCGCACTTGCAGGGATCACCTGCCAAAAATGGCGGACCGGGCCCGGACTCGAGCCGCCGTCGCGAGTTGTTCGGCGCCGTAGCGGCCTCGCTGTCTGCTGTGCGCCGGGCGAACCGCGCAGCAGATGAGCCTGCGGTGTGCCTCGCGCTGACGGTGCAGCCGAAGATCCTGCTCCTCGATGAGAGGCGGCGCTTGGGAGAACGAACGACGCGATATCAAAGTCGTTCGTCCTATCGGCCATCTTCGGCTCTGATTTCATGCGAAGTCTGGTTGGGAGCGTTGCAACAGCTTAGGCGTGCCGCGAACAAGCGATGTAGCGCCGGTCAAGAGTGCAGTTGCGATGTAAGAATCAGGAGAGCAGTTGACGTGTGGATGGTCAGCCTTGGCCTATCGCCGATTGCTCCAGCCGGCGCGCACTGTCCCAGCCATCGTGGCGGAGCATGTTGAATTGGCCTTGTTTGAGCAGTCACTCGGCAACATCGAGGGCCTCAATCGACCGTTCTGCGATCGTGTGGCTGACGCCGCGCAAAAAACCGCAGGGTCGGTTCTGTTCGATGTTCGCGTCGACGGCGATACCTGCATTCAGCAGATGGCTGCGATTGGATATGGCGTAATCGGAACAGCGATAATCGTAATGGGGAAGAACGGACGACTTAGATGCGCGTCGGTAAACGGAGACACTGCCCTTTTGGTGGCAGAATTGGCAGCCTGGGATGCGTCTCCGCTGAGTGAGCAAGCAAGCGTTGACCACAGCGGAACGGCCAGCATTATGCTAGCAAAGCTCCGTATCTCAGGTCACTTCGGCCGTCCCTAGAGAACCGGAGGGTACCCGGCACCGGATCAGCAGTGATGTGCTCGCCATAGGCTGGCTTTCAACCGTGGGTTATACCACCATCTCTGCCGCAGCACCCATGGCAGGCGCCGCTTCCATCGTTCACCTCGCGGCAGAGGAACATCTTTCTGCAGCCGCTTCTTGCGGCGTTCTCCAGGCGCATCCGGAACCGGCGCTTCCTCGACCGTTGGTGGCTCAGGAAGCGAGGCGTCGGGCATGATCATGTCCTTGGCGTCGGATGCTGCTTCAGCGGTGGTGAACACGGGCTGAGAAACATGTTCGCTAGGAGCAATCGGCTGCGGCCTTGCCTCAGTGGCCGCACCCTTCATGTTCGCTTTCGCCACATCGTTGGCGATGGCGGCCAGGTCGATGCCGGCCCAGATCGACTCCGGCCGCTTCACGAGGCCGCGCTTCTGTTTGATCTCGACGACAAAGGGTCGCTGCTGTTTCATGGTGCTCTCGGCGGACTTGGGGGATTGGGATGTCGTCTAAGCCCATCGCGCGCCTTCGTCCACCCGCCCCAGGCATTGTCCACATCCAGCCAGCACCCTCATGGTGTCTGCTTCCGGCACGCTGTAGAAGCCCGGTCCCGCCACACCGCTGCGCCGCTGACCATCGAACCCCGGTGGTTCTTCCGCGGCCGCCACGCATCATTTAAGCGCCAACGTTAGCAATCGCTGGAGCCCAGATATGACGGTCAGGCGTCAATGACGGGGAAGTGGGAGGATTGCACGTTTGCGGGACGAGCTTGTCGGCCGCTCAATCGAAAGTGTCATTTGAGGCGCTGCCTCTTCCGCGTGCAACTCGAAGACACGCTCGTCCAGTTCCTTGTCGACTTCCGTGAGACGGTGGTTCAGCCGAAGGTAGTCGGTCCAGGTCGGCGTGCGGAATGTCTCTGTCCATTGCATAGGCTTCTGAAGGTTGCGCTGAAGCGTCCAGTTCCGAGCACCGACGCGGCTGTGGACATGCCTGCGCTGCCGCATGAGGTCGAGGAAGGCCTCGACATTTTTCTCGGCTATCAGATACTCGACCTTGACCACGATCGGGCCGCTTCTCGGCTTCAAACTGAGAGCGACAGCCGGGGCGTCGAATGCCTCCAAGGGGTCGGGTTCGGAATCGTGGCGTTCGCGCAGGGGAAACAGAACGCCGGCTACGGCGACGAGCAATAGCGCACCGGCAGAACCCTCAAGCGCCCAGGTCAATGAATGGTTCTCCGCGACAGTGCCCCACACCCAGCTGCCGGCAGCGATGCCGCCGTCTATTAGTGCATAGTAGATCGAAATCGTGCGCCCCACGACCCAGCGCGGGCTGGCCAGCTGCACGCTCACGCCAACGCCGGACCAGGCGGTGACCCAGCCCGCGCCGCCCAAGGCGAGCGCGATTGCGGCGACGGCAATCGAAGAAGTCAGTGCAAGGGAAAGAGAGCATGCCGCGCAGGCAATGCAGGAAAGCATCATTAGCCGTTCTTGCGACAAGCTGCGTCTGAATGTGCTGTTGGAGATGCCGGCGAAGACGGCGCCTGTCCCGAAGCCGGCCATCAGGGTGCCATAGGCGAGTGGTCCTCCGCCCAGCTGATCACGAACAACCAGCGGCAGCAGCGCGAGTATGGCGATGCTCGCCAGGCCAAAGAGCGTTCCGCGCGCGATCGCCGCCTTAATTTCCGATGACATCGCCGTGAAGCGCAGCCCGTCATAGATCGCCGTCCTCATCGACTCGCGTGGAAGAGGCGAGGAGCGAACCTTCCACTTGCAGCGCCATATGGTGGCAAGGGGGACCAGATAGGTGAGGGTGGTCACTGTAAAAGCTGCCAAAAGCCCAAACGAGGCAACCACGATGCCGCCGAGTGCCGGACCGACGGTTCGGACAGTGTTGAAGCCGACGGAGAGCAGGGTGACGGCAGCGGGGACATCGCGTCGGTCGACGATATCGCCAACCGAGGCTTGCCAGGCGGGATCGTTGAGAGCGCCGCCGGCTGCGATCAGGAAGCTGAAGCCGAGGATCATCCACGGACTGACAAAGCCCAGCGCCACAAAAGCGGTCAGCATCGCAGAGGCCATCACCATAAGGCAACGGCCGGCGAACATGACCCGGCGACGGCTGAAATTGTCGGCGAGAGCCCCGGCGAACACGGACAGGATGAAAGCCGGCAGGTTCGATGAAGCCTGGACCAGCGCGACCATCAGATCGGAAGTCGAGATGGTTGCCATC
Organism: Mesorhizobium sp.; assembly: GCA_004020315.1. Lineage (GTDB taxonomy): Bacteria > Pseudomonadota > Alphaproteobacteria > Rhizobiales > Rhizobiaceae > Mesorhizobium. Next base: position 62,849 of record SAQG01000012.1, read on the forward strand.
AGCCAACTGATGGCGACAGTCTGCATCAACCAGCCGAGACTTGAGACCTGGGTGGCGAGCCAGATCGAACGAAAGGTCGGCTGCATGAGGGGCGCAAACGTCGTTGGTGCAGCCAAATCTTCAACTGATCCAGCCACTCTACTCATTTTAGCGAGCCTTTGCTTTTGGTTATCGGCCATCTCGCATGTAATCTCGACTGAACCGTGGCGGCTGGTGGAAATTGAGAGAAACTCTTTTGCCTCCGACGAATGCGGCCACAGTTCCTTCACGAGCCGGCGCTGAAGCGTTTGATTGGTGCGCTCGACACGACCTTTGGCTGCGGCGCAGAGCGCGCGGGCCGGCAAGCGATCCGGACCAACCCGCTGCTTCGCGATGCCGGAACCAATGTGCTGAAAAGCCGGTTGCGCTCGCACCGCGGCGTCGCTCGGCGCCACTAATGCGGACCTGCTTGAACCGGAAGCCCCGGTCGCCAAGGTGGCCAGCTAAAACATAAATTTTTGTCACTGGAGTCATTCTTTGGAATTTGATTTGTCGCCAGGGCTGCGAGATGGGTTCAAAAAGGTAAAATCGTTCAGCGTTATCCTCCCAAGCCACTGAACGGTGTTTCTGTGAAGGTGTGAACCTTCTTCTGGCCGGGCTGCATTCGAGCCCGGCCAATTTTTTGCCCGCAGGTCTCTTGCCGGTCGCGACGGCATCCATCACTCCCAGAAACGACCAAGTAACGAGCTGGACCGCATTCGAGGCCGATGCGCCTTTTGGAAGCAATCTGCTTTCCCAATGGGCGCCAATTTCGAGATCGGCGAGGCACCGATCGCCTTCAAGGCAGGCGATCCTTATGCGTGGGCGATCCTGGCCGGGTTTCTGAACACGCTGAAGGTGGCAGCGCTTGGCTGTGTGCTGGCGACCGTCCTCGGTGATGTGTTCGGCGTTGCCGGTCTCTCGGGAAACCTGCTGCTGGGCGGGCTGGTGCGCTGGTATGTCGAGACCATGCGCAACACGCGGCTTTTGCTGCAGCTGTTCTTTTGGCTTTCCCTGGCAAATCGTTTCCACCGCCGCGACAGGCACTGTCGGCGTTCGGTAGCTTTTTCCTGACCAACCGCGGTGTGTTCGTTCCGGAGTCGCTTTTCACGATACTTCCGGAGCGACTTTTGGCCTGCTGGCCGGTCTCCCACCGTGCCATCCAATCAATGGGGCGGATTGGCCGTGACGCTGTTTGTGTGGTCGGTCTGCTTTGGTCTCGCCACCCCGCTGGCGATCCTGCTGGCGCTGGCGCGGCGCTCCAGCATGGGCGGCGTGCGCACGCTTGCGGTTGTGTTCATCGAGCTGACGCGTGGCACGCCCATAGTGGCCATGCTTTATGTCGCGATGCTTATCTTGCCGATGGCCGTCCCCAACGGCCAAATCGTCGACAAGAATGTCCGGGCGATGATCATGATTACCCTGTTCTGGCCGGCCTATGTCGCCGAGGTCGTTCGTGCCGGGCTTCAGGCGATCCCGGCGGGGCAGTCCGAAGCCGCCGCAGCGCTTGGGCTGGGCTACTGGCGCACCATGCAGCTCGTCATCCTGCCGCAGGCTTTGCGCTTTGTCATTCCCGGCATGGTCAATCTGGCGATCGGCTTCCTGCTTGCGACGTCGCTGCTTGCCGTGATCGGCATTTTCGACCTGCTCAACGCCGCTCGGTCTTCGGCAACCGATCCGCAATGGCTCGGCTATTACAACGAGGCCTATCTGTTCGCCGCGCTGATATATTTCGTGCTGTGCTTCGGTGGCTCGCGCTACAGCCTGTGGCTGGAAAAATATCTGCGTCGTCGGATCGTCACTGAGCCGTAAACTCTGCCACTGGGTTTCCGGCGGAGAGCTGAAACCTTGTGTGAATGATGAGGTCGCGCAAAAGGATCGCCATCGCGCAAAGTCCTGGTCTGAATGCATTCTTCCAAGCGAGGTATCGCAATGCCAATCCAGACAAACACGCGCGTCGTGCTCGCGGCGCGGCCGCAAGAGGCTTTGCGACGAACGGTACCAAACCGCCGGATCACGGCTTGAACGAGGGCGATCACGGGAACGCGCACGGCATTCTCTTCGAGCGGCTCGCAGTGCGTCGGGACGGCCATCAGAATTCATCTGGGGTGGTGTCTCGACCGCCCCAAACAGAGTGCTTCTACTCCGCTGCCGAAGCGGTGAGGCCGGGACGGTGTCGCCAGCCGAGCGCCGGCGCGACATGTGTGATGAAGTCGGTGATGATCTGTTCGTATTCGTGTTGCTTGAACTCGTAAGGTAGTTCGAGCCGCAGCTCATGCACCCTGGCCAGGACTGGATCGCTGGCAAGTTTCTCCAATATTTGTTCTGACGTGCCGACGACGTCCTGGGCAAACAACGTCCGCCTCTCGCCATGCGCCTTCAGGGTGCGTTCGTGGCGTGCCGCGGCATAGTCGGCATACCGTTTTCGTGTCCGTGCATCGGCGCTGTCGAAGGGGACGATCACCCGTCCGAGCGCCACCCGCCTTGGCTGGCTTTGCTGGGCGAAGAAAGTCTCCAGCTGGTGCAGCTGAGCCTCGAAGAAGGCGTCCGTGCCCTCGCCGGTGGTGACGTTGCCGAGCAGAAGATTGAGGCCATTGCGACCGGTCCACGCCGCGGATTTCAGCGAGCCGCCGCCGTACCAGATCCTGTTCGGAAGACCGGGCGCGTGCGGCTGAAGGCGAGGACGCACGCGCCCTCCGGGAAATTCGATGATCGCGCCGGGCTCGCCGATCGGATTGCCGCGAAGATTGTTGACGAGGCGCAGAACGCGCTCATGCGAGAAATCGAAATTTCGCCAGTCGCCGTCGAAGACGAGCGGCCCGAGGATCTCCGCATGCGGCGGGAAGCCGGCGCTCAAGCCGACATTCAACCGGCCCCGCGACAGCACGTCGACCGTCGAAAGGTCCTCGGCCAGACGGTAGGGGCTTTCATAACCGATCGGGATCACAGCTGTGCCGAGCTCGATACGGCTTGTGCGCTGCGTGGCGGCGGCCAGAAAGGCTGCCGCCGACGAGATGCCGGGCTCAAGATGACGCTGCCGCACCCAGGCGCCGTCATAGCCAAGCCGCTCGCCAAGCTCGAACAGCTGCAGCGTTTTCTCGAGTCCGCAATGCGGATCGCTGTCGGGGTAGTTGCCGGGCGTGAGGAAGGCGAGCCTGCGGATGCTGTTTGAGACTGTCGTCAAGGCCGCTGCTTTCCCGTTGCTGGCCGTTCCATGCTGCACCCTAGTATTTCTTCAGTCCGGGCGGATTGGTCCGCGACTGCGCGATCTGTTCGGCGGAGAGGCTCCATCTTGCGAGCGCCTTCGCATAAGTCCCTTCCTTGATGGTTTCGTTGAGTGCCGCGGTGATCGCGTCAGCGATGCCGCTGCCTTTTTTCGTCACGACGCCGACATCCGTTGTCAGCGGCCAACCGGCGTTGACGGTGCCGACCGATCTGGTTTCACCGGTAAGTGCTGCCTGATAGGCCTGAACCGAATTCATGCTGAAAATCGCGTCAGCGCGACCGGAGCGGATTGCCAGGCTCGATGCGGCGGTATCGTCGAGATAGATGATCGTGGCGGGCCTCAATCCTGCTTCGACATTGAGCCTGTTCCACTCGACCATGATCTTGTCCTGGATCGTGCCGGCATCGGTGATGATGCGCAGCCCGGCAATGTCTTTTGGCTCCTTGATCGAGGTGATCGGACTGTCGGTCTTCACGTAGAAACCGTGCAGGCCCTGCCGGTAGCTCGAGAAATCGAACTTCAGCTTGCGCTCTTCGGTGACGCCGACATTGCTGATGACGGCATCGTATTTCCCGGACGTCAGGCCCAATGGCCAGTCTTCCCAAGCCACTACGACGAGGTTGAGCTTCCTGCCGAGCTTGTCGGCAATCAACTGGGCTATGTCCGGATCGGCCCCGACGACGGTCGCCGCATCGGTCGCATAGGTGGCGATGGGCGGCGTTCCGTCAGGGGAGACGGCAACGGTGAAGGCGCCGTCCTCGACGAATTCGAAACGCTCCGGGACCGAGCCGATGAGGCGCGGCTCCTTCTCGGTCCGGAGGCGCGCGGGCTGCTCGGGGCTGAGGTCGAAAGGCTCGGAGGCCAGCGAAGCAACGCAGGCCGTCAGCAGCACCGATGCGGCAATGAGGGCAGGAATCGCTTTGGTTCTTAAGAACATTGAATGTCCAACTTTCCATGATCGTTGGCCCGAGGTGCCGTCCTGATCTGGCTTGCCGGATGTGGCGCATCTCTGAAGCGGCGAACGTGACGGCGCGTCCGCCTTCAACGTATAAGCTCAGCTGTTGGGGTATGAGCTCAGCTGTTGGGCTTCGGCAGGCCGGGCGGGTTGGTGCGCGAGTGATCGATGGCTTCGGCGGTAAGGCTCCACTTCTTCAGCAGCTCGCCATATTTGCCGCTTGCGATCAGCTCGTTGACGGCGAGCGTGATGGCGTCAGCCAGGCCGCTGCCTTTGCGCGTCGCCACCGCAATCTCGGCAGTGAGCGGCCAGCCGCCGCTGACGATGCCGACCAGCTTGGTCTTGCCCTTCACGGCGGCGGCATAGGCGAGCGTGGCGTTCGGATTGAACTCGGCATCCGCACGCCCCGACTGCAGGGCGAGCTGGCTCGCGGCCGAGTCGTCATAGTACTGGACTTCGATCGGTTTCAGCGCGGCCGCGACGTTCTCGCGATCCCATTCCAGCAGGATCTTTTCCTGGTTGGTGCCGGCGCCGGTGATGACCTTGAGGCCGGCGACGTCCTTCGGCTCCTTGATCGAGGTGATCTTGCTGTCGGCCTTCACATAGAAGCCGAGTACGTCCCGCCGATAGGTCGAGAAATCGAACTTCTCCTTGCGCTCCTCCGTCACCGTCACATTGCTGATGACGGCGTCATATTTTCCCGAAGCGAGGCCGAGCGGCCAGTCGGCCCAGGCAACCGGAACCAGGTCGAGCTTCAGCCCCAGCGTCTCGGCGATCAGCACGGTGATATCGGGTTCGGTGCCGACCACCGTCTTGGCGTCGGTCGCGTAGGTGCCGACCGGCGGATCCCAGGGGCTGGTGGCGACGGTGAGGTAGCCTTGCTTGGCGAACTTGAAATTCGGCGAGATCGCCGCGGCGGCATTTTCGCTCTTTTCGGCATGGATGCGGCCGGGCTGCTCGGGGCTGAGATCGAATTCCGCCGCCGGGGCGACGGAGACGAAGGCGATCGCCGATAGGACCGCGCCGAAGGCGAGGGATAAAGGTTTCCTGTACAATGTCATGGGTCTCTCCTTGCATGATGGACGTGCGTGCTGACGTTCCCGGCAGGGAGCCTGGAAAGCCGGCGGTTCGCACATGCCGCCGGCCCGATGGTGCTCGGGATTTCCGGAGCTAAAGAACCTTGGCGAGGAATTCGCGGGTGCGTTGGTGGGCGGGCGTGGTGAAGACCCGGGACGGCGTTCCGACCTCGAGGATCTTGCCGCCTTCCATGAAGACGATGGTGTCGGCAACCTCACGGGCGAAGCCGATCTCATGCGTGACGATCACCATCGTCGTGCCGGAGGTCGCCAGCTCCTTGATGACATCAAGCACCTCGCCGACCAGTTCGGGATCGAGCGCCGACGTCGGCTCGTCGAACAACAGCACCTTCGGCTTCAGCGCCAGCGCCCTGGCGATGGCGACACGCTGCTGTTGTCCGCCCGAGAGGTGGCGCGGATAGGCATCGGCCTTCTCCGGCAGGCCGATGCGCGCGAGCAGATCCTTCGCCAGCTCTATTGCCTCGGTGCGCGCAACGCCCTGTACCGAAACCGGCGCTTCGATGATGTTTTCCAGCACCGTCAGATGCGGGAACAGATTGAAGTTCTGGAACACCATGCCGATCGCGGCGCGACGCCGGCGGATCGCCGCTTCCTTAAGCTCGTAGAGCGTGTGCCCGTCGCGATGATAGCCAACCAGCTCGTCGTCGATGGTGACGAACCCCGTGTCGGTCCGCTCCAGGTGGTTGATGGTGCGCAGCAACGTCGACTTGCCGGCACCCGACGGGCCGACGATCGCCGTCACCGATCCCGGCGCGAGATCGAGGTCGACGCCGTCGAGAACCGTCAGCGCGCCGAAACGTTTGGAGACCTCGCGGATTTCGACGCGCCCGATGCCGCGGCGTGCAAGTTTTTCGCCCGCGGTGACCAGTGGCTTGCGAACCGCGGCCACCGGCGCCGGGGCGGGAGGCGGCGATTTGGTTGCCGGCACTGCGCTGCGTCCGGAGAAGAAGGCAAGTGCGGCGGGCAGAAGCGGGCCGGACGGCGTGCGCACAGCGCCGCGCGAGAAGCGCCGCTCGATGCCGAGCTGGATCACCGACAGCACGCTCATGATGATGAGGTACCAGATGGTCGCCACCATCAGCAGCGGGATCACTTCCAGATTGCGCTTGTAGATGACCTGGACGGTGTAGAAGAGTTCGGGCAAAGCGAGCACGTAGACCATCGAGGTCGATTTGGCCAAGCCGATGATCTCGTTGAAGCCGCTGGGCAGGATCGCGCGCATGGCTTGCGGCAGCACGATGCTCAGCGCCTGCCGGCGCCGCGAAAGGCCGAGCGCGGCGGCGGCCTCGTGCTGGCCCTGGTCGACCGAAAGGATGCCGCCGCGGATGATCTCGGCCGAGAAGGCGGCTTGGTTGAGGCTCAACCCGACCACCGCCACCCAGAACGGGCTGAACACCTCGACGGTGTTGTATTGCCAGAACAGCAGGCTGGTGAAAGGCACGCCGACATCGATGGTCGGATAGAGGTAGCCGAGATTGTTGAGGACGAGCAGAAGCACGATGAGCGGGATGGAGCGCAACAGCCAGATATAGGCCCAGGACACACCCGACAGCAGCGGCGAAGGAGAAACGCGCGCGAAAGCCAGCAGCGTCCCCAGGAGAAAGCCGAGCGCCGAGGCGAGCACGGTCAAAAGCAGCGTTCGGCCAAGGCCGACCAGCACGGGTTCGGAGAGGAAGAAGCGGGCAAAGACATCCCAGCCCCATCTGGGATTGGTCAGGATGGACTGCAGTGTGAAGAAGATGATCACGACGGCGACGACGGTGCCGACCACGCGCCATGGATGCCTTGCCCGCACCACCCTGTATCCCCGACGATCACAAGGGACGTCAACGTCCTTGAGGGTCGGCGCCTCACCTATGTCAGCCGTTATTGTCATGGTTGTCGCCGCTCCGATATTCTAATCACCAATAATTACTGTGTAAGTTGACAGATTTAAATTAACTTATATCGGCCTTATATCACGGCAAGCGTTTTTATATTGGAGTGGCTCCAGAGTTAAATTGTCTATGCATCGCTGTTTCTGTGGACGCATCGCTACGGGGATCTTCCGTCAGCTTGCCTTGCGTTCAAACGCGTTCGGTCCGAATTCCTGCGCCAGCGCGCTGATGTCCTTCTCGAAAGGCAGCGTGCCATGGATTTCCGGGTCGACGGTTGTGTCGAAAAGCGCGGTGTAGCCATTGTTGAGATATAGGATCGCGGCCTCCGGCTGCCGGAAACCTGTCGTCAGATAGAGCCTGACATAGCCCTGGCGCGCCGCCTGTAGTTCGAGTTCGGCCAAGACTTTCCGGGCAAGGCCCTGGCGGCGCAGGTCGATATGCGTCCAGACGCGCTTGAGCTCGGCGGTGCGTTCGTCATAGCGCTTGAAGGCGCCGCCGGCGATCGCCACGCCATGGCGCAGCAACAGCAGGAAGTTTCCGTTGGGCGGCGCGAAGAGCTCGGCGGGATAGCGGCGCATCTCTTCTCCCGGCTCGCCAAAATAGTCGCCGTAGCGGGTGGTGTATTCCCAGGTCAGCGCTTCGATGAGGGGTGCTGCGCGCGGATCGAGCGGCGTGGTGTAGAGAAAGCTGTCTGTCATGGCGTGGGTCCTGTTGCCGGCTCGTTCGTCCGCGGAGCCTCGTTCGCGGCGAGATAGTCCTGGACCAGCGCCACCCAGTAGCGCGCCGCGTCAGGCAGGATGTCGTCGTTGAAGTCGTAGTTGGAACTGTGCAGGTCGGCGCTGTCGCCATTGCCGATGAAGAGGTAGCTGCCCGGACGCGCCTCGAGCATGAAGGCGAAGTCCTCGCTGGCGGTGATCAGCGGGAAATTCGTCTCGATACGGTCGATGCCGAAATGCCGGAGCGCCACCTGTCGGGCGAACTCGGTCTCTTGCGGGTGGTTGACGAGAGTAGGATAGCCGCGCGGATAGGTGACCTCGGCGGTCGCGCCGTAGCTTTGCGCTTGGGCCTCGGCGAGCGCGATGATGCGCGTGCGGATCTGTTCGCGGACAGCCTCATTGAACGTCCTGACGGTGACCTTCAGTTCGACGCTGTCGGGGATGACATTGGCGGCGATGCCGCCATGGATCGTGCCGACGGTGACCACAGCTGTCTCCAACGGGTCGACATTGCGCGACACGATCGTCTGCAACGCCATCACCAGCGAGGCGGCGGCGACTATTGGGTCAACCGTGTGGCTGGGCCGCGCGCCATGGCCGCCCTTGCCGACGATGCGGATGATGGCAAGGTCGACGGAAGCCATGGCCGGGCCGCTGAGGAAGGCGAACTGTCCCGCCGGCACGCCTGGCCAATTGTGCAGGCCGAAGACGGCATCGACCGGGAAGCGCTCGAACAGCCCCTCCGAAATCATCGCCTTGGCGCCGGCGCCGCCTTCCTCTGCCGGCTGGAAGATCACGCGCAGCGTGCCCGAAAAGTCCCGCGTCTCGGCAAGATGGCGGGCGGCTGCCAGCAGGATCGCGGTGTGCCCATCGTGCCCGCAGGCATGCATCACGCCTGGCGTGGTGCTGGCATGGGGCAGGTCGGTCGCCTCGACGATCGGCAAGGCATCCATGTCGGCGCGGATGCCGATGCTTTTTTCGCCGAGCCCATTGCGTAGCGTGCCGACCACGCCCGTGCGGCCGATATTCTCAGAGACCTCATAGCCCCAGGATCGCAGGCGCTCCGCGACCAGCGCGCTGGTCTTTGACTCCTTGTAGGCCAGCTCCGGCTCGCTGTGCAGCTTGCGGCGCAACGCGACGAATTCGTCCGCATGGTCGAGGATTGCCGCTTCGGTTGTGATCGACTGCGCAGGGGCCTGAAAGGTCATCAGGCGGCTTCCTCGGTGGCCGGTGCCGCGGGAGAGGCGGCCTGCGCGTAGCGGCTCTCCTTGAAAGGCAGCCCGAGATGATCGCGCAGCGTCGTGCCGATCTGGCTGCGTGCGTGGCGGCCGCGCTTTTCCAGTATGGGCAGCACATATTCTTCGAAATCGTCGAGCCCGGATGGGATGACCTGGAAGCCCAGCACGAAACCGTCGGCCGCTCCGCCATCCACCCAGCGGGTCAGTTGGTCGGCGATTTTTTCGGGCGTGCCGATGAATTCGCTGCGCGACGTCGCCGCATCCAGCGCGACTTCGCGCAGCGTGAGCTTTTTGTCCTTGGCGACACGCTTGATGCGATCGGTGGTGGAACGGAAATTGTTCTTGCCGATATCGCCGAGTTCCGGGAACGGATCGTCGACCGGATAGGCTGTGAAATCATGGTGGTCGAAGAACCGCCCGAGATAGAGCAGCGCCTCATGAACGGTGACGAGGTCGCGTATTTCGCGATACTTGCGTTCGGCCTCTTCCTCCGTCAAGCCGACGATCGGGGCGATGCCGGGAAAGATCTTGATATGGCCGGCGCTGCGGCCGTGCGCCACCGCGCTCTCCTTGAGCCGGCGCGACAGCTCGCGGTTCTCCTCGAAGGAGGCGGCGTTGGCGAACACGGCATCGGCATGCCGGCCGCCAAGCGAGATGCCGTCGTCCGAACCGCCGGCCTGGAACAGCACGGGCTGACCCTGCGGCGAGCGGCCGAGATTGAGCGGCCCTTCGGCCGAATGGAAGCGTCCCTTGAAGTTCAGCCGGTGCATCTTCGAGAAATCTGCATAGCGGCCGGATTGGCGATCGCGCAGGAAGGCATCGTCGTCCCACGAATCCCACAGGCCCTTGACGATTTCGATATGCTCGGCGGCGATCTGATAGCGCAGCGCGTGCTCGGGATGCTTTTCGCGACCATAGTTTTTGGCGGAGCCCTCGAGCGGCGAGGTGACCGCATTCCAGCCGGCGCGTCCGCCGCTGACGGTGTCGATCGAGCCGAATTGCCGGGCGACGGTGAACGGGTCGCTGTAAGAGGTCGACAGCGTGCCGACCAGGCCGATGCTCTTCGTCGCCACCGCCAGCGCCGAAAGCAGCACGATCGGCTCGAAGCGGTTGAGGAAATGCGGGATCGACTGCTCGTTGATGTAGAGCCCGTCGGCGACGAAAGCGATGGCAATGCCCGCCGCTTCCGCCTGGCGCGCGATGCGCACGTAGTAGTCGAAATTGGTGCTGGCGTCAGCGGGCACGCTCGGATGTTTCCAGGCGTTCATGTGCCCGCCCGGGCCTTGCAGCATGATGCCGAAGGGAATTCGTTGACTGCTCATGACGGCAAGCTCCTTGATCCGTTTGCTTCAGGCCGCGGCCGCCGGCCGCTCGCGCACCAGCATCTCGGCGGTGGCGAGGCGCCACAGGCCGCCGACGGCCGGCTCGACGATGAATTCGCTGGTGCCGGAGCGCGCATGCAGGCGGTCCAGTTCGGAACGGACCTGGTCCGGTGTTCCCGCGATCACGCTCGGTTGCTTGGCCTCAACGCGGTATTCGGCCGAGCCCAGCTGGCGCGCATAGTCCCTTGCCTGCTCCTCGCTGCCGACGGTGACGCTTTGGGCGCCGGGGACATGCACCTTGAACAGCTTGATCTTCTCAGTCTGCGCTTCGGCCTCGCCGGCATATTCGGAGACGATGACTGAGACCGCGACGATCGGCGCGCGGCCGGTCTGCGCCCGGTAGGCCGCAACGGTGTCATCGAGCAGAGCATCGTCGCCGTTGAGATGGCGGGCGAATACGAATTCCCATCGATGCGCCGCGGCGAGCAGCGCGCTATCGACGCTCGCCCCGAGCAGGAAGCGCTGCAGTGCGACCGCCGGACGCGGCGTGGCGCTCAACCCCTCGACCGGAGTGGCGCCGTCAAGATAGGCGCCAAGTTCGGCAACCTGCTCGCCGAAATCCGACTTGCGCGATGGGTCGCGATTGCCCTGCAGGGCGCGGGTCGACAGCGGCAGGCCGCCGGGCGCCTTGCCAATGCCGAGATCGACACGTCCTGGCGCCAGCGAGGCGAGCAGGTGAAAATTCTCGGCGACCTTGTAGGGACTGTAGTGTTGCAGCATGACGCCGCCGGAACCGATGCGGATCCGGCTCGTGTGGGCGAGCAGGTAGGCAATCAGCACTTCCGGTGAGGAGCTGGCGAGTTCCGGCGCGTTGTGATGCTCGGCGACCCACCAGGACCGGCAGCGCCTTATTGGCTTCTCCGACAAGCTCTATCACGTCGGCGCGCGGCCGGGGAAAGGCGATGCGACGAACATCGATCGCATCGAGAAGACTTGGAAAGGATACCAGCACCCCTTCCACCAGCGCCGAATGGCGGCAGAAGAAACGCCGCCCCGGAAATTTGGCGTCTTCGAAGTCAGGGGCGAGCAGGAACAGGACGGCCTTGTCTGGATTGGCAAAGGTCAAAGGATTTTCCACTTCGAACATTGTATTCGGGCGGCCGACAACCTGGCCGATGAGGCAGCTAAGTTCTGGTGCAATTCCAGGCTTACGGGAACCGGATTTCTGAGAATATCGAGCACTGGGCAGTGTTGATCAACCGTATCTCTCAGACGCTGTATCTCGACCTCGGAGGCCGTACTGTCTATCGTCACGGTACCAAAAATATTCCGGAAGCCCGGGCGGACGGAAGCGTCGACGTTGAACAAGCCTCGCAGATCGATCTCTCCTTCGAGCTTGACCGAGACGCTTCTGACCGGGACACCCAGAGCATCCGCGTAAAGCCGGTATGTGATCTCCTGCCAGGAACCGAGGGCTGCCAGAATGTATTCGACCGGATTGGGTGCGGTTTCTGTTCCGCCAAGGCCTGCGGGCTCATCGACCTTGATCGTGAATTGTCGGGTGCTGACGCTGCTGCCACACCGTCTCCAGACGGGAATGCGCCGAGAAGGTTGCGACAGCTTTTTCGGGTGAGCTGCGCAGTGCGGATTGCGTGCCAGTGAAAACGTCTTTGAACTTAAATCCCATTGTAACTTCCTTTAGCTGATCTTCTGGCGTGGGCCCTACGCGACGGGTTCCAGTGAGGACACGCTCGCAAAGGTCTGCTCGATGTCAGCCAGAATTTCGTCGATGTGTTCCAGACCAATCGAGAGCCTCACACAGGCGGCTTCGTGGTATAGAGACGGTTGTCTTGCCCTATAGAACAAGGGCAGTTGCCGGCTAGGACTGCGACATCCTGCGGTCGACGAGGCTGAGGCGCTGCTTGAAACCATGTCGGCGGTCAGGCGCTGCGGCGAGCGAGTTCGGCGTCAGCATCGATTCCAGTCCGCGACACGCCAAGCCAGGATAACACCTCGTCGCGAAGCCGAATGAAATTCGGATCGGAGCGGTCGCGAGACACTGCGTCGGTGACGGGCAGGATCGTGGCGATCCGCCCAGGATGGGGATGCATGATGACGATCCGATCTCCGAGATAGACTGCTTCATCGACGTCGTGCGTGACGAGCACGGCGGTCGTGCCCTCGTGCCGGACAATCCTTTGAAGCTCGTCCTGCAAGCGCAGCCGGGTGAGCGCGTCGAGGGCCCCCAGCGGCTCGTCGAGCAGCAGGAAGCGCGGCTTCGTGACGAGCGCGCGGGCGATCGCCACACGCTGCGCCATGCCGCCAGACAATTGGGCGGGATAGGCTTTAGCAAATTGGTCGAGGCCGACGAGATGCAGATGGTCGCGAACGAGCTCGCCCCGTTCGGCAGCGCCCAACCCGCTTTGGCGCAGCGCCGCCGCGACATTGGCCTCGACATTCAGCCAGGGCAAAAGCCTGTGCTCCTGGAAAACGATCGAGCGGTCGAGACCCGGCCGTTCCACCCTGTGCCCATCGACCCGGATGTCTCCGTCATAGTCAGTGTCGAGGCCGAGAACGAGCCGCAGCAAGGTGGATTTGCCGCAGCCTGAGGCTCCCACGATGCTGACGAACTCGCCGTCGTCGACGGCAAGCCGGATATGCGACAGCGCCTGGACCCGACGGCCGGCGACACTGAACCTCTTGCTGACGTCAGCGATCTCCAGTGCGTGGCTTTGGCCACGTCCCTGTTCGGAAATGGCGACAGGGCCGGTCATGGGATCCTCCAGCGCAGAAGGCGATGCTCCAGAGAGCCGGCGATAACATTGAAGACCACGCCGACGCCGCCGAGCAGCAGAATGCACAGCAGCAATAAATCCATGTGGAACAGGTGCTGGCCCTCGTTCATGCGCCCGCCTATGCCGGGCGCGATGTTGAGCAGGAGCTCGGCCCCCACCGTCGCGGTCCAGGCGTAGATCAGCGCCGAATGAAGACCCGTGAAGATTTGCGGCAGCGCACCCGGAATGGCGATGATCCGGGCGAAGTCGAACCAGCCGAAGGTCAGCACTTCGGCAAGCTCGCGATAGCTGCGCGGGATGCCGGAGACCCCCTGCCAGGTGTTAATCAAGGCCGGCTGGAACGCCGCAAGCGCGATGAAGACGACCTTGCCGGCCTCGCCCCCGCCGAACCACATTGAGATGAGGGGAACCCAGGCGAAGAGGGCGATCTGGCGGTGTACCAGCAGCACCGGCCCCAGAAGGCGTTCGAGGAGGCGGGAAAACCCGATCGCCAAACCAAGCGCGATGCCGGCCACACTGCCGCACACAAAACCGATCAGGTCTCGTTCCAGGCTGGCCAGAAGATTGAAGGCGAGACCGCCGCGGCTGAACTCTGCCACGCCGCGGGCCACTACCTCTTCCAGTGGCGGCAGAAAACGCGGGTCCGCAACGCCGGCATGGGCAAGCAACTCCCAAATCGCGAGCAGCGCAATCGGTACCGCAAGCGGCCGCAAATGTCGGCCGAGGAAGGGGGAGGGCGGCGGTCCGATGGGAGCGGTGTGCGACAACCGCTCCCGGCCCGCAATCGTGATCAGGCTCATCGTGAGGTCTCCGGACGCCAGCGTTGCAGACGGTTTTCGGCAAGCGTGAGCAGGCCATGGATCACCAATCCGATCAGGCCGACCACGATCATGGCCGAAAGAACGAGTTCCAATTGGAAGAGCTGACGGCCATAGGCCATCAGGTATCCGAGCCCTTCGAACGATGCGATGAGTTCTACCGCAACCAGGGTCTGCCAGCCATTGGCAAGGCCTTCTCGCAGCCCTGTAAAGATCGATGGCACGGCGGAAGGCAGCACGATCATCGTAAGTTTCGACCAGCGGCTGAACGAAAGGACACGGCCAAGCTCCACATAAGCTTCCGGAACGTCGCGCACGCCTTGGGACGTGTTCAGGACGACTGGAATGAAGGCTGACCATCCGATGACGATGATCTTCAGGCCTTCGTCTATGCCGACGATGAGAATGACGATCGGCATCCAGCCGAGGGTCGGGACCTGGCTGAGGGCCAGGAACAGCGGATCGACGAATTCGCGAAGTGTCTTCGACAGGCCGACTGCCGTGCCGAAGACGAGGCCAACCGCCGCACCGGCGGCAAATCCCTCCGCAACGCGCTCAAGGCTCGTCATAGTGCTGGAGAGCAGTGAGCCATCCTGAATGCCGTCCAACAAGGTGTCGAGCACGATCCATGGAGGCGGCAGGATCTGCTCCGGCAAATGGCCAAGGAGAGCGGCGACAGTCCAGGCCGTCAGAAGGCCAAGCGGGACCACGAGGCCGAGAAGCAGGATGCCGGCGGCCGGGAAGTTGCCCCGGCGAACGGGGGCAGCACCTGCGGTGCTGTCCCCGGGGCCAGTCTGGGTCGCGCTGAGGCCGGCGGCCATCCTAGTTGCTCGCCGCCTTGGTGTGTTCGACCTCGCCCTCGGTTACTTTCTGGCCCTTTGCGTCGAAGGTGGACCAGTAGTTCTCGAGCTTCAGGTCTATCAGGGCCTGCTTGAGGTACTTGGTCTCGAACCAGCTGTCGATGTCGACGTCCTTCTTGATCAGGCCATAGGCTTTGGCGCGCTCGGCCTGGTCCTTGTAGCGCGCAATGATGAAATCATCGACGACAGGCGACAGGCGGTGGGCCAGGCGCTCGTCCTTGAAATCGGCCTCGAAGCTTTCGACCGGCAGGCCAGCCTTGGACCAGACCTCGAAGACTGCCTGGCGATTGGCCTCGTCCGAGCCGAAGCGCGCGGCCCTGACGAAGGCGCGCACGACCTTGGCGGTGAACTCAGGATGGGCCTTCTCGAACTCAGTGGTGACGAGGAGCCCGGCATTTCGCCCGAGGGTCGGGTCGTCGTTCTTGGTCGAGTAGATGATCTTGACCGCGCCGCGCTTGGCGAGGTCTAGGTATTCCGAGCCGCCGAAGGAAGCCTCGACATTGCCCGAAATGAGCGCGGCCGTGGCGGAATTCGAGTCGAGGCTGACGAAGCGGATGTCCTTTTCGGTGAGGCCGTGCTTTTCGAGGACGCGGTCAGTGGCGATCTGCAAATTGGTGCCGCGGAACTGCGCCACCTTGTGGCCCTTCAGGTCCTCCACGGTCTTGAGCTGCGAATCCGGGGGTACGGCAAGATAAAGCGCATCATGGCTGCCGGCTGAGGCCAGATATTTCGTCTGCAGGCCGCGCGAGCGGCCGACGATCGAAGGCAGGTCGCCGAGGCCGGCGGCGAAATCAAGCTGTCCGGCGGCGAGCGACTCGTTGAGGGCCGGGCCGGCGCCACGGAAGAAGGTCCAGGTGATCTTTGTCTCCGGCACGTCCTTGAACTCGGCCTCGACAAGCTGCTGCACGTTGGCCACGGCGACGTAGTCGCCATAGGCATAGGGCCGGTCGTCGATGCCGGTTCCGGGATAGCCGATGCGGATGACGGTCTCGGCGGACGCGGGAGCGGCGGTGAGAAGGCCACCGATCAGGGCTGCGATATGCGCGAATTTCATGCGTGAGGATCCTTGCTGGAGAGAAAGTCAGGCGGCGCGAGCAACGGCGTCGCGAACGAGCTTCTTGCGGGTGACGCTATGGCGGCCATCGACGCTCACGGGTACGTCGCCGTCGAGCGTGGTGCGGCGCACGACCCGGGCGCGGTCGCCATAGTCGTTGACGGCGTAATGCTGGGTGGCACGGTTGTCCCAGATCGCGACGTCGTTCGCTCGCCAGCGCCAGCGCACCGTATTTTCAATCAGCAGGACATGAGACTGCAGGAGGGCATAGAGCTGCTCGGAATCGCTCTTCGAATAACCGACGAAGCGTTGCACGAAGGAGCCGAGGACGAGCGAGCGCTCGCCGGTTTCGGGATGGACGCGCACCACGGGGTGGTCGGTCTCGTAGACGGTCGAAGCAAAGACCTCTTCATAGTGGCGGCGGTCGGCCTCGCTGGCATGCGGGCGCTGTGCGGCATAGTCATAGGCGTTGCTGTGGGTTGCCCACAGCTGTTCGGCGGAGGTCTTGAGCGCCGGTGGCAGGCTCTCGTACGCCGCTACCGTGTTGGACCAAACCGTATCGCCGCCGACCTCGGGAATGGTCACACCGCGCAGGATCGAGATCTTGGGATAGGCGTCGACGAAGGTCACGTCGGTGTGCCAGGCATCGGCGCGGCCACCTCGTGACGAGTCAAGTTCAAGGATCGATGTCGTACCATTGCGTACATGTTCCGTCGGATGGGGAACGAGATTGCCAAGGCGCTTGGAAAAACGCTCCTGTTCGGCATCGGTGAGCTGATCCTGGTCGCGAAAGAAGATCACCTTGTGCTGCAGCAGGGCTGCATTGATGGCTGCTATCGCCTCGTCGGAAAGGTCGCCCGAAAGCTTGATGCCGGCGATCTCGGCGCCGATCCGCGCGGCGACCGGTTTGATCGTCAGCGAGGATGGGGTAGGGCGAGGTTGGGTTGATGTGGTCATGAGGGACTGCTCCTTGGTTGGGCCGCCGGCGTGGCTCGGCCCTTTGCCGGTTGGTTGATTGGGACTTCGGTTATTCGGCCGCCTGGCTGTCGGGCTCGCGGTGAGGGGCCCGATGAGCGGGGTGCTTCAGGCCGAGGTTCTCGCGAAGGGTGCGGCCCTCATATTCGCTGCGGAACAAGCCGCGGTGGCGCAGCTCCGGGATGACCAGCTCGATGAAATCGTCGAGCCCGCCGGGTACGGTCGGCGGCATGATGTTGAAGCCGTCGGCGCCACCCTTGTTAAAGCGCTCTTCGAGTTCGTTTGCGATGGTCTCAGCCGTCCCGACGAGCTGCCAATGGCCGCGCGCGCCGGCGATGGTCTCGTAGAGCTGACGGATGGTGAGATTTTCTCGCCGGGCGAGATCGATGATCAATTGCTGGCGGCTCTTGCCGCGCTCGGTCGCGCTCAGGTCAGGCAGCGGCCCGTCGAGCGGGTAGGCGGAAAGATCGACACCACCGGAGAGGTTCGACAGCAGCTCCAGCCCGACGTCGGGATGGATCAGCGACTGGATCTGCTCGAACTTTTCGCGCGCTTCGGCTTCGCTTCGCCCGACCACCGGAAAGACGCCTGGCATGATCTTCAAATCATCGGGATGGCGGCCATACTTCTCAAGCCGTCCCTTGAGGTCAGCATAGAAGCTCTGCGCCTCCGGGAGCGTCCGCTGCGCGGTGAAGACAACCTCCGCGGTGCGGGCCGCCAACTCCTTGCCCGCCTCGGAAGAGCCGGCCTGGACGACGACCGGGTGACCCTGCGGCGAGCGCGAGACCGTCAGCGGTCCGCGCACCCGGAAATGGCGTCCGCGGTGACCCAGGATATGCAGTTTCTCCGGGTCGAAGAAGAGGCCGCTTTCTTTGTCGCGCAGGAAGGCGTCATCCTCCCAGCTGTTCCATAGGCCGAGCACGACATCAGCGAACTCTTCCGCCCGTGCGTAGCGGTCCTGATGGGCGAACTGGCTGATATTGCCAAAATTCTCCAATTCGAGCGGATTGGACGAGGTCACGAGGTTCCAGCCGGCCCTGCCGGCGCTGATCTGATCGAGCGAGGCGAATTTGCGGGCCAGGTTAAACGGCTCATTGAACGTGGTGGAGGCTGTTGCCACCAGGCCGATGCGCTCCGTCACCACGGCAAGCGCCGACAGGAGCGTCAGAGGCTCGAAGCCGACGGCCCATTCGTCGGTCCGGGATAGGGATTTGAGATCATCCGTATGGGCCGCGACCCCATCCGCCAGGAAGATCAGGTCGAATTTCGCCCGTTCTGCCGCCTGGGCAAATGCGATGCGCTGCCTGAGGCTCGTCGTCGCATCCGCGGCGGTGTCCGGGTGGCGCCATGCCGCCACATGGTGGCCAGCTGGATACATAAAGGCGCCAAGCCGCAGCTTCCCAACCTTGCTCACCTTCAGTCTCCTTTTTCAGCAACGATGACAATTCACGGGGAGCACGGCGCTTTGCCGGAGTGGATGATCTGTGAGGATTTCGGCGGCGTTGGCGTCGGCCAACAAGTTGCCGGTGTCGGTCCTTTCGGCCCACAATGCCTAGGCGGCCAGGCTGACGTTGCCCGTCTCTCCGACCAGCCGACACGCTTCGATTACGGCTTGTTCCGTGCGGTTGCGGATGGCTTCGGATATGATGACGCCATCGGCGAAGTCCCGGTCGGAGGCGTAGATGCCTGTCGGGATGGTCAATGCCTCGAAGAAGCCGAAGAGCGGCCGAAGCTGATGTTCCACGACGAGGGAATGACGTTCTCCGCCTCCAGTCGCCGCAAGGATAATTGGCTTTCCTTTAAGCGAGGATGGCTCCAGCAGATCGAAGAAATGCTTGAACAGTCCAGTGTAGCTGCCTTTGAACGTCGGCGAGCCGACCACCAGGACAGCGGCGCTCGACAATTGCTCGACGATGTTTCGAGCCGATGGATCAAGGTCGCTAAGCCGCCTGGCCTGCGCAAAGGACGGGCCGAGATCCTCGATGTCGAAAGTAGCCGAAGCTGCGCCGATCTTCGTCGCGACCTGCCCGACTATCTGGTCGACGAATAGCCTAGTCTTCGAAGGACGAGTAAGATTGCCCGAAATCCCTATTGCGAACCTTTTCGACATTCCTGGCTCCTTCAAAGCAAACAGCGTCACTTAACTCTATCGATTTCGTAGAAATCAAAGAGACAGTTGATTTCAAAAACCAGCCGCCAATCGGATGGAGTTTGCGGAACATTGGCTGCAATTGGTTCATTCGATCCAAACTGACGCGTCAGGCCAACTGCGATCGCGTATCTGACGCTGCTAATGCGCAGGCGCCTTTAGCAGGGGTGGGCCACGAGTGCCGCCCGTCTCTGATCGCGCTTAGTTGAGGCCAGCTTCCATCGAGCGGTGACGGACCTTGCCAAGATTACTTTTGTCAATGATTGCGCGGCCGGTGACGATGTGAGTGGCCCACGTCTTACAGATGGTGCGCCGCGCTTCTTGCGGCTGTTTTCGGACAACGATAGAGACTGAAATGGTACAGACGCGGAGCATTCATCAGACGATCACCGATAGCATCGTCAACGCGCTTGAGAACGGAGCGGCGGGGACTGGCAGATGGCCGTTAGCTCTCCGAGAGCCTCTCCTGGGGCGTTTACGGAACCATGCAGGCAGAGTTTCGGCCCGAGGATTCAGCTCGGGCCGAGGGCATGCCGCAAATTTCCAAGTTCCGAAAGCAGCCGCTGCCCAGCGGCTTGGAGTGATTTGACTGTTTGTTCAGCTTCGTTCTCTTCGATAACAAGAACCGTACGTTGCGGCTGCTTTGATCGGAAGGCAAGCATTCGCAAGACGAGCAACCAACCCCCTCGTTGGTCGAGCACCACTTTGCCGACACCGTGGCTCAGCGAAGTGCGCAGGCCCTCATGGGTGCGGAAGGCCGATAGCGCTGCTGCCGATGCCTTTCCTTCCAAAGCGAAAGCTCCGGCTGGTCCGGTCAAAGTTGCCAATTCTTCGAACCGTTGCCCGACCAGATGGGGCAGTTTCACGACAGTGCCACGCTGGGTATTCGCTAGCACCAAAAGCGTCTCACTAACGGCTGCCTCGCTTCGCGCAAATAGATCGAGGCAACGCCCACGCCAAGCGTTTGCGGCCATGTGAGCCCGAGGCCACCGGGCGTCGTCGACAGTAGGGATAGGGCTTGTTTCGGTATCCATATGGGAACGGATAGTAGCAGCCGAAACTTACCAACACGTTGGCCGTGAGAGCAGGGCGATGCATCATTGTGTCTCGACATACGCTCTCCCAAATGCATCGCCGGCAACGCCTCGATCGGGGTGCTGCAGCGCATGGCGTTCGGCAAGATCGAGCGGTTGCTGACGATCGAACCCATCCGTTCACACCGATAAGCGGCTTGTTTTCACCTGTTATTTTAGAGTTCCATAAATGCGTTATGCAATTTTAAGTTGCATCTAGAGGGGAGCGGTTGCTAGGTCGCCGGTCGGCAGGCGCTACGCCCATTCGAAGTCCAGCAACGCAACAGTGTAGGCGGCCAGGAGGTGCATCACGGCGCAGATGGCCGTCTTGCCGTTTCGTGGGCGGTGTCTTGCAATGCTGGGGCGATCTCCCAACCCGCAGAGTCGATGATGACAATGTCATCGGGAGAAAAAGCGTCGTTGCTGAGAGTAACCCTTTCCACTGCCTTGCCATGATCGACCTTCTGCCAATGACCGGCGCGCGGTCTGGCGATATCATGATAATCGCAGGCCTGCGCGACATGCTGGTCGCGGATGCCGAACTCGCGTGCGATCTCCGTCATAGGCCTCGACCAGACCAGTTCGTAAAGCGCAGTACGGCTCATCTTCAGCATGTCATGTTTCCTCTGGATGGCGGACGGGCAACAGAACGTTGCCATGTCGATCTGACGGGTTCGCAATTTTTTATGCGCTACGGCCTTTCCTCAGATGACGCTCGCTGCTTCTGTGAGGGTGCGATCACGCTCGAAGCCGCTTCCCTCGCATCGCGGCAGTTGTCTCTTTCAGTGGGGTTCCAGATCTTGCGGAAAAACATCGGGCTCGAAATCAAACTTCCCCCTCGTCATAGGTCAAGGGTGGCTGTGCTGCCAGGCCGATCCCCACTCACGATTCACGATTTGTAGGCTCCCGAAACACGATGTCTTGATCGACCGGGATGTTGAGCCTGTAGCCGGGCCGGGTTTCGAGCCTTGGCTGCACATCGATGTTCTTCGAGATTGTTCGCTCCGCAATCCGGCCGAAGGTTCCCGCGAAGGTCTGCTCTTGCCAGCTCGAGGCGAAGGGAGTTGAGCTGGTCGGCGAAGGCGCGCGCGGGCCCTTAATCGCCAATACCGACGGTGATCGGCGAATCGCGGCATCGGCTCTTCTCTGGCCCTGGTATTTCCAGAGGTGAACGGCCTCTGCTGTCCGCATACACCACCTCCCTTCGCCTTGACCCCTCCCCTTGTGAACTTCCAATACCAACAAAAAGCCCCCTTTGCCGGCGTTTGCCTCACAACAATCCCTAGTATAGTGTCAAGGGGGTATCTGACGACAGCCCGGGGTGGACGGCGTTGACGAACATCGCCACACAGCCCGCAGTGACGACGTTGGTCGTCTCCAAGTCACTGCTTCGTACGCCCAGCTTGATCGCAACTTGATCTCAATAGCGCCTGACATTAGCAACGCAAGGACGGATAGGATGCAAAAGGCGGTTCTTTTTACAACAGCGCTGATGAGCACGTGTGCGCTCGCGATGGCGGCTGACCAGGATGATAAGCAGAGATCTGGGACGGGAAATCCGATGTGGCCTGCTTCGTTGAAATGGGACTGCAAGGCAGCTGCGAAAATCATCTGTGAGCGTGACGGCCGTTGCACGACCACCGAGGACCATGCCGATTTCATCCTGGATTACGACGACAACATCGTCGAGTTCGGCGTGGGTCGCATCAGGATCAAGCGGCACTACCAGCAGACCGTGCAGGACAGTCCCCTGCAACAGGAGGTTAAGGTTGAGTTGGCCGATAATCGTGTTCTCTGGCTGACAGCTGTGGATGCCAGCCGCACCTATTCGGAAGCATGGGTCGGCGCGATGAGCGAGTTGAAAGGCGGCGTGGTACTCATGGAGTCCGAAGGTGTCTATTGTACGCCGAAGAAGTGAGAGAATAAGCCGAGGAACCCTGAGCGAGGCTCAGGCGGCATTCTGGTCACCGGCGAAATAGCTGGGTTGCTAACAATCCAGATTTCCAGGGCGCAATTTCTTGCCCGGTGCTTCGAAAAAAACGGACGCTTCTGGCCTTTTCACGGCCTTCGGTAGGCCTGATCGTCAAGCGTGGGACGATAAACCCCGATTCCACGTCGATTTTCCGATGGCTGGAGCCCGTCACACTGACCGCGGGAGGAGTCTTATCGCATGTTGAGATTGAACCAGCTTTTCTGACGGATGCCGTTCGCGTCGTCATATTCGATGTACCAGGGCTTTTCGCGCAGCGCTCGCGGGATGGCGTAGAACGTGGAGCTGTCTCCTGGGAAAGACCTTCTGCCATTGCTGATCGTCTGGACCTCAGCCGGCACAAGTTTCCCATCGACTTCGACCTGAACCTGTCGAGAACCGGCGTCATTACCATGGCCGAAACGACCACTCGTGTGAATGGCGGGCAACGTCAGCTTGTCCGCCCTGATCTGGCACACGTTCGGCTCGCCGCGCATCCCAGGCCGATCGGAGTCGGTCCGGCCGGTCGCTTGCCAGCCGGACGGACAATCCTCATACTTGTCGTATCTTGCGGCGCTGGAGTTGGCTTGCGGACATGTCGGCCAGCTAAAGCCAGGAGCCTTCATCGCTGCTATCAACCTATAGACAGGAGGATGGCACGAGGGTGTGCCCTGCCAGTCACCGGACAGACACAGGAGAACCTGACAGCCCCATTGTGATGCCCGTAATTCCGGCGGCAAACAGGCAGCGCCTGCGACAGCGGTGGCGCCTATCAAGAGATATTTGAGCACGGTGCTAGCCCTTCTTCGCTGCGATATATGATACTTTACTATGGATTTCCAGCGCGTAAAAGGGCAGACCGAAAGGCAAGTTCGTGCGAATACACCGATTTATGAAACGAGATGACCAAGGGGTGGTCGACAATCCGTTGCGCGCCAACATCGCGACGGCGCTGGAGCGCGAGAGAGCCAGGCGCGCCCTGCCCCATATTCGTATGGCGGAGCTATTCCGAACCGTCGAAGGCCAAGGGCTTGCATACCGCACCTACATCCAGACGATGCGCCAAAAGAACAATGTCACATTGACAACCCTGCAGTTCATGGCAAGCGCCATGCAGATGTCCATTGCCGAGTTGCTCGCCGGCGGCAAAAAAATCCCCGAGTGGGCGCACCGATTGGACGAAACCGCGATCCGCGAGCGCCTTGCCCACATCATCAACACCGAACGGAAACGGCGCAATATGCTGCGCTATGAGATGGCAGAGTTGATCGGCGTGGCCGAGGCAACGTTCATGAAGCTGGAGCGTGCAAACGGAAATGTCAGCGTGGACACGATTGCGGCAATCGCCAAGGCGCTCAAACTCGACCCGGCGACATTCCTCTTTTCCGATAAAGTTCCCGCACCGGGGTAACCCGCCTTCTCCTGACAGGACTGGACTCGCAGGCGCTCATTTGATCACCAGCGGTGCCATCATAATCGGCCGCGGCCTTCGCGATTCATCGTGTCCATTGTCGCGCTTTTCCAAGGATGGTCCAGCGGATCGTGGCAGCGGGTGAAGCTACAGGAATTCTGACCTGGACGATCGTTCCGTGGCCGAGAACACTGCTGACGATAAGCTTTCCTCTGAGGGTCGACACCATTTGAGAACACGCGGTCAGTCCCAGACCGGTGTGATTTCCGGCCCGCGTAGAGAAGAAAGGGGCAGTTGCTTTCTCAGCAATCGCAGGCGCCATGCCTGCACCCTTATCGGCGACTTCGAACACCAAATAGCTACGCCGCAGGAAGGGCCGTCGCTTGACAGTCGCCGAGATGACGACCCCTGGGTTTCCGATGCCGGATAGGGCAGCCAGAGCATTGTCTATTAGCTCATTAATTAGCAGCCGTAACGGCGTTGCCGGAACGGGTTGAGCGCGCGCCGCGGAATCGACCAATAGCCGAAAAACACCAGGCCGATCTTTTGCGAGGTCTTCGAGCAATTGGCCGAGCGGCACAGTGGGGGAATTTTGTGGTGCGTAGGCGATTTGAAGCAAGCTGTCGGTGATGGATTCAAGCTCGGCTGCGGCGCCCCGCGCCGCGGTGATCATTTCATCGCTTAGCGGCTTGTCGGGTCGGGCGCGATCGAGGAATAGCCGTAAGGCCGTGACCCGGGAACGCGTCATGTGCGCGAAGAGTGAGGCGAACGAGCGCATATGCTGGTCGCGGCGTCGCACGAAGGCATAACGCTGAGAGACAATGAGATAAAGCGTAGCGCCCAAGCCCAGTGCAATCGCGAAGATGAACCAGTTGCGCGAAGCGGCAATGTCAATGCTGGCGGTCTGCTGCAAGGTCATACTGTGATCGACGGTCGCGCTTGAAATCTCGTACATGGACTGCTCCAGTTTCGACATGTCGTCGATCGCTCGAGAATAGTCCGTGCGACTCTGTACGATCGGCGCGATTTTTTGCTCCAGCGTCTGGCGGATTGTGTTTAAAAGCTCGGTTTCGTGATCGGGAAAAAAGCGACGTAGGTAGGGAAGGTTCTCCAGCTGCGCAACGTTAACGCTTACCAGCACCATCTGCCGATCTATGTCCGGATCAAGCTTGCCGGTTTCGTCGGCCAGTCGCAGATATCCGTACACCCGCAAAAGTCGTTCACGAATTTGCGCTGCGCGCCACTGGATCTCGTACGTCTGATTGAGGATGGCATCCGTCTCCTGCCGATAGCGGTTTGACTGGACGAATGTCCAGCCGCTCAGGCTGAGCGCCAGGGCCATGCCGAGATACGGCAAAGCAGCGAATAGGCGGCCGCTCAGAGACTTCATTGTGCTGAACGCAGGATCACCGGAAAAAAGACCCAGATCGAGTTCCTTGCGGGGACATATGAGGCCGGCAACTGGTCAAAAGGCCAGACGATGAAGATGGGGCCTTTCTCGGTCATACTGATTGGCCGGAAATCTTTACCGGGGGAGCAAGTCGACCCGTCTTTGTCGCTGCATTTGCGTTCAATCGCCAGTATCGGCTTGTAGGACCGGATTTCGTCCATGTGAATTTCGGACACGAAGTCGTCATAGGCGATGATCTTGAGGTCGGCGGCGTTTGCTAGGCCGGTTCGCTTAAGGACCGATTCCAGCAGAGGACCCCGGTACACGATGGTTTCGTGTTCGTGTGTCCAGGGCGTGCGCGTGTCATAGGTCTGTTGCTCGAAGTCGGATTGCAGTTGCTGCACGGTGAAAACAGCGATGGTCTTGCCCGAGGCATCTTCGATCCGCAGTCTGTTGGGATCGCCCGGCATGTCCTCGGCGGCACTGGCAAGCGGAAGAGCAATCGCAAGGACAAAGGCAAGCACACTACGCAACATCTTCTGCGTCCTCATATTCTCGGGGTCCATCGTTCTTGGCGAAGAGCACGCACGGGCCGCGAGAGCCACGCGGATCGTAGGCAAAGCCTTTGGCGGACAGGGCCAGGGTGATGTGGCGGATGCCTTCAAGGCCGTAGAGATGATCGTGCAATTCAAGAAAGATGCGCTCGATGCCGGGCAGCGAAGCATGCTGCAGAAGCTCTTTTTCAGCACCTTCTATGTCCATGACGAGGACATTGATCTCATGGCGGGCGATGAAGCGATCGATGTCTGCCGAGACGATCAGCAGCTCCCGTTCATATGGTCCCTGATTCCTTTCCACGGAGGACATCCAGAGGTCTTCCCTAACGTAAAACGTAAAAGCGCGGGGTGGCCCTGCCGTGAGGATGCCTTGCGAAAACCTGACGTTTTCGAGGTCGTTGGCGGCAATGACGCGCTCGGCGAGAGCTGCTGTTGCCGGGTTCGCTTCAAAGGCCCACACCTTCACTTCCGGGATCTTTGCGATAAGGGCGGTGATGATGCCAATGCCGGAACCGAGCTCCAGTACGCGATCGCGCTGCTTGACGGCCTTCGATATCCATTTCGCCTCTTTCGCCTCGTAGGTCTGACTGTGAAGCGCCTGCCAGATGACGGGGGAAACTTCCTGTGGTTCGACGGGGACCTTGATGCCATGAACGGTCAACGACACCATCGGATCAAAGCCCCCGCGGTAGTGGGTGGCCTTGCCGCATGAGTTTTGCGCGGGCCTGTTTGAAGTATCTCTCGGCCGACCCGGCATCGATACCGAACCGGTCAGCCATGGCCGCAAAGATCTCCTTCCGTTTCACGCCAGGCGCGCGGTGCGCCATCAAGTCGATGATTTCCTGCTCACGCGGGGTAAGCACCGAATAGCGGTAGTCGGGCTTTGTCATGGCGACGCGCGAGAGGCGCAACGAGAACCCGTTCGTGGAAATATCGTCCAGCACATCGCTGAATACGCCTGGGGGAAGGCCGGTCTTGCCAAGGTAGGCGGCCGCACCGATCTGCCGGAATTCTTCGGCCTCGAAACGGTTGTCAGAGCCAGTGACGACAACATGGATCGCGCTCGGTGAGGCTTCCACTATCTTGTCGACGACAGCAATGCGGTCAGTCTGCGAGGTTGGGTCGAAGCCGGGCAGACCGGGATCGATAACGACGAGGTCGAAGTTGTTGTTCTGAAGCTCGCTGGCCGCAATTTCCAGCGTTTCGGCGCCCAGGACACTACAATCTTCGAAGCTCGCTTGGACTTCGTTCATCAGCGCCAGCCGCATGAGCGTCTGATCTTCGATCACGAGTGCACGAAACATTGAAGCTAATCCCTCCACGCAGACGCCCCTCGCCCAGTGTTCGGAATTGTTCGGCCGAAAATCGGGATGGTCTCATCCCTATTAAATTCTACCTCGAGATGTATCAGTGCCGGACGGTTGTGCGCTGGGAGTAGGACGATGCCTATTCAGCTGATGTGTAGCAACGGGGAGATAACGAAGGCGGATGGGATCGCGAATCTCATCGCTGCACATCGTCGGAGCGTGGCAATGGTCGAGCGCCTCGGCAAGCGGCTGATGGAGGCCGAGGAGGTGGACGCGACCCTGATCGCCCGCCGGCTGGACGCAGTCATGGCGGAAGAAGCCGCCATGCGCCGGCGTGCCGCCTCCGCGCCCGTGGCCAATGTTGCGGAAGTGAAAATGAAGGCGGCTCACTTCAGACAGTTGATGGGCCACAACTGGTGCGAAGTTGATATTGAAGATCTGCACGAGCTGCTACGATCCTTCACGACGTTTCAAGCTTAGGAAAACAGCGCTGAAAACCACGCCGCCACGATGTTCCAGGCGGCATAGAGTCCTGCGGGCACCAAGATGATCGCGATGAAGGCGACAGCGCCGCCGATCGCGCCATCCGTGCGGCCTTCTACCGGATAATAATATTTGTGTGTTTCGTCCTCGCGGTTCATTTCTTTGTCTCCGAGGCTTGTTTCAGCAGCAATCGAACTGGATGCTGAAACGCTGTGTTCCATAAACCTGTGCGCTTCCTCTTGGCATTGACTTCCGCGACGAGGTAGCTGCCATTGAGCGCCTCGCCCTTTGTTGTCGTTGCGGCAAAAGCGTACCCCGTCGATATGAGAGCCGTGCCGACATCGATTGTCGCGCCGCCCAACTCTGCCGCGCACACGACAAAGACAGCCTTGTCGAGCGCATAGCCCATTGGCTGGCACGTAACTTCCGCGTCGCCAAACAGGGCGGCCAAGTGTGCCAGGGACGCGTTTCCGCAATCGATTTTGTGGCCGTCCGGCCCTTCGGCAGTCGTTCCTCTAAGGCACGACTGGACGCCATAGAGGCGGAAGACGCGGTCTCCGTCGCTCCAGGTGTCGCCGGTAAGCAGTTGAACCGACCTGGACACGGTAAACGGCGCCAGCGCAGTAGAGGCGTCGGCATCCTGAGCTAGCGTCGGTGAGCACACAGCCATGACGACAAGAAGGGCGAAACTAGTTCGCTTCATTTTGAAACCTTTTGCCCAGGTCGGAGGAACGCTCCAGATCGGGGCGCAACGATTTTCCGTCCTTGTTGCGCCCGATCTCCGCCATGTTGAAAAACACCATTTCGTCGTCGTCATAGGCGACGTTGTAGGGATCGTTTGCATCGCCGACGCCAACAAGAGAGAAACACGACACCGCGTCGGGCTCTCCCTGCTTGCTTTGCAGCACCAGCGTCTTGCAAAGAACCACGGACGCGCGATTGTTGTAGATCGCGCCTTCGTAGTCCCGCACCGCCTTCGTGCAGTCCCATTCCTCCGTCTTGTACGTGATTTTCTGTTGTGGGCAGGCCGTCAGGCCGCGCAACCGATACGTTACGCCGTTGATGATGCGTTCGGTCGCCGAAGGCACCTTAATTGGCGAGGTCAAGGCGGTCACGTCGCGCTGATAGAGAGCGCCCTTTGCGTCATAACGCTCATACACGAAAACCTTCACAGCCGGCTTGGCGAACTGAAGCATGTAGTCTGTTGTCGGTTGGTCGAAGGCGCTCGCGGCGTTCGCGCGGCCAGCATGGGTGACGGCGCTGCAGAGCAGCACGGCTGTGAGTAAAACCGCCCGTTTCATCGAAATCCGTCCTCGACCATTCCTGCCGCATTGACACTTTACTAGGGCTTCGTGTAGCCATAGTAAAGTGTCAATTTTCGGCAACATTATGAACACTCGCCTCCTCCTGCTGCTTTCCGTTTGCGGTACCATCACGCCGCTGGGTGTGCGCGCGCAGGACATGGCATCAGAGCGCGTTGAGGTCGCATTTGCAACGCCGGCGCAAGCGCTCCGGACGGCCGAAAGAAAGCCGCCGGGAGCTTGCGAGGTCGCTGATCGCGCGCAAATTGCCAGCCTGGTGCGCTCGATCGCGCAAGATGAGGGATTCGACGCTGACCTGGCCGAAGCTATCGCATGGGCCGAAAGCGATCTCGGCGCCAATCAGGGTCCGTCGACCGCCGGGGCGGTAGGGATCATGCAGCTGATGCCTGGTACGGCATCGGATCTTGGCGTGAGCGACCGGTGCGACGCAGCGGCGAATGTGCGCGCCGGCATCCGTTATCTGAAGGCGCTCTATGATCAGTTTCAGGATCCATTGCTGATGCTCGCCGCTTACAACGCCGGGCTGAGCAAGGTCTATGAGGAGCAAGGCATTCCGGTGAATCCGGAAACGGCGGAATACGTCGTGAAAATTCTGAACCGTTGGAAGCTCGGCGGCGTCCTCAAAAAGTCCGCACCGACCAAATCCGCAGACCGAGTGGCGGCAACGTCTTCGGCAGGCGAGGACTCATGGCAAGACGGCCATGTCATCGATTTTGGCAACTGAAAAGGAGCTTAGGGTGGATTACAGGAGCGCAGGCAAATTCGCACTGAAACTGGCCCTGGCGGCAACGCTGGGGATAGCGCTCGCGCCGGCTACCGCCTACGCGCAGTCGGCCGCGCCCATAGAAGGCGTGCTTGAATGGTTCGTGGGGGTTCTGCAAGGCAGCATAGCGCGGTCATTCGCCATTATTGCCGTCTGCTTCCTCGGTTTCCTCGCGATGACCGGGCGACTCGCATGGATGATGGCCTTTTCCATCATTATCGGCATCGCACTGATCTTCGGCGCGGCGCAGCTTGTGGATTCGGTTCGCGCGACCGCGGGGGGCGGCTGACGAGATGGATGACGAGGAAGTCTATGTCGAGCCGGTCAGCCTGCCTCTGACGCGCCCCCCGATGAAATTGGGCGTCCGTTACGAGGTTTTTGCGTTGAACGGCATCCTGGCTGTGGTCGGCTTTATCGCCACGAGCAGCTTCGTGCTTGGCCTGGGCGTGTTCGGGGTGACGCACCTGGTCAGCGCCTATCTGTGCCAGCGCGATCCTTACATCTTCCACATTTTCGAACGGCGCGTCTCCAAACGCGGAGCGGTGGCGAACCTCGCTTTCTGGGGTGCGCGGAGCTACTCGCCATGAGTGTCGACGCCGACCTCAAGTTTGGCCGTGAACGTCGCCGCGAAAAGCTTGCGGCGATGCACATTCCGCACCTCCGTCATGTCGATGACAATTTGATTGTGACGAAGAGCGGCTTTCTGGTCGGAGTTATCCAACTTAGCGGTCTGCCGTTTCAGACGATGGACCAGGCCGAGTTGAACAGCCGCATGTTCAACCGGAACACGATGCTGCGCAATCTGTCGACGTCACGGTTTGCGGCCCATACCACGATCATCCGTCGCCATGTGACGCCGGAGATGGATGGCGATTTCGACAATCCCTTCGTGGCGGAGCTCGACGCCCGCTACATGGACGAGCTTCGGTCGAAAAACCTTTTCGTCAACGAGGCCTATCTGATGCTCATACGACGGCCGATGGTCGGGCGCGTGGGATGGGTGGATAAGGCGCTCAATGCGTTTCGCATCACGACTGCCGGCGAGGAGACACGTGACGAGGCGATTGCCGAGTTGCATGACGTTCTCGACGGCGTCGTCAAGGATTTCGCAGCCTACGGCGCGCGTCTTCTCGGTGTCGTGAAACGCCGCGACAGCTTCTTTTCCGAGCCTGCGGAACTCCTGGCGAAGATCCTTGCGGGCGGCGCCGATGTGGAAATGCCATTGCCGCGCATGAGCCTGGCGGAGGTGCTGGCCACGCGCCAACTTTTTTTCGGAAGATCAGCGCTGGAAATCCGCGGCCCCGATGCAAGCAAAATCGGCGCCATGGTTTCGATCAGGGAATATCCGCCCTTCACCGCCCCGGGATCCCTGGATGGCCTTCTACGCCTACCGCACGAGTTTGTCCTGACCCAGAGTTTCGCGATCGAGGACCGCGTAACCGCGATGCGCAGGATCAACACCATCGCCAACCAGGTCGAGGGGTCTGACGAGGCCGGCACGACAGTTGAGGATTCCGTCCATGACGGCGCCGATAAGCTGGCCGGAGGCGAAGTCGTCTTCGGACAGCACCACATGAGCGTCATGGCGCTGGCACCGGACATGGCTGGCCTCAATCGTGCGCTCTCCGACATCACCGCGGAGCTGTCGCGCATGTCGATCGTACCGGTGCGCGAGACGCTGAACACGGAATTGGCCTTTTGGGCGCAGCTTCCGGGAAATTTCAGCTACATCGCGCGGCGCGCGCTGATCTCGTCCTTGAATTTTGCAGGCCTCTTTTCAGGGCACAATTTTCCCTCCGGCCAGCGCGAGGGCTTGCATTGGAAACGGCCCATCGCCTTGCTCGAAACGACCAGTCAGACGGCCTACTATTTCAATTTTCATGTCCACGATGTCGGGCACTTCACGGTGTTCGGCCCGACGGGGTCCGGTAAAACCGTCGTGCTGTCGTTCCTCATGGCTCAAGCCATGCGCGTGACGCCCAGGCCGAGATGCGTCTATTTCGACTATATGCGCGGCGCAGAAATTTTCGTTCGAGCTCTCGACGGCCGCTATGAAGTGATGGAGCCATCCCACCCGACCGGGTTCGCGCCGCTACAACTTGAAGACACGACGGAAAATCGTGCCTTTCTGGAAGATTTGCTCATCTACATTCTGACGCCCGAAGGTGGCGCGCTCGATATAGCGGAGATGCGCGTCATCAACGCTGCCGTCGACATGATCTACAAGATCCCGCGGGCGCAGCGGACCCTTGATCTGCTGCCGGAAGTGCTGCGGGGCTCGCTCATGCCCGGCATGAACGATCTGGCAGCGCGCATTCAGCCATGGCTCGACCCGAAGGACAAGGGCTGGCTTTTCAACAATCGCATCGATCTGGTCGACTTCTCGAAGTCGGTGGTCGGCTTCGACATGACCAAGATCCTTGGGGACAAGAAACTGCGCTCGGCCGCCTTGCTCTACATCTTCCACCGTCTCGAGGAAGTTATCGACGGCACGCCGATCATGCTTTTCCTCGATGAAGGATGGAAGCTCCTGGACGACGAGGTTTTCTCTGCGTTTATCAATGAAACGCTGAAAACCATCCGTCGCCGCAACGGCGTGGTCGGCTTCGGTACGCAAACGGCGGAGGATGTCGTCAACTCCTCCATCTCCTCGTCACTGATCGAGCAGACGAAGACCAACATTTTCTTTCCCAACCCCAAGGCAAGCAAAGAGTCCTACATGGACCGCTTCTCGCTGACGGCGAAGGAATTCGAATTCGTGCGCCGAACCGCGAAGGAAACCCGCACCTTCCTCGTCAAACACGATAGCGACTCGATCGTCGCCAAGCTCGATTTGTCGGCCATGCCCGATCTCATCAAGGTTCTGTCCTCGAACGAAACCAACAGCAAGGAATGCGCGCGGCTTCGCGAAATCTTTGGCGACGAGCCGCAGGCGTGGCTGCCGTATTTCTGCGGATGGGAGAACGAGAATGAAGAAGCGGCTTAGCAGCACGTTTCTGGCGGTAGCCTTCGCAGCGACGGGCGGCATGACTGCGGCCACGGCCCAAATTGCAGTCATCGACGATGCCAACCACGACAAGCGGCAACAGGATGAGCAGCATAGCCAAACGTCGGATGAATCGAAAAAGGACGAAACTGACAACAAGAAAAATGTCGTCTGCACTTATTCGAACAAATACCGCTCGCAGATGTTTCGCCGGTCGCCGGCCGAAGCCTTGCAGCGCGACGCAGCCAACGTGCAGCTGATCCGCTATTATGCGCAGAAATACGGCGTTCCGGAGGGCCTGGCGCTCTCTGCTGCGTATCAGGAATCGCGGTTTGACACATGCGCCGGAAGCCACACCGGTGTCAAAGGCGTCATGCAGCTGACCAAGGGCACCGGCAAATCCATGGGATTTGACCGCGACGTGAACGAGCAGAACGTCGAGGGCGGGGTCAAATATCTTGGCATGGCCGTCAAGCAGTGCGGGGCGACGAACTATTCGTGTCTAGCATCCTTCTACAACGGCTCGAACGCGGCCGAACAGACACAGTGGGCCGGCGGTGTCGGCCGCTGGAACAGCTATTTCAACGAATATGTATCGAGCGGCAAAGCTCCTGTCGCTGCGCCGCCGCCGTTCTCGATCGTGACGGCCGACGGCGTCGGCGGCGAGGCACAGAACGGCGCCATGGGCGCCGTTCGTAAGGCGGCGGGAGGCATCGAGGCAAGCACCTCACAACAGAGCGCAAACGGCGCACAGATCGACGCCATGATGGGCTCGATCGGCCAAGTGACGGAATACAAGGATGCTTGGGAGCTGAACTCGTCCGCGCGCGGCATCAATGCCGGCGTGACCAACCAATACATTGCCCAGGCCAGCGATTTCACCGCATTGCTTGCGCAGTTTCTGTCAATGCAAAACGTTCAGACATCGCAGACCGCGAAGTTTGTGCAACGCCCGGAGAATGGCTCTCCCAACCCGTTCTCATGCGACCCCGCCGAACTCGAACGGCTCAAGATGGATCGTAGCCGGTGGTTGCCATGCGCGCTTGAGAACACGCGGTCGCGCTCGGATGACGGGCGCACGATCCCAAACATCGCTGACCCTGCTGGCGCCGCCAGCGTGATCGATTCCCTGCAGCAATAGGAGCTGACATGAAGAAATTCGCCATCGTGGCCGCTCTGGCGCTCTGGTCGAGCTCGGCTCTCGCGCAGATTGCCGTCATCGACGGAGCCAATCTCGATGTTGCCCGCAAGAACGCCGATAACACCAACTCCATCATGGAGTCCAACAAGGACATTCTGAAGAAGAGCGAGGAGATCCTGCAGGCTCTCAGCGGCAGCCGTGACGGCTCGCTTGGAATCGGACAAACCGGTCTTGCTGGCAATATGTCGATTGCCCAGGCGCCGTCCTTCGGATCGATCCTAAACGGTGGCGCGCTGTCGTTTGGAGGCTTGTCGCCCGAAATCCAGAAGATTGCCGGCGCCGTTATCAATGGGCTTCAGCTGGTGAAGCAGCTCCAGCAGATCGCTGGCAAAGAGACGAGCGCCGTCAACACGGCCTATGGCGGCGGCGTCAACGTGGCCTCGCTGCTTAGTGCATTGACGTCGCAGGCGTCACAAGGCGTCACGCAACGAGAACAGTCGTTGCAGTCTGCCAGCGGTCAGATCGGTCAGTCCGACGACGTCAAGGGTTCGGTCGACCAGAACACGAGAATGCAGCTGGAAAGTGCCCGAGCTGTCAACGAGCTGATCGGTGTTCAGAACGGCGCTGTTGCGGCGCTGAACGAGAAACTGAAGGCCGATCTTCTTCGCCAGAGTCAGGTGCAGAAGATGATGACGCCGCGCAACGTCAATCCGTTCGCGGACTTCGGCAAGAGCGGAGGTTAGCTCCTTGCCGCGGGGAATCTTGCGGCTGTGCGTTGTGGCGGGGCTCGGCGTGGTGCTTTTTGGTTGCGCAAGCCGCGAACTGAAAGCGCCGTGTGGACCTCTGGCATATGCCGAAAAGGCCGAATGCGGCCTGCTCAAACCCGTCAATGCCCTGCCGTTCGATAGTATCCTGAAAGAGCATCGATGAACGGCCTCGCACAAAGCATCCTTGGTGGCATCGATAATATCGGCGAGGACTTCGTGCGCACCGTCTACATGCAGTTGGGCAATGCCATGGGGAACGTGTTCACCCTCATGCTCACCGTCTACATCATTTGGTGGGGCTATTCGATCCTGAGCGGGCGGGAGTCGATTTCGCCGATCGAAGCGGCATACCGGCTTGGCCGCGTCGTCATCATCTACCTGCTTTTGACCGGATGGGGGACATTCTCCGCGACGATCTATCAGCTTGTGCAAAGCATCCCTGACGAAGTCGGCAAAGTGATCGTCGGCGCCGTGTCGCGCGCGACGGGCAACCAGCTCAGCGACCAGGCGGCAATTCCAGCACTTATCGACAACCTTTACCAGGGCGCGCAAGACGTCGCCAACCAGGTCTATAGCGGGTCCTTCTATGACATTTTCGGTGCGCTGCTGTCGCTGCTTGTCTTGCTTTCGGCCATTGTCTTCGCAGCCCTTGCCATCGCCGCGATCATCGCGGCCAAAGTGATGCTTTTCATCACGCTGGCCTTGGCGCCGCTGTGGATAGTTCTCTGGCTTTATCGCTGGTCCTCACGCATGAGCGAAGGGTTCATTTCGCTCACCACCTTTCTGATGATTCAGCAGGTGCTGATCTACGGCTTTCTCGGCTTCTATTTCTCGCTGGTCAACGCGGCGCTGAATACCGCCACTTCAGGCGGAGCGACAATTGACAACAAAATGTCGCTGGTGCTGCCACTCGTTCTGGTGACGATTATCGGCATCTACGTCCTGATGCAGATACCGTCGATTGCCTCCATCCTGAACGGCGGCGGCTACTTAAGTACTGTGGGAGCTTACAACCCCTACAGGAACTTCGGCCGGAACGCAGTGCGCTACTCCGGTGCTCGATGGGCCGTAGACCGCGCCGCCCGAGGCGCCCAGCAATTCGCCGCAAACCAGTTCCGACGCATGCGCAAGGCGAGGATGGAAGACGCAAGCAGGTCCGCCATCCAGCAGGCCGCGCGCGATAACTCACGGCCCCTCGCCTAACGAGGAAATAATAGAATGTCAGATCCAGTGGCAACGACCGCGGGCAGCGGCAAACAGCTTGTCGATAAACGCTACTATGTGGCGGGGGCGACCTGGGAGGACGACACCCATCGGTCAATGCGGCGGTCGCGCACCTTGGCGTGGATCGTCAGCAGCGTCTCCGCCCTGGTGGCGGTCCTATCCTTGGTGGCGCTGGTCATGATCCTGCCGCTGCGGCAATTCGAGCCGTATGTCGTCGAGGTCGACAAATCCACCGGCTACCTTGAGATCGCACGCGCGCTTAAACCCGGAGATTTGTCGCAGAACGAAGCCGTAACCGCGGCGAACCTGGTGCGCTACATTCGCGCGCGGGAAACCTATGACCCGCGCGAGCTGAAACAGAATTACGACCTGGCGCAGCTCTATTCGACCGGCGCTGCATCCCAGGATTTGACATGGCTCTTTACGCCGGCAAACCCACAATCGCTGGACAAGATCTTCGGCCGCAATGTCAGTGTCTCGGTTGAGATCAAGTCGGTCTCCCTGCTCAATCGCAACACCGCCTCGGTGCGCTTTGCCACGGCCACGCGACGCGATAATTCCACCACCACCGACAATTGGGTAGCGGTGATAAAATTCCGCTACACCTCAACCCCACTCAAGAACGAGTGGCGTTTCGACAACCCGTTGGGGTTTCAGGTCACGG
The DNA here is from genome assembly GCA_004020315.1 of Mesorhizobium sp. Lineage (GTDB taxonomy): Bacteria > Pseudomonadota > Alphaproteobacteria > Rhizobiales > Rhizobiaceae > Mesorhizobium. The sequence continues at coordinate 99,006 of SAQG01000012.1, forward strand.
ATTACCGCCGCGACCAGGAATCGGCGCCGACCGCGGGAAACCTGCAATGAGCCGGAGTCTGAGCCTCGCTCTGTCGGCCGTCCTTCTTCTCGGTATCGCCCACGGGGCGGCCGCACGTGACACTCGCATCCGATATGTGACCTTCAACAACGACGACGTGACGACAGTGCGCGCGGCTGTCGGCATTTCAACGATGGTCGAACTCAGTCCGACAGAAATTATCGAGACCGTCTCGGCTGGTGACACGAAAGGCTGGTCGATTGTTCCCAAGCGTGGGTCACGGTTCCTGTTCGTCAAGCCGCTGGAGCGCGATGCATGGACCAACGTTAACGTCGTCACCAACCGGCGCGTTTATTCGCTTCTGCTTCAGGCAACCGACAATGACCGCGACCGCGCGTCCTTCCAGGTGCGCTTCAAGTACCCGGACGAGGACGTCAACGCCCGCTTGCTCTCGCAGGCGACAGCGAGCGCCGCCGATCCGGATTTGAAAAACCTGAACTATGCCGATATCAATTACGACTACGCCTACAAAGGCGACGACGGCCTGAAACCGCGCACCGTCTTCGATGACGGCACGAAAGTGTTCCTGGAATTCAAGGGCGACATTCCCGCGATTTTCGTTGTCGACGACAAGCGCCATGAAACGCTGGTCAATGTCCGCACTCAAGGCAAATACACCATCATCGACAAGGTAGCGCGCCAATTCACATTGCGAGCCGATGGCAAGACGCTCTGCCTGTATAACCGGGCCCGGCCCAGCACTGTCGATCCGGTGGAGCAAATCTACGGCCCCACCAAACTTCAGAGCGGTTCCACCCTGTTTGGACTGAGTGGAGAACAGCGGTGAGTCAGATCGACTATGATCAGCTGGACGGAAGCCCGGCTGTCGCCCGCCGAGGCGCCGGCGCGGGCACCAAGATCGCAATGGCTGGACTTGGCCTCGTCCTCGTGGGCGCGCTGGTTTGGCTCAATTGGCCTCGGGAGCCGATATCGCGCGATCTTCGCAGCGATGGCGAGGAAAACTTCAACCCGCCGGAGTTTCGCCCGCCGGCGTTGAACGAGCCGCCTCAACCTGCTGACGGCACGATCGACCAGATCGTGGTGCCGCCCCCGTCCGAAGACAAGAACAAAGCGCAACAGGCTGATAATGTCGATCAGACCGTCCAGGAGGGTGCGGATCTTGATGCGCAACGGCGGGCGCTGGAAGCGCAAATGGCTGCCGAGGAAGCTCGTCGCAAGGCCGCGGAAGAAGAAGCCCGGCGCAAGGCAGCGGCCGAGGAAGAGGCTCGCAGCAAGGCGGAGGCGGCCGAGCGCGAAAAAGCGGTATGGGAACGCCTGCGGTCAAACCAGATGGTGACGAATGATGAAACGAGCTCGACAGCCAATGCCTCTGAACCCGGACAGGCTGAGATCGCTCCTGACGGCCAGATCGTTCCCGTGCCCGGCGCCGACAGCGATCCCAACAAGGCGTTTCTGGCACAGTCCGAGGCCAGTTCCACCGGCATCGCGAAGGCACGGATTTTCCGGCGGACCGATGCGCTGATTCCAGAGGGCACGGTGATCCGCGGTTATCTGGAAACCGCAATCAACACGGACCTACCGGGCGCTGTGCGCGCGGTCATTCGTGAAGATGTGTTTTCACTCGATGGCAGGCGGGTTCTCATCCCGAAGGGCTCGCGCCTGACCGGGGAGTATCGCTCCGGGTTAGCTCGCGGCCAGAAGCGTGTTTTCATCGTCTGGAACCGCGTCATCCGCTCGGACGGCATTTCCGTCGACATCAAGTCGCCCGGAGCGGATGCGCTTGGTCGTGGCGGCATGGCGGGTCGCGTCGACACGCACTGGCTGGAACGCTACGGCAACGCCATCATGCTGTCGGTGGTTGGTGGCGTCTCTGAATATTTGTCGTCGCTCGCCGACAGCGGCCATGACGGGCAGCAGCGTCAGGTGACGACAATCGACCCCGTGACAGGGGAAACCACAACCGTGACGTATGGCGGTAATGGGTCGCAGCGCGATGCGCGCAGCATCGCGTTCGACAAGTCGTCGACTGCCCTGCAGCAACTCGCGCAAGAGGCGTTCCGCGACACGCAGAACATCGCCCCGACGGTCTATGTCGATCAGGGCACGTCAGTCGTGGTTTTGGTCCGCCGCGATCTGGACTTTTCCGATCTGTATGCCGATCCAGTGCAACAGGAACTGGCACGGCTAAGGGCTGGCGGCAGGCCGAGAGAGGCGATCGACCCGACGCCGCTCTTTTCGACGCCCAAGGATCATTATTATCCTGGCTACGGGAACCCGGTGAAATGAACGCGGTGCATCCCCTCCCCGATCCATGGGCGAGAGCGCCGGTCCTGCGCGCTCATTTGGAGCCGATCTGGCCCTATTTGCAGGAAGAAGCGGTTTCCGAAATCGCGATCAACAAGCCGGGGGAACTGTTCATCGAACGGCTGGGCGCGAAGGAAATGGAGCACGTGGTCAGGCGCGACGTCACGCCCGGTTGGATCCGCAACGTCGCAACCGGCGTGGCCTCGGCGACAAATCAGGTCATCAACGAAGAGAGGCCGGTGCTGTCGGGCGCCCTCCCTTCCGGCGAGCGCATCCAGTGCATCCTGCCGCCTGCTGCCCCCGATGGCGGCGCTATCTCTATTCGCAGGCAGGTCATCATGGATATGACCCTCGATGACTATAAGGACATCGGTGCATTCGAGAACACCGCGATGGGCAGCGGTCTTGCGTTGTCGCCCGAAGAAACACGGCTGGTGGAGATGTTGCACGACACCTCGCCCATGGAGTTCTTGCAGTATGCAGTGCGCAACCGCATCTCGATCGTCGTTTCGGGCGGCACGTCGACCGGCAAGACGACATTCTTGAATGCGCTCCTGAAGGAGATCCCCGACTACGAGCGGCTCATCACGATCGAGGACACACGCGAACTGAAGCCGCCCGTGTCCAACAGTGTCGCCCTGATTGCCTCGAAGGGCGATCAGGGTCTTGCGAAAGTCTCCGCGCAACAGCTGCTTGAGGCTGCCCTGCGCATGCGGCCAGACCGCCTGCTGCTCGGCGAACTGCGCGGCGCTGAAACCTTTGCCTTCCTCCAGGCCATCAACACCGGTCATCCGGGTTCGCTCACGACCGTCCACGCCAATTCCGCACGGTCCGCGTACGAGCGGCTCGCGCTCATGGTCATTCAGGGCTCCTCGGGGCTCTCGCGAAGCGAGATCCTCGACTACCTGCGGGAGGTCGTCCCGGTCGTTGTCCAGATGGTGCGGACCGAACGCGGTCAACGCGGCATCAGCGAGATAAAGTTCACCAAGGCGGAGACAATCTAGCGGGGACCCGATGCAGAAAATCGCAACGGCAATCTTCATGGTGCTCATGGGAATGGCTTTGGGCGCCCTGCTTTTCACGGTCGCCTATGCGGCGACGGATTGGGTCAGGACTGGCTCGCATGTCCTCTTTGACCAGTTGAACGCCAATCCAGTGCCGGTCATGCATTTGGCCTTGGCGGACGTGGCGGCGAGGGATTTCGGGCGGGTGCAATACGCCCTTGCCGCCGGTTTTGTCGGTTTCTTGTCGCCCCTGCTCGGCGTCTTCTTGATGCGGCCGAAGACGCGCAACGATTCGCGCTTCATGACCATGCGCGATATATCCAAAGCAAGGTTGACCAAGGCCGGTGGTGTCTTCATCGGCCGCGCCGGCGGCAAGCTGGCCGAGGTTTTCAGGCCGCATCGCGACCCGCGCACCGGCAAAATCAGCCTCACTCGCCCGAAACTGATCGGCGGCAGAAAACTATGGGTGGATGGCGATGACGTGGGTGGCTTTGTCATCGGACCGCCGCGTTCCGGCAAAGGTGCTTCGATCATCATCCCGAATGCGTTGGTCTGGCCGCATTCGCTGGTCGTCCTCGATCTTCGTGGTGAAACCTACGCCGCGACTGCCGGCTACCGGTCGACCGTGAGCCAGGTTGTGCGCTTCGCGCCTGCCGACCCGGACGGCAAAACGGCCTGCTACAACCCGATGGATTTCATCTCGTTGGATTCGGCGCAACGCGATATCGATCTGCGCAACATCGCCGCGGCGCTTTTCCCGCGGCCGCCCTCAAATGCAGACCCTTATTGGGTCAACGACGCCCGGCTTCTGTTCACCGGCATCGCTTCCTATGTGATGGAATCGCCATCGGTTCCGAACGAGAAAAAGACCTTCGCAACCATTCTGGAGATCATGAACGGCGCGGAGCAGCCGCTCCTGGAATTCATCGGCTCGCTGCGGCAGGAGCGCCGGAGCGAATGCTCGCATTTCACGCTGCAAACCCTGTTGCCTTACTTCGATATGTCCGAGCGGCAGTTTTCCGGTATCTATGCTGGCGTGCGAACCGGCATGGCGCCGTTTCTCAACGAACGCCTCATGCGGGCCACCTCGCGCAGCACCTTCGACATTCGCAAGCTCAAGCGCGACCGCATCTCCCTTTATCTGGACGTGCGGCGCGAGCAGATCGCATCTCTCGGTCCCTTATTTAACGTTCTCATCACACAGATGATGAACTTCATGTCGGAAAGCTTGCCGCGTCCGAACGAGCATCAAGTGCTGGTGCTGTTGGATGAATTCCAGAACCTCGGCAAGCTTGAGAAGGTAACCGAAATGGCGAGCGTCCTGGGCGGCAACGGGGTGCCAATGTGGTTTTTTGTCCAATCGCTGAAGGCAGTGGATGAGATCTATCGCGAGGAAGGGCGCAAGACGCTCATCAACGCCGCGCGCGTCCAGATCTTTTTCGGCGCGCAGGACGCTGATGATCTACGCTATGTCTCCGAGCAACTGGGCGAGACGTCCGAAATGCAAAAGGATGTGACGCGTACCAAGGCAACTTTGTTCGACACCTATTACACGCGCTCGGTCCACAGTAAGGAAGTGCGTCGGCCACTGAGGCGACCAGACGAAATCCGCACTTTGGACAAAAACAAGGTGCTCATCCTGCCGCGCGGTCAATTGCCGATTCTCGGCACGCGAAACTTCTACTTCGCCGACGCCAAGCTCGCCCAACGTGCTTTCATGCCACTGCCGGCATCAATGGATGGTGCCCGCCCGAAAAGCCCTGCGGCTATCTCTTCTCAATCGGCTGCCTCGCGTTCGCTTCCTCCGATTTCGCCGCCAGCACCAACATACCGCTCGGGCATGGCTGACCAGCGCCTACGGCGCGGCGCCACCTTTGCTGCAAAAACTGGGCGTACGGCGTCGCCTCCACCGCGCCGGCTGACGATCACCAACGATCACCAGGGAACGACTGCTGTCACAGCAATGCTGCGCCCTGCCACCGTAGATTTTTCTGCCTTGGCGGCCAGAGCGGCAACAACACGCATAGCGCCCGAAAAAGAGGCGGCGGTGGCGGCAATCCTCGACAAGGTGCGGTCGTTCCGCGCCCACGCAACCGACACTGAGGCGTTTGACCGCAATTTGAGCGTCGTCGAGGACATCTTGCCTGATGCGCTCGACGGATGAACTTCGTAATGACATTGACATTACGCAGCGCTGTGCTAGATGAAGCTATAGGAGATCCTAGCCATGGCCACGTTGAGCACCGCATCAAACAAGCGCGCAACCCTGAATATCCGCATCAAGCCCGAAGAACGGAGCCTGATCGACCGTGCCGCCAAGGCGAGAGGGAAGAACCGCACGGATTTTGTCTTGGAAGCCGCGCGCTTGGCGGCCGAAGAAGCCCTGCTTGACCAGGCCATCATTGCGGCAAGCCCGACAGCATACGCAGCATTCCTGGCGCGACTGGATATGCCTCCCGACCCCAACGAACGCCTGCGCAAGACCATGCAGACGGCGGCTCCTTGGGAGAAAGCATGACAGTTGGGGCGCCTGAACCTTTGGCGTCGCATCACGATGTTCAAGCGTTCAAGTCCGGCGCCGAAAGTCTCGATCACTGGCTCAAACATCGCGCCCTGAAAAATCAGACGACAGGGGCGTCGCGCACCTTTGTTGCCTGTGATGATCGTCGCGTTCTGGCGTATTATGCCCTGGCGTCGAGCGCGGTAACCGTCGCTGCCGCGCCGGGTCGCTTTCGCCGCAACATGCCGGATCCGATTCCGGTGGTCGTTCTCGGCCGCCTCGCCGTCGATCAATCCCTGCAGGGCAGCGGCGTTGGCCGCGCCTTGGTGAGGGATGCTGGTCTGCGTGTCATCCAGGCGGCCAACACCATCGGAATTCGCGGGATCATCACCCATGCGCTCTCGGCCGAGGCAAAGGCATTTTACGAGAAGATCGGATTCGAGCCATCACCGCTCGATCCAATGACGCTGATGCTCACCTTGGCCGATCTCGACGCAAGCCTGTGACAAAGGCCGTATGCACGCATGACGGCGTGAGCGGATTCTAACCAACATCCACGGCAGCGAGGTCCCATGGCCGCTTAGGACATGAGCTGGCAAAGCCTCGAATGGGCGGGGAACATTTCGCTATCAGCGCCAGCCGCTGAACAAATCAGTACGACCTTCTTCAACGCTCGTAGTCGTTCTCGTTTGAGCGCTGGGTCTTGCGGTTCAGTTCTTCCGCCTCACGCGTCTTCTGCTTGTCGGCGTCTTGCTTGGCCTTCGTCTGCCCAGCGCCGGCGCGCGGCGTCTCTGGCTGGCGGGGATCGTCTCGCGCGGGAAGATCTCGACCTCGCCCCTCGCGCTCGGGGAGAGGCTCGCCGCCGCTGCCACCGCCGCGCCGCTGCTGCTGGCGCTCGAATTGCAGCCGCGCCAGCCGGTCGTGCATCTTGTCGTTGACCTCCTCGCGATACTGTTCGAACGGCGCTTGCTGAGCTGGCGGCAGCGTCTCGCGCATGTTGTCGAATGCTTGATTGACGCGGGCCATCTGACGCCGCATTTCAAGGGGGGTCTGCGCCATGTCCAAATCTCCTATCAGTGCGTTCAACTCTCTCATACCGAGATGGGACAGGAAAGACGTTTGCGCCGGCTGGTCGGCTCCGCGCTGCGCGGCAGGTCGTGCCGGTCCCTCCACCGCTCGATGGCGTTGGAGCTGACGAATGGTGTTGCCAATCGACTCGGCCGCTGTAAGCGCCTGGCCCACCACGCCAACCGCGCGCATCGCTGTCACGGTCTTTTGCCACGCGGTCGCGATTGCGTCACCGTTCACGACAAGCGCCTGCTGATCGATCCGGCGCTGCCGTTTGGCCTCAACCCGCTCGATCGTCTTTGCGCTGACTTGATAGCGAGGATCACGCTTGGCCCGGCTATAAGCCCCGGCATGCTCCTTGGTGAAGGGCCGCGTCATCGCGTGATCCATCCGCCGCGTCGCGACCATCGCAATGCCGTTCTCGCGTGCTTTCTCCGCAAACGTCTCGCGCCAGGCAACGAGATCTGGCTTGTAGAATTTCAGCCGCTCACCGTCGGCTGACCGTGCCTGCACCATCGCATGGACATGAACATGCTTCGTATCCTTGTGATGCGCCAGGACGAATTTGTATCCCGGCGCGCGCTCCTCGAGCACGGCACGCGCCGCAGCCATGACGGCGTTGGCGTCAGTGCCGGCCCTCGCCGAAAAAAGCAGGTGATAGGCATTGCGGCGCTCGCGGCCTGAAAGCTGGGGACGCCATTGTTCATAGACCGACGCCGCTGCCTTGGCGGGATTCTTCATCCCCCGAACTGGTTCGCCATTCGCATGACGGACTTGCCTGTGGGCGCGGATGAATTTCTGTAGGAAATACTTCGCCTTGCGTTCATGGCCGACGGCAGCGATCACCTCGGCTGTGGCCGCAACGCCGGACGCAGCCATACCCTCGCACAACCGCGCCTCTATTTTGTCGAGCGCCTTGCTGCGTGAATTCTCCCGGCCGCCGGCAAGCACCTTGGCAAGCGGTCCCGCGCGTTCATCGGTGTGCGCGTAGACCTCCACGATCCGGCCGTCGCGTGCATAGACGAATGGCTGCGACCCAAATGCCCTGTTCAGCGCCTCGCTTAGATCTGGTTCAGTGACGTCGCCGGCCAGCTCGAAACGCACCTCGATAAAATTCGTGTTTTCCAGCGGCGGTTCGAACGTTTCGCAAAACGTCTCCAGGAACGCTTTGCGCGCAGCGCCCGTCGCGAGAACCTGGCCGTCCTCGTCGAAAATCTCGATATCGTGCTTCTCGCCCTTTTCGTCCTCTCGCCTGCCGATATAGTTGAGCAAGCGCGACGCAGCCTCCTTGGTCGATGGCGGATTGGGCATCACCTTGAAAACGGCAGGCTGCGCGCCCGCAGCATAGCCGGCTCGCGCCGCCACTGCTCGAGCCTGATAAGCGGCCCGCGCCGGCCTTCCTGCGCCGGCCTGGCGACCGGCGCCACGCCCGCCGCGCTCCCCACGGCCACCACCGCCGCGCCGCTTCCAGTCCTCCTCCTCTTCCGGCTGGAAACCGGCGAGAGTAGCGGTATAGACCATGATCGGCGCGCTGGCGGGCTTTGCCGAATGCACCGGCGCCGCGGCCCTCGGACCCCCACTCAATGTCGACCGCCGATGAGATGCGCCTGCAGCAGTGCCCTCATCACCCTTCAGCGACTGGAACGCGCCGACCTCGCGGCGAGCGCCCGCTGCAGCCTTGTCTTCGTCCAGGTCCTCACGCTGCATGATCAATGCGCCCTGCAGATAGCGCTCGATTTCGGCGGCGTATCCGGCAAGGCGGCGGCTCATGGCTTGGCGCTCTTCGTCTTACGGGACCGCAAGGTCATCGCTTTCAGTTCCTCGCGAAACTGCCGCACCAGATCGCCCACCGCGATCAGCGCCTGTTCGAGATCCTCGTCATACCCCACACGGCCGTCATTCATGGCACGGACTGCCTGATTGAAATTGATGCCGACGCGACGCAGCTGATCGCTCAACTCCACGATGGCCGGTTGGAGCGTCTCCGTCGCGACCGGCAGATGGCCGCCCTCTGCCCGCACCAGCCGTCGAATGACCTCGCTGACCGTCACACCGTCTCGCTGCGCCGCAGCTTTGAGGCTGGCCAACTCGTCGGTCGAAAACCGGATGTGCGTCACCTCGCCATAGCGTCGTGACGCGCTCCGTACCGTTGCTTCCCTGGTTCCTGCGTCCATGTCTCAAGCCCGCTTGCGGGCGCTAAGGCCCGACAGGGCCGCGCCGCCTATTTTGTGTGTATCACAAAATAGGCTATCCTGCCAATAAGACCAGAGACAAGACATAGGTAAATTTTCTCTCTCAATCGCCATGCTGTTGCTGACGGCGGGTCCCTGGCGGCCCTCCCCCGTGGCGCTCCGTTGCGAAGTTTCCGTGGCGATTTGGTGCGTTGTGCCCATGATGACTTGTCTCCATGTTAACATCTAAAGGCGCGCTGACCTGAGAAGCCGCTCACGCTGCCGTCGGCTTAATCAGAGCTGGCCAATAAGAAATCGAAGCAGGAGGCGTGTGAGCCGCCTTTGTTGACAAACGGACATGTTCGCATCGTACTATGTTGCGATGGGAACATGTTGATTTGGTACTATGTATCCGTGATGACTTGTTTCCATGTTAACATAGAAACAACGAGCGCCTGCCTGCCAATAAGACAAGAGACAAGACATAGGTAAATTTTCTCTCTCAATCGCCATGCTGTTGCTGACGGCGGGTCCCTGGCGGCCCTCCCCCGTGGCGCTCCGTTGCGAAGTTTCCGTGGCGATTTGGTGCGTTGTGCCCATGATGACTTGTCTCCATGTTAACATCTAAAGGCGCGCTGACCTGAGAAGCCGCTCACGCTGCCGTCGGCTTAATCAGAGCTGGCCAATAAGAAATCGAAGCAGGAGGCGTGTGAGCCGCCTTTGTTGACAAACGGACATGTTCGCATCGTACTATGTTGCGATGGGAACATGTTGATTTGGTACTATGTATCCGTGATGACTTGTTTCCATGTTAACATAGAAACAACGAGCGCCTACCTGGAGGACGCGACCATGATCATTTCAGCCGCCATCCCCAAGGGAGGGACTGGCAAATCTACCCTTCTGCGGACACTCGCATCCGTGGCTTTGCACCGGGGCTATTCCGTCACCCTGATTGACGGCGACCAGCGTCAGAATATGAGCCGGTGGTTTCAGATGCTCGATGACGCCGGAAACCGCCCCGACAAACTCAAGCTCGTGAGCGCGACGTCACCGCAGGATATCCTCGAAGCCGCCGGCAAGCATAATGGCGAGCGTTCCGTCGTCCTGATCGACACCGAAGGCACTACGAATGACAATCTCATGGCCGGGCTGTTCGCATCGGACATCGTCGTCGTCCCGGTCTATTTTGCGCTCGATGACGTGACGGCCGCCATCCAGATCACCGACCACTACATTCCGTTGGCGGTCGAGACCCGAGGGCGGCCGTTGCCGGCGATATTCGTTCTGACGAAACAGACCATCATCGATGGCAGGGCGCGTGCTCTGACCGAACTGCGCGCAATCATCCAGGCCAACGGCACGCCGATCGCCGAACACGTGCTGCACAACCGTGTCGCCTACCGCGATCTGCAGACCGGCCAGACCCTTTACAGTCCGTCCGAGCCTGATGCGAAAGCCATTGCCGAAAGCGAAGGAGTTTTTGACGATGTCCTGCAAACGTTCATTGAAGCCACGAGGCATGCGGCATGAGCGACGAAACCGCTCCTAAAACCAGCGACGACAAGAAAGCCCGTATGTTGAAGGCGATCTCGACACAGCCGCCAGCGCTTCCGAGCATGTTCATTTCCCCGCCGAAGACGGAGGATCAGAAGCCGGAGCCGACGGCGGGACCTGTTCCGACGCAGGCGGCCGACGCGGCACCGGCGGCAGCCCCCGATTTTCGCAAACTGCTGCGGCAAGGTCAGAAGAGGGACCCCATTGCCGGCAAAAAATTTCGCGAGGAGGAGACGGTTCGTTGTGGTTACTATCTGACCGCCTTGGAGCAGCGCCAGTTCAAGCTGCTGGCGATCAGCAACGGACATAGCATGACCGAGTTGCTGCGCAAGGCGGTGCAGGACTACATCCGTGCCCACAAGCACAAACTGCCGAAGGAATAAGCGGCGGTATGGAAGTCGCTCTCCCGTGTTGTGATGGGCGATGTTCATGGCTCTTTGCGATCGGAAAAAAGAGTCGGCGACGGAGTGCTCCATGGCCGGCCTGAGTTTGCATCCGACTAGACTTGGATTGGTTGAGGCGTTTTAGTAGTCCGCCGTGGATTCCGTCGCGCTCCGGACGATTGCCGGCAGCGGCTCTATCCTCGATTAGCATAGTGGCGACGTCGTCGGTGCGAACCACGCTAATGCGCTGGGCCAAAAAAGTTCCCGCGATGTTCAGGCATGATCCGCTGTTTCGTTATGCCACCATCGCCGCTGTTCTGGCTTTGATCTTTTTGGCTGTCAGTATGGTTCAGCATGTCGGCGGCACAGCACAGGCGGCCTGACCTTCACGCCCGCCAAGGCGCTTAACGACGCGCTCACCGGCTGACGGGGTTGACCAGCCGCGGAACAGAAGGAACCTTCCGAGCTTCAGCGGCTGTCTGCTGCTGACACGGCCAATCATGTCATTGGACATTCCCCGATACCGCTTTTTGCCTCCCGACATGAAAGACGCGCGTCGGCGTTGGAGGTTCGATCGTGCGACCGGGACATCGACGAGGTTGAGTAGTTGATGTTCGTGGTTGTCGGCATGCATAAAAAAGGCCGGCGACGGAGTGATCCATCGCCGGCCTTTTTTATGCATGCCGACTAGTAAGAGCGGTTCAGCTATTTCAGAAATTCGGCAAGGCCCAGTCGGGCTGCCGCTCCGGCAGCGACCTTGTCTTCGATGAGTTTCGAGGAGACCTCCGCCGACAGTGGCATGAAGTCGAAACTGCATGCCAGGGCAGCCCGGTGAAGATCCTCCAGCCTCTCGAACGCGTGACCGCATGTACCGAGCCAGAGTGCGGGATCATCCGTGACCTCATGGTGAAACGCCTGCAGGAAGAAGGTCTGAAGCGGCGGATCGTAGCCGATGATGGCTTCCGGGTCCGAGCGGCCCTGTCCGGTGACGGTGATGGTGTAGCGGCTCATTGCAACCTCCTTTTGCCAGTGGGGAAGCCGGCCCCTTGCGGGGGCCGGCTTCCGATGGCTCACTGCGGGTTGTTCCAGAGAACGACCTTCTTGCTCTCGTCGCCGCCAGGGGCCGGGGCGACATTGCCGAAGATGACGCCGATCTCGGGTGATTCGAGCTTGACGGAGAGGTACTCCTCGCCGGAGCGCTGCGAGCGGCGATACCAGCCCGCGCCGATCTCGAAGCCGGTGCGCTTGTTGAGGATGCGGTAGTCGGGCGCTTCCTCGCTGGCCTTGTTGGGGTTCGGCACGACGGTGATCGGGGCGTTGACCCGCAGGGTGGCGAAGACGCCTTCCATCGAGCCGTCTGCCTTGGTGGTGAGGTTAGCGATCGTGGTAGCCATGGTGATGTCTCCTTCGGTTGCATCGGGAACCATTCCCGATGGCGTCGAAGGAGAGGGCCGTCCTGTTGCGGTCATCTCGACGAAAATTCTGGAAAATTCTATTTGCTTTAAAAGCGTGGGCGGGCCCTTCGCCTGCCCGCGAACCAAAAAACAGAAATCGAATTTTCCAGAATTTTCGTCGAGAGTACCCCGCCAGGGGTTGACCGCGGTAAGCAGGCGGTCCTCTACAAAGGCGACATGAAAAGGGATTGGTTCGCGTTGCAGCCGAAGCCGGGGCGATTACCCTCTGCCACTCCGATCGCGCCCCACCAGCTCCGGCCGGCGACCGCTGGAATGGTTTGGCCGCTCCCATCATCGCCCCTTTCACCGCCGTTCCGGTAGCGCCCCGTCCAGCGAGGAAGCACGTGGGCTTGCGCAACCTCCGCCAGCCGACGACACCCGTCGGTCATAGCTGTGGTTTCGCAGGTCGCAGCCGTCCGGCGACAGACCGCTTCGCCGAGTGTGGCGTTCACCTGAGCGTGCTTTGGCTGTCGCGCCGGCCGCTGATAGCGAGGAGACCATGATGTTGAACTTCCTCTGGGGCGACCCGCAGTGAGCGGGAGGTGCCGACAGAGCAAGTGGCCGGCAGCCCTGCCGCTATCGGTTGCCAAACAGGCGTACGGGCATTGTCGCCGATCGGCCATTGGAACGTGCCGTCATCGGATACATCCAACGCCGCGGTGTCACTCACCGCATGCGGTGCCGCGAGCTCGTTTACCCGGGCAATTGCGTGGGGCCCGAGCACTCATCCTAATGTCGTCGCGAGCCGCTCGTCCGGCGTCATGCGCGTTGCAAGCACATCCCAGATCTCCGGGTCGGCGCGTGACAGCATGGTTTGCCAGTCAACGACGTCGCAGGTTGTCGTAACCAACCCATTGGCGACATCGTAGGTAACGCAGGGCTTTTCGGCCATTGCAAGCCGCAGCACGTTGAGGACGGTGCCGGGGCTCATCCCGTTCCAGATCATCAGACCGTAGTCGGCGCGCCGGACCATTTCGCGGTCTTTCTGCGCCCCCGCTTCGAACCCGTGTATGTCAGGCAGTGGCGGAACGTTGTAGACGGCCCAATCGCCAAGATTGTTTCGCGGTTCATCACCGGCGCAAAAGACGCCGACATGTTCGTAGCCGTGCCCGCCAAGCAAAGCTTGTACTTCCGTGTCGGCGCCGGGTGCATCGCCGACGAGAATGCCGTGTTCGGCTGCCACGATCGACGCAATACGCCCGACTATCGCGTCGGGCAGCTCGACGATGTCGCGTGAGCCGCCGATAAAAATCATCGCCATGGTGTCTCTCTTTCTCTCTAACAGCCCCCGCCCCTCTCCAGCCCCCTCTCCCTCGCGCGACAAGCGGCATAATGGATGCGCAGTCACGCTCGTAAGCGCGAGGCTCACCAGGTTGTTTTCTCAAACCGCCGTACGGACCGTCGCGCGCCTTTCTCGACAGACACATGGCTTCGATTTTGACCCTCGCGTAGACGAAGTCTCATGTGGCGCGTGGCGCGCCACGCCGTCGCACTGCGATCAATCCTTGAAAACCCGCGCGTCAACTGTCATATTGAAAAGAGACAACTGACGTATTGAGGTAATGCCATGGTGATCGCGGCCGAGACCATAGCTCCTGACAGCGGTGTCAGCGACCTGCAGAAGGTCGCGGACCTGTTGGGCGGCGCCCGCGTCCTGTCACGCCGCGTGACCAGCGCGCTCGATGCCCATGAGCTGCTGTTGCATGGGTTGCCGACCTCGGCGCTGGATTATCTCGTCGGGCGGCTGGTGTTCATCCACAAGGCCGAGTCACTCGAAAAGGCCGTGGGCATGAGCGTGCGCACCTATCAGCGACGCAAGGATACACCGTCGAAGCCGCTCAGCCAGGAGCAGAGTGGGCGGACGTGGAAATTCGCCGAGATCCTCGCCAAGGCAACGGACGTGCTGGGGTCGCAGGCTGAGGCGGAGCAGTGGCTTGAGCGCCCGGCGATCGGTCTGGACCAGCGGCGGCCGATCGATCTTCTGGCCACCCCGGCGGGCGTCGAGCTTGTCGAGGATTACCTCGAGAGGCTCGAATACGGCGTCTATGCATGACGCCGCTGCCGGCGGCGCTCGGCGGTACGGAGTTCCTCGTCTGGCGCCTCGATCAGGGACGCTTTGGGCCAACCTGGGACAGCGGTGAGGGTGCTTATCGGGTCGGCGGGCGGTGGAACAGCAAGGGCGTGCGCGCCGTCTATTGTTCCATCGATCCCTCGACCGCGATTCTCGAAGTGGCCGTCCATAAGGGCTTCCGAACGCTCGACACAATCCCGCATGTGATGACGGCGGTCGTCATAACCGACGCAACAGACGTCCATGTCGTGAATCCTGGCGCGGTTCCCAACCCCAACTGGTTGCGTCCGGGCATTCCCAGTGCCGGGCAGCAAGCGTTCGGCGACGATCTTCTGCAGCGTCATCGCTTCGTGGCGATCCCGAGCGCTGTTTCCTCGCATAGCTGGAATTTTGTCTTCGTCGCGAGTGTCGCTGCGGGCGCTTATGCGCTGAAGCTCCAGGAGCTGTTTGCGCTCGATACGCGCCTGCATCCACCGGCAATACCATGATGGGGACGTGCATAAATTGAGGAACGATGACGACGCTTACCAGAGCGTCTCAAAACGCCATGCGGATTTTCCGCATGGCGTCCTCGTGTAGTCGACTGCCGGCTCTGGCTTGACCCATTTCAGCCTATCCTGTTCACATGCGGCATGTTCAAAACCATCAACGCAGCCCAGATTCACGTTTCGCTGGATGAGATCGAGCCGAAAATCTGGCGTCGACTTGTTTTGCCGTCAGCCTGGAATCTTGGGCAGCTGCATCTTGCTGTTCAGGCGGCCTTCAACTGGTGGAACTATCATTTGCACGAGTTCCACATCGGCGGCCTGCGCTATGGCGATGTCGAGCTCCTGACGCAGGATGCGGATGAAGACGACCCCCGCGTCTTTGATTGTCATGAGGTTCGCCTCCGCGACTTCGCGCAGGGAGCCGTGTTCAATTACGTCTATGACTTCGGTGATAACTGGCGCCACACTGTCGTAATCGAAGAATTCGCGGCGCTTGATGTCGCGCCAAAGCACGGGACCTGCATCGATGGAGCACGTGCCAGGCCGCCCGAAGATGTCGGTGGTGTCCCCGGGTACGAGCGCTTCCTGGAAATCATGTCGGACAAGACAGACCCCGAACACGCCGACTCCAGGCGGTGGTGTGGCGGCCATTTCGATCCGGAATGGTTCGACCTGGCTGTGGTGGACAAGGATGTGCGCAATGCACTGCGCCCGAATGTAAAGCGCCGGCTGCATCAGCCGAGGCCGAAGCGCAACGAACCAACCAGGCGGAAAAGCCGCCCGCGTCATTTGGCGGCACGCGATAGATAGCCCAGTCGTCGAGATTGTTCCGCGGCTCCTTGCCGGCGCAAAAGACACCGACATGTTCGTAGCCGTGGCCTGCGAGAGGTGCCTGCACTTCCGTGTCGGCTCCGGGGGCATCGCCGACGAGAACGCCATGTTCGGCTGCCACGATCGCTCCAATCCGCTCAACTGCGGGATCGGGCAAGGCGACGATGTCGCGCGATCCTCCGATGAATATCATGGCCATGGTGGCTTTCCTTTCTCTCCAACAACCCCCGCCCCTCTTCCGCCGCCCTCCGCCTCCTGTCGGAAGCCAGATGCCATGCGATGTCGCTGCCTGCACGGCAGGCATTCCCCTGAGCATGGATTGGAGATGGCTGCGCGGTCAGGCCTGCGCGAGCCAAGCGCGGATGTCATCGATCGAGCGTAGAAGGACTGAAGGATTGTCACGCGCTGGGATAAAGCCCCAGCTTTGCCAATAGGCTTCCGCTTCCGCGTCTATGGCACGCACGACGACGGCACGACCGCCGACGAAGTCCGCCCCGGCGATGCAGCGCTGAAGCGCGTCCCTCACCAACGCAGAGCCGATACCCCGCCCGGCATACCGCCGGTCGACAGCGAGTTGGCCGATCAGCAGACAGGGGATCGGATCGGGCGGCCGGCCGGTGCGTATGGCGCGCGGGGCCGCATTCGGCTCGATCACGCTTAGTGCGAGACCGTAATAGCCGACAACCTGCCCTTCATCCTGGACGACCAGCACGCGCGTGAAACCGCGCGACTGGTTGGAGCGGGCGAAGTTGGCGTGCCAATGATCGAGCGCCGGCTTGCCGCATTCGAAACCGTCGAGACGATTCAAGTCGGAAAGGCGCTCAACGCCGGACAACGTCACCGCATCAGACGCCCCACGGGGCTTTGCGACGCAGCCGTTCGGCTGCCTTCGGCGGCGGCGCCGAGACCGGCGCGCTGATCGCGCGCAGGAACGCACCATAGGCGTCGGGCGAGAGCCGGATCACACTCTCGTTCAGGATCGCCGTCTGCGCCTCCTGCAAGGCAGCCCGGCGCATGAACTCGGTGCGAGACAGACCAAGCAGATCCGCGCCGCGGTCGATGATGGCAAGGTCATCGTCGCGGAACCGCATCGACACCGGGGTCTCTTTCCTGATCGTGGCTGTTGCCATGGCGTGAACTCCAATCCTGCAGAGATATAGAATGCGAAGCGCAATACATATTGTCGAAAGCCGGCAAAGGCTGCGACGCGCCGACAATCGGCGCGTCGCGAGGAATGTGGCGCTCACGCGCCGCCATCTGCGAAGCGCCAGACCGGAATGCCAAGGCGGCGCGCCTTGTCGGCGAGATTGCCGGTGATGCCGGAACCGGGGAAGACGATCAGGCCGGACGGCATCACCGACAGCATCTCGTCGTTGCGGCGGAAAGGGGCCGCCTTGGCGTGGCGGGTCCAGTTCGGCTTGAAGGCGATCTGCGTCACCTTGCGGCTTTCGGCCCAGCACGCCGCGATGCGCTCGGCACCCCGGGGCGATCCGCCGTGCAAGAGCACCATATCGGGGAACTTGGCTTGGGCGCGGTCGAGCGCATCCCAGATCAGTTCGTGGTCGTTGAAGTCCATGCCACCGGAGAAGGCGATCTTGGTGCCGGTGGGGATCAGCACCTCGGTCTCGGCCCGGCGGCGCGCCGAGAGGAAGTCGCGGCTATCGATCATGGCGGCGGTTAGATTGACGTGGTTGACCTTCGAGCCGCTGCGCGGTCGCCAGGTCGAGCCGGTCTGCGCCTCGAACAGGTCGGCCGCGAAATCGCGCATGAACTCAAAGGCGTTGCGGCGCTCAAGGAGCGTGATGCCTTCGGCTACATGACGCTCCAGCTCGACGGACTTGACTTCGGTGCCGTCCTGTTCGCGCTGCCCGTTTCGCTGCGCATCCTCGTTGCGCTGCAGATCGCGCTGGATGCGGTCGCCGGCGCGATGGAAGAGATTGACGGTCGACCAGAGCAGGTCTCCGAGGTCGGGCTCCAGCCGTGTGTCGCCGAGCATTTCGGCGAAGGCGTTGAAGATGGCTGTGAGCGCCGACTGGACAGCCGGCTCCTCGGGCAACGGCCGCGGATCGGGTTCGTCCTGGAAGGGGCGATGGCCGTAGAGCTGCATCTCGAAGATAAAGCGGTCGGTCGGCGAGGACGCGTGGGTCGGCTCGTGGCTGTCGTCGAGGGGAAGGGTCAGGTTCATGGGGTTCTCCGTCGGGTTGGGGTCGCGTCTCTCGCGGCCTGACGGCGATCCCCTCCCACGCGCTCTGCAGGCCGGAACCGCGAGCTCCTGGCATGATCCCCAAAAGCGGGAACCGGTTTTGGGAACAGATCATGCCGCAAAGGGAGCGAAGCGGCCGAGCGAAGCGCTGGGCGGCGCCAAGGCAGGTTTCCTGGCCCGCGAGGAATGGCCGGCCCCGCACATCGGCCAGGAAGCCGGGCAGCGGCTTTCCGGTGCGCCGATGTGCCAACAAAAAAGGCCGGCCAGGGGAGGAAACCTGCCGGGCGCCGCTGAAGGCCCGCATGTCGCGTGGTAGGGGTCGCCTCCCGGCAGGCCCGCGGGCGCGCGCCTTCCCGACGGAGAAGCCTTGGGGCCGGCCTTCCGCACGGCCACAGCCTGCGCCTGCGCCTGCGCGTTCGGGCCCCGCTTCACGTCGCGAGGAAGGCGATCGCGTCTTCCGGGACGAGCTGTTCGCGAAGCCGCGCCATGAGCCGGTCGGGCCCGAGACGGCGCAGATCCTCGTTGAAATCGCCGAGTTCCGGCGACAGCACGAGCGGCAGGACGCCGGCGGCCTGCGCGCGTCGGCTCAGTCGATCGATGCCATGCCGGCCGGCCGCATCGGCATCAGCCGCGATATAGAGCCGGCGGCAACCGGCCGGGAAGCGGAAGGCCGCGAGGTGATTGGCCGAGAGGGCCGCGACCACCGGCATGCCCGGCATCACCGCGTTGAGGGACAGCATCGTTTCGAGGCCTTCGCCCGCCGCCATGATCGGGACCGGACCGATTGCGGGGAATGAGAAGCGCACGGCATTGCCGAGAAGGCCGCCAAGCGATCGTCTTGGATCGTCGACCGGAGCCTTGCCGGATCCGCCCGGATCAAGCCAGGTGCGATGCACGCCGGTGATCATGCCGGCGACGTCGGTGACGGCTGCGACGAGGGCTGGAAATGCCGATGTCGCGCCCGTGGTCAGATCCCGATAATAGCAGGAGGGATGGAAGCGCAGCGAACCGTGGCGCGCGACGGCGACGATGCCACGATCGCGCAGATATGCCTCGGCCAAACTGCCGTGGAGCGGCCAGCTCATCGCGAAGAGGCGTCGCGCCCGTTCGCTCGCTGACGGCAGGCCGCCAATCGGCCTTGAACCATCGCTGCCCGCAGACCGCGGCGGCTCAGGGTTCGGCAAGCTCAGGAAGCGCCGCGCCTCCGCGGCCACGTCATGGAAGTCAACAAGCCCGCAGGTCTCGCGGACAAGATCGAGGAGATCGCCGAATTGGGCCGTCGCCTCGTCTGCCCATCTGCCTCGACGCGGTCCGGAAAGATGGACATAGAGCGAGCGCCCCTCGCTGTTGCCGACATCGCCGGCGATCCAGTAATTGCCCGCGCGCCGGCCGGCGGAGAGATAATGACGGCAGACGGCCTCGGCGTTTTGCGCGAGGCGGTCCGCGAGTTCGGAGGCGGAGGCGCGCATAACCGTTCCTCCCTCAGACGCGGCTGACGATGTCGACCAGGCGATGGCGTTCCATCAGCCGGAAGAGGGTGGTGGCCGCCTCGCCGGTCATCGGTATGAAAAACCGGGTTTTCCACTGGATCATCTCGGAAAACAGCCCGATCGCCATAAGCCAGTCGCGCATGCCGTCGGTGAAGCCGTTGAGTTCGACGCGATAGTCGTACATGACTTTCACGCGCCGCAACGTCATGTCGCCGGCAAGGCCGATCACGGACGAGCCGTTGGTGAGCGCGGCCCAGACCTGTTCGGGACTGATCGTCTGGACTTGATCAAGACCGAGATTGCGGCACAGCGCCGGCAGATGCGCGGCCGCTACCGTGCGGCCGACGATCCTTTCGCCATCGTCGGTCTGCAGCCGGAAGACACGGCAATAGTCCTGCGGCAGCAGGCGCCAGATCGGCAGCAGCAGTCCTGTGATGATATGCAGCTGCGAGTCCGAGAATTGCGGAATTTTCGCGATCTCGGCCTGCCAGGCGGCTGCGAACAGCGCTTCGTCGGCCTCCTCCCAATTGGTGTCTTCGAGTTGGCGGACCTCGTAGCGCAGTTCGTCCATCGGGCGGATGAGCGCGACGCGCGGTTCAATCGTGCCATCGTCCAGCATGACGCTGCGGGTCGGTTTCATCACTGCCGCGCGTCCGGATTTGCCATTGACCATCAGCGTGGCGCGACGATCGCGCTCGGTCATCGCAAGGGCGTCCGAGAGAGACATCGGCTTGTTGCGCATGCGTTGTGCGATGGTCAGGAGATGCGACTGCGCGCCGCTGCCGGGATGGGTGTAGACGATCTGACGATCGGTGACCGTCATGCTGTCGGCTTCAAGCGTCTCCAGGCCCCTGTCGTAGATGCCGGCGGCGATCGCGCCATCGATGCGCGCCGCAAGAAGCTGTTCAAAAGCGTCGAAGAGCAGATTCTGCATGGCGATCGTCAGCGCCAGCATGCGATTGAGAAAGGTCGTGATCGGCGGCAGTTCGTCTTTAAGGCCGCCTTCTTGCGTAGTCAGCGCCAGGCCGGTGATGGCTTCGAACATGGTGAGCGAACAGCCCTCGACCTTGCCCTGGTGGATCAGCAGGTAGAACTGGCGTAGGGCATCGCGCGCATATCGGGATTCCAGGTTGTCCTCGCTTCGAAAGAGCCCCTGGCCGCCCGTCTGCCGCTGCCCGCGGGTGATCGCGCCGAGTGTGTCGAGCCGGCGTGCGATCGTCGACAGGAAGCGCCGCTCGGCCTTGACGTTGGTGGCGATCGGCCGGAACAGCGGTGGCTGCTTCTGGTTGGTGCGGTTGGTGCGACCGAGCCCCTGAATGGCGGTGTCGGCCCGCCAGCCGGCTTCCAGCAGATAGTGGACGCGCAGGCGCTGGTTCAGTGCCGAGAGTTCGGCATGATAGGAGCGGCCGGTGCCGCCCGCGTCGCTGAAGACGAGAATGCGCTTCTCGTCGTTCATGAAGGCCCTGACGTCATCGAGGCTCGCCGAGCCGGGACGGGTCTCCACCGCGAACCGCTCGATGCGCCCACCCGTGTCGCGACGGACAATGCGACGGGAGCGGCCGGTGATCTCCGCAACCTGTTCCGTTCCAAAATGCTGGACGATCTGATCGAGCGCGGTGGGAACGGCCGGCAGCGAGCCGAGTTTTTCGAAAAGCGCGTCACGGCGGGCGACGGCCTCGCGACAGATGATTGGGTTGCCGTCCTGATCGAAGACCGGCCGTGAACTGATATTGCCGCTCTCGTCGGAGAACGCCTCGAATAGCTGCGTCGGGAACGAATGCATCAGGTAGTCAGCTACAAATTCCCTCGGCGTCACATCAACCTGGATGTCGCCCCATTCCTCGGCCGGAATCTGGGCGAGGCGACGCTCGGTGAGGGCTTCCCCAGTCGAGACGATCTGGATGACGACGGCGTGGCCCTCCGCAAGATCGCGCTCGATCGAGCGCGTCAGGGTCGGCGTCTTCATCGACGTGAGGAGGTGGTTGAAGAAACGCTGCTTGGAGGATTCGAAGGCCGACCGCGCTGCCGACTTGGCATTGCGATTGAGCGTGCCTGACTGCCCGGTGATGCCGGACGCTTCCATGGCGGCCACGAGGTTGGTGTGGATGACTTGGTACGCCTCGGCCCAGGAATCATAGATCGCAACCTGCTCCTGCGTCAGTTCGTGTTCGACCATCTCGTATTCGACGCCGTCATAGGAAAGAGAGCGTGAGGCGTAGAGGCCGAGCGCTTTCAGATCGCGCGCGAGCACCTCCATGGCTGCGACGCCGCCGTCCTCGATGGCCGCGACGAAATCCGACCGCGTCGGAAACGGGAAATCGGCGGCGCCCCATAGTCCGAGACGCTCTGCATAGGCCAGATTCTCGACGTCCGTCGCACCTGTCGCCGAGACATAGACCACACGCGCATGGGGCAAGGCGCGTTGAAGCCGCAGGCCTGCCCTGCCCTGTTGCGATCCGGCTTTGTCACCACGCTCCGTCTTGCCGCCGGCGGCGTTCGCCATGGCGTGGCCTTCGTCGAAGATGATGACGCCGTCGAAATCCTCGCCGAGCCAGTCCACGATCTGCTGAACGCGCGAGCGTTTGCCTTCGCGCTCGTCGGAGCGAAGCGTTGCGAAAGTGGTGAACAGGATCCCTTCCGCGAGACGGATCGGCGTGCCCTGCCGGAAACGCGACAGCGGCGTGACCAATAGCTTCTCCTGACCGAGCGCCGACCAATCTCGCTGGGAATCCCAGATCAGTTTGTCGGATTTTGTGATCCACAGATGCCGACGGCGACCCTTCAGCCAGTTGTCCAACAGGATGCCGGCGACCTGCCGCCCCTTGCCGGCGCCGGTTCCGTCACCGAGGAACCAGCCGCGGCGAAACCGGACGGCGCCGGCGGTTTCTTGCTTGGCCGCCTGGACATTGTCCCAGGATTTATCGACCGTCCAAAACCCGGCGAGATAGCCAGCGTGGGCTTCGCCCGCATAGATCACGCTTTCGAGCTGCGCGTCGGAGAGGATGCCTTGCTCGATGACGTGCTCAGGCAGATGCGGGCGATAGCTGGGCCTGGGGGGAGCGACCGACGCCATCGCGGTCGATTCCACGAGCTTGTCCGGATGGGATTTAGCGCCGGGAATGCTGATCGACTGAAGCTGATAAGGTTCGTAGATCCCGTCCGTCAGATTGCCGCGTGTTTCGTCGGCGGCTTCACGAACCTCGTAGGCGAGCTCGACGATTGGCCGCGATGGCGGCGACACGGGGCCGGTCGCTGCATGGGGGCGGTGCTGCGACGCGCCTGGCCGTGCTGGCGCAGCCGTCACCACGGTGGGCCGCAGCCTGTCAGCGCTCCAACGTGCCGCCCTCTTGGCCGTCTCGGCCCGCAAGATTCCGTTGGAGAGCGCGCCGATGGAGTCCGGCGACGTCGACGGCGAGCGCGGCGGCAGGACAGTGATCCAATCGAGAAGCGTCTGTAGGTCAGGGGCTGTGCCACGTGAGGCGATCAGGCGGGCGGGATCCTGCGCCGGAATCTTGTCCAGGACCGTGAGCCGCGTCTCCACATTGGTTCCGTGCCGTGCATAGACGCTGCCGTCGATCGCCGCCGAGAACAGGACGTGGCCACGCTCCTGCAGTTGGACGAAGGCGTCGCGCCATTTCGGATTGTCGGGAGCGAGGCCCGAACCGGTGATCGCGACCAGGCGTCCGCCGGCCGCCAGTCGGGCGAAGGCGGACGCGAGGTGACGCCAGGCCGCGTCTGAAACCCTGCCCTCGACATGGGCGCCGATCGAGAACGGCGGGTTCATGATGACGACGGTCGGGCTGGCGGATCGTTCCAGGTAATCGTCGATATGGGCAGCGTCGTGCCGCGTGGTCCAGGCGTTCGGGAAGAGCTGCGACAGCAAGGCCTGCCGGACGGGCGCGTAGTCGTTCAGCATCAGCCGCGCCTGGGCGATCTCCGCGAAGATGGCGAGAAGGCCGGTGCCCGCGGATGGTTCGAGCACGGTGTCGCCGGCGATCATGCCGGCGGCGCGAGAGACGACATAGGCCAGCGGCATCGGTGTCGACAGCTGCTGGAGCGCCTGCGATTCATCCGATCGGCGCGTATGGGTCGGCACGAGATGCGCGACCTTCGCCAGCATGGCGAGCGCACCGGCGGGTGTCTGCGAGCGGCCGAGGATTACCGGTCCGAACTTGCGCAGGAAAAGAACCTGTGCCGCCTCGCAGGCTTCATAGGCGTCTTTCCAGACCCAGCATCCCTCCGCATCGCTGCCGTCGAAGGCGTGGGTCATGATCGGACGAAGATCGCTCGCGCCGATCGGCCGACCCCGTTCGAGGAAGGGCATGATCTGTTTGGCGGCCTGCAGAATTCGGGTGGCGCGGCTGGTCCGGTCGGAGACGGTCGGATCGAGGAAGCCAGCCGGAATGCCGGTGGCGCGTGCGGGAAGGGCGTTCATGAGAGGGTCCTGTTGAGAGCAGCGAAAGGGTCGGCCTGCACCAGGCGCTCTCTCAACCCGGCCAGGCCAACCTGTCCCGGCCTTCCCTCTTCCTCTCCAGCCGAGCCGCCGCCCCCGGCCGCTCTCCACCAAGGGTCGCATGTGTTGCACTTGGCGAACGGGCCGGTCCGAACTGGCCGGTCCGCCTTGGCCCTGGCGATCGCTTCGGCTCACGCGAGGCGGTATGCCGTAGCAGCCGGGCCGGCTTTTTGAGATTTATCCGGCACTTGCAGCTGCTTATAGTGGCTGTATCAATTCAGTCGAATGAGGTGGATCGAGGCAGATGCGCCAGTTCAGGATTGGGGACCAGATAGTGGAGGAGACGGCGCCGGACCTTCAACCGGTGCTCGAGCGGGCCTATGAGGGCAGACAGCGACCCTTGTGCCTTTGCCGTGAACCACCGGTTGCGATGTACATCGCCCGTCTCGACGGTCAGTATCTCGTCAAACGCATGCCTTCGTCGGGGCGCGACCATGATCCGGCCTGCCCCTCCTATGAGCCGCCATACGAGCTGTCGGGCCTTGGCCCACTGATCGGCAGCGCAATCCAGATCGATGAAGCGACAGGCACGGCGATGCTCAAGCTCGACTTTTCGCTGTCGAAGCGGGGCAGCCGGGCGGCACCGGCGTCTCAGTCCCAGACGAGCGACACGGTGCGACACGAGACCAGGAAGCTCTCGCTGCGTGCGATGCTGCACTATCTGTGGGACGTGGCGGAATTGACGGAATGGACTTCGTTGTGGGCGGGCAAGCGCGGATGGGGCAAGGTCCGTTCCAATCTGATCAACGCGGCCAAGGAGATGACGGCGCGGGGCGGCCCGCTTGACGAGATCCTGTTCGTGCCCGAGGTGTTCCAAACGGAAGACAAGGCCGCAATAGCGGCTCGGCGCGCGAACGCTCTTGCCGATCTTCACGCGACGGGGAGCGGACCGAGAAAGCTGAAGCTGCTGGTCGGTGAGGTGAAGGAGTTCACCGCCGCGCGCAGCGGCCAGAAGATCGTCATCAAGCACATGCCCGATTTTCCGCTGATGCTGGAAGACGGGCCTTGGCGGCGCGTGAATGTCCGATATGAACCGGAACTGGCATTGTGGCGATCCGACGAGGGCTTCCATCTGGTCGCGATTGCAACATTCGGCATCTCGAGCGCTGGCGTGGCCTATGTCGATGAGATTGCCTTGATGGTGGTGAACGAGAACTGGATCCCCTTCGAGACGGTGCAAGAGCATCGCCTGCTTGCACGGCTCGCGGGAATGCGAAGAAAGAGCGTCAAGGGATTGCGCTTCAATCTGGCGCGAGACCAGCCAATCGTCTGCGTGACCTTGCCGGAACAGCGACCCTCGCCGGTCGCCATGTATATCGTTCCGGGTGGTGCCAGCGCGCAATACGAGCGGGCGCTCGCCGAGATGATCGAGGCGCGGCCGGAGATGACGCCATGGGTCTGGCGATCCTCCGACGGCGAAATGCCGCCGTTCCCGGACTGACGGGGGTCCGGGACCTGGCGGCCGTGGCATCAACGTGCCACGACGCTGATGCTGATGCTGTTTTCATCGAGATCGATACGCAGATGCGTTGCCGATGGCCGGGCATCCGCGAGGGCAAGGATTTTTTCGGCGGCAAGGAATTCGATGCCGTCATCGCCGCCGAAATAGCGCCGCTTGTATTCCCACCAGTCAGAATTGCTGCCGGGATTGCATTCGCCGGCATAGCAGACCATCGGTTTGCCTCCGTCCGAAAGCTTGCCGTTCGAGAGCACATAAACCCCTTGGTCGCCAACCAGCCAAAGACCGGGTTTTTCATCCTTGCCTGGCGCCAGGCCGTAATGGGGATTGCGGAAGCCGCCATTGGCGGCGGCATCCGCCTCGCCACGCGCAATGACAGCGCGCACCGCGGAAAGCGGGAACGTGAACATGGTTTTCTCCTGAACTTGAGAGGGCTTCGCCATGATCGGTCAAAGCGACGACAAAGCCGGTTGGATGAATTTGGCAGTGGTCAGAAGTTATCGGTTCCAGTGGACGACGTTGGACGGACCGCCACAGGCCTTGTGCCGGGCACGATCGATCACGAACGGGTATCACGCGCCGGTGGACGGCTTTCCCGTGCGCAGCTTCTCTTCGATTTCTTCATCCGTCAGATCTTCCAGGAGCTTCAGGACGGTGCCATGGTCGCCTGCGTTGACGAGGATGGTGCGCTTGCCGCGATGCTCGGCCGGCCAGGCGCCTGGGTCGGCGGAGCCAGCGGTGCCACGAAAATCGGGATGGGTACCGGCCCAGATTGCCCCGAGCTTCTGTTCCCGCGTCATGGTCTCCGGCAGCTGGCTCTCGCAGGCGATGATGGCTTCGCGCATCGCGTGGGGGCTTTGGGGATCAGAGAGGTCGCAAAACCCGGTGAACCATCGCCGCCGGCCGCGAATGGTGATTTCGAAAAAGACGCTGGTGATATAGCCGGCCTTGAACTCCGACATCCCGAACATGCCGGCTCTAACGAAGAGCGGCGGCAGGATATCGAGCATGAAGTGATATTCACTCGCCTCGATCTCGAACCACTGGGAGGCGTAGGCCTTGCCCGAGATACGATCCTCGGGCGGTGCTGCCTGGTCGCGATTAAACAGCGCAAACATCTGTTCGCGCGTTGCGACATTTTCAAAAATCTTTCTGAAGGACGCAGGCATAGGAAGCTCCTTTCGGGCATGGCGAAGGCGCCGTTGGAGCGGCGTTCGCAGTTCTTCATGGTGAGGAGGGGTGTGGAGACGCCTCGGGCAGCGGCGAGACGTCCAGAAACGAAAGAGGGTTAGGCTGCTCGCGGTACGGCTGATGTCGAAGAACTTCCAACGCCGCTGATTGCGTGAACGAGCGCTGCGAGCGCGGGAATGTCGTCGAGTAACGTGAGATCGGCCAGGTGATTGGGGCCGCCGGTGTAGTCCTGGCGACCCTTGCAGGTCCGGATCAGGATTCCGTGTCCAGAGGCAAGACCGAACTGGCCAACCTGGATATAAACGCGGCTGTGATGCAGGGTTATTTCACCTGCAACGGCGATGCCTGCCTTGTTTGAACGCAGATCGTACGATCCGGCTGGCAGGTGCAGCTCGGCGGCAAGCTTCTTCAAACGCGAGCGCGCGGTTGAATGAAAGCGCCTCTTCTGCTCTTCGTCGTAAGAGCAGGACTTGGTCCACTGAAACATGATGATCTCCATGAAACAAAAACACCCGGCGATCGCGGGCGATGCCGGGCGGTTGAGGGATTGATGGTGAAGGCGACGCCGATCAGGCCGCTGTCCGGCCTTCGACGACGTCGGCGCCGACCTCGTCGGCTGTGACCTCTTCTAGAACCGTGTCCGAGCAGGGATGCATTGCCAGCCACAGCTCGGCGGCCTCGCGGTTGTCGGCCAGGTGAAGCAACTCGATGTTGCCGTCGTGGACCCGCAGCACCCGCACCATTCCGATCGCGGGCCGTTCGATGATCTTGAAGATGAGATCGCTATCGATCGAATGCGTGCGCCTCACCGTGACCAGGATGACGGAGCCGCTCGAGAAATTACCCTCATGAAGAGTGATGGCGGCAGGCGACGACCATGCTTCATGCTCGCGCGGCGGGATCTTCTTGATCAGCCGGCCAACGCCATTGCGCCCCTCCCACGCGGCGAGCTTCTTCGTGAAGCGGGTGGGCGGTTTGGGCGCATGATCACCATAGTTGATGAGGCTCCCGAGTGGTGCATTCTCGTAAACGTTGCTTGCGGCATATGTTTGCTCCTTGTCCAGAAACGGAAGGCCCGGCGCGAGGGCCGGGCCCTGGGTGGTGCCATGAAGGCCGTTACTCGGCCGCCTGGAGGTGATCGCCGTCGCCGGCCTCGGTATCGTCAGCGCTGATCTGCGCCTGATCGGCAAGGAAGGCTGGCAGTTCCGATGCAGCGTCGGTGCCACCGTCCTCCACCAGCTCATCGACAACATCGTCAACCGCATCGACCGTCTGGGAGAAGGGTGCCAGGCGAAGCGGCTCAGGCAGCCACCCGCTTCCTTCGAGCAGGCGGGCTGCCTCGCGCGCCATATCCGGCTTCTTCAGATGGTCGATCAACTGGGCGGATTGCTCACCTTTCGCCTCGCGGACAGCTTCAAGGATCCGCGCCTTGGTCACACGGCCGAGATAGTTGTCGACCGTCGGCGCCCAGCCGGCTTCCACCATGTCGAAACCGATCGTGCGCGCCAGCTGGTCGGCATGGGCCAAGGCCCGTGGCCTCTTGTTCCAGGGTTCGACCACCGCATTCAGCGAAAGCGAAGCGCAATGCGCGAAGAGCGCCTGCCGGCTGACCTCGTCGAGATCGAGCAGGAAGGCCCACAGCGCGTCCGGCTCCTTGGGCAGGTCGTGGCCCCATTCCTCGTGCCGCTGCTCGATCTCCTTCGCCCATGGGGTCTCGGCGAGACCCGGCGTCTGACCGAACGTCGCGCTCTGCAGCGTCAGTTCCAGGCAGGAATTCGAGCTGGAGACGTAGAAGGTCTTCAGCACGAAGGCATGCAGGACCGCGATGAGCGCCATGGTCGCATCGCCAGCCAGTGCATTACGCAGCGCGAGTGTGCGGGCGGCCGTGAGGTCGAGAACCAGGCGATCCGGAAGTGGTCGATTGCCGTCGTCTTCTTCCTCACCTTCGGGCGAAACCTGCTTCCCGTTTGCCGAGACGCCGTTGCCCGCCGTCGCAGCATGGCCGTCGTCGCCACGGTCCTCATCATAGGCTTCGTCGCCGCTTTCGTTCGCGCCGACCGGTTCATCTTCAGACCGGACGAACCCCGATTCGACCTTGAGCTGGCCATCGGCGCCAACCGAGATAAAGGCCCCGCCGCGGTCGACTTCGGCGGGATCATAGACATGAGGCCGGTCGTTCAGGGCATCGAGGGCGCTACCCAGCTCATCAAGGCGGCTTTCGGTTTCTTCCGAATACTCCTCGGCTTCGGCGTATTCGGCATCGAGCCTGTCGTATTCGGCCTTGATGGCATCATGTCGCGCGCGTTCATCGGCGCTCATTTCCTGCGGCTCGCCATAGAAGCGGCGCAGGCCAGAGGTGTGGCCATAGGGAAAATCGAGCGCGGCCTCGACCCACTTCCAGCCCTCCCTGGTCTTCAGCGTCTCGGCGTCGACCTTGAGCTTCTCGAAGACAAGCTGCTCCAGCAGGGCGGGATCCTGCAGCCAGCCGCCCTGGTCCTGCTCGAAAAGGTCGCGCATGACGACGCCGCCGGCGGCCTCGTAGGCTTCGATCCCGACATAAACGGCCCGGCGATCGGTCGCCCGCACAGCGGTTTCGGTGAGGAGCCGACGGATATAGTAGGCCTCCTTCACCTGCGATCGGGAAACGGTCTCCCAGACCTGCTCCTGGCGAGCCTGATCATCCGTGATCGAGAACGCCTGAAGCTGGTCGTAGCGCATTTCGTTCTGCTCGTAGAGAGCAAGCAGCTTCGGGGAGATCGAGGCGAGCTTGAGCCGCTGCCTGACATAAGCCGGTGTTACGTGAAAGCGCGAGGCAATCTGCTCGATCTCAAGTCCCTGATCGCTCAAGGTTTTGAATGCCCGGAATTCATCGAGCGGATGCAGCCGTTCGCGATGGAAGTTCTCGGCCAGCGAGTCTTCCTCCGCCGACGTCCTGTCCGAACGGTTGACGACGCAGGGGACAGTTTCCGTCCTTGCGAACTTTTTCTGCTTCACCAGAAGTTCGATGGCGAGGAAGCGGCGGCCACCGGCTGGCACTTCGAACATGCCGGTTTCCTCGCCCTTTTCATCGAGCATCGGCCGCACGTTCAGGCTTTCGAGCAGCCTGCGATGAGCGATATCGGCGGCAAGCTCCTCGATCGTGACGCCGTTCTTGATGCGTCGGACGTTCTTCTGCGACAGAACCAGCTTGTCGAACGGAATGTTCTCCGAGGGGTTCATGGTGATTTTCTGCGTGGCCTTTGCCATGGTCAGATCTCTCCGTGACGGGCCGGCCGGAGCCTCTCTCCGAACCTCCAAACCCGTCGCCGCTCCCCCTCCCCCCCTCTCCCTCTGTAACGGCGGCGACCGCTCCCGCACGCGATGGAACCGTAAGCGGGAGACGGGGGATGCGGACACGCCAGGTTGATCTCAGGCGACTCGAGCGGCTCGCGTATGTCGACGTGGCCGAGCTGCGCAGCGATCGAGCATGCGGCCGTGTCCATAATTGTGGATCAGAGCCTTTCGATCGAGCGGTTCGGCTCGTGCTCCGCGTCCCGTCATGACGCGCGTGCAGCCCTTCAAAAGACATGATGGAATAGAGCTCAATGAAAGGTCGGGTGCTCATCCGCCTGCCGGAGAACGGCTCAGTCCGGGTCATGCCGCAGCCGCGCTGACCTGATTGCCGGGCTGTTGGGCATGCATCCAGTCCACAGCAGCCTGAGCCTTGCTCGATGCCGTGAAAATGGCGGAGGTATCGTTGCGAAGAACCTTTAACCAGCTGGAAATATAGGCCGCGTGATCCGGCCGGGGTCGTGACGATATCGATAGATCGGCAAGGATCATCGCTGCGCCAGAATCTGCGATTATCTCCTCCATGGCATAGGCTTCGGAGCCAAACCTTCCGGATAGTTCGCGGTCGAGCCTGTGCTTCGCCCCCGTGGCATGGAGACCTTCATGGAAAAGCACGCTGTAGTGAGATGCAACGTCACGAAACGAGCTGAAAACTGGCACATGCACCCGATCAGCTGAAGGCAAATAATAGGCCTCGTTACCCCCGTAGACGGTGTTGATGCCAAGGTTTGCATAGAATGCATCGGCATGCGCGATGCGTTCTTCCTCTGAGCGGGCCACTGTAGGTTCGGGCTCATAACCATCGACCTGCGCGCAGTTGAACACCGAATAGCCGCGGGCAAATAAACGTCGACGCTCACCAGCATCGCCTGTTTCGTCGCCTTCTTCATCAGTATTGGCGCCGATCTGCCCCCAGAAGACGACGGGCGCGGCCTTCTCGCCTTTGCGCACCTGGGCGCCAAGTGCCTGCCACTGGCGATATGTTCCCCACAGGCCCTCAGGATATCCAGCTCTCTGTGCCGCGGCCCATAGGGAGAGCGTGTTCACGCCGCGGTACGCTTTACCGGACGCAACGTTTGTCGGGCGGGCGGTAGCCGTCCCTTCATGATGCCAGGGCATCACAAACTCACCGGCGCCGGCCTCGATCGCCGCGATGATCTGGTTGGTTATACGTGCATAAATGTCGGCTCGGGCGCTGGACATGCGGAATGCTCCGTGACGAGCGGCCAGAAACTCTCTCCGGCCTCCCAACTCGTCACGGCTCCCCGGCCCGGCTCTCCCCTCACTCCGCGCCAGCGCTGCCGCCCGCCGTCTGACCGTTGTTGCAGGTCATGGCGGCGCGCCATATCGCCATGTTCACAGCCGCCAATCAGCCGCTTCATCGCTTCTGGCGCGCAAGAAAAAGGCCGGGCTTGCAGCACCCGGCCAAGCAAGAGGTCAAAAACCTCCAGAGGGGAACGCGCCGAACGCAATGGGAGGGCCCGACGCACCGCGCATATAGGTCAGCAAGGATGGCATCTCAACGACATGCCAGTAGACCACGAGGCTTAATCCTCTTGGTGCACTGAAGCTTGCGAGCCCGGGGCGCTTGCCGAAAACGCTCATTTTTTTGCCGGCAGACCGTCCGACAGCGGCCGCCCTGCTCCACGGCCAGCCCCGAGCGACCGCGCTCTATATCGTTCCGCCAATGAGAGATCCGTCCTACGCGGAACCGCTTGAGGAGCTGATTGCATCGCGTCCCGAAATTGATGCGTGGATGTGGAGGATAGCGGATGGAGAAATGCAGCCGTTGCCAAGTCGATGAAGCTTGCCATGGCCGGCGGCGTTTGCCGGCGACGGCGAACAAGAGGTTGTTGCGGTCGCATCGATGCTTGTGAGGCCGAGCACATAGTAGACCGCGCTGGCGGCCCTTCTGAGGGGCAACGCCGGCTCAGCGAGCCGGCCCAACTCGTGGGTCGGATTCGCGCGACCGGAAGCCTGGCTCTGGGCAAGGAACCCGCGCGAGATGAGGGTCTGATTATGGAAGATCCGGCGCCGGACCAGGAAGGCCATCGCGGAAGCAACGGATCGCCTTTGGTAGGGGAGCCTTGACCTGCTGAGGCGCGCGGGGGGCTGCCGCCCATTCTCCGTTATCCCGCGAACAATTCCTTGTACCCTGTCGTCACCATCCAGTTCGCCCGATCGAGATGGCTTCGCGCGGCTTTGCGGGCGCGCTCCGGTTCCTGCACCGGATCGATGCCGAGGATCTTCTGCGCCATCTCCTCATAGCTGGCATCATCAGCGGCCGCATCCAGGAACCTCAGGTACAGCGTGTGGTGCTGCTTGTCGTACGCGGTCAGGCTGTCGGACCACGGCACTTCTTCCTGGATTGCCGGTTTCGTTCCGACTTTCATGGCAGTTCTGCACTCCATCATTATTTTCGTGGAATATTCCTTCGACAGGTTAGCCCAAGGGGACAGGAATCATAGTCCTAAATGACAATCCCTGGGTCTCTCCGCAACTGTCCCGCAGCGGCCGCGCTTCGGGCACAGCTTCGACATTCTGCCGCCGGTTCGACCCAGTCCAGGCTCAACGGCGGCAGGTCCTCGAGTTCCCCTCGATGAACTGCTTGCGCGCGAGGCGCGGCAATCTTGCAGCGATGCGGAGATGAACGAAATTCATGAGCGCGCGTCCAAGTTCTCAATCGCTGCGCAGAATCTTTGCTTCGAGCGCGGCTGCCACAAAAGCACGCCGAGCGGCTGTTGGATGAGCCTCACCACGCAATACCCGCAGACAGGCATCCATCGCTATCTTACGCTTCTCGGTCTGATGATGGAGATGCCGCAGCAAGATGTTGGACGCGTCATTGACATCGAACACGACACGCTCCGAGCTGTGACGGCTGACCTGAACAACGACTGGCCTTTCAAATCTGCTCGAGCCGGTCATCACTCCCCCTTTCTACACCGAGCGGCGACAGCCCCGCTCGCGCATATTTCCTCAGCCGAACGATTCGGCTGCATCCCCGCAGCTAAACCTCATCGCCGGCGTCCAAGCGATCGTCATGAGCGCTTTCTGGTTCATGTCCGGTGGCGCGGGATTTGGCTAGCTCAATCTCGACAATGTCGCCTTGCGGGAGTGTCGCACACTTGTGGAGGCCTACGCCTGCACTTTTCCGGTGCCCGCCTTGCACGCAGCGAGCCACTGCATAGCGGAGGTTGGGTCCTCCAATATGGCAACTCGCTTCGCAAAGCCCACAAAGGCATTGCTGGCAGCGCCCATCGGTATGTGCCCAGCATACGCGTCACAACACGCCCGCAGGGCGGTTTCGTAGGTCAGGTCTCTGCGATCCTCGGGCCACTCATTGAGAAACTCGATAGCGTCCGCAGGACTGGCAATCTCTTGCACGATATAGCTGGCGCGCTTCACGAAAATGGGGCTGCTGAAAGCCTCAGCGTTCATTCGTTCCCTCCCACCTGCTCCATAGCCAATTTGCGCGACGGGCGGTATCGATGCCTGCCGATCATTGCAGCAATGTGCTGTCAGGGCGATGACGATTCAAGAGGACGAAGATGCGTGATTTGCATCCCTGCAAGCAGTTCGGCTGCGCATCACCGCGAAGTCCGGCGAAGCCTGTTTCAGGCATCTATCTTCCTTCCTGGCCTGATCTGAGGAGAACATACCCCCGGGTGCCGTCATCTCTAACGGCGGGCGAACCACACAAATTGAAAAGGCCCCGTGTAACTGCCGAGCCAGACTATGACCGCCTAGGAAGTGAGCGCCCGCACGGTCTCCCTGATGACCGGCGACGCAACCTCGCGGCTTCGTGAGATCTGGCTGGCTGACACTGTTTGCCCAGACATTCCCGATGCGGCGGCTATGCACGGAACTGAGCATCTGTTCAGGGCCATGGCTGTGCTATATGGCTTTGATGGCTATTGTTTCGATGTTGCGCCGGCGCTGGCTGCCGGAAAAGAGCTTTCCATCCTATGCCTATCTGCCGGGCAGGCAACCGCATCCCGTGCGCGATCCCGCGGGCCATAGCTACAATAGCGAAGCCATGCCGCTGGCCGCAAAGGCGTCGCTGGAGTCAGGCATATTCCTCTGGGGTCTCGACCTGTTCAACCACGGCTATTACTGGGAGGCGCATGAGGCGTGGGAAGGTCTGTGGCAAGTTGCAGACCGAGGCGCTCCGCTTCGGACGCTCTTCAAGGGATTGATCCTGTTATCGGCAGCCGGCGTGAAGATCCGCGAGGGCAAGCAGGCGGCGGCGATACGTCATGCCGGACGCGCCGCGGCGCTCCTTCGTCGGCTGATGAACCCGCAGGATCATACCTTCGAGCGCGGGCTCGGCATGTCACCCGCAGTGCTTGCCGAACAGGCCGAAGCGGCGGCAAGGTTCCCGGCAACCTTGCCGGCGACAGCGCTCGGTCAGCCTCAACCCGTGTTTGACTTCATTCTCGGACCAAGCTCCGGCGGAAGGCCGATCAGCTCGCAAGAAAGACAAGCAGTCATCGATAGAAGACGCCAGGAATAGACCGAACCCGTTGGTCCCGTCGCTTACGAACGACGAATGCCAGGTTCCACTCACCTGGCCGTATTTTCGTGTAGCGCGGAATTTCGTCACGTTGTTTCCGGAATTGCAAAAGCTGAAAAGAGCATGGCTGCAGATCGGTTCTGGCGCTTGGCAGCCGAACGATTTCCGGGGCGGACGCGTATTAGCAATAGCTTATCGCGATACTTATGCTGCCGAGACACTTATTGCTTTCAGCGACAGCCGTCACTATGTAGCAGGACTTCGCCTGCTGTCTTCAAGCCACCCGGAGAATTTCATGACAGAAGAAGCCGACCACAACCTCGACGCCCTCATGGAGCTTACCGCCGATGTCGTCTCAGCCTATGTCTCGAACAATCCGGTTCCGGTGGGCGATCTCCCCGCCCTGATCGGCCAAGTACATGCGGCGCTGAAAGGAACGGCCGGCAGCGTTTCCGCAGAACAGCCGCAGGCTCTCAAGCCTGCTGTCCCGATCAAGAAGTCGGTGATGGCGGACTACATCATCTGCCTTGACGATGGAAAGAAGTTCAAATCGCTAAAGCGCCATCTGTCGACCCACTATGGCCTCACGCCGGACGAATATCGCGCCAAGTGGGGCCTGCCGGCGGACTATCCCATGGTCGCGCCGAACTACGCCGCTGCGCGCTCGGCGTTGGCCAAGACCATGGGTCTCGGCCGCAAACCGAAAGAGTCGGAAACGCCGGCGCCGGCGAAGCGGACCGGCAAGAAGGTCGCAGCCTGACCTTATCTCTCGAGGGTCGTTCTGGAGCGCGCAGCTACCATCGGCATGATCTGCGCAGAATAGGAAAAGGCGGAGGACCAAACCCCGCCTTACCGCGTTCATTTGCTCTTGCCGGGACGCAGGAGAAAATTCAGCCAGCTTTGCTGAGGCTGCCAGCAGAGGACTTGCCAGTGCGGCGGTCCTGTTCGATCTCATAGTTGATCTTCTGGCCGTCAGTGAGCGTCGAGAGGCCCGCGCGTTCGACAGCGGAAGTGTGGACGAAAACATCCTGATCGCCATTGTCGGGCTGGATAAATCCAAATCCCTTGGGGCTGTTGAACCTCTTCACCATTCCAGTCGCCATACCAAAGGCCCCGCGAGCTTGCTCCTGCGGAAACCATTTTGGGTTTTTGCGATGGAAGTGTTCGACCTTGGATACGTCATCGAACTGTGCCGCCGAATCTGAGACAGCGAGCAACGCTGCCGATACATATGAGCGGTGAATTTTAGCGACGGTTAAAATTCGAGTTTTTCAAATCGGCCGGCGTTAGTTTTCAGATGCTACCCACGCTGCATGGGGCGGTGACGGTTAAATATGCGTGGCCTGGGTTGGATTAAAAGCATACGGCTGGCTGAAGCTCAGCAGATGCGAGATCGAATTGCTTTGCTTGAGTGCGAACTGATCAATGCGGCCGCTTCCAAGGGCAAATCCAATTTGCTTAACGTTGGACACGAGCTTCGTTCGCAGAAGGCCCGGTTGGAACGCCTCGAACACTGCATCGCCTGGATGCCGGAGCGGGCCTGATGTCGCGCCAATGCAATCGATACGGCAACGCTACAGTCGGCGGTATCGCTCGCTGGATTTGGTTATGCCCGAGACGCTTTCTCTCCACGGGCGGTTACCACGATTGAGCACACCGAGCCCGGGCGCCTCGGACCATTAGGGCACGCACGACGGCGTGTCCGATGAAGCCTGATCCCCCTATCGCCATCGTTCTCATGCCTTGTTGCTTCAGAGTCGGGACATCACGGCCCGATAGTGTACGGTGGACAAGCGTTGCGCCGAAATCGGGATCGTCGCGGACCAATCGTTCATGTATCTCACGCAGAGCGTGACGCGGAACCGAAGCATAGAGGGTGGTGCACCGCGTGATGGGCGTAGATGGCTCGCCAACCACTTCAATGCTAGCCGGCAGCACGCGCTAATGAACCTCTCGACCAAGACGGCTCTTGCATTAGTAATTCCGCGCTGCTCTGGGATCATGCCGCCTTCCGCCTAACGGCGACGACAAGGTCGGCTTCTTCGGTATGTCCGTGTTGAAACGCCAGCAGCACCTGATAGGCGAGATCCGCTGCTTCGCCGGAGGTACGTTCCAAGTGCGTCTCCTCGCAAAGCTTGTCGAAGGCACGTTGGCACCGTTGTAGCTCAGAGGGGTAGAAGCAGCCCTGTCGAAAGCCGTTCAACATCAAGCGCGCTCCCTCAAAGGCACCTAAATGCTGCAACGTAGCTGGGAAAAAATGTGATCTCGCGGCCTTCAAGAGTCAACGGGAAACAGCAGGCCCTTGGTCAAAACGCGCTGAGATATAGCGCCCCCGATTGTAAAATGAGCGCCGGCCGGATCGGCCAGCTACGGGGAGAAGGATCAAGCGCTCAATTGTCTCAGGGGATGTTGTTGCGCAAGATCATCGACGATCTCCGGATAGCTGCTGCCACGCTCGCCCCGGTGCGCGAAATCGATGAGGACAGCGGACGGACGGGAGCGCTTAGCTTTCGTCTCTCCAGATAACCCGCCGTTCCCATCTGATTTCGACCAAACGTCGGAAACGGATCGTCACCAATTCCTGACCGATGGGATGGAAAAGTTCCGCGCTCATCGATTCCTTGCGACCGCATTTTTCGCAGCCGACTTTTGCCCCTGCTCAATGGTGACATTGTCGATGACGTCCCGAAGCTCTCTAGTGCTATTCCAAGACGGTCATTTAAAAGCGTGCGCCACCACCGTGTTCGCCGTTTCCGCCATGGATGAACCACTTTGCCCATCGCCATCTCCCCAAATGGAGAATGAGTCCGTCAAAAGCAAGTCCAGACGTAGCGGGCTCATTTCCGACAAAGGGTTCACGCGCATCGCCTGACGCGAAAGCACACCACCCTCGGAACCAGCAACCCGGAAGTCGAAGGGAAACCATGCCTGAATAGGGCGCCAAAGCGGCCCCTAACGGCCCGTCGTTTTGGTTGCCCGGTATGGTTGCAAATCTGGAGCGTTTTGATAGGAAATGGTGCGAAAAGAGGCCTCTTGAAATGAAGCGCATGCAAGAAAAGGACATTCCCGCGTTCGTTCAGGAGGTGGTCGCAGCCGGCTGCGACATCTGCGCCGTCGGTCCGAGTTGTTACTCCCTAGGCGATACCGATGTTCCGCGCGACAAGCGTAGGGGGCTGTACAAGAAGCTCGGCGAAATCGAGGCGCGCTACGGGAGCCGCGATCACCTGCGTTACCAGATTGCTGCCCACCTGGCCTCGATTGGCCGCTACATCGACGCGCCTCCGATGGAGGAGGAAGCCTGGATCGATAATGAGACACCCGAGTTGCCCGAGGTCACGCCTTACGATGTGGCGCACTTTCCGACTTACGCCGTCCTGCTGATGGCGGAGGCCAAGGGCCTCGACTGGCGCAAGGTGGCACGAGCCACCCTGAACATCGATCCAGAGCGCCAGCCGGAACGGGCGCGTCGAGCCTGGACATCGCACCTGGCGCGGGCGCGATGGCTGGCGACCAGCGGCTGCGGCCGGCTTCGGAGTGATTTGTTGAAATAGAACATCCCGACGCCCCTACCACCGCCAGACCGTCTGAAGGCGGGTGCTGGCGCTTAGCGCAATGGCAAGCAATAGCTTGGGCCGACCTGCAGCTCGCTAGCCGAACCCTTTTTTGCGGTCGGCGACCATCTGCGAGTTCGGGAATGGACGCAGAAGATCGGGCCCAACGAACGATGCCTCCGCACTTGTTCTGAACGCCACACTTCACTTGTGAATTTGACAGCAGCGCATAAAGAGCCGCAATTCGCGGCTCTTTATGCTGGGGCTTCGGCGCCCTCCAGGCCGAGTTCGACGGGATCGGGGGACCGTCGCCGCGAAAATATCGAGATAGTTCCGCTGTTTCATGGGCGATGCTTGGCCGAGCTTTTCGACTTTCTGAGAAACCGTCTCCTTGAGACGTTCGGCGCTGGGTTTCAGGCTTTCTTCGGCGACCTAATCCGCGCGTCGATACCCCGTTACGTCCGCTGTCACCTCCGCTTCGTTTCCAGATCCGTCACTCGACGCCTTACCGTGTTTCGGTTGCGGCAGCTTGGCTTTGTGATTCACGGTGCGAGTTACGGGCTCCTTTGTTGCTGATGCCGCTTTCGCGGTCACAGCGACAGTCGGCATCACCGCAGCGCCGTCGAATGGTGATGACATTCTATTTTCGGAATCAGCC
The DNA here is from genome assembly GCA_004020315.1 of Mesorhizobium sp. Taxonomy (GTDB): domain Bacteria; phylum Pseudomonadota; class Alphaproteobacteria; order Rhizobiales; family Rhizobiaceae; genus Mesorhizobium. Next base: position 137,769 of record SAQG01000012.1, read on the forward strand.
ATCCCGGTAGTCGAGGCACCGGGATATTCTTCTGGGTGGCCGCGCATCGTCCGTGCTCATGGCACGTGCTTTCCCCAATTCGCGCTTCGTTGGCTTCGACTATCACGCCCCTTCGATCGAGCGCGCCCGCAAGGCCGCCGAGGGAGCCGGCGTCGGCGCCAACACGCGCTTCGAGGTCGCAACCGCCAAGTACCTATCCCGGCGCCTATGACCTTGTCGCTTTCTTCGATTGCCTTCACGACATGGGCGACCCGACGGGCGCCGCCACCCATGTCCACGGATCGCTCAAGCCGGATGGCACGTGGATGATCGTCGAGCCGTTCGCGCATGATCATCTGGCGGCGAACCTCAATCCCGTCGGACGCGTCTACTATGCCGCTTCCACGTTCCTGTGCACGCCTGCGTCCGTGTCACAGGAAGTCGGCCTCGGGCTTGGCGCCCAGGCCGGCGAGGCGAGGCTGCGCAAGGTGGTGACCGGCGGCGGCTTCAAGCGATTCCGTCGCGCCGCGGAGACGCCGTTCAACATGGTGCTGGAGGCCCGCCCTTAGCGCGGCCGTGGCCAGAAATTGCAGCTCATCGCAAGATCACCGCCAAAAATCCGGACGCACGCTTATCGGGCACATTTTCAAGGCGTCTGGGTTCACGCAGAGGTCGCTGCCGAGCCGCCTTCTCTAAACCACCGGCGGCAGATGCTTTCCCTCGCTGCGGCCACAAGGCGAGCAGCCTCGCTGTAGGCGTCTTCCCGCCCAGTGCTTTCTCGACCCGCCGCGGTGGGCTGATCGTCTCGGATCGCCGTCATCATTGCGGCTGGCATCAAAGCGGACGGCCGGTGCGAAGTCTGGGCATGGAGATCGGCACCTCGGAGGTCGAGCGGATCTGGACGGAGTTTCAAGCTGAACCGCCGCAGCCTTCACAACGTCAAGCTCGTCCTATCCGGCGACAAACGCGAAAAGCGCCAGGAGCGGCACGCGACAGTGGCCTATTTACAACTCGAATGGGCTTTCCAGCTTCGCAATGCGTTCCGTCAGTCCCATCTGGATAGCCTCTCCTGCTTGCAGCTTTACGACGCCTTGCGACGCAACGCCGTTTGGTAGCCAAGCCATTGGTGAATTTCGGCGGCGATGCGCTCGGCATGCGCGGTGACTTCGGGAATTCCCATCAATTCGCCAATGCTGCCGCGCGCCAGCGGCCCGCTGACGAAAATGCTGTCGGTCGGTCGGCCGAATGTGCTGACCGCACGGCCTTGGCTGTCGGTCGCCAAGCCAAGGCCAATCGGGTCTAGCCGGACCAGCCCCATCCGCCCGAGATCGGCAATCGCCGTGTTGGTCCGGAAAATATCGGCATGCGCCGGGCCAGTCGTGACGACCACCCTGTCGAACGTCTCGGTGGTCTGGGTGGGCTGACGCCTTGGCCGCAACGTGATGCGAATGCGCCCGTCGACCTGCTCGGCGCCGGCAATCGATGCGGCACGGTAGGCGAGTGTGCCCTCGGCAACGCGACGATCGAGAACGGCCGCGATCTGCGGCGCGATGCGGAAGCGATGCACATCCCACAGCGCGCGCAAATGGCGCACGACGCGGCGTTGCTCAGCGAGCGGCAGGCCCTGCCAGATGACTTGCCCCTGTCGCCGGACGGCGTCGAGCACCGGGTGCCAGCTTCCGCCCTGCTTCGCGGCGGATGCGATGGTCGACCGGATACGCCTGAGCAGCACTGTGGCGCTGCGTGCAGGCAGGCTGGTGAAATCGCCGATCGGATCGGCATGCGTGGCCGCATGGCCCCGCGACCGGTAGCCATGGCGCGAAAGTGCTGTGATGCGACCGCGATGGCCGTTGCGGTCGAGCGTTGCGATGACATCCGCCGACGTCAGTCCAGTGCCGACGACGAGCACATGGTCGTCACGTCCTATCGCTTCCAGCCGTTCGAGATCATAGGGATTGGCCACCAGCCCGGCTGCGCCAGCCACGGAACGCAGCGGCAATGGCACGGTCGGTGGCGGATGCGTCGTCGCAATCACCAGGGCGTCCGCTGCGAGCGTCCCTCCATCAGCGAGGGTTAGGTGGTAGCCCTCGCCACCGAGCTCGGCTGACGCGACAGCGGATCTGAAATGGTGGATCGTTTTACCGAACAGAAAGGGCTGGAGATAGGATTCCACGTAGCGCCCGAAAACGCGTCGCTGCGGATAGAGCGCTCCATCGGCGGTGATGGCCTCGGCATCGCCCGCAATGGCGCCGGTCTGCTCCAGCCAGTCGGCAAAGTGGCTGTCCTGGCCGGAGATCAGCGTCATCCTCGACGCCGGCACATTGATGCGGTGTGAAGGATCGGGCGTCGAATAGGCCAGACCATAGCCGAGCCCCTCCCGGGGCTCGACGACCACGATATGGGCAGCACCGGCGGGCAGCAGCCGCGCAAGGTGAAACGCGGTCGCCGCACCGGAAAAGCCGCCGCCGATGATGGCTACGACCGGTCCCCTGCCCGATTCTCTGGCGCTCAAGATTGACTCGCGCGCAGTGCCGACGGCCGATGGTCGCCGGCCACCGTTTCGCCGAAGGGCCCCATGTTCACGGCCGTGGGTCGCGTCGAGATTTCATGATCGAGCGGCAACAACGGCAGCACCAGTTCGCCAAATCGATAGGCTTCCTCCAGATGCGGATAACCGGACAGGATGAAGGTATCGATGCCGATACGCCGGTATTCGTCGATCCGTTCCGCGACTGTCGCCGCGTCGCCGACCAGCGCGGTGCCGGCGCCGCCGCGAACCAGGCCGACGCCGGCCCACAGGTTGGGGCTTATTTCCAGCTTGTCGCGACGGCCGCCATGCAGCCGGCTCATGCGCGACTGGCCGACGGAATCCATGCGCGCGAAAACCTTTTGCGCCTCGGCTATCGTCTTGTCGTCCAGGCGGCTGATCAGCCGGTCGGAATCGGCCCACGCCTCGTCATTGGTTTCGCGGACGACGACATGCAGCCTGATACCGAAGGTCACCTGGCGCCCGGCTTTTTCGGCAAGGGCACGCACATGGGCGACCTTTGCCGCGACGTCCGCTGGCGGTTCGCCCCAGGTCAAATATTTGTCGATCTGTTCGGCGGCGACCGCGTTGGCGGCATCGGACGAGCCGCCGAAATAGAGCGGCGGATGAGGCGTCTGCACAGGCGGGAAAAGCAGGCGGCCATCCTCGATACGGAAGTGCTTGCCTGCGAACGCTACGGTCTCACCGCGAAGCACCGCCTTGTAGATGTCGAGGAATTCCCGCGTCACCTCATAGCGCTCGTCATGGCTAAGGAAGATGCCGTCGCCCTTGTTCTCGACCGGATCGCCGCCGGTGACCACATTGATGAGCAGCCGTCCGCCGGAAATACGGTCGAGCGTCGAGGTCATGCGCGCGGCAAGGGTCGGCGATTGCAGGCCGGGTCTAACAGCGACAAGGAAGCGAAGCCGCTGCGTCAGCGGCGCCAGCGCCGAAGCCACGACCCAGCTGTCCTCGCAGCTGCGTCCGGTCGGCAGCAGCGCGCCATAGTAACCGATGGCATCGGCGGCCTTGGCGACCTGGGCGAGATAGGGCAAGTCGACCGCCCTGCCGCCCTCGGAGGTGCCGAGATAGCGGCTGTCACCGTGTGTTGGAAGAAACCACAGGACCTTGATCCTGTCGGGAGTGGCAATGCTCATGAATGGCCCTCTGTGACTTGGACGTCTCGCCTTAGCTCCAGGCATGGAGCGGCGGATTGACGTCGTTGAGGTAGTAGTTGCCGAGGATCGCGTATTTCCAGCGCACCGGATCGTGCAGCGTGTGGGTGCGAGCGTTGCGCCAGTGCCGGTCGAGATTGTGCTCTGCAAGCGTCGAGCGGGTCCCTGCGAGTTCGAACAGTTTGTTGGTGGCGCTGATGGCGATCTCGGTGGTGAGTATCTTGGATTCCGCCACAGCGATCTGCGCTTCCGCGACGGTCTTCTCGTTCGGGTCGGCAACGGCGCGATCGACCGCAAGCCCGGCCCTTTCCAGAACGGCCTCTGCCGCATTGGCCCGCAGGCGAAGGTCGCCAATCGCCTGGATCGTATAAGGATCCTGCCAGGCATGATCGACGCCGCTGTCGATCCAGGCGCGCGACTTGGTGCGCACGAAGCCGACAGTCTCGTCGATCGCCGCCTTGGCGATGCCGAGATCGACCGCGGCTTGGATGATCTGGAAGATGGCGCCGTCGGCCGTCGGCCTATCATAGCCCTTGTAGCCGGGAACCAAGTGCGTTTTGGGCACCTTGACATTGTCGAGCAGGACCGTGCCGGACAAAGTCGTCTTCTGTCCGAAGCTCGACCAGTCGTCGATCACCGTCAGTCCTGGCGCGCCGCGATCGGCGATTGCATACCAGGCGCGCCCCTCGTCATCGAGCGCCACGATCGGCACCAGATGGGCAAGCAGAGCACCGCTCGAATAGAATTTCTGGCCGTTGACGACGACATGGTCGCCGGCGTCAACGAACTTGGTCTCGAAGTCGGCCGCGCGCTTGGAGCCGAACTCGGAGAACGCGTTGCCGAAGCGCGTGCCGGACAGCACCTTAGCGAAAAGCAGCTTCTGCTGCGCCTCGTCGGAGACGGTGCGGATAGCGGCAACGACACCAAGATGGTTCTGCGGAATCTGGCCGAGCGACGGATCGGCCGCCGAGATGATGGTGATCACCTTCGACAGGGTCACATAGGAGAGCTCCGGCCCGCCATAGGCTTTCGGCACGTTGATCGACCACAGGCCGCTCTGCGAAAACGCATCGAGCTCTTCCTTCGGCCAGATGCGTTCACGATCCCGCTTGGAGGCATCCCTGGCGAATTCGGCGGCGAGTTTTTCGGCGACAGCGATTGCCTCGGCATCGGTCTTGATCACATGCGCCTTGACAGAGGGTCGTTCGACCGGCGGGACGGCACTGCGGCTATCCGACGGTTGCCTGGATTGGATGGTCATGCTGCTGTCTCCTTGGGAAAATGTTGTGGTGGAAGCGGCGCGCCGCCGAGGTAGTAGGTTTTGATATCGGCGCGCTGGCGCAGGTCGGCAGCCGATCCTTCGAGGACGCTGACGCCGTTCTCGAGCACGGTGGCGCGGTCGGCGTATTTCAGCGCGACCGCCGAATTCTGTTCGGCAACGAGGATCGAAAGGCCTTCGTCGCGGTTGAGCCGTTTCAGGGCGCTGAAGATCTCGTCCACGATCAGCGGCGCGAGCCCCATTGACGGCTCGTCCAGCACGAAGAGTTTCGGCCGCGACATCAGACCACGGCCGATCGCCGTCATTTGCTGCTCGCCGCCGGAGGTGAGCCCCGAGCGCGCTCGCCGCTTCTCTGAGAGCCTGGGGAAAAGCGCATAGACACGATCGAGGTCGGCCTTGACGCCAATGCGAGAAGACGAGCGTCCGAGCGCGCCGGTGAAGAGGTTCTCCTCGACTGTCAGCGAGCGGAAGCAGTGCCGACCTTCGAGAACCTGGACGAGGCCGCTGCGGACTAGGTGCGAGGGGCTCGCGCTTGAAACATCCTCGCCATCGAAGGTGATCCGGCCGGCGGTAACAGTGCCGCGCTCGGCCGGAAGAAGATTGGATACGGCGCGCAGCAGTGTCGTCTTGCCGGCGCCGTTGGAGCCAAGCAGCGCGACGATCTCGCCCTTGCCAACCGACAGGTCGACACCATGCAGCGCGGCGATGGCGCCGTTGTAGACGGCCTCCACGCGGCTGACCGACAGGATCGGATTTTCGGGGCTGGACATCGATGACTCCACTGGGAAACTGGATGAGCGGCCGGCCCTTAGGCCGGCCGCGCGGATCGTCAACTCAGTTGCTGACCACTGCGTCGGCGTCTTCGGCCGTGCGGATCTTGATGCCCTTTTCCTTAGCATAGGCTTCGGAGGACTTCTCGATGATCGGGCGCAGCAGTTTCCAGTCGGGAGCGATCCAGTCGGAGACCACGTTCCACTTCTTGCCGTCCCATTGCTGGAAGGTCACGTAGCCGTCACCCTCGTGATTGTCCCAGGAGACATTGATCGAGTGGAACAGGTCCTTGGCCCCGAGCGCCTCGACGCGCGCCGGATCGAGCTTAAGGTGCTCGAAGCCCCAACGCACTTCGTCGCCGGTCAGCGTGCGATTGCCGAACTTCGCCTGCGCGATGCGGACCGCCTCGACATTGAGGATGCCGTTGACGATGCCGAGATTGTGGTAGACCGATCCGATGCGGCTCTTGTCCTCGAGATTGCCCTTGCCGGCGCCATAGACTGTTTTGACGATCTCCTGGACGACCGGATACTGCTCGCCCGACGCCTGGGTGGTGATGGCCGTATAACCCTTGGCGGCATCGCCGGCGGGGATCACGTCCTCTTCCGAATTGGACCAGACATTGCCGACGATGTGATCGGCTGGGAAACCGGTCTTCTGCGCGGTCTTCAAGGCGACGGGGTTCATCACGCCCCAGCCGCGCAGCACGACGTAGTCCGGATGCTCGCGCCGGATCGTCAGCCATTGTGCCTGCTGCTCGTTGCCCGGATGCGGAACCTCGATCTGCGACAGCTCGAAGCCGTATTTCTGCGACAGCAGCTCATAGATCGGGATCGTCTCCTTGCCGTAGGGCGAGCCGTGATAGAGCACGACGATTTTCTTGCCCTTGAGCTTCTCGAGACCGCCTTCCTTGGAAGCAATGTAGTTCACGATTCCGGACGTCTCGCTGTAGGGATTGAGCAGCAGCGGGAAGACGTAAGGGAACACGCGCCCGTCGGTGGTGTCGGTGCGGCCGTGGTTGATGGTGATCAGCGGCACCTTGTCGTCGGTGATGCGGTCGATCATGGCATAGGCGATGCCGACGGAGAGCGGGTTCCAAGCAGCGATACCCGGGGTGCTCTTGAGGCGTTCATAGACCTCGACGCCCTTCTCGACTTCATACTGCGTCTCGCCCTCGCTCCAGGTCAGCTTGACGCCGTTGACGCCGCCGTCGCGGATGTTGATCAGGTTGAGATAGTCAATGAAGCCGCCGAAGAAGCCGGTGCCGCCGGCGGCGTAGGGGCCGACGCGATAGCTCTGCAGCGGAAAATACTGTTCGTCGGCGTGCACGGCTGTCGCGCCGAGAACGAAGGCCGTGGCGATCGCCGCTTTTCGTAGGTGACTGAAGAAGGTCATGGATTGCGTCTCCTGAGATTGTGGTCCGTGAGGGAGGATGTCGAGCGGCGCTCAGCTGGACCTTGAGCCGATCCGTCGTTTCAGGCGGTCGAAGAGGGCCGACAGCCCGTTCGGCTCCGCGATGAGGAAGATGATGATGAGGGCGCCGAGCACGATGCGCTGGCTCATGTCGAGCACGCCTGAATCGAACAGGCCGCCAAACGCAAAGGCGCCGAGCCGGGACAGAACGAGCGGGAAGACGACGATAAAGGCCGCCCCCAGAAACGCGCCGCGTATCGAAGCCAGGCCGCCGATGATGATGATGAACAGAATCTGGAACGAGCGGTCGAGGTTGAAGCCGGCCGGCTCGACCGTGCGCAGATAGGTGAAGGCCCACAAGACGCCGGCGACGCCGATGATGAAAGACGAGATGGCGAAGGCCAGCAGCTTGGTCCGCAGCACCGGAACACCGATGACGCGCGCCGCGGTTTCGTTGTCGCGCACGGCGATGAAGTTGCGGCCGATTGCGCTGTTGACCAGCCGCCAGACGAGACCCGTGAGCACGATGACCATGGTGACCGAAAGCAGGTAACGGCCGGTCGGGCCGTCGAGCGAAAACCCGGCGACGGTGAGATGCGGCGCCGAAATGACGCCGGAGGGGTTGTCGTTGGAAAACCAGCCGAACTTCGTCAATGCCCACTGCACGAAGAACTGGGCGGCGAGCGTCGAGACGGCGAGATAGAAGCCGCGCAATCGCAGGCTCGGCAATCCGAACAGGATGCCGATGCCGGCGGCCGAAATCCCGGCCAGGATCATGGTCGCCACGAGCGGCAGGGCTTCGACCCGCAGGTTGAAATTGTAGGCGGCGAAAGCGCCGACCGCCATGAACGCGGAGGAGCCAAGCGAAAGCTGGCCGCAATAGCCGGTGAGCAGGTTAAGGCCGACGGCCGCCAGGCTGAGCGCCAGGAACGGCAGCAGGATTGCCTCGACCAGATAGCTCGACGCATAGGTCGGGATCAGGCCGTATGCGACGGCGATCAGCACGGCCGGCAGAGCCAATTTCTGCCAGTCGATTGGAAGCCTTTCGGCATCGAGCGCTTGCACGGCCATCGGTCAGACCCTTTCGACGGTTTTCTGGCCAAACAGGCCGGAGGGGCGCACCAGCAGCACGACAAGCGCCAGCGCATAGGCGAACCATCCTTCGATACCGCCGCCGACGAAGGGGCCCAGATAAACCTCCGCGAGCTTTTCGCTGGCGCCGATGATGAGGCCGCCGACGATGGCGCCGAGGATGGAATCAAAGCCGCCGAGCACCAGCACCGGCAACGCCTTCAGCACTATCAACGACAGCGAGAACTGGACGCCGAGGCGCGCGCCCCACAGCAGCCCCGCAACTAGCGCCACGAACCCCGCGGTTGTCCACACCGTTCCCCAGATGCGGGGCAGCCGCAGCCCGACGGCAAGTGCTGCAAACTGGTCGTCGGCGACGGCGCGAAACGTCAGCCCGATCCGGGTCGAGTAGAAAAATGCGCTCAAGCCCGCCACCATCGCCGCGGCAATGGCTGCCGCAAGAAGATCGAACGACGAGATCAGGATGCCGCCGACTTCAAAGGGCGTGTCGTCTATGCCAAGATCGAGCCCATGCACCTGCGTGCCCCATATCAACTGGGCAGCGCCCTCAATGATGTAGGACAGGCCAAGCGTGGCCATGAACAGGGTCATCGGCGAGCGATTGACCAGCGGCCTGAGCACAGTCCGCTCGATGGTGAAGCCCAGCGCGACCATGACCGCCAAGGTGACGAGCAGCGAAAGCGCGAAGGGGACGCCGCGTTCGACGAGACTTACAAAGGTGAGTGCCGCGAACAGCACCATCGACCCTTGCGCGAAGTTCAGCACACCCGATGTCTTGTAGATCAGCACGAAGCCGATCGCGACGAGCGAATACATGACGCCGGAGAGCAGGCCGCCCACCAGCACTTCGATAGCGAAGAGGAAATCATAGTAGTTCATCAGATGCCTCGCCCTCGGCGGTGCCGATGTAAGCCCGGATCACCGCCGGATCGGCCCTGACCTCGGCTGGCGTGCCGTCGGCGATCTTGCGGCCGTAGTCGAGCACCGCGACCCGATCGGAGAGCCCCATGACCACGCCGATATCGTGCTCGATCAGGATGATGGTGACGCCGTGCCGGTCGCGCGCCGCACGCACGAAGCCGGCCATCTCGGCCTTCTCGGTCGCCGTCATGCCGGCCATCGGCTCGTCGAGCAGCAGTATCTTCGGCTCGGCGACCAGCGCGCGGGCGAGTTCGACCCGCTTCTGCAGGCCATAGGGCAGCGTCGCGACCAGCCGGTCGGCGACGGCCTCGAGATGCAGGAAGACGACTATCTGATCGGTCTTTTCGGCGATCACCGCATCCTCGCGCCGGGCGCGTGGCAGGCCTGCAATGTGTTCGACAAAACTGGTGTGCCTGGTGTGGACGCGGCCGGACGCGATGTTGTCACGCACCGAAAGCCCGCCGAACAGCGCCAGGTTTTGGAAGGTTCGTGCAACGCCCAGTCGCGCCAGACGGTTCGCCGGCACCCGGGCAAATGGCTGTCCGTCGATCGCGATCGTGCCGTGGTTGGCGTGGTAGAGGCCGCTGATGATATTAATCAGCGAGGATTTGCCGGCGCCGTTGGGGCCGATCACCGCGCGGATCTCGCCGCTCTTGACCTCAAGGTCGACATCGCTCAATGCCGTGACGCCGCCAAAGGAAATACCGATCCCACTCAGCGTCAGGATCGCATCAGCCTTTGCCGACAGGCGCGCCCGGCGCGTGTCCTCCACGGGGCCAGCACCAGCAAGAATGCGGGAAATTTCGGGCGCGCGCTCGTATGCGGCGGCTCCCAGCGAAGCACCAATCATGAAACGTCCCTGTTTTTGAAGGAGAGCTGGCGCCGGCCCGAAGGCCGCGCCTGACCTATTCCGCGGCGACAAGCTCGCTGTCGCGAGCTGCTTCCAGTTCGCGCACCAATGGGATGACGCGCTTGCCGAAGAACTCGACCTCTTCCTGGAAATGCAGGAAGCCGAGCAGGATCAGGTCGGCGCCAGCATCCTTCAACGTGAGGATGCGTTCGGCGATCTGTTCGGGCGTGCCGATGAGGTTGCTGCGGAAGCCGTCATTGTATTGCACCAGATCTTCGAAAGAGGATTTCGCCCAATTGCCTTCGCCTTCCGGCGAGGCCTTGCCGGCATTCTTGACCTGGTCGGCAAAACCCTGGACTGCCTCGGGATTGGCCTTGGCGACGATCTCGTCGAGCACGGCGCGCGCTTCCTGTTCGCTGTCTCTCGCGATGACGAAAGCGTTGACGCCGACCCTAACCTTGTGGCCGTTGGCATTCGCCTTGGCGCGGATGTCGTCGACCTGCTTCCGGATCTCCTCCGGGGTATTGCCGTTGGTGAAATACCAATCGGAGACCCGCGAAGCCATGTCGCGCGCCGCCCTTGATGAGCCGCCCTGAAAGATTTCGGGCTGGGGATCGATTGGCTTCGGCTTCATCGAATAGTTGGTGAAGCGGTAGAAGTCGCCTTTCAGCGTGAAACTGTCCTCCGTCCAGATGCCGCGCAACGCTCGGATAAATTCCTCCGACCGGCGATAGCGCTCGTCATGATCGAGCCAGAGTTCGCCAATGGCGGCGAACTCGCCTCGGAACCAGCCACTGACAACATTGACGGAGACGCGGCCATTGGTCAGGTGGTTGATGGTAGCGATCTGCTTGGCCGCCAGCGCAGGGTTCCACGGGCCGGGCAGGATCGCTGCGATGACCTTCAGGGTTGTGGTAGCGGCAAGCAAGGCATGGCTGAACGAGACGGATTCGTGCTGGTTGTCGGCTCCATAGCCGGCCGTGAACCGGATCTGGCTCAGCGCATAGTCGAACCCGTTGGCCTCGGCAATCTGGGCGAGCTTGCGATTGTAGTCGATATCCCAACCCGTCCGCTGCTCGATGCTGGAGATGACCAGGCCGCCGGAGACATTCGGGACCCAGTAGGCGAATTTGATGGCGTCGGAATGCGAACTCATGTCGTCGTTTCCCCTGTTGATTGGCTCAGCCGACGCGGGTGGCGACGGCAGCATTTGCGTGACTGGAGTTGAGCAAGGAGACCGCGTCGGTAGCGGCCCTTGCAATGCGCTCAATGATGGCTGCGCCGACGATTTCGCCATCGATGAAATCGTCTGGCGCGCCGTAGACGCCCGTAGGGACGGTGACAGCGCCAAAAAAGCCGAACAATGGCCGCAGCTGATGTTCAAGCACCAGGCCATGGTAGGGGCTGCCGCCCGTTGCCGCGAGGAGCACAGTCTTGCCAGTCAACGCGCGATAGTCGACGAGGTCGAACAGGTGCTTGAGGGCGCCGGTGTAGGAAGCCCGATAAACGGGCGTTCCGACCACCAGCAAGTCTGCCTTCTCGACACGCTGGATGATTGCTTCTCCGGATGCGCCCAGTGCGCCGCGGGATAGCCCGGCGAAAGCGAGGGTGCTGCCTCCGTGATCTCGATCAGACCGGTATCTGCAGGTACGCGCAACGCGACCGCCTTGACCAGCGCATTGACCACCGCCGTGGTACGGGACGGCTTGCTTACGCCGCCTGATATTCCGAGAACCGATAGCCGTGCCAAGTCATCAATCTCCACACTTTGCATGGGCGCTAGGCCAGCACCAAACCGAGCCAAACGATATTCTATAAAATCTGTAGAGATAAGGTACTTTGTTCTGATGTTTTCACGTCGATGGGAAAAACGGCGCTGTTAGCCGCATGGCAAAGGGGTTGACGGTTTAGCAGCGGAATGCGGCGCCAAACGCAAGCGGGATCAGCGGCGGCGCGCTCGTGGTTGGAATTTTAACCGAGAAAGGGAGGGAATCCGCGAAGGACAGCTCCAATTAACCAAGCGAAGCCGCGCCAGCGTATCCCCCGCCTGTGCGGCTGCCGGGCGCGTTAGCCAGCAGATTTAGTTTTTTAGGCACTCTCGGCATCAGCCTCCCTGATCGCTAGAACCGCAAAGGTCCGCCTTTCAACGGATGCTTCGATCGGGGAGGACTTCGCCGACCTGAAGATCAAGATCCGCTTCGGAGAAGGAGCGCCGAACCTCCAGGCGCGCGAGGACATCAAGATCACGGACGTGGCGCCGATCATCAGGACTATCGAGGGCGTCAGAGGCGAAGGCGATATGATGCAACGTCGCTGGAGCTGGCCCGGACCGAACAAGCGGCCCGTCTATAATTTCCGTTCAGAGGGCCGGGAGTTCTCGTCGAACCGGTGCCTCATCGTGGCGGACGGCTTCTACGAGTTCACCGATCCGATAGACCCCAAGAAGAAGCGAAAGGACAAGTGGCTCTTCACAAAGAAGGACGAGCCGATCTTCTGCATTGCTGGAATCTGGCGTGACACGCCGGAGGTCGGCGAAGTCGCTGATCAAGGCCCTTCCACCCGGCACACTGCAGGTAGAGCAAGTCGGGTGACTTGAAACGAAACGGCGCCCGATGTCGATCAGGGATAGGGCGGGGAGCGCACCACCTGCTGGACTGGCTTGTCCTGACGCTCGCCTTGGTACGAGACCTGGCGCAGGAGATTGTCTTCCGTCCAGGTGAGATAGGTGACCTCGACCACCACTTCAGGCCTGACCCAATGCACGCGCGACAGCTCAAGCGGCGAGCCGAACCGGCCCTCGCGCGGCGGCGGAACGTCGAGGGGCATTCGAGCTGCCTGAAGTGGCCCAAGCCGGCGAGCCAATCGCTTGAGCTCTGCAACCGTGATGCCCGTGCCGGCGCGGCCCGCGTACAGCAGACGACCATCATCGGTGTAGTAGCCTAGGAGCAGCGAGCCGATGTGCGGCCGGCTTCCAGTCGGATCCGTCCAGCCGACGACGATGAATTCCTCTCTGTTGAGACACTTTGACTTCACCCATAGGCCGCGATTGCCGGATGCATAGGCGCTGTCGATCCGCTTTGAGATAGCGCCCTCGAGTGCAAGCCGACAGGCATGCTTGCGGAACGCAGGCCCGTCGCCGATCACGTGATCGCTGAAGCGCAGGCCGGGCATGTCGGTCGAAAACAGGCCTTCCAGTCGCGCCTTGCGGTCGACGAGCGGAAGCTTCGCAATGCTCTCTCCGTTCAGGAACAGAAGATCGAAAGCAAAGAAGGCAAGATCGCCCGTGCGGCCCTCGTCCATAGCGGCCTGCAGGCGGCTGAAGGAGGTGACGCCGTCTGCCCGAACGGCGCACAGCTCCCCGTCCATATATGCCTCTTTCACCGGGAGCGCGCGGAGGGCCGCTATCGTCGCTTGATAGCGATGCGACCAATCGAGGCCGGTGCGGGTGAGCAAGCGGATGTCGCTGCCGTCGATCCGCGCGTGCATGCGGTATCCGTCGTACTTGATTTCGTGAAGCCAATCGGGGCCGTTGGGCGCTTCGTCGACCAGGCGCGTCAGCTGAGGCTCGATCCATTTCGGCGGATGCGTTTTATTCGGCTTTGTGGGATTCACCGTTTTCCGCGCCAATAGAGATAAAGCGTCGTCATGCGCTACCACATGATGACGGTATATCCGCTGCAGCTTCTATCGGAAATCCCGCGTCTTCACCTTGATGCGGTCAATGTGCTCGTATGGATCGACGATATCGCGCGCTTTCGGCATTCCGCGCGGATCGATGCCCGATCCGCCATGATGGGCCTCGTCACCGCGGCCGTGTGGCAACGGAAACGGCGCCTCGCGGTTTCCGACGCTGGCGAGTTCGACCGACAGATCGGTCAACGCGTGGGCGACGAGATGCACCACCTCCCCTTCCCGCTGGATGCGGCCGCGCACACCGAGCATGGCGGACGAGAGAAGCACGCGCCGGAATTTCTCGAACACCTTGACCCAGACGACGACGTTTGCCGCGCCCGTCTCATCCTCCATGGTGAGGAACATCACGCCTTTGGCCGAGCCCGGCCTTTGCCGGACCAGCACCAGGCCTGCGGCCTCGAGCCAACTTCTATCTCTCGCCTGCATGGCTTCCTGACAGGTCACGATGCGGCGGCGACGAAGATCGGCACGCAGGAACGAAACAGGGTGACTGCGCAAGGTCAGTCCGACATGGCCGTAATCCTCGACAACCTCGCGGCCGGCTGTCATGGGCTTAAGCGTAATGACAGGTTCGTGGATCTCCGAAACGGTCTTCTGTTCGCGGGACGCGGCGGCCGCAAACAGGGGCAATGGTTCGTCGCGCAGCGCCTTGATCGCCCAGAGCGCGTCGCGGCGGGCAAGGTTCAGATCCGGCAGAAAGGCATCGGCTTCGGCGAGCTGGACCAGTGAAGCCGCCGGCACGCCGGCGCGGCGCCAGAGATCGTCGACCGAGGCGAAGGGCTCGTCCGCCCGCGCCGCGATGATCGCGGCTGCGTCATCATTGGCGAGACCCTTCACCATGCGCAGACCGAGCCGGACAGCGAAGCAATCTTCGGCATCGGTCGGCTCCAGTGTGCAATCCCAGCGGCTGGCATTGACGCAGACCGGGCGCACCTCGACGCCATGATCGCGTGCGTCGCGCACGATCTGGGCCGGCAGATAAAAGCCCATCGGCTGCGAATTCAGAAGTGCGGCGCAGAAGACATCGGGATGCCAGCATTTCATCCAGGAGGAGGCGTAGGCGATCAAAGCGAAGGAGGCGGCGTGGCTTTCGGGAAAGCCGTAGCTGCCAAAGCCTTCAAGTTGGGAGAAGGTCTTTTCGGCAAACTCCGGGGTGTAGCCGTTGGCGATCATGCCGTTGATCAGCTTGTCGCGGAACTTCGAGACGCCGCCGGTGTGCTTGAAGGTGGCCATGGCGCGCCGTAACTGGTCGGCCTCGCCGGCGGTAAAGCCGGCGCAGACCATGGAGACCTGCATCGCCTGCTCCTGAAACAACGGCACGCCGAGCGTCTTGCCCAGAACGCGCTCGAGCTCCGGTGTCGGAAACGTCACCTCTTCCGTTCCATCGCGCCGGCGAAGATAGGGATGGACCATGTCGCCCTGGATCGGGCCGGGTCGAACGATCGCGACCTCGATGACCAGATCATAGAAGGTGCGGGGCTTCATGCGCGGCAGCATCGACATCTGCGCGCGCGATTCGATCTGAAACACGCCAAGCGTGTCGGCCTTGCGGATCATCGCGTAGGTGCGCGGATCCTCGGCCGGGATCGTCGCCAGGTCGAGGGCGATGCCCTTATGCTCGGACAGGAGATCGAATGACTTCTTCATGCAGGTGAGCATGCCCAGGGCCAGGACATCCACCTTCATGAACTTGAGGGCGTCGATGTCGTCCTTGTCCCATTCCACAACCTGGCGGTCCTTCATCGCCGCCGGCTCGATCGGCACCAGGTCGTCGAGCCGATCGTGCGTCAGCACAAAGCCGCCGGGATGCTGCGAGAGATGCCGTGGTGTTCCGGCAAGCTGCGCCGCGAGCTCAAGGGTCAGGCGCAGCCGGCGATCGCCGAGATTGAGGTTGAGTTCGCCGGCGCGCTGCTCATCTACCGCCTCGCCATGGCCCCAGATCTGCGAGGACAGAAGTTTCGTCATGTCCTCGGGCAGGCCGAGCGCTTTGCCAACATCGCGGACAGCACCCTTGGTGCGATAGCGAATGACAGTCGAGCAAAGCGCTGCGTGGTCGCGGCCGTAGGTTTCATAGACCCACTGCATGACGATCTCGCGCCGTTCATGCTCGAAGTCGACGTCAATGTCAGGCGGCTCACGCCGTTCCTGGCTTACGAACCTCTCAAACAGGAGGTTGTTGCGTTCGGGATCGATGGAGGTGATGCCGAGCACGTAGCAGACGGCCGAATTGGCGGCCGAGCCCCGGCCCTGGCAAAGGATGTCCTGGCTGCGCGCGAAACGAACGATCGAGTTCACGGTGAGAAAGTACGGCGCGTATTCGAGCGTCTCGATCAGCCGCAGTTCGTGCTTCAGAATGCCGATCACCTTGTCGGGAAGACCCTCGGGATAGCGGCGGGCTGCACCTTCCCAGGTAAGCTTTTCCAGCGCCTGCTGGGAGGTGAGGCCCGGCATGGTCTTTTCCTCCGGGTATTGGTAGGCGAGCTCGTCCATTGAGAAACGGCAGCGGTCGGCGATTTCGACCGTGCGCGCCAGGGCCTCAGGATAACGGCTGAACAGCCGCGCCATTTCATCGCCCGGTTTGAGATAGCGGTCGGCATGACGTTCGCGCCGGAAGCCGGCGTCATCGATGGTGACGTTGTGGCGAATGCAGGTGACGACATCCTGCATCATGCGGCGGGCCGGCTCGTGGAAAAGCACATCGTTGGTGACGACGGTGGGCACGCGCATTGCTGTCGCCAAGTTAGCCAGCTCGTAAAGCCGGAGCTGGTCGTTCGGACGCCTGCGCAAGGTGAGCGCCAGATAGGCGCGATCGCCGAAGATCTCGCGCAGCCGCCGCAAACGAATGGCACAAAGATCATCGGCTTCGTCCGGCACCAGGACCGCAATAAAACCTTCGCTATAGGCAACGACATCATCCCAATCGAGATGGCATTTTGCCTTGCCGGCCCGGCCCTTGCCGAGCGACAGCAGACGGCAGAGGCGCGAATAGGCCGGTCGGTCGGTCGGATAGATCAGGATCGACATGCCGTCGGCGAGATCGAGACGGCAGCCGACGATCAGCCGGACGCCTGTCGTCTTTGCCGCCTCATGGGCACGCACGATGCCGGCGAGCGAATTGCGGTCAACGACAGCCAGCCCCTCGATGCCAAGAAGCGCTGCTTGCGCGAAAAGCTCTTCGCAGCTGCTCGCCCCCCGCAGGAAGGAGAAATGCGAGGTGACCTGCAACTCGGCATATCGGGTTCCGACAGTCATCCGAAGATCCCATGCATGAACCATTTGTGCGATCCGGTCGCGGCATCCTCCCCGTCGCCGGCACGGAAGACCCAGTAGCGTTCGCCGTTCTCATCCTCGACCTGGAAATAGTCCCGCACCGCCGCGAGCTCGGCGTCGCGCTTCCACCATTCGCCGAAGACGCGTTCCGGACCGTCCGCCCGTTTCACGCGCCGGCGGACGCCGCGCCAGGTAAAGGTCACGGGCGGATGGTCGGGAAGAAGTGCTACCGTCTCGATCGGCTCGGGTCGTGGCAACAGCCGAGTTGGGCGCGGCCAATGGCCGGGCCAGCCCTCGCCGGTATCAGGCGCCATTGGGGCAATGCGTTGAACCGACCGTTCGGGAACGTCGCTCTGCACCGGGGCGAAGCGATAGAGCCGGTCCTCACCGACACGGTTGGCGAGGATGTCGATCACATCCGACACATCGGGTTCGGGCGCCTCGGCGAGCGAGGAAATCATCTGCTTGGCCCGCAGCGGCTCGGCAACGGTCGCGGCAAGCCGCATCAGCTCGATGCCGAACCCTGGATCGATAGTTTCTATTTTATCTGTGAGAAGCCGGGTCAAGCGCTTCGTGTCACGCACCGGCATTGCTGTGCCGACACGGATCGCCTCGATGCGATTGTCGACGCGGAAGAACAGAAGATCGAGCCGGCGTGCGCCAAGCCCTCGCGTCTCGAGTGAGGCGCACAGTTCAGCGACCAGCTTGCCGGTATAGCGCGCAATTGTTTCTGCCGCGCTGATCGGCTCGGCAAAATTGCGGCGCACTTCGACGATTTCCTCCGGCCGGATCGGCTCGATCGGTTCGCTCACCCGTCCAAAGGCCTCGTCGAGGCGGCGGCCGGGTTCGGGACCAAAACGCAAGGCCAGCGACGCGCGCGGCGTGCCGGCAAGATCCGTAATTGTGTCAAAGCCGAGCCGACGCAGACCATCGATCGTCACGGCGGGTAGGCGAAGCGCCGCGATCGGCAACGGCAGGATCGCCTGGGCAATCTCGCCGGATGGAACCACAAGGATCTGCCGCGTGCCGAAGCGGGCCAGCGCGTGGGCTGCGCCCCAGGTGTCAGCGACCGCGGGACGCGCGGCGAAGCCGGACGCGCCAAGTCGCTCCACTATATCGGTAAGCATCGCCGCCTCGCCGCCATGCAGATGATCGGCGCCGGTCGTGTCGATCACGATGCCATCCGGCGGATCGGCAGCGACGATCGGCGCGTAGCGGCGCAGCGCCCACAGCGCCAATCGCTCGAGCGCCATCTCATCTGCTTCGGGCTCGGCATCATGAACGACAAGACCCGGAACGAGCGCCTGCGCCTTGCTCGCCGGCAGGCCGATGCGCAGACCGGCGGCGCGTGCTGCCCCGTCGGCCGCAAGCACGACACGGCGACGTCCGTCGCGGCCGATGAGCACGAGCGGCGTCTCAGACGGAGGCGCGGCGTCGCCCGATTTCCTTCTGAAGCGGTCTGTCGGCCACGACGGAAGGAAGAGCGATACGACCCTTGGCATCGCATGCCTCCACTGTAAAATCTGCACTCTCTCCGGCCCGGCATCGGATCAGCTCAACGTGCCAGCGCGCCCGTCCAATCCCCTGAACGGGCAATGGTGTCGACGGCAGGACCGACACCCGCCAGCGTGTCTCGGCGGCGGTTGGCTGCCCAAAATCCGTTGCCTCCGTCTGGCGACGCCAGCGGCGAATGGCGATGCCGATGGCGCCGGAGCTTTCGGCGGCAAGCTGAAGCCGCCGTGAGGCCGTCATCGAAAGCCGTGCAATCTCGGCAACGACAGCGCCAAAACCTCCGCGAAGACCCTCTTCGAAACAGGCGAGAACGGATTTTTCGTCGCCGGCTTCGACATAGATTACCCGTCCCGGAGGAAGGCCGGCCTGTTCGATCGCAGGCGCGAAAAGATCGGGCCGGGTAACGCACCACAGCACCTTGCCCGCCGTTCGCGCGGCAATCCCGGCAGCGAAGAGTGCCGCGGCTGCGCCATCGACGGCTCCATTGCCTCCGCCCGCGACCTCGTGCAGACCGCCAAAAGCCAATCCCCCTCCCGGCAGTACCCTGTCGATCGCGGCCACTCCGAACGGCAAAACCGTGCGCTCGCGCGCGCTTCCGCCTTCGAGGCGCGCGATGCGCTCTCGAAGCTCGGAAATGGCAGCAGGGGGCGCCGATACACTCATCTGACCCTTGA
>SAQG01000123.1 GCA_004020315.1 Mesorhizobium sp.
TCTTTATAAAGAGGATATGCCATATGGTGCCCCGAGGATTAGAGCCAAGAAATATACATCACATCGATCTAGCCTAATAAACAAGGCTCCATTCCGGCTTAATTATTGCCTCCTACCGTATGGCATCTCCTCTACTTCAATTCAAACTAGCGCTTCGCCCCTTTCCTCTTTCTTTGCTGCAATAGATGTGGCATTGGCCTAGTTCCAATCCTTCGTCAAGTCACTTAAAACCTCCCTCCTCATTTGCTGCAGGTGAGAAAGGGCCTTGCTTTCCGCTGGCCTGATTAGTAGTCAGACTGATGATCTACCCGTCTCCGAGGGGGTAGACCTGCCGGCAACTCCTACGGCAAAAGAAAAGCGAACTCTTCCTTAAGCAGCGCAATGCTTCATCCTCAAGGTCAACGGTTCTAGCCTCCTGAACCGTCATAATGGACTTATAAAAAGCCTCTTCTGCCATTTTTACCGATTTGGCTATTTGGGCCGTTTTACTCATTTCTTTGATTACCAGGGCATAAGACTGCCCGCTCCACCACGTGCATAAACTCATTATCTCATGATAGGCCAAAGCGTGACCTTTTTTCTGGCCAAACTCTGTGACAGGGATATAAAAAAGGGTGTAATCCCGATGTCTCTAAAGCGCTACGTCTTTTCCCGGCCATCATGCATCGCTCCAACCTCCTATTGCCACAGCCTTACAAGCAAGCAAGAAGTTAAAAATCTCAATAGGGACCTTACTGCCGTTCCCAGCTTAAGCGTCTACACCTCCCAACAAAGAAAGTTAATGTACCTTATGGAACCTCCGATAGGGACTTGGATGAGGCCCGCCGACCTTCTCCACCTGCTCTGTAGATGGAACCTTCGTAGAGC
>SAQG01000124.1 GCA_004020315.1 Mesorhizobium sp.
TGTATTGGCGGTGCGTCTAGATACCTGAGTAATTCGTCCACACCGCCTAATCCGGTGAAGTCGATTTCGGCGGCCACATATCCCGACGCGGCGACCGCCATTTGCGTGAGCTTGTTTACGAAGAGGCGTCGGTTCGGGCACGGGTCTACAGCTCCGGGAGTGGATCGGCTTGAAAAGAGCTGCCGTTGATGTGGCGCGCGAACGCGGTGATATACATACGACGCTTGAAACCGGCGAGCTCTTAAATGCGATGCACGATCGCCTGAGGCGTCCCTGCGGGACGAGAGCCTAGCCATTCCGCTGATCGGGGTTGCACCGCTGGCTTAGCAAGGTGCGTCGTTCCCATTGAACGCTCGTCCCGTAAAGTCCCATCATGCGGCGAACCAATGTTGACCACGAAGAACCGTGTGGCTAGTCAAAAGCTCACGAGGGGAACATCCGCTGCAAACGGCCGCCGTCTCCTCGATCGCGCTCCTCGATCGCGCCAAGATCGGCTGCACAACGCAGCGCACAGCGGATGGGCCGGCCAGAGGATAGCGGTATGCTGGGAGGTGTCCCCACCGAGGCTACCGAGAAGCTGAAGGCTCTTGGAGCGGGAGCTGCGCCAGGCCAATGAGATCCTGCGCAAGGCGATGCTTGGTTTGCGGTGGCGGAGTTCGATCGTCTTTAGAGACGATACTCGCCTTCCGCGGAGAAGAGGTTGGTCGAGCCGATCCGTCGATCTGAGGTGCTGCCGAACGCCGTGTCACATGGGATTCACTTGTCGCTGAGCTACCTGCAAGTTCCTTTTTTTGGCCTTATCCAAGTTCCTGCCGACTCCGTGCTTCTCTTCGCGGGTTCACCGTGGTTCCCGGTTACCAGCACGT
>SAQG01000125.1 GCA_004020315.1 Mesorhizobium sp.
GCCATAGTTACGGTTTCAGGGCTTAGAGAGACTGGACGCGTACCGAACGAAGATCGTGTCTATTTACGCTAAAACAATCCATATAGGTGGAAAGCTGGAAGCTTCAATAGTTCCCCGCTGAACCTTAGAGTGCTATGATGGGGTATTTCAGTTCGTCCCTACAAAATTAAATCCGGCTTAGGTGCCGCCACGGATAGGGCATCAAGGTTGAAATCCTTCGAAGAGAGCCCAATTAACCACTCTTATCATTGGATTGGCTTTCCGCATCCTCACGGGGCCGCTCGGACTTTGAACCTGAAAATATAAAATAAAGTATGGAATTAGAGCTCGAGTGGGGCCATCAACCACAGCACAGGTTGAATAATACTAATGAGACAGACCTCCGAATCCGCTTAAAGATGCTTCTGAAGCCTGAGTTCCAGGCAAGAGAAAGACCAGGATAAATGGCCAAAAATTCTGCTGGCACAGTTCGTAGCATGTCCTAGGTTCTCCATGAATCCAATGATCAATTCTCCATTCGAATTTCTAATGAGTCCCCCATTGCTGGTCCTGGATTATTCTTGGCGCAACCATCAACA
>SAQG01000126.1 GCA_004020315.1 Mesorhizobium sp.
TAGATGACCCGAAACAATGACCAACTCAATTATCTCCGCCCTTTGCGGAGGAGTTTCTTTTTCTTAAACAGTCCCGTCTCGAACCGGAGGCACCCACTAGTAGTAGGGAGAGCCCATAATTGACCCGGGTAGGCGAGCGGGCTATAGTTACCAGTTTCGAGTTACTTAGCAGGTATTCCCCAGCACGGCTTATGCGGATCTCTCTCTCTACTACCAGGGAACGGGTTAGAATCCCGGAGCACTACAGGCCTAACTTATTATTCGATATAATGAGAAGCACCTTTATTGAACTAAAACCCTTATCCCCCAACTGATCTACCCAGTAATGTGATGAGTTCCGACCTCGAAGGCCCAATCCTTCGTCGTACGGAATGAGTATGACTTGGCTACAAGGGAAACAAAGCGCCCAAGAGATCTAGCTTCTTTGAGGACCTGTTGCTAGCCCCATCATCATCCCGAGCTTTTCACCGTCGGTCCCATGACTGCACGAGCCCTATGAACTAGCTCTTCCGTGTCCGCCGAACTGTACGATGGAGGGCGTTCAATTCGAGTCTTGAATCTTCCCTACCTCACTGATTGACTCCTCCGGGAAATGTCGAATAGTAGGGACAGCGGAAGGGTGAGATTCTTTCTTTTAGGCGGATGGAGGGGCAATTCCATTCTAACGCTACTGTTAATGGCCGAGCCTCCTCTTCTTCTTGCTGCCTTACTTGCGAGACTTTATACTTTCTACAGCAAGAAAAGTGCTTGCATATAGTGGAAGGGCTTTTGCACATGAAGAAGAAAAGGAAGAAGAAGCTGTTGAGTCAGATGTGGCATTATACTTTTT
>SAQG01000127.1 GCA_004020315.1 Mesorhizobium sp.
CCAAAGAGCTTGGTTCGAAGGGCGGGAAGAAGCGCGCCGCCAACATGACGCCAGAGCGGCGCGCCGAGATCGCGCGCAAGGCGGCGTCAAAACGATGGGCGAAATAGCTTTACCGCCCACCGTCCGATTTAAGCCGAATCTCTATGTCGCCCACCGGACCATAGGTCAACTGAAAGGCCATGGTCATCAAATTCAGCCAGGCGATCCTTTGAGCCGCATCATACGGGCCCTTCTGCGGTAGCTTCTGGATAAGCACCGCGATCAGCGGGTCTTGGATTGGACCGCCTCCACCGCCATTGCCGCCGCTACTGAGACACTACCGAACAGTCTACTCGCTTGCTTCCCGGCCCGACACCTGTTCTATGAGAATCCGGAAGAATACGTGGGGTATGCTGTCCGACACCGGGGGGGTGACCGGCTTGAGTGCGCCAGGCTCCCACCAGTCAGAGTGCTTGCTCAACACCGACCACGCATGGTCGCGTTGAGCCTTGTAGCCGATCCGGTCGGGCAGCTCTTCAAAGCGGCCATTGACCACCACGCTTCTCCATCCCCGCCCCTGGCCGCGTTCGTCGATCTGGACGCACACCAGCGGATTGGAACGCATCCAGTCGATTTTCTTGCCCGGCATGGAAAACGCATAAAGATGATTGTCTGCGTGGGCATAGTAGAATGGCACGACGTAGGGCTGGTCGTCGTTGGAACATGCCAGCCGGCCTACGCGATTGCTCGCCAGCACTTTGCTGCATTCCAAGACCGAAAGTGTGCGGATCAGCGTTTCCCCTCGGTGACGGCCGCCTTGCTGAGGTAGGCTGAAGGGTGCAAGTCCTA
>SAQG01000128.1 GCA_004020315.1 Mesorhizobium sp.
TCGGATCAGTTGGCAAATCGAATCCCACGGGTACTTTACTAAAAAAAGGATCCCTAAAATCAGACTTTATAAGGCTTCTCGAACCAGACCAGAATCTTTGAAGCTCTATGGGAAGACTGACTCTAGGTACACAGAAAGACCAAGCTAAGCCGTCGAAACAGGGAAATTCTAGCCCACTTCGGAGTCTCTCACAGGAGAAGGACTGACCTTTTCTCTCATTCCTATCGAGAAGACTAAGTCAGGGCGAGCTCTTACTTAGAGAGAGTTAGTTGGGTAGGGTCACTCTAAGATCAATAAATCCTGAGTCACGAGAGAGATTCTCCACACCGTCAGGTTATAACTTACATTGGTGAATCGGACCAACACCTATCTTACACCAACAAGGAGTCGCTTTTGTTACGCAGTTCGAAAGCTTAAGCCTTCCCGGGCCCACCGGTTTAAAGAGTCCTCTATCCGGACTCCCCCTAGACCTCTGTCTGGCCTAGGGAACTTCTCTAAGCTCGAGAGCTCCTGTCTCCTCACAGCGTAAGCGGCTCACCTCTCCCCGGAAACAAGCCAAACCAAAGCAAGCAAACTAACGACGAGAAAGTCTCATGGTACGTCTGCTAGTCCCTTTGATTCCCAATCGTGCACGGCGATAATCAAATCAATTCGTAGGCCGCCTTTTGCCCCGAATTTACATTTACCAAGGAATCACGGTTTGTGGAAAGCTCCTCCAGAACCTTCGCTATTTTAAGGCGTTTTTCCGGGGAATCCGCCGCTTCCCCTTATTT
>SAQG01000129.1 GCA_004020315.1 Mesorhizobium sp.
GGCCAAACGGTACGAACTGACGAACGCCCAGTGGGAGCGCATCGCTGCGCTGTTGCCGGGTAAGGCGGGCGATCCGGGCCGCACCGCCGCCGACAACCGCCTGTTCGTCAACGGCGTCCTGTGGGTGCTGCGCTCCGGCGCCCACTGGCACGACCTGCCAGTGCGGTATGGCAAATGGAAGAGCGTCCATACCCGCTTCTCGCGCTGGGCCAACAAAGGCGTGTGGGAGCGGGTCTTCAAAGCCCTCATCGACGATCCCAACAACGAATATCTCATGCTCGACACCACCCTGGTTCGCGCCCACCAGCAGGCAGCGACCGGAAAAGGGGGGACCAGAACCAGGCTCTGGGGCGTTCCCGAGGAGGACTGACCACCAAGATCCACATGCTCGCCGATGCGCTCGGCCGGCCACTGCGCTTCATCCTCACCGGCGGGCAGGCGCATGACATCGTCACTGCCCCGGCGCTGCTCGACGGCATGAAGGGCACTGCCGTGATCGCCGACAAAGCTTACGACAGCAACGACTTGCGCCGCATCATCGCCGACGCAGACATGCTTGCCGTCATCCCTTCCAAGCGATCCCGCAAGGTACCGATCCCGCACGACACCGTCCTCTACAAGACCCGCAACCGCATCGAACGCTGCTTCAACAAGCTCAAGCATTTCAGACGTTTCGCCACACGCTTCGATCGTCGCGCCGTCCACTTCCTCGCCTTCATCCATCTCGCCGCGGCTATGTTATGGATGCGCTGAATGTCGATTCAGCCTAG
>SAQG01000013.1 GCA_004020315.1 Mesorhizobium sp.
ATCAAATTGGCGTCGATCCGCATCTGGCTGCGGGTTTATGAGTCCACGCCCTAGCTTGACCAAAGATAACGAACCCGCGAACAACGGCCTCTTTTTGGGGGATGGATTTGCGCAATGGCTGATGGCAGTCACCGGCGTTATGGCCGCCCTGATTAGTGGTTGGGCCGTTTGGCTTTTGCGGGGGACTCTCGTAGCTACCAACAGGACTGCAGAGGCGGCCTCTGAAAATACGCGGGCCATGATTGCTGCCGAGCGCCCACATGTCCGGCTTTTCCGAACCATCAAGCAAGTTGATAAGAGCGGCAAGGTCATTGCCGTTGACGGGGTGAACTTCAGAAACGTCGGACGTACACCAGCCTTGGTCAAAAGTCTCGCCATTGAATACGTACTGGCGAAAACTCCACCCCTTCCATCTGAATGCAGAAGGAAAAGGTCCTTTCCCGATGACTCTGTCATGGCCCAACGCGACGAAGAGTGGCCAAGAAAGCATTATGTTCCTCCCATGGATGGCGAGACAAAATTGAGCGAGCTTTTGCCCGGTCATGGAAAGGATGGCTTCCGGCTTTTCGTATACGGAGAGGTTGTCTATTCCGATGCTTTTGGAGAAGAAAGAAAGACAGGCTTCTGTCGGGTTTTCACTGGAAGAGAATTCACCTACAATCAGAGTGATATAAACGAAAACAGACTTTTGAACTATGCCACGTGAGATCTAGTTCAAGCATGGACCAACAAACTTTCGTGTCGAATCGCGACCTGTTATGCGATGACTGAACCTTGCCATCGAACCACCTTTGACACTTCGCGGTTTCGTTTCGCCTCTTCTGACCAGGAACCCCCTCTTCATCAGGACCAATCTGCGCATGAAACCCATCTACATCGATTATCTCAACGCCCTCGACATCGAAGCGCTTGATATGACCGATGCCGAAATCATCGAAGCGGTCGAGGCCGGACTGGTAGCGCAGGGCAACGGCCAGACGGTGATCGAGCCGCGCGTCCATCTCGAGCCCGACCCGTCCTTCAACGGCCATTTCAATGTCCTGCGCGGCTACGTCGCGCCGCTCGATGCGGCCGGCGTCAAGATCGTCGGCGACTATGTCGACAATTACCTGCACGGCCTGCCGTCAGAGTTCGGTATCCTCAACCTGTTCGATCCGCGTACCGGCACGCCGCGCGCCATACTCGACGCCACTGTGATCACCGACATGCGCACTGGTGCGATCACCGCCATCGGGGCCAAACATCTTGCGAAAAAGACGTCGAATATCCTCGGCCATGTCGGCGCGCGCGGCACCGCCTACTGGAACGTGCGCCTGCTCGACCATCTTTTCGACTTCGACGAGATCCGCGTGCATTCGCGCCGGCCCGAAAGCCGCGACGGCTTTGCCGCCAAGCTGTCCGCCGATCTCGGCAAGAAGGTTACGGCGGTCGCCGACTGGCGCGCTTGCGTCGAGGGCGCCGACATCGTCGTCGAGGCCTCGCGCCTGCCGGAACCGCAGCCGCTGCTGAAGACCGAATGGATAAAGCCCGGCGCGCTGGTGATGCCCTACGGCACGATGAGCGCGGTGGAGCTGTCGTTGACCGACATTATGGCCAAGATCGTCGTCGACGACTGGGGCCAGTGCAAGGGCGGCAAATTCGGCTCGCTGCGCGCCCATGTCGAGACCGGACGCCTCAGCGAGCAGACCCTGCACGCCGAACTTGGCCAGATCGCCGCCGGCCTCAAGCCGGGGCGCCAGAGCGACGACGAGACGATCCTGTTCTGGCATCGCGGCCTATCGCTCTCCGATATCGCACTGGGCAAGGCGATGCTGGCCAAGGCGCAGACGCAAGGCATCGGCCAGCGGCTGCGCTTCGCATGAGCGCGCTCGTCCTCATCGGGGCCGACATCAGGGTCGAGGATGTCGCGGCGGTTGCCCGCGACGGACACAAGGTGGAAGTAGCCCCCGCGGTTATGGAGAGGCTGGACCGCGCGCGCAAAGTGCTCGACCGCGCCGCCGCTTCTGGCCAGCCGATTTATGGTCTCAACACCGGGCTCGGCGCCAATCTCGGCACGTCGGTCAGCGGCGACGCCAGCGCTTTCCAGCGCCAGCTATTGGAAGCGCGCAGCGGTGCGGTGGGAGAGGCGTTGCCGCAAGACATCGTGCGGGCGACGATGCTTGCCCGGGCGGCGATGTTTTCGGCCGGCGGTTCGGGCATTTCATCGGAGGTTTTCGTCGCACTCATCGACGCGCTCAATGCCGGCGTACATCCGGTGATGCCGTCGCTGGGCTCGATCGGCGACAGCGACCTGGTGCTGATGGCAACGCTTGGCCTCATGCTGACCGGCGACGGCGAAACCGATTTTCAGGGCCGGCGCATGCCGGCGGCCAAAGCGCTGGCGATGGCCCGCCTCGCCCCGGTCAGCCTCGCCCCCAAGGACGGGCTGTCGCTGATAAGCGCCTCGGCGGTGTCCGCCGGCAGCGGCGCGCTGGCGGTGGTCGACGCACTGTCCGCCTTCACACAACAACAGCAGGCGGGCGCGCTGACCATGGAAGGCATCGGCGCCAATCAGACGATCCTCGATCCGCGCCTGCAGGCGGCGCGACCTGCCGCCGGCCAGCAGCAGGCCGCGCAAGGCTTGCGCGATCTGCTGGCACGCGACAAGGCGCCGACGCCGACGACCTTGCAAGACCCGCTGTCGATCCGCTGCATGCCGTCGATCCATGGCGCGCTGCTGCAGGCAATCGATCGTGCCAGGCAAGCCGTCGAGATCGAGCTCAATGCCGCCGCCGACAACCCGCTGGTGCTGGGCGACGACGCCATCGTGCTGTCGACCGGCAATTTCCACACGCCGTCGCTGTCGCTTGCCTTCGAGACGCTTGGCCTCGCCATAGCTCAATGTGCAGCTGCTTCTGCCGCTCGTTTCATCCAGCTCACCGGCTCGGGCCGCAACGGCCTGCCCAAATATCTGTCGCCGGTCGGCGGCGCATCGGCCGGCTTCGTGCCGCTGCAAAAGACAGTGACCGCCACTCTCGCCGCCATCCGCCACAAGGCCAACCCGGTGATGCTCGATTTCCTGCCGGTTTCGGAAGGCGTCGAGGATCACGCGACGCAAGCACCGCTGGCCGTTTCGAAATGCGCCGACATGATCGTGCTGTGGCAGCGGCTGATCGCCTTCGAGCTGATGGCGGCCGCACAGGCCGTCGACCTGCGCGACGGGCTGACGCTGGCGCCGGCCACTGCCGCGATTCATGCGGCGGTGCGCGCGCTCGGCGCGCCGCTCAAGGAAGACAGAGCGCTGGGTATCGACGCCGAGGCGCTTTACGCTGCGCTGGCTGCCGGAACATGGCGGCCGTAGCGCCGGCCGTCGCATATGCCGGCTGACGATATTGTCGAGGTCCTAGCCGGCGCGTCTCATCGGGCGTCGATCCTTTTCATGAACAGCCCGAGCTGGTCCGGATCCATATGCACGACATGCCTTTCTTCGGGATAGGCCAAGCTGTTCACGTCGGCGACATATTCGGAAAAGGCGGCAATGCGTTCGGCCTGCAGGCGGTCGTATTCGGCGGCGAAATTGCGATAGACTTTGGAATGGCGCGGCATGTGGCCGCGGTTCTGGCCGAGGATGTCGTCGGCGAACAGATACTGCGCGTCGCAGCCGGTGCCCGCCCCCATCGATAGCATGATCAGCGAAGTGCGTTCCGAGATTGCCTTGGCCACCTCGACCGGCACCACTTCGATCTCGGCGCCGACAGCACCGGCGGCCTCCAGCTGTTTCACCGCCTCGAACACCTGCATGGCGGTATCTGCCGTCTTGCCGACCGCCTTGAAGCCGCCGGTCCAAGTAGCGCGTGACGGGATCAGGCCGACATGTCCGATCACCGGAATGGCATCGTCTGCCATTCGCTTGATGGTGGCGTAGCCGGCACTGCAATAGACGGCGTCGGCGCTGGCCTTGTAGAGCCGGAAGGCCCAGCGCAGGAAATCGTCGGCGGTGCCGATCTCGTAGAAATTGTCGCCCGGCATGGTGAACAGGCTGGGTGCGGCATCGCGGTATTGCGGATTGAGCACCAATTCCGGCGGCACCGAGACGATATCGACGCCGGCTCTCTCGGCAGCCTCGGCCTCGTCCATCGTCAGCACCCGCAGCATGGTCAATTGCCGCTTGCCCTTCATGGCGCGCAGGTCTGCCACCGTCGGTCTTTTCCGGCTCATCGATTCTGGTCCCCTTTGTTGCATTACGGAAGGCTGGTCAGCCGATCTGGATCATCACCTTGCCAGCTTCGACCTTGACCGGATAGGTCTGCAGATTGACGCAGACGGGCGCGCCCTTGGCCTGGCCGGTCTTATAGTTAAAGCGGCCATTATGCTTGGGGCATTCGATGATGTCGTCCATGACCAGCCCGTCAGCCAGATGCGCCTTCTCATGCGTGCAAAACCCGTCTGTGGCGAAGAATTCGTCATCAGGGGAACGATAGATCGCGAAGGTGCGGCCGCCATGGTCGAAGCGGATGACATCCTCTTCTTCGACGTCGTCCACGGCGCACGCTTCGACCCAATCGGCCATCTCTACTTCTCCTGAAATTTCTGCAATGCGGCGGTGCGCAGTGCCTATTCCGCGGCCGCCGACATGTTCACCTCGTGGAACTCGCCACGATAGGGCCGCGCTGTCGGCGGCAGTTCGCGCTTGAGGAAATAGTCCTCATATTTGAGCTGCCTGAGCAGGACCGGCCAGACCTCGCGATAAGCATGCCATATTGACGGGTTCGGCTCCGGCAAATCGTGCTTGATCAGCTCGTGCAGCCTGGGCAGCGCGTGATAGGGCACCATCGGGAACATGTGATGCTCGACGTGGTAGTTCATGTTCCAGTAGATGAAGCGGCTGATCGGATTCATGTATACCGTGCGGGTGTTGAGGCGGTGGTCGACCACATTGTCGGCGAGACCGATATGCTGCAGCAGGCCGGTCATTACCATATGCCAGGTGCCGTAGAGGCGCGGCACGCCGATCAGCACCAGCGGCACCCACGACTGCATAGTGAGGGCGAGCGCAATCGTGGCGATGTAGATCGCGATATGCCAGCGCGCGGCGATGACGGCCTTGTGCTGTTCCATCTCGGGAACGTAGCTTTTCTCGTCGGGCGTGAGCTTACCGAACGCCTGGCGTACCAGTGCCGGAAGCGAATAGCGAAAATCGAGGATGCCGGTGAAGGCGAGTGCAGTGCGCAGCAGGTCCGGCGGGCGCATCACGGCAATCTCTGCATCGCGCCCGACAATGATCGTATCCGTGTGGTGCCTGGCATGGCTCCAGCGCCAGGTCACCGGGTTACGCATCAGCATGAAGCTGGCAATCTGGTAGACGACATCGTTCATCCAGCGCGTCCGGAAAGCCGTGCCGTGGCCGCATTCGTGCCAGCGTGAGTCGCTGGCGGAGGCATAGAGCACGCCATAGGCGAAGAAGAACGGCACGCACCACCAGGTGCCCCAGAAGTAAACGCCGCCGGCGGCGGAGACCAGGATGGCGCCCAGCCAGATGACTGTGTCGCGGATTGCCGGACTGTCGGAGCGTTGCATCAGCTCCTTCATCGTCTTGCGCGGCACATCGGTGTGGTACCACTCCGCCGAGGCGAGCCCGGTCTCAATCGCAATCCGCGTGCTTTCGCCGACCAGGCTGTAATCGCGCTTTACCTTGCCAGCCATTGTGACCTCCAATTGCCGATCGGCCACAAGCCCTCCCAGCTCCGGCCGGAACCAGCCTTCCAAACCGACATTGCCTTCGCCACCGTCACGATCTGCCTCCGAGAACAGGAAAATGGCCCGACGGCCGCGGATAATCCTCTCGCGGCTGTCTGGCAATCGCCGCGATCCGGCTCTCTGCGTCGGCGATTTCGCCGGCGCCGTCGAGGACCCGAAACACTGCATCGTATGAACGGCTCTCGCCATGCTCCAGCCAAATCATTTCGCCGCGTTCGCGCGCGGCCAGATTGCCCAGCACGTGATGCGTCGACGGCTCAATCCCAAGCGCGTACTGCCCGGCCTGAAAATTCTGCCATTGATAGGCGCACGGCAATTGGTCCTTGCGCGTGACCACCTCGAAGCCGAGGCCGAGCTTGTCGTTGACCATCGCCACCGGCACTTGGCCGGCGCCGTCGGCGCCGAGTTCGTGCTGCCAGACCTGTTCCTGGAAAACCAGTTGCGGCGCCGGCACCGTGCGGTAGCCGACCTTCTGCGCCTCATAGCGCTCGCCGGCATGCCCAGCCCAGACGACGTCGCGGATCGGCGCAAGATAGCGCGAGCCCTCGTCGAGCACCGGATGGCTGACATTGATGTGGTAGAAATACATATGCGGCGTGCGGTTGAAGCCGTGATTGACGACACGATCCGAAATCCGGATTTCGTTGCCGCCGACATCGGCCTCGATCCGCCGCAGCAGATGCAGATCCTCGCCGAATACAGTCGATTGCTGGACGATGCCCTCGGCCCACAGCACGCAGCGGTCGCCGTCCCAGGCCTCGCCGTAGCCGGTCAGCCGCGCCGGAATGGTGCTGACGCGGCCATGCAGCGAATGGCGCACCGTCTTCTTCGGCGGGTAGTTGTAGGTGTCGGCGGGTACCTCGTTCATGAACAATATATGGTCGAGGCCGCAGGTCAGCAGCAGGCCTGAAAACGACCGCGCCCAGGCTAGCCCCTCCTCGCCTTCATACTCGTGCAGGCCGGGGTGGCGAAAACCGCTCGGCGAGTGCCAGCCGATCGCCTGGCCCTTGAAGTCGCAATCGGCGATATCGAGCGCCCGGTCGACCAGCGCGGTGAAGCGCAGGCCGGAGCCGGTGCGGAATTCGAGCATGCGGATGCCGCGCTCCACGCCGTCGCCAAGCGTCATCAGCCGCACGCCGGCGAATTGCGACAGCATGCCGGACCGCTCGGAGACCTGCCGGCGCGATAGCGTCTTGCCGTAAAGCTCTACCATGTGACGGCCAGTTCCTTCACTTTGCTCTCGTCTCCCTGAGCAGGGCCGACATGTCGGCGCCGGTGATGATGCTCTCCACGGTCAACAGGTCGGTATCGGCGACCGTCTGCTCGGCGACGATTTCGCCATGGCGCATGACGATGATGCGGTCAGCGACCTGGAAGACGTGGTGGATGTTGTGGGTGATCAGCAGCACCGAATGGCCGGCGTCGCGCACCTCCTTGACGAAGCGCAGCACGCCGTGCGTTTCCTCGACGCCGAGATTGTTAGTCGGCTCGTCGAGGATGATGACCTTGGCGGCAAACTGCATGGCCCGCGAAATAGCGATCGACTGGCGCTCGCCGCCCGACAGCGTGCTGACCAGTGCATCAGCGTCGAGTTTCTTAGAGATGCCGACGCGCTTCAAAAGTGCCGAGGCGGCATCGCGTAAGTTGGCGAGATCGAGCGGCGCGAACACGCCCAGCCATTTCAGATTGACCGGCTCGCGGCCGAGGAAAAGGTTGCGCGCGATGCTGAGGTCCGGCGCCAGCGACGTGTCCTGGTGAATGGTCTCGATGCCGAGATCCATCGCATCGCGCGTCGAGCGGATCGAGACTTTCTGGCCGCGCACGTAGATCTCGCCGCGGTCGACGGGAAAGACGCCGGAGATCGCCTTGATCAGCGTCGATTTGCCGGCGCCATTGTCACCGAGCAAGGCCACGACTTCGCCCTCGTTGAGCGTGAAGGAGGCGCTCTTCAGCGCGCGCACGCTGCCGAAGGACTTTTGCAGATTGTGCAGCCGAAGCACTTCCATGGTCAGCTCCTGGCGGCGTTCTTCTGCAGCAAAGCGTGCAGGATGAGCATGGCAAGGATGATGACGCCGACGAAGATGTTGTAGGCGAGGCCCGGTACGCCGATCAGCACGATGCCGTTGCGAATGCTGCGCAGCATCAGCGCGCCGACGATGGTGCCCAGGATCGTGCCGCGCCCCCCGGTCAGCGCGGTGCCGCCGACCACCACCATGGCGATCACTTCGAGTTCGTAGCCGGTGCCGGCGACCGGCGAGGCGGCGGAGATGCGGAAGGCGCTGATCATGCCGGCCAGACCCGCCAGCATCGAGGTCAGGATGAACAGCCAGATCTTGACCGCATCAGCCGGCACCCCGCGCGCCACGGCAGCGTTACGGTTCGAGCCGATAGCGCTGATCCAGTTGCCGAGCTTGGCGTAGCGCAGCACATAGATCGCCAGCAGCGACAGGCCGATGAACCACCACAAGGACGTATAGAAACGGAACGTTCCGATATTGAAGCTGCCGGCCAGCAGGGTTACGAAGAAGCCAGGCTGGTCCCAGGATTTCAGCGGAAAGCCTTGCGTGATGTAAAGCGCTGCGCCGCGCACCACGAGCAGCATGGAGAGTGTGACCAGGAAGGAGGAGATGCCGATCTTGGTGACGATCAGCCCGTTGATCGCGCCGATCGCTATGCAGAGCACTAGGCCGGCAAGCAGCGCGATGCCGATGTCAAACCCGCCGTTCTGGACCAGCAGCATGACGACGACCGGTGCCAGCCCGAACACGGCGCCGACCGAAAGGTCAAACTCACCCGCAGTCAGCAGCAGCGTCATGCCGAGCGCGATGATGCCGAGCTCGGGCAGGAAAGCCATCATGTTGGAGATGTTGAGCGGCGACAGGAAATTCGCATCGGCGATCGCAAACACCGCAAGCAGGACGATCAGGATGACGAGCGAAGAGAACTGAGGCGAGCGGATCAGGCTCGACCTTCGTCTCACAACAGGCATTTCCTCTTCTGCGGCAATTGTCATGACAGCTTGGACCATATCTCAGGGTGACGCCCGCCGCCTGCGCGGCCGGCGTCAATTTCCATCATTTGTCGTATAGTTTCAGGATCGGTTCGACGCTCGAGGCGTCGTAGAGGCTGAAGGTGTGAATGTCGTAGCCGATCGGTTCGCCCGCGGCGGCGAGACCGAGCAGCGCCACCGGCATGAAGCCCTGTGCCGACGGGAACTGCCAGGCAGCGGCGTTGACGAAACCGGCCTTGACGGATTCGGCAGTTTCCTTCGAATTGCCCCAGCCGACGACCGGGATCTTGCCGGCCGGCACGCCGGCGCCGTCGAACACCCGCTTGACGCTGGCTGCAACGGAATCGCCGAGCGCAATGATTGCCGGCGGGTTATTGGCCACCATGTAGTCCGTCATCTTGGCGATGATGCCTGCCGGATCGGTGCCGCAATCGACCACGTCGTATTTGATGCCGAGCGGATCGAAGACGCTGGCAATGCCTTCGGTCTCGAGTTGCTGGTAGCTGGCGCCTGGCACTTCGACCGGCAGGAAGACCTTGTCGCCCTGCTTCACCATCTTGTGGTCGACCAGATATTTCGCCCAGATGACACCGGCCTCCTTGAGGTCGGCGCCGACATAGGCCTGCCGGCCGGTTGCCGGATCGTCGGTGTTGAAGAACACGATCGGGATGCCGGCCGCCTTGGCCGCCTTGACCTCCTCGGTCCACAGGCCGGGCTGCGCCGAGGTGGTGGCGATGCCGTCCGGCTTGGCGGCAAGTGCGGAGTTGAAGGCCTCCTTCTGCGCCGCCATGTCGCCACCACTGAACGAGATCTTGCAGGTCACCTTGAGCTGGTTGCAGGCCTTGGTCGCGCCGGCATTCCAGTCGATCCAGAAGGCGTCCGACGGGCCACCATGCGACAGCAGGTAGAACGTCTTCTGAGCATCCTGTGCCAGCGCCGGTGCAGCCAGTGCAATACCGGCAAACACGGTCGCCGCAGCCGCGATTTTCGATACGAGTTTCAACATTTCTCTTCCTCCCTTGTTTCGTAGCCGAATCGCGCCATCACAGCCCGTTGGCGCGGAATTTGCCGTCGAGGAATTTCTTGGCGCGCGGCACGTCGTCTTCCGAAAGGTGCTCGATGATGACCGGGATGTTCGGGTGCTTTTCGGACAACCGCTTGAGATAGAGATCGTAGTTGAGCGAACCGAGGCCGGGCGCCGGCAGCTCGATCTCGCCGACGCCGCGAAAGGTATGGCTCTCCAGCGCGTCCTCGTCGCCGATGTCGGCGTGCTTCTCCGACTTGTCGCCGCCGGAGCGCTTGACGTCCTTGGCGTGGGCTATTCTGATCTTGTCGGTCAGCGTATCGAACACCTGGTTCAGGATCTGATCCATCCTGTCGATATTGTGCGTCTCGAAATAGTTGGTCGGGTCCATCAACAGACCGAGGCCGGGATGGTCGACCTGCGCGAACATCTTCACCGTCTCCTCGACCGAGCCGACGACATTGTTGACATAGGTTTCGAGCAGGAAGACCGCGCCGTGGTCGTAGGCGGTCTGGGCAAGGTCGGCGATAACCTTGCGGCATTCCTCAAAGCCTTCCTCGGTCTTGTTCTTGGGATGATGCACCCAGTCGGATTCGGTGTTGTAGGTGCCGGTTTCCGAGATCACGTAAGGCGTGCCGAAATGGCGCGCATTGCGGATGATCTCCTTCAGATAGCCGACGCGCCTCTCGCGCTCGCCCATGTCCGGATGGATGATGTTGGTGTAGCCCGACACGCAGCAGATCGGCAGATTGTGGTCGCGGAAGGTATCGCGGACAGTCTTGGCCTTGTCCTTGGTGATCTGCCCGGCTAACAGGTCGATATCCTTGAAATGGAGGTCGAGCTGCACGGTGTTGAAATCGAGCGCGCGGATCTTCTGCGCGGTTTCCTTGAGGCCGTACGGGAAATAGCCCGTGAAGATACCTGCCTGCATCATGGTGTGAATTCCTCCCTGTAAGCGATTCAGTTGATTGAGATTTCAGAAAGCTTGACCGTGCGACCCTCGTCGATCGAGCGGTACCCCGCTTCGACCAGCGCCATGGTCTTGACGTTGTCGGCAACGGACAGCGCCGGCGGCGTGCCGGTCTTCACCGCGTGCTGGAGCTGCTCCATCACCCCGATGAAAGCGTGCGGGAACCACATCGTGTCCCAGCTGGGCGTCACCCACTCGCCGTTGGTCGTCTCGATCGAAGCATAGGTCAGCGTCGAGGCAGAGCCGGTCGGCCAGCCGATAGTGCCCTTGGCGACGCCCTTGGTGCCGTCGACGCGCCAGTTGATTTGCTGGTCGTCTTTGTAGCCCTCCTGGCGCGGACCGGACCAGACATCCTCCAGCGATACGGCAAGCACGCCGGACGGGAACTTGATCGTCGACACGGTGATGCCGTCCGAATGGTCGAAGCGGGTGCGCGGGTCCTTGCGCGTCAGTGTCGTGATCTCGTCCGGATCGCCGAACAGGAAACGCAGCACGTCGAGATGGTGGACGCTCATATTGGCGAGAGTCAGCCGGTCATAGTCTTCGAGGAAGGTCTGCCAGTGCGGGATCGCATGCATGTCGATCTGCGCGAAGACGATGTCGCCGAGCGCGCCGCGGTCGATGATCTGCTTCAAGACACGCATCGACTGGTCGTAGCGCATGTTCTGGTTGACCGAGAGGATCTTGCCGGCCTTGGCCGCCTCGTCGCGCAGTTTGACCGCTTCATCGAGCGACAGCGCCAATGGCTTCTGTGCAAGGATCCCCTTGATATGCTCCTGTTTCAGCGCATGGCGGATCAGTGCCGGCTGCTGGTCCGGCGGAAACGCAAGGTCGATGATCTCGACATTCTCGTCCTCGATAAGCTGTTCCGGCGTATCGTGGACGGTCGGGATCTCCCAGCGCTTGGCGACCTTCTCGGCGCTGGCCTTGGTCCGCGAGGCGATCGCCGCTACCGGAAAACCTGCTTCCTTGTAGGCGGCGAGGTGACATTCGGCCATGATCATGCCGGCACCAACGCAGCCGATCCTGTATTCTCTGGTGCGGACTTTAACGTCCGGCTCGAAGCCGTTGCCCGCTATTTCTTCGCTTGCCATATATTCCTCCCGAAACTCATTCCTTGCAGCCGCCGTCATCTTGCCAGCGCTCCCCCGCTTTGCCCGAAATAATGCACCCTGCCCGGCTCGCAGGATATCGCCACCATGGCATCCGGCCTGATGTCCGGCTGGCCACGCAGCAGCGCCCTCAGACGCGCCTGCCCGGCGGCGAGTGTCACGACGGTGTAGCCCCCAAGCGGCTCGACCTCGAACACTCGCGCCGGGCGGCCCGCGCCCCCCTCCGACCAGGCCTTGACCTTGATATCTTCCGGCCTGAGTCCAATCTCGACGGCATCGGCCGGCGCAGCTTTATCAGCGATGCGGATCGTGCCTTCCGCCGCCTCCACGCCCTCCGCGCCGCGCACCGACTTCAAGATGTTCATCATCGGCGAACCGAGCAGCCGCGCCACATAGGTGCTGGCCGGCCGGTCATAGATCTCGGCCGGCGCGCCGATCTGTCTGATTTTGCCGTTCTCAAGGATGGCCATGCGGTCGGCGACCGACATCGCCTCTTCCTGGTCGTGCGTGACATAGATAAGCGTCTTGCCAAGCTCGCGCTGGATGCGCTTCAGCTCGACCCGCGTTTCTTCGCGCAGCCTGGCATCGAGCGCCGAGATAGGATCGTCCATCAGATAGGCATTGGGATCGCGCACCAGCGCACGCGCGATCGCCACGCGCTGCCGCTCGCCGCCCGAAA
Organism: Mesorhizobium sp.; assembly: GCA_004020315.1. Classification (GTDB taxonomy): domain Bacteria; phylum Pseudomonadota; class Alphaproteobacteria; order Rhizobiales; family Rhizobiaceae; genus Mesorhizobium. The sequence continues at coordinate 12,532 of SAQG01000013.1, forward strand.
GCTGCGCCGGCGGCTTGTGCAGGATGTGGCCGATATGCAGCTTGGCCGCGACGTCGGCGACACGCTTTTCGATATCGGCCTCGGCGACCCGGCGTTCGACTAGGGGAAAGCGGACGTTGTCGCGCGCGCTCATATGCGGGAACAGCGCCAGGTTCTGGAACACCATGGCGACGTTGCGCTCGGCCGGCGATACTGTGTTAACGGGCCTGCCGCCGATCAGGATCTCGCCGGTATCGGGGGTTGCCAGTCCGAGCATCAGGCGCAGTATTGTCGACTTGCCCGATAGCGGCGGGCCGAAGAAGCAGAAGAACTCATTGTCGTTGACCGTGAACGAGGCATCGTCGACGGCGAGCGTGCCGCCATAGCGTTTCGTCACATTGCGAAAGACGATGTCGGCCATGGTCTCAGTCCGCTTTCATGGCAAGACCGGTGGCAGCGTCGAAGACGCGCACCGACTGCGCGGCCGGCGCGACGACTGCTGTCTGCCCGATCGCCAGCCCGACATCATTGTCGAAGACCGCTTTAACCGCGCTCTCGCCCTGGCCGAGATGGACGATGGTGCGCGCACCGATGCGCTCGACGAAGGTTATCGGCAGCGAAAGCCCGCGGCCACCTTCGACCAGCGTCGCCTGTTCCGGCCGGAAGCCGTAGAACACATCGTCCCGCCCGCGCCGCACTGCGGCGGCGATTTCGGCCGGCAGCGGCGGTGTGACACCGAGCGGACCGAGGTCGATGACCAGCCCACGGTCGCTTTCCGCCGGCCTGCCTCTGAGCAGGTTCATGCCGGGTGCGCCGATGAAGCGCGCGACGAAGACGTTGGCCGGATCATTGTAGACTTCCAGCGGCGTGCCAACCTGCTGCAGCACGCCATGATCCATCACCGCAATGCGGTCGGCCATGGTCATCGCTTCGAGCTGGTCGTGGGTGACATAGACCATTGTCTGCCGGAACTGCCGCTGCAGCTGCTTCAGTTCGGTCCGCATCACCGCCCGGAAGGCCGCATCGACATTGGACAGCGGCTCGTCGAGCAGGAAGATCGCCGGCTCCATGATTGCCGAACGGCCGATCGCCACCCGCTGCAATATGTTGACCGACAGCCGGTCGGCCTTGCGGTCGAGCAGCGGCGTCAGTTGCAGCATCTCGGCAATGGCGCCGACGCGGCGGTCGATCTCGGTTTTCGCCGCGCCACGCATTTTCGGGCCGTAGGCGAGGTTTTGCCGCACGGTCACATGGGTGAAGATCGCATAGTTCTGAAAGACGAAGCCGACCCCGCGCCGCCCCATCGGCACACCGGCCATGTCGCGCTCGCCGAACAGGATCTTGCCGCTGGTCGGCTCCTCCATTCCGGCGATCATGTTCATCGTCGTCGACTTGCCGCAGCCCGAGGGCCCGAGCAGCGCCATGAACTCGCCGTCGGCGATGGCGAGATCCATCGTCTTCAGGGCGGTGAAGTCGCCGAACTTCTTGACCAGGTTCTGCAGATGGATGGCGCTCATGCCGGCACCTCCCGCGCCATGCGCTTCATGGCAAAGACCGCTGCGATGGACAGCACGATCAGGGTGGCCAGCGCGATCGCCGCGACATAGCCCCAGATCAGGTCCTGGGTGGTGAGCTTGTAGATGTAGACGGAGATGGTCTCGGTGGCGACGCCGGGACCGCCGCCGGTCATGATGTAGAGCGTGTCGAATATCTTGAAATTCTCGATCACCCGGATCGCCAGTGCGATGATGATGATCGTCTTCATCTTCGGCAGCACGATGGTGACGAAGCGCTGCCAGGGATTGGCGCCGAGCAGCGTCGCCGCCTTGATCTGGTCCTCGGGGACGCCGACCAGGCCGGCGAGCAGGATGAGGAACATCAGCGGCGTCCATTGCCAGATATCGGCGACCATTACCGCAATGAGCGCCAGCGTCGGGTCGGAAAGCCAGGCGATGGTGACGGGCATGCCAGATATCGCCGACAGGAGGTCGTTGACCGGTCCGCCCGACTGGAACAGCATGAAGAACATGTAGCCGGCTACCGCCGGCACCACCATCATCGGCGTCAGCAGGATCGAGTAGAAGATCCGCTTGCCCGGAAACTCGTCGGCAAACAGCGTGGCGAGGGCGAGGCCGAGCAGGAATTCCGCCGGCACGCAGACGATCATGACGATGGCCGTGCGCTTCAGCGCGCTCCAGAAACGGGCGTCTGCTGCAAGGTCGGTGTAGTTGGCGAAATTGTTCCACAGCGACCAGGCGTTCCACCAGCCGAGGCCCGATAGCGGCGACCAGTCCGTCAGGCTGATGTAAAGCTGCATCAGGAGCGGGAAGACCGCAATGAACAGCACCAGGATCTGCGCCGGCAGTGTCAGCCGGAAACCGAGCCGCGCACCCTCATCCGCCAGCACCGGCTTTGCCCGGGCGGCATTCATGGCCTCCTCCGAAATTGTGGCCGTCACCGCGCTCATTGCTTGAGCGCTCCGAAGGTCAGCCCACGCACCAGATGGCGCTGGATGGCGATGCCCATGATGACGGGGGGCACCGCCGCGATCAGCCCGAGCGCTGCCTTGGCGCCGTAGAGCTGTCCGGTCATCGAGGAGGATAGCGAGGCCATGTAGACCGGGACCGTCACCCATTCGCGCGTCGTCAAAAGCAACGCGATCAGATAGTCCGACCAGTTGAGGATGAAGACGAACAGTGCGGCACTGGCCAGCGGCGCGCGCATCATCGGCAGCGTGATGCGGGTGAAGACGCGCCACCGCGAACAGCCCTCGACCAGTGCCGCCTCCTCGATCTCACGCGGCATGTCGTCGAAGAAGGTCTTCATCAGCCAAAACGCAAAGGGCAGCGTGACAATGCCATAGATCAGCGACAGCCCCCACCAGCTGTCGGTGAAGTTGAGGAAGGCCCACATGATCATCACCGGGGTCATGACCGCCATCGGCGGAAACAGGCGAAGCTGGATCAGCGCCAGCGGCAGATTCTGGCCCGAGCCGAAGCGCGACAGCCCGTAGGCCGCCGCGGTGCCCGCCGACATGGCGATCGCCGTGCCGAACGTGGCCGACAGCAGCGACGACAGGATCGGCTTGAGGGCGGTGCGGTCGAGCGCGACGATCAGACTGTTGGTCGACTCACCGAAGACGAAGCGGAAATTGCTGAACGTCGGGTTCTTCGGCCACCAGGTCAGGTCGGCGCCGGTTGCCGACCATTCGGCGATCGGCTTGAAGGCCATTGACACCATCCACAGGATCGGCACCAGCGTCACCGCCATGGCCGCAAGGATCGCTGCATAGCGGAATATTTCGAAAGGAACGGAACGCTTCATTTTGCAGCTTTGCTGGTACCATCGTTTGCGGAGGGGAAGAGCAACCACTCCTCCCCCTCGATTCAGGTCCTGGGAGGAGGATCAGCTGATCGGGTCGAGAACCGTAGGCCAGGCCTCCTTGTTGGTCTTGATGGCTTCAAGAAGCTTCTCCTCGCCGGTGCGGCGGACGATCTTCTTCCATTCGGCCTCGGTGTCGGCCATCGCCTGCTCGGCTGTCTTGGCCTTGGTCAGCGCGGCGACCAGGTTCTCGTCCAGCGCATTGTGGAAGGCGGTGGCGCCGGGATAGTTGATGGTCGGCACTGTGCGGGCGACGGTCTCGCGCACCACATCCATGTGGTAGGCGTGATAGGTCTGGCGGACCAGCGGATCGGAGAAATCCGACAGCCGGAAGGGATCGAAATAGCCACCCGGATTGGCGGTCATCCAGGCATAGATGCGACTTGAACCCAGCCATTGCAGGAACAGGTAGCAGGCCTCCGGATTCTTGGCCTGCGAAGAAACTGAAGCCGACAGATTGAGCCACAGCACCGAGCGGCTGATCAGCTTGCCGTCGAGCTCGCGGCCGGGTGGCAGCATCGAGCCGATCTTGCCGGTGACCTGCGAATCCTTGTTGCCGGCATTGTCGAGAAATTTCGGCAAGTTGGAGAAGGCGCAGGTCATGGCGGCGCCGCCCTTGGCGAAATTGCCGTACTGCTCCGGCCAGCCCCAGGAGATCGCGTCCGGCGAATGATGCGAAAGCGACGCAATGTACTCGTTGGTCGCGGCTAGGCCTTGCTCCGAATTGATCAGCGGCTTGCCGGTATCGTCGAACAGGAACTGGTTGGGCGAAGCCATTGAGACATAACGCTGATACCAGTTGGTGTAGCCCCAGCCCTGGTTGCGCAGATCGGTCGATCCAAACAGGCCCTTGTCAGGGCGCTGGAAGAAGGCCGCGATCTCGTCATGCTGCTTCCAGGTCTTCGGCGGCGCCAGCTCGTAGCCATGCTTGTCCGAGAAGGCTTTCTTCTCGGCCGCATCGCCGAACAGATCGGTGCGGTAGACCCAGGTCTGGAAATCGCCGTCCAGCGATACGCCATAGGTCGAGCCGCGATACTGGTTGAGCAGCGAGACGCCCTTGGCGCCGTTGACATAGCCGCGCTCGGGGTCGTCCCATTCCGGCTTGTACTGGGCGACGAAGTCGTCGAGCTTCAGGATGCCACCGGTTTCGGCGAGATCGCCGAGGCGGTTCCATTCCACCGCGTAGATATCATAGGCCCCACCCTTGGTGGAGATGTCCTGCATCGTCTTGGTGAATTCCTGGCCGTTCGGCACGCCGACGATCTCAAGCGGAATGCCGGTTTCCTTCTCCCACAGATCCTTGATCGAAGGCGCGCCGGCGGGAAACGGCTGCGTCAACTGGCCGATCGAGCCGTCGGACAGGCCAAGCACGATCTTGGCCGGCGCCTTGCCGGCCCCCTTCATCGCCTTGGCCGCCTCGATGGCGCGGCCTTCCGGCGTGTCGGGACCATACTGATAGAGCTCCGAGCCGTCGAAGCCAGTCGGGCCGCCGATCATGCCCGGCGCCAGCGCATCAGCCGCATAGGCGCGGCTGGGGCGGATGAATTTCGGTGCGATACCTGCGGCGGCAACAAGCACTGCCGCCTTTCCACCGGACGCCAGTAGACGGCGCCGCGACATGCGGATCATATCAGACATTGGAGTCCTCCCTAGGGGCCTTGTTCCTCCACGGCCCTCATGATGGATATTGACGACACTATGGGAAGGCTGTCAACATCATAAATACTCAAAACACATCATAACATCGCAAACGGGGGAGAGAATGCAGTCCAGAGAGGTCACTTCGCGGCATCTGGTGCTTGAATTTTGAGGGAGCCGTGTGCCGCGCCGACCCTTTTCGATCCGGCTCGACGATTTGGTGTAGCGCGCTGGCTTGCGCATCGGCTAAGGCCGGATACATCATTTCCCATCAGAATCGCGGATGGCAATGAAGTCGTCCGATCCGTTAAATCCGCGATTTTGATGCGCCTAGCGCACTTGCAATGAGGTGATCGACTGTGCGGTCCACCCTGACAGACATAGCCCGGGAAGCCGGCGTTTCAGCCGCCACGGTCGACCGTGTGCTCAACAACCGCGCCGGGGTCAGAGCGCGCACCCGCGAAGTCGTGCTGGAGACCGCGCAGCGGCTTGGTTACATCGCTGAAAATTCGGACAGCCCGACCCCGCGCAACGCGCTGTCCGGCGATGTCATACGGCTTGATTTCGCCCTGCCCGCCGGCACCAATTCCTTCATCAAGATGCTGCACCGGCACATCGAGGCGCAGGCGCAGTCAAGACCCGACCTCGATGTGCGCGTCGCCACGATCGAAGGCTTCAATCCGGACCGGCTTGCCCGCCTGTTGCAGGAATTGCGCGGCCAGACGCAAGGTGTCGGCGTCATCGCACTCGACCATCCGACGGTCCGCGAGGCGATCCGCTCCCTGTCGGCCAGCGACGTCAAGGTCGTCACCATCGCATCCGACATCCTGCATGTGCCGAGGATTGCCTATATCGGCATCGACAACCGCGCCGCCGGCCGGCTCGCCGGCTATCTGCTCAATCGCTTCATGGGCGCGGAGCGTCCGGGCAAGGTCGCGCTGTTCGCCGGCTCGCTCTCCTATCGCGGCCACGAGGAGCGCGAGATGGGGTTCCGCCACATATTGACGGAAGACTCGCCCAACCTGCAGATCGTCGAGATGCGCGAGATGCTCGACGATCGGGAAAAGGCCTATTCGGAGGCCTCCGCTCTGCTGGACCGGCACCCGGACCTGGCCGCCATCTACAATGTCGGCGCCGGCAATACCGGCATCGCCCGCGCGCTCAAGGAGCGAGGGCGGGCGCTGTCGACCGTGTTTCTCGGCCACGAGGTGACGGAAGGCACCAAGGACCTTTTGCTCGACGGCACGCTCGACGCGGTCATCGACCAGAACCCGCGCGTCGAGGCCCGCGAAGCGCTCAACACCTTGACCCACGCGGTCAGGGGCTTGCCCTACGAACTGCACCAGCCGAGGCTGCAGGTGATCTTCAGGGAAAGCATCCCGGAGATCTGAACGAAGGCTCAGGGATATGAGAGGCCGCGCCAGCAAGTGCGGGCTCTCGCGCTCGACGCAGTGCGGGCTGTTGTCTTCGGGCCGAGGGCGACAGGATCGCCTCCGCGTGGCCGACCGGTTCGGTGTTCGGCTGGTTCGCTGCGGAAGCGGCTGCCGCGAGGATCGTTCGCGAACACTGGCGCAGCACGCTGGGGCTTGGCCGGGACGAGACGCTGGCTGCGGCCTATTGGCGACGTGGCGCGGCTGGACTGATGGCCGGCTAGATCCTGCTCACTATCGCTTGCGCACCCTCGCCGAGGCCGATCGCGATCCGGTCGCCGGAGATAATGCCTGATATGTCGCAGACGACCAGCGGCATGCTGATTTCGTAGAGGAACTCGGCGACGATGGCGCCGACGGCCAGGATCGGATCGGGCCGCTCCAGGATAATGCCGGCCGGCGCCGTGCCCCGGCGGATCGCCTCGGCCAGAACCGAAGACGAGGACGACGAGCCGCGCCCGGATGCCATGACCAGGATCTTGCCGGCGACATTATTGCCGAGATCCGGATGCGAATGATCTGTTATGTCGCCGGTCTCGGCGTCGATCCCGCCCCAGAAGCTGAGCGCTTGCGAAAGTACCAGCGCCGCTCCTTGCGCTTCACCGGCAAGCTGGAAGGTGCCAACTCTGTTCAGGGCTCGACTTTCCTGTTCGCTCACCGCGCGCCTCGCACGACGCGACCGGCAGCGGCCGAGCGAACGCAGTCTTCCATGTCGGCGAACGCCACCGATACGCCGATGTTGCCGGGCGCGTAATGCGCCCATTTGCCGGAATTGGTCATCGCCACCCCGTCGAGACGTTCCAGAATCGCGGTGACATAGGTGCAGGTATCGGTCACCGGAATAAGGTTGAACTCCTCCGCATCGTCCAGTTCGCCCTCGTCCTGAAGCCGCTTCAGCGTCGCGCGTCCGGTGTTGACGTAGATTGGGATCCCTCTGCCCGGCGCGATTTGGCGCAGCATCGGCAGCAGGCGCATCCACTCGTCATGGGAAAAATGCGGCGTGCCGAGCGACACTGCTGCAAGCGGCGCGCCGTCGGGGACGCTCGACAGCTTGGCCAGCGCGTAGTCGATGTCGGCGCGAGAGATCCGGATCGTCGCCTCCGGCGCCATGCCGTGAAATGCCTCGTCGAGCGTCTTTGCTTCCGGCGTGATGCCGACCGCATGGAACAGCGCCACCGCGCCCGTCGTTGCCGCCGCCGCACCCAGCGCCTTCAGCTGGTCCTCGTCGCGCGGCTGCGGCAGGCCCGATATCACAGGGATGCGGTCGCCACTCGCTTTTCCGACGATCAGCCCGACGCCGACGAACAGGGCGTCGGCGGCCTCGAAAGAACCGGTCAGCTCGAACAGGATTTGGCCGCGTCGATTATCGCTCAAATGCAGTCCCCAGGCCGGCGCGCGCCCGGTCATCGCGCAGCACAGGTCGATGAAATCGCCATAGCGGTTGGTCCGCGCTCCAATCACCGAATTGGCAAAGACGATGGCGTTGGATTCGCCCCAGGCGATCTGCTCGCCGAAAGCCGGGCGAAACCGCGTCTGATAGGGCGCGCAGGTGAAGGTCGCCTGGCAACCGAGCTCCAGATGCGCCTTCATCAGCCGCCGCGCCGGCGCCTCTTGCGACAGCGGCATCTTCACTAGGCCGGGATGGATGAGGTCGAACGAGCCGACATTCAGCGTGGTCGGCACCCGAACGTGGCCACCGCCTTCGACCAGTCTCTCGACGAAATCGAGATTGGCCTGGCCGTGATAGAGGCAGCCGTCGATATGGGCACCGGCAATATCCAGCAGCTTACGCGCGCCGACCGCCTTCGAAAAGGCGACCAGGATCCTCATCGCCGCGGCCACGGCCGGGCCGTGCTCGCCTTGCAGCATCGACTGGTCGCACACACTGAGTTCAAGCGTCATCGGGTGTTCCGCTTTCCCGCACTATGCTCGACCATGCTCTCACTGATTGCGGTCCGCCTGGCAAGATCAGTTCCCAGCGATCAGCACCGTACTCTCCGGCGACCAGCGCAGCACCACCTCCTGGCCTTCGGCCAGCTTTTCCATGCCGGTATTCTGCACGATAACCTTGATGGTCTGGCCGTCGCGATCGACAAAATACGTGCTGTTGTTGCCGGCGAAGATGCGCTTGGAGACCTGCCCCTTGAGCACATTGCCATTGAGATGATCCGGGCTTCCGGAATCGGCGGCGATGCGGATGCGTTCGGGCCGCACGGCGCAGCTGGCCTTGGTGCCGGCGGCGAACGACGCGCCAGCCTTGGCGGCGATCGCCGTACCATCGGCCAAACGGATGCCGGTTCCGGTGGTCTCGCCGCGCAATATGTTGGCGTCACCGAGGAAAGTGGCGGCGAACTCGCTCTTCGGCCTGTCGTAGATGTCCTCGGGCGGCCCTTCCTGCACCAGTCTGCCGCCACGCAGGATGCCGATACGATCGCTCATCGTCAGCGCCTCTTCCTGGTCGTGGGTGACGAAGATGGTGGTGATGCCGATCTCGCGCTGGATGCGTTTCAGTTCGATCTGCATGTCGATGCGCAGCGCCTTATCGAGCGCACCAAGCGGCTCGTCGAGCAAAAGCACGCGCGGCTTGGTGACGATGGCGCGCGCCAGTGCGACGCGCTGGCGCTGGCCGCCGGACAGTTGGTGCGGCCGGCGGCCACCGAGCTGGCCGAGCTGCACCAGGTCGAGCGCGCGCTGCACCTCGCTGGCTATCGTTGCCTTGGCTTCGCCACGCACCGACAGGCCGAACGCGACATTGTCGGCCACGCTCATATTGGGAAACAGCGCGTAGTTCTGGAACACCATGCCGATGCGCCGCTTCTCGACCGGCACCCGCTCGACGCTCTCGCCGCCGATCGCGATGCGGCCGGAATCGGGAAAATCGAAGCCCGCGATCTGCCGCAGCAGCGTGGTCTTGCCGCTGCCCGAGGGCCCAAGCAGCGCATAGAAACCGCCGTCGGCGAAATCGATGGAGACGTCGTCCAGCGCCTTGTGCGCGCCGAAACTGCGTGACAAATTCGATACCTGCACGCCGGCCATTATTTCTCTCCGCCGAATTTGAAGAACCGTGCCGTGAGCAGCATCAGCGCCATCGAGACGACGATGATGATCGTCGAGACGGCATTGATCTCCGGCGTAAAACCCTTGCGGATCGCGGCGTAGATTTCGACCGGCAGCGTCGTCTGGCCCGGCGTCGACAGGAAGTAGGACACCACGAACTGGTCGAATGACACAGCAAAGGCGAACAGCCCGCCGGCGATGACGCCCGGCATGATCCAGGGCAGCGTCACGCGCCGCGTCACCTGCCACTGGTTGGCGCCGAGCGAACGCGCCGCCTCTTCCAGTTCCGGCGCAAAGGTCTGCAGCCGGGCCGAGACGACGACGATGACATAGGGCAGCGCCAGCGCCACATGGCCGAGCAGGATGGCAAACAGACCACGCCCGATGCCGACGCCGAAGAAGAAGATCAGCATTGCCGTGCCGGTGATCAGCCACGGAATTGCGATCGGCGGAAACAGTAGTGCTTGCAGGAATTTCTTGCCGCGAAATTCGTAGCGATAGAGCGCCAGCGACGCCGCCGTGCCGAGCGCGGTGCAGATGATGGTGGTGATCATGGCGATCTTGACGCTGTTCCAGGTTGCGGAGATCAGCTGGTCGTTCTGCCGCAGCCAAGCGTACCACTCCGTCGTCCATTCAAACGGCAACTGATAGAAGGGCGAGACGTTGAACGACATCAGCGCCATGATGATGATCGGGAGGTAGAGGAAGGCGAGCAGCAGCCAGATATAGAGGCGCCCAAGCCATTCCAGGATACGGGTCGTCGCCATCACGCGGCCCTCTTCAGCACCGGCGACGCCAATGCCAGGATGACCAGCACGACGGCCAGCAAGATAAAGGACAAGGCCGCGCCGAGCGGCCAGTTGAACACGGCCACGAACTGATCCTCGATGACCGTGCCATAGAATGTGCCGGTGCGGCCGCCGAGGATGCGCGGCTCCATGAAAGACCCGACGACGGGTACGAAGATCAGCGCTGCCCCCGCCACCAGCCCCGGCATGGACAGTGGGATGATCACCCGTTTCAGCATTTGCAGCCGCGAGGCACCGAGTGAGCGCCCTGCCTCGATCAGCGAGTCGTCGATCGCCTGCAGCGTGAGGTAGCAGGTCAGCACCATGTAGGGCACATAGGAGTGCACCAGCCCGATGATGACGGCCGGATAGGAGTACATCAGGTCGATGTTGATCTTGAACGGCAGCACGGCATTGAGCGCGGTGTCGAGAATGCCGCCTTCGCGCAGCACCATGGCCCAGGAGAAGATACGCACCAGCCCGTTGCTCCAGAAAGGCAGGATGACGAGCAGGAAGATCGCCTCGCGGCTGCGCCCCTTCAGCACCTTGGCCAGCACATAGGCCGCGGGATAGCCGATGACGACGCACCACAGCGTCACCTCGAGGCCGAGCCTGAGCGAGGCCAGAAGCAGCGTGAGATAGAGCCCCTGCGAGAAGAAGGTGGCGTAGTTTTCCAGCGTGAAGAACCATGCCTTCCCCGACAGCGGCAGCTCGGTCATGAAGGAGAAGAAGACCATAGCCGACAGCGGCAGGAAGATCGCCACCGTCAGCCAGAGGTAAGCGGGCAGAAGCAAGGGCAAAGCCGATCGCAATCCGCTCCTCGAACCGGTCGCGACCTGTCCAGCCATATGCCTCTCCCCGAAAAATCTGCCCGTTACTTCACGTTGACTTTGAGCTCTTGCCACAGCGCCAGATAAGCCTCGCGCTGCGCATCGGTGATCGGCGCCTGGAACTGGATGCGCTTGGCCACCGCGGGGTCGCCCATTACCTTGCGGTTGAAGGCATCTTCGGGAAGGGCTGCGACCGCCTTGGTGTTGGCCGAGACCGGCGCGCCGACCTTGGTGACCCATTCGACGTAGAAGCCGGGATCGATCATGTAGTTGATGAAGGCCTCGGCGCCGGCGACATTCTTGGAACCGACCGGAATGGAAAAGGCGTCGAGCCAGGCGACAGCGCCTTCCTGCGGGATGACCAGCGAGACCGGCAGCTTGAAATGCGTCTTGGCGCGGTCGGCCGAGCCGCTCCAGTAGGTGCCGATGTTGATCTGGTTGGAGGCGACCATCTGGTTCCAGTCGTTTTCCGAGCTCCAGAATGTCTTGATCTGCGGGATCAGCGAGGTCAGCTTCGCCTTGACCGCTTCCATGTCCTTGATGTCGTTGATGTTCTGGCCGGTGGCAATGGCGCCGAACTGAACCGCTTCGACGGCATCATCGCGAATGGTGACGCGGCCCTTGTGGGCGGGATCCCACATTTCGGCGATACTCGTCGGCGGCGTCTCGAAGGCCTTTTCGTTGATGGCGAGCGCGGTCAAGCCCCACACCCATGGCACGCCATAGACCTTGCCATCGCGGGCGAGCATCGGCGAGTTTGCCTTGTCCGGGCTGATATCGGCATAGTTGGGAATCTTCGAGACATCGATCGGCTGGATCAGTTTTTCCGCCATCGCCTGGTTATTGAAGGCGGCGTTGATCATGACGACGTCGTAGAGGCCGGGATTGGTCCTGAGCTTGGTCAGCATTTCTTGTTCGGAATTGAAGAAATCGTTGACGACCTTGTTGCCGGTCGCCTTCTCGAAGGCGGCGATGGCCCAGGGCTCGTCGGCGCCGTAGCCCTTCCAGTTGAGCACATGGACCTCGTCGGCCCTGGCGGTCAGCGTAAGTGCCGAAGCGAATACGGCGGTTGCCGTCAGAAAAGCAGTCAGTTTGGGCATGCACATGTTCGTTCCTCTCATTGTTTTGCCCGATTGGCTGGGCTTGTTACGTCATTTAGCTGTCAGAAATGGGCCTCTTGCTTCCGGCCGTGCACGGTCGTCAGTCGATCGTCATGGCTGAGGAATGTCTGGATCTCCTGGTCGGTCGGCGCCGACGACCCGCCATGGCGGGTGACCGAGAGCGCCGCCGCCGCATTGGCGTAGCGCGCCGCTTCGAAGGGCGGCACCCCGCGCGACAATGCGCTGACGAAGGCGCCGATATGGGTGTCGCCGGCGCCGTTGGTATCGACGGCGGCGACCTTGAAGCCGGGTATGGCCTTGGCACCTCCGTCGGCCAGCCGCACGAAGCAGCCTATTGCCCCAGCGCGGATGATGACGCCCTCGGCGCCCGGGCAGTGATTGGAAAGAAGCCGGGCAGCAATGGCCTCGACATTGCCCGGGCCGGCGATCTCGGCCGCTTCCATTGTGTTGCAGCTCAGCCAGCCCGTGCGCGCTAACACCCGGTCGAGAATGGTGCGCGGAATGTCCGATACAACGGGCGTCGGATCGAAGACGAAGGGAATCTCCGCCGGCTGCGCCTCGATCCAGTCGGCCAGCGCGTCGCGGCTCCCGACATAGCTCAGCGTGTAGCCGGAGGCGAACACCCAATCCTCCGGCGCAACCCGGACGGGCGCCATCATGTCAAGGCTGAGCACACTCTCGGCGCCAGGCCATGACACGAAGGTGCGCTCGGCGTCGCCGCTGATCATGGCGACGCAATTACCGCTATCCATCAAAGGCGACGGGCGCGTCAGCGTTTCGATGCCTTCGGTGGCAAAAGCGGCGCGCAGGAAGTCGCCATTCGGTCCGCTGCCGAGCTGGCCGCCGAAGACGACCCTCATGCCGGTGCGGCTGGCCGCGACCATCATGTTGAAGCCGCCGCCGGCGACCTTGGCAAAGCTCGATGCGGTCTTTTCGGTGCCGGGCGCCGGCAAGGCGTCGATGCGGTAGACATAGTCGACCACCGCGCTGCCGATATGGACGAGCCGCCCGCTCATGCCGCCGCATCCTTGCCTGAACCGCGTTTCGCTATCCGCACCGCGACCAGATCGGCGGCGAGCCCGCGCACCTGCGCAATGTCGAGCCCTTTGAGCCGGGCGATGTGTTCCCGTGGCAATCGGGAAAAGCCGGCGCAGGCGCCTGCCATGCCGGCGGCAATAGCGCCGATCGTGTCGGTGTCGCCGCCGAGGTTGGCGCTGATGACGGCCGCCTGCCAGGGATCGCCGTTGGCGATTTCCAGCACCGCGAAGGCTGCCGGAATTGATTCCTGGCTGGCGACGCCGGTGCCGACCAGATCGACGATCAGCCGGATGCCGTCAGTGACAGCCTTGCCGCGAACAAGACCCCTCGCCCAGTCGATCCGCGCGGCAATGTCGCCGCCGGTGACCCAGTGCCCGAGCGCCGCCCCTTGCTTTGCCGCCACAACCGCGCGGTCTAAAGCGGTCCGCCAGTCGCCGCCGGCAATGCCGCAACTGACCGCGGCGGCAACGGCTGCGGCAGAGGCAATCGCGATTGAAGTGTTGTGCGTCGCGCGGCAGGTTTCCGCCACCTTGGCGACCAGCGCGTCGAGCGGCTCCAGCGGCGTTATGATGCCGACCGGCGCGATGCGCATGGCAGCGCCATTGGTGTCGCCGCTCCGCCCCGCCTCCTCGGCCGGCACGCCTTCATTGATGGCGTCGATGGCGCGCTTGGTCGAAGGTCCGAGCAGATCGTAGCTGCCGCGCGCCTTGACCTCGCGCTCCCAGTCGAGCAGCGCGTTGACCCAGCGCGTGTGATCGAAGCGATCGCCTGAAACAGCCAGGATGCGGCCGAGCAGCAGCGCCTGTTCAGTGTCGTCGGTAACAGTGCCCGCGGCCAAGCCTTTCGACACCGGATGGTCGGCGACGGGCGCAACGAAATCCTCGACATGGCCGTAGAGCTCGGCGATGCGGGCCGGCGACAGCAGCTGCGTCGGCATGCCGAGCGCATCGCCCAGCGCACCGCCGATAAGTGCACCCATCGCCCGGTCGATCGCCTCGGCCAAAGCCATGTCCGGCATGGGTCAGAACTCCAGGTGAAGGGCGAAATGCGCCGGATTGAGCAGGCTGGTGACATATTCGATGGCGCGGCCATCGGCGGCGCGCGTGAGGCGCCGCGTGCGCAGGAACGGCGCGCCGGGCGCGCAATCGAGAACGGCCGCGTCCTCGGCGCTCAGCATCTCGATATCGACCCACTCCTCGCCGTGGTCGGGGACAAGCCCCGCCCCTCGCAACGTCTGGTGCAGCGAGCCCTCGCGCAGGCCGCGCAGCGGCACGTCCTCCAGCTCGGGCGACAGCGGCAAGCGGCTGCGCTCGATCGAGATGGCGTGGCCGTCATCGGCGTTGCTGCGCACCCGGTCGACGGCGATGAAGAATGGACTTTCGACGCCGAGCCTGGCAGCCAGCTCGGCATCCTGCATGACTTCGAGCCTGAGCGTGCGGGTCTCGGCATTGGCGCCGGCATTGGCCAGCGCGCGGGACCAGCCGACGGCGTCGTCGACCGGCATGCCATCGAAGGTGACGAACGAGCCGATGCCGACTTTGGTGGTGATCAGCCCGCGGCTCGACAGTTCCTCGAGACCCTTGCGGATGGTGTTGCGGCTGACGGAGAAGCGCTGGACGAGCTCGTTCTCGCTCTGCAGGCGGTCGCCGAAGCCGAGCACGCCGGAGCGGATCTCGTGTTCGAGCACGGTGGCGATCCGTTCGGGCTTGCCCGTACCGGGAGACGACAGAGTCGTGCGACGCGCCATGGAATACCTGTTCAGTACACCTGTATAGTCCTGTTCAATATGGCGAAATGGCAGTCATGTCAACGGCTCGTGGCCAGCAGGCTTTGAGTTCCCCAAACCGGGCAAAGACTGCCCTGCTGATCACGAACGGTTCGTCGCAGGCTGGAATTTTATGGGAACCTTCATCACCCCCGAGTGGTTTTTTCTGTAGTCGCGATGCGGCGACAACCCAAAAAATGGAGACAAATGGAGGCAAATCATGCTTATGAAGATTCTCGCAGCGTCCGTGCTCGCCGCCGGTCTGGCCACGTCTGCGATAGCCCAGAATGCCAGCGACCCAGACGCTGATATGGGTACCGGCGGCGACAGAAGCGTCGTCACCGACCCGGCTCCGATCGATCCGAACCTGGCTGATCCGAACACTGTGGATACCGGGACTACCGGTAGCATCGTGGGTCCCGACGGCTTGAATTCCAATGCCGATCAGAACTGCCCTATCGGCCCGCAGGGTGCGATGCCTGATGCAACGCACAAGGCTCCCGGCACGGTTTCACCAACCGTCAACGACAACCACTGCGGCAAGTAACCGAGATCGATTTCGGGAACTCGCGCTTTTCGGCTGCGGCACGACAGATTCGTCCCGCGGCCGAAGGGCTGTATTGCCGAAGCGCTATGTTCTAGCTTGCTGAACCCTTGCGGGGTCGGGCAGCTTTTGGCTTGGTAGCCTCGCCGGCCGCCGATCCCTTCGGTGGGGTGGTCTTCGCTTTCGGCCGGCTCTCCTCACCGTCGACCTCGGCTGTGGCCTGGTCCCAGTGCTGCTGATGCGCGCCCTCGGGCCGTCCGGCTTGTTCCCAAATCGCGTGGGCCCGCCGGCGAATGCGTTCCTGCCTGTCGTCCGTCACCGTTGCCTCCATCGGCTCAAATCCGTGAGTGACAACTTTTAGCTGAAATTTCGATCGGCGTCTTGGGCGGCTTCAGCCCTAGTCGGACAGAACCGCGACACCGAGGAGTGCCGCCTTTTTGGTGATTAGCCCCGCCAGATCCGCGTCCGAGCGCTCCGTTCCGGTTCGCTCGCGCACCGCTGCAATCAACTCCTTCATCGACAATAGGGCAGTGCCCCGTTCAGCAAGCAGCTTGTCGACAGATGCGGCCACATTGCGTGACTCGACATGCGGCAACATGGAAATGACTCCTTTCCGTCCCGCCACAAGACGATCAACAGCCGGCTGCCTGCCGGCGAGCCGCCGCTCTTCTCGCGTCTTCTCGAGAGAGCGGCGGGCGAAGGTCAGTCGATGACCTGCACGATCCTGCGGGTGCCGGGATCGACCAGCACGGTGCGATCGTCGACGACCACGTATCTGTATTCGACGTCGGGAACCTCGATCGGATGAAGTTCAACCGTGTCGGGCAAAGTAGAACCGACATTGAGTTCCACTCCCAGAAGGCTGATCGAGGCGAGCGGGTGCCTCTGCACATATTCGCGGACGACTGTCTGCTGCTCGGGCGTGATAATCACCTGGTCTGCGGTGGCCACGCCGACACCGGCGAGCAGAGCCAACCCGGCGGCGGCAGGAACAAGGTGGATTTTCATCGTCTTCTCCTGTCTGGTTTGCGGGCTCCGCCTTCCGTAGTCGGGAGCGACGCGCCCAGATTGCAAACGTTCACGCAACCTTCTTGTTCCGTGAGCGGCGGCTAATTGGTCGCCGCATTGGCGCCGCCCTGATGCTTGCTGCGAACGACCGAAGTGGCCCGCGTTCCTTCGCAGGCACGCGGGCCGATCGGATTGCCCGACCAGCAGCGATACCGGAGGGGGTGATATCGACTGCTTCGAGAGGAACATTTAGCGAAAGCTAATGTTCCGCCCTCCAGCAAAAAAGCCTGCCGGCCTCAAGAACCCGTCAGGCGCGAGACGGCAAATTCTTCCAAACCTATTGTTTCGGCGGCTGCGCCGGCACCTCGCCGGGCTTGAGCACCGGTGTCTTGCCTTCGTCCGGCGGCGATGCGGCCATGCCCCGATCGCCCGTCGGCGGCGGCTGCAGCACGCCGTTGCAAGGATCAAGCGTGTCGGCAAGGCTGTTGTTGTCACCATTGTTGACGGGCGGCGGCTGCTGGCCGTTCTGCGGCTGCGCCTGGCAGGGGCCTGACTGGGCACGGGCCTGGTCTTGTGTCTGGGTATCCGTCTGTGCGGCAACCGGTGCCGCCCACGCCAGCGAGCCGAGCACGCCCATCACCAGCGTCCTTGGCAAGAATTCGAAAAGTTTCATGTCGAACTCCTTTACTGCGAAGGATCACCTCCTTGCCAAAGCAGGCGGGCAGCGATTGGTTCCCGCATGCGGCAACCCGCCCGGCCCCATGCTGGTTCAATTCACCGACACGAAAGTTTTGAGCGGCAATGGCGACGAGTTGCGTTGAAGACGCGAAAAAACCGCCCCGTTTCCGGGGCGGGCGCGGCGTGTTGGAGAATCGTTAATCAGCGATTGCTACTATAGCGGGATCATGACCAAGAACCTCGGAAACGCCGTCAGGAACGCCCCAAAGGAACCAGCAAGGAGCTCCATCCTCAGCCGGCTGGCGCCGGCTTTGTTTCCCCTGGCGGTCGTCGCGCTTGGATATCTGATCGGCTGGCAGTTCTTCGGCTTCTAGGGCATCGGCCCCCCTTCGGAGTCGCGCAAAAAATCCTTGGATCAGGCGCTGCCTGCTTATCAGTCCGGGAAATCGAAAATCGGTTCCTCGCATCGATGGACCCGACATTGACCGTCACGCGTCGGGATATAGGAGGCGGTCGGCACCTCCGGCCAATCGCACTCATTGCCGAACTGGCGGACATATCGATCATAGGTGTTGCGGCCGGTGGTCAGGACGATCGCGCGCCAGCTCTGGATCAGCTGCTGCGTCTGTTCGCATGTCATGGTGCGCGCATCCGGCCGGGCGTAAGCCATGCATGTGGCACCGAGCAGGATCGCTGCGGCTGTCGAGACGATTGGGCGAACTGGCATGGTGCATCCTCACAAGGGTCGTGCCTAACGCGCGCCCTCGCCCGTGGTTCCGCAGCCTTTACCCGGAACGGCGTCTCCCGCGGCGGTCTGTTACTGCGGCGCAATAGGACAGGCGCGATCTCACTCCTCCTTCTCCGGCTTGAACCGCCTCACCACTACCTCGAAGACGATGTCCGAGATCCACATCGCCGAGACGCCGATGAGGAACGCCGCGGCCAGCGTCGTGGTGTCGTCGTCCGGCGACGGCAACGGCAGGCCGGCGCGGATGTAGTGCACCACTGGCAATGTCAGGTAGGCCGCCGCCAGTGCGCCGCAGATCGGCGACGCCACCATCTCGCGGACCTTGTAGCGGTGGCGCGACAGGGCTCGCAAAATGCCGCCGGAAAGTCCGGCGACCACCACCGGCGCCTTGATGCCGAGAGCATCGAGAAGCTCCTGTATCATGGCTTCCACCCGCACCATCTGGCGCCCTTCCCGTTGTAAGCGTTCACCTCGTCGAGTTCGGGCCGCGTCATGGCGGCGACGACGACCGCGGACGGACGGCGCGGCTGGTTGTGGTCACACCAGACCTGACGCGCCGGCGAAATCGGCGTTGTGCATCCGGCGAGCAACAGGCCCCCGAGCAGCCGACCGATCATCAGTGCGTTGCCCATCGCATCGCCTCCCGCCGTGCGGCTTCGTCCGGCAGATCGCGCGCCGCGCGTTCGGCATCGATCGCCTCGCGGCCCATTTCGAGGCGGTCCTGCGCGGCGGTGAGTTTTTCCGCCGCTCGCCTGGCCGTATCCTTCTTGGCCCGGCTGATACCGCCGGCGACAAAGAGGCCGATGCCGCCGACGAGTGCTGCGAAGACCGCCATGAGCGCGTTGTTGCCGGCGGGCGCGCTCAGCATGGAAAGCACCGACATCTCAATTGCCCTCCACGGCAGGCTGTTTTCTGACGAGGCCGGCGACGCCGTCGCGGACGACATTCATCAGGATCTTGAGCAGGGTCAGCACCCCGGTGATCTTGAGTGCCAGGGCGGCGCCGATGCCGAACAGCGTCCAGTCGAAGCCGACCAGGCCGGTGAGCAACAGGATCAGCACATTGATCAGATTGTGCGCGGCATTGGTATTGAACCACTTCATGGCTTTGCCTTTCGAAACAAAGAGGGAGCCTTTCGAAACAAAGAAGGGGCGCTTCGAAACAAAGAGAGGATTGCGGCGACCAAGGGGGCCAGGACTGCGGCCCAGGGGCCGGGCAACAGTCCGGGCCGGACTCCGGCCTTGTCCGGCTCTGCCTCTGGGGTCAAAGGAGTGGGACCGTTCAGTTGCGGAGCGTGCGGAATCGGAACAGGCGCTGGAGGCTGTGCTGGGGCAGCGGGCGGCCACTGCGTGTCCTTGATCCCAGACCATTTGCGGAACGCGTCGGCAAGCCTGATATCGTAGGCGTTCTTCCTGTACGACGGGCCGTTGTAGCCCTTGGCAAAGCCGGCCCAATCATGATCGCGCAATTTGCCGTCGAGCCGGTGCGCGGCGATGAAATTGACCGCCGCTGCCAGCTGGAGTGCCTCGTCCTCCATCATGGCTTCGACCATGGCCTGCACGGTGAGGAAGCCGGCCGCCTTGAAATTCTCGCCGAGAACCTGCCCGAGGCCCCATGATGCCGATCTGAGCGCCGCCGTCTCGTCGATCGCGCAGGCGGCTTTCAGGCGCGGATAGCTGTCCCGGGGATAAGGCTTTTCGCCCCACCTGACATAGGCAAGGCCAGCCTCGACAGCTTGCGCCCGCTTCGCCCCCGACAGGTTGCGGAAAAAGACATGCGGCTCGAACAGGATGATCGGCCGGCCATGGGCGTCGAAGCCATGCCCGCTGGTTTCGACATCGAGAAAGGCGTGGATCTCATCCTCGCCGACGCCGATCCTGGCGCCGAGTTTTGGCAGATCGAGATCGTCCAGGCGCCTGGCGGCGCCTTTGAACGTGGTGTCCATGAGAGTCCTTTCCGCCCTTGCGGGCAGGTTGATGTTTGCAAGCGATTGTGTGAAATGAGCCCAAAGGGAGTGGGGATCGGGAGGACAGCTGCCCATGTCGCAAGAAGGAACGGCGCGCTGGACGGTGAAGGCCGAGCTATGCGCCGTCGGCCGCGACAAGCCGCTGCTTTTGGCGCTGGCAGCGATCCTGTGCCTCTATTGCGGGCTGATCGCCGGGCCGATCCTCTATGCGTTCCTGGCCATCCAGGGCATGGCGGATTTCTTCAAGTGACGGCATTGACTATTTGAGAACAGCTCGATCGTCTTGCCACTTGAACCGAAATTGCTTAGCCGGGATGAAACTGCTCCCATGAACCGTTCATACCTCGTGGGACACAGGGTGCGGGAGGGCACGTGACAATCAGGATCAGGCTTCCGGGCGGGACCTTGAAGATCAAGACGAGGGACGAGCTGCGCCGGCGCGAACAGAAGCGCGAAGTTCCGGTCTGGCAGGTCGGAAATTACTTTATCGTCTGGTGGCCGAGCAGCATGTCGGATCGTCCGTCAGGGGCCCGCCAAAACGATGATCCCGAGCCGCACCGACCTTTCGGAAAAAATTCCAGAAGATAGCCTCAGAAATAATCAATGGCCGGCCATTGACTCTTCCGCTGCGGAAGCTCTCTAGTTGCTGCGCTGCACAATGGGGGTTGGGCTGATGGCGGTTCGTATCAAGTTGCCGGGCGGCACCTTGAAGATGAAGGTGTATCGGGAGTTGCGCGAGCGCGAGCGCGCCCGGCGCATACCGGTTCTGAAGATGGGCTCGCTGTATTTCACCTGGTGGTCGAACCGCCAGCGCCCTTTGAACCGCCAGCCGGGCGCACCGGACGATCCTGACCAAACCCAGGCGATACGTTTGACGCCTTGAACCGTCATCGGGGCCTGCGCTCAAATCCTTCCGGAGCAGTAAAAAACGCGCCCATAGGCGGTTGACTCTTCCCTTGGGGAAGTTCTCTAATTGCTGCATTGCACATCATCGTTGCCGAGCCGGCGGGAGTTGAACCGATGGCACTGCGTATCAAATTGCCAGGCGGCACCCTGAAGATGAAAGTCTATCGCGAATTGCGGGTACGCGAACGCGAGCGCCGCGTGCCGGTCATAAAGATGGGTTCGCTGTATTTTGTCTGGTGGTCGAACAGCCAGCCTCACAACAAGCCGCAAGACAGCCGTCATTAGCCGCAGCCATTTCGCCTGCGTACCGCTTGGAGTCGGACGTGTCTTTGGACGCGCAAGGACACTCTAAGTCTTTCAATCCATATACAAAGCCAACTCGACCGGCAGCCAGATGCGCCGGCAGACGCCGAAGTGCTACCTGCACAGGCTCTTTGCCATAGACCGTGCCGAGCCCAACGAATTGAATTTGGGTGTGAACGCCTCACAATCACGCTTGCAAAACGGGTGCTTGCCGCAAATGATGGGCGGTGGGGCAGATGGGCAGATGGCCGAGGAAGTCGATCTATGAGCATCCGATCCCGTATGCACACCTTACTTCGCGCAAGTCCTCTCCGCTACTATTATCACCTCATCAAGGGACAGATCGGCGGAGCCCCTCAGTCCGATGAAAGCGTAATTTTGTCCCGGATTGCCGGACAATGCCCCCGTACCTTCTTGGAATTTGGCTTCCATCCCACAGAATACAATTGTATCGGGCTTCGAGATTTTCAGGGCCTTCTGGTGGATGGTGACCCACAAACAGTTCGATTGGCCCGTTTCCTCCTTCCGAAACATATCGAAGTACGTCAGAGTTTCATCACTCTCGACAACATCAACAACCTGGGGACGCACTTTCCAAGGCTTGGGGTACTGTCGGTAGATGTTGATGGAAACGACTACTGGTTTCTCAATGCTCTGTTGCCGGTGCGGCCGGCTGTCATCGCCGTCGAGTACAATGCCAGCTTTGGTCTTCACCCGATCACCGTCCCCTATGATCCGTCGTTCGACCGGAAGCAGAAGCACGACAGCGGCTGGTATCACGGCGCTTCGATTACCGCCCTGACGAAGCTCTGCAAGGATCAGGGATACAAGCTGGTCGCCGTTTCGGCTGCTGGCGGCAACGTCTTCTTCCTGCCTCAATCATCAGACCTGCCCGAATTACAGCCTGCGCAAGCCTATCGCGAAAGCACTCTGCGCAACCGCTGGTCCGGCACGACGGCGAAGAACCAGTGGGAGCGCGTTAAGCACATGCCTTTTGTCGATGTGCCCTGAGATCGAGACGAACAATGTACAGTGGCCCACCCGTTCGCTTAACAATTCACGCGATGGATCAGCAGCGGCAAATTTCCATGCCGATCGGCACGAGCGTGGATGAGGGAGCGATGCGCGAGTATCTAAAAGAGATTTGCAGCAAAATGCCGCACATGCATGTGGCACTCTACGATGGCGCAGTGCTCATTGATGAGCGGCGGCCAAACGCATCATTTCACTAGTCGCGGCTCAGGCCGGACCAAAGCGTCGGCCGGGACGTCCGAACGTACGATCGAGCCGGCAGAAATTACCGCCCGGTCGCCTATCGTCACCCCCTTCATGATCATGGCGCTGTTACCGATCCAGACATCATCTCCAATGGTGATCGGTGCTGAGCGGATGCCTGGGTCGACGCGCGGATGGCCTTCGCGGAAGATGGCCTGCATCTGCGCAAAACGCTTCTGCGGGTCCATCGGATGCGAGTTGGTATCGTGGATCGCCACCCCCCATGAGACATGGACATGCTTGCCGATCTTGATCCCCACTGGGTCAGACGACCAAATCGTCGAGCCTGGACCTAGATAGAACCAATCATCGATCTTGATCCGACCCTCGTGGGCGAAGACCTGCAAATGCCCGTCCAAATGACTGTCCGCCCCGATCGAGACTCGAGACCGGTCGCCGTGGATGTTGAAGATTTCCGCCCCGGCGCCGAACTTCGTGCGCGGCCCGATGATGGCATTTTCCCTTGCAGCGCCGGTGGCGATCCATGACCAAAAGCGGCGGCGAAGGGCGAGGATGGTGGAGAAGATGCGCATTCGCGAACATCTGCCACACACCACCATTTCAGTCTAGGCACCCAAGAGGTCCCGCCGCGCCATCTGACGCAGGCATTCGGCGGCGTAGGTGGCATGGCGCAGACTGCCGGCAGCATTCGGATGAAGCTCGTCCGACATGTACAGCGTCGACGTGATGTAGCCCATGCCGCTCTGAGAGATGTCAATGAACGGGATGCCGAGAGCATGTGCCATATAGCGCTCGGCCTCGAAGAACTGGTCCATCGTGTTGCCCTGACCGTTAACACGACCAACGCGATGGGTCGCGTGACCGGGACCACCGCTGTAGGTTCCGATCATGACGATCTTTGTGTTCGGAGCCTGCGCCCGAATGGCGACACAGGCCGCCCACAGCGACCCGTAGTGGGTGGCGTAGGTCGTGTCGCCAAAGGCGCCCAAAGGCGTCTCCTGCGCACCAAAGGCGTTCGGACCAGGCTCTAGGGTGACGAGCTCCGTGTCGGCCGGAATGTCGACGATCCTGTTGGACATTCCATAGCTGGGATAGCCCGTAGTACTCAGTCCCAGAGCCGAGCCGCTGACGCCCAAGTTGGTCAGGATCATGCCCGTCTGGCCAGCGAGCAGAGGAGCATAGTAGGCACCGATCGTGATGCTTGAGCCCAGGGCTGTCCACTTCTTCCCGACCAGCGCGGCGGAGCCGTCGTCGTAGGGATCGCCGCCAAGATTGGTCGGGTCGGACAGCAGACCCAGATACAGAGCCGCATTTGGCGTGACAGTGGCGCCGACGCTCTTCGTCCAGGAGGAGGTGGATAGATCCTCGGAAGATAAATTTACATTCGCCCCGCCGTTGATGCGGAAGGACGAGCGTTGCACATATAGTCCGGACACGCCGCCGCCGACATACGGGTGCCCGCCAGAGGCCGGATATATCCGGTGCTGCGGGTTCATGCCGGAGGTGGCGATCGCAGTGACGTTGACCGTGCATTCGTACCAGCCATTGCCAAGCGCCGCGATGGTAGCACCTGCCCCAGAGGCTGTTCCCAGGTCTAGGTTGAAGGTGCAATCATAGATCGCGCCAGCATTCGAAAACAGGTTGAGGCGAAAGCGCTCTGCCTTTTTGGCGATGACCTTGATTTCAACCGTGTTGCCGTTGGTGACGTTTCGAGGTTGCCAGACAGACGGAAAGCCCGAACCACTCTGCTCGACGAGCTTGGACGCCGTCATGCGACCGTTGACGGTCACATCGAGTTGTTTGACGAGCGGAAGTAGCGAGGCAAGAGACGGCTCGTTCGGGCTCGTCGTGGAACTGACCGTGACATTCTGCTCCGTGAAGGCCGCGTTGATAGGGTCGCTGCTCGGGAACAGGTTGGCCGTCAGCCCCTGCTTGCGCAGGACGATGCTGCGAACATACATGCCGCTAGTGCCGTCGCCTGTGTACGGAAGAGCGCCCGCAGGCGACATGCGAGCCTGCACATTGTTCGTAACGTTTGCCGCAACTAGCACGACGGCCTTGCACTCGTACCAGCCGGAGCCTAGGTCCGTGACGGCAGCGCTGACGAGGTTCGCGCCAGAGGTGCTGGACACGACGCCTTCTTCGAGATTGAAGTTCGCTATGTAAGCCGCACCGCCACCATTGTGGATAAGCTGCAGGGCGCTTCGCTCTCCAGCCTTGGCAACAACCACGTGCTCGATCATGTCGCCCGACGCAAAAGAGTGGGATCGGTAGACGGATGGGCTTACAGACCCTGCGGCCTCTGTGAACCGGGCCGTCGGAATACTAAGGCCTGCGATCATCGTTAAGCTGTCCATGTTCGAGAGCAGGGCGGACGTTGCTGCCCTGATACCGCTATCCATCGCCACCGGCCCCGCCGTCACATTGTACAGTCCAAGCACTCCGTTAGAAACTTCGGTCCAGAAATACTGGCCGACATCGACATTCCGGCCCAAAACCGCCGTCGCACTTGCACCCGCCAATCCCGCCGATGCCGCGAAGCTGAAGTTCGGCGCCACCGTGTAGGAGCCGGGCGCAGTCATCAGGATCTGCGTCAGCGCGCCGCCCGCGACCACGAAGCGGCCGGCGGCACCCGAACCGGCGCCGCCGGTAAACGCCAAATCGAAGGTTCCGTTGGTGCCACCGGCACCCGCCGTGATCGCACCGCTACCGACGACACCGAAGCCGATCGCCGCCGCCGTCGTCGGGAAGATGCCCTTGCCATACAGGGACGCGTCGCGTGCCGCCTGGGCGCTGGCCAGATTGGCCGCGGTCGTGGCGACATCGGCGGCGGTTTGTCCAGCATTCGCGATAGAGCTGGCAGCGCTGGCGGCTGCCTGGCCGGCACTGGCCTCTGTGGCATCCTTCAGCACTTGCGCTTCGTCGCGCAGCGATTCCACCTCATCGACCACCTCCGAAATGTCGGGCGGCACGGAAGGGGCAATGGTGATGGCATCGCTGCCCACCAGCGGCTCGTCGGCGCTAAATTCAAACACCCGACCGGCATTGACCGACCCGACCTGCGTGTGAACCGTCGTTCCCTTCTGCAAGGTGCGGGCGGTGCGGGCGTCGGCGGCGCGGAACCATTCGCCTTCGCTCACCGTGTAGATGCCGTTCTGTCTCTGATCAGCCTGGTCCTTGACCAGCACGCGGTCGCCAACCTCGCATGGCACGCCATCAATGGTCTGCAGGCCACGAAGGAGGGTGTTGGCCGTGGTCGCCAGACGCACGGGTTCGCGTTCGCCGGTCAGAAGTCGAACGGCGGCAGTTGCAGGTCGGGCCATCAGGCTTGCTCCATGAAAAGAGCCCCGCGAAGCGAGGCTGAAAAATGTGGATTCCATGATTTCAACGCGGACATGCGGCGCTGTCGGCTACCACAGATCAGGGCGGGCGAAGCGCCGGGACATCATGTCCGGCGTTTCCTTCTGCAGATGGTGATTATGGTGGCGCTGAGAGTAGCGCCACGGCTCTGGTTCTTCTATAGACGGGTTACTGCCCCGGGGACCTGAATATTCAACATGCACACCAGAGTTGGAAGCGCGGATTCGCACCTTATTGGCTATCGGGCGGACGTCGACGGCCTGCGCGCGATCGCCGTCATTTCGGTAATAGCCTTTCACCTGTCGAGATCATGGTTGCCGGGAGGATATCTGGGCGTCGATATTTTTTTCGTGCTCTCGGGATATCTGATCACACTGATACTATGGCGTGAGGCGCTCAAAGGGCAGTTCTCGATCTTACGGTTCTATGAGCGGCGTATCCGCAGGATCATGCCGGCACTTCTCCTCCTGCTGTTTTTTGCCACCATAGCCGCGGTCGCCTTGCTGCTGCCTGCCGATTTGATCGGGTATGGAAAGAGCATGCTGGCCACCATCGGTTTCGTGGCAAATATCTATTTCTGGAGAGATACGGACTATTTTTCGAGGGCTGCCGAGGCCAAACCGCTCCTGCATGTCTGGTCATTGGGTGTTGAAGAACAGTTCTATATAATTTTTCCCCTGCTCATTGCGGTATTTGCCCGCTTTTGGCCCCGCGCAACCTTCCCCGCAATCACATTGCTCACTCTCGTGTCACTGGCGGCAAACTGCCTGGCTCTCAAGGTAGGCGGCGCATCGCCGGCATTTTTTCTGCTGCCGACCCGGGCGTGGGAACTCGGAGCCGGGGCCATGATCGCTCTTTTGCCCGCCAGCCTGGCACCGCGAGGCACCACCGCCGGCCTGCTCGGATCGATCGGAGCCGTTGCAATCCTCATTGGCATCATCAGCCCTCTTCAGACGTATGGTCCCATCCCGGTCGCGCTGCCTGTAGTGATTGCGGAGGGCGAACTGTTCCGCTTTCGCTCTATCTTTAATGAAGCGCTGGCCGCGCAACCCTGAGCTTTGTAACGCTGCGACCTATGGCAATCCGCCAACGCGCCTCCCAACGCGCCTCTTTGTCCAGCCGGCGATTGTCAGCCCGAACGCCATGCCGGCGCAGTCGGCAACCCAGTCCAACCCATCCAGATCGCGCCCTATCAGTTGCGCCCCCTGAAGAACCTCGATCGCCGCGCCGGTAAAGGCGAGGAGAACAATCAGCCTTGCCTTGTGTTCCGGCCAGCCGAGACTTCCCAACGCCGCCAGCACCGCGAAGGCGGCGGCGTGTTGGAGCTTGTCATCGTGAAGCGTGACGGCCATGCCGAGATCCGGCAAGAACCGCGCCGGCAGAAGAGTAAGCAGGAGAACGCCGGCCAACGTGACCAGGAAAACGATTCTTGCCAGCATCGGATAGGAGTCTAAGCGCAACACGATACAGTCAGTCCTTCATCTGAAAAGTCTGGCATCTGAAAAGTCTGGCTAGCCTGGCATGGTCCCGGCAGGACCTATCAGCTCGCGTGACAACGGAGGCTGCGGCAGGCCATAGGCTATCATCATGACCATAATCAGACCACCGGGCGGTGACAGTGCGATAGAGCGCGGCGGCCTAACCCGATTGGCGGCGCTTGTTAGCAAGCGTCAATACATCACTTTTGAAGTTCTGGCAGTACCTTCTCATCAAGGAATTTGAGGCGTCGATCCAGCATTTCAGCATTGGCGGGATTGGCCGGAACATTGACTGGTATCAAGTCCGCGACGGACTTTCCCTGCCGCGCGGCTTCGACCCACTCTTCCATGGCGCCGATATATCCATCCAACGCCTCGTACGGAGTCTTGAGGTCGTCGCCAGGCATATATGCTGGAGGTACATCACCCACGATTACCCATATCCATTGGGGTACATCTGGTCTGCCGGGTGAAATCTCGAAGAGAAAAATGTATATTATCCCCTCGGCACAATATCCGAGATATTCGCCTTTGATAGTCCTTCCCCAGTCATAGAACTGAAGATATTCACGAGCTTCGAGAAGAGCTGAGTCAAGGTTATCGTCTGCGTCCGGATCGCCTAACGCAAGCGGCAAACGACTGACTCTACCGAGGTCCGGGGTGGCTGTGTTCATGTTATTCTCCACGGCCCAACTCCCAACGCTTTGTCAAGCGGAAGACCGTCAGCGTCGAACGACGCACGTCTATTGTTGCCCTTACTCGGCATCGAAAGGATAAACGATAGCCAACGGAATTCCCAATGATTCAAGCAAATCGAGAACGCGTTTCGAGATGACAAGCCGATAATCTGAGGAGATTCCGAAGTCGTCGCGGCCCGGTTGCCCATTCACTTCAGCCAGACAAAAGGTGGAAGCTCCGGTCCGGGCTGACCCTCATGAAACGCTTCGGAGGTGGTCACGTCGGCATCGGCGAACATTGCCCCGAAGAGCCCATCTCCAACAGCGCGCGTCTGGTCTCTTCGGTAACAAGAAAGCAAGGGAAGGTCGTGACCACCAAACCAGCCTTCTACCCTACCAGGTAGTGAAGCTTGCTTACGATCGGCGGGTGAACACTGGTGTTCAGAACTGTATTTTCGCCAAGGCCACCAGCCACATGGGGCTTATGTACAAAAATTGCATCATATTCCCCACCCCATAGATCGGCCTCGTTCGAAGGCAGCTGCCGCCTCAGCCGACCCTCCTCTGGTATATTTAAGCGATTCTACTGCGTTTCCGTGGCGAGGACTTTGTATCGCGCCACGCATTCCAGCCCAATGGCAAGTCCTCCAACTGCGCAATGGTTTCATCAAGCTCCACCACCTCGACCAAGGCCACTAAAATTAGATCACCTTGATCAACTTCAGCTTCATTTCCGTAAAATGCCACGACTCGTCATCAGCATCGTGCGATACGTAAGCAATCCAGCCGCCGCTCCTAAATATCTTCCGAGTCGAGACCACGGCCAAATTTTTCGGACTTCCATTCCTCCATATCTTAGACTCTTCTACCTCGTTTCCATGTTGACGATTTCGTTTCGCGCCAAGCATACCAGCCAAAAGGTAAATCGGCTAACTGCATAATAGTCTTATCTTTTTCGACTATTTTTTTCAGGCTTACTATCATGATGTCGCTCTCATCGAAATCTTCGGATTCATGCGCATGAAACTGCCACGATCCGTCATCATCATCGTGCACGACACGTGCAATCCATCCGCCATCACGTATAGCTTTCCTGTTTACAAAAACAGCTACGTTCTGCGGGTCTTCAAACTTCCATTTCGTCATCACGGCGCCTATTTATTCCATTTTTTTCTGTTTCGAATTCTTGCTACCAATCTTGCATTGCTGTAGCTATTCGATCCAGGAATCTTTGTCGGATCAGCTGGAACAACCGGATCTATGTGATCAAATTGCGCTTCGTTTGGTGGAGGGACCACGCCTCTTTTACTCTTCTTGGCCACCATCAATTCTTGGCCGTCTTCGTCATCTCTTAGGACCCCGCCGTTCATCCTTCTATTCTGTTCGGCAATCTTCGCCTTCTGCAATCTCGTGAAATCCTTGCCAGGTCCAACGGTTGGTGGGTCCTTTAGGTTTGAATAGGGCCTCTTTATTACCCCTTCTGCAGTGGGGGTTGGTGAAATTTCTTCTGCCTTCCCGACAGAGATCGGCAGGGCGATATGATCCGGGACGACATCGGGTTTAGCAATGGAGGAAGGCCCGGTGAGCCTTGCTACCACCTGGCTGCCAATTGCGCTGAGGCCCTCGGCAAGGACATTGCCGCTAGCGCCCCAAAACGCGCCGTTGGCAATCCCCCACGGAACGCTCTCGCCTGCGTTGAAGGCGTATGACCCGCCATAAGCGCCACCCGCCACGCCCCCTACGCCGGTTCGGGCAGCGAGACCGGTTAAGCCGGTCTCCGCCACCGCGACGCCTGCCCGGCCCAGCAAACCGATTGCGCCCTTTACCAGGCCATATCCGCTCAAACCGGCGCCGATGGCCTCGGCTGCCCATCCGGCCGAGCCTGCCCGGTCCTCGGCGTCCTCGGTCTCGGCCTGCTCATTTTTGAGAAGGTTCTCGTAGTTTCCACCCGACAAAACCGAGTCCAGCTTGGCGGAGATCGCGTCCGCACCTCCGGCGGCCGCACCCTTAGCCGTTAGGCGACCGACATCTCCAAATGCCAAGCCGAACTGCTGTAGCCACGGCATGGCACTGTACTGGGCTCGGGCCGGATGTTCCCCGATCCACGTCAGCCCTTTCTTGAGCGCGGCAACCTGGGCTTCTAACAGCTCTGGCGTGATGTTCGGATCTTGGCCAGCCTTGGCTCGCCATTGGGCTTCCGTCGCCAAGGAAATCTGTTCGGCCATCGACTTGCGCGCATCCGGGTCGCGAACCCCCAGGACGATCGAACTCAATTCAGCAAGCCGCTTTTCGAACGGCACGCTTTGGTCGATATATTTCGCGGCCTGTTGGTCAGCTGCAGCCCAGGGCAGCGGCAGTATTCTGTCGAAGCCCATCTCTTGCTGGGCAGCGACGGCCCAGGTTATGGCAGTCCTGTGGTCCTCCGGTGTTGAGACCTTGCTCCAGTCCGGAGCCTTGTCTGGGAAGAGTTGGCTGACGTAACCGACGGGATCGGCGCGCCTGGCACCCAACACCAATTGCGCGGCGCCGGCCTTTATCTCGTATTGCTCCCGCTCTTCCGGCGAGCCGTAGGGGCCGGGTTCAAAATCCCGAAACTGGGCGTGTATCGCCTGGTTCGGGACGGGGCGCATGTCGAAAACCGCTCGGCCGATATCAGCCGTTATGTTGAAGGCTTGGAGACGCCTGCCGCCCTCTTTGGCGCCGTAAACGGCAGTGAATTCTTCGGCGCCCGGTGTCTTGCCAGAATAGGTGCCGGTATTGGCAATGGCCGCCGCGGCCTTCTGCGAGGCGAGGTCGATGTTGGTACGCGCATCGACTAGGCTTGCGGCAGTCGCTACTTGCGCCTTCCGGCCGAGATCCTGAATTGCGTCCGGCGACAGGTCGGCCATCCAGGGTCTTGCGGCAGCCCAGGCCGTATTTCCGTCAGGCTCCATGGAACCCGTGCGAACCGGCCTTTCGTCAGGCGGAAGGCCACCAGCAAGCGCTTCGCGCGTCGTCAGCACGCCGGCCCCACTCGCCCACGGTCCGCCCACAGCCTCCGCGGTATCGTCCTTGATGCTGCCGTCAGTCGCAGCCGACCCCGCACCCAGCATCTCGACAGCGCGCTTCGGGTCCTGGGCGATCATTGCCTGGACGAGCGCCTTTGCCGTGGTGCTGAACCAGTCTTTTACGACCTGCTGCCTGATCTGCGGGTCGAGCCCCATCTTGTCGATCAGGTTGAGCCCGTCCTGCCGGGCTACTTCGAATGTGATGGTATCGTCCGGGTCGCTCTGCGCGATGGCGGTAGCGTTGGTTTCCAGCACCGTGCTGAGCTCGGTTTGCTCATAGTTCTGGCGGCGCTGAACCTGTTTCGCCGCCATGCGCGTCGAACCGGCTGAGCGCAGGACCTCCCTCTGCCTGGCGAAATTTGCGCGCTGGCCCTCGGGTATTTTCGGCAGGATTCCGTCGAACAGCGTGTCGAACAGGCCTGATTTGATCACTTGGCCGCTGCGCGGATCGACCTGGCCATACATTGTGTCATGCAGGCCGCTGCCGTCGGCCGGCGCATTCTGGATTGCGTCATTCTCGGCCTGCACGATCTGTCCGTTGAACTGCCGGCTGACGATCTCGGCGTCGAACGCTTCCTGCTGCTCGTTCTGCTGCCGGAAGCGCTCGGCGACGGCCGAGAGCTCGTCGCTAAAGCCTTGTATGGCGGCACCCACGGGCGAGCCGTTGGGGTAGGAAACCACATTGCCGGTTTCGAGCCGGCGTTGGGCAAGCTGGAGGGGGATGGTGGCCATCAGTAGAGACCTCCGCCCGGCGCCGGCGGAAAGGCGCTTTTGCCGAATGTCACGGCCTTGCTCGGGTCGTAGATGCCGGAAAGGCCAGACACGAGATTGCCGCCAGCCCTAAAGATCGAGGCGGCCACCGCCTGCTTGCCGGAAAAGCGCGAGATCGCAGCCTGCGTGGTGAGGCTGTTCTGGCGCAGCTGGGAGCCGTACTGGATCGCCTTGATGTCGAGCTGGCCCTGCCTTGCATTGGCGGTCAGCACTTCGGCCGGCGAGCCCGATATGGCGACACCCGAGGCGCCGACCTGGGCGCGCCTGCGACAGCAAGAGGTCCTGCTTGTGGCGTTCCTGGCCCTGTTCGAAGGCCGCGGCTTGGCCGTCGGCCCGCGCCTGCTGCTCATAGGCCTTGGCCTGATAGTCGGCCATCTGCCGCGACTGCTGGCCCTCGACCAGCGCACCGCCAACCGAAAGAGCCGTGCCGATAAGGGCAAGTGTGCACATGGTCAGCCTCGTTCGCTGGCGGGAATGAATTTGCTTTTGACGCTTTCGACTGGCGCGCCGAGCGCCGGGCGCGGGTCGAGCGCGCCGCCGGGGCTGAGGAGAGAGAGAAGCAGTCTGTCGGCCTGCATCGCTGGCCGGCTGAGACGGGCAGGCAGGGTCGCGCGCGGTCCCGCCATGGCGGCGCGCCGGGTGGTGGTCAGATTGATCTTCAGGTCGGCAACCCCGGTGGCGTCGAACAGGCCGTTGGCGGTGGTGATGGCGCGGTTCAAGGCATCGGCCTCGAACAATTCCTGGCGCAGTTGCTCGATCAGCCGGTGGACGGTGCGCCAGCGCTCGCCGAGGGACGCGGCCTTGGACTTGATCTCGTCGCCAAGTGCTGCGATGTCGGCCCGGGCCTCGCTTTGCGCAGCGGCGGCGCGGCGCTTGTCCGCCGCCTCGATGGTTTTCTCCAGCAGCGCGATTGCCACGTTGCAGTCGGTGAGCGCGGTGCGAACCGCGCCCACGTCGCCGTCGCCGAAGATCGCACTGTCCTCGGCCTGATCCAGTTCCTGTTTGCGGGTGGCGGCATTGTTGAGGTCGGTGTCGAGCAAGGCGATGACGGCAGCAAAATCGGCAGCCGTCCGCGCCCTGCCGAGATCTTCGGCATGGAGGATTGTGGTCACGGGAGTGTCCTTTTGGGAGGCAGAAAATAGCCAGGCCGGAGGGACAGCACCCCCTCTGTCCTGCCGGACATCTCCGCCCCAAGGGGGAGATTGGCAGTTCAGGTGTGGCGACTATCCCTGCAACGTTTGGTGGTTGGCGAAATGGGAGATGCCAAGGTTGGCAAAGAGGGCAGGACAGAGGGGGTGGGCGGGAACGCTACGTCGGTGTTGAGGGCCTACGGCTCGGCATCGAATACCGGCGTGAACGCCCGGATGGTGCAGGGTGTCGGGTTGGCGTGGCGGATCCTCACTCTGCCCTGCCCTTCCCAGCTGTCGTCGATCGGCACCTCGATATTGCCGGTGAATAAATTGGCCATGCCATTGGGCGAGACGATCGAGGGGATACGAACCGGCTCCCACCGACCGCGCAGCAACGAAGTGATTTCCAGCCCGGTCGTATCGGTTTCCAACAGGGAAAGAATGACCGCCGCCACCTTCTTTCGACGTCCGACGATCGAGCCATCCTTGCCACCGACATCAAGCTCCAGCGTATCGGCGCCCGCCTCATAGGGTAGCCCGACCTGCCATTTGGCCGCCATTGCCCCGCCGGGCAAGGAAACCGCTCCAGCAGCCACGACAAGGCCCTTGTAAACCTTGCCATCCGCCAGAGCGTCGACGGTTTCGCCTTCGAGATGACCAAGTCCTGTGACCATCCCCACAGCCGCGCCGGAATAGGTCAGGCCGCAATCGACTTCGAACGCGTCGGTGATCTCGCCATATTCGAACGGAACGGTCTTGATTTCGATATAGCGCTTGGTGACTCCGCCGATGATGCGCTTGACGAACAGCCAGAGATCATCATTGCCATCCTGCCCCGGCGTGACCACGGCGCTTTCAACGATGCCCCATGCCGAACTGGAGAACGAGCCGGCGATGCGATGCCGGTGCATGCCGCGGACTTCTTGGGAAGGCTGGTGCGTGTAGCCGCCAAGTTCTCCGTTATCGAGCGGGAACCACAGCAGCGGATCTGGATCGGTCTGGAATGCCAGTTCAACGACACCCTTCTTCGGGATATGTTCGGAAATCTGTCCGACATCATCCGACGTGAAGCGGCCGGTAGCGCTCTGAGTCAGTTCGGCGATCGATTTGCGGGAGCGCGTCACGTAAAGAAACGACTGCCCGGCATCCACCGGACGGACCTTGGCGCAGCCGAACGTGCGGGACCGACGGTTCTTGAAGGACGAAGGGGTCAGTGCTTCGTCGATGCCCGAACCTGATAGCGCGCGGATGCCTCCCAAGGTGCCAATGACCAGCGCACCATCCGATTCCGCAATCCACGTAATATCGTTGGCCTGACCACCGCCGGCCTGGATAAATTCAAGAGCATCGTCGTCCTTTTCCCCGAGCGCGAAATTGTCGAAGTCGCCAGTAGCGGATGCGTAGACGGAGAATTTTCGGCTGAAGGCTAACCGCTCCTCGTACAGCGAACCGCTTTCAACGTACTTGCCGGGAACGAAAGTGCCGAGACGCCAGCGGGCGATCGGGCTGAGATTGGGAAGCGCATGCCCGTACAGCCTGACTTTGACCACAGTCGCGCTGGTGCGGCTCGTGATGCGCGCCCAGCGCCAGATGGTATCCGAGCCGAGCAGCCGAATAACGCGGCCAACATCGCTGGTCTGGAAACCGGTACCGTCATTGATGCCGACGATCGAGGACGCCGTGAGATCGAATGGCGTCTGTGTATCGCCATGCTCATGCCATCCCATTTCCGCGATCGTAAGGTTGGTGTCGTCCTCGGAGGTGGTGATGTTCAGCCGATAGGACTGGTAGGCCGTCTCATTCTGAAATTCGTAGAAGCGCACCTCGCTGCGCGACCAGGCGGTTTCCGTTGTCCGGCTGTCGAGCGAGATCCAGTTCGTGCCGTCGAAGCCCTGGAAATCCCATGCGACCGGTGCCCTTGTGCCGCCCGCCCGAATCCAATAGGCGTCGCAAACCTTGGTCAATGCACCGGCGAAGTCATAGGATACGTAGCCGTTGGTCGTGCCGAACGAAAGGCTTGACACATTGGTCCGGTCAAACACCTCGTAGGCGTCGGCGGAGCCGCTGCTGTCCGCAACAGTGCCGGTTGGAGTGGTATTGTTGGTCATAAGAGGATGGACGGCGCCGGTCTCGGCTGGGACCATGGTGGTCGCAGTAGTGTTGATGTCGTCGTACGGGCCGTCGAGAAAGACGAACTCGGCCAGTGTCCAGGTGGTGTGCGCCGTGCGGGTGAGAACTTGCGGCAGGTAATCCCTGTGGGTGATCCACATCTGGTCGGCGGATTGGACGAATTGCAGGTCGAACAGATCGGCTTCGAGATAGGGTGTGACCACCTCCACCGTGCCGACCCGCGCGCCATAGGCATAGACGCGGATGTAGAGATTGCCAAACTCCAGCATATAGGCCTGATCTGCCGAGAAGATGAACGGAATGGCGCGCGTCGGCTTGGCCGAAGTCTTCACCTCGCCAACGAAGTATGTCCCGCCGCGCTTGCGGATGCCGCCATGCGGCAAGGTGACGAAGTTCTCGCATTTGGAAAGCGCTGCCCGATAAAGATCGAGCGAGGCGCGCGCATGCAGGCGCGGCGAGATCTCGCCACGGGTGAAAACATCCTGGACTGGATAGAGCGTCGTCATCAGCGCACAAACCTGATATCGCCGCGCTGGATCGCCCAGGACGTCGTTGAAAACCTGCCGCCACGCTGGATGGCGTTGGCGTGGAACGCCGCGTCGAGCGCCCGGTCATAGGCACTGCGGGCGATGTCGATCATGCCCGCCTTGTGGGTCAGCGGATGCGCGATCTTGATGGCAAGGGCCGCGACCAGCACTTCGGTGAACAGCGCGTCCCAGTCATTCGGATCGGTGAGGTTGGCGATATAGCGGATGATGCGAGGGCTCGACTGATCGCAATAGATCAGCCCGGCCTCCTGGCGCCATGCGATCGGCACGCCATCCGGCTCGCCATTATGGGTCAGCGGTAAAGGCCGCAGGCAATCCACGGGCAACTCATAGGCAAAGTTCAGCGTGCCCGCGCCACTGCCGGTATCGGCCCCGGCGACGGCAGCCGCCAGGATTGCGAACACCCAGGCGTGTTTCGTCAGCTCCGCCTCGCGGGTCAGGTCGAAATGCAGATTGAGCAGGCGGGCCGGCTTCACATCCTGATCAAGACTGTCGATCGGCGCCTCGTCGAGGACGCCCAGCGCCATGTTGGCGATGTAGAGCGGGGTGATGGCCATGGTTTAGGCTCCGTCTGTGTGGATCGGAAAAAGAGGGCCTGGGGCCCACGGCAAAAGCCGCTTCGTAGCGGCTGAGGATTTGGTGATATTTTGCTTGAGCAAAACGTTCGCACGTCTCGTGCGTGGAACCATTACGGTGCCGACCACCACCCGTCAGGAAGCGGGTGGCGTGCGCTGCGTTATCGGTCCCCTGTGCCCGTTCGAGCCAGGAAAAGACGATATATTGTGGCTATTGCAGTTTCACGATATCGCCGCGCAACGCGGCGATGAGTGCGGCTTGAATTCCTGCGGCATCAGCCGAAGCGTGCGCGTGTCGAGATCCGCCGCTCTGTTTCGGCTGACTTGGTAAAGGCGCTTGCTTGCAACCTTCCGGCACCCCTCGCCATCGCCAAACCCCTGTCCCGAGCTTCCTGAAGACTTGTCGTGTAGTAGGCGGTGTTTTCCAGACCGCTGAAGAAGTTTATGCGGTGAACTTCCCCCTTTTTGCTTATGACAATGCCCGCTTTTCGGAGCACTTCCTGAACTGCCTTGTATGTCATGTTCATGGTTACCTCCTTTGCCAATACAAGGCAGCATCGCCCTCTTGTGTAACCGTTCGGTGACGGCGATTGATCAACGTGCAACAACAACAATGTGGCCAGACCCAACTCCCATATCAGTTTAATGCAGCACAGCGCGTGAATTTGGGATTCACCACGTTGGCCGAACTAGTATCCAGAAAGGGCGGGAGTTCTTTACCCCGCCCCTTCCGGTCCGCTCAGGCCTCGGTCGTCTTCAGCGCGATGAACGTCATGTTCTTCACGCTCGACGCCGTGCGGTCCCAGTTCGCCGCCAGCGCAAGCTCGGCGTCAGTGGCGAATTCGCCGGCCGAGGAGGCGTCGAGGAAGCGGGTGCCGGGCACATGCGGGACGAAATGCCGGCGGCCGACCATTTCGGTGACGCCGCCGCCATGGCCCTGGCGCGGCTTGCGGTCGAACTCCAGCGGCCCGCCTTCGGTGTTGACCGGCAGCTCGTTCCACAGGATCGCCTTGTCCTTGAACATGAAGGCAGTGTAGACGCCCGCCGCGACCGGGATGTCGTCGTCGACGACGGCCCGCAGCCCCATGTAATAGGGGATCAGCGGCCCGCCCTGCTCAGACGGCGGCACGTAGTCGATGAGGTCGGCGAGCTTTAGCGCTTTCATCTGCTTGGAATGCATCCAGATCGTCTTGAACTTGTCGGCGCGGTCGCCCATCAGATAGGCAGCCTCGATGATGTCGGTGTCGACGATGGAGGCGCCGGTGACGCGGACGAGGTCGCCGGCGTCATTGGCGATGTTGTCGGCCAGCACCCCCTTCAGGATGCCGAGCAGCGTCAGCTTGTTGGCACGCTGCCAATAGTCGGTCTGACGGCGCACGATCAGCTTCTGCGGGTCGTCGCCGGCCAGGATCGAGGTCAGGTCCGGAACGCCCCAGGCCTGGGCGCGGACATTGCGGGCGGCGACCTCGCGGCGCGCGCCGATCTTCTTCATCTCGATCGAGTCGGCCGGATCGTCATTGACCGGCTCGGACGGATCGTTGCCGAGATCCTTCCAGCCGGGCATGTCGACGGAACGCCCGCCCATGGAAAGCTTCGAGGCAATGGCCGGGTCGGAAAACAGGATCCCGGCCTGGTAGATCTCGAGCGACTGGACGTGCTCCTCGAACGAGTATTGTGCATAGACCGACGGAACGATCGCGTCCGCGATACGGGTATAGGCGTCTGCCATTTTGTCTTTTCCTTCAGGGGTTGATGGGCGGAGCAGGTGTGTTGAGATTCAGGTCAGGCCGAGCCGAAAACGATGGCTTTCGAGAACCGGAGCGGAGCGGACATTTGGGTCCGTGAGCACCGGAAGCGCAGAAAGCCGTCGTTTGCAGGCCGGCATCACCTGAATATCGACACAGCTTTAGAGGGGGTTGTTGGGCATCCACAGATCGGGGTTTTCGCCGGCCTCGCGTGCCAGCCGCCGGGCGCGGGTGGGGTCGCTTTTGACGAGGGCTGAGATGTCAGTCAGGTTGCGTTCGCCGGCGGCGTTGCGCTTGAACGGATTGCCTCCGCTCAAAGCCGCGCCGCCGTCGATCGTGTCTTCGCGGAACATCGCCTCGCCGATGGCGTGGAACGCCTTGGCGATCTGCGGATCGGTCAAGGCGCCGTCAGGCAGAAGGATGCCCTTCGCCTTATAGGCATTGACCAGGCCGAGCTTCTTCATGGCCCGATTGGCGACCTCCAGTCTCTGGCGGAAGCCGTCGCTGTCGGTCGGTCCCCAATCCCTGACCAAGTCATCGTGAGTGGCCTCGACCGAACGGGCAAGGGCGATCTGCTGCACCTTGGCCTGTTCGGCCATGTAGCCGACGAAGCGGTCGTGATAGGCCTGCGCCACTTTCGGGGTAGCGCCGGCCTCGACCGCCCAGGCCTTGGACGCGTTGGCGAGCTCGTCCGAATAGGCGAAGTCTTCGGGAAGCCCGTCGGGGCGCCTGTACTCGACCTTGTCGGGCGATGTCAGCGGGCGCATCGCCTCAGGCAGCCGGGCATGGAACCTGTCCCACTCTTCCCCAGGTGCGTCCGCTGTGGGAACGCGCAGGCTCTCGCCCTGCTGCCGTTCCAGCTCGGCATAGGATGTGAAAACCCGATCGAGGCTTTCAGGCTTGGTCCAGCCCTTGGTTTCAGCGAGCTTGCGGTTGCCTTCGGAAAGACCGTCAAACCAACTCTTGCCGGCCGGCAGGGCGGACCCGTTGTCCCCGTTGGCCGGTGGCCGTGCAAGGTTGCCCGCCGGTGGCGAAGCCACCACGGACCCGGCGTCTGCCATATCTGTCATGAGAAAAATTCCTTTTGTTTCCCCTTCTCCCCTTGTGGAAGAAGGCGTGTGGGGTGTCGAAAGAACGAGGCGCCGGCGATCAACTCACTGATCCGGAGGAGGTGTGCGCCAGCTGGCC
Source organism: Mesorhizobium sp. (assembly GCA_004020315.1). Taxonomy (GTDB): domain Bacteria; phylum Pseudomonadota; class Alphaproteobacteria; order Rhizobiales; family Rhizobiaceae; genus Mesorhizobium. The sequence continues at coordinate 51,597 of SAQG01000013.1, forward strand.
CTAGGCGTTATCGCCCCAGTTCTCCCACAGCAGCGTGATCGTGCCGGTAATCGCCAGCGTGCCGTCAGCGTCGATGTCAGTGCCGGTGGCGAAGGCCAGATTGAGGTAAAGGTCGACCGGCGTCACTGCGCCGTCAAGCGTCACAGCCGCCGCCACATCGGCGGTCGACGCGGTCGACAGTGCAGCACCGGCACCGTCCAGCGTACGTCCGGTCGAAGCCAGCACATTGACCATGGTGCCGGCGAGCGCAGCGCTTGACGCCGCGGCCGACCCGAGGGACCAGGTCAATGCCGCATTGTCGTTGATGGTTGAGGCGCGGGTGGTCAGCACGGCGAATTGCAGCCTTGCGGTGCCGCCCTTGATGCGCACCTTGCCGCCGAGGAAATCGAAAAGCTTATGGCTGGTATAGGCAAGCGCATCGGTAACCGGCACTTGCATGGCGTTGAGCGAAAAGACGGTGCGGTATGAACCGCCCTGCCCACTCGTCCTGGCGGCAAGCCCGGTCTTGGGCGGGGCAAGCCCGGCCTCACGGGCCGCGGCACGGGAAAGCGTCCGGGGGAGACCTCGGGTCATGGCATTCTCCATTCTTGGGGGATTTGAGGGGCGGCCAGACCCGCCGCAGGCGGAAGCGTTACGGCCGGAGCCTGATCATTTCGATAGAGCCTGACTCTATCGTCTTGTTTGACAATGATCTTTATGATCTTTTTGTTTGACCATGAGCTTTCCGAGCCGGAAGGCCTGGGCCGTCAAGACGAAAGAAACCATGTCTTATTTCGTGAGGCATGGTGCCGCTGTTCCGCCGCAATGCGACCGCACTTGGCAAACACTTGGCAAAATCAGCCAGTGTATTAGTTCATAAGCCTCAACGGAGTATCAGACGATGACCATGTACAAAGCCATTGCCGCCCTGCTTGTGACTGCCGCGCTGGCAGGATGTGCGCAGACCGAAGGCCAGCAGAGAGCCACCACGGGGGCCTTGGTCGGCGGCGCGGGCGGAGCTCTCGTCGGTCAGGCCCTTGGCCGCGACACCAAGAGCACGGTTATCGGTGCAGCCAGCGGCGCCCTGCTGGGGGCAGTCGTGGGCAGCGCAACGACGCCGCAGCGGCGCGGCGAACAGCTTTGCCGCTATCAGGATCGCTACGGCCGCATCTACACCGCACCTTGCGACGATCGCTACTACAGCGGCAACTATTGAGTTAGACGCCGGCGCTGGTCTTTCCTTCTCCCCTTGTGGGAGAAGGTGGCCGCAAAGCGGCCGGACGAGGGGTGTTCCAGCTTGGCGGACAGCCCTCATCCGAATCGGGCACAGCCACAGGATGGCTGGCGGCTCATTTCTTCCAGCACCTCTCATCCGCCTCGGCGCTAAAGCGCCGATCCCCTTCTCACACAGGGGGAGAAGGGGCGCCAGCCAGCCCTAACTATCCCTCCGCCCTCGCCGCCTTCTCCAGCGCCGCCAGCCGCTCACCGTCCAGCATCAGGAACCCCATGATGTGTTGCACCACTTCGGCGCGCGCGTTACTCAGCGCGCTGTGCAGCTCGAAGCCGTTCGGCGTCCTGGTCTTGGCCAGCCACTCGCCGTAGGACGGGCGGCGGTAATAGCCTGTCGTGGCAGCGAGGTCGGCCAGGACCATCTCACCATCCTCGCCTGAGAACACACGCAGGTACGCCTTGGTCAGCGCTTCCCGCGCTTTCGCCGGGCCACCGGCCTGACCGGAATGGGCGAAACGTTTGCGGCTCATGCGCCGGCACCCGGCGCAGCCGGGCCGCCCGGCATGTCAGGCCCGGCCTGACCACCCTGCAGCATGCCTTGCAAGCCATCGAGCAGGCCGCTGTCGCGCGCCTGCACGGCCGCGGGCACCGCGTCCCTCGCGACCTTGCCGGCAGTGGCGATCGCCGCCATGCCGGCTTGCGCAGTTTGCGCCTTGGCTCTGGCATCGCGGATGCCGGCCACCTCGTCCTGGCGGCGAAAGATGCGCTGTGGGCTGCGGCCGGCGCTCTGCACGATCTTGAGCGCCTCGTCGCCGTCGATATTGTCCATCACGCCGGGGTCGAACTGCGCCATTTGCATGGCCGTGGTGACCACCTGGATGGTGTCGCGGGCTTCCGCCGAGCGGCGTAGAACGTCGAGCGGGCCGGTGAAGGTCGGCCGCACCGCCTTGCCAGCGAGGCTAGCCGGCGGCAGGAAGCGGCTGTCTTCCTCGTATAATCCCTTGTCCTCGAGAATACCGAGCTCGCGGTCGAGATTCGAGGCAAAGCCGGCCTGGATGATCGAGCCGGACGGACCGAGCAGCGCGCCCTTCTCCTCCTGCCTGATCAAGGCTTCGGTGGCCGTCATTTGCGGGTTCTGCACAAGCGTCTGGAACAGGTTGACGAACATCATGTCGCGCGGATCTCCGCGGCCCGGCTTTCCGCGTAGTTGAACGCATAGGTCGGGTTCTGGCCCACAGCGATCGGCGCAATCAGCGGCCGGCCATTGTCGTCGATCAGGCCGGGATAATTCTCGCCGGGATTGAGCACCGGCACATAGTCGAGCCGCGCCTTCGAGGCGGTCGCCGGATCGGTGATCTGCTGCAGGGCGCGCAGGCCGGAGCGGCGCACGGCGTTTTCCTCGCGCACCGTCGTCAGCGCCTCGATGGTCGGCGAGATGCCGTAGGGGTCGCCCTCGTAGCGGCGCCAGTTGAACGTCGACACCGGGAAGGAGCGGAAACCGCTCTCCCTGACGATGACCTCCTCGTCTTCGATGACGTGATAGGAGGCGAAGGCCGTGTCGAGATACTGATAGGTGCCGCCCAGCCGGTACATCTTGCGCTCGTCGCGCGGCTGGATGCACTGGATCAGCGAAATCTTCGTCTCGCATTTGGCCGGATCATCGACCAGCACCTTGATCCGCGCCGGCAGCTTCTCATAGCCGAGCAGCTGCGCCGCCTGGCGTGCCGTGCGCTCGTAGCGGCGGTGGAAAATGTCGACTTGGCCCCAGCGGTTGCGCGAGAGATAGCCCTCGACCACCGGGATCGATGCATAGCGGATCAGCGTGCCGCCAAAGCCCTCCTCGGCGTAGAGATAGGCCGGGCCGTAGCGCACGACGTTGCGCAGGCAGGCCTGCGTTGCCGGCACGAAATTCGAGTTGGCGGAATAGCGCAGCGAGAACAGGAAATCGCGAAGCGCCTCCGCCCATTCCTTTTCCTCGTCGCTCTCTTCGTCATTCATGGCGGCGGTCGACAGCCCGTGCCATTTTTCCGACTGCGGGATGATCAGGCTTTCCAGCCCCGCAGCCAGCCGGTTGGCCGCCGAGTTGATGGTATTGGCGTAGACACGGGCGCCGCGACGCTCCTGCCGCTCCGCCTGCGAGTCCGCGCCCCGGCGGCCACTCCAGACATCGGGCGCGTCGGGGTCGCAGAATTCCGACACCGCCTCCCAGACAGCCTCATACTGGCTGCGCTCGCTCTCGAGTTCGGCCTGTCGCGACAGGATATCGTGGGCACGGGAATCGCTCGTCATGGCAATCTTTCTTCGGTCGTCTCAGCTTATTTTGGGGCGGTCGAATTTTGTCCGCTTTTGCGATATTCAAGGGAGGCGCGGCGGGCCTTTAAGGAGGTCGATTTGACAATGACGGAGAGCCTACCCGGTGCCCTGACGAGGCGAAGCAAGCAGGTTGCAAAACGGCTGATCGGCTACGATTCCCGCAACTGGCTGCGCATCAGGCAGATCGAGGCGTTCACCGCGTTTCTTGAAGCGGACGGCCGCAAATCATCCGACGTGATCGAGATTTCGCCCGGCTGGAACCGCTACTGGAAGACGATGTGCTCCAACTACACCTCGGTCGATTACCCCGATTTCGACATCTGCAAGGACCGCACCGACCGGCAATATTCCGTCGTCATCGCCGACCAGGTGCTGGAACATGTGCAGCGGCCGCTTGCCGCGGCACAGAATATCCATGCCATGACCAGGCCGGGCGGCTGGGCGATGGTGGCGACGCCGTTCCTGTTCAGGGTGCATGCCAGGCCGCACGACTACAACCGCTGGACCCCCGCCGGCCTGAAGCAGTTGATGGTCGAAGGCGGCTTTCCGGAATCCGAGATAGAAGTGTTCGGCTGGGGCAACAAAGCCTGCGCAAAAGCCCATATCGGCGGCCCAGTGCGCGCCTACGGCATATGGCGCGACCTCAGCAACGACGAGGAATACCCGCTGATGGTCTGGGCGTTCGCGCGGAAACCGGGATGACAGCGCTCCCCCCTGAGGGGGAGATGTCGCCGAAGGCGACAGAAGGGGGTCGCCGCGCGTAAAGCGCCAACCCTGATCTGCCGCAGGAGGCCGCGTCCGGTCGCGCCGACCCCCTCTGGCCTGCCGGCCATCTCCCCCTCAAGGGGGGAGATTACGCCCTTCATCGCACCCACATCATACCCCCAGCAACACGCGGCGCTGGCCGGTGAGATCGCTCGGCGACAGATCGGTCTTGACCGTGCCGGCGGTGCCCTGGCGCTGTTCGAGTTCAGCCCTGAGTGCTGCTTCTCGCGCCTGCACGTCCTTGTCTGCGATGGTCGGTGTCGGTGGCAGCGGCTTCAGCGCCGGCGGCTTTTGGAAGAGGCACATGGTTCCAGCTTTCTCTTGTCCAGTCATAGAGCAAAAAATCTTCGCCGTTCCGGCCGTAGCCCGGCAGGCGGCAGCGTTGCGTGGCGCCAAGCCGGGCAAGCCAGCGCAGCGCCAATTCATTGGCGGCCAGCGCCCGCGCCTCGACCCGCCAGGCGCCGCGCGCGGCAACCTCCGGACCGAGCACGGCGTGAAAGAACTCTGTGATACCAGGCACGCAGCGCTTCATGCGGCGCGTGCCCCAACTCCAGGCGATCCACAGCCCGCCGCGCTGCTCGGCGGCGCCGAAACCGGCTGCCGGATTACCGTTAAGTTCGGCGACGTAGGCAAAACCCTGCAGCGCCGTCAGCGCCAGCAGCGCCGGCGACCAATCGTCGAACTGGCAGTCGATCTCGTCCCGGTCTTCGGGCCTGAGGTTGGCGGCGATGTAGCTGAGGTCGCGCAACGTGGCGGGGATGATGCGGAGGGTCATGAGGCGGTCATGTGTATGGTTGCCGTTGAGTTACCGAAACGCCCCCAGCGGATCGCTCTGCCCCGCCTTCCGCCGTGCCGTCTTGAACTCCGCCGGGTCGACCACCGCTTCCCTCAGCATCATCACGCCATAGCGTGTCGCCGCCATCAGATCGTCGCGTAGCTTCACCACCTGGCCATCTTTGCGGTGATAGAGCCGGAATTCCTCGAACCAGGGCAAAAGCGTCGAGAACACCTTGAAGCGGCCGCTCTGCATGCGGTCGAGCATCTCCATCAGCCCGGCCTCGACCGAGACGGAGCCGTCTGGGAATTGCGCATGGCGGGCCAGGATGTTCAGCCCATGCGCGGCGTATTGTTTGGCGAGCGCCACGCCCGCACCTTCCAGCGTTTCGCGGCGGCCGTCGCGCGGCCATGCCCAAGGCAGCCATTCGCCCCAAGGTTGTAGGGTCAGCGCCTGCATGGCGGGAGTCTGCTGCGAAGCCCGGCAGGCTTTGGTGACATAGACGACGTCGGCCTCCGTGTCCCAGGCGAGCTCGACCGCAGCGGACGGATGGTCCCAGCCGAAATCCAGCGCACCGAGCCGTGGCCAATAGCGCGGCAGCCGGAACGGCTCGCAGGCGATCAGCCCCTCGGCAATCGGAAAGATGCGGCCGGAACCGAGCACCGGAATGCCTTTGGCCCGCGCCTCGCGCTCATGCGCGGGATAGGCGGCAACGATCGCGGCGCGCTGCTCGGGCGAATAATGCCCGGCATCGTCGATGGTCATGAAAGTGACGTGACGGGACATATTAGCTTGCCATAATTAGTTGCCGAGACGAGCTATCGCCATTGATAATACTGTTCATCAATGAAAAGTTGCTGATGAATTGGGGGAAATACATGATCCGCATAGCAATCATTGTGGCCATTGCAGCCACTGCGTCAGCATGCCAGTCGAACGTGCCTTATGACACGAGCAAGCAGACCTGCAGGATGTACATGCTCAGGGGCTTCAAACACGAAGTTTGTACCCCGGACACACCAAATAAAGTATGCAATGTCTGGTCCAATCAGATTACAGGTGATGAAAGGATATGGTGTCAACCGCTTACCCGGAAAGCAACTGATCCTAAGGCCCGCGCCAGACAGCTTGCGGGCAGCAAATACCCTTGATTCGACTTCATCCGCTGGCTTTCGCCATCCTATCCACCTCCCCCGCCGACAGGAACAGCAGCACCACTTCCGACATGCCGAGCAGCGGCGTGAAGGTGACGATGGTGATGCCGCCCGTCGCATTGGTGCGGGTCAACCCTTCGGAATAGATGTCGAGCGGCGGCTCCTCGTCGAACCAGACGCCGTGTAACGTTTCGCCCTGCCACTTTTCGCGGCCCTTCTCATAACTCTTGAACGACAGCACCGATTCATCGGCCTGCACATCGCCGCCGCCGCCGTGGCGGACCACGACGCTGTCGAGCCCATGCGGTGCGCCGCGCCCCATGATGGTGCTGACAATAGCGTCGGCCGGGATCATGCCGGTGCCCCACGCCGCCGGTTGCTGCGGCGGACCAATCAGGATGCGCTGCGGATTGTCGCGCGTTCCCTCGGCGGTGACGCCGGCCGCCCACAGCCGCACGGGCGTGTCGAAAACCTTGCCTTGCCACCACTCAGGATAGCGGCCGGTGAGATGCATCGCCCATTCCGCACCGCCGGCCCTTGTCTTGCCGAGCTGGTTGCCGGCCATGAATAGCCGCTCGCGGTTGGTTGCGCCCGCCGCATGGAACTCGGCCTGCCTGAGATAGGGCCGATAGGCGGCAAGCTGGTTAGTGCGGCGTCTGCGGTCCAGTTCCCTGAGCAGGCTCAGATACTCGGTCTTTGCGGTCGAGACTCGGCTTTGCGAGAAACGGCCGGAGGACGGCTTCGAGGCCGCGGATGCGCTGCCTGATTTCGTCATCGCTCAATGCATCCAGACTTTTGATGTTGACGTGCAGGTCCCTTGGCAAATCCTTGGGCAGCACCGACAGCACGATCTTCAGATACTGGTCGGGCTTTTCGGTGCGAACCTCGGCAATGACGCCGGCGCCATGCGCCCGGAAATCGGCGCGGATCGCTTCCAGAAAACCATCGGCCAGCGTCTTTTTCGCCCGCCTCGGCCGGCCGGAGGGCCTGGGTTCCGTCACATCAGGCGGTTCGTCGTCGAAAGAATCCCCGGCCATGCCCTACCCCGCAGCCCCTGCGCGCGCAGCGATCGCGGGCTTCGCCGTTTTCTTGACTGCCCGCGTGGGTTTCTTGCGGGACTTCGCCCGCTTGCCGGGGCGCTTTGCCTTTGGCCGCGGCCGGCTTGCCGCTCCGGGCTTCGTCTTGCCGGCTTTGGGCAAGGCTTTGAGCGCCGCCCTGGCGATACCAACAGAACCGTCGCTGACGCCCGCCAAGGGAAAGCCAAAGCCGCCGGCCTGATCCACAGGACCGCCCCGGACCATGCCGATCCGCACACCGGCCGGCACTTCTTCGACCCCGTGGCGCATAGGTGCGGCGCCCCCGAACTCGCCAATAGCGCTGACGACCTCGCGGCCGTCATCGTCGGTGATGATGGTGGCGTAGCGGCTGGACATGAGGGGTTCTCTTGGAGGTGCAGTGGTCGTTACGAGAAGCGTCGCGATCCTTCGCGACCCCCTCTGTCCCGCCGACATTTGATATCGGCAACCCAAGCAGCAAACGTTCGAAAGGGGCCTAGAAACAAAAAACCCGCCTCGGGGGCGGGTCGTTGGCGCAAATCATCACCATGCCCAAATCAATAGCATAACTGCCGTCACGATGTCAATGATGGAGCGGCCGATTCCAAGAAAAAATTCCTAACCTGAGGATGCTTCCCAGCATGAACGTCTGCGAGGCGCGCAGGCCACGGGCAGCATTCCGGATCGGAACAGACGCTCACGCGTTTGGTGCTTGATACATGAAAACAAGGACCGGTAGCGCGTCGAGCGCGGCGCGCCTTAACCAATGGGAGCCAAGCCATGAATGTCGCCAATCTGCAACTCGAAGGCCTGCTGATGGCCGTCGCATCGATCAATCAGGTGCTTGTCCGCAAGGGCGTACTGACGGTCGAAGAGATAGATATCGCCTTACGCAAGGCCGAAGCCAGCGAGACCAGCGAGGAGCGGTCCGAAGGCATGTCGGCGTCGAGCCGCGATGCCGTCAACTTCCCGATCCGGCTGCTGGAGCTGGCCAATCAGTGTCAGCCGGAGGCGGACATGCCGTCGTTCTCGAAACTGGCGCGCATGGTCGGCCAGATGAAGGAACCCTACAACGACCAGATGTGAGGCGCCTTCCTTCCCTGCATCAAAGACGGCGGGCCGACCGAATGTCGGGATCAGCTGGCAGACCCAAGCTTCAACGTCAGCACGCGGCCCGGCCCATGCACGGCAGCAAACAGCAGCCCGGCCAGGAAGGTAAAATGATCGACGAAGAAGCCGAATTCGGCTTGGTTGCCGGCCCAGTGCGACGGCCCGTGGAAGGCAAAGGCGAGGAACAGCACATAGACGCCGGCGACAAGAGCGGCCCACGAGAAGAAGGCGCCGGTCAGGAAGCACAGGACGAGGACGACTTCGAGCAGGGCCGCGCACCAGGCCAGAAACAGCGGGAACGGAAATCCGGCGGCGGCGATGTAGCCCACAGTGGCGCCCATATCGATGAACTTGAAGGTCACCGCCATGAGGAAGACCGCCGCGAAGATCAGGCGGCCAATCAGGATTGCCGCGGTCTGCCACGGCGTTTGAGCGGGTGATTGAGCGGTTTCCAACGACATGACGTCCTCCAGGGTTGCGACGGCTTTCGCCCCAAGGACGATACACCAGCCGCAAACCCGACATCATCCCCTGAGAACCTGGCTGGGCCAGCGCGCGTCGAACTCAGCCGCCTGCTCGGCGTGCGCCGCACGATCACCTCGATGGCCATGCGCGAGATCAAGGGTGACATTTCTTTCGCCAATGCCGTTGGGCATACGCAGCAGAATCGATAGACGGCCGGCAACGGCTGGGCTTCGTTCGACTTGGAGCCGATCAGCGGGATGGTTCAGGCTCCGGTTTTGTCGGGCTTGTCTATCCGCGATGCCGGGCTTGGCGCTGGATCGACGTCCGGCTCCTTCTGCGATCCGGCGTCAGCTTTCCGCTTCGGGCAGTCCTCGTAGCCATGGTCGCGCCCGCCGCAATAAGCGCAGCATTTTGCGGGGATATCGGGGCGAAACATCGTCATGCATTGAAATGCACGTGGCGCCGGTCTGGTTGCGTCGCACCGTTACTTTTCGCTTACATTAGCATTTTGGCGGCAGATCCGAGGCTTTAAGGCGTGTAGCCCAGCGCGGCCAGGGCCGACAGCCCTGCAACCAGGCCAATTGCGATAACAATGCCGAAATGCCGTTCCAGGAATCTGCGCGGCCCCTTCCAGTCGTATCGCATATCTGAAACTCCGCCGCGTAATCTGGGGCAATGCGTTCAGGCGTCAAGGCCGGATCCTTGACAGGCCGTAGACAGGCAGCTGCCATTGTTCATATCGTGGTTCATATCGGAACGTGGAACGACACTCATGGCCGAGCATTCCCCGATGGGAAAAAGCCACTCCCAGCCCGCTGCGGCACCTGACTCCCGCCTGGCCTTTGTTTATGCGGAGGCGGTGCGAGGCCTCCAACACCAGGAGAACGTGGTAGAGAGCCTCAATACGCGAGCTGGCAATCTGATCTTTGCAACCGCGTTCGTGAGTTCTCTCCTCGGCGGCAGAGCTCTCCTGGATGGGCTGGGGCTGTGGGACTGGCTGGCGCTGGCGCTGCTTTTCCTGATCGGGCTGCTGGTCGTGATCATGTTGTGGCCCTACTACGCCTTTACCTTCCGCTTCGATCCAGAGCAGCTGCTCCAGGACTTTGTCGATAAAAATCCTTCCGAAACCATGGGATGTGATGCACCGTACGCTTGCGCTCCGCATTAAAACCGACATGGCCAGCAATTGGCGGATTATTCAGCGCCTGCGCATGTCACTACAGCTTGCCCTGTTTCTATTGTTGCTGGAACTTTTGGCATGGCTGTTCGCGATAACGCGGGTCTAGGATCAGGACACATTGTCCGACAGCGTAAAGATTGCTTTAAGACGAGATACGCGGGTAATTTCCTGCGCTAAAGCTGAGCTTCGATGGAAGCCTTGTCTATGACAGACCAAACTTCTACAATTTTTTCGTTGCGAAATTCATAGATCACGTTCTCGGCAAAGGAAACTCTCCTCCCGTTTACTGGGAGTCCAAGGAAGCTTCCCTTCGGCGTACAGTCGAAGCCCAGCCGGCTCGCAATATAGGGCGGATCGGAAATCAGCATCTCGACGTTGAAGGAAAGGTCCGGAATTTCAGCAAAGTCTCTCTCCAGCATTTCGAGATAACCTGATAACCCAAGCCGCCGACCGTTGTGGATCACCTCATCATGAACGAACTGTCCCAGCTTCGGCCAGTCCTGCTTATTCAGGCAGGCAATGTAGTCTCGGTAGACGTCGGAGAGGTCGGTTTTAGTCACGGCGATTGCTCCTATCTCTACAGGCCCTGCTGAAAAGGCAGTGTCTCATGCTCCCTGTTTATTTGAAAAGCTGCTCGATGTCCGCCCTCGGCCGGAACAGTCTCATTGGCTGATCGGGAACCGGCAGAAGGCTCACGCGCTCGTAATCTGCGCGCGTCAGGCACTCAAGCAGATGACCGCACGAAGCGGCTTCATGCGCCGATGAGAAAGTGTTAGACAGCGTTCACTTCCTCTATTCCCGCTTCGTCTAATGGTAGGACAGCGCCCTTTGAAGGCGTGAATCGTGGTTCGAGCCCATGAGCGGGAACCAGCAGCTCCCCAGTCGGGCAACCGATCGGTCTTTATCCGATCAGGCTTCTGCAACGCGCCAACAATGCCCAGGCGAAATCGACGTGCTTCCTTTTCCGACTGGCAAGGATGGTCGGGCGGACCAAGGAACCCTATAACCACCAGATATGACGGAGGACGACATGGCCGACGACAAATCCAAAAACAAGCAGGACCGCAAACCGGCCTCGGGCGAAGAGCCTTACGACGTTGCGGCTTTTGCGAAAAAATACGGCATACCGCCGAGCGAGGCCGCGACCATCATCAAGCGGTACGGGCCTTCGAGAAAGAAGCTCGATGCGCATATGGCGAGCCGCAACGCCTGATCCGCATACGGCGGCGTCGACCCGAACCATCACCGCGGCCGGGTCATCATTGCGGCTTGACCATGCCGCGTGGTTCCGGCCGCCGGTGCTATCGGCCGATTCAACGCCAGGTTTCAACAACGCAACAACTCGTTTACTTTGACGCGGTACCACCTAGCGGGAAATCGTTGGGGGGTCGAATGTCGGACGATGCATTGCGCTTTGAATGTGTCATGGAGCCAAACGGCAGATGGATGGTGTGGGACGCCAAGCTCGATCTGCCGGCCCAGTTTTCGGCACTATCGCTGATCGGCCTGTGTCACAATGAGGCCGTTTCGCTCTGCAGCCTCTTGAACAAGACAGGCTCGACCGAGGTCCGGCACAGCCTGCCTCCTGATGGTTGCGCTACCCAGCGCCGGGCCTGAGACGGCTGGCGCTCCGAACTGATTCCATCGATCTGCGGAATGCTCCCCGGTTTCTGCCAAATGCGAAATTTTCCCGTTTTGGGAACTCGCCCCTTGTAAGTGACAACCGTGTGATTTTTGACATCGCCGGCAACAAGTACCGGGTCATCGTTCATGTCAGCTACACCTACAAGCGGGTGCTGATCAAATTCGTCGGCACCCATGCCGAATACGATAAGGTAGATGCGGAAACCGTGTGATGAAAAACATTCGCCCCCTCAAAACCGAAGCTGACTATGACTGGGCCATCGCTGAGATCACCCGATATTTCGACAACGAGCCCGAGATCGGTTCCCCCGACGGCGACCGTTTCGATGTGCTCGCCGACCTCATCGAAGCCTATGAGACCAGGCATTATCCGATCGAGGCGCCGGACCCTGTCACGGCTATTCGCGCTCATATGGAAATGGCCGGCCTGAAGCAAGTGGACCTTGCCGAAGTCATCGGCTCGGCTTCGCGGGCCTCGGAAATCTTGAACAGGAAGCGCTTGCTGACGATGGATATGGTGCACCAGATCCACAAGAATTGGCACATTCCGGCGGAAGTGCTTATCCAGCCTTACCACCTTTCAGGTGATAAGGCCGAACGGCGCCGGGTTCGTGCGGCTGCCGGATAATCTCCCTCCCCTGTAACGCTGCTTTGGCTACGGATAGGGGTATTGGCACGGCAGGCAGATGTCGTGCCCCTGCCCGCTCGCGCTCGGCTGCCAGCAAATCGGCACCGGCGAGGAACGCCGCAGCGGCCACGGAGCACGGATTATAGGTGTTGCTTTTATATTAGCTTGAGCGCATATTTCGTCAGCCGGCGAACTACCCAAGCTGGTTAGGCTCGGCGCCAGTCCCCTCGATCCCTTGACGCAGAGCCGCTGGGATCGGCGACGCTGGAGGCGAACCATGCCCATGTATCTCTCACGATTCAGCTATACGCCCGAAACCTGGGCGCGCTTGATCGAAAACCCCGAGGATAGACGCGAGGCAGCCCGCACCTACATCGAATCGGTGGGCGGAAACCTGCATGGGTTCTGGTATGCCTTCGGAGAGCACGATGGTTGGACTCTGTGGGAGGCACCAGACAATGTTTCGATGGCATCTGTCATGCTTGCCATTGGTGCGGGAGGGGCGCTCAGATCGTACGAGACCACCGTTCTCCTAAGCGTCGAAGAGACGATGCAAGCCCTTGGTAAGGCAAAGTCAATCCGGTATCGCCCGCCGGGAAAGCCCTGACCAACTCGCGCAGTGTGGGCGCTGCAACTGTTTCCGGACTTTCTCGCGGCTGTTAATGGATGTCGCCCAAGAGCATGCCCTCCGGCCTGACCCCTCGCATCCCGCCAGCGAATGCTATGCTCGCCGTCCAGCTGGCAAAGCCGCTTGCACGCCCGCTCGCGCCACGATCGCATCCAGCGGCTCCGGCCGGTGCAGTAGAAATCCCTGGCCGAAGGCAACGCCCATATCCCTGAGGATGTCGAGCGCATCCTGCTCTTCGATCTTCTCCGCCACCACAGAGCAGCCGAGGCTTCTGGCGATGCCCGATATGGCCGAGACGATTTCGCGGTCGAAGCCGCTCTCCGCAATATGCTCGATGAAAGAACCGTCGATCTTGATCGCATCGACGGGAAAGCGCCGGAGATATTCGAACGAGCTCATCCCTGCCCCGAAATCATCGAGGCTGACGCGGCAGCGTCGCTCGCGCGCCTTGCGGACGAACTGTTCGGCAGCTGCGAAATTGGTGACCGCGGCGGTTTCCGTGATCTCGAAGCCGATGCCGGAATGCGGCGCCCCGGTCTCATCGATAACGGCGTCGACGAAATCCCAAAGCTGCGGATCACTCAGCGTCTGCGCCGACAGGTTGAAGCCGAGCGTAAGCGCCCCTGACTTCAGCGCCGGACCATGAAGCGAGAGCGCTGTCCTGATGATCCATCGGTCGAGCCGCGACGCGACGCCGAATCGCTCCGCCGCCGGGATGAACTCGCCCGGCGGGATCAGCCGTCCGTTGCGCCCGGCGAGCCGCGCCAGGACCTCGACATGGCGGCTCTCTTGCCAGGGTTTTCCGAGCCGATGGATTTCCTGGCCGAACAGTTTCAGCCTTCCGTCGTCCATGGCATCGACGGTGTCGGCCGCCAGCCGCGCCGCATTGAGGCCGCTGGAACCGGATGTTGTCTCATGGGAGAACACCGCGAAGCGATTGCGCCCGGCGGCCTTGGCCGCATAGCAGGCGTCGTCGGCGCAGGCGAGCGCGTCCGCCACCGCGGTATTCTCATCGGAGACAAAGGCGATGCCGATGCTGGCCGCGAGCTTGCGTGACGCCGCCGTTGAGCCGAGGTCGGCATCGCGAACCGCCGCGAGAACGGCGCCCGCGAGACGTTCGGCTTGCGCTGCGTCGCAATCAGGTACCAGCAGCGCGAACTCGTCGCCGCCGAGGCGCGCGGCATGCACCGACGGCGGCAGACAGCCCAGAATGCCCTCGGCGACGCTCTTCAGCGCGAGGTCGCCGGTGGCGTGGCCGGCGAAGTCGTTCAAGGCCTTGAAGTAGTCGAGATCGACGTAGAACACCGCGAGCGGGCGCGCCGTCGCGATATGCTCGGCCAGCAGCCGGTCGAATGCGGCGCGGTTCAAAAGCCCGGTCAGCGCGTCATGGCGGGCCGCATGGGCAAGTTCCTGCTCGCGTTGCTTCGCCTCGGTGATGTCGCGCACGGTGCCCAGGATCTGGCCCGACGATTGGGCGTCGGCGATGAACCGTATCAGCGATTCGACGTGTCTGATTTCGCCGTCCCGCTTGATGATGCGGTATTGTACGGCGACGACCTTTTGGGTTTGCAGCGGCGCCAAGTGGGCCCGCTCGGCGTCGGCCCTGTCGTCCGGATGCAGATAGCTGTGCCAGAGGTCTTGCGACACCTCGTCGGTTTCGGCGACAAGCCCGAAGATTTCCCGCGTGCGCTCGTCCCAGTAGCTTTTGCGTGCAGCAAGATCGTGATGCCAGATGCCGGTGCCGCTGGCCGCCAAGGCCAGGCGAAAGCGGACGTTCACCTGCGCAAGCTCTGCTTCCGCTTGCTTCTGCTTGGTGATGTCGGTCTGGACGCCCATCAGCCGGACCGGCCGGCCTTCCGCGTCGCGCTCGACCACGCCGCCGCGATCGAGAACCCATACCCAGTGACCGGATTTGTGCTTCAGCCTGAGCTCGGTCTCGATGGAATCGGTCAGGCCGGCAATGTGGCGTTCGCCGCTGGCCACCGCCCGCTCGCGATCGTCGGGATGCGTCAGCTGCAGCCAGAGATCGCTCGCCTCGACGAGCTCACCCTCGCCATAGCCGAGCATTTGCGACCACATTGCCGAGTAGAAACAGTCGCCGCTCCTGAGATCCCAGTCCCAGACGCCAAGATGCGCGCGTTCGAGCGCCAGCTCCCAGAACTCTCCATTGCGATCCTTCTTGTCGGCCATGCCCTGGACTTCGCCCGCCCCATCACCTGACATTGTGCGGCAAAAGCAAAGAAGAAACCGTTACTGCGCAAGGAGCGGGCGAAGGGGCTCACAGGACGCATCGCGGCGGGCGGTTACTTCTCCGATGACAGGCACGTTGGCTGTGCCCGGAATGCGGAGGCCATCCGGTCCATCGCCTACAGCCCGCGAGCTGCCGCGTTTGACCTGCGCAGACCCGATCCCGCCTGGATGGCGCCTTGTTGGATCACGCCTTTGCTTTGAAGCGCGCCGCCTCTTCCGAACCGCTTGTGGCGTCGCCTGCACTATAGGAATGCGCGCCGGCGCCGGCCAGCTTGCCGCCATCGACGATCAGGTATTCCTCCCGGATCGGCCGGCCTTCGAACCAGCACTCCAGGATTTCGCGCGTGCCGGCGGCGTAGCGCGCCTGGGCCGAGAGCGATGATCCCGAGATATGCGGCGTCATGCCGTGATGCGGCATCGATCGCCACGGATGGTCCTTGGGGGGCGGCTGCGGGAACCAGACATCGCCGGCATAGCCTGCGAGCTGGCCGCTCTCCAGAGCACGGGCGACGGCGTCGCGATTGCAGATCTTGCCGCGCGCCGTGTTCACCAGATAGGCGCCGCGTTTCATCCTGCCGATCATCGCCTCGTCGAACAGGTTCTCCGTCTCCGGATGCAAGGGGGCATTGATCGTCACCACGTCGCAGATGCCGACCATGGA
The DNA here is from genome assembly GCA_004020315.1 of Mesorhizobium sp. Taxonomy (GTDB): domain Bacteria; phylum Pseudomonadota; class Alphaproteobacteria; order Rhizobiales; family Rhizobiaceae; genus Mesorhizobium. Next base: position 67,434 of record SAQG01000013.1, read on the forward strand.
CGCGGCGTCTGGGTGGAAGGTGACGCCGAGGTCCTTCTCGACTGCCTCGGGCAGCCGGTGGCGGTCGGTGTAGTGCAGCTTGACGTCGAACGGCCGCAGCCGGCGCAGCACCGCGCTGCCGATACGGCCGGCGCCGACGGTTCCGATCTGCATCCCCTCGACATCGTAGGAGCGCGCGACACAGTCGGCGATATTCCAGCCGCCCTTGATGACCCACTGGTAGGACGGGATATAGTTTCGCACCAGCGCGAGGATCATCATCACCACATGCTCTGAAACGCTGATCGAGTTGCAGTAGGTCACCTCGGCGACGGTGATGCCGCGGTCCATCGCGGCCTGCAGGTCGACATGGTCGGATCCGATGCCGGCGGTGATCGCAAGCCTCAGTTGGTCTGCCTTGGCGATCCGTTCCTTGGTCAGATAGGCCGGCCAGAACGGCTGCGAGATGACGATTTCGGCGTCAGCGAGCTCGCGTTCGAAAACGCTGTCGGGACCGTCCTTGTCCGAGGTCACGACCAGGCTGTGCCCGGCGCTTTCGAGAAATGGCCTCAGGCCGAGCTCGCCCGACACGCTGCCGAGCAGAACCCCCGGTTCGAAGTCGATGGCCTTCGGCGTCGGAAGCGTCTGGCCGCCGGGATAGCGGTCGAGCTTCGGCAGTCCATCCCGCGCATAATTTGACGGATAACCGTCAACCGGATCGTCATAGAGGACGCAAACGACCTTTGCCATTTTGATCTCCCTTCGTGTGATAACGAGGAAGACGCTCGATTGTTAAGGCCGCCCGCCAAAACGAACGGGCGGCCACTCTGGTTTGTAAGAGGCCAGCAACTCCTGGCGCTTCCTCGGAAAGTTGCGCACTATTGCGAACTAAATGGAGGAGCCGGACGCGGCTTCAAGCCCAGCGGCAGGCAACGGTGCCGCGTTCATCATCGAATTTTGAGCGTGCGGACGATGACGATCCGCAATAGCAGCCACAGCCGCGGCGGCGCCAGCCACAAAGCCTCACTTCTTCCCTTGCGGGTAGATCGTCTCGCCGCGCTTCAGCATCTCGACGCACGCCGCGATCTTCTTCTTGCGCCCAGCCTCGGTCTTCATGTTGTGGATGCGGAAGGCGAGCGCGAAACGGTTCTGCGCGCTGAGCGTTGCCAGCATCGCCTTGGCCTTGGGCTCGGCATCGATAGCGGCCTGCAAATCCCCGGGGATTTTCATGTCCTTGCCGCTTCCGTAAGCGCGCGCCCAGCGCCCGTCGGCCTTCGCCGCATCGACCTGTTTCAACCCATGCTCGGTCATCCGGCCCTCCTCGATCAGCCGGGCGACATTGTCGACGTTGATCTGGCTCCAGGTGCTCTTCCTGCCGCGCGGCGTGTAGCGCTGCAAATAGCTCTTGTCGTCGAGCCCCTTGCGCACGGCATCGATCCAGCCCCAGCACAGCACGACGTCGATGGCCTCCTTGGGCGTGATCGAAGGCAGCCCAGAACCGACCTTGTGGATCTTGATCCAGACTTCGGATTCAGTGTCGTGATGCTTGCCGAGCCAGGTGTAGAAGCTTTCGGCACCCCTGAACTCGCGCACCTTGGCGGGGTCGACCTTGACCGGTGCCATCAGCGGATCTCGCTTTTTGCGGTCGTCATCGGTTTCCTCCTTGTCGCTGCTGGCTCGGCTCGAATGAAGCAACAGTGGCCTCGTTGCAAGGCCGTCCCGCGGCGCCAATAGCGGTTCTTCCAATCGTGATGTAACAATCTTCTACAGAACCGGCCATGGCGGACACGGCAGGCTTCAACTGGGGGTTTGTTGTCATGCGAGCGATGCTGTTCGGCCTGATGCTGTTGGCGCCAACCTTGGCCCTGGCCGAACCGATAGAAACCCAGAAGATCATCACCGCGCTGACTGGCGACTGGAATGGCGACGGCGGCACCGACCTTGTGATGATCGTCGAGACCGAGCCCAGCGACCCGATGGACGTGCATTTCTTTCTCCGGGATCGCGAGCACAATTTTTTGCGCCCTGCCGGCATCGTGCGTGACCAGATTCTCGGCGAGTGGAACGGTTACGACCGGCCCGGCTACGAGGCCTCCGACACCGAGCCGGAGCTGAGCGCGCTGCCCAACGGCTCGATCAAACTGTTTCTGCCGGCAATGCCGGTCGGCAGCAAGCGGACCAACCAGACGCTGACGCTCGCTTACCGCGACGGCGTCTTCATCGTCGCCGGCTTTGCCTACGACTATCATGATTATCTAGAGGACAATGTCGCAAGCGACTGCGATTACAACGTTTTGACCGGCAAGGGCAAAAGCAGCGAGATGCAGCCCGATGGCACCACAAAGCAGAAGACGATGGCGGTGGAAGGCAAGGTCATTGACTTTTCGGAGTGGAACCCCGGAACAGGCTTCAGCGCCTGCGGCGAGTGAGGGCAGCCCCGCATTGGGAGGATCTGACCGGTTGCCCTACTGCAGCTGCGGTTTCCTGAGAAAACTGTTGCGGTCGGCCGACTTGACGCGCAGCCAGGTTTCTCGGCCGTCGCGCACCACCCGCAACGGGATCTCCGCACCCGCCGGGTTCTGCCACAGCTTGCGGTAGAAATCGGCGAGCCCGTCGACTTCGCCGTCGCGCACGTCCGAGATGATATCGCCCTGGCGCAGGCCGGCTTCGGCCGCCGGGCTGCCTTCGGCGACACTCATCACCACGACCTCGCCATTGCTTTCGGCGGAGAAGGCGCCAAGCCACGGGCGCGGTGGCCTGGCAACCTGGCCGCGTGTCAGGAGGTCGTCGAGAATGGGCGGCAGGAGGTCGATCGGCACCACCATGTTGATATCGGCGATCTCGCCGGCGCGGCTCATCTGCAGGCGCAGCGAACCGATACCGAGTAGCCTGCCATCCTGCCCAATGAGTGCCGCACCACCCCATGACGGATGGGCGGGCGCGGTGAAGATCGCCTCGTCCAGGAGATACTCCCAATAGCCGGCGAATTCCTGCTTGGTGACGATGTGCGCCCTGACCGCCTGGCCGATGCCATCGGCAAGCACCACGGGGTCGCCAGCCATCGCCTTGGCCGCGTCGCCGAAAGCCACCGCGGGCAGGCCGAGCGGGGCCAGCGCCTGCACCAGGCCGAAGCCCGATTCCTGGTCGTAGGCGAGCGCATGCGCGGGAATCACGCGCCCATTGTGGTCGGTCAGCCAGACTTCTTCCGCCTCGGTAATGAGATAGCCGATGGTGAGCACCAGCCCGTTGTCGCGAATGACCACGCCGCTGCCTTCCCGGCTCGTGCCCAGCGCATTCGCGGTGAAGGCGTCGTCAGGGATCGAGGCCCGCACCGCCACGATGGACCGCAAAATCGTATCGATGGTCATGCTTTCAATCCCGGCAATATTCGTAACGGCCGCCAAAGGCCTGATATCCCTTATAGGTATGGCGCACGTGACGAGGCGCAAGGGCATCGGTGATCCCTTCCCTGGGGAAGGGGCGCGCGGCGTCGACTATAGTTCAATACAAGTTGAACTTCCTGGCGACCGCACTACCTGTATGTCCACCCTCCCGCTCACATCGCGCAAGCTGATCCTCCCCAAGACTCCCCGTTCACATCAAGAGGCCTCCCGAGATGAACGACTACACACCGCCGAAAGTATGGACCTGGAACAAGGAAAATGGCGGCGCCTTCGCCAGCATCAATCGGCCGATCGCAGGCCCGACGCACGACAAGGAGCTGCCGGTCGGCAAGCATCCGCTGCAGCTTTACTCGCAGGCGACACCGAACGGCGTGAAGGTGACGATCATGCTCGAGGAGCTTTTGGCGCTCGGCCACAAAGGCGCCGAATATGACGCCTGGCTGATCAGGATCAACGACGGCGACCAGTTCGGCAGCGGCTTCGTCGAGGTCAACCCTAATTCCAAGATCCCGGCGCTGCTGGACCGCAGCGGGCCAAAGCCGATCCGCGTCTTCGAATCCGGCTCGATCCTGCTGCATCTGGCCGAGAAATTCGGCGAATTCCTGCCGACCGAGCAGCCGGCGCGCGCAGAAACCCTGTCCTGGCTGTTCTGGCAGATGGGCTCGGCGCCCTATCTCGGCGGCGGCTTCGGCCATTTCTATACATATGCGCCGGAAAAGATCGAATATGCCATCGACCGCTTCGCCATGGAGGTGAAGCGCCAGATGGACGTGCTCGACCGGCGGCTGGCGGTCAGCGAATATCTCGGCGGCGACGCCTACACGATTGCCGATATCGCCGTTTGGCCCTGGTATGGCGGGCTGGCCAAGGGCCGTACGTATAACGATGCCGGCGAGTTCCTGTCGGTGCAGGAATACAAGAACGTGCAGCGCTGGGCCGACGCGATCGACGCGCGGGCGGCGGTGCGGCGCGGCCGCATGGTCAACCGCGCCTTCGGCGAGCCCGCGATGCAGCTGCACGAGCGCCACGACGCCAGCGATTTCGACACGAAGACGCAGGACAAGCTGGCGGCGGAGTGAATTAGAAGGGCTATTTATCTTCCGCAGTCGGGACTGCACAAGCCGCAGGCAGGCTGCCGCGCTGCCCAATATCAGGTATATGTATCCGAAAATATATACTGGTTGACTAAAGTAACGGAACGTCCAATGCACATTCCCAGAACCGAACATGTCCACTTTCAAACGGCTTAGACCATGCTGTCTACCTGATAAACATCATGGTCTAGGCATGTTGATCTTGGTGCCGGCCTGACCTGAATCTCGAACCGCATGCCGTCTCGATGATCGAGTACTCGCGAGTCGCGGATTACCTCTTTCGCCCGGCCCTATAGATCAGCCGGACGACGAACAAAAAATATCCAACCTGCAGGACGATCAAGGTAAGGACCGTCCAGCCCAGCGCCTTCCAGATTGAACCTGTTGCCAAAAAAGTCGAGAGCGCCACGACGAATGACGCGGTGGTCAGCCCCACCAGGAACTGTGGAAAATTCATCGCTTTTCAAGGTCGTCTCGGAGCTTGCAACAGCCGCGACGACCACCCTTGCCCATTTACCCCGAACCAACGTTTTCACCCTTTTGATGGTTGCGCAAGTGGCAAATGGATCAGACGAGTGCGCATGATTAATGCTATGGTTGAGACACTTCCGGGCTGGTGCTGTTCCATTCAAAAGCGCTGATCTGGTGAGGGAAGGCACGCTGGAAATTTGTTGCGTGCGGGGCGCTCCGGGCGCAACGTAGGCGCTACGGACTGCGATAGAACAAGAATATCAGTCCAGGGAGAATGGGGGATCACATGGCGCTCAAGGTAATCGGCGCGGGCTTCGGACGCACGGGCACATGGTCGACCTTTGCCGCGCTGAACAGGCTCGGCCTTCCTTGCTATCATATGCAGGAAGTGATCGTCAACAAGGCCAATAAGGGCCATCTCGACTTCTGGCGCAAGGTAGCGAACAGCAAGCCCGGCACGCCGCACGACTGGGACCGGGTGTTTGCCAACTACACGGCGACGGTCGACAATCCCGGCTGCTGCGTGTGGCGGGAGCTGCTGGCCGAATACCCTGACGCCCAGGTGCTGCTGACGCTCCACCCGCGCGGTGCCGAAGGCTGGTACGACAGCACGATCGACACGATCTACTTCACCGAGAATCTCTGGCAGTTCAAGATTCTGGAGTGGCTGACGCCGTTCGGCCGAAAATTCGGCGACATGTCGCGCAAGCTGATCTGGGGCCGCGTGCTGGCCGGAGTGATGGACGACCGCGAGCGGGCGATCGCACGCTATAACGCCTACACCGAGGAGGTAAAGGCAGCCGTGCCGCCGGAAAAGCTCCTGGTGTTCACGGTGACCGAAGGCTGGGGGCCACTGTGCCGCTTCCTCGGCGTGGCGGAACCGCAGGAACCGTTCCCGAACCTCAATGACCGGGACAGCGTCAAGAAGGTGATCCGCGACGTCATCAAGGGATCCTACATCATGCTCGGGCTGTCGATCGCCGGGATGGTGGCGGTGCTGGGCGGGTTTTTGTGGTGGCTGGGGTAGTGGCAAGGAGGACCTTGAGTGCCGGCGGGACAGCGCCCCCCTCTGGCCTGCCGGCCACTCCCCCACTTGGGGGGAGATCGGCAGCTTCGGCGCTCCGCTCGCCTCTGCAACGCTGGAGATTTGCGAAAGCGGCTGAGCGCGCAATCTCCCCCAAGTGGGGGAGATGTCCGGCAGGATAGAGGGGGGCGCTGTCGATCGCGGCGGGCCAGAGACTTGCGTAGTCAGGCCGACATGGCCAGCGGCCTTGCGCTCTTGTTGGGGATTTGGATGTCGATTTCCAGCGTCGACATCGTTTCGCCGCGATCCATAGAGACCTGCAGATAATCCTGGTCGATCTGCACATGCCTGGCGATGACGGCCATGATCTCCTCGCGCAGCACCGAGACGAGATCGGGCTGGCTGCGGTTGCGGCGCTCATAGGCGAGCAGCACCTGCAGCCGCTCGCGCGCCACCGGCGCGCTGCCGCGCCGCTTGAAGAGGTCTAACAGGTTCATGCTGCCCTCCTTCCCAAAAGTCGGTCGAGAAAACCCTTGCGCTCGAACGGCACGACCACCGGCAGTTCCTCGCCCTCGAGCCGCTTGGCGGCGTCGATATAGGCGCGTGCGGCGGAATTTGTTGGATCGCTGAGCGTCACCGGCGAACCGAGGTTGGAGGCCCTGAGCACGTCCTGGCTCTCGGGAATGATGCCCAGGAGCGGCGTCGACAGGATCTCCAGCACGTCGTCGATCGAGAGCATTTCGCCGCGAGCCGCGCGGGCGGCATCATACCGGGTCACCAGCACATGCTTGGCGATCTGCTCGCCCCGCTCGGCCTTGACGGTCCTGGCGTCGAGCAGGCCGATGATGCGATCGGAATCGCGCACCGAGCTGACTTCCGGGTTGGTGACGATGACCGCCTCGTCGGCAAAGCGCATGGCAAGCTGGGCGCCGCGCTCGATGCCGGCCGGGCTGTCGCAGAAGACATAGTCGAACACCGAGCTTAGCTTTTCGATCACCTCGCCGACGCCCTCCTCGGTCAGCGCATCCTTGTCGCGCGTCTGCGAGGCCGGCAGCAGGAACAGCGTCTCGACCCGCTTGTCGCGGATCAGCGCCTGCGAGAGCTTGGCCGTGCCCTGGATGACGTTGACCAGATCGAACACCACCCGCCGCTCGGCGCCCATGATCAGATCGAGATTCCTTAAGCCGACGTCGAAGTCGACCAGGGCCACCCTCTTGCCGGTTCGCGCGACGGCGGCGCCAAGGGCAGCCGTCGAGGTCGTCTTGCCGACGCCCCCCTTGCCCGAGGTGACCACCACTACCTTGCCCATATATGCCTCCATTATTGTTGTTGGTATTGCTAAGCGTTTGATTTATGTGATGCGCTTAAGTCATTGTTTTCATGCATTCAGAAGCCGCCGCTCACTTTTGCGCGGCATGCCTTAGCTGAACGGCGCGATGCGCAGCGTGTCTTTTTCGAGAAACGCCTGCACCGCCTTTCCACGCAAGGACGGCTCCATCTCCTCGGCGGTGCAATACCAGCCATCGACCGACAGCAGCTCGGCCTCGTTTTTGCGGCAGAAGATGCGCGCCGCCGAATGGCCGAGCACACCGGCCGACGCGCGCCCGCGCAGCGTGCCGTAGACGTGAATGGAGCCGGCGGCGACGATCTCGGAACCGGAGGCGACGGAGCCCAGCACAATGACATCGCCATGCGCATGGAAGACCGACTGGCCCGAGCGGATCGGCGTCTTCACCATGAGCGTGGCCGGCGCTTCCGGCTGCCTGTCTTCCGGCTGCCTGTCTTCCGGCTGCTTGCCCTGTTCCGCCATGCCTTCTTCCGCCTTGCCCGTCTCTTCTGGCCTGCCCTTGGCGTCGGCCTGCATGAGCAGCCCGGCGGTGGCCTCCTTGGCGCCGATCAGCACCGGCGGCAGATTGGGCTCAAGTGCGGTGTTGCCGTCGAGCTCGATGGCATAGATGCGGATACCGCGCAGGCCAAGCTCGGCGACCAGCGCTTCGATCTGGCCGACCTCCGGCTTCAATGTGTTGAGGTTGAGCACGACCGGCCGGCCGGCAAAATAGCCCGGCGAGTTGCCGATCCAGCGATCGAGGCTCTCCAGCCACGCCGAAAGCGGCGCCTCCGGCGTCAGCGTGAAGGCGACGAACGAGCGGGCGCGAAAGCGAATGGATTTGGTCTCGAGGGGGGCGGCAAAGGTCACGGACAGCGATTCCTTACTGATATGTAAACGCTAGCCAGCCATGGTTAACGAAAGGTTAATGGAGGGGGTGCTGGCGACATTAGGAAAGCCATTTACTGACAGAACCGCCGTGTCAGCAGCCGAGCGGACAGCTGGAAATTGCCTGCCCCTCGACGCCCTTTGCTGGCTAGGTGCCCTTCGCTGCGTCCTCGATCAGTTCCGCTAGCAAGGTAGAGAATCGCTCGTCAGACCTATCCCCTATGTTTCCCACTTCTCTCGCCACCATCCCGGGCGAAGAGACTGACACTTCCCCACTCAGCTGAACGTTGACCGTGAACGTCCTTCTGGCTACCTCCTTGTCCATTCCCCTCCTATAGACTTGGAACCGGATAGACGGTGTTGACGCTTTGGTTTGGCGGCGTGGCGCGGTGTCTATGTCGACAGTCACCTCGCCCGTCACCTCAGCTTTGGCCGCTTGCAGCGACGCAACCACGACGTCGTTTAGCCAGGCCCTGGCTTGTGCGCCGAAGTCCACCACACCTCCCTCGGCCTTCTCATCGCGGACCTTCCCGTCTTGCTCACGGGCTTCCTTCCCGCGCTCAAGGGCTTCTTTGAACTTAGACATCATGGTTTGCCTCCGATTTGTGAGCGCATGAGACCTACCGTCGCATCGCCATGCTCCTCCTAAAGGGTAGAACGCGCACAATCGGTGTGCGTTGCGTAAGCGGAGCCCGTGATTCGCCGCTGCGCACGGTAGCGTCCTTCTGGGACGGTCGATCGCCGGGGGGCGGCGGTGATCGCGCGCTGGAAATTCCCTGCCCTTTCCCACAAGATGCCTGAACCTCCGTGAGGGCTCGACATGTGCAACCTCTACAACATCACGACATCGCAGGAGGCCATCCGCCAGTGGACCCGCGCCTTGCGCGACATCCTCGGCAATCTCGAACCCTCCATCGACATCTACCCCAACCAGCCCGGCCCGGTGGTGCGCAATGCGCCGGACGGGACGCGCGAACTGGCCAACCTGCTGTGGGGCATGCCGACGCCGATTGAGCGGGTGAAGGGCAAGGCCGACTACGGCACCACCAACATCCGCAACCCGCAATACGGCCACTGGCAGCAATATCTCGGCGTTGAAAACCGCTGCGTAGTGCCGCTCACCAGCTTTGCCGAGCCCAGCCCAACGCCCGGCGACAAGGATCCGGATACCGGTATCCAGAGAAACTACTGGTTCGCGCTGGACGAGGAGCGGCCGCTGTTCTTCTTCGCCGGCCTGTGGACGCGCTGGCAAGGCGTGCGCAAGGTCAAGGACGGCCCCGGCGACTTCGAGCTCTACGGTTTTCTGACCACCAAACCGAACGCCCTGATCGCACCGATCCACGAGAAGGCCATGCCTGTGATCCTGACCACGCAGGAGGAAACCGAGACGTGGCTGACGGCGCCGTGGTCGGAGGCCAGGCACCTGCAACGGACGGCACCCGACGACGCGCTAGTGATCGTCGACAAGCCGGCCACGCAGATCAAGTTTCCGCCGCAGGCGCCGGCACAAGGCTCGCTGTTCTAAACTTTGAATTTCTGAAGCGTCCAGATGTAGCCCTTCGGCGGATGGTCCTGGTCGATGAACTGGGTCTTCACAGTCGTGTCCGTTCGGTTGCACCGCTTGCACTTGAACCGGATGGTCTCCAGCGGCTTGTTCCAGCCCACCACCTTGGCCACGTCGTTGGCCCGGAAGCGTCCGACATGGTAGCAGTGGCCGCACTCCACGATCAGCAGCATGTTGGCCTTCGCGGCACGTCCAACGCTGTCCATCGGCCCGGCCATGGCTCATTTCCGAGTCAGGTAGTCCTCGGGAAGCGGAAGCAGGCCAAGATCCGGCATCCGATAATCGGGCTCCTTCTCCGCAACGCTGGCCATCACCTCATGCAATTTTTCCACAAGCCCGCAAAGCTGCCAAAACAGCTCGCCATGCGCCTTCAGATGCAGCTGCGACGAAAGCACCGTCTTGCGCAGGCTGAGAGCATCCCTGATGACCGCCTCCGCATGCCTTGCCGACGCCTGTCAAACCGGCTTTTTCGTCTGCCCATCGCGGCTCTCCTGGATTTGTGAGCAACCGCCCCACCTGCTGACAAATAGGAAGGCATTCCTCGCCGAGTCAATTCGCTCTTGACAGATTTGTTCCCGTTTTGTTCAATTTGAACAGAAACTATTGGAGGCATCGCCATGGATCACATCGTGACGCTGGACAGCCGCCAGGAGGCTGCCCTTCAGGCCATCGCCGACAAGTTCATCGCCCAGCACAAGGGCGACGCGGTGAAGGCGCTGAAGGAAATGATCGTGCTGAACGGGCATCTTCAGGAACGGCTTGACGCGCTGGAGGGCCGGCGCCGGGCGACGCGCTAGGCTACGACGCTCAACTTTAATTTAAGATTGATCGATGAGGCCGATAATACACTAGTAGGCTCCTCAGTCATTCCACCTGCAACTGGCGCTCGCGATCGATTAGCCCCAGCCTAGTATCTCGAACGGCGATGCCAGCGGAATGGTCGAGACCTCCATTTCGGGTGCGGAGAATGTGAATAGGCCCAACGTCGAGCATTGAGCTCGGCAACCGCCCGCTCATGCCTCAATTCGGCGGCGATCATTTCCATTATCCTTCGACTAGGAACGATCTGCGCGCGCTTCTGAGCCGCGTCCAGGAACATACTTCGAGAAATTGCCGCGACTACGGCGCGCCCCTCGGCACGCTCCGGCAATAAGCACCAGAGTATGTCTCGATTTGGCCCCGACACTTCCTTTGCTGTTCCGAAATCCTCGAAATCAAAGAAGACCGGCACAGCGCAGTTAAGCCACGTAGAAGGGAAACCTTCATTTGGCCAGAGCACAACGAAAATGCCCTTCATCGAAGTGGGTCTGAAAGAGCTTCGAGCTTCAAGAAACCGCGATCGGTCTCTCTTCAGCCGCGTTCCATCCACGACCCAGACCATGTTCCGATGGAACGCCTCGCGTGCAGCCATCTCCTGCGTAGGCAGGTGCGAGTGCTGGAACTCGATAACCAAGCCGTTTTCAGTCATCACATCCGCAATATGCTTCTCACCTGCCTCGTCACGCCGGATCACTTCCTGCCATCCCGAGGGAAATTGGTCCTTCCAGGCGCGATGCCACGGGGTTTCGGACTCCCACCACGGATCGCAGTTCCTATTGCCTCGATGCGCCCAATGCGGAACCTTTGCGTCCCGCACTTTGCGATCATCGGTTGCGAGCAGCCCAGGCAGCAACCAATCAATCTAGGCGAGGCCTCACACCTCACGTTGTTCACCAATGCAAACCGCATGACCTTCTCCAATTGAGGTTAGGACCGCACGCCATCGCAGGCGGCAGCTAGATTCTTGTTTGGGAAGTTATGTCGGCAGCGCGGCCAGCCTGAGCTGGTGCTGTTTCTTTTTATCTTCGACGTGAGGTCAGACCGTCGTCGGTTATCATGCGGCTGGCGAAAATGCCCGGCACCGCTTTTTCTCAAAGCACGCAACAAAAGTATCTGAACCGCTGGTTCAGCCAAGTTTGCGGTTCATCGCAACCGGCAGCTTCACGCTGTCATGGCCAAGCCATTCGCACAAGGCGCCGCTCAGCGCCTACCATGTTCTCGTAAAGTGTCCGTCGCAGAGATACGTGGCCGCCGTCTTCGCAGGCTCAGGTTCCGCCAGGCATCCGGCGCGGCTGCCTGGCAAGCGACGGCACGCCCCTCAATGCCTCTTGAAATACTGCACCTCGCGTTCGTGCTTCTCCGCAGCCTCGCGGCTGTCAAACGTCCCGAGATTGCGGCGCTTGCCGGTCTTTTCGTCCTTCTTGCGCGAATAGAGGCGGTATTTTCCGTCTTTGAGTTTTCTGATCATCTGTCACTCCCCGAGCCGCTGCTTCCCCTTGAGGTTGCGCGCGGCTTGCTCGATCGCCGCCCGGTCGTTTCCCAGCCTGTCGATCAGCTCCTGCGCCTGTTCGCCCGATATGCCGGTGCGCACCGCCAGAGCCTCCACCGTCAACACGTCGGAGCTCGCGACCTCGCGGGTTTCCGGCAGGGCATCGCCTGCCGTCAGTGGCAGGGCTGCCTCCCTGTCGATCTCGGCCTCGGCCCGGTGCCAGTGCCGCTCGGGATCGCCATGGATGCGGCCTTCACGTTCCCAGATCTGGTATGCGCGCTCACGAATCTTGTCTTCCCGGTCGTCGCCCATGTTGATTCCTCCTTTGGGTATCGGATGAACGCCGCGCCAACCCGAACGATCCAAGAAATCTGCGTGATCCCGTCTACTCGCACTGCCGGCGCGGGCCGCCGGAATAGGGCTGGTAGGAGTTGTCTTCCGGCCGATACGAGCGGTAGCGGCTGAAGCAATATTGCACGTGGTCGGGCGGAAGCCAGGCGCCGCCGGTTTCATCCGACGGGACGTCGCCGTCCATTGACCACGTGTCGGTCGCCTCGACATAGCTGGGGCCATCGTCGTGAGACTGTGCGACGTGCTTGGCCGCGCCGGCATCGAGATAGGGCGAGATGCAGGGACGCTGCTCTCCGCTGTAGGATGTGTAGTGGTCGTCGCTTGGCCTGTAGGAGCGGTAGCGGCTTGCGCACCATTCCACATGGGCGGCAGGCATTGCCTGCTGCTCGTCCGGTGCCGGCCTGATAGAGCCGGTATCGGTGGGCACCGCCTGCTGCTCGTCCGTTGTCGGCTTGATAGAGCCGGTAGCGGTGGCGTCGGGCGCCGAAGCTGCGGCATCGGCAGGTTTCGAGGTGCGATCGACTGCTACCTCTGGGACCTCTGGGACCTCGCGGGCGGGAAGGCGCTCAAGACCCTGCGAAGCAGGATCCACCTTCCGCGGCTCCCTGGGCCACAGTTCGGCGACGCTGGAGGTCGGGGCCGCCTGCCGCACCGGCTCGGCGGAAAGAATCCAGACGGCGAAAGCCAATCCACTGGCGAAAACCGCCAGCGTCAGCACAAAGCCGCCAAGTACCGCGGATAAAACTTTCACTCTGCGCTCCTTTGCCCCGTCATCTCTAGAAATGCGAGGCATTGGATCCGGTTCCAACCAGGCGCAGCGCGAGCTTCCGCGCCAGGGAAAGGTCCCCTCTCCGTCTCGGCTTCGCCGAGCCACCTCTCCCCCCGCTTTGCGGGGCGAGGAAACCAAGCTTTCATCTCCCCCGATTAGCGGGGCGAGGAACCCAAGCTTTCAAGGGTCGCCGACAATCTCCGTATACGCCCTCAGCTCGCCATCCTGCCCGCGAATCCGCCAGCTCTCCCCGTCCTGCGCCTCGACATAGGATGGGCCGAGCGGCACCTTGCCGCCGCCGTCCGGCAGGTCGAGCACATAGACGGGATTGCAGATCCCCGACAGGCGCGCCCGCAATGCGCTGACCAGCGCCTGGCCCTCGGCGATCGTGGTGCGCCGGTGCGCCATGCCGCGCGCGAGGTCGCCATGGTGCAGGTAATAGGGTTTGACGCCGAGGCGATACATCAGCTCGCGGCACAGCTCTTCCAGCACCTGGACCGTGTCGTTGACGCCTTTCAGGAGAACGCTCTGGTTCAGCAGCACGAAGCCGCCTTGCCGCAACGTACGGCAGGCCGCTTCGGCCGCCGGCGTGATCTCCCGTGCGTGGTTGAAATGGGTGACCACCGTGACCATCAGCCGGCCCTGCAGGGAGCGGACCAGCCCCGATGTGATGCGCGAGGGCAGAGCGACGGGCACGCGCGTGTGGATGCGTAAGAGCCGCACATGCGGAACCGCCTCGATGCGGGCGCGGATTTCCGCCAGTGCCTTGTCCGGCAGGGACAGCGGGTCGCCGCCGGTCAGGATCACCTCGTGGATTTCGGGATGAGACTCGATATAGGCGAAGGCCGACTCCAGCGCCTCGCGTGTATAACCGCGGCCGATCGAGGTCAGCGACTCCTTACGGAAGCAGAACCGGCAATAGACCGCGCATTGATAGGTCGGGAACAACAGAACCCGGTCGGCATGGCGATGCGTCAGTCGCGGCACCGGACTGAAGGCGTGGTCGGCGATCGGATCGCCGAGCTCGCCTTCCTGCTCAGCCAGTTCTTCGGGAGACGGGATAACCTGAAGCCGTATAGGATCGGCGGGGTCGCTCCAGTCGATCAGGTCGAGATAGGCTTTTGGAATGCGAACCTTGTGGCGCGTGGCCGCGGTTTGAGCCGCCGCGCGCTCGGCTGGCGACAGCGGCAGGGAATCCAGATCGCGCACATGCCGCACGCCCGCGCGAACATCGTCCTGCCAGACGGCGTCATCATCGGCCGCCATGCCGGCGTCGGGGATGTCGAGGTGTGAGGTCATCGCGGGCTCCTTGAATTCGGGGCTGAATACAGCATTGGAGCCAGGGCTTGAAGGCAATAAGCGGTGTTGGGATGGCACGGGCGAAAGGCCGCGCCCGCGCCGGGCATCTCGGTCGCAACGCATCAGCGCCCGCGTGATTTCCCGGCGCGCCCGTCCGGCTTCATGATGATCTCGCGATGCGGATAGGGAATGCCTATGCCGTTTTCCCTGAAAGTGTCCCACAGCGCCAGCAGCACTCTGCCGCGCACGTTGGTCAGACCTTGCTGAGGGTCGTGGATCCAGAAGCGCAGGACGAAATTGAGCGAGGACTCGCCGAAGTCCGTGAGCCAGCAGACCGGCCGCCGGTCCGCTTCGACCCGGCCAACGCTCATGGCGGCCTTAATCGCCAGTTCACTGACCTTGTGCGGGTCGGCGTCGTAAGAGACCCCGAAATTCACGTCGAGCCGCACAAGGTTATCGCTGAACGACCAGTTGATAACCCTTTGGGTGATGAAGTCTTCGTTTGGGATCAGGTATTCGCGGCCGTCGCGCGTCACCACCGAGACGAACCGCGCCCGCAATTCGCGTACCCAGCCGAATGTGCCTTCGAGCGAAATGGTGTCGCCGGGCTTGATCGACTTGTCGAGAAGGATGATCATCCCGGAGACGAAATTTGAAACGACCTTTTGCAGCCCGAAAGCCAGGCCGACGCCGACGGCACCGGAGAATATCGTCAGAGCCGTCAGGTCGAGACCGACGGAAGACAGAGCGATGGCACCCGCCACCAGCACAAGGCCAACCTTTGCGACCTTGCCAACGAGGACGCGGATCGAGGGTGTCAGCTCTTCGGATATCCGGACGCGCTCATCGATATACTTGCCGACGATCACCGCAAGCCAAACCGTAGCGATCAGCAACAGCGCCGCTTTCAGCACCATGAGCGCCGAAAGGCGAACCGCGCCCAAAGGTATTGCAAGGCTGTCCAGGAAAGCCGCGGCGTCGTCATCAATGCCCAAGATGATGAGGGCCGCATAGATCCAGGTCAGCCAGGCGAGAGCCCGGGCGACAAAGCGGTTGCGGATGATGCGCGACAGCACCGACGCGAACAGCCAGGCGAGGGATAGCGAGAGCGCGATATAGATGAAATGGCTCCGGCTTGGCCAGGTGACGGCGCGCATGAGAATGAGCGCGGCAAGCAGGAAGACCGTGAACAGGATCCAGTCGGTGCGCCGCAGCAGGGCAACCACGACCCTCAACAGTCCGGGATGCCCCTTGATCTGGCGTGCCCGGTTCTCCACGAGCGGTTCGATGCGCTGCGCCGCGAGCTTAGCGACGAGGAAGAGCGTGACGATGATTGCAGCCTGATAGAAGAACCACGGCGTGACGGCGTAGTCGAACCATCGGCTGGCCCAGGCCAGCGATTCGTCGATGGCGTTGCGAAAATCCATTCCCACACGACCGTTATGGACTGGCGAACAGCACATCCACAATGTCGCCGGCCTCGTGAAGGGTCAAGCCGGCGCTCAAGACGCCTCAAGCGGGCCTCCGCTCTGCGCTTCAGCCCCGGGCCCCGGCGCCTCTTGGCCGGTGCACTCGACATGTCAGGTATAGCCGCCGCCATAGGTGTGATGCCCTCTGGCGTCAGTTCCAGCACCCGGATTAAGTGCGCGGCCAGGAAGCGGCCGGCCGTAAACATCCACCGAACCATTAGAAACCGCTACCGCCTAACATTAGCTTGCTCTTATATTAGCTTGAGCGTATGTATCTAAATGGCCGGTGATCTACCCCCCAACCGGTTAGGCTCGGCGCCAGTCCCCCCCTCAGGCCAACGACGCCGGGCCGCTCGGGGCTTATTCCCTCTTTAAATATCCCCTACTGTTCCTGTCGCGCAGCTGAGAAAGTCGACCGATCGTCGGCCTCTTCGATATCGATCAAGGGGCGCCCTCCTCAACAACCGGTTGCGAACACATCGACGAAGTCCGCGTCCCCTCAGGTGTCGGCCTTCCCGTCGCCAGCCATGGTCGCTAATCTCAGGCCACGGAAAGGCTGGAGAAGCGGAATGGCGAACGACTTGTCGCCAAGGCTTTTGGCGATCGTTGACGCGCTGCCTTTGCGGCAGGGCATGCGCGTGCTGGAGATCGGCTGCGGCCCGGGTGCTGCGGCGCGCGAGATCGCGCGCCGGATTGGCGACGGCCACGTGCTGGCGATCGACCGCTCGGCCAAGGCCATCGCGCAGGCCAGGGCCGCCTCGCGCGCCGAGATTGCAGCGGGCCGGCTGAGCTTTCGTCAGGTCGCCATCGAGGACTTCCAGCTGGAGGCGGACGAGAAGCACTTCGACATTGCAATTGCGGTCCGCGTCGGCGCGCTGGACGGGCGTCATCCGAGGCAGAAAAAATCGCCCTGCGACGGCTCAAGGCCGCGTTGACGGCGCAAGGCCGGCTGTTCATCGACGGCGGCGATCCGCTGCGCGAAATTGCGATACACGACTGAGCAGCCGGTGCTTCCTTTCCGGAATCGAGCGTTTGGGTGAGCGGCAACGCCGCTCTGCGCCTCAGCTCCGCAACCCGGGCGCTTCCTGCCCGGTGCGCTCGACATACTCGGTATAGCCGCCGCCATAGGTTTGGATGCCCTCGGGCGTCAGTTCCAGCACCCGGTTCGACAGCGCCGCCAGAAAATGCCGGTCGTGCGAGACGAACAGCATGGTGCCCTCATATTGCGACAGCGCCGTGATCAGCATCTCCTTGGTGGCAATGTCGAGGTGGTTGGTTGGCTCGTCCAGCACCAGCAGGTTGGGCGGATCGAACAGCATCAGCGCCATCACCAGCCGCGCCTTCTCGCCGCCCGACAGCACCCGGCATTTCTTCTCGATCTCGTCACCGGAAAAGCCGAAGCAGCCGGCCAGCGCGCGCAGCGGCGCCTGGCCTGCCTGTGGAAAGGCATCTTCCAGCGTCTGGAAGACGGTGCGCTCGCCCTCCAGCACCTCCATCGCGTGCTGGGCGAAATAGCCCATCTTGACGCTGGGCCCGCGCGCAACCGTGCCATTGTCCGGCTCGGAAGCGCCGGCGACCAGCTTCAACAGCGTCGACTTGCCGGCGCCGTTGATGCCCATCACACACCAGCGCTCGCGGCGGCGCACCTGGAAATTCAAGCCCTCATAGATCGAGCGGCTGCCGTAGCCCTTGTGGACGTTCTTCAGCGTCACCACGTCCTCGCCGCAGCGCGGCGCCGGCTGGAAGTCGAACGACACCTTCTGGCGGCGCTTTGGCGGCTCGACGCGGTCGATCTTCTCCAGCTTCTTCACCCGGCTCTGCACCTGGGCGGCATGCGAGGCGCGCGCCTTGAAGCGCTCGATGAAGGCGATCTCCTTGGCCAGCATCGCCTGCTGGCGCTCGAACTGCGCCTGCTGCTGCCGGTCGGCAATCGCCCGCTGCTGCTGGTAGAATTCATAGTTGCCGGAGTAAGCGGTCAGCGAGCCGCCATCGATCTCCACCACCTTGTTGACGATGCGGTTCATGAACTCGCGGTCGTGCGAGGTCATCAGCAGCGCGCCGTCATAGCCCTTCAGGAACTGCTCCAGCCAGATCAGGCTTTCCAGGTCGAGATGGTTGCTCGGCTCGTCGAGCAGCATGGCGTCGGGGCGCATCAGCAGGATGCGGGCCAGCGCCACGCGCATCTTCCAGCCGCCGGAAAGCTTTCCGACGTCGCCGTCCATCATCTCCTGGCTGAAGCCGAGGCCGTCGAGCACTTCGCGGGCGCGGCCATCCAGCGCATAGCCGTCGAGTTCCTCGAACCGCGCCTGCAGGTCGCCGTAGCGGGCGATGATCGCGTCCATCTCATCGGCGCGGTCGGGATCGCCCATGGCGGATTCGAGCGCGCGCATCTCGGCCGCCACTTCGCTCACCGGCCCGGCACCGTCCATCACTTCGGCAACCGCGCTGCGACCTTCCATGTCGCCGACATCCTGGCTGAAATAGCCGATGGTGACGCCGCGATCGACCGAGACCTGGCCCTCGTCAGGCTGCTCCTCGCCGTTGATCATGCGAAACAGCGTCGTCTTGCCGGCGCCGTTGGGGCCGATCAAGCCGACCTTCTCGCCCTTCTGCAACGAGGCGGACACCTCGATGAAGACGATCTGCCGGCCGTTCTGCTTGCTGATGCTTTCCAGTCGAATCATGCTTTCCACGCGCGGCCCAAAGGATTTTCCCCCGCGCCAATACGCGATAGGCCGCGCCTGCGGAAGCCCGC
This sequence comes from Mesorhizobium sp., assembly GCA_004020315.1. Taxonomy (GTDB): domain Bacteria; phylum Pseudomonadota; class Alphaproteobacteria; order Rhizobiales; family Rhizobiaceae; genus Mesorhizobium. The sequence goes on from SAQG01000013.1 coordinate 86,136, forward strand.
AAATCAATGGAATACGACGCCAGATCGAGGTTCGAACCGAATTAGCGGAACCTCAGATAGTGCCGGCAGTTTAGAAAGATGACCTCGAACACCGAAAGGAGGATGAGATGAAGACCCTAACCGCTATTTTGCTCGCCACCTCTATGGTCGGGCTGACCGCCGGCACGGCAAGCGCCACCTGCCATGACACGACCGCATCGATCGAAGCTCAATCAGGCATCGCAAAAGACGGAACGCGTGCACCTCTCGAAACGGATGCGAATGCCGGTAGCAAGGTCGAGGGCGGCCCGGCCAATAAGGACGCCAACACCATGCCGCTTGCCAACCAGGACAGCGGTGGGAATAAAGATCTTGCCACTTCGCAGCAGGATGCCCAGGCGCAGCAGGAGGGCGACAAGACAGCTGCGGCCAAAGCCGACGCCGGCAGCGACCCCTGCAAGCCGGACTGACGCGGATTGAAGCCGACCGAGAGCGCTGCATGCCACCATCGACCGTCGGCGGCATGCAGGCCAGCCTGTTCGGCACCGCGCTGCCGCGCGAGGAAAGGGGATCCTCGAAGGGCAGAGGTTTTCATCCGTTTCGCAATGGCGGTGCGGCCGCCCTGCGCAGCAATGGATGGAAATCCGGACCGTGCCGCACTACGATCGACGGCAAACGGGGGTGGGAAATGGACGACCAGTACACCGTGTTCCTGATCGGTGGAGGCACGGGCGGCGACCAGCAGGCGGTGTTCACCTTGCGCTCGTCCGAAACCGGCTGCCATCTCACCTGCAGCTACCGTGACAAGGTGATCGAGGCCGAGGAGGAAGACTATTTCGAAGCCTTGTTTCAGATCCGCCAGCAACTCGAAGTCGAGGGCCTGCTGCCCTTTTGTTATGGAGCGAGCGGGAATGTTTATCCCGAAGGGACGGTGATCGAGATGAGCCGCGGGTTGATCGCCTGCAAGGTGAAAATGGGGCAGCTCCCTCAAAAGGCTGATCTGGTCAATATCTTTGCCGATGGCCACGACGTGATGCCGGTTTTCGTCCACCTGCAGCAGGAATTTTGGGATGAATGGCTGGCCTCGCTGCCGTCATAGCGGCCGGCAACTGCGTCACCTGCCGCAACCTCATCCAATCCCGCCCGTCACCGCATAGGCGCCGGCGACGCGTCCGTTCGGAAGGCGCACGACGGCGCTGACGATCGAGCCGTATGAGCCGCGCCAGACGCTATGGTTTCTCTCATGCTCTTTGGCCGGTACGCCCGCATGCCCGGTGAAGTGCGCGCCGGTGCGCTGCATGGCGACAGTCTCGCCATTGACATGCACCTTGACGCTGGCGGACTTGGCCCCGTCGTTCAGGGCTCCGTTATTCAGGTCGAGCGTGATTGTTATCTCGTCCTGATCACCTGCATGGCGCGTCTCGGCGGCAAGCGTGAGGGTGAGCGGCGGTGCCTCGCCGGGCCGGCCGGCGGCAGGCCGGGCGGGAAAGACATCATCGGGAAGTTCCGGCGTGCGCGGCGGACGGCTCCGGCGCTGGCCAAAACGCTCGAAGTCGCCGGCCAGCCGAAGCAGCTTCGTGTCCTCATAGGCCTTGCCGGCGAAGGTGAGGCCGACCGGCATACCGATATCGGCCATCGTGCCCATCGGCACGGTGACAGTCGGAATGCCGAGATGGCGCGGCACGAGATTGCCGTTGGCGACCCAGGTGCCGTTGCGCCAGGCGAGTGCCGCGGAGGCCTCGCTGACATCTGCATCCGCCGGCCCGACATCGGCGACCGCCGGAAACACCACCGCGTCGAGCCCTTGCGCGTCGAGCCAGTCCTCGAAGTCGATGCGCCGCGTCGCCTCCAGGCCTTTCAGGCCAGCCTCCAGCTCGGGAACGGCCAGGAATGGCGTGACGCCGCGCCTGGCCCGCTCAACGTATTCCGCCAGATCGAAGCTGTCCTCGTAGCGGTCCGGCAGCGTGCCCGGCGGCTGCGGAAAGATCTTTGGGCCTTCGACCGAGGCGAGATCGGGGATGGCGGGGTCGGCGTTGGCGCGCAGGAAATCGTCCCAGGCGAAAACGCACAAGTCCCATAACTCGCGCTCGGCGAATTCTTCCGGAACCAGCCCGCGATCGACCATGTTTTTGGTGCCCGGCCGGTCGCGCTCGTAGTTGGAGACGACGGGGAAATCGACGTCGACCACGGTTGCGCCGAGCCGTCGCAGATCCGCTGCCGCCTGCTTCCACAGCTCCAGAACCGACGCGCGGGTCTGGATCGGAACGTCAGCCTCCATATCGCGGCCGATATACATGCGGGGCACGCCGAGCCGCATGCCTTGCAGCGCCCCCTCCAATCTGAGGTCGGTGTAGCGTGGCGGCCGCACGGCCGAGCTCTTCGGCAGCGTCACCCAGGGTTGCGCACGCCAGAAATCGCCTCTTGTATCGGGGTCGTCGGCGACGATCACGTCGAGGAGTTCGAGCATATCCGGCACGCTGCGCGTATGCGGCACCACCACGTCCATCGTCGGCACCAGCGGCCAGTTGCCGCGCACGGAAATGACGCCGCGCGACGGCGTGTAGGCGACCAGCGCGTTGTTCGACGCCGGCGCCCGGCCCGACGACCATGTCTCCTCGCCAAGCCCGAAGGCGGCGAAGCTGGCGGCAGTCGCGGTGCCCGAACCGTTGGACGAGCCGGATGCGAAGGCGGCGGTCAGGTAATCGGCATTGTAGGGGCTTTCCGCCCGGCCGTAGACGCCGCGCTGCATGCCGCCATTGGCCATCGGCGGCATGTTGGTCAGCCCGATCAGCACCGCGCCGCCGGCCCGCAGCCGTGCGATGGTGAAGGCGTCCTCGTTGGCGACGAGATGTTCGAAAGCCGGCGAGCCGGCGGCGACCGTCAAGCCTGACACCTTGTAGCTGTCCTTGGCGGTGTAGGGGATGCCGTCCAGCGGGCCGAGGGTCGCGCCGTTCCTCCGGCGCTGGTCGGACGCGGCCGCCTCCTCGAACATTTCGGGATTGAGCACGGGAACGGCGTTGAGGGTGATGCCATGCCGATCATAATGCGCAATCCTGCGCAGGCAAGCACCGACCAGCTCGACGCTGGTGACGGTGCCGGCCTCCAGCGCCCGCCGCAGCTGTTCGATCGACGCTTCGACGATGTGGAGATTGGTCGTCATGTTCGGTCCCTGCACCTGCGCGACGATGGGGCTTCGCGCCGATTTTCTACAGGGCGCAATCCCTTCACACCCCCTCTGCCCTGCCGGGCATCTCCCCCGCAAGGGGAGATCGGCAGGTTTCGATGCCGCCGCTTTTCTTGCGGTGTTGGAGATTGGCGAAAGTGGAGGTGCAGTCCGATCTCCCCTTTGCGGGGGAGATGGCCGGCAGGCCAGAGGGGGGTGTTCAAGCGCGTGGCTGACGTCGCTAGCGGACCACATTGCCGCCTTCGCGCATCACTCCGGCGCGCCGGGGAAAAGCGCCACCGCATCGCCGCCAGCCGCTGGCCAGTCCCGGATGGTGCGGTCATAGCCGCCGGTCAGCACCCTGCCGTCGGCGGCGAACGCCACCGCGTAGACCGGGCCGGACCGGCTGTCGAACAGGGCGATCTCGTTGCCGGCGTCCATGTCCCACAGCCGTGCCGTGCCGTCGAGCGAGCCGGATAGCAGCCGCTTGCCGTCGGCCGACAGCGCCAGCGCATAGACCGTGCCCGAATGGCCCTCGAGGCGGCGGACTTCGCGGCCGGTGTCGAGATTCCAGAGCTTGATCGTATAGTCGCCGCTGCCGGTGATCAGATGGCGCCCGTCGGCCATGAACACGACGCCATAGGGGCCGCGCTCATGCCCGTGCCAGCTGCGCAGCTGCTTGCCGGTGCCGATGTCCCATAGCTTCAGCGTGCCCTCGATGCTGCCGCTGATCGCGCGTGTGCCGTCCGGCGAAACGGCGACCCCGCTGATCGACCAGTCGTGCCCCGGCATCACATGCAGCACTGAGCCTTTCTCGATGTCCCAGACGATGACCCTGCCGGTGTCGTGCCCGCTAACGGCACGTTTGCCGTCGGGACTGATCGCCAGCTTGTTGACGCCACCGTTCTGGCCGGACGAGAACACATGCAGCACAGCGCCATCGGAAAGCTGGCGCAGCACGATCTCGCCATCGTCGCCGGCCGTCAGCGCCCGCGCCCTATCGGGCAGGAAAAGCGCGGTACGCGCCATGTCCTTGTGGACGCCGAGGGTGCGGATCAGGCGCTTGCCGTCGATATCCCAAAGTTTGATCGTGCGGTCGGTGCTGGTGCTCAGGATCGAGTGACCGTCGGGCGCCACCGCCAGCCAGACCACTGCATCACGGTGGCCATCGGGCTGCGTCGGCTGCGGTGGCGGAGCCTGGGGCAGCGGCGCGACGGTCTGCGGTGGCGCGGCCGGGGCTGGAGCAGCCTCCGGCGGTGAGACAGGTGGGACCAGCGCGACCTCGGATGGCGAGGCAGGAGCTGGCGGCTGTATCGCTTCCGGTTCCGGGGCCGGTGCGCTGGTGACGTCTTGGCCTTCCGGCGCGCTCGGCACAGTTTGCTCGGCGATCAGGCTTTTGCCGGCATCCTGTGGCTGTCGCGACCAGGGGCCGAACTGGTCGGCCACCAGAGCGAGCACGGCAAGAAACGGAACGACGGCGAAGAGCTGCCGCAGGCGTGGTCGTCCGGCGGGTTGCGTTTCGGCGCCCCTGCCGAACAGCGGCCTCTTCGGAGCGAGCGTCGAGCCGGCCCGGCAACAGGCCGGCCCAGAACAGCAGGGCTGCAAGGGCTGAGACGACGCCTGCCGCCCCGAAAAAAGCCAGGCGCATGGACGCGAAAGCATCGCCGGTGCTCTCGCCGCCCAGCGCGAAATACACGCGTATGAAGCAGAGCATGCCGATCGCCAGCAACAGCACCGCGAGCAGCCTGTCGACAAGCCTGTTCATCGGTCTCCCCCCTGGCGCCGTTTCGCCTTGCCCGCAATGATGCCGGTCAGCGCCAGGCTTGTCGATGCCCGGTTCAATTCCGAAGATTACCAGCGAAACAGCTAGCGCAAAACGCTCCCCTGCGCCAAAGCCCTGGATCTGCCTGGGGAGAGTCTCTCGGTCGCCGCAATGTTGCCCGGTCGTGCGCTAGCATCGCTCGGCAGGGCTCAAGACCGATCGAGGCCAAGTTATGGATGATTGGAAATTACCTTGGGAAGGCGGCTGCCTGTGCGGCGGGATACGCTTTCGGATAAGTGCGCCGCCGTTGCTGACAATGGCCTGTCATTGCACCGGCTGTCAGAAGCTGAGCGCGAGCGCTTATTCCCTGACCATGGCCGTGCCAAGCAACGGCTTCACCGTTACGCAAGGCGAGCCGGTGGTCGGCGGCATGCATGGGCCGCACCGGCAACTCTACTGCCCGCATTGCAAGAACTGGATGTTCACGCAGCCCCACGGCCTGGACTTCTTCGTCAATGTCCGCGCTACCATGCTAGACGAGCATCATTGGTATGTGCCCTTCGTCGAGGTCTTCACGTCGGAAAGGCTGCCCTGGGCCACGACCGCCGCCAGGCACAGTTTCACTACCCAACCCGACCTTGAGGGATACGCTCCTTTGATCGAAGCCTTCGCACGCGAAGGGGCGCGACCTCTGTGACTGGTTGCGAGTGAGATTGGCGGAAAGCGCACTAGCGGCCAATCTCCCCGCAGGGGGAAACCCCCCCTTTCACCGCAACTCCACCCACACCGGCGCGTGGTCGCTGGCGCCGGGCTCGCCGCGGACGTCGCGGTCAATCCCTGCCCCGACCAGCCGGCGCGCCAGCTTCTTCGAGAGCAAGATATGATCGAGCCGCAGGCCGGCGTCGCGCGGCCAGCGGTTGCGGCGATAATCCCAGAATGTGTAGAGCGTTTCCTTCGGGTGCTTCTTGCGCAGCGCGTCGGTCCAGCCCTGGTCGAGCAGTGCTGCGAAGGCGGCGCGGCTTTCCGGCTGCACCAGTGCATTGTCGTCATAGGAGCGGGTCGGATAGATGTCGCGCGGCTCGGGCACGATGTTGTAGTCGCCGGCCAGCACCACCGGCAGCCTGGTGTCGAACAGTTCCGCCGCATGCGCGTTCAGGCGCTCGTGCCAGGCCAGCTTATAGGTGAATTTCGGGCCGGGCTGCGGGTTGCCGTTCGGCGCATAGAGGCAGGCGATCACGATGCCGCTGACCGCTGCCTCGATGTAGCGGGCCTGGTTGTCGCTGTCGTCGCCGGGCAGCGCCTCGCGGATCAGAACGGGTTCTGAACCCCGCGCGAGTATGGCAACGCCGTTCCAGGTCGGCTGTCCCACCCACACCGCGCCATAGCCGGCCGCGGCGAGTGCTGAGCGCGGAAACTGCGTCTGCCTTGCCTTCAGCTCCTGCAGGCAGACGATTTCGGGCTTGGCGACAGACAGCCAGGCCAGCAGGTTCTGCAGCCGGCTGTTGATGTTGTTGATGTTGAAGGTGGCGATCTTCATCGGACAGAAGTCAGAGCCTGTCCGCCCACGCCTTCACCGCATCAGCGAGTGTCTTCAGATGATCGGCGGCGGAGAAACCGGAGATGCTCTTGCGCGGCTTCAAATCGTGGTCGCCGTCTTCCAGCCAGAGGATTTCGATGCGGTCGGACAGTGCGTAGGTCGCGACCTCTTCCCTGGTTCCGAATTCGTCGCGTGTGCCCTGGAAGATCAATGTCGGCGTCTTGAGATCGGCGAGGTGTTTTGTCCGAAGCTGCGTCGGTTTCCCCGGCGGATGAAAGGGATAGCCCAGACAAAGCAGCCCTGAGATTTCGCCCTTCGAAAACATCTCGTCTGCGATCATCGAGGCGACGCGCCCGCCCATCGACTTGCCGCCGATAATAAGCGGCCCCTTCACGCCCTTCGCCCTGAGGTCGGCGATCGCCTTGATGTATTCGGGGTTCACCGTCTCGGCCCGCGGCGGCGGCTTGCGGTGGCCGTAGCGGCGGGCCGCCATGTAGTGGAATTCGAAGCGCGCGACGCGGAACCCGGCTTCAGCCAGAGCTTTGGCTGTGGCGGTCATCGAGGCCGAGTCCATCGGCGCCCCGGCGCCATGGGCGAGCAGGATGGTGATGGCGGCGGTTTCGGGGCCGTCGAATAAGAAGGCGGTCATGGGGTCCCCCACTTATGGCGGCTGGGTTCCGTCCCACCCCCCTCTGCCCCGCCGGACATCTCCCCCGCAAGGGGGGAGATCGGCAGCTTCTCCGTACCGCCCGACTTCCAACGTTGGTGATTGGCGAAAGCGATCGCGACATCCAATCTCCCCCCTTGCGGGGGAGATGGCCGGCAGGCCAGAGGGGGGTGTTCAAGCGAGACCAAACAAAGTCCTCACCCGGCCGACATCCGCGCCAGCTGCAAATCGATGAACTGAATACCCTTGGCCGCCATGCGCGCCCATTCGGAGCTGGCGTCGAGCTCGAGATACCGCGCCCAGTTCCGCCGTGCCTCGGCAAGGTTGCCGGCGTCGAACTCCAGCCGTGCCAGGTTGAACACCGCATCGGCATAATTGGCATCGAGCGCGATCGCCTTTTGCAAATGCCGCCGCGCCGAGGCGTCGCGGCCCTGCTCGGTCATCAGCCCGGCCAGATTGAACCAGGCCTCGACAAAGCCGGGGTCACACTTGATGGCGCGGGCATAGTCGTGCGCCGCGTCGGCCGCGTGTCCAGCGGCGCGCAGGCAGTTGGCGCGGTTGAAGGCGGCAATCGCATCGCTCGGATCGATGGCCAGGCAGCGCTGATAGAGTGCGGCCGCCTGCTCGTGGTCTTCAGCCTCTTCCGCGGCTTCAGCGTCGGCGAACAGTTTTTCCAGCGTGTCGTCATCGGGCGAACCCAAGTCGAACAGCAGCTGTCCGTCGAGTTCGCTCTGGCCATCTTCGAGATAGATCGCATCCGCGCGCCCATGCTGCGAGCCGACATTGAGCGACTTGGCGGTCAGCGAGGCGACCGGGCCGGAGCGATGCACCGAGCGCGCGATTGCGCCCCACGAGGCGCCGCCGGCAATCAGCCCGGCATATTTGCGGGCCAGGATCAGGTCGCGAAACGAATAGGGCTCGCAATCATGCTCGAAGGCGTCGAACAGACTGAGAAGGTCGAGATCGGATGCGGCCAACCGCGACTGATCGAGAAGGGACTGCCGCGACAGGGCCGAGGCCTCCGGCGCCTTCATCAGCCCGAGCAGGCGCAAAAAACCGTTTTCGCTGATCAGCTTTCGGCTGGTCGCGCGCTCGGCCGCGACACGGTGCTCGATCTCGGCATCCCCGGCTTTGGCGAGATACAAGCGGCCGAACACCACATGGGTGGTGCTCCTGGTGACGCCGCGCCGCAACTGGCCCTGCTGGCGCTCAACCTCGCGCGCCGCCAGCCGAAGCGGAAACGCCGCCAGCGCGCCGATCGTGCCGAAGGCGGTGCCGGCGAGAGCCGTCACGCCTTGCTCTTGCCGACGGCCTTCAGCAAATTGGCCTTGAGCGGATTTTCCTTGGCCGCTGCGGCCCCACCCTTGGCAGAACTGCCCTTGGCCGCCGGCTTCGTCCCCTCATCGGCTTTGCTCTTGCTCTTGGCCGGCGGCTTGGCCGACTGCGACAGGCTGGCCTTCAGCGCATCCATCAGATTGATCACGTTGCCGCGCTCGGGGGCGGCGGCGATGATCGGCTTGTGGCCCTTGAGCTTCTCGCGGATCATCGCCATCAGCGCGATCTCGTAGCGATCCTCGTAGTTCTTCGGGTCGAAGGTGGTTTCCTTCTGCTTGATCAGCGCCTCGGCAAGCTCAAGCATTTCCGGGTCGGGCTTGCCGGCCGGGATGTTGCCGAAATATTCAGCCGTGCCGCGCACTTCGTTCGGATTCCTCAAGGTGCAGACGAACATGCCGTTCTCGCGCGCGCCGATCGTCACCACGCGCTCGCGGCTGGACAGCACCAGGCGGGCGATCGCCAGCTTGCCGGACTTGCGCATGGCTTCGCGGAGCACCGCGAAAGTCTCCTCGGCCATCGCGCCATCGGGCGCCAAATAATACGGCGCGTCCTGATAGATGACGTCGACCGAATGCTCGTCGACAAAGGCCTCGATATTCATCGTGTGGTTGGATTCGATCTTCACCGCCTCGAGGTCGGCATCGTCGATGATGATGTACTGCTTGTCCTCGTATTCGTAGCCCTTGACCAGATCCGAGCGCTCGACCAAGCCGAGCTCGGGATCGACCGGCTTCATGTTAATGCGGTTGTGCGTCTTCTTGTGCAGCTGGTTGAAGCTGATGCGCTCGCTGGCACTCGTCGCCGGATAAAGCCGGACCGGACAGCTGACGAGACTGAGCTTGAGGTAACCTTTCCAACTTGCCCTGGGCGCCATGAAACTCTCCTACGCGGCCGTGCACTGTCGAACTGTTTGCAGCGCTTCGTCCGGAGGACGAACGGCGCCGCGGAAATCCTACATCCCACCTATATTACCGGCAAATCCCTAGCGAAATCTTCCATGTCGGCCCAGGGATCGCCGGAGGTGGCCAGAAGGCCCGGCAGCGAAGAATAATTCAAATCTTCCGGAGCGTCGATGGATTCCAGATCGGACCAGCTCACCGGCGTCGAGGCCGGCAGGTTGGTGCGGGCACGCAGCGAGTAAGGTGCCGCCGAGGTGTGGCCGCGCGCATTACGATGATAATCGATGAAGATGCGCCGCTTGCGGTTGTCCTTGCCCATGGTGGTGGTGAAGGTGTCGGGCGCGGACGCGGCCAACGCCGAGGAGATGGCGCTGGTCGCCTGGTGCAGTTTCTTCCAGTTCCGTTTTTGCGTCACCGGCACGGTGATATGGATGCCCTTGCCGCCGGAAGTTTTCGCGAACGGCACCAGTCCCATCGCCTCCAGCTCGCCGCGGATATGCACAGCCGCCTCGACCACCTCGCGCCAGGCGATGCCCTCACCCGGGTCGAGGTCGAACACGATCAGGTCCGGTCTGTCGAGCCGCGTGCGGTGGGTACCCCAGGTGTGGAACTCGACGACGCCGAACTGCGCCAGCGCCAGATAGCCCTTGGCATCTTCCACCGACAGATAGGATTTGGTCTCGCCCTCGGAATTGGTCGCCTCGAAGGTCGCCACCGATGAAGGCATGCCGGTGAAGGCATGGCGCTGGAAGAAACAGTCCTGCGGCTTGCCGGTCGGGCAGCGCACCAGCGACACCGGGCGGCCGAGGATGTGCGGCAGCATGAAGTCGCCGACCAGCGCGTAGTAGACGGCGATGTCGAGCTTGGTCGGTCCGGTCTTGCCGAACAGCCGCCGGGTCGGGTTGGTCACCCAGATCGTGGCGAGGTCGGCCTCGGCGATCAGCCGCTTGCGCTTGGCCGACACCGGCGTCGACAGGCCGACGTCGCGCAGCCCGCGGAATACCGCATGGCGCAGCGCATTGTCGGTGGTCCGGTTGGCATAGTGGATATGGGCCGAAAGCAGCGGCCGCACCCAGTTCATCTCGCGCACGATCTCCCGCGGAACCCCTTCTGGCGCAGACGCGCCGGCGCGCAGCGGCTCCAGCCGAGCCAGCAACTCGGTGGCGGTGGCGGCATCGAAGCCGGTGCCGACCTTGCCGCGATACTGCAATTCGCCCTCCTCGAATTCACCGAGGCCAAGCGCCGCCAACCCCTCCGCCGCATCGGAGACGGTGTAGCCGGCGATGACGAAGTCGCCGGTTTTCAGCGCCTTGGTCTTGGTCCAGGTCTTGGTGCGGCCGCGCTGGTAGATCGCTGTGGCGCGCTTGGAGACGATGCCTTCGAGGCCCATCTCGGAGGCCTGGTCATAAAGCGCCTGGCCGTCGCCTTCGACATGGTCGCTGAGCTGGATGGCGGAGTTGGCGCCCAAGCCGGATAGCAATTGCGACAGCAAAGCCTTGCGCCGGCCGAGCGGCGCTTTTCTTAGGTCCCAGCCGTCGAGATACAAGAGATCGAAGGCGTAGAAGTGGAGCTTGTTGCCCGCGCCTTGCGCCAGTGCATCCTGCAGCAACGCAAAGCGGCTGATGCCCTTGGCGTCGAGTGCGACGATCTCGCCGTCGATGATTGCATCGCGGCAGGGCAGCCTGGCAAAGGCGAGCGGCAGGTCGCCATAGCGCTTGGTCCAGTCGAGGCCGGCGCGGGTGATCAGCTTGACCGCGCCGTCGGCCAGATGCGCCATGGTGCGGTAGCCGTCGAACTTGATCTCGTGCAGCCAGGTTTCGCTCGTTTTTTCCGCAGGGCGTTCGCCGCCCGGCGGCTTCGCAACCTGCGTTGCCAGTTGCGGCTCGACCCGGGAAGGCGGCGGCGCCTTGACCGCACCCGGCAGCGCACCGGGTTTCAGTACCACCGGTTTCGCAGGCCTCGCGGCAGGCTTCGGGGTTGCCACCAGTTCCTCGATGCGGCGGCCGGATTTGACGCTTTCCGGACGGGCTTCCAGTATGTCGAGCTTGGCGTCGGCAGCGAGGTCGCGCTCCTTGAACAGCAGCCAGTTTTTCTTTTCCTCGTCACCTGGCCTGCCCTTCAGCCGCGTTAGCATCCAGCCGCCATTCAGTTTCTCGCCGGCGAGGCGGAACTTGAAGGAGCCGGTGCGCAAGCTCTTTTCGACATCGTCCATCGGCGCCCAGACGCCGGTGTCCCAGACGATCATCGGCCCGCCGCCATATTCGCCCTCGGGGATGACGCCTTCGAAGTCGATATATTCGAGCGGATGGTCCTCGGTCTCGACCGCCAGCCGCTTGTCGGCCGGGTTGAGCGACGGGCCACGAGGCACCGCCCAGCTCTTCAGCACATCGCCGACTTGCAAACGTAAATCATAGTGGTCGGCAGTGGCATGGTGTTTGTGCACGACGAACCGGTTGCCTTCTCCAGCAACCAGCCCGCCGACGGGTTCCGGCGTCTTGCTGAATTCGCGCTTGGCGCGATAGGTCTTGAGTTTCGGCGTCATGTCCGCATGCCAGGCGAGATGCTGCGGCTGCGCAAAAACAAGGACTTGACCCGCATCGCTTGAATCATTTTGTCAGCACGCGGCAGGCCGATGTCGTGCCTCACACAGCTCAATCGTCGGTGGCCGGCGTCAGTTCGAGCTCGGCCGGCGACAGACCTTGCTGGAGCTGGCTCAGCCGGAATTCGTCGACCCAGTAGGCCTCGCCGTCGACGAGGACACGCGCCTTGTAGGCGCCGGCGGAGAAGCTTTGTGCGGTGATATAGACCTTGTGGCGGTCGAGCGCCTTGCGCACTGCAGCGCGCTTGGAATTCTGGCTGGTGACGGAACTGGCCATGGACTGCTCATACACACACCACCGCCGGAGAAGGCGGCTGGCGCAAAGATGGCCGAGACCGGGTGTTCTGTCAATTTGGGCATGAACCAGGCTACTCTTCCCAGCCGGCGTGTCAGGGTTTCGAAGGCGCCTGTCATTGCCCCGCTAACCTCGTCGTCATGCAGCCCTCGGCCGAGCGACTGTGGAAACCAGGCGAGCGCTCTATATGATCCTCTCGCAAACCCTGACATTATCCGGAGATCTCATCCATGGCCATGAGCACACGCAAGCTGGGCAGCCAGGGGCTGCAGGTATCAGTGATTGGCCTCGGCTGCATGGGCATGAGCCAGTCCTACGGCCCGGCCGACGAGGCGGAATCGATTGCCACACTGCATCGCGCCATCGAGCTCGGCTGCACCTTCTTCGACACGGCGGAAGTCTACGGCCCGCATACGAATGAGGAACTGCTCGGGCGCGCGCTGAAGGGCCGGCGCGACGAGGTGACGATCGCCACCAAATTCGGCTTCCGTATCGAAAACGGCAAGCAAATCGGCACCGACCGCGACAGCCGGCCGGAGCATATCCGCGAGGCGGTCGAAGGCTCGCTCAGCCGGCTCGGCACCGACCATATCGACCTGCTCTACCAGCACCGCGTCGACCCGGCGGTGCCGATCGAGGATGTGGCGGGTGCTGTCAGCAAGCTAATCGCTGAAGGCAAGGTGCGCTTCTTCGGCCTGTCGGAGGCCGGCGCCGCCAACATCCGCCGCGCGCACGCCGTGCATCCGGTATCCGCGGTGCAGAGCGAATATTCGCTGTGGGAGCGCAATCTGGAGCCGGAGATCATCCCGCTGCTCAGCGACATCGGCATCGGCCTGGTGCCGTTCGCGCCGCTTGGCCGCGGCTTTCTCACCGGCGCCGTCAAGCGTGCCGAAGACTATCCGGAAGGCGACTTCCGGCGCGGCGACCCGCGCTACCAGGGCGCCAACTACGACGCCAACGTGCAGGCGGCCGGGATTGTCCGCGACATCGCGGCTGCCAAGGGCGTCAAGCCGGGCCAGATCGCGTTGGCCTGGCTGCTGCACAAGGGCAGCGACTTCGGGCTGGATATCGTGCCGATCCCCGGCACCAAGCGCCGAAAGTACCTCGAGGAGAACGTCGCTGCCGCCGCGATCAAGCTCGACGACGCCGAAATGACGGCGCTGGACGATGCGCTGGCGCCGGGCAAGGTCGCGGGTGAGCGCTACAACGAACGCGTCATGGTGACGATCGATAGATAGGACGCGGACGCAACGTTGGTAGGACATAGGGAAATGTCCGAGCGCTGGGCCGTGCGAAGGGAACGATAGCCGCCCGTTCTTGCGCAAACCTCCGGCCTTGGCTAGCATCCGCCCGCCGGCGCCGAGCGGGAGGAGAACGTCGCGGTGGACCGGCTGGAGCGCCGTTGCGTCCCCTTGGGCGCTCAAAGGACACTCCATTTCTAGATCGACGCATGAACCAGCCAGAGACCCATTCCGGTTTTCGGGTTCATGCTCTCATGTGGAGGAGACTAAATAGATGAACAGACGTGAATTCCTGCTGTCGTCCGTGGCGATCGGCACATTGGCCCTGGCCGCGCCGCAAGTGGCTTTCGCCCAGGACAAGCTGACCATCCTGGGTTCGGTGCCAAGCCTCGGCTTTCCCTTCTTCGTTCACATGCTGAACCAGATCAAGGCGGAGGCGCAAGCGCAAGGCGTCAACCTGACCGAGAGCGACGGCCAGAATTCGGCGCCCAAGCAGACCGCCGATATCGAAGCCGCACTTGTGCAGAAGGTCGACGCCATCGTCATCTCGCCGCTCGACGTCAACGCGCTGGCACCGGCCATCGAGCAAGCGGTCCAGGCCGGCATTCCCGTCGTCACCATCGACCGCCGCGTCGACGGCGTCGAAGGCATCCTCGCCCATGTCGGCGCCGACAATGTCAAGGGCGGCGAGGCCGAGGCGCAGGCCATGGTGGCGGCGTTCCCGAACGGCGCCAAAATCTTCCATCTGCAGGGTCAGCCCGGCGCCGGCCCGGCGATCGACCGCAACAAGGGCGTGCACAACGTTCTCGATCCGCTGAAGGACAAGTACCAGATCGTCTTCGAGCAGACCGCCAACTTCGCCCGCGCCGAGGCACTCTCCGTCACCGAGGCCGGCCTTGCCGCCAACGGCAAACCCGATGCGATCATCTGCGCCAATGACGACATGGCGCTTGGCGCGGTTGAAGCCTGCGCAGCGCGCAACTTCACCGACGTCAAAATTTACGGCTTCGATGCGCTTCCGGAAGCGCTGGTCGCCGTGCGCGACGGCAAGCTGGCCGGCACCGTCGAACAGTTCCCCGGCGAGCAGTCGCGCACCGCGGTGCAGATCGCCGTCGCCTATGCCAGGGACAAGACCGAGCCGAAGGAAAAGCTCGTACTGCTGACGCCGATCGTCATCGGCAAGGACAATCTCGACAAGGCGGAAAGGCTCGGCGAGACGAAGTAGGCCGATTGGCAAGGCCGGCGGGACAGCCCCCTCTGTCCCGCCAACCTTTTGCAACGATCGGAACGATTCATCCTTCAGGGAGGATTTTTTGTCTCCAGCAGAAGCCGCAGCGCCGTCGCCATCGCCCCCACTCCTCGTCGTCGAGGGCGTGACCAAGCGCTTTGCCGGCGTGACCGCACTCAGCGATGTCTCGCTCGAGGTTCGGCCCGGCGAAATCCTCGGCCTGCTCGGCGAGAACGGCGCCGGCAAGTCGACGCTGCTCAAGATCCTGTCGGGCGTGATGCCGCCGTCCAGCGGCCGCATCATCTTCGACGGCGTCGAATTCAATCCGCACAACCCGCAGGATGCCAAGCGCCTCGGCATCGTCACCATCTATCAGGAACTGAGCCTGATCCCGACGCTCACCGTGGCGGAGAACATTTTCATCGGCCGCGCGCCGCTCGGGCGCTTCGGCCTGGTCAGCTGGCGGAAGATGGAGGAAGACTCCCGCGCGATCATCGCCCGCGTCGGCCTGGACCTCGACCCGGCGACGCCGGTGTCGGCGCTATCGGTGGCCGAGCAGCAGCTGGTCGAAATCGCCCGCGCGCTGTCGCTGAAGAGCCGTCTCATCATCATGGACGAGCCGACCTCGGCGCTGACCGAAACCGAAGTGCAGAAGCTGATGTCGATCATGGACCGGCTGCGCAAGGACGGCGTCGCCATCATGTTCGTCACCCACAGGCTGGAAGAGGCCTCTGCCATCTGCGACCGCATGACGGTGCTGCGCGACGGCAGGTTGGCCGGCCATCTCGACCGCGATGGCGGGCCGATCAAGCTGCCGAAAATCATCGAGAAGATGGTCGGCCGCGCCGCGTCCGAGCTTTATGCCAGACCGACGCTGCGCGATGTCGCTGGCGACGTCAGGCTTTCCGTGCGCGGCCTGCGCACGGTGCGCGATCCGCAGGCGCCGCACGCCATCGTGCTCGAAGGCGTCGATCTCGACCTCAAGGCGGGCGAGATCCTCGGTGTCGCCGGCCTTGTCGGCTCCGGCCGCACCGAGCTCGCCCGTGCCATCTTCGGCGCCGACCGCATTGCCGCCGGCACCATCACGCTCGATGGGAAGACGATCGCGCCTGAAACACCCGCCGATGCCATCGCCCTCGGCATCGGCCTGGTGCCGGAAGACCGCAAGCATCAGGCGATCTTCGCCGCACTTGGCATCCTGACCAACTTTTCCATCGCCGCTCTCGGCCACTACTCCAACGCCGCGGGTTTCATGGCCGAGCGCCGCGAACGCGAAGCGCTGGCGAGCTACAGGAAGACGCTGTCGATCCGCATGGCCTCGCCCGAGCAGCCCATAGAGGGGCTGTCCGGCGGCAACCAGCAGAAGGTCATCCTCGCCCGCTGGTTGGCGCGCGACCCCAAGGTGCTGATCGTGGATGAACCAACACGCGGCGTCGATGTCGGCGCCAAGGCCGAGGTGCACCAGATCCTGGTGCAGCTCGCGGCGCGCGGCATCGCCATCATGATGATCTCTTCGGAATTGCCCGAAGTGCTTGCGGTGTCGGACAGGATCGTCACCATGCGGCGCGGCCGCATCACCGGCGAGATGCCAGGCATCGAGTCGACAGAGGAAAAACTGATGGAACTGATGGCGCTCGATCAAACGCAGGAAGCGACGCAATGACCAGCACGACCGAACCGAGCCAGCGCGGCGGCATCAATGTCGCGCGCCTGCTGATGAGCTTCGGCCCGCTGATGTTCCTGGCGCTGCTGATCGTCGTCTTCACCGTGCTGAAGCCGAGCTTCATCGACCCCATCAACATCTTCAACATCATGCGGCAGATCTCGATCACCGGGCTGATCGCGCTCGGCATGACCTTCGTCATCCTCACTGCCGGCATCGACCTTTCGGTCGGTTCGCTGCTGGCCTTCTGCGGTATGGTCGCGGCGGTAGTGGCCAAGGGCGGCACCGCCAACACGCTGTCGCTGTCGACGTCCGGCACACAAGGTTATGGCTGGTTCGCAGCGCTTCTGGCTGCCGTCGTCGTCGGGGCCATGGCCGGCGGCGTCCAGGGCTTTGCCATCACCAGACTGAAGGTACCGCCCTTCGTCGTCACGCTCGGCGGCCTCACCGTCTTTCGCGGCCTGACGCTGACGATCTCCAATGGTGGCCCGATCTCGGGCTTCGATGCCTCGATGCGCTGGTTCGGCACCGGCCTGATCGGCCCGGTCCCGGTGCCGGCGATCATCTTCGCGGCTGCGGCGATCCTTTGCCATATCGTGCTGCGCTACACGCGCTACGGTCGCGCGGTCTACGCCGTCGGCGGCAATGCCGAGGCGGCGCGGCTGTCGGGCCTGCGCGTCGACCGCATCCTGATCTCGGTCTACGTCATCGTCGGCTTCTTCGCCGGCCTTGCCGCCTTCGTGCTGTCGGCCAGGCTCAATTCCTCGGAAGCCGTCGCCGGCATCGGCTACGAACTGACGGTGATCTCGGCGGTCGTCATCGGCGGGACCTCGCTGTTCGGCGGTATTGGCTCGGTCGGCGGCACGGTGGTGGGTGCGGCACTGATCGGCGTGCTGCAGAACGGGCTGCAGTTCAACAACGTCTCGTCCTACACGCAAAGCATCGTCATCGGCCTGATCCTGATCCTCGCCGTGGCCTTCGACCGGTGGCTGAAATCGCGGGTGAGGCGGTGATGGTTGAGGACGCGGCGCATCGCGATCTTGCCTTCTCCCCTTGTGGGAGAAGGTGGATCGGCGCGAAGCGCCGAGACGGTTGAGGGGTTTTGGAAGAAACTCAACGTCTCATTCCGTCCAGCACCCCTCATCCGACCGAGCTTCGCTCGGCCACCTTCTCCCACAAGGGGAGAAGGAAAAGGCGCGTTCACGCCGGTGCGTTCACACGCTGCGAATGCGTCGCCCAATCGGCGACCGTTCCACCCGCAACCGTAGAGCTCGTCTGCGGCGCGAGAAGATCGTTGCGGCGGGCAAACGCGACGAATGTCGCCCGCGCCGTCTCGGCATCGATCTCTCCGTCCATAGCGGCCCGGCACGCCTTGGCGGCGATGTCATGCGCGGCCGTCCGGCTCGCCCGCGGCCAGTCGGCAAGCAGCGCATAGGCCTCAGCCGCGCTTTCTATCTTCGTCGGCATACCCAGGCCAGTGAGGATGGTAACCGGCTTTTCAAAAGAAGCACGATTCATGACACTCTCCTTTCGAAGCTCAACTGGATCCTTTCGGGGCTCAACTGTCCGGCCGCTCAGATCTTCAAGAGCGGCCTGCGGGATGACCGCGCTGATCGGCGAATGCAACGCGGCCGGCTGCGGCGACATGCTCGGCCGCGGCAGCAACCGATGCACCTTGGCCAGTGTCTCCAGCCAGGCCATCACCACGAGGGGCGGATGTTCACGCCCGTAGAGCCAGGCCTTTGCTTTGGCGACCGGATAGCCCGCCTCTTCGGCGAAGTCGGTTTCCGACCACCTCAGCAGGCGCAGGCATTCGCGCATCCGCGCCGCAATCATTTACGCTCCTCCTTGCCGGCCCCCACCCGTTGAGCAGACAGGAACATCAGCGTGTAAGCCGCTTTGCGGCGGTCCCAGCCGGCCGACTCTGCCATGTCCAGCAAGCCGTCGACCAGCGGCGCCAACGCCGCCCTGCAATCGGTTTCATAGTTGAAATCGGTCCTTCGAACGAGTGGGCGCCGCGATCTTTCCAAAACTGTCCATCATATCCATGGCAACACCTGCATATTGTCCGGGCAAGGCCGTGCCCGCCGACGCAAAGGCGGGCACGGCCGTTTGTCCTCGGGAGCCTGGCGTCAGAAGTCCATGCCGGCTCCGGCGGGCATCGCCGGAGCGGCCGATTCCTTCTTCGGCTTCTCGGCCACCATCGCCTCGGTGGTCACCAGCAGACCAGCCACCGACGCGGCGTCCTGGAGAGCGGCTCGCACCACCTTGACCGGGTCAATCACGCCCTGCTTGAAGAGGTCGCCGAACTCGTTGGTCTGGGCGTTCCAGCCATAGCCGAATTCGGTCTTCTCACGCAGCTTGCCAACGATGATCGAGCCTTCCGCGCCGGCATTCTCGGCGATCTGGCGTACCGGCTGCTCGATGGCCCGGCGCACGATCTCGACGCCGGTCTTCTGGTCGGGATTGTCAACCGCGACGTTATCGAGTGCCTTCGCCGCCCTGAGCAACGCCACGCCGCCGCCGGGCAGTATGCCTTCCTCGACCGCGGCGCGGGTGGCGTGCATGGCGTCGTCGACGCGATCCTTGCGCTCCTTGACCTCGACTTCGGTCGAGCCACCAACGCGGATGACGGCGACGCCGCCGGCCAGCTTGGCAAGCCGCTCCTGCAGCTTCTCGCGGTCATAGTCGGAGGTGGTCTCCTCGATCTGCGCCTTGATCTGGGTGATGCGGCCCTGGATCTCGTCCTTGCGGCCGGCGCCGTCAACGATAGTGGTGTTCTCCTTCTCGATGACCACCTTCTTGGCGCGGCCGAGCATCTCCAGCGTGACGTTTTCGAGCTTGATGCCGAGATCCTCGCTGATTGCTGTACCGCCGGTCAGGATGGCGATGTCTTCCAGCATGGCCTTGCGGCGATCGCCGAAGCCCGGCGCCTTGACGGCTGCAACCTTCAGGCCGCCGCGCAGCTTGTTGACGACCAGCGTCGCCAGCGCCTCGCCCTCGACGTCTTCGGCGATGATCAGCAGCGGCTTGGACGACTGCACGACCGCTTCCAAAACGGGAAGCAGCGCCTGCAGATTGGACAGCTTCTTCTCGTGGATCAGCACATAAGGCTCGTCGAGTTCGACGCGCATCTTGTCCTGGTTGGTGATGAAATACGGGCTGAGATAGCCGCGGTCGAACTGCATGCCCTCGACCACTTCAAGCTCGGTCTCGGCGGTCTTGGCCTCCTCGACGGTGATGACGCCCTCATTGCCGACCTTTTCCATCGCCTCGGCAAGAAAGCGCCCGATCTCGGCGTCGCCATTGGCCGAGATGGTGCCGACCTGGGCGATTTCGTCGTTCCTGGTAACCTTGCGGGCATTGGCCTTGAGTTCGGCGACAACGGCTTCGACCGCCTTATCGATACCGCGCTTCAGGTCCATCGGGTTCATGCCCGACGCCACCGCCTTCGCCCCTTCCTTGACAATCGCTTGGGCGAGCACTGTCGCCGTCGTGGTGCCGTCGCCGGCGACGTCGCTGGTCTTCGACGCCACCTCGCGCACCATCTGTGCGCCCATATTCTCGAACTTGTCCTCGAGCTCGATCTCCTTCGCCACGGTCACGCCATCCTTGGTGATGCGCGGGGCGCCGAACGACTTGTCGATGACGACGTTGCGGCCCTTGGGACCGAGCGTCACTTTCACCGCATTGGCGAGGGTATCGACGCCGCGCAACATCTTCTCGCGAGCTTCGGTATGGAATTTCACATCCTTGGCAGCCATTGGATCACTCCTTCAATAGGCAGCTTACGTTGACTGGGTTGTTGCGGCCCCGTTCAGGCGGCCTTCTTTATCTCGTCGGTCAAATCAATCACGCCCAACACATCGCTCTCCTTCATGATGAGCAGATCCTCGCCGTTGAGCTTGATCTCGGTGCCCGACCATTTGCCGAACAGGATGCGGTCGCCGACCTTGACGTCGAGCGGCTGCAACTGCCCGCTATCGTCGCGCGCGCCGGGGCCAGCGGCGATGACCTCGCCTTCCTGCGGCTTCTCCTTGGCGGTGTCAGGAATGATGATGCCGCCCGCGGTCTTCTCGTCGACCTCGATGCGGCGGACCAGGATTCGGTCATGCAATGGACGGAACGCCATGTCGTTCTCCTCATAGGACAAACAGGTTTTCTTGGACCTCCCTTCGCAGCCGGCCGGTACAACGGCCGATGCGACGGTGCGCGACCCCTGCTCAGGCATCGCGCGCCTATCGAGTTAGTCTGCCGATTCAGGCTTTCAAGAGGATGTCGGAAAAATTTTAGCACTCGCCGTGGTCGAGTGCCAACAACCGGCAATACTCGCGCTATTCCAAGGGTTCGAAACGGCGGATGCAGCTTGAAATCGCGGCGCAACCTGCCGACATCGTCGTCGATCCCGGCCTCGCCGGAACCGATGAGGAAGCGGAGGCGTTTTTGGATGCGGAGGATGGCGACGGAACGCGATGTCCCAATGATTTCGATTGCACCGGAACATTCCGACCTCAGCCGGCTGCTCGATCCGGCGCGGCATTCCGATTGTGCGCAGGACGTGCTTGCCGGCGAGACGCTGGACGTCGTTGAAAAGCGCGCGATCCCTGTCGTCATCGGCCCCGATGCCTGCGCGGTGGTATCCGTGCCGGCGCTGCGCAAGCCGCCCGGCGCCAAAGCTACAATCGTCTTTGAAGAGATCATGGACGCGCTGCAGGCACTTGATGGCGCAGGTCCATCGCAAGGCGCCGGGGCCGGCCGAAGCCACCACAGCGGCCCCCACCGCGTCGGCGCCTAATTGTACCACAGAAAGGAGACGTGCATGGTCAGCAACGAGTTCCAGCTCCAGATGAAGGGTTTCGGCCTGACGACGGCAGAGATCCATTATCGCCTTCCCGACTATCGGGACCTGCTGCAGCTCTTCGTCTGGCAGGAATACGACATCGCCCCGGATTTCCCGACGCTGAAGCATTTCCTCGAATATTGGGAACGTGAGATCGAAGGCCCGCTGCATTCCGTGCGCGTCGCCCATCACCGCCTGATCCAGTCCTCCGAGTGGCGAGCGGTGGACGGCGTCATCACCCTGCAATGACACAGCATGAGGCGGCGCCTTTCGTGAAAGGCGCCGCTTTTGCAACACAGCGCTTCCGCACTGGGTGGCGTCGCGCATCGTCCCGCGTAGCGACCGAATAGTTCAGATGGATTGATGTTCAGGTGGATTTACGTCCTGTGACAAGCAGTCCGGCCGTGCGAGCCGCTTTGACGAACGCCGTGCGAGCCTCGCGGGCGGTGCGCCAGCCGTCGAGCGCGTCGCGGCAGGCGCGATAGGCTGCGCGCCAGCTCCGGCCGCGCGCCCGGTCCGGCCACTGCTGCATGCATTCGATGGCTTCCCAGCTGCTGGCGACCTTGCGCTCTCCGATGGATTGGAGCTTGAGCGTGATCGGCTCGGAAAATGGGACGTCGTTCATCACTTCCTCCTTTTTTAGAGCAAGTAACATCCTCGATAACCAGGAACGCGGCCCGATCGGCGCCGATGGACGAGATGGTTCGTCTGCCTGCGCGCTTCAAGACCTCCCCGTCTCCAGCCCTGCTTGCCCCAAACCCCTGCCCCCTGTCCCGGCGCAACGGCCGGCTATATGTCGTCGTCCGGCGGTTCGAGAAGCCCAATCAGCGCCGCCACCCTTGCCGACGGCAGGGGGCGGCCCTCGTTGACCAGCGCCTCATCGGCGCCAACCCAGGCAAAGGCCTCGCGCAACTCTTCGATCGTCGCGCCGGTCGAGGCGATGTCGGCGATAACGGCGTCGTCCACCGGGCCCAGCACCGAAATGATGTCGTCGCGTGTCATGGTCATGATATCCTCCATGCGGCGTGCCGGCGCGACCCTCAAATGACGGTTGAATCCGGCATACCAGCTACAATCTGGCAACAAAAAATCTGGCAGCGGGACAGAATCTGGGTCTTGATTTCAGGCTGACAATAACCAAATCGGAGTTGCCGGTTGCCAAACGGGACCGGCAGAACCCAGGGAGCGCCAAGCTCTTTGGCGTCCCTCGTACCTATGTTGCTCTATGGAGGATGTAGCTATGAGAACCGCATTCGACTTTTCCCCGCTCTATCGGTCGAGCATCGGTTTCGACCGCGTCTTCAACCTACTGGAAAACGCGCCTCAGGCAGTTGACAGCTGGCCGCCTTACGACATCGAGCGAAGCGACGAGAACACCTATCGCGTGAAGATCGCCGTCGCCGGCTTTTCCGAAGACGATCTCGACATCACCCACGAGCCGAACCTTCTCATCGTCTCGGGCGAGCGCAAGGAACAGGGCACGGTGGAATATCTCCATCGCGGCCTTCCGGTGCGACCGTTCACACGGCGCTTCGAGCTTGCCGATCACATGACGGTCACCGGCGCCTCGCTCAACAACGGCCTGCTGACAATCGACCTCGTGCGCGAAGTGCCCGAGGAGATGAAGCCGCGTCGCATCACGATCGCCAAGCAAGACGGCGCGCCGAAGGCCGGGCAGGTCGAGAAGCCGAAGCAGGCCGCCTGAGCGAAGGCGATCTCTGGCGTTCGCCTTTTGGCACAACAGTCGAGAAAGGAGAACATCAATGGCTATTCGTGATCTCATCCCTTGGGGCCGGGAAAACAGTCCGGTTCCCAGCTTGTATCGTGACGAGGACCGGGACCCGTTCATGGCGTTGCATCGCGAGATGAACCGCCTGATCGATGACGCCTTCCGCGGTTTCGAAACGCGCATGCCGATGCTCAGCGGATTTTCGTCGCCGCGCGCCAATTGGCCGAGCGTCGAAATCTCCGACAGCGAGAAGGAGATCCGCGTGACCGCGGAAATCCCCGGCATGGAAGAGAAGGACATCGAAGTGATGCTCGACGACGGCGTGCTGACGCTGCGCGGCGAGAAGCGCTCCGAGACCGAGGACAAGAACAGGCACTTCTCCGAGCGGTTCTACGGCCGCTTCGAGCGCCGCATCCCGCTCGGCTACGAGGTCGAGGAGGACAAGGTGAACGCCGCCTTCCATAACGGCGTGCTCAGCGTGACGCTACCCAAGACGGAGCGCGCACAGACGAAGGCAAAGCGCATCGCCATCAGCGGCAGCGCCGCCAGCCCCGGCAAGAGCAAGCACTGACGACATCGGCAGCCGGACGCGCAAGCGCCCGGCTGCGCTCAGTCGCTCGCCACATACCAGTTCCTGCCTGCATCCAGCCGTCCGCCAGCCGCCGGACACCTTGGGAGGCCTGCCAGCATCAACTTCCTGCGGCGGGTTTCGCGTTGACGTTCTTCAGCGCGGTCAACAGATAGTCCTGCATCGTCGCCTGAAGGTTTGTCGTGGCGGTGCGCACTGCCGCCACCGCGTCCTTCACCGCCGCTTCATCGAATGGAGAAGCCTGCTGCGCCGCCGCCAGATTGGCCCGCGCCATGCGCAGCTTGCGCGGCGTCGGCGGTCCATGATGGCATCGCGGGCGCCTTCGATCTCCTTCTCGTCGATGACGCCGTCGTCATTGCGATCGAGCTTCGTGAACATGCGCTCGCGCGCCGCAAGCATCTCGTCCTTTGAAATCGCGCCGTCACCATTGGTGTCGACCCGTTGCAGCATGCGCTTGCCCGGCATGTCCTCTCCCTGGCCGTACGCGGAAAGCGGTGCGAGCCCCCGGAAGCAGGGCCGCAATGAGTGCTGAACGTTGCATGGTGATGGTCCTTTTGCTGTCATTGGTCGCAAGCGGCGACTGCTGACCGATACGCAGGAAGGACCCTGCCCCTACGCTTGCCGGCGAAAAATTGACGGAGAAAAAAATGGCATTGTAGCAGCGCTAGCTTCTGATGGCCTCGTCAAATGACCGCTATCGCGTCGATCTCTATGAGGTAGCCTGGGGACATTATCGCTACCCCAACCACCACATTCGCTGGTTTGTGATCTCCAAACAGCGAAATCTGCGCTTCTTCTATGATCGGAACGTGTTCATCGCGCCGATAATCGACAATGTAGATTGTGATCTTGCAAACTTGCTCAGGCCGTGCACCTGCCGCACTGAGCGCCCGGCCGAGATTGCCGAATGCCAAGCGCGCTTGCGCCGCAAAATCACCATGCCCAACGAGCTTGCCGTGTATGTCTTCGGGCTGCTGACCTGAGACGAATACCAGCTTGGATCCCGTCGCCACGACAACCTGCGTGTACATCTCTGGAATTGGCAGATCATCGGGGTTGATGAGTTCGAGCGACACTAAATAATCTCCTACTTCGTTCGACTGAAATCGACATTGGTGATCACCGCGTCGGTGGCACACAGGGCGACAGCAAAGCGGCGATGCGCGTTGGGATCAGCGGCATGGCCCCGCGCGAGCTCTTCCAAGGCGACGCGCTGGCGAATGAGCGGGAACAATACGACGCAACTTTGGACTTTCTTGAGCAAGGGTTGGTTGATCGCACGGCGATTCGTCTCGCTCGAATTCAAGTACTAGGCTGCATATCATTTATGAGTATGCAGCCTATTCAAGCAGACTCACTATTTCCAGGATCAGGACCAACAGCACAAAGCCAAGGACAGACGCAAAGACCGCGACCAAAAAGACGGTGCGCTGCTGTCTGCTCACGGCTTTCTCCTAGAAAGCGCATCCCCTTCCACCAACACGAACGTTTGTCTTAGAATTTTGCTTGAGGCCCGGCGGAGAGGGAGCAAACATGACTGCTTCAGGCAAAAGAATCGCCTGCCAAGGTGTTCGTTTACGAGGGCGGTTACATCATTCATTCGGACTATGCAGGAACATTAGAAAGTTCTAATGATTGTTCCTGAGCAGCGGAACCTCCGGGTTCCCGTTGCGGATCGGGCTGCAACCCGATCGGGCCCGCGCTCTCCGCCAGAGGCGCGGGCTCCATTTGTTCAGCCGATGCGCCAGACGGGTGGAGGCCGCATATTGAATATCTACGGGAGCATTAGTAGCAGAAGTCGCTACCGTGGCGTTCCTGGCATCCAGGCAACGGAGCCCGTCATCCGAAAGGGTGGCGGGCTTTCGTTTCAATTGTCGAACTGCTGAAGCACGCCTACAGAACAGGGCCCAATTCCATCACCACGAAAGCGGTGACACCCAGCACGACGAGCGCATAGGCCGCATAAAGAATGAGCAACAAAACTTCAAAGTCGCGGAAAAAAGTGGTGGTGGTCCTGATCTGTTGAGGCTCTGTTTTCTCGATAAGGTCGGCTTGGGGTGGCCCTGCTGTCGCGACGACATAGACAATCCGGTCGTGCTCGGCTGCCTGCAATATCCGTTCCGCGATATCGAGAGCGATCACTGGATCATCGGCCAGCTGATCTCCAGCTACTCGGTATTCAGTAACAGTCTGGACCTCGCGTTTTTCCATGCATGATAATAGCGTCATTTAAATTAGGTTCCACTAAAGTACAGGTGTGTTTGCGGCCGGCCGCCCAGTCGTCATGTGACCAGGCGCGAACAACCCTGGGCCGCGAACCCTGTCCGCATCCTCCAATTATGGGCCGCGAACCCCTGCCCCGCGTCCTCCAATTAAATGGCCCTCCATAGCCGATTATGGTCACGAATCTGGCGTGTACCCGCTCGACGCACCGCCCTGGGCCTTGGTGCCGTATGTCGCGCGTCAATTCGACGGTGTAACAAAGGCACTATCCCCAAAGAGCCCCCCGCGCCCGTGCGGAAAAAACGCCGCGTGCCGCGTAGGATGAGACAGGGCGCTGCGTAGAAAAGCTCTGCAAGGGCGGGCCGCGGCGGCCGGTCCGATCAGAGTGGAGACCAGCATGAACAAGATCGCCATGATCTGCGCGGGCCTGTTGCTTGCCGCAAGTGGCGCCTCGGCAGCTGACGGAGCACGGGAGCTCTTCCAGCGCATCGACATCAACCGGGACCGGATGCTGCAGTTCGGCGAGATCCAGTCGGCACGGGTGCAGCTGTTCGACCGGATGGACGGCCCTCGCCAGCAGTGCTGGTCGCCCTATAGCTGAGACGGGCTGGAGGCGCGCGCCCCCTTCTCAGCGTCCTCGTCTCAGATCGCCTCGCGCTCCCGTTCCGGCGTGGCGACCAGCAGGGCCGCGGCGGCGTTGGCGGCAGCAATAGCGGCCTCGACCTGATGCCCGCGGGCAAGGCCTGCCGCGAACGCACCGACGAACTCGTCGCCGGCGCCATGGGTGCTGACGACCTTCACCGGAAGGGCCGCCATCGCGAACGCCTGGCCGTCGCGGTCGCAATAGGCAACGCCCTCCCCGCCGGCGGTGACGATCGCGGCCGGGTAGAAATCGACCAGCATGCGTGCCGCCTTGGCCGCGCCGTCCAGCGTGTCGACGACCGGAACGCCGGCCAGGAATTCCGCCTCGATGGCGTTGACGATGATGATGTCGGTGAGTGCGATGAGTTCGCCGGACAGTTTTCTGGCGGGTGCCGCATTGAGGACGACGCGGCCGCCATGCGCCTTCATCGCCCGCGCTGCGGCAATGTTGGCGGCTTCCGGGACCTCGTTCTGCAGCAGCAGCACCGCCGTTTGCGCAATCATCTCGGAGGCGGTCGCGATGTCCTTCTCGCTCAAGGTGAGATTGCTGCCTGAGACGATCACCGCGCCATAGTCGCCGCCGTCATCAAAGATCGCCACGCTCATGCCCGAGCCGGCGCCAGGCGCAACCCTCACGAAGCGGCCGTCGACGCCGCAGCGGTCGAGATTGTCGAGAAGCGCGCGGCCGAAATCGTCGTCGCCAACCGCCCCGATCATAGCCGAGCGCACGCCGGTCCGCGCCACCGACACCGCCTGATTGCCGCCCTTGCCGCCGCATTTCGGCTGCCAGGCATGGCCGGTGACGGTTTCGCCCTTGCGCGGGCGGTCAGGCGCTTCGACCATGATGTCGTAATGCAGGCTGCCGAACACGGTCACCAGCGGCGAGGAAGCCGTCATGTTCCCCTGTCCCGACGTTTCGACGTCACCGCCGACATGGTGCGGCCGAGATTGCGCTCCGCCGCCTGGTAATCGCGCTGCGCCACCGCCACGAACAGCGCGTCGAGAATGTTGAGCTGGGCGATGCGTGCCGCCGCGTTCTCGCCCATCAATGGCGAGCCCTGCGCCGTCGAGCACAGCACGATGTCAGCGATATCAGCCAGCGGCGAGTTGTCGTAATTGGTGATCGCCAGCGTCCGCGCGCCGCTCTTGCGGGCGAGATGGATGGCATCGATGACGGCGCTGGTGTTGCCGGAATGTGAGAAGCCGACGGCGATATCGTCGGCGCCGAGCAGCGAGGCCGACATCAGCATTATGTGCGAATCGTCGTAGACGGATGCGCGGATGCCGATGCGCAGGAATTTGTGCGAGACGTCGCGCGCGATCTGCGCCGAGCCGCCGACGCCATAGAAATCACGGTTCTTGGCACGGTAGAGAAGATCGGCGGCGCGGTCGAAATCGTCCATGTCGAGGATGGCCAGCGTCTCCTCAAGCGCCTGGATCGAGGTGCGAAACACCTTCTGCACGATCTCGGCCGAACTGTCGTCGACCGACAGCTCTTGATGCATTTCGGCGGTCGGCAGGCGGCTGTACTCATAGACGGCGGTGCGAAAGTCGCGATAGCCGGAAAAGCCCAGCTTCTTGGCGATCTTGACGACCATCGCCTCCGACACGCCGGCTTCTTCGGCGATCTGCTTGAGCGGAATGGTCTCGTCGAAGCCGCGCCTCCCGAAGACGGTTTCCACCACCTTGGCCTCGAGCGGCGTCAGATGCGGCATCATCATGCGGATCCGCGGTCCTACTGCTTTCAGATCCAGGCTGGTCAAAGTCATCCACGTCCCCTCGTCACGCGATCGATAAGCATCGCGGCGAGGATTATAAGGCCAGTTGCCAGGAGCTGATAGAAGGACTGGACATTCATCAGCGTCAGGCCGTTGCGCATGGTGCCGAGGATGACGGCGCCCAGAATGGTGCCGACCACGCTGCCCTTGCCGCCCATCAGCGAGGCGCCGCCGATGGCGGCCGCAGCAATCGCGTCGAGCTCCCAGAGATTGCCGAGGATGGGTTCGGCAGCACCCAGCCGGCCGATCAGGATCTGCGCGGCAAGGGCCGCCAGCAGGCCCGAGATCATGTAGGCGGCGATCTTGGTGCGGGCGATCGGCACGCCGGCTATGTAGGCCGCCTCCTCATTGCCGCCGACGGCGAGCAGATACTCGCCGAAAGGCGTCTTCTTAAGGGTGATCCAGGCGACCAGCGCGACCACGGCCACGATGACGACCGCCAATGGCAGCCCGAACAGCGAGCCGTTGAAGATGGCGCGGAAGCCGGCAGGCAGGCCGAGCACCGGATTGCCGCCGGTATAGATCAGCGCCAGCGCCCGGTAGGTGCTCAGCGTTCCCAGCGTTACGATGAAGGGCTGCAGCCCGACATAGGCGACCAGCACGCCGTTGAGCAGGCCGCAGACGAGGCCGATAGCGAAGCCGGCGGCGATGGCCAGCGGAAACGGCACGCCGGCAACCAGCATCGAGGCCGAGATGACGGCCGAAAGTGCCGCCGTCGGCCCGACGGACAGATCGATGCCGCCCGAGATGATCACCAGCGTCATGCCCAATGCCAGGCAGGCATTGATGCTCGACTGCTGCAGGATGTTGATCAAATTGCGCTCAGCAAAGAAGCCGGGGACCAGCGCGCCGAAAACAGCGAGGATCACGACCAGGCCGATCAGCGTGCCGGCGTCGCGCACGGAAAACCGGTGCAGGAAATCCGCCTTTGGCCGCGCTGCTGTGTGTTCCGTTACATCAGTCATCCGCTGGTCCTGTCTGTTATACGCCGGCGTGGCGCGCCGTGCCGGCCTTCGCTTCCGTTTGCGGTATGGCGTGCGCCGCGATCGCCTGTTCGCTGAGATCGGCCCGGCCGAGTTCGGCGGCGACCGTGCCGTCGCGCATGACCAGCACGCGGTCGGCGAGCCGGATCACCTCGGGAAGCTCGGAGGACACGACGATTACCGAATGGCCCTCGGCGGCGAGCTCCTCGATCAAACGATAGATCTCCGCCTTGGCGCCGACATCGATGCCGCGCGTCGGCTCGTCGAACAGCAGAATGCGCGTTCCCGCCGCCAGCCAGCGGCCGATGATCGCCTTCTGCTGGTTGCCGCCGCTGAACAGCCGGATCGGCCGGTCGAGCAGGAACGGCCTGAGATTGACCCGCTTCATCTTCTCGGCCGCGACCCGTTTCAGCCTGGCGTGATCGATGACGCCGCGCGGTGCGAACACGCCCATCGACGCCAGCGCCATATTGCTGGAGATCGACCGCAACGGGACGATACCTTCGCGCTTGCGCTCCTCCGGCACCAGGCCGATACCGGCGGCGATGGCGTCGCGCGGACTGGAAAGTTTTATCGCCTTGCCGTCGATCTCGATTGCGCCTGACGAGGCGCGGTCGGCGCCGGCCAGCAGCCGTAGCAGTTCGGTACGGCCCGAGCCGACCAGGCCGGCAACGCCCAGCACCTCGCCGCGATGAAGGTCGAACGAGACGTCACGGACCTTGATTGCCGAGGCGAGTCCGCGCACGCTCAGCGTGACCTCGCTGGAGGCGTGCGAGCGGTGCTGTTCCTGGGCAAGCTCGCGGCCGACCATCATCGAAACGACCGCCTTTTCCGACACCTGCGCGAGATTGACGCAATCGACCACGACGCCGTCGCGCATGATGGTGGCGCGTTGGCAGATGCCGAACACCTCGTCCAATTTGTGCGAGACATAGACGACCGCGACACCGTCGCGGGCCAGGCCGGCAATGACTTCGGCCAGCCGCGAGAACTCGCTCGGCGTCAGGCTCGATGTCGGCTCGTCCATCGCCACGATCCTGGCACGATCGAGCAGCGCCCGGGCGATCTCGACTATCTGCCGCTGCGCGACCTTCAGGCTGCCGAGCGGGGCTGCCGGATCGATAGTTGGGTCGATGGCGGCAAGGGCTTCCGCAGCGCGACGCTCCTGTTCGCGCCGGGCGACAAAGATGCCGCCGCGCGTCAGCGGATGGCCGAGGAACATGTTCTGGGCGACGCTGAGATGCGGCACCTGCTGCAATTCCTGATGGATCATGGCTACGCCCGCGGCGCGCGCGGCAACTGGGTTGTTCAGCGTCACCGGCCGACCGTCGATGAGCACGCTGCCCGCCGTCGGCCTGTAGACGCCCGACAGGATGCGCAGCAGTGTCGATTTGCCGGCGCCGTTTTCACCGAGCAGGCCATGGATTTCGCCGGCACCGACCGAAAAGGACACATCACAGAGCGCCCGCACAGCCGGAAACTCCTTGGAAATGCCTTCGAATTTCAGCCGGGTGATCACGGACATTGCTTCGGTTTCTCCAAGCAAGGTGCCGGCATCCAGAGCAACGAGGCTCTGGCCGGCACCTGCCCTTGTGCCTTAATTGCCCGCCGCAGCGTCCTCGAGCAGTGCCTTGCGCACGGCGTCGCCGGCGCCGGAATAGCGGTCGGCATTGTCCTTGGTGATCAGCGCCTGCGGCGTGGCGACGACGCGCGGCAGCTTCTGCCCGGCCACCAGTCGCAGCGCCGATTCCAGCGCCACTTCGCCGGTCAGCACCGGGAAACTATCGACGGTACCGGTCAGCTCGCCGGCGCGGATCGAAGCGTAGGCGTCGGAGATGCCGTCGGTGCCGAAGACGGCGACCTTGTCCTGCAGGCCGGCGGCCTTGACCGCCTCAACGATGCCCAGCGCCATGCCGTCATTGTTGGCATAGAAACCGATCAGGTCCGGGTGCTGCTGCAGGATGTTGGTGGCTGCGTCGTAGGAGGTCTGGCGGTCCCAGTTGCCGGGCACGCTGGCAACGACTTCGAACTTGCCGCCTTCGGTGATCGTGGTCTTGAAGCCGTCGGTGCGCTGCACGGCGGCGTAGACGCCGGCCTGGCCTTCGACGATGGCGACCTTGCCGCCATCCGGCCGGTTCTTGATGAACCATTTGGCGACGCGCACGCCATTGTCGCGCTGGACGTTGCCGACATAGTGCTCGGCCTGCGGGATGACCGCGTCATTGACGTTGACCACCGGCACGTTGGCGGCCTTGGCCTGCTCCATGATCGGCTGCAGGTTGGAGTCGGTCTGCGGCGAGACGAGAAGCACGTTGTAGCCTTGCGTGACCAGGCCTTCGGCGATGGTGAGCTGGCCCAGTTGGTCGCCCTCGCTCTGCGCCGCCTGGTAGACGACGGGCACGCCGACGCGGTCGCCGAACGACTTGTAGCCCTCACCCAGCGAGCGCCAGTATTCGTTGGTCAGCGTCTTGGAGACAGCACCCGCCTTGGTGCCGTCGGGCAGCTTGGGAAACGCGCCGAACTTGGCCTCGAGCTGCGCCCAGTCGATGCGGTCCTTCTCAGTGTCGGAATTGAGC
Source organism: Mesorhizobium sp. (assembly GCA_004020315.1). Classification (GTDB taxonomy): domain Bacteria; phylum Pseudomonadota; class Alphaproteobacteria; order Rhizobiales; family Rhizobiaceae; genus Mesorhizobium. Next base: position 117,864 of record SAQG01000013.1, read on the forward strand.
GGCGCGAGGTCCGCGGAAAAGGCAGAGCCGATGGACAACGCCATCAGGCCAGCGGCGGCGGTGGCAAGCAGAAATTTCATGGTCTTTCCTCCCTTGTTGAAAAATGGCGCCGGCCTCAGCTGTCCGGCCCGAGCATGGCTTCCTGGGTGATGGCCTGCGACGCGACCGCATCCTGACGGTCGACGGCGGTGGACAGGCGGTTGTCCTTTTCCAACCGCTCGACGACGCGCAGCATGCGCTTGACGGTCGCGATGTTGACTTCGCATTCGTGGACCGGATCGAGCCCGGTCATGTCGGGGAACGTGTCGAAGTAGATGGCGCCGGCATAGCCGTCCCGACGGATCTGCCTGAGCAGCTCGATCGTCTGCAGCGTATGCACCGCGCCGACCATCAGGCCGTCGTCACGCTTAGCGTAGCCGTCGTTGAGATGCACGCCGAGCAGCTTGCTGTGGCGCGCCACGAGTGCCGCGGCAAAGGCTGGCTGCTCGTCGGCATAGAGCACATGGGCGAAATCGAGCGTCACGCCGAGATTGGGCAGGCCGACATCGCGGATCGCCAGCAATGTCGTCGCCGCGTCGGGCATCAGGCTGTAGGAGCGCGGCTCGTTGGGCTTGTACTCCAGGCTGATCTGGCAATCGGGGTCATGCGCCGTAACTTCACGAATCCCATCGATTTCGTATTGCCACAGCGCCGCATAATCGGCCTGGAAGGCATAGTCGAAGCCATCCTGCCCGAGCCACAGCGTCATCAGATTGGCGCCCGCTTCGCGCGCGGCGTCGATGCCGGCCTTGGTCAGGTCGATGGCTTCGCGGCGAACTGCAGGATCTGGATTGGTGAAGGCGCCGAGCTTGAAGGCCGGATTGGAGTAATAGCGCATGGCGAAACCGTTGATCGAAAGCCCAACATCGCCGAGTTTTCGCGCCATTTCTGCCGGTTTTTCACCGACATGGTCGGGAAAATTGAGGTCGAGGTCGGTCAGCCCCGCAACCTTCGCCGCACGCGTCGCCATCTGCAGCATGGACGGCTTCCCGACAAGATCAGGCCATTCGGCCTGTGGCCGCGAGGCAAAGGAATTGAGGCGAGTGGCGAAACGATTGGCTGTCATGGATGACCCTTTGGTGGGCATAACTTCACATATATACAGATATTTGTAAAGTCATCGTTTGAGGTGCCCGCTGCGGCCAGACGGCGGGAGCTGTTTCGATCCGGCATGACGGCGGGCCGCAGAGGGGTGCATCGGGAGGGCTGCGTCGGGAATGAAAAGCGGACTGCGACAGGTGATTTCGCCCCGAGTCCACGCATCTTGAAGCGGAGTTGTTACCGTTTTCGCGGAAACGGTAACAACGGACCTGCAGCACATCGGTCGCTTGATGCCTTGGTTTCGACGGAACCTCGAAGACGTGGCGGTCGCGCCGAAGCCGTAGGGCCTGCGCATAGCAAGGTTCCGGGCAGCGCCGCTGTCGTAACCATGTACAACCGCCCGCCGCCCTTGCGTCTTGCACGCCAATTGGCCATCCTCGCCGACGTTAGTTGCACCGCGGCCGGGGGGTTCGCACATGCCGACGCTCTATGCGCTGAAACCGGCCTTCCAGGCGAAGCTGCGGCCGCTTGCCGACCGGCTGGCCGGGGCCAGCGTAACCGCCAACCAGATAACGCTGCTGGCCGCCGCCCTGTCGGTCGCCACCGGCGTTGTGGTCGCGGCCCTTGCCGGCCATCGCGCGATCTTCCTGCTGATGCCGGTGGTGCTGTTTGCGCGCATGGCGCTCAACGCCATCGACGGCATGCTCGCGCGCGAGCATGGTCAGGCCTCGAAGCTCGGCATGTATCTCAACGAACTCTGCGACGTCGTCTCGGACCTCGCGCTGATCCTGGCCTTTGCCCCTCTCTTTCCTGCCTGGGGCGTCATCGCTTTCGCCATCGCGGCGGTGCTTGTGGAATTTGCCGGCGTGCTCGGCATCGCGGCGGGCACAGGGCGCAATTATGCCGGGCCGTTCGGCAAGAGCGATCGGGCGCTGGCGCTCGGCATCGTCGCCTTCCTCGTCGCCTGCGGCCTGTGGGTGGAAGCGATCACGCCGTTTGTGTTTCCGGCAATGGCTACACTCTCGCTGGTGACCGCCATCAACCGGATACGCAGCGGCCTTAACGGGAGCGGCGACTGAATTCCGGTCGGGTCCGCCAGGGGAAAAACATGCTTCACGAACAGACGATCGCCGCTGCTTCCGCAAGTGAGCAGCGGGTGGCACAGGAGCGCACCTTCCGCACGCATGACGGCACCGAGATCTTCTACCGCTATTGGCCGGCGATCGGGCAATCCGCCAAGGGCGCGATCCTGCTGTTCCACCGCGGCCACGAGCATGGCGGCCGCATGGCGCATCTGGTCGACGAACTCGACATGCCCGACCATGCCTTCTATGCCTGGGACGCGCGCGGCAATGGCCGCTCGGCCGGCGAACGCGGCTATGCGCCGTCCTTTGCAGCACTGGTGCGCGACATCGATTGTTTCGTGCGCGAGATCGGCAGAGACGGGTTCGGCCAGCGCGACATCGCGCTGATCGCGCAATCCTTCGGCGCCGTGCTCGCCGCCGCCTGGGTGCATGATTATGCGCCGCAGATTCGCGCTTTGGTGCTGGCTTCGCCGGCCTTCTCGGTCAAGCTCTACGTGCCCTTCGCCAAGCAGGGCATTGCGCTGTGGCAGAAGATCAAGGGCCGCTTCTTCGTCAATTCCTACGTCAAGGCCAAGTTCCTGACGCATGACCCCGAGCGCATCGCCTCCTTCGAGGCCGATCCGCTGATCACGCGGCCGATCGCCTCCAACATCCTGGTCGAGCTCTACGACCACGCCGCGCGCATCGTCTCGGATGCCCGCGCCATCACCGCGCCGACGCAATTGCTGATCTCCGGCAGCGACTGGGTTGTGCGGCATGGGCCGCAGCACGAATTCTTCGTCAATCTCGCCAGCCCGGCCAAGGAGCGGCATGTGCTGCCGGGTTTCTTCCACGACACGCTCGGCGAACGCGACCGCCGCAAGGCCCTCGACCTGATCAAGCCGTTCCTCGACAGACAGTTCGCGACGCCGGAGAAGCCGGTCGACCTGACCACGGCCGACCGCGCCGGCTACACACGCGACGAGGCCGACCGGCTGGCCTCGCCGCTCGCTTTGCTGTCACCAAAAGGCCTCTATTGGGCAATGAGCCGCGCCTCGATCCGCATGGGCGCGTGGCTGTCGTCGGGCATGAAGACGGGGATCGCCACCGGCTTCGATTCCGGCTCGACGCTCGACTATGTCTACGAGAACGAGGCGCGGGGCACCGGTCCGCTCGGCCGTATGATCGACCGCACCTTTCTCGACGCCATCGGCTGGCGCGGCATCCGCCAGCGCAAGCTGCATTTGGAAGAGCTGATCGGCAGCGCCACCCAGATGCTGAAGGGCGCCAGCCGGCCGGTCCATATCGTCGATATCGCTGCCGGCCACGGCCGCTATGTGCTCGACGCGGTCGCCAAATGCACTGAGCCGCCGGCCAGCGTGCGGCTGCAGGACTTCTCCGACCTCAACGTTTCGCTCGGCTGCAAGCTGATAGCCGAGCGGCACCTGCCGACCAGCGTCTCGTTCCACCAAGCAGACGCCTTCGATGCCGAGATGCTTGCCGGGCTCGATCCGGCCCCGGACCTCGCCATCGTCTCCGGGCTTTACGAATTGTTTTCCGACAACGCCATGATCACCCGCTCGCTGGGCGGGCTGGCCAAAGCGATGCAGCCCGGCAGTCTGCTTCTCTACACCAACCAGCCCTGGCATCCGCAGCTCGAAATGATCGCGCGCAGCTTGACTTCGCATCGCGGCGGCCAGGCTTGGGTGATGCGCCGGCGCACGCAAGGCGAGATGGACCAACTGGTGACGGCAGCCGGTTTCGAGAAGCTCGACCAGCGCATCGACCAGTGGGGTATCTTCACCGTTTCGGTCGCGCGGCGCGTCTGAGCATGGTCTCGCCTGCCGTTGCCCCTGCCCTTTCTGCCTCTGAGCGCGAGCCGTACGCCGGAATCGCGCTGCGGGCGGCGCTGTGGTTGGCGTTTCTGGCGCCGTTCTTCTACACGACCTATGGCTTCGCCAACTGGCTAGCGTCGCAGCGCGACGATGTCGGCAGCATCGTCTTCGAATGGGAGCGCGGCATCCCGTTCATCGCCTGGACGATCGTGCCCTATTGGTCGATCAACCTGTTCTACGGCCTGTCGCTGCTGTTGAACGATACGAAGCGCGGCGTCGACCGGCTCGCCGGTCGTTATCTCACGGCGCAACTCATCGCCGTCGCCTGCTTCATCCTGTTCCCGCTGACGGCGACCTTCGTGAGACCCGAAACCAGCGGCCTGCCGGGCTTCATGTTTGCGGTGCTCGGCGGCTTCGACAAGCCGTTCAACCAGGCGCCGTCGCTGCACATCGCACTGCTGGTCATCATCTGGGATCATTGGCGTTATCGGCTCAAAGGCATGGCCGGCGTCGTCTGGCATGCCTGGTGTTTCCTGATCGGCGCCTCGGTGCTGACGACGTGGCAGCACCATGTCATCGATATCCCGACCGGCGCTTTGCTCGGCTTCTTCGCCCTGTGGCTGTTTCCGCGCGACGGCGAATTGCCGTTCGCCGGCTTCCGCCTGACCGCCGATGCCATGTCCAGGCGGCTGGCGCTGTTCTACGCGCTGGGCGCCGCACTGGCGCTGGCCGGCGCCGTTGCCGGCGCCTTCGTCTCGGCGCTGTGGCTCATCCTGCTGTGGCCGGCGCTGGCGCTTGGCATCGTCGCCTTCGCCTATGCCGGGGCCGGCGCCAAAGTGTTCCAGAAAGCGCCTGACGGCAGCGTATCGCTGGCCAGCCGTGTTTTGTTGCTGCCTTACCGGCTTGGCGCCAGGGTCAATGCATGGATATGGACGCGCAAGCTGCCGCCGCATGTCGCAATTGCCGACGGCGTCTTCCTCGGCCGCTTTCCCACAGCCGCCGAGGCCGACGCCTTCGGCACGGTGATCGACCTTGCCGGCGAGTTGGAGCGGCCGCGCGGCGTCACCTGCCGCTGGACGGCTGTCGCCATGGTCGATCTCTTGCCGCCATCGCAGGCGGCGCAAGCGCAAGCGGTGGCGGCGATCGAGGCGGCGCGCGGCCACGGCACGGTGCTGGTCTGCTGCGCACTCGGCTTCCAGCGCAGTGCCGGCGTCGTCGCCGAATGGCTGGTTGCCACTGGCCGCTCGCCAACGCCGGCGCAGGCGCACAAGCGGCTCGCGGCGTCGGGCCGGCCGGTACATCTTCGGATCGCGGCGGACGAGCCGGCATGAGTGCCCATCGAGACAAAGCCGAGGCCTTCGCCGCCGGGCTGATGACGCAAGCGCTGTGGCCGCTGCTGCTGGTGCTGGCCACGTTGGTGGCCGCGCCGGTTATCGCCGTGGCAGCGCAGCCGCAAGCGACGACGGTGACGGCCGCGGCCTGGCTGGTCGCGGCAGCCAGCGGCGTGGTCACCCTCGCGCTCTCGGCCCTGCTCACCTTCGACGCTCTGCTGTTCTGGCTGATGGCGAGCCACACCAGCGAGGCCGCCGGCGGTGCCTCGGTCGACGACGTGCTGGCGCGCATGCGCGTCAAACCGGCCGCTGCCGGCATCGGCTCGCTCGACCGGCGCATCGCGGGCGCGCAGCGCCTGCTGATGAACCAGCGCATCGCGCTCGGGCTGTTCGTGGCGGTATCCGCCGTCGCTCTGTCTTTCTGAGCCGGACGATGAGCAAGCTTGGCACCCGCACGTTCACCCTGCTGCAGACCGTGACCTCGGTCGGCCTGTCGGCGCTGGCCTGGGCGGTAACCGGCGTGCGGCCGATCTGGAACGGCAGCCAGCCGTCGGACCGGCAGCGCATCTACTTCGCCAACCATGCCAGCCACGGTGATTTCATCCTGCTGTCGGCCTGCCTCAGTGAGAAGGAGCGCGCCCGCACCCATGCCGTCGCGGCAGCCGACTATTGGGGCAAGACGCGTCTGCGCCGTTTCATTGCGGAGGACATGCTGTCTTCCGTGCTCATCCACCGGCAGTGGACCGATGAGGCTGAGAATCCGATCTCGATCATGCTGTCGGTGCTCGACGAGGGCCATTCGCTGATCATCTTCCCCGAAGGCACGCGCAACATGACCGACGAGCCGCTGCTGCCGTTCCGCTCCGGCCTCTACAATCTCTCGATGGCGCGACCCGACGTCGAACTCATCCCGTGTTGGATCGAGAACATGTCGCGGGTGCTGCCCAAGGGCCAGTTCGTGCCGGTGCCGCTGCTTTGCCGCGTCGTCTTCGGCGCGCCGATCGCCATTGCCCCCGGCGAGGAACGCCGCGCCTTTCTCGACCGCGCCCGCCAGGCGCTGCTTGCGCTCAATCCCCGCCCGCAAAGAGACGATTAGAACAACATGCCAATGCACGAGACCCTCATTCTGGTCGTCGGCCTCGCTGCGGTGCTGACCACGGCAAGCCTGGTCGCCGCCATCCTGTCGTGGCGCGCGCCGAAGCCGCTGTCCTCGACGCTGGTCAACCTCAACCAGCGCATCAACGCCTGGTGGGTGATGGTGGTGGCGATCACCGTCGCCTTCTTCCTCGGCCGCTCCGGCATGACCATCCTGTTCGCGCTGATCTCGTTTGCCGCCTTGCGCGAATTCGTGACGCTGACGCACAGCCGCCGCAGCGACCATTGGGTGCTGCTCGGCATGTTCGGCATCATCATCCCGTTCCAGTACTGGCTGGTGTGGACCGCCTGGTACGGCCTCTTCACCATCTTCATCCCGGTCTACTGCTTCCTGCTGATGCCGGCGATCACCGCGCTTCACGGCGACACCGAGCGCTTTCTGGAGCGCGTCTCGGCGCAGCAATGGGCCGTCATGATCTCGGTCTACTGCGTCAGCCACGTGCCGGCACTGCTGACGCTCGACGTTCCCGGCTTCGAAGGCCGCAATTTGTTGCTGATCGCTTTCCTGATCATCACCGTGCAAGGCAGCGACGTGCTGCAATACATCTTCGGCAAGCTGTTCGGCAGGCACCTGATATCGCCGAAGGTATCGCCGTCGAAAACCTGGGAGGGACTGGTCGGCGGGCTGGCGACGTCGAGTCTGCTTGGCGCCCTGCTGTCGTTCCTGACGCCGTTTTCGCCGCTCCAGGCAGCGGGTGTTGCCTTCATCGCCTGCCTGATGGGCTTCCTTGGCGGGCTGGTCGCCTCCGCCATCAAGCGCGATCAGGGGGTGAAGGACTGGGGCCATCTGATCGAGGGCCATGGCGGCATGATGGACCGCGCCGACAGCCTGGTCTTCGCCGCGCCGATTTTCTTTCACACCGTGCGCTATTTCTGGACGTGAGAGCGAGCTACGGTCTCATTTTGCAGCGGCGAGCGGCGCTTTCTTGGCAGGGCGTGGCCGGCGGCGCATGCGGCGCTTGGCAGCGACCTTCAGAGCAACCGGCGGGTCGCTCGACAACGCGCCCAGAACGGCTTCGACCATGCCATACGCCACAAAATCGGCGTTGATGTCATTGGCCAATTCGACGGCTGTCTTTTTGTCGTCGCCGTCCTCCGACCAGAACACGATGCCTACCCGCAGCGCCGACTTGGCACGTTTCAGCCGACGAACCAGGAAACGGGCGTGCTTGACGGAGTCGCGATTCAGGAATCCGACCACAACGGTGTCGACAGCGTCGAGCTCGAGCCGGCGAATGCTTGCCGGATCCATATCGGCAAAGCTCGCCTTCGATACCGCCGCCCCTTGGACTTCGAGCACCTGCGCCAGCATGGCGGCGGCGGCATCGTCGAGTTCGCCGCGTCCGCCGGCACACAGCACTGAAATGTCCGTGCCATCCGGCAGCTCGGTGTCGTCCTCGCTCTCCCCTTGCGCCTGCTTGTCCTCGTCCGCTGTGGCAGGCTCGGCTGCGGCTGGCTCATCCTCCTCCGCTTCCTCCCGTGCGCTGTCCTCAAGGTTCGCCACCAGCGTCTGCGCACTGGCCGCCACCCGCCGTCTTTGCTCATCGCCCATGACACCGCGTACGCGATCCTGTTCGCCGAGCAGAAGTGCGGGAACGGCGACCTTGTCATAGAATTCGAACAGATATTTTTCCTCCAGGAACTCCTCGGCGTGGTCAGTGGCTTCTTCCGGGTCGCCGGCCAACAGGCGCTGGTAGAGTCGGGCATGTAATTCCAGCACGGGTTCGTTGCCGAACAGGACGTCGAGGAATTCGAACTGCGGCACGTGCCTGCCTAGCACCACGAGACAAACCGTGAGCGGCGTCGACAGAACCAGACCCAGCGGACCCCAGAGCCAGGTCCAAAAGATGGCCGCGACAATAATGGCCAATGGTGACAGCCCGGTGCGCGAGCCGTACAGCCAAGGTTCGACGACGTTGCCGGTGATCATTTCCATGACCACGAACAACCCGGCGGTCCATAGCACGAGGGACCAGCCGGGCGCCACGGCAAGCGCCAGGAACAGAGGCAGCAGCGCACCAATGATCGGCCCGATATAGGGAACAAAGCGCAGCGCCAGCGCCAGTAATCCCCACAGCAGTGCATTGGGTATGCCCAGGACCCAAAGCCCTGCTGTAATCGGTATGGCATAAAGGATATTCACGACCAATTGCATGAGAAGATAGCGGCCGACCCGCTTGCCGGCATCCTGGAGCGCCTCGGTTGTTCGATGAAGGTCGCCATAGCCGACGAGGCGTATGAAACGATCGCGCAGATCCTCGCGCTCGAGCAGCATGAATATGACGACGACGATGATCAGACCGGCCGATGCCAGCGGGCTGATCAGCGGGCCGATCAGGTTCTGGAGAACCTGGAGCGGTCTTTCGCGCGCGATGATCTCGACAGGCACCGGCTCGCGCCGTGGCTGATCCGCGGCGGGCTGTGAGGTTTCCTGCCTGTCGAGTTCCTGGCCAACGCGTTCGATCACCCCGCTCAGCCTGGCGACGATACCGCCGCTGATGCCGGTCTCCTTCAGGGAGCGGATCTTGGTCACGATATTTGACTGGTAGAGCGGAATGTTCTGCGCCAGTTCACCGACCTGCGTGGCGACAACGAAGGAGAACAGCGCAAGGACCGTGAAAGCGCCCATCACGCTGGCGATGACCGCAGGAAGACGCGGAATGCCAATTCGTTTGAGTGCCGAAACCATGGGCGCAAGCGCAAAGGTAAGCAGCAGAGCGATTGCGATCGGCAGGAAAATCTCGCGCCCGAAATACAGGGCCGCAACCGCCCCCACGACAGTCGCGACGGTGGGCAATGACATGCGCGGAAGAACCCTGGCACCGGACACAATGCCCACCAGCCCAGGCTCGGCGGGGTGCATGCCGTTTCGACGGTTGGCCGCCACTTGATACCTCCGCCCTGCTATAGCCATGATCAGGCATATTGAGCCGGCGTGCAACTTTCGCTTCTTCGCGCCGGCGAGTTCGAAGACGCGATCGGCAAGGGCGGCGCTTTGCGGCCCAACTGGACAGCCGGACGGGCGCTTTGGTCGCCGGACAAAACAACTGACGTGGTGATCGGTTCCGCACAGGCAGAAGACGAGGTCAGGCTTAATACGTATGACGCAGCCAATGGCGGTCGAACACGTCGAGAATGGACCGGAATTCGGCCGGCGGGATCTGGTTGGCGCCGCCCTCGCTGTCTCCGGCGAGGAATTGCGCCAACTGCCGGTCAACCGCTTCCGTCTGCTCGATGGACAGGCCAAGCGATGCCAAATCGCTAGCGATCGATCCGTCGGACGGCAGATATCCACCCCATGTCTCGGGGGCCGGATTGCGCAAGCGGATCATCAGGATCCTGGTGAGGGACGGCTGCGGCTCCGGGCCGATGATGGAGGTGCCGCACAGATAGCCGCCAAGCACGCTTCCGGGCCGCGAGTGCGGAAACAGGCAGAAGAAGAATTGGGCTTCGCCGCTGGTTTCCTTTAGATGCGCATAAAGGCCGCGTTTTGCCGGCGTCATCAGCCCGCCGAGCAGCAGCTGCCCGGTCGGCAATGCCTCGCGATAGGCGGCAGTCAGGCCGTGCGCGCCCGGTCCGGCCTCTATCGACAGGCTGCCCCTGATCAGCTGGCCGCGATAATAGGGCGACAAGGCGCGCGAATAACATGCGTAGGTTCCGACAAGGGCCAATCCAAGGCTTCGCTCCTCATGCCCGGACGCCGCATCGAAATGCGCACCGGCGCGGCGTTCCAGTTCGGCCCTCTCGATACCGTGGCGGGCGCAGATCGCCGCCGTGAAGCCCGGCAGGTCGCTCTCGGCGATCCAGGCGCCGGGTTGCTCCAGCTTGAGAAGCTTCGACCAATCGTCGTAGACGCTGAGCTGGCGTGGCTGGGCGCGGCCCTGCAGCCATTTGTCGGCACGGCCGAGATCGAACGCCGTCTTCGGGTTGACGCCCCGGAATGCCGCCGCAAGGTCCTTGCGGGTGACGGTCCCCAGCAGGGCCGCAGTCAACCGTAATTTCTGCGCGATATGCTGTGCCATCCCACCCGCCCCTTATGCCACTGCGAGGCATAACATGTGCCAGCACCTGCTCCCACCGCGTTCATAGGGGCGGGACTTCTCCTAAAGTCCCATATTCCAGGAAATCCGCGGAATTCCACGCCGTTCCACGCGCATGCCCTTTTCGCCCCGGCGGGCGGCGCTAAGGTCGCGGGGGGCAAGGGCAAATCATGAAACTCACGCTTATTTAGGCTTGAATACCAACTCCCTTCCTCAGTCATTTGAACGATGGCGAAGCCGAGTTCTCGGCGTCGGCACAAACGAGCGTAGATGCCGCGTCAACAAGGAAGGAATTTTCGATGTCCTGGACTGCGTCTCCCAAAATCCCCTTCACCGCGGTTGCGGCTGGATCCGCTGCACTGCTGCTGCTGACCTTCGGGCCGGACGGACCGTCGCGAGCCGCTGCCAGTTCGCGCGCGGCAGCGACATATGGCAAGGCGGCTCCTGCGGCGCCGGTCATCGAGCCGACGCGCATCGAAGTCGACGGCGGTGCGCATGTGATACGCTTTTACATCGACGGCAAGCAGGTCGCCCTGCTCGACTCGAACGGCTTCAAGGATTGAACTCACGGCCGGCGCAGCCGCGTAAGCCCAACTCGCACCGGCTCCTTGCAGCCGCACTTTTTCCACAAGCGATATTCCAGGAATTCCGCAGAATTCCACGCCCTTCCACACAGCGGCCATGTTCGGGCCGGCGGCCGGGGTTAACCTTACGTTAACCATGGAGGGACCTTCATGAAACTTGCTCTGTCTGCACTTATCGCCGTGCTCGCACTGTCGCAAACCGTGGAGGCTAAAACGAAAGTCGTTGCCACAGATGCGAAAGCGGCCAAAGCCGAGAAAAGCCGGCCGCCGCTCGACAAGAAGTCCACCGGCGGGATTACCGCCTCCTCCGGTGCGATGGCGGCGCCAGTCGACAAAAACGCGTCCAGTCCGTATCCGCCGGCGATATATTTCGATTTCTAGAGTCCCATCCCTCCCTAATGGGGCTCTATCTTTTTATTCGACCGTACCACGCTTGTGGTGCCCAGGATCGACAGGTCCTGGGATCGACAAGCTTGGCGGCGACGCGCGCCAGGCCGCGACAGTATTGTTCCGTTCGCTCCGGTCTCAGCCGATCCTGACGACGAAATGCTTCGTCACTGGCTCGATGATCTTCCACGTTCCCCTGAAATCGGCTTCAACCACGAAGGCGTCGCCGGGACCGACTTCGACGGGCGCGCCGCCATCGGGCGTGATGACGATGCGGCCAGCGATAATGTGCACGAATTCGTAGTCGCTGTAGGTTGCGTGGTAGGTGCCCGGGGTGGCCTGCCAGGTTCCCGACATGACCTTGCCGTCCGCTGCGGGTTGCCGTCGACCACGACCCAGCCCGCGAGATCGCCCGCCTCGGCGTTTTCGACCGCGCCGAATTTGAGCATGGTCTTCTCCGTCATCGTCGGGCTCCGTCTGAAACTGTGCCAGCATCGGCTGCCAGTCATTAGCCGAAGCACCTGACATGAGCAACGCAGGCCGGCCCCGCTTTCATGAGTAAGCCATGGCACGGTTTGCCACGTGCCGCTACGCTTGACCTTCTCATCCGAGAACCGGCGCTTCTGAATTGCGCAGGCGAATGCCGGCACTGACGTACCCAGCAGCCCGTGACCGCCGCTCGCCGGAGCCACTCCTTGAAAGCCGTCGAAAGTACGATATATCAATGACTAAGCGTGCGTTGCACGCGACGTAGTGCTTTGGTCAAGCTTCATCTGTGGAGGTTGTCATGGCAAACGATCTGATGGGAAAGAAGCCCCAGGATTGGATCAATCTGATCCTTGCGGCATGCCTGTTCATCTCACCCTGGGTTATCGGCTTCGCTGCTGAAACCGCTCCTGCGTGGAACGCCTGGATTGCCGCAGTCGTGCTCGGCGCCCTGGCTCTCGCGGCGCTTTCGGTATTCGCCGAATGGGAAGAGTGGGTGAACCTTGTCGTCGGGCTCTGGCTGATCGCCTCGCCCTGGCTGCTCGGCTTCATGGCGAACGCCAACGCGATGGCGACCCATGTTGTCCTCGGCGTGCTGGTGGTTGCGGCATCGGCCTGGGCGGTCTGGGACTCCCGTCATCATCCGCCAGCGCATGCGTGATCGGTGACGACTAAGGGAGGAGCCCCGGCGCGCGAGCGGCGGGCTCCTTCTAGGCCTGAGATTTGGTACGCAGGCCCGCTAGCCGGGCCATTCCTGTACTCGTGCTCAAATCGGCCGCGGTGGGTGCAGACGGCAGCGCCGCCGCGGTGCTGCCCGGTGTAGACGCTGACGAGCCCACCCGCGCTGCACTCCGTGAACTTCCGCTTATGTTGCACTGCGTTAGATTTGTTGCATTGCAATATCGGCACATCGCGTCGAGTCTCGCAACGGGTGGCTTTTTCAACGACCACACGAGGTTTTGCCGTGTCAGCATCGTTTCGGCCTGATATCGAAGGGCTGCGCGCACTGGCGGTGTCGGGCGTCGTCGCGTTCCATTTCGGTCTGTCGGACCTGCCGGGCGGCTTCACCGGCGTCGACATTTTCTTCGTCATCTCCGGCTATCTGATCACCGGCCAATTGCTGCGGGAAATCGCCGAGGACGGCAGGCTCAACCTGTGGCGGTTCTATGCAAGGCGCGCCCGGCGCCTGCTGCCGGCCTCGCTGTTCGTCATCTTCGCCACGCTTGTCGCTGGTTACTTCATCCTGTCGCCGGACGAACAGGCACTCTATTCGAAAGGCGCCATGTTCGCCTCGGCCTATGCGATCAATTTCTGGCTGATCCGCTGGTCGTTCGACTATTTCGCCCCCGATGCGGCGAACAACCCTTTCATCCACTTCTGGTCGCTCTCGGTCGAGGAACAGTTCTATTTCGTATGGCCGGCGCTGCTTATGCTGGCGGCATGGCTGCGCCCGGGCAAGCGCACGGCGATCCTGGTGATCGGCCTCGCCGGCGCGGTGTCGTTCGCCGTCTGCGCCTGGCTCACCACCGTGGCGCAGCCCTGGGCCTTCTATTTCTCGCCGCTCAGGGCCTGGGAATTCGCCGCCGGCGGCCTGGCGACGATGGCGCCGGCGAAATTCTGGCGGGAACGCCCGCAATTGGGCGCAGCACTGGCATGGCTTGGCCTGGCTCTGATCGCCGTGGCCTATCTGACCTTTAGCGAGCAGGCCACCCCCTTCCCCGGCGTGATGGCGCTGGTGCCGGTGGCCGGCACCGTGTTCCTGCTGCTCAGTGGCTCCGGCAATGTCCAAAGAGGGCCCAGCGCCGTGCTGGCGCTGCCGCCTTTGCAATGGGTGGGGAAACTTTCCTACTCGCTTTATCTCTGGCACTGGCCGGTCATCGTCTATGCGACGATGATGGTTCCCGACCTCTCCTGGCCCGGGCGGCTTGCCTGCGCAGCGTTGACGCTGGCGCTGTCGATCTTCACCTATAGTTTCATCGAGAACCCGATCCGCCGCAACGTCTGGCTGATGGCGAGCGCGGCGCGCGCGCTTATCCCCGCTGCAATGCTGACCGGCGCCGGAGTGGTGGCGACTTATGCCAATGCGCGCCTTGCCGTGCACGATCTCGACCCCTCACAACGCATCATCGCCGAAACTGCCGCACAGCCCTCCACCGCGCGCGCCAAGGTGGGCTGCGTTCTCGACTACGAGACCGTTACGCCGAAGCCCTGCGTGTTCGGCGCCAAGAATGCCGAGCACTCGATCGCGCTGTTCGGCGATTCGCATGCCGACCACTGGTCGACGCCGCTGATCGAGGCGGCGAAGAAGAACAACTACAAGGTCGTCACCTGGCTCAAATCCGCTTGCCGGGCCTCGCGGATGACGGTCTGGAGCTCGAAGCTGAAGCGCGACTACACCGAGTGCGATCGATGGCGCGAGCAATCGATCAAGGAGATCATCGCCCTGCGCCCGAGCCTGGTGGTGATCTCGGAGATCTCGCTGACCAGCTCGCGCAAACTGTCGCCCGACGCGCAGCAATCCGACAGCCTGGATCAGGACTGGCAGGCCGGCCTTCGCGCAACGCTGGAAGCGTTCAGCCAGGCCGGGCTGAAAGTCGCCTTCATCCGCGATGTGCCGTTCAACGGCATGTTTGTCGACACCTGCGTGGCCCGGGCGCTGTGGCGGGGACAGACGCCGTCGGTATGCGACGCGCCGCGAGCCGATGCCGCCAACGACGCCATGGCCGCGGTGGAGCGCGACATCGTGCGCGCCGTCCCTAACGCGACCTATATCGACATGACCGACCGGTTCTGCGACGCCAAGACCTGCCATGTCTTCATCGATGGCAAGCTGGCCTACCGCGATCGCCACCACTTGGCGACGCCCTTTGCGCAAACGCTGGAGCCGCCCGTCGAGCGCGCGCTGTTTTCGAACGTGGCGGCGAAGAAATAAGGAGCGCAAGATGTGCCTGTCACCCGCGTCTTAGTGCAAGCCAAACTCACGCAGCAGTTCTTCGCGATAGCGCACGAACCGGCTTTCGCTACGATCGCGGGGGCGCGGCAGTTCAACGTTGACCAGCCGTGCTGGGCCGCCTTTCTCCCTGGGCAGGATCAGCACCCTGTCCGCAAGATAGATCGCTTCTTCCAGATCATGGGTCACCATTACCATGGTGACGTTCTCCTCGCTCCAGATGCGCGCCAGTTCCTCTTGCATGCCGATCTTGGTCATCGCATCGAGCGCGCCTAGCGGCTCGTCGAGCAGCAGGATTTCAGGCTGCACAGTCAAGGCCCGGGCGATGCCGACGCGCTGCGCCATGCCGCCCGAAAGCTGTCTGGGATAGGCATCGCTGAATTCGGCAAGCCCGACGAGCGCGGTATAGAAGCGGGCCTTGTCCTCCGCCTCCGCCTTGGGCACGCCCCGCACTTCGAGGCCAAAGGCGACGTTGCCGAGTACCGTCAGCCAGGGCAGCAGGCGCGGTTCCTGGAAGATGACTGCGCGCTCGGCGCCGACGCCATGGACCGGCTTGCCGTCGATCGCGACACCGCCGCTGTCAGCGGCCTCCAGCCCGGCAAGAATGCGCAGCAGCGTGGTCTTGCCCGATCCGCTGGCGCCAACGATGACGAGACATTCGCCGGAGCGGATATCGAGGTTGAGCGTCCTCAGCACGGCAAGCGGGCGCCCGCCGAGGGTGAAGGATTTGGAGAGATCGCGTATCGTGACCTCGCCGCCGCTTGTGGTGGCCATGGCCCGTCTCCCGGTCAATTGGTTTTCGTTTCGCCGCGCCCGTAAAGGATATCCGCGGCTTTCAGCTTGCCCTTGGGCAGCCGGCCGTCGCGCTCGAGCACGCTGACCCAGAAGCCGATGTCGCGGTCGTCGGCCTTCGCCCCTTCGCGAAGGCCGAAGCCGGTCCAGTAGCGCGCCAGATCGCCATTTTCGCCGCGCTTGTCGAGGATCTCGGCGAGCACCTTGCGCGCCTCGTCCGGGTTCTGGCGCGACCAGTCGGCGGCGCGGGCCGACTGGTCGACAAAATTGCGGGCACCATCCGGATGCGCCGCGATGAAGTCGCGCCGCAGGACAATGAACCCGCCGGCCAGTTCGCCCAGCACGTCGGTGTCGTTGAACACGCCGCGCACGCCGCCATGGTCGACCAGGGCGCCGGCAAACGTCGCCTGCCAATAGCCCAGTGCCGCGATGTCGACCTGGCGTGACCGCAAGGTCTGTTCAAGCTGCGGCCCGGGTACCACGACGAGGTTGGCGGCATCCGGCGGCAGACCGACGCCGTGCAGCGCCTCGCGCACGGTGTAGTCGAGATGGGCGCCGAGCGTGTTGACCGCAATGGTCTTGCCGGCGATGTCGGCGATCGATTTGATCGGACTGTCTTCCAGCACATAGAAGACGCTGCGCACTTGGCCGTTGATGCCGTTGCTTGGGTAGGCGGCGACGAAGTCATTGCCGCCGGAGATCGAATTGATCACCGCAGCGGTAGCGGCCGAGCCGAGATCGACGCTGCCGGAGGCGAGCGCGAACAGCGATTCCGGGCCACCGCCCGAGTAGCCGACATTCTCAAGCTTGACGCCGACGTCCTTGAAATAGCCGAGCTCGTCCGCCAGCTCGTGCGGCGAGATGCTGCCGCGGCTGGCGAGGTAGCGCAACGTGACCGGCGCGGCTTGCGCAACGGCGAAGCGAGGCAGGCCGGTGGCGATGATGCCGGCGGCAAAGGGAGCGCCCGCAAGCAGGGAACGGCGCGTGATTGGCATGGTCTGGTCTTTCCTGTTGGAGAGGATGGTGAAGGCTGCTCAGTCGAGGGGATTGCTCCAGCGGCAGAGCCGCCGCTGCAGGCTGACCAACCCCTGGTTGGCGATCAGGCCGAGGCCGGCGAGGATGACGATCGCCGCAAACATCAGCGGGATCTGGAAGTTGTATTGCGCGTTCATCACCTGGAAGCCGATGCCCTTGTTGGCGCCGATCATTTCGGAGGCGATCAGCAACAAGAGTGCCGTGGTCGCACTCAGCCTCAGCCCGACGAAGATCGACGGGACGGCCCCCGGAAACACGACACGGCGAAACGCGGTGAGCCGCGTGGCGCCATAGACGCGGGCCATCTCGAGCAGTTTCGGATCGACTTGCTTGACGCCGCTGATGGTGTTGAGCAGTAGCGGAAACAGCGTCGCCCAGAAGATGACGAAGACCTTTGATGCCTCCCCCAGCCCCAGGAGCAGGATGAACACCGGATAGAGCGCCAGCGCCGAAGTCTGCCGGAAAACCTGCAGGATCGGATCAAGCGCGGTTTCGACGGCGCGCACCTGGCCCATGAACAGGCCGAGCGGGATAGCGACCGCCACAGCCGCCGCGAAGGCGAGGCCGGCGCGCTGCAGGCTGATGGCGATGTCGCCAAGCAAGGTGCCGCCGGCCAGACCGTTCCACAATGCGGTGACGATCGTGTCGATCGGCGGCAATACCGCGGCGTTGACCCATCCCGCGCTGCTCGAGACCTGCCAGATCGCGAGGAAGCCGATCAGGATGCCGTAGCGGGACAGGATGCGGACGACAGTCCGGTTGGCCAGGCGCGGGAAGTCGGCGCCAAGGCCGGTTCTGCCTTCACGTGCATTGATCGTGACCGGCTGCTCGATGTGTTGCAAACTCATCGTCTTGCCCTTTGGTTCAGGGAGTTATTCGGCGGCCAGCATCTTGGTGCGGGCGGCGGTCCAGGGGTTTTCCGGCCGCCTGAGGCCGAGATTCTCGCGCAGCGTTCTGCCTTCGTAAGCGGTGCGGAACAGGCCGCGGCGCTGCAGCTCGGGGATCACCAGATCGACGAAATCGTCGAGCGCGCCAGGCAGCCACGGCGGCAGGATGTTGAAGCCGTCGGCGGCCTCGTTGCCGAACCATTCCTCCAGCTGATCGGCAACCTGGGTGGCGCTGCCGATGACGGTGTAGTGGCCGCGGGCCGTCGCTACCCACTGGTAGAGCTGGCGGATGGTGAAGTTGTGCTCGTCGGCAATCTGGCGGATCAGCGCCTGGCGGCTTTTCATGCCTTCGGTCTCCTTGCTCGGCGGCAGCGGCCCGTCGAGCGGATAACCCCTGATGTCGAGCGTCTGGCCGGCCAGCCCGTTGAGCAGGGCAACGCCATCCTCGGGCAGGATCAGGTCATTCAGCTGCTGGTACTTGGCGCGGGCTTCTTCTTCGGTGCGGCCGACGAAGGGTGCTACGCCCGGCATGATCAGCACCTGGCCGGGATCGCGGCCGACTGCCGCCACGCGCGCCTTAATGTCCCGGTAGAATTCTTGCGCCGAGGCCAGGTTCTGATGGGCGGTGAAGATGACCTCAGCCGATTGGGCGGCGAGCCTGCGTCCGTCCTCCGACTGCCCGGCCTGCACCACCACCGGATGCCCTTGCACCGGACGCGGCACATTGAGCGGGCCTTTGACGCTGAAATGCAGGCCTTTGTGATCGATGTCGTGGAGCTTGTCCTTGTCGTAGAAGCGCCCCGACTTCTTGTCGCGGATGAACGCATCGTCTTCCCAGCTGTCCCACAGCGCCTTGACCGTCTCGACATGCTCATGCGCCCGGGCATAGCGCTCGGCGTGGGCAGGCTGCGTCTCGCGATTGAAATTGCGCGCGGTGTCATCGCCCGCCGAGGTCACGACATTCCAGCCGGCCCGGCCGTTCGACAGAAGGTCGAGCGAGGCAAACTTGCGGGCGAGCGTATAAGGCTCCTCATAGGTGGTGGAGGCGGTGGCAATGAAGCCCAGATGCGTGGTGAGCGGCGCCAATGCGGCAAACAGCGTCACCGGCTCGTACCCGGCGATCTTGGCATTGCCGCCTTCACGGGCGCCAAGGCCGACGGTCAGATTGTCGGCGAGGAAATAGGCGTCGAACAGGCCGCGCTCGGCGGTCAGCGCGAGCTGCCTGTGGAACTCGAAATTCGTCGCGCCGTCAGCCGGCGCGTCAGGATGGCGCCAGGCTGCTATATGCTGCCCGCCACCGGGCAGGAAAGCACCAAGCTTGATCTGCCTGGACTTGCTGGGTTTGGTCATTGCGGCTTTTCCTTCTGATCTCTGCGGAAAGGGAACGAGGGTCGTGTTCAGGCGGCAAGACCGACGCTGCGGGGCACTACCCGGCATGCTTCGGCGACCGCTTGCCTGGCGCGGGCATGGATGGCTTCGGACACCAGCACGCCGTTGGAGAAGTCCTTGTCGGAGGCGTAGATCGCGGTCGGCAGGGTCAACGCCTCGAAGAAGCCGAACAGCGGCCGAAGCTGATGTTCGACCACGAGCGAATGACGATCGCCGCCTCCGGTTGCAGCAAGGATGACCGGCTTTCCCCTCAGGGATGACGGGTCGAGCAGGTCGAAGAAATGCTTGAAAAGCCCGGTGTAGCTGCCTTTGAAAGTCGGCGATCCAATCACCAGGACATCTGCGTCCAGCAATTGCTCGACTATGTTTCTGGCCGACGGATCCAGATCGCCAATGCGCCTTGCCTGCGGGAAGGACCGGCCGAGGTCCTCTATGTCGAAAACGGTCGAGGCTGCACCGGTGCTGCTCGCCACCTCCGCGACGATGTGGCTGATGAACGCCTTGGTCTTCGACGGTCGGGTCAGGTTGCCCGACAGCCCCACCACCAGCTTTTTCGACATTTTGGGCTCCTCGCAAAGCGGCTTCTGTGCATTTAAGTCTACTGAGTTTATAGAGTTAAATGAGAGAGAAGATTTCAAAACGGGCCCGCCAAGCGGATTGAGTTTGCGGCTCATCGCCGTTGATTGGTTCATTCGACGCAAAATGCGAACGTCCAGGTTGGCAAAGGGCGCCTTGACCGCATTCCTGCCACGCGTTGATGATCTCAAGCACACCAAAGCTATCGGCCTGGGGGATTCCGCATGAAAACAGCCAATCTGATGTGTCTTCTTCTGGCCAGTTTGCTGGCATCGCCGGCGCATGCGGGATGGAAGCCGGTCGAGAAGGTCGAGACCTACGCCGTTTCAGGGCAGACCGGGCCCCAGCTCCATGCCTCGATGGGCGAACGCGGACCGATGATCGGCAAGGGCAAGGTCCGCGCCATGGCGTACACCAATTTCAAGCTGACCTGGGTCAGGGACTATCAGCAACAAGGCAATGCCTGCGTGCTGGTGTCGGCGCGGCCGAAGCTCATCATAACCTACACCTTGCCCAAAACGTCCGGGCCGGTGCCGGCCGCCGTGCAGAAGAGTTGGGACGCCTTTGCCGCTGGCCTCGCCGCCCACGAAAAGGTGCATGGCGACATCATCGTCGACATGGTCCGCAAGATCGAGACGGCCACGATCGGCCTGTCCGTCCCCGACGATCCCGGCTGCAGCAAGATCAGGACCGAAATGACCAGGCGGCTTACCGAACTCTCCCAGGCGCAGCGGCAGGCGAGCCGCGAATTCGACCGGGTAGAATTCGCCCCGCGCGGCAATCTGCAGCAGCTCATCGTCAATTTGCTGATGGGGCGGTAGGGATGGGAACGGAAACCGCGGCAAGGCTGGCGAAAGCGTCGACGACAGCCGATCTCCCCCCTTGCGGGGAGATGCCCGGCAGGGCAGAGGGGGGTGGGAAGGATCGCTAGCTTTCGACGTAACCCATTCGCAACCCGAAACCAGCCTGAGGGCGTGGCGGCGATTAGTTGAAAGGCCGGAGGGACACCACCCCCCTCTGTCCTGCCGGACATCTCCCCCACTTGGGGGGAGATCGGCCGTCATCTTTGATTTCGCCAATCGCCAACCTCGAAAAAGAGGCGCTGTCGGCGGAGCTGCCAATCTCCCCACTTGTGGGGGAGATGTCCGGCAGGACAGAGGGGGGCGCCGCAGAGCGCCAACCTCGATAGCGACCGAGCATTGACAATGCCTCACACGCCGTTGCCTCCACGAAATCGCGCAAATGCCAAGTCGATGCGCAAAGCCATGACCGACGCCGAATTGAAGCTCTGGAATGAGCTTCGCGCGCATCGGCTGATGGGGCTTGGGTTCCGGAGACAATTTCCGATCGCTGGTTACATCGTTGACTTTGCTTGCCCGGAAAAGAAACTCGTCGTCGAAGTCGATGGTTCACAGCATGCCGATACCAATGAAGGCGATGAGGCGAGGACAAAGCGTCTGGAACAAGACGGATGGCGAACCATCCTGCGCTTCTGGAACGACGACGTCATTCGCGACATCGACAATGTCTGCCAGCACATAATCATCGCGGCCGGTGCGGACAGGCGCTGACTTTCATTCCGCCACCGGCGTCCACATCACATCCTCGACCCGTATCGCCCCCGTTGCCAGCATCGCCAGCCGGTCGAAGCCGAGCGCGGCGCCGCTCGCTTGCGGCATGATGGCGAGTGCGGCGAGAAAATCCTCGTCGATCGGATAGCGTTCGCCATAGATGCGCTCCTTCTCGTCCATCTCGAGGATGAAGCGCCGGCGCTGCTCGGCGGCGTCGGTGAGCTCGCCGAAGGCGTTGGCCAGCTCGACGCCGCAGCAATAGAGCTCGAAACGCTCGGCGACCCTCGGGTCATCGGCGCTCGGGCGGGCAAGGGCGGCCTCCGAAATCGGATAGCCGTAGAGGATGGTGGCGCGCCCCTGCCCCAGCACCGGCTCGATCTTTTCCACCGTCACCCGGCTGAACAGATCGGCCCAATTGTCGTCGGGCGCCGTGCGCAGTCCGACCTGCACCAGAGCCGCGTGAAGCGCTTCGCGATCGGTGCTGCCGTCGGCGGCGACCGTGGCCAACAGATCGATGCCGGCATGGCGCGTGAAGGCCTCGGCGACGCTCAACCGTTCCGGCTCGGCGAACGGATCGGCCTCGCGTCCGCGAAAGGCGAAACGTTTTGTGCCGGCGCGCTCGGCGGCCAGCGCGACAAGCCCGGCGCAATCCTCCATCAGGCTCTCATAGGTCTCATCAGCCCGGTACCATTCGAGCATGGTGAAGGACGGATGGTGCAACGGGCCGCGCTCGCGGTTGCGATAGACGGCACTCAGGCTGAAGATGCGTTTCTCGCCGGCGGCGAGCAGCTTCTTGCAGGCGAATTCCGGCGAGGTGTGCAAATAGAGCGGCTGACGCGCGCCGTCCGGGCCGATCGCCTCGGTGGCGAAGGCCGACAAATGCGCCTCGTTGCCGGGCGAGACCTGCAGCGCCGCCGTCTCGACCTCGACAAAGTCGCGGCGGGCAAACCAGTCGCGCAGAGCCGCAGTGATGGCATTGCGCAGGATCAGCCGCGGCCGGCGGTCGGCGTGAACATCGGGCGTCCACCAGGGAGAGGCGGCTGTCATGACAGGCGGATTCGCATGGAGGACTGGCGATTGCCGCCAAGATGCGCTAGGCCGCACCGGAAGGCTCCCGCAGCCGATTTGCGCCGGTCGGCGCTCCCAGGCCAGTCAACGCTCTTAGGAATAAAGCCAGTGAAGGTCATCGCCAGTTCCCTACGCAAAGGCAATGTCGTCGAAAAGGACGGCAAGCTCTATGTGATCCTCTTTGCCGAAAACATCCATCCGGGCAAGGGCACGCCGGTGACCCAGCTCGACATGCGCCGCATCTCCGACGGGGTGAAAGTTTCGGAGCGCTACCGCACCACCGAGCAGGTCGAGCGGGCCTATGTCGAGGAGCGCGAGCACACCTTCCTCTATCGCGACTCGGAAGGCTTCCATTTCATGAACCCGGAAAGCTACGACCAGGTCGCGGTGTCGGAAAGCGTGGTCGGCGAGATGGCGCCCTATCTCACGGAAGGCATGGCGGTGCAGATCTCGCAGCACAACGGCATCGCCATCTCGCTGGTGCTGCCGCAGCGCGCCACCTTCGAGGTGGTCGAGACCGAGCCGGTGACCAAGGGCCAGACGGCGTCCTCGTCCTACAAGCCGGCGACGCTATCCAACGGCGTGCGCACGCTGGTGCCTCCGCACATCAGCGCCGGCACCCGCGTGGTGGTGATGACGGCTGACGGCGCGTATGTGGAACGCGCGAAGGATTGAGGCTGGGGTTACTTTTGTCCTCGCTCACGGCGTCGCAGCCGGCTCCCGAGCCGGGCAATGCGCGTCCCTGTCGCGATAGGCGCGCCCGTGGTGCAATCCGGCGCCCAGCGAGCGACAGGCGGAGCGCGCTAGAAGCCGGCTGCTAGTAGCGGGCGCAAATCGCGTACACAGCTGCCAGGTATGTGAGTGCAATCGTGACGTAGGAGACCGCGAGTTCGGCCACGATGGAGGTGATTTGAAGCAGCGTCACCGGTAAACCCTTTGTTAACCCTGACTCGCTCATACGCGTTAATCCTGTCTCTTAACAGTCCCCATAAGTACACAGGGAGCGAGATCTGTGCCGCTACGAACCCCGATCGTCGCCGAAGGCAGAGGCGCGACACCGATTGCCCATGCAATCATGAGCCTCCTTCACTGGACAGGGATTCAGCCAAGGACGAGGCCCGCTACCAGAACCGTAAGGATCATCGACAGCGGAACGGCGAGAAGGCAGCACGCCTCCAAAGTGTTGATTTGCCAAGAGTTCATCGGGCGCTTCCCAGTTGATTTCCTATCTAAACGGGCAAACCGGGACGGCAGTTCCACGGAAAATGTCCGGCGTCATCCACACCGCCATCGTGCTGATCGACGCGAACCCTCATTCCCGGTCATCCAGCGGGCACGCGCCAGATGCGTCGCCCAAGCCCGGAATGCCCGTTCCGGCTCCTGCTCCGGATCAATGTGCAGGACCCTCTTGGCGACCTCACGCCAATCGGCCCCGTCCGCCGCCGCATCGAGCAGCCGGATATAAGTCAGCATGCAGTGCTCGTCATAGGCGGTCAGCACCGAAGACATCGGCGCCGCGTCTGCGAAATGAGGGTCGAGCGGTGGCTTTGGCATTGCGATCTACCAGCAATGGCGCACCGTAGCAGGCGGTCGAGAAGCCCGCGCCCTTCAATTGGAGGACGCTGGCGGATCGAGGGCTCGCCGTGTTGCCGCCCTCCGCACCCCTCAGACGGCAAAGGTCCGTCTTCCCGGTGATCAGCTGCGCCTTACGATCGAACTCACCGGGCAATCAGCTTTGACAAGTTTGATGGGTGGAAACGGCTATCGCCGCCGCGACCCACGTCTGATTTCCTGAACGAGGTGAGTGTTTTCAAACGGCGGGAAAACCAAGGCATGTACTGGCTCAAGCGACTATCGATCAATCTCATTGCATTGGCGCTGGCGACCTTCATTGGCATGGTCGCAGTATCGCAAGCTGTCTATGTGTTTGATGCCAATGTCGGCCGGCTTCCGATCGCGCCCTTTATACGCGGGTTTGTGGCCTCACTCATTGTTGCCGCGATTGCGCCGAAAACGGCGTTCCTGCCAAGGTTCCTGGTATTCTCGGGTATCTTCCTTGCAGACCTGTTACTGTCCATCATCATTTCGAACATGACGATTGTCATGCTCGATCGCTACTGGGGCGGAAATCAGGATGGAGCCGGCCTCTGGATGTACGGTGTAGGCCTCATTCCTATTGTCACCTGCGTGGTTGGCTATCTGGTGCTGCGCGGGTTTCGGTCTCCGCCAGAGACCGGTGAAGCCAATGCTGTCGGGTCGCAAGCCAGCATGTGATTGACCGACGCGGGCATCACACCAAGTTTTCCCCTCACCGCGGCCGCCGCATCAGCATCATCCCGTAGTGCACCGCCAACAAGTCCAGCCCGACCTTGAGCAGTTTAGACACGACATCCCGCGGCTCGCCCGTCTGTTCGGCGAGGCTCTTTACTGTTTCGCCGGCGCAGCAGACTTTTTGCACCACGCCCGACACTTCCCAATGCGCAAGCGCCCTGGTGGCGTCGGCATAGGCGCGGCCGGCGGACAGGATGCGGTCGGCAACACCGCCGCCGATGCGGCCGCCGTCGACGCGCTCGGTCAGCGCCATCGGCTTGACGCCGTCCTGTGCCGAGACGCGAAAATCCTCGCGGTAGCGCATACCCGCCTCGCGCTGCTGGCGCGACAGCGAGGTGATGCCGGTCAGCGGGTCGACATTCCGCACCCGCACGATGCCGCCGGTCGAGGTGTGGCCGTCATTGGACACTTCATAGATGCGCCTCGCCTCCAGCGTGCCGGCCGCCAGCCGCTTGCGGCCGAAGGCGTCGTCCTTCAGCGCGAAATCATGGCCGACCTCCTTGCGGATGCGTACCTGCTCGGCCTCGCCCTTGGGTAATTTGGGCGGCTTGGGCGCCTTGGTCTTGGCGGTCTTCTTGCTCATGGGCAGAGTCCTCGTTTCATTTGCTGCCTTCGCAGAACCTGGGTTCCTCTCCTCACTGCGTGGGGGCGAGGAACCCAAGACTGCCGTCCGTTTGGCGATCGCTCACGCCCCGTCCGCCAGAGCTGTGCGGCGATGGTCGCAGAAGCGCGCCGCGTGATAGGCGCAGTAGCTTTTCAGCGGCCGCGTACGCAGGCCGCAGCACAGCATGTCCAGTCCCGGCCGGCTGCCGGGCGCGTCGTTTTCGGAGTCTTCCTCCAGCGTCAGATCGAGCGGCGCGCGGCAGCGGTTGAACAGGCAGTCGATGAAGCGCATGGCCGCGACATGCGGCTGGCGCCCGACGGAGGCAACGGGGCGCGGCGCCGGCACCTTGAGGGCCTCGCCATCGGGCCCATGAATCTCGCGCGCGAACTGGCGCTGCGGCAGCCAGACCGGCGGCGCCAGCCTGGCCGGGGTGACATGCCTTACAGGCCCGTTTTGCTTCGCCAACTTCGCTTGTACGGGCAACTCTGCTTGCACAGGCAGCTCCGCTTGCAGTTCTGCTTGCCCTGGCGATCCGGCCGGCCCCATAGATTTGCCCGGCCTGAGGAGCTTTGCCGGGTTTTTCCTCGGCCGGCCACCAGTCCTGCCGCCCCTGGGATTGGCAAAGCCGATGGCACGCAAGTCAGCGTTGCGGTGCACGATGCTGATGACCGCGTTGCGCGAGGCCGGGCCGCCACGCAGCGCGCTCAGCCGGTCGGCGATCCGGGCGGCGGACAGTCCGTCCTTCAGCCAGCGGGCGATGCTTTGCAATTCCGTGTCGGTATAGCCGGGCATGGTGTTGGTCCGTCTCAAGAGTTGCGTGAAATGCCGAAGAGAAGGGGCTATCTCAGGCGGCCAAGCTTCGCCTCGGCTGCCGCGCGGGTGGCGCCGGAAACCGCCCTGCCCGTTTGCCGGTCGAAGACGATGACCGTGCCGTCCTCGGTGCGGACGCATGAAAGGCCCGCATGACACTGGCGGAAATTCCTGGCCGGAGCCGTGGGGAGAACGGCTCCGGCCGTTCCGGTCGCCGCCGGTGACGGCAGGGCGACCGGATCCGAGGCGCTAGCCTCGGGCTTCGTCCCGGCCGGGGAGGAAGACAGCCGGAACGGACGGGAAAACGAGATGGGGCAACGCGGCTTGTGCATGGCCGTATATAAGCATAACTCGAAAAATTATGCAAGCCATTCTTTCATGGACGAAACCGATTCTTATGTTTCAGATGGCGCCATGGCGAAAACCTCATTGTCGATCAAAGTCGGGGCGGCGATCCGCAAGGCGCGCAAGCAGCGCGGCCTGGTGATGCGCCACATTGCCGAGCACAACGAGACCGACGTCGCCGCCGTCGGCAATTGGGAAACCGGCCGCAACCTGCCCAAGACCGAGAACCTTTTGAAGACCGCTGCCTTCCTGCGCGTCGACCCGGTGGCGCTCGGCAGGGGCGAGGTCGTCTTCCTCGACGACGCCGACAATGTCGCCGACGCAGAGATCGTCACCGACGCCGCCCCCCTGCCCGCCGGCCCGATGGACATCGAGCTTTTGGGTGCTGCGGTCGGCGGCGACGACGGCGACTTCACCTTCAACGGCGAGGTCGCCGGCTATGTCCAGCGCCCGCCCGGCATTGCCCATCTGCGCAAGGTGTTTGCGCTGCATGTGCTTTCCGACTCGATGGTGCCGCGCTACGAGCCCGGCGAGATGCTCTATTGCGGCGGCCGCGACGCCGTGCCCGGCGACCACGTGGTGATCGAGATGTTTCCCGAGGAAAACGAGCGCAACGGTAAGGCCTTCATCAAGAAGCTGGTCAAGCGCACCGCCGCCGAGCTGGTCGTCGAGCAGTACAATCCGCCGAAGACGCTGACCTTCAACCGCTACGCGATCAAGCACGTCTGGCGCGTTATCCCGCTTAAAGAGCTGCTGGGGTACTGAGGGGCGGCGCCCTTCTCCCTCGCAAGGGGAAGATGGCGTTTCCGTCCATCAAGCCCGCCTGGATCTCTCCAAGGGAACCTCGCGCTCGCTGAGCATCCGCGCTTCGGCACGGCGTCGCTCATGCTCGTCTATAAACGCCGCCTGAATCGAGACCGCAGCGCCCGGCAGCCCGTCGGCGCGACAGGCCGAGCAGCGAAGACGTCCCGAAAGGGCCGCCAGCGGCGTCTGCGCGGTCACTCCGAAACGCCTCAGCTCCGCCGGCTTCCACCATCTGTTGCGGCCGCAATCGATACACTCGACCGCAATCGAGGCGACCTCGGCGATCGTCGCTTCCTTGCCCGGCAATGCCATCGTCCCCAGCGCCTCCGTTCCTGTTTTGTTCGCATCATTATGGGTTTTGCCCGAAGAGTCGAGTCAGTTCCTCTCGAACCCGCGAAAAAGTTTAACTTGTATCGATTTTTGAGTTATGCTTATATCACATGCCGGCGAATGATACCGCCGCGGACGGGATGGGCGGCAGCGCCGGGCATCCGTCACGGCCGCCGCAAGCCAAGGAAACGAGGATGGACGCCCTCTCCGCTCAATTCGCCCGCGATAGCGGCTATACCGGCGACAGCCCAGCCATGCTGGCGGCCTTTGCAGCCATCCGTCTCGACGGCATAGGCAAGGCACGCCTGGGCCATGACCAGCGCAAGGCGACGGTCGACCGGCTGAAGCATGGCGAGGCGCTGTTTCTGGCGGCGATCCGCCCGGCGCAATCGGCCGAGGAGGCGCTCGAGGACGCCGCCCGCTTCATCGCATTGTTTCACAATATGCCGCGCTGGCGCCAGGAGAGACGCGGCGCCGACCTCGCCCGCGCCAGGCAGCAGCGGCTCCTGGCGCGCTTCTTCCGCCGCTACGGCCACCGCCTCTGGCCGCGGCAGGCGGCGTAAGAGCCCATCGGCCGCGAATGCCTGGCGCCGGTCGCCCGCATCGCGACGCGCCTGTCGCGAATAGCTGGACCGCACTTGCCGTCAGCTAGCCCGCGCCGTATGTCTGCCCTCGATGAGCGAGATAGAGTTCCGTCGCGCACAAGCGCACGATCTGCCGGCGATTGTCGCACTGCTTGCCGACGACGCGCTCGGCGCCGGCCGCGAGGACCCGTCGACGCCGCTCGCGCCGTCCTATCTCGATGCTTTCAGTGCAATCGATGCTGATCCCAACCAGCTGCTGGCCGTGGCTGTCGAAGCCGGGCAAGTGATCGGAACCCTGCAGCTCAGCTTCATCCCGGGCATTTCGAGGAAAGGCGCCTGGCGCGGCCAGATCGAAGGCGTTCGCGTCGCGCGGCAATGGCGGTCTCGCGGCGTCGGCAAGCGGATGATCGAATGGGCGGTTGAAGAATGCCGTTCGCGCAACTGCAGCTTCGTTCAGCTCACGACCGACAAGAGCCGACGGGAGGCGCACGCTTTCTACGAGGGCCTCGGTTTCACCGCCAGCCATCTCGGCTACAAGATGGCGTTGTAAATCGCGGCACCCTCAAGGGCTTCTGCGCGAACGCCACGATGACGGAGGAAAGGAGGAGTGAAAATGGCTGACAGCTTTCCCAGCTTCCACGATGGCTATCTGACCGGCATCCAGGTCGCCGAGGGGCAGGCGATGATCAGTCTTAGACAATTGAAGGGCGCCTGCTACGAACTGCGGCTTGACGGGGTGGAATTGCTCCAAATTGAAGATTTCCGCCAGGGCAATATAATCGACCGTCTGGAGATCATTACCGGACGAGAGCCTGACGGCAGCTGGTACCTGGAACGTCTCTCTCCGGTCCCTCATCCATCGGCTGCAGCCCGCTATCACGATGCTCACGCCAAAAGCTTGGCCGCCCTGGTCGCAGGAATTGTCTCCGGGGAAACCACGCTCATCGCTATCACGCCATCCTATGGGGCCGACCTCGTCGCTGTCTGCCGTGAGGCAACACTTCGTCAGGCCAACCGACAGCCAGCTAGTCGGCCCGTCATATGTTCATTCGGTCGCTTTCGTACGTTGTGCAATCCCGGTATCGGCTGCGCGGCTAAAATGACCGACCACGCGCATGATGCGCAGTAGCGTTCATCCGCGGCCGGGCGGTAAGCCCCGCGGGCCTTGACAATCCGCCCTATTTGTTCTCCTTATGTTCCACACGAACCACCTCAAGACAATGCGGCGTTCGAACCGCCGTGGGCGAACGGGCCGGATGGAAGCCAACATCCTCCACGCTGATCTGGACGCCTTCTATGCCTCGGTCGAACAGTTGCTCGACCCCGCCCTGCGCGGCAAGCCGATCGCCGTCGGCGGCGGCGTCGTGCTGGCCGCGTCCTACGAGGCGAAGGCCTTTGGTGTGCGTGGCGGCATGCCGGGGCGGCGCGCGCGGGAACTCTGCCCCGGGCTGATTTTCGTCGGCGGCCATTTCAAGGACTATCAGCGGCTGGGCGATGCGGCCATCAAGGTGCTTGGCGATTTCACGCCTGTGGTCGAGCGGATTTCCATCGACGAAGCCTTTGCCGATGTCGCCGGCTGCACCCACCTGTTCGGCCCACCGGCCGAGATCGCCGGCACGATCCGCCGCCGCGTGCGGGCCGAGCTTGGCCTGCCGATCTCGGTCGGCGTGGCGCGCACCAAGCACCTGGCCAAGATCGCCTCGCAAGTGGCCAAGCCCGACGGTCTGGTGGTCGTCGATCCGCGCCACGAGCTGGAGTTCCTGCACGATCTGCCGGTCGAACTGATGTGGGGTGTCGGTCCGGTCACCAGGGAGCGGCTGGCCGGCATCGGTGTGCGCACTATCGGCGAGCTGGCGAAGACCAACGGTGGGCCGCTGGAGCGCCTGCTCGGGCCGGCGGCAGGCGAAAAGCTCAACGCGCTGGCGTGGAACCGCGATCCGCGCAAGCTCGAGACGCAGCGCCGGGCGCGATCGGCCGGCGCGCAATCGGCGCTCGGCAGGAAACCGGCCGAGGAGGAAGTGTTCGTGCCGGCGCTGCTGCATCTGGCCGACAGGGTCGCCACCAGGCTGCGGGCGAAATCCCGGCCCGGCCGCACCGTGACGGTTCGCGTTCGCTTTGCCGATATGCGCTCGGTGACCCGCTCGGTCACGCTCGACCAGCCGATTTCGGCAACCGCGATGCTGGCCGAGATTGCCGAGGCGCTGGTGCGCAAGGTGCTTGTCGATCATCCGCACGAAAAGACCATCTCGCTCTTGGCGATCGCCGTTTCGCATCTGGAGAAGCAATCGGCCCTGCAATTGGAACTGCCGCTCGGCCTCGACGACGAGAGGCGCCGCCTCGGCACCAGGAAGGGTGCGGCGCGTTGGACCGCCGACCGCGCCATCGACAAGATCCGCGACCGCTTCGGCTGGGAGGCGGTCGGCTATGCCTCGGTTGCGCTCGGGCTGTCGCGGTCGGTTCCCGACGCCTTTCGCGAGCTGGCCGAAAAGGAATTGTGAGCCGGCAGTGTAAGGGAGTAGGGCAGTAGGGGAAATTGGCCCTACTGCCCTACTGCCCTACTGCCCTACTGCCCTACTGCCCTACTCCCCTACGCAAGCGAAGCCAGAGGCGACACGGCCGGTCCGTTCAAAGCCGTGCCATCGATAGCAAAATGCGAGCCGTGGCAGGGGCAATCCCAGCAGCGCTCGAGGGAGTTCCAGTGGACATGGCAGCCGATATGCGTGCATGCGGCCGAGCGCTTGTAGAGCGTGCCATCCTCATCGCGAAACGCGGCGATTTTGGAGAGCCCTTCGCGAACGATGGCACCTTCGCCCGGTCGCAGCTTGTCGACGGAATCGATTTCGCCAGGCGCGATATACTCGGCAAAACTCCTGAGCGCTGTCGCATTCTCCGACAGGTAATCGCCGATCGCGCCTGCCGTCTTGCGAGACGGTTCGTAAAGTTCGCGCCAGGGGCTTTCCCCCTTCAGAATCAGGTCGGAAATCAACAGGCCGGCCACGACGCCATGGGTAATGCCCTGGCCGGAATCCCCGGTCGCCACAAAGACACGCTGGTTGCCGGGATTGCGGCCGATGAACCCCGCATAATCGACAGTCTCCATCACCTGCCCGGACCACCGGTTGGTTTCCGCGCCGACCTCGGGCACCAGCCTTTTGGTCCAGTCCGCCAGGGCCGCGAAGCGATCACCGGCATCATCGGCCTGCCCTGTTTTGTGGTCTTCACCTCCGACGATCAGGAAGTCGGTCCGACCTTCGCCAGGCTGGAGCCGAACATAGTGATAAGGGTCCTCGGTGTCCCAATAGAGGGCATCGGGTATGATATCGCGCGCGATCTCGAACGACATCGCGTAGGTCCGATAGGGCGCTTGCTTGGTGTGGAGGGCAACCCGATCGTTGATCGGCGAGTTGGTGGCGACAACGGCCGATTTGGCAGACACGGTAAAGCCCGAAACCGTGGTAACGCGCACGCCGCCATCAGTCTCCTCGACCTTGTCGACGATGGTATCAGCGTAAAGCGCGCCGCCGCGCGCGCGGATGCCTGCGGCCAGCCCGCGGAGATATTTGAGCGGGTGGAAGGTCGCCTGATTGGCGTATCGAAGGGCCTGCGCATCCGAGAAGCCTGCAAACGGCACGCCCTTGGTCTTCTCGACGTCGACACCGATTTTCACAGCGGCGTCCAGCTCGCGCTTGATATCGGATTCCTGCCCGCTGGAAGCCGGGAAGAGAAAGCCGTCGAGGCGCCGGAAATCGCACGCGATACGCTCCGTCTCCTGGATTGATTGGATACGGTCGATAGCGGCCGATTGGCTTTGGTAGTAGATCCGCGCCAGGTCCTCACCGCGCAATTTGGTCAGTTCCGAAAAGTAGTCGTCGCAGATGGATGACAGGTGTGCAGTGGTGCGAGCCGTCATGCCGCTTCCGATCCGGCCGCGATCGAGGACAGCCACCTTTTGCCGGGCGACGGCCAGTTCGTAGGCGACCGACAGTCCGGCAATGCCAGACCCGACGACCACGACATCGACCTGTTCGCTCTGCCCGAGCGGCACCGCATCGGGCGCCACTTCGGTCGCCGTCCAGAGGGATACAGTCCTTTCGTCGCTCACATTCATTGGCGGAACCTCCCATCCACGACATTCGGTAAACGGACGCGAGGATTCAAAGTTCCTCCACAGCTTTGAATGCCGGTGTAATGCTGAGTTTCGACTCTCGCGGGTTGCGGATGAGGATTGCTGGCGCGGCAGGTGCGCGGGGCACCTAAACGAAGGGGCTGCTAGTATTCCTGGGAGATTCTAGCCACACCGTTCCGAGGAATGTAGCTAGATGCCGGTCGACGGCGGCGCTGTCGGCAAGCCCAGCGCGATCAGGGTCGTCGGCAATCGGGCCTTGGGTTTCGAGAACCGGAACAGGGCGTACTTTGGGTATGCGAGCGTCCGCGTCTGATGCGAGAGGTCCAGCAGCGTTACGCCGCCTGCCGCCCCGGCCCGAATTGGACTGAAGCCAGGCGCGACGACGGCAGCGAGGGGCACAAGCGCGTCGAGAAGGGCCGCCCGTCGCTGCTCCCATCGAAGATCACCAATCGATGTCGTTGCAATGCCGCCCAACGGTCAGTGCCGGCCGGCCTAGTTGCTGGCCAGTTCGTAAAGCAGGGTGGTTCTGATGTGCCGCCCGGGTTCGCCCTCCACCGAAAGGGCCGCCTCCAAAAGCTTGGCGAATGCCGGGCACAAGTCCTTGTAATCCTGATTTGAACTCACGATGGCCTCCATATCGCCTTGCGTCCCGCCAGCGGCGATGAAAGCGGTGACGAGCATCTCCCAGTCTCCGTCACCGGCCTCCACCGCCGGCAGGCCACTGTTCTTCGCAGTCGCGATGGCGTGGAACAGAGCTACCGCTGCCTTGTCCATGGCTGCCATCATTTCATGATCGTTGACGGTCAGGGCGATCGGACCACTGGCCACATACCGATTGCAAGTGACGGCGGATTCCCCCGTCATCACGTGGTTCAACATGTCAAGTTGGGCGTGAAGCGCCCCCGAGGCGCTCCCATCAGGCGCGGATCGCAACAGCGAGGCGTATCTGTGCCGCAGATCAACGACTGTAGCCATGCTCGCATCGCGAACCTGTTCGTAACCGCCGCGCGATTTGGCGACGGCCACTAATTTCTGAACGAGTTTGTCATAGTCCTCAGGGAGCTCCTGCTTGAGGGCCCGAAACAACTGGAATTCCTGTTGCTGCAATTGCTCGCTTATCCCGGCGGCCGTCGGCGTTCTGTCCGTCGCCATCTGGTAGAGATACTTGCCGCCGGCGAAGCCAAGCACCCAAGGCAGGGCTTTCACCAGAACCAACGATCCTATGGCCGCCGCAGCCACCGCAGCCGCCGTCGTGCATTTCCAATTCGCCATTTTCTCTGGCCCCCAAAACGCCACCCCCCACGACCTCTAGCCGGTCAAGCCGGCATAGTTCTCCCTTTGTTCTGGTGAAAACGCAAGTAAAAATTGTCGGTTCGCGAAAAAGCAATCATTGCGATAAGCTCACAGGCTTGGAACTCAGGCGCTCCTAATGCAGAGCGGCGGCCCTGGTCGTCAGACCATAACCGTTGCGCTGCCCCAGGCGATGAGGGCAATGCCGGCTGCCCGGCCAACCCACTGGCCGGCAGGAAACAGCTTTTCAACCAGCACCAGAATGGCGAGCGCGGCAACCCACACCAAATTCATTATGCCCCCCACGAACAACAGCGCCATTAGCATCCAGCAGCATCCGACACAAAACGCCCCGTGCAATGCGCCCAAACGCAGCGCGCCAAGTGCGTGCGGACGCCAGTGCCGGGAAAGGAACGCCGTCGGCGTCCGGCAATGCGACAGGCAGGCGTTCTTGAGCGGTGAGAGCTGATACAGGCCCGCGGCGATCAGGACGATGGCTGAAAACCAGCGGCTCTGCGAATTCATCATCGTCACGGAAACGAAGGCCTCGCGTTCGAGCAGCCAATGCAACGCGGTCGCCGCGACGGCAAACCCCAGCCAGACCAGGAGGTAGCCTGCCATGAATACGCCGGTGGGCGCGAGCTTGTCCTGGATCTGACCCTGTGCGAGCGCATGGCGATGCACGCGCGCATAGAGCAGGATGGTCGGCGCCGCACTCGGGGACATCATGGCGACCATCATGACCCACCACATGGCGATCATCAGCGCCCAGATCGCCGGCCCCCAGACCCGCGGTTCCGTCGCCGTGGCCATTGCGCTCATGTCCATGCCCGGCATGTCCATACCGGGCATATCGGAGGTCATGTTCGGAGCTTGCTGGTGGGGGAATAGCGCGAGCCTCGACATCTCCCACGCATTCATGCCGAGCCCTGCACCGGCGACGATATAAAGCCAGGCCAGCAGGCACAGCGCCACCACTCCCGCAATCGTGATGACGCGGTCGCGTCTGAGCAGGCGTTCCAGTGGCGACGCGCCGTCCATGCGACGCGTCAGGCCCGCACCACCCCGTGATTGTTGAGATGCAGCCGCGCGAACTGGCCGTAACTGTCCTTCATGCTCACCTGAACCGGCCCGCTGGTTGTGCTCGAAGCGCTGCCGATCTCGGCGACCGCATATTCGAAGCCGTTCGGCAACACGATCTGAGCCCGCGAGTCCGCGCCCGTCACCTTGTTGCGGATCGGTTCGCCGACGGTTTCGATGTAGTCCTTGACGAAGATGCGGCCCCTGCGGCCGTCGATATCGAGGTCGAGATCGATCTTGGTGAAAACCGGCTCATTCATTTTTGTCACGGTTGAGGCGTAGACGGCGAACATCGTCGCGAACGGGTCGGTGTCCTGGCCGGTCATGATGCGCAGCAGCGCCTGACGCTGCCGGTCGGTTGCGCTCTCGTCGACGAAAGCGATGGCTTCGCCATTGCCTTCATGGATCGCGCCAGGCCATTTGAAGATCGCGGCGATCCGGAGGCCGTCGAGGGCGGTCTCGCCATGATGACCCTCATCGATCTGGATGCCCGCCACCGCATGGCAATGGCCCTTGTCGGGCAGCGCATTGAATTGACAGTTGCAGCCATATTCGCAGGTGCAATTGACGAGTTCCCGTCCCTTGATTTCCCAAGACGTCATGCTGTCCTCCCTGATGTCGAAATATTAGACCACCATCATACACCTGCGCCGGCCGCACCGCCATCCTGTCGCGCCATGGAAGACGGCAGCCCATCGCGCCTTGTCGCTGAAATTGGGTGAACGTGCGCCTTGGAGATCGTGAGGCCGATATCGGAACGGTAGAAATGCGATCGGAACGGGCCGTTCCGGCCGCACCCGCGAAGGTCCCGAAATAACCCAAAAGCGGTCGTTTCCTATAGCGATCCGAGCGGAAATCGGTCTCGAATGCTGCAATCATCACCATGTCCCGTCCAGGTTGTGGACACTTCCTTCTCAAAGGCGCACTCTTGGCGTGCGAAACGCGAGCTAGTGTTTCGTCCAATGCTTCACATGCTTGACTTGCGTCGGTGATTGCCTGACCTATCCGGATACTTCCGGCTGGGCAGACCTCACATTGTGTCGCCTATCCGTGATCAGGCTACGGCCTAAGGCACGTTGCAGCCCGTTCCGGATCAACTGGGAGGTAAACGACATGCCTGATTTTCAGCGCAGAGAACTTCTTGTTAAAGGAAGCGCGGCTCTTGCCGCAATTGCTGCTCTCTATACTTCGCGTCGGGCTTACGCTTTTCCAACACGGCCGAGCGAGGAGGTTATTCCGTGGCTGGACCAGCCGACCGAAAATCCCGATCCGGTCGGTATCCAGAAGCAGCTTGTCTGGGAGGATTTGGATAGCTGGATAACTCCAAACCACAAGTTCTTCAGCATCTCGCATTTCAACCGACCAACGATCGACGAGAAGACATGGTCGATGGAGATCGGAGGCCTGGTCAAGAAGCCCCTGGAGTTAACGCTCGCCGACATCAAGGCGCGACCGCGGCAGGAGGTCGTTTTCACAGTGGAATGCTCGGGCAACCACGGGTTTCCCTTTTTCACCGGCGGCATCGGCAATGCCCGCTGGGCTGGGACGCCGCTCGCCCCGATCCTCGAGGAAGCCGGCGTTCTGGAAAATGGCATCGAGGTAGTCTTTTTCGGTACTGACAAAGGCGAGGTCCCGATACGCG
Source organism: Mesorhizobium sp. (assembly GCA_004020315.1). Taxonomy (GTDB): domain Bacteria; phylum Pseudomonadota; class Alphaproteobacteria; order Rhizobiales; family Rhizobiaceae; genus Mesorhizobium. Next base: position 154,040 of record SAQG01000013.1, read on the forward strand.
ACGTCAAGATGCAGCAGAACTTCGCTCGCAGCATGTCGCTCGCCGACGCGATGAACCCCGACAATCTACTCTGCTATGAAATGAACGGAACGGCCTTGCCGCCGGCCAACGGTTTTCCGCTGCGGCTGATTGCTCCGGGCTGGTACGGGATCGCCAACGTCAAGTGGCTGGAGCGCATCGAGGTTCGCGACACCCGCTTCATGAGCCTTCTGATGGCCCGTGACTATGTCACCATCCGGGAGGAAGAGCACAACGGCGAGACCGTGTGGACCGAGAACTCAGTCGGCCGAGCACGGATAAAGTCCGCGCCTGCGAAGGTCACCCGGAAAGACTCAAACTATCGCGTCATTGGGGCAGCCTGGGGGGCACCGATCGACCAGGTCGAAGTGCAAATCGATCAGGCGCCTTGGGCCTCAGCGATCATTGACCGCAGTGAGGAGGCCGAACACGCCTGGAAGATTTGGTCCCTGGATTGGCTAAATCCCTCTCCCGGCGAACACACGGTGACCTCGCGCGCGGTCAGCACCACGGGACAAGTTCAACCGGCAATGGACGATCCCTTGATTGCCAAGAAACACACATACTGGGAAAGCAATGGCCAGGTGACGCGCCGCGTGCGTGTCGACTAGGGCGTGAACTCATTAACGGCTGGCAGAAGGGCCAGGAAGTGAGATAGCGC
>SAQG01000130.1 GCA_004020315.1 Mesorhizobium sp.
GGAAAGGGGCTTGCTAAAGCCCATAGGCCTGTGCAGACGTGAGGAATGTATTCTTTCTCAGGCGGGGCGGAAAGACTCCGAAGTTGCCGAAAATCGTCCGCTATTAGATAGATGCGCCTTATCCGGTCTTTGCGGAATAACCGCTGTTGGTGGTTTAGTAAGGGCATTAGGAAAAGGCGTAACCGCTGTTTGAGAGATAACTAGTTACTTTATTACCTAAAGTTCACTTATTTGTAGCCTACCACTTGCTTTCTCTTTTTAGGAGGAAGCTAAGCCAAGTCCAAGATTATGCTGTAAGGCATCGATTTCCGGCCGATTGCCTTCTGCAAAGGTCTCATATTCTTTGACAGATTCTCTATAAAGAGTACGGTACGGATGAGAAGAACAGATAAGGGTCTTGCCCGATCTTCCCTTTACAGGTAGGATATGTGTTCGATAGGAACGTCCTTAAAATGTGGGGCGCGTTCCGTCTATATCAGTTAATATACTGCTGGAGTTGGATTCTTTGAGCTGTTAAACAATAGATACATGGGGGTTTTAATAACGCCAGATCGGCTTATCAATAGTGAAAATAGAGTACTGCTGCTATTTATGCGTCCGCTTGACTCTTTTTGAGTAAGATCAGTAGGCGAGAAGCTCACATCCGGCTCCATATAAGACATAAGTATTTACGATGCTTTGAATAGCAATCTTTCGTACCCCATTCAATAGACTTGCTGGGAAAGCTTAATAGAGTGACCAAGCTAAGACCTTAGACGAAG
>SAQG01000131.1 GCA_004020315.1 Mesorhizobium sp.
CCCTGCCTTCGGCCGTGGCCGGAATGTCCTTGACGGTGGCGCCGCCGGAAAACCCGGTCCAGTCGCCGTCGCGCGTCAGGTCGACATCGATGTCGCTGATCACGGTGCCGCCGGAGGTGACGCTGTCGGCACGGATTTTTCCGGAGATCACCGGTGCGGCGAGATAGTTGGCGATCAGCGCATCGATGGTGACCGTCTTTGCCGAAAGATCGCCGCGCGCAATTGAATCTGTGGTCGCCCTGATGGCGACATCAGGCGCATTGCCGGTCTTCGAGAAGGCGATCGTGCCACGCATGTCGCCCTTAGCTTCTTCCAGCGCCAGGGCTGCGAGCGGACTGATATCGGGCAGGTCCAGCGCCACCGTGCCGAGCGGCAGGAATCTATCGTCGAGAGCAAGGTCGCCCGAAACTTTGTTGTCGCCCAGCGACAGGCTTAGTCCGTTTATGGACCGCTTTCCCTGGCGCGTTACCAGCGACGCCTTGAAATCGAGTGGCTCGTCATTGACGGATCCGGTGAGCGAGATATCGGCGGCCGGGCTGGCGATGTCGCCCTTCCCCGTCGCGGTGAGCTTTAGCCCGGTGATCTCTCGCGCCGCCACCGAAAGCCGGTCGCTGTCGACCGTCAGCGACAGGTCGGGCGCGGTGCTGGAGCCTTGCGCGTTCAGCGCGAAGGCGATGGCGCCCTTGGCATCCTTTGACAGAAGCGAGATGTCGGCCAGCGCGCCTTTGATGTCGGCGGCGAGTTTGTTGT
>SAQG01000132.1 GCA_004020315.1 Mesorhizobium sp.
GTAAAAAAGGAACGAAGTCACTCGCCCTATAATAGAATAGTGAAAGCTGGAGAGGAACGAAGGGATGAGGTATTCGTGATCCCAGGCAAGAAAGATAAAAAGTCCCATCTAGCACTATAAGTTCCTCGGATGTGAATTGTCGTTCCGGGATGCTTGATAAGGGCAAGATCATAGGAGTGGTCGCCAACGTCCGACAAGCAAGAAAGCGGCATAGGGTAGTGGACTGACCAGTCTCTATAGTATAGTGCTCTGTGCTCTGTCGCTATCGACGACTGAAGGATAAGTAAGTCTAAAGACTGAGGTGAGGCAAAAAGAGAAAAGGAACTGAGTCTTGTCTTCTTCCATCTCATATACCAGATTAAAAGCCGCTAAAGTTTAAGAACACGGGGACTTATTCCCATTGAGAAAGGGACTTGGCTACATACCTTCTTAGCGATCAAAGTGGGGTACTGCACTTCATCAACGAAGTAAGCGCCAATCTTTTTGTCGACCTCTCATAGTCTTTTTCTCCTTCAAGCTCTTGACGGAAACGTCTCGGCTCGGCGGCTTTTTTCGTATGTTTTTGATCAATTCCCAGGTAATAGACAGCGATTTCAGGCTTTTTTCCAGGCATTTATATATATGTCAAAGCTAATACGTGCCGAGACTCAAGGAATAACGCTCGGTAGGCTTCCTTTTCCTCAACTCAACATTCTTCTCTGGGTCAAGCCAGCTAGGCCCTCTTCTGTCTATCTACGTAATAA
>SAQG01000133.1 GCA_004020315.1 Mesorhizobium sp.
GCTGTGGGTCAGTTTCGGGGCGGGGGGCGAAGAGAGACCACAAGAATGATTCATTTGGATCGACGAGCTTTTTCAGCCCCAAAACTAAGAATCAATGGAATGTCTGTCTATCCATGAACATCTATTCTATCTGTATATCTAGGGGATCTCTCTATACATAAAAAATGGTTTTTTGGCACGATATGATCGCCTAGCCGTAGCCGCATATTGAGCGCAGCGGATATGCGGGATTTCAGTTGGATCAGATCTTTCGCTTTGACGGAAGCTTTTGGACCTAGCTAAAAGGACTTAATAAGCCTTCGCGCAAGCAAGCGCGAGAGAAGCAAGCAAAGTAGAAGCTTTGCCAGAAGCAAGACGAGGAAGCAGAGCTGTCGTATAAGCGGTAGCTTCCCCCGACCTACTAAACATAAATACAACAGTCGCGACCTACTTTGATTCAAAACAAAAGAAAGGCGAAGGGTTTGGCAAAAAGCAAACGGCTTTCTATCATAGTTGCAAGGGTTCCAAACCTGAACTACTTAAGTTAAGTACCAAAGGCTGCTTTCGGTTGGTAAAGAAGGGGGCTGTTCACTACAAGCTA
>SAQG01000134.1 GCA_004020315.1 Mesorhizobium sp.
TCGACAGCGAGACGGCGCGGGCGCAGAGCATTCGCGGCCTGTTCAAGATCAGGCTGGCCGAAGAAACCGGGCGCAAGAAGGTCGCGCTCGACGAGGTCATGTCGGCTGCCGATATCGTCAAGCGGTTCTCGACCGGGGCGATGTCCTTCGGCTCGATTTCCAGGGAAGCGCACACCACGCTGGCCCGCGCCATGAACGCCATCGGCGGCAAGTCTAACACCGGCGAGGGCGGCGAAGAGGCCGACCGTTACCTGCCGCTGCCGGACGGCGGCAAGAACCCCGAGCGTTCGGCGATCAAGCAGGTCGCTTCCGGGCGTTTCGGCGTGACGGCGGAGTATCTGGTGAACTCCGACGTGATGCAGATCAAGGTGGCGCAAGGCGCGAAGCCCGGCGAGGGCGGTCAGTTGCCCGGTCACAAGGTCGATGCCACCATTGCCAAGGTCAGGCATTCGACGCCCGGTGTCGGCCTGATCTCGCCGCCGCCGCATCACGACATCTACTCGATCGAGGATCTGGCGCAGCTCATCTACGACCTCAAGAACGTCAATCCGGCGGCTGATGTCTCGGTCAAGCTGGTCTCCGAAGTCGGTGTCGGCACGGTTGCGGCCGGCGTCGCCAAGGCGCGCGCCGATCACATCACCATTTCCGGCTATGACGGCGGCACCGGCGCATCGCCGCTGACCTCGCTCAAGCACGCCGGCA
>SAQG01000135.1 GCA_004020315.1 Mesorhizobium sp.
GCTATTGAGTCACTACCTAAGAATATATCCTTTTAGCTTACAGAGGATAAAAAAGAGATTTATGAAAGCGCTACGATATAACTCTTCGAGGCATAGCGACCTTCTTTAAGCCATATTGACGCCGTGTCAAAGACTCTTTATTCTAGGTTAGCTCTCGAGTAAGCGAGAAATAAAGCATTCTTCGCTCCATGAAAACAAGTAAGTATATCTTTAGTGAGCAAGAAGAATAGAATGCTCAACATCAACAGGATGTACCTTATCCCTTTGGCCAGTCCAGTCCCTCTTTAGCATCTCAAGAATTCGCGCTGTTCATAAAACATAAAAAGAGTAGGTGTCTTGGTTTGCGCAATTGAAGAATAAAATTAAGGGCTTGTTCTCAGATGCCCATAAATTGCCCATTTGCAAAAGCACTAGGCATAGAAGGAGCTGTTATGAAGAGTTGTGCAAGTGACATTTTCAACTAAAACGATAAATAAGCCAAAAGCGCACTTTAGATATACTATACTCTAGCTTTAGAGTTATAGGCTGCGACGGTGGAAGTAGAGGTTTAGGCTTGCCCCTGCTAGACTTTGCCTGCCATCTTACTAGAAGAAATCTTCCTAGTTTCAAAGGTGCCTTTGTAGCAAGAAGGAGCATCGACTGTGAGGGAATGGTCTCTTGCAAAGAATATAGGGAGGTATTGCCCATACATAGGTGC
>SAQG01000136.1 GCA_004020315.1 Mesorhizobium sp.
AGATGGAACTCCTTTCTTACGACGAGAGCCCTTCACTTCAATCGGATAGGCTTCATCTTAGAAGGTGTGGCCTTCCAGGTCGGATCCCAAGTCATTCCTTGTAGCAAAGGAATACTAGAGATAGACGGAACATACCTTTGCAGTAATTCTTTAAAAAAAAAAGAATTCGCAGCATCGGTAGCCAAGGCCTTCACATTAGAAGGGGGAGTAGAGATAGAAGAGAAAGTTGATCTATCCACTTTCTTAGCCAATTAAAAAATGTTTGCTATAGTAAAGAAAGATACAAACTACTATATCTGCTCGATCATCACGCCTACGGATCACCTTACGGTGAAACGGGGGAATGATCCTTGGGAGTCCCGTCCTCGTGAGAGAGATGGGAACGGATAGTTCGGTCAACCTCTTTGGGTGAGTAGAAGAAGAATAGTGCATAAAGCATGTTGATGCTTGTTTACAGTAAAGTGCAACATACAGCCACCCTGATCGACGGCCTCACTTTACTACCTGTTTAACCAGGTGATGAACACCAAGACAGATTTCTATCGTTAACCCACCGGTGACCACCAAAGGAATCTTCAAAAGAACCTTAGTTTAGTAGTAGGGTCTTTTCCAAAATGCCCTTGCTTTTCAGTAACGCTCGAAATCACTGATGTCGAGTTCAATCAGAGTAGCTTACGGACTTGGAA
>SAQG01000014.1 GCA_004020315.1 Mesorhizobium sp.
GTTGGTGAGCCCGCAGTTCCGGCCGCCAAACTACTCGATCCTTCTCAAACAATCCTAGGGCGGAGCAGGAGCGAAGCGACGTCGCGGAGACCCTAGGATCCATGCCGTTACCTCTGAGCGTCGCAGCGTTGAACAGCAGGGCCGCCCTCACTCGGCGTTGTGACCCTCTCCCCACTCTCACGCTCATCGTCAGTCAGAAGCGATTGCTCCGGCATCTTACTTCCCACCCCGGCCGAGTTGCGAGTGCTCGAAGTACAGCACGACTCCGAGCGCGATCACCAGCGGGATGATCAGGTAGAACAGCCGGAACACCAGCAGCGCGGCCAGCACGCCGACCGGATCCATATGCGACAGGCCGGCCAGGAACACGACCTCGAACACGCCGAGCCCGCCCGGCGCATGCGAGATCTGCGCGATCGAGAACGACACCAGGAAGACGCCGAGCACGACGAAATATCCGGGATTACCAGCCTCGGGCAGGGCGAAGAAGATGATCGCCGCCGCTGCCAGGAGCTCGATCGGGCCGATCAGCAATTGCCGCGCGACGATCGGCAGCGCCGGATAATGGATCTGGAAGCTGCCGATCTTCAGCGGCCTGAGATGCAGCCAGCTGCCGAATATATAGGCCGCCACCAGCAGCAGCATGACGACGCCCGCGGCTATGGACAGGCCATGGTGCGGTACGCCGGAAAACCGGTCGATGATGTCAGGCTCGAGCACCAGCACAATGCCTGAAACCAACACCGTCGACAGCACGAAGGTGATCCAGCAGATCGCCACCAGAATGCCGACATCCTTTCCGGTCAGGCCCCTGGTTCCGTAGGCGCGGTAGCGGATCACCGCGCCTGAAAATACCGAACCGCCGATATTGTGCGACAGCGCATAGGTGGTGAAGGAGCAGAAGGTGACGAAGAGCCACGAGACTCGTCTGCCGATATGCAAGAGCGCGATATGGTCGTAGCCGGCCAGCGACGCGTAGGCGATAACCGAGCTCAGCGCGGCGAGCACCCAGCCGCGGGCAGGGATGGCGACGATGCCGTCCCAGACGTCGTCGAGCGAGATGCCGCGCAGTTCGTGCAGCAGCAGCCACAGCGAGAAGACGACCGCCGCAACGCCGACGACCGGCCAGAAATAGCGCCTCCAGTTCATGGCCTGACGATCATGCGTTGCAGCCCCGTTGCCCTTTTCCGGTTCGCGTCAGGAAAACTGCCCGCGATTGCGAATGTTTCATCCCCGCCATTTCAGAAATGCCTTATCGAAGCCGGCTATTCAACCGGCAAGGCGCGCCTCTTCTTGCTGCCGCTTCATGCCGCCGACAAAATTCGGCCCCTGCGCTCTTGGTGATCCGGCCCGGCGCTGCTAGTCTGGCGGCAACTTAGAACACATGAAAGCGCCTGCTGCGTCCGGTCTCCGGTTCGCGCGGCGCCGGAAGGAACTGAAGTGGAAGACCACGACACCGGCGCCGGCGCGCCGGAAGTGGGCGTGTCCAGGGCTTCGCCGCCGCCTTCGGGCCAGGCAAGCCCACCCGCCGGCCGGCAGAATGGCCGTCCGGTGCAGCCTTGGTCCGGTCACGGACAGGCTGGCGACGCGTCCCAGCATCAGAACGGCCAGCATCAGAAGGCCAAGACCAGGAAGCGGCGAAAACGCCGGCGCGGCCGCAAGGTTTTCGTGCGCGATGACGCTCACCTCGCAGCGGCCGGACTGTCGGCACCCGCCGTCAGCGCTCCAGCCAGCCGTCCTTCCGAGGCGATCATCGCACCTTTGCCCTCAGCTGCGCCAAGCAGGCCGGAGCCGGGCATTCGCCGCTCGCCGGTGCAGGAACTGCCGGTTTTTGCGGCACTCGATCTCGGCACCAACAATTGCCGGCTGCTCGTGGCGGTGCCGACGCGCCACGGCCAGTTCCGCGTCATCGACGCTTTCTCGCGCATCGTCAGGCTGGGCGAGGGCCTCACCGCCAATGGCCGGCTCGGACAGCCGGCGATGGACCGCGCGGTCGCGGCGCTGAAGATCTGCGGTGACAAATTGCGCAGCCGCAAGATCAGGAAGGCCCGGCTGATTGCCACTGAAGCCTGCCGCACGGCCGCGAACGGCGCCGAATTCCTCGACCGCGTCGAGCGCGAGGCCGGCCTGAAGCTCGAGATCATCGACCGCCAGACAGAGGCGCGGCTGGCGGTGTCGGGCTGCGGCTCGCTGGTCGACCGCGACACGCAAGGCGTCGTCCTGTTCGACATCGGCGGCGGCTCCTCGGAAATCGCGCTGATCGATCTCACCGGCCACCGCTCGCCGAGGCTCGCCAACCACATCGTCTCCTGGACATCGCTGCCGGTCGGTGTCGTCTCGCTGGCCGAGCGCTTCGGCGGCCGCACCGTCACCCGCGAGATCTTTGCCGCCATGGTCCAGGATGTGGCCGTGCGCCTGCACGCCTTTGATGGGCGCGACCGGCTGAGCCACGTGCTCGCCAGCCCGAAATTCCACCTGCTCGGCACCTCGGGCACGGTGACGACGCTGGCCGGTGTTCATCTTGACCTGGAACGCTACGACCGCCGCCGGGTTGACGGGCTGTGGATGGACCGCGACAGCGTCGACCGCATGGTCGAAAGGCTGGTCGGCTGGGATTTCCAGCAGCGCGTCGCCAATCCTTGCATCGGCGCCGATCGCGCCGATCTGGTGCTGGCCGGCTGCGCCATCCTGGAAGCGATCCGCGCGGTGTGGCCGTCGGAGCGGCTGCGCGTCGCCGACCGCGGCCTGCGCGAGGGCATATTGAGCGAATTGATGGCCGACGACGGCGTCTGGCGCAATAATGGGCGTGGCAGAGCATGATCCCGAACCGAAGGACCGCGTCAGCGAAAACTGGCAGCTGGTTTTCGCTGGAGATCATGCTCAAACAAGAAACCAGCCAATGACCAAGAAACCGGAAAAACCAGGCTCTGCCAGCATTCGCGTGCTGAAGACGCGGATCAAGAAGAAAAGCGGCTTGAAGGAATCGTCGCGCCGCTGGCTGCAGCGCCACATCAACGATCCCTATGTCCAGCGCTCCAAGGCCGACGGCTACCGCTCGCGCGCCGCTTACAAGCTTATCGAGATCGACGACAAGCACCATCTGCTCAAGCCCGGCATGAAGGTCATCGACCTTGGTGCGGCGCCCGGCGGCTGGTGCCAGGTCGCCGCCGCGCGCACGAAATCGACGGCCGAACACCCGCATGTTGTCGGCATCGACTATCTGGAGATGGATGCGGTGCCGGGCGCGCCGGTGCTGTTGATGGATTTTCTCGACCCGCAGGCGCCGGAAAAGCTTGCCGAAACGCTCGGCGGCCGGCCGGACATCGTTTTGTCCGACATGGCGGCGCCGACCACTGGCCATCGCCGGACCGATCACATCCGCACCATGTATCTGTGCGAGGTGGCGGCCGATTTCGCCCTGTCGGTGCTGAAGCCGGGCGGCCATTTCCTCGCCAAGACCTTTCAGGGCGGCGCCGAGAACGAATTGCTCGCCAGGCTCAAGCAGAATTTCCGCTCGGTCCATCACGTCAAGCCGCCGGCCTCGCGCGATGAATCGGTAGAGCTTTATCTGCTGGCGAAGGATTTTAAGGGCTAGCGTATTTTCCTTCTCCCACAAGGGGGAAGGGAAGGAGCCCTCAACTCCCCGGTGGGCCCACCTCCAGCGTCTTGGGCGCTGTCAGCCCGCCATATCCCGATACGGCGTTGCCGGCATCGGGCGGCAGCCGCATGAATGACAGCGATGCGGCTGCCGACACGGCCGCGACGATAAAGAATGCGATGTGGAAGTCGCTCAGCGTCAGCGGCCCGCCATGGATTGTCGTCGACACTTCCAGGATGCCGCCGGCCAGCGCCACGCCGAGCGCGATTGACAGTTGCTGGAACACCGCGGCGATCGGCGTTGCCCTACTGGTGTCGGCGGTCGAAACCTCGGCATAGGCGAGCGCGTTGATGCCGGTGAAGAACATCGAACGGATGAAGCCGCCGGCGAGCAGGGCGGCGAGGATCAGCAGATAGGGCGTGTCCGGCGTGAACAGGCCGTTGACGGCGATCGACGCCGCCGCGATCAGCGAGCCGACGATCAGCACGCGGCGGAACCCGGCGACCCTGAAGATCAGCGCCGTGACGAGTTTCATGCCGATGGCGCCGACCGCCGCCACGAAGGTGATCATTCCAGATTGGAACGGCGTCAGCCCGAAGCCGATCTGGAACATCAGCGGCAAAAGGAAAGGCACGGCGCCGATGCCAATGCGAAACAGTCCGCCGCCGAGGACCGAGGAGCGGAACACCTGGTTGCGGAACAGCTCGAGCGCCAGCAGCGGATTCTTGGCGCGGCGCGCATGCAGCAAGTAAAGCACCGCTGACACCAGGCCGACAGCGACGGTGAGGAAGCCGGCAATCGGCGGCAACGCTGGCAGGCTGACCACCGACAGGCCGAACACGATGCCCGATGCCGCCAGCCCGCTCAGCACGAAGCCGATGAAGTCGAGCGGCTGCGTCTGCGCCGATTCGGTCTCCGGCAGGAAGCGCGTGGCGAGCCAGATGCCGATCAGCCCGATCGGCACATTGATCAGGAAGATCCAGTGCCAAGTGAAATAGGTGGTGATGAAACCGCCAACCGGCGGACCGACGAGCGGCCCGACCAGCGCTGGGATGCTCAGCCAGGACATGGCGGCGACAAGCTCGCTTTTCGGCGTGGCGCGCACCAGCACAAGGCGTCCCACCGGCGTCATCATGGCGCCGCCAATGCCTTGCAGAAAGCGCGACATCACGAAAGCCGGCAGCGAATTGGACACGGCGCAAGCGACCGAACCGACGATGAACACGGCGATCGCTGCGCGAAATACGTTCTTGGCGCCGAAGCGGTCGGCCATCCAGCCGCTGATCGGAATGAACACCGCCAGCGACACCAGATAGGCGGTCAGCGCCAGCTTGAGCGCGACCGGGCTGGTCTGAAGGTCGGTGGCTATCGCCGGCAGCGACGTCGCGATAACGGTCGAATCCATGTTTTCCATGAAAAGAGCGACCGCCAGGATAAGCGGAATGGTGCGGTTCATGGAGCGTGTCCGGATTTGAATGTTACGCCGTCGATTGCTTGCCGGTCCCACGGGGGCAATGGGATGGGGCAAACGGCAGGCAGGGCGGTTACCACGGCATAGGTCGGATGTCGCCTTACTTTGCCGTCACATTTGTGCGACCCTGGCAGGCGTGCCAGTCCCTCCCGCACCCAGTGTGAGGGATGACGCCGAAGCCTGAAAACAAAAAACCCGCCTCGGCGGCGGGTCATTGGCGCATCAGCACCATGCACAAACCAATAGCATAACTGCCGTCACAAAGCAATGGATCACGAGCGCGGAAGCGCCGGGAACCGGAACTGGATTGACCGAGTTAAACCCTCTGAAGGACATCGCCATGAAGTTGCTATGCATCATACTTACCGCATGGGTGGCAGTCGTCGGGGGCGTCAGCGTGGCGGCCGCCGATCCGTGGAAGGACGAGAGTGGTCATGGCAAATGGCAGGGCCGCTACCAATACGAAGATGATTATGAGCCGAAGCGGGAACGCTACAGCTACAAAGAGGAATATCGGCGCGGCAACTGCAAGGTCGAGCGCAAGTGGGAAGGCGACGAATACAAGGAAGAGATCAAGTGCAAGCGGGGCAAGCGGCGCGTTTACGATTATTATTAGGCCAACCATCGAACCTCAAATTTCAAACTGACCGACTGCCCGAGCGTCTCTTCCCTCCGCTCTATCCAGGCCACATTCAATCCTGCACTCGCAAAGCAGCGGCGAGTGCCGGTCACCGCGAAAAGGCATTAAGCTGAGTTCGCAGCCCTGCCGTGCACAAGCAATCGGCTTTTCATCGGCGACGGGACGTGTTACGAGCCAGCGCCAATCCTGAAAGGGAAGAAGACGAGTCGGCGCTGTCCATCCGGTCCAGCGCTTTTCATGCATTCCGAGGGCTGGCCATGGCAAAGATTATCGAAACGTCCACGGGCGCATTGGCGCTGACCTTTGACGACGTGCTGCTGCAGCCGGGTCATTCCGAGGTTATGCCGGGCGAGACCGATATCCGCACCCGCATTGCCGGCGATATCGACCTCAACGTGCCGATCCTCTCCGCCGCCATGGATACCGTCACCGAGGCGCGCCTCGCCATCGCCATGGCCCAGGCCGGCGGCATCGGCGTCATCCACCGCAATTTCTCGCCGGCCGAACAGGCCGAGCAGGTGCGGCAAGTGAAGAAATTCGAATCCGGCATGGTGGTGAACCCCGTCACCATTGGCCCCGATGCGACGCTCGCCGACGCCTTGGGGCTAATGCGCACCTACAGCATCTCGGGCATTCCGGTGGTCGAGAATGGCGGCGCCGGCGGGCATAAGGTCGGACGGCTGGTCGGCATCCTGACCAACCGCGACGTGCGCTTCGCTTCCGACCCGGCCCAGAAAGTCTACGAGCTGATGACCCGTGAGAACCTGATCACGGTCAAAGAGAACGTCGACCAGGACGAGGCCAAGCGGCTCCTGCACCAGCACCGCATCGAAAAGCTGGTCGTGGTCGACAGCGACGGCAATTGCGTCGGGCTGATCACCGTCAAGGACATCGAGAAGTCGCAGCTCAACCCGCACGCCACCAAGGACGTGCAGGGACGCCTGCGCGCGGCGGCCGCCACCAGCGTCGGCGATGACGGTTTTGAGCGCGCCGAGCGCCTCATCGATGCCGGCGTCGACCTTCTGGTGATCGACACCGCGCATGGTCACTCGCAACGTGTCCTGGATGCGGTGACGCGGGCCAAGAAGCTGTCCAATTCGGTCCGCATCCTGGCCGGCAACGTCGCCACATCAGAAGGCACGCTGGCGCTGATCGATGCCGGCGCCGATGCCGTCAAGGTCGGCATCGGGCCCGGCTCCATCTGCACCACCCGCATCGTCGCCGGCGTCGGCGTGCCACAGCTTTCGGCGATCATGTCGGCGGTCGAGACGGCGCAGAAATCGGGCGTCTCGGTCATTGCCGATGGCGGCATCAAATATTCCGGCGATCTCGCCAAGGCGCTCGCCGCCGGCGCCAGTGCAGCCATGATCGGCTCGCTGCTGGCCGGCACCGACGAGAGCCCGGGCGAGGTCTACCTGCACCAGGGCCGCTCGTTCAAAGCCTATCGCGGCATGGGCTCGGTTGGCGCCATGGCCCGCGGCTCCGCCGACCGCTATTTCCAGGCCGAGGTGCGCGACACGCTGAAACTTGTGCCGGAAGGTATCGAAGGGCAGGTGCCGTACAAAGGACCTGTGTCCGGGGTGCTGCACCAGCTTGCGGGCGGCCTGAAAGCCGCTATGGGTTATGTCGGCGGGCGCGATCTTGCCGATTTCCGCGACCGCGCCACCTTTGTACGCATATCCAACGCCGGACTTCGTGAAAGCCATGCCCATGACGTCACGATCACCCGCGAAAGCCCGAACTATCCCGGCGGAGCCTAACCAGCTCGCACGCAGCCTGACGGCAATGATGCTGCGGCTGTCACGTCACGCTGCCGCGCTCTGTTTTGTCTGCGCGGCGGTTTTCGTCGCCATGACGGCGATGGAGTTCCTCTATTTCCGCCAGCTGAGTGGCGGCCTGCCGTCGCTCGATTTGCGCTGGACCGGTTTCACCCCGGATGAGGGCATGGCCTGGCTGACGGCACTCGGCCGGCGCAGCAGCGAGATCATTCTGGTCTGGCACTATCTGACCTTCGACCTACTGTTCCCGGCGCTGCTGTCGCTGGCTTTGGTCAGCCTGATCCTGGCGACGGGGCGACGGCTGAAGGCCTTCCGGGCTCTGTCCGCGCAGCTTCAGTCGTTGTTTGCACTTGTTTTGGTGCTGCCCTACACGCTTACCGATTATGCGCAGAACATCGCGGTGGCCCGAATGCTCTCCGATTTCCTGTCGGCCAATCCGGATTCGCTGTCCTTCGCCTCGGCGCTGATCGTCATCAAGTTCGCGCTTCTGGCGATACCGGTGATCGTCATCGCGGCTTTTCAGCTGATGGGTCAGAAACAGCGCTGACTCCCCTTCTCCCCTTGTGGGAGAAGGTGGCCGAGCGAAGCTCGGTCGGATGAGGGGTGTTGGAAGGATCGCGACTTCAAGTCGTAACGGCGTGAAATTATTCGACATTTTGACGTGGAGTTTCTTCCAGCACCCCTCATCCGTCTCGACGCTACGCGCCGATCCACCTTCTCCCACAAGGGGAGAAGGTGTGGCAGACGCTACACGTCGAACAGCGCGATCTTGCGCTTGTCGAACTTGATGGCGAGTTCGCCGCGCACCAGTTTGAGTGCGGACTCGCCGAACACGGCGCGCCGCCAGCCTTGCAAGGCCGGCACGTCGGCGTCCTCGCCCTCGGCGGCGATGCGGTCGATGTCGTCGCTGGAGGCCAGCACCTTCGAAGCGACGCCTTCCTTTTCGGCGACGATCCGCAACAGCACTTTCAGCAGTTCCGCGGCGGCATTGGAGCCTTCGGGCGGCTGAAAACTCTTCGGCAGCTTCGGCATGTCTTCCCTGGGCAAGGCAAGCGCGCTGTTGACCGCGCCAAGCAGCGCCGTTGCCGTCGCCGAGCGTTCCCAGCCTTTCGGCGTGGTGCGCAGCTTGGCGAGTGCTGCCGCATCGCGCGGCGCCTGCTGCGCCACCTCGTAGATGGCGTCGTCCTTGAGCACCCGGCCGCGCGGCACGTCGCGTTCGCGCGCCTCGCGCTCGCGCCATGCGGCCACCGCTTGCACGATCGCCAGCTCCTGCGGCTTGCGCAGCCGCATCTTCAGCCGTTTCCAGGCGTCCTCCGGATGCGGATCGTAGGTCTCGCGCGCGGTTAGTACGTCCATCTCCTCGTTCAGCCAGTGGGCGCGGTTTTCGCGCACCAGCTCGGCGCTGAGGTACTGGTAGACCTCGATCAGATGGGTGACGTCGGCAAGCGCGTAGTCCAGCTGCTTCTCGGAAAGCGGCCGGTGGCGCCAGTCGGTGAAACGTGAGGACTTGTCGAGCCGAGCGCCGGTGATCTTCTGGACGAGCTGGTCATAGGAGACGCTGTCGCCGAAGCCGCAAACCATCGCCGCCACCTGGGTATCGAACACCGGGTGCGGGACCAGGTCGCCGAGATGAACGATGATTTCGATGTCCTGGCGCGCCGCATGGAAGACTTTGACGACGGCCTCGTTGGCCATCAGCCTGAAGAACGGCTTCAGGTCGATGTCGGGTGACAGCGGATCGATCAGCGCCGTCACGCCGGGCGCCGCCATCTGGATCAGGCAGAGGATCGGCCAAAAGGTCGTCTCGCGAATGAATTCGGTGTCGACGGTGATGAAATCCGACTTTTCGAACGCGGCAACGGCGGTCTCGAGTTCTTCTTGGGTGGTGATGACGTGCATCAAATCGCTTTTGGCAAAGGGTAAGGTCTCCTTCAATTTCAGCCGCGCGGCCTTTCGTCAAGCCGCTGTTCAGGTTCAAGACATATGGGCTGTCATCATTGCTTCGCAGGCCCGTCGGAATCGTCGTTGCGCTTGGCCAGCCGGGCGAAGACCGTCGATGTGCGCAAAAGGCCGATGAAACGGCTGCGATGGCCGGCCGGCACGCCGGATCGCACCTGCATCCGGTACAGGATGACCACGACGAAGATGGCGTAGACGATGGCGGTGAACACGAACAGCGCGCTTGGTCCGAAGTATTGCATCGCCGTCGAGGCGGCGAACGGCCCGCCAATGGCGCCGAAGGAATAGAACAGCATCAGCGCCGCGTTGATCAGCACGAACTCGCCCTTGTCGGCGCGGTCGTTGGAATGCGCCGCCGACAGAGAATAGAGCGGCATGGCGAAGCAGCCGAAGATGAAGACGATCACGAAGTTGAGGGATGGGTCGCTGTGCGCCCAAAACACCAGCGCCAGCGATGCCAGCAGCGCGCAGCACGTCGTTATCAGCAGCACGGAACGCCGGTCCCAGCGGTCCGACAGATAGCCGAGCGGATACTGGATGATGGCGCCGCCGAAGATGCCGACGCTGACGAATGTGACGACGTCGGTGACCGACATGCCGATCTGTTCGGCGTAGACCGGCGACAATGTGCGGAAAGCGCTGTTGGTGACACCGACGGCGATGCAGCCGAAGCAGCCGAGCGGTGAAATCCGCCAGACGCGGGCCAGGTCGAGCTTGACGTCTTCCGGCGGGGTCGGATTGGAGCGGTCGCCGAGCGACACCGGCACCAGCGAGAGCGTGATCATGATCGACATGATGGCGAAGATGGCGAAACCGCCGGCGCCGACGATCGGGATCAGAAACTGTGCGCCTGTGACCGAGCCGATGTCGACCATCCTGTAGATGGCCAGCACCCGCGCGCGGTCCTTGTTGGCGGCCCCGGAATTGAGCCAGGCTTCCATGATGGTGAACAGGCCGGCGAAGCAGAACCCACCGGCGAGGCGCAACGCGCACCACATGACCGGATCGACGACCAGCACCAAAAGCAATGTGCCGGCCGAAGCGATCGCCGCCAGCGCTGAAAAGGCGCGCACATGGCCGACGGCCTTCATGATGTGGGTGACGGCGAGGCAGCCGAGCAGGAAGCCGGCGAAATAGAACGTGCCCATCAGGCCGATGGTCGAGGCCGAAAATCCCTCCTGCGCCCCGCGCAACGCGATCACGGTGCTCTGCAGGCCGTTGCCGCCGAGCAGGATGCCGGCGGCAATAAGGAGCGGGATCAGCGGGCGCATGGAGGACATGAAAGAAGGCCTGTCGTTGATCCTTCTTGGACCATCGTCCGCGCCAATGCCAGCGGCAATTCCCGGCGGTTAGCAGGCCAGCGCCGGCTATCAATGTCCCAATTTGAATTTCGACTTAGGGTCGGTCTTCCGACGGCGCGCTGGGGGTAGTGCGCCGCCTTACCGCAGGATTCTGTTTGTCATCAGCCATTTCACGGAGCGGGGCCACGCGTGGTTCGCACCCATGCGAAGGTCGGTAAAGCCCTGCGAAACAGGTTTCCCGGTTTCAGCGTCGAGGATGCGAATGAACATCGTATGCTCTGTTCGGTTGACGCGCGTTACGACACCCAGCAAGGCAAGGGACGCGCCGTGCTCCTTGGCGATTTTGCCTTCACAGCCCCCGCAGTTGCGCAATCCATGCGGCGCAACCGCCTTCTCATCCCCCGCTGGAGCATCGATCACTGTAAAACGCCCGGATTGGGAGAGCATGTCCTTCGCAACTTGTGCCGACTCGGACAGATAGCGCCTGTCGTGTTCATCCGGCGGAATTATTCCTGCCCCAGCGCTCTTGTCCTCCAATTCGAAAGGAAAGACCTCGATGGACATCGGCTTTGTCTGAGCGTGTGCAAATGCGCAGGTGCCAACAAGCAGGGTCATCAGGACAGTCAATGTGCGAATGCGCATGGTAGTCCTCCCGTCAACGTGACGGCCATTGTACACGGCTCGACCACACTGATCACGGTCAAGCAGAGGAAATTCTGCGCTTTGACTGTGGTGTGAAGTTTTCCAACAGCCTCGGATGAATGCCGAAGTTCGAATCAAGATGCTGCCCGGGCGCCGCCTGCCTTGACAAAGGCGGCCTCTCATGTGCTTTTCGCGCAAATTTTCGGGCCGGGCCATCATGCCTTGGCCGCAATCAGCATCCGGACTTACCAATGACAATGCATCGTTACCGCAGCCATACCTGTGCCCAATTGAGGAAGAGCGACGTCGGCTCTTCCGTTCGCCTGTCGGGCTGGGTGCATCGCGTGCGCGATCATGGCGGCCTGCTCTTCATCGATTTGCGCGACCACTATGGCCTGACCCAGATCGTCGCCGACCCGGATTCGCCGGCTTTCAAGATCGCCGAGACCGTGCGCGGCGAGTGGGTCATCCGCGTCGACGGCGAGGTCAAGGCGCGTCTGCCCGAGACGGCCAACGCCAATTTGCCGACCGGCGAGATCGAGATTTTCGCGCGCGAGATCGAAGTGCTGTCGGCGGCCAAGGAACTGCCGCTGCCGGTGTTCGGCGAGCCCGATTATCCCGAGGACATCCGTCTCAAATACCGCTTCCTCGACCTGCGCCGCGACACACTGCACAAGAACATCGTGGCGCGCACGAAGATCATCGCCGAGATGCGCAAGCGCATGGGCGAGGTCGGCTTCACCGAATTCTCGACACCGATCCTGACCGCTTCGTCGCCCGAAGGCGCGCGCGACTTCCTGGTGCCGTCGCGCATCCATCCCGGCACCTTCTACGCGCTGCCGCAGGCACCGCAGATATACAAGCAATTGATCATGGTGTCGGGCTTCGACCGTTACTTCCAGATCGCGCCCTGCTTCCGCGACGAGGACCCGCGCGCCGACCGCCTGCCGGGCGAATTCTATCAGCTTGACGTGGAGATGAGCTTCGTCGAGCAGGACGATATCCTGGCGACCATGGAGCCGGTGATGCGCGGCGTGTTCGAGACCTTTGCCGCCGGAAAGCCGGTGACGCAGAACTTTCCGCGCATCGCTTATGACGTCGCTATGCGCAAATACGGCACGGACAAGCCGGACCTGCGCAACCCGATCGAGATGCAGGCGGTCTCCGACCATTTCCGCGATTCCGGCTTCAAGGTGTTCGCCAATATCCTTGCCAACGACCCGAAGGCCGAGGTTTGGGCCATTCCGGCCAAGACCGGCGGCTCACGCGCCTTCTGCGACCGCATGAATTCCTGGGCGCAGGGCGAGGGCCAGCCCGGCCTCGGCTACATCTTCTGGCGCAAGGAGGGCGAGAAGCTCGAAGGCGCCGGTCCGCTGGCCAAGAACATCGGCGAGGAGCGCACCGAGGCGATCCGCCTTCAGCTCGGCCTTGCCGATGGCGACGCCGCCTTCTTCGTCGCCGGCGACCCGAAAAAGTTCGTCTCGTTCGCAGGCGCGGCCCGCACCCGCGCCGGCGAGGAACTGAACCTAGTCGACCGCGACCGCTTCGAACTGTGCTGGATCGTCGACTTTCCCTTCTTCGAATGGAACGAAGACGAGAAAAAGATCGATTTCGCCCACAATCCGTTTTCCATGCCGCGGGGCGGCATCGATGCGCTCAACGGCGAGGATCTGCTCGGCATCAAGGCGTTCCAGTATGACATGGTCTGCAACGGTTTCGAGATCGCGTCGGGCGGCATCCGCAACCATCTGCCGGAAACCATGGTCAAGGCGTTCGAGACTGTCGGGCTGAATCGCGAGACGGTCGAGGAGCGCTTCGGTGGCCTCTACCGCGCTTTCCAGTATGGCGCACCGCCGCATGGCGGCATGGCGGCCGGCATTGACCGCGTCGTCATGTTGCTGGTCGGCGCCAGGAACCTGCGCGAAGTGACGATGTTCCCGATGAACCAGCAGGCCTATGACCTGTTGATGAACGCGCCGTCGGAAGCCAGCCCGCAGCAGCTTCGCGAATTGTCGCTGCGCGTCGCCGTGACCAAGAAAGAGGCTTAAAAGCCTCCCGCAACCGGTTCTATTGATTCGTAAAAAAAGCCCGGCATCGCTGCCGGGCTTTTCGCTTTCAAGGGACTGCTCCGGTCAGTCTTCGTTCGCCTTGACCGTCACGCCAAGCGTCTTCGGCAGGTCGAGCGGATTGGACATGGCGCCTGCCATGATCAGCGCGAAC
Source organism: Mesorhizobium sp. (assembly GCA_004020315.1). Lineage (GTDB taxonomy): Bacteria > Pseudomonadota > Alphaproteobacteria > Rhizobiales > Rhizobiaceae > Mesorhizobium. Next base: position 13,610 of record SAQG01000014.1, read on the forward strand.
GGCACTGCTGCCGGCGGCTCGGCCGAGATTTCGAGGCTCTGCGGATCGTCGAGAAATTTGCCGACCTCAGCCGACACCTGCGCCGTCAATTCGGGGTTGTTGAGCTGCGCCATGCCGAAAGGTATGATCGCCTTGGCCTGGTTGGCGATGTCCTTGCCGGACATGCCTTGCTGCTTGCCGGCATAGTCCAGCACCTTGTTGGTCAGCGAATCATCGTCGAAGCGGATCGAAGCGCTGTTGAACGAAAGCTGCTGCAAGATGCCGAGCATGGCCATCCCTTGTGCCGAATTGTCGGCGCCTTCGGGCTGCGCCGCCATCTTCTTCTGCGCCTCCTGCAGCGCCTTGATGACGTCAAGCGTGTAGCCGCCGAGACCGAGGGTCACGCCGAGCGTTCCGGCATTGTCGACGGAGATGTCGTATTTCGACAGCTCCATCTTGCCGTCCGAAGGCTGCCAGGTGCCCTCCATTTTAAGGTTCCCGGTGATGTTCTGGTAGCCGAGCGCGTTGATCACGTCCTTGGATTTTGGGTCCTCGATCAGCGTCAGGTCGGCATTGAATTTTTCCGTGGTCCCGGAAAACGCCATCGCCTTGCCGTCGGCCGGCGGGGTGATTTCGATGGCGAGCCCGTCCATCGAGAAGGCGGTCTTGTCGGCGACCTTGACCGTCATGTTGTCGAGTTCGGCCGACTTATACATCATCATTGAGCCCAGCGGGCCTGTGGCGCCGTCGGCCGGAACCGTCATGTCGTGGATGATGAAGGGGCTGAGGTCGAGCGTGACGCCGTCCTCGCTGTGCTGGAACGCCGAAGTCGAGACGGTTTCGATTTCATAGCCGCCATCGGCTTCGGTCACGCCTTCGAGTTTGACGTCGCCGATCTTGAACGCTTCCTTTTCGGCCGCCGGTTTGAAAGCCACGCCCTGCAGCACCATGCTGGAGGCATCGCCCGTCACCCCGGTCCATGAGATGTCTACGCCCTGGGCGGCGAGAGCTGCCTTCAGCCGGTCGGCGACCGCCGCATCCTGCGCGAAGGCCGGGTTCAGCGGCAGCGTCAGCAGGAAGGTCGAAAAAGCCAGTTTGTTGAGTGTCGAGCGTCTGATCGTCATCGCGGTCCCCTGAGAGTATCCTGAAGATTGTCTTTTCAATTCGTTGCGCCGTCACCCTTCAGCGACGAACTGGACGGGAAAAAGGCGTTCTCCCGCACAATGGTCGAAAACCACGGCGAAAGGCAAATCCGATCCATCGCCCTTTGCCATAGAAGCGGGATGTAACCGATTGATGTTGGTCGGCGCCCGGTTCGTGTTGCGCAGGAGGCTGCGCCAATCAAGCCCCTCTTGCCGCGAATCACCCGCTCGGCTAGTCCCACCCCATGGGAAAAAGGCTTTTGCCGCCTGGCGATGGCGGTGGCGACAACATCGAGCCGATCGATCTGAAGAAAGCGCTGGAAGAGCGCTATCTCGCCTATGCGCTGTCGACCATCATGCACCGGGCGCTGCCGGATGTGCGCGACGGGCTGAAGCCGGTCCATCGCCGGATCATGCATGCCATGCGGCTGCTCAGGCTCAACCCAGACCAGGGGTTCGCCAAATGCGCCCGCATCGTCGGCGAGGTGATGGGCAAGTTCCATCCGCATGGCGACCAGTCGATCTACGACGCGCTGGTGCGGCTGGCGCAGGATTTTTCGATGCGCTATCCCCTGGTCGACGGGCAGGGCAATTTCGGCAATATCGACGGCGATAACGCCGCCGCGATGCGCTACACCGAAGCACGCATGACCGATGTGGCGACCGAGCTGCTGTCGGGCATCACCGAGGATGCGGTCGACTATCGGCCGACCTACAATGAGGAGGACGAGGAGCCGGTCGTGCTGCCCGGCGCCTTCCCGAATCTGCTCGCCAACGGCTCGTCCGGCATTGCCGTCGGCATGGCGACCTCGATCCCGCCGCACAATGCCGCTGAGCTCTGCGACGCCGCCCTGCATCTGATCGAGCATCCCGATGCGCCGGTGACGGCGTTGATGGACTTCGTCCAAGGTCCGGATTTCCCGACCGGCGGCATCATCGTCGATAGCCGGGCCTCGATCCTCGAAGCCTATGAAACCGGTCGCGGTGGTTTCCGCGTCAGGGCGAAATGGAGCCAGGAGGACCAGGGCAGGGGCACCTGGAGCATCGTCGTCACCGAAATCCCCTACGGCGTCCAGAAGGCGCGGCTGATCGAAAAGATCGCCGAGCTTCTGATGGCGCGCAAATTGCCGCTGCTCGAGGATATCCGCGACGAGAGTGCCGAAGACGTCCGCGTCGTGCTGGTGCCGAAGAGCCGTTCGGTCGATCCCGGCATCCTGATGGAATCGCTGTTCAAGCTGACCGAGCTCGAAAGCCGCTTTCCGCTCAACATGAACGTCCTGTCGCGCGGCAAGATACCCAACGTGCTGTCGCTGAAAGGCGTGCTCAAGGAATGGCTGGAGCACCGCCGCGAGGTGCTGATCCGCCGCTCCAGGCATCGCCTTAGCGAGATCGAAAGGCGGCTGGAGATCCTCGCCGGCTATCTGATCGCCTATCTCAACATCGACGAGGTGATCAGGATCATCCGCGAGGAGGACGAGCCCAAGCAAGTGATGATGGCTCGTTGGTCGCTCACCGACAACCAGGCCGAAGCCATCCTCAACATGCGGCTCAGGGCCCTGCGCAAGCTCGAGGAATTCGAGATCCGCAAGGAATTCGACGGCCTCACCACCGAGAAGAAGCAGATCGAGGCGCTGCTTGCGTCCAATGCCAGGCAGTGGTCGACGATCAAGTGGGAAGTCTCCAGCATTCGCAAGAAATTCGGATCGGAGACCGAGCTCGGCAAGCGCCGGACCCAATTCGCCGACGCGCCCGAACATGATCTGACCGACATCGCCCATGCCATGATCGAGCGCGAGCCGGTTACCGTGGTCGTTTCGGAAAAGGGCTGGCTCAGGGCGATGAAAGGTCACCTGACCGACCACTCGTTGCTGACCTTCAAGGAGGGCGACAGCCTCAAGCTCGCCTTCCACGCCCAGACCACCGACAAGGTGCTGGTCTTCACCACCGGCGGCAAGTTCTACACGATTGGCGCCGACCGGCTGCCGGGCGGTCGTGGCCATGGCGAACCGATCCGCATCATCGTCGATATGGACAACGACCAGGACATCGTCACCGCGTTCGTCCATGATCCCAAGCGCAAGCTGCTCTTGGTGTCGCATGACGGCAATGGCTTCATCGTCCCGGAAGAAGAGGTCGTCGCCAACACCCGCAAGGGCAAGCAGGTGATGAACGTCAAGGCGCCCGATGAGGCCCAGCGCTGTGTGCCCGTCGCCGGCGACCATCTCGCCATCGTCGGCGAGAACCGCAAGATGCTGGTCTTTCCGCTCGCCGAGATCCCTGAGATGGGGCGCGGCAAAGGCGTTCGCCTGCAGAAATACAAGGATGGCGGTGTGCTCGACCTCAAGACCTTCACGCTCGCGAGCGGTCTCTCCTGGCAGGATTCGGCCGACCGCACCTTCATCAAATCACGTGAAGAGCTGATAGAGTGGATTGGTGCTCGAGCCTCGGCCGGACGCATGGTGCCGAAGGGATTCCCGAGGACGGGGAAATTCGGGTAAGCTGCCAATCTCCCCCCTTGAGGGGGAGATGTCGCCGAAGGCGACAGAGGGGGTCGCCGCGCGTGAAGCTCCAGCCTCCTTTGTTCGTGGTAAGGGGTCGCGTCTGAACGTTCCGACCCCCTCTGGCCTGCCGGCCATCTCCCCCTCAAGGGGGGAGATTAGCGCCTCCATGCAAACATTTGGAATGTCGTCACGATTGCTGCACTATGTCGGTGCATAAGCATCGCTACATAAGGCGCGCGGACAGACGCCTTTGGGAGAAATGGGCATTTGAAAGAAGCCAGGGTTCGGAATCCGGAAGGGCAGCAGCGCTTGTTCGGCCTGTCGACGCCGGTCAGATCCGCCGTCATTCCGCCGCTGTCGGCGGCGCGGTGGCTCCTGGTGCTGATCGTCGCCGCCGGGGTCTATTTCTTTCATGGTTTCCTGGTCCCGGTGCTGGCTGCTCTCGTCATCGCCTTTGCCAGCTGGCCGCTCTATCGGCGGCTGCTCGCTGCCGTCGGCGGCAACCGCACGATCGCCGCGACATTGGCGATCCTGTTCATCCTGACCTTCCTGGTGGTGCCGATCGCGCTCGCCGGCGCCTACGCCAGCAACGAAGTCCGCGAATGGGTCGGCTGGGCGATCGAAACCAACCGCAAAGGCGCGGTGACGCCGCACTGGATCGCCACGCTGCCTGTGGTGGGCGAATGGCTGAACGAGCAGTGGACGCGCAATCTCGGCCATCCCGGCGGCATCGGCGAATTGATCCAGCTGATCAGCGGCGCCAATATCGGCAGCATCTACCGCGGCGTGCTGGCCGCCGGCGGCAGCGCCTTCGGCCTTCTGCTGGCGCTGCTGTTCATGATGATCGCGCTGTTCTTTGCCTATCGCGACGGCGAGCATTTTGCCGGGCAGGTCGACCGTCTCGGCGAACGCATCCTGCCGACCAGGTGGGAGCGGATTTCACGCGTCGTGCCGGCGACGATTTCCTCGACGGTAACCGGCATGACCATTATCGCCATCGGCGAGGGGGTGGTGCTGGGCGTGGCCTACTGGCTGGCCGGCGTGCCCTCGCCGGTGACGCTCGGCGCCCTGACCGGCGTCATGGCGCTGATCCCCGGCGGCGCACCGCTGTCCTTCACGCTTGTTTCGATCTATCTCGCCGCCAGCGGCTCGCCGATGGCCGGGTTGGCGCTGTTCATCTGGGGGTCCGTCGAACTGTTCATCGTCGACAAGACACTGCGCCCGAAACTGGTCGGCGGCCCGATAAAGTTACCGTTCCTGCCGACCTTTTTCGGCCTGATCGGCGGCGTCAAGACGATGGGCTTTCTTGGCCTGTTCATCGGCCCGGTGCTGATGGCATTGCTGGTCGCGATCTGGCGCGAATGGCTGCGCGAGGTGGAATTGGCCGACGAACTTGCCCCCCCAGCACCGGCGGAGCCGGAAGGGTCGCCGCCGCAAATCGAAATCGTTGCCGAGAACGAAATCGTTGGCGAGAAGAAGTCTCAGGCCGGGTGACTGACCGCAAGGGTTGCGCGGCGCTTGCGCCCCTCATGCAGCTGCCATAACGAATGGGTGACTAGTGTGACGATCAGGATCGCGCCGCCGATCAAGCTGTTGCGCGACGGCGTCTCGGCAAAGATCATCCACATCCAGACCGGCGCCAGCACGGTTTCGAGCAGATAGAACATCGCCACTTCCGGTCCCGAAATATATTTCGGTCCGTTGGCGAGGCAGAAGAACGAGATCGGCATGACGACGGCACCGTTGAAGATGATCCACCAAGGCGCGTTCACCTGAAGGCCTTCGCCTGAGACCATGAACACCGCGACGACCAGGGGCAGGATCACGCCGATCAGCGAAGTGAACCCCATGTCCTTGCCGCTGGCGCGCGAGATGGTGATGGCCAGCGCGATAAAAAAAGCCGAACATAGCGCCATGAGATCACCGAACAGGTACCCGGTGCCGATCGAATCGCCGACGATGATCGCGACGCCGACGATCATGACCAGCATCGCGACCACGGTGACCAGTCGCGGCCGCTCCTTCAGGAACACCCAGGACAGCAGCGCCGCGAACACGGTGTTGAAGGCCAGGATGAAGACCAGATTGGCGGTTGTGGTGTGATAGATGCTGGTGACGAAGGTGACCGAGGTCAGCCCATAGCATATGGCGACAACGAGCCCCGACCAGCCGGGTATGAGCTGCGGTGCGTTCCGGCTCAGCGAACGCCACACAGCCCAGATGATCAGCGCCGCGACCAAGGTGGTGCCAGTGCGCAGCAGGAGGATCGTCCATGCGCCGCCGTCAGCGAGCCGGATCAGCGGAATGTCGATGGTCAGCGTCAGCCCGCCAATGGCGGTGATGAGAAGGCCCTTCTGATGATCGTTATGGGACGACATGCGGCAATTCTCGCGATGGATTTGGAGGCGCCGGCCGCGCTATCGCACACTCTCCGCCGGCCGCATGACCCCGAAAATCGGAATCGATTTTCGGAAAGGATCATGCGCCAAATTAAAGTGTTACAGCGTCCTTTGCGCGCCCGAAAAGGGCGCGCGGCGCTGTAACGACGGAAAGGCCGGCATGCTCTCGCTTGAAACAGTTCAAGATTGGCTTTTGGAGAAACTAGTCAGCGCGAAACCGCTTCGTGGGCGTAGCGTTCCCAGCCTTTCGGGCCGAGATGCTCCTGCGGCATGAAGCGCATCTTATAGTTCATCTTGCGCGAGCCGTTGACCCAGTAGCCGAGATAGACATGGGGCAGGCCCATCGCCCTGGCGCGGGCGATGTGGTCGAGGATCATGAAGGTGCCGAGCGAGCGGTCCTCGAAGTCCGGATTGAAGTAGGAATAGACCATCGACAGGCCGTCGGCCATCTTGTCGGTGAGGGCGACTGCGATCAACTCGCCCTGGCCCTTGCCGGTGATGAAGCTGTCGGGGCCGCGGCGCCGGTATTCGATGACCTTGGTGTCGACATGAGTGTCCTCGACCATCATGGCGTAGTCGAGCACCGTCATGTCGGACATGCCGCCGCGGCGATGGCGGGCATCGAGATAGCTGCGGAACAGCGAATACTGCTCGGTGGATGGTTGCGCGTCGTGCATCGCGCCGATGAGGTCCGAATTGTGCTGTATCACCCGCTTCATATTGCGGCTGGCGGTGAATTCCTGGGCCAGGATGCGCACCGAAACGCAGGCGCGGCAGGTCTCGCAGGCCGGCCGGTAGGCGATATTCTGCGATCGCCGGAAGCCGCCTTGCGTCAACAGGTCGTTCATCTCCGATGCCTTGTCGCCGACCAGATGCGTGAACACCTTGCGCTCGAACTGCCCCTCAAGATACGGGCACGGCGACGGCGCGGTCAGGAAGAACTGCGGCGACTGGGTTGGATGCTGCGTCATCGAACCTTGGAAACACTCCTGCGAATCATCATACCTTTGGCGCGCACGGCGAAAAATTCAACAGGATTGTGAAAGCGCGGGCGATCGGACGCCCTCACTTTGCACATAAAAGCTCGCGGAGGTTGGTGAAAGGCTGTCTCAGCGGTCACTGCGGCTGACCACCGTGCCCAGCAGCAGGTCGTGCAGCGTGCGCTTGCGGTCGGCAAACAGCGACACCAGAAGGACCAGCGGCGTCAGGATGACGTTGCCGGCCCAGAACAGCACCGAATGCACCACCGCCGTCAGTCCGTCGATGCGGGTGCCGTCCAGCCGGTCGAGCCGGATCCCCATCATCTTCATGCCTGTCGTGGCCTGATCGGCGCTGCCGAGCGTGTTCCAGATGTAGAGGATGGCGACGGCCGGCACGAGGACGGAAAACAGCATCCAGCCGAGGCCGAGCGTCAAAATCCCGAGGAAGAACACCAGGATCGCGAACGGAATGGTGAGCAGCGCGACGATGCAATAGTCGATGATGAAGGCGAGGACACGCCGCGTGCGCACGCCGTCATAAGCCCTGACATCATCGAGCCTAGTGGTGATGATTTCGCCGTCGAGAACGCGCGCGTTCATGTCATTTCCTCGTAATCAGGCCCGGGATAGGGTGCGGGCCGCCTGATGTTGAAATGGTGAAGTCTTGCGGCGGAATCAAGATCGGGCCTTTCCACGGCATGCGGTGGGGAAGCAACGCCGGGCGTAACCTGGATCGGTTGAATTTGCAGCGCCGATGGCGTTAGTTTGCTGCAGCGCAACAAAGTGCGCCTAGAGCGCCGCGCGTCCTTTTGGACGCGCAAAGGACGCTCTAGCACTTAAATCGGCGCATGATCCCTTTCCAAAAACCGAAACCGGTTTTCGGGTTCATGCGCCAGGGCGAGGACGACATGGACTACGACATGCTGATCATCGGCAGCGGACCTTCCGGGCGCCGTGCCGCGGTGCAGTCGGCCAAGCTCGGCAAATCCGTGCTGGTGGTCGACAGGGGCCGGCGCCTTGGCGGCGTGTCCGTGCATACCGGCACCATCCCGTCGAAGACGCTGCGGGAAACTGTGCTCAATCTCTCGGGCTGGCGCGAGCGCGGCTTCTACGGGCGCGGCTACCGGGTCAAGCAGGACATTTCGGTCGCCGATCTGATCGAGCGCCTGCACAAGACGCTCGATCACGAGGTCGAGGTGCTGCAGCACCAGTTCATGCGCAACATGGTCAAGAGCGCACGCGCCACGGTCAAGTTTCTCGGTCCCAACAGAGCCAGCCTGACGACGGACACCGGCGATTACAGCGAAGTCGGCTTTGCGCATGCGCTGATCGCGGTCGGCACCCGCCCGCACCGGCCGCGCGACGTGCCCTTCGACAAGATCCGTATCTTCGACAGCGACGAGATGCTGGAGCTCGAGCGCCTGCCGCGGACACTGACGGTGATCGGCGCCGGGGTCATCGGCGTCGAATACGCGACGATCTTTTCGGCGCTCGACGTGCCGGTGACGCTGGTCGAGCCGCGCAACACGATCCTCGATTTCGTCGACCGCGAGATCGTCGACGATTTCATCCATCAGATGCGCGACCGCGGCATGACGATCCGGCTCGGCAGTGCGATCAAGGAGATCGCCTCGAAACCCGACTATGCCGAGGTGACGCTTGCCGACGGCCGCACCATACGCTCGGAGATGGTGCTTTATGCCGCGGGGCGCACCGGCAATGTCGGCGCGCTCGGCCTGGACGTAGTCGGCATCGAGGCTGATTCCCGGGGCCGCATCAAGGTCGATCCGCAGACCTTCCGGACCAGCGCGCCGAACATCTATGCCGCCGGCGATGTCATCGGCTTTCCGAGCCTCGCCTCCACCTCGATGGAACAGGGCAGGGTGGCCGCCTGTCACGCCTTCGGCGTGCCATTGCCGCCACCGCCGGAGACGTTTCCCTACGGTATCTATGCCGTGCCGGAAATCTCGACCGTCGGCCAGTCCGAGGAGCAGGTGCGCGAGAGCGGCGGCGCCTATGAGGTCGGCGTGGCCCGCTTCCGCGAGACCTCGCGCGGTCATATCATGGGCGTCAACACCGGCTTCCTGAAGCTTCTGTTTTCGATCGAAACGCGCCGGCTGCTCGGCGCGCATATCGTCGGCGAGGGCGCGACCGAACTGATCCATATCGGCCAGGCGGTGATCAATCTCGGTGGCACCGTCGATTTCTTCGTCAACAACACCTTCAACTATCCGACGCTGGCCGAAGCCTACAAGATCGCCGGGTTAGATGCCTGGAACCGGATGGGGCGAGGGTAAGAGCTCGGCTCATCGATTTGCCTGCGCAATGACCGTTGCCGGGCCTGCCAGCCATTGCCTGACGATTTCAGCATCCCGATCGCCGATTTCATGGCCGGAGGCGATCGTGTGGGCCTCGACCTCGGGACCATGAGCTTCGAGCAATGCGACCAACCCCGGTGCGAAGGGCGCGTAGGTTAGATCGGCTGCTCCGGCGATGATCAGCACGCGCGCTTTGGACAGATCGGCGGGGGGCACGTCATCGAGCACCGGCATCGGGCGCAGCAACGCTGCCCGTTCGATGAGACCGGAATGCAGCAGCATCACGCTCGACACCAGATTGGCGCCGTTCGAATAGCCGAGAAAAATCGTTCGGGAGAGATCGAGACCGTGGCGCTTCGCGGCCGCGGTGATAAAGCGCGCGAAAGCGTCCGCCTCTGTACGGATGCTCTCCTGTTCGAATCGCGTCGGCGTGATCCGCGCGAACCAGCGGAAACCGTCCTCCTGGACGATGCGGCCACGCACCGCCACCAACACCGCATGCGGTGCGATTTGCCGCCCCTGCGCCACCAGCGTCGTCTCGTCGCCGCCGGATCCGTGCAGCAAAATAAGGCATTCGCCGGTTGGTTCTGCTGGCCTGTAGAGGCGGTAGAAAAACGGCAGATCGCGCCGCAAAAAGCCGTCTTCCGAAGGTTTTTCGGCCATAGTTTCATCCTTTTGATTTTGCGTCGTTTTTGTTCGTTTGCCGGCTTCAAAACGGAATATTTTCGGGCTACTTCAAAGTTGATTGAACCGGGCGCATTTCAGTCCGTTTGTTCGCCGATATGCTCCTGCGGGAGGAATCGAAGTGGTGCGCCGGGCGGTCGCATCGATCGCCGGCATGAACAACCAGCTTTGAGGCCTTTTATCGATGACCCTGCCAAATTCACCGGATCGCAATTTGCGTATCCCGGATCGCAATATGCGTATCGCGTTCCGCGGCACGCATGCCGCGGAACGCGATACGCGAATCGATGTGTTCCGCGCTCTCGCTCTGCTGATCATATTTGTCGACCATGTGCCGGGCACGGTCTTCGAGACCCTGACCTACAAGAATTTTGGCTTTTCGGATGCCGCCGAGGCCTTCGTGCTGATCTCCGGCATGTCCGTCGCGCTCGCCTACGGCTCAAAATTCCAGTCCGGAAACCGGCTTATGGCGACACTGAAATTGTGGCGCCGCGCCGGTGTGCTCTATGTCGCCCACATAGTCACGACGATGGTGGTGGTTGCCATCTTCTGCGCGGCGGCGATGTTCGCGAAGCGGCCGGACATGCTGACGCTGATCAACATCGAGCCATTGATCAGGAACCCACAGCAAGCACTGATCGGCATCGTCACGCTTGGCCATCAGCTCGGCTACAACAACATCCTGCCGGTCTATGCGGTGCTGCTGCTGATGGCGCCAAACTTCCTGCTGTTCATCAGCTACAGGCCCCTGATGGCGCTCGCCCTATCCGGGGCTCTGTGGCTGGTTGCCGGAATCTACCAGATCGCCCCGCCGAATTATCCGGAGCCCGGTTTCTGGTTCCTCGATCCGCTGTCGTGGCAGTTCCTCTTCAACATCGGCCTGGCGGGCATGCTGCACATCAGGCGCGGCGGCACCATCCCGGTCAATCGCTGGCTGGTCGGCGCGGCGCTGGCCTATGTGGCTGGGGCGTTGGTCTGGGTGCACAGCCCTCTGTGGGGGCACTTGTCGTGGCTGAACCTGCCTGTGGTGCTGACCGGCTTCGACAAGACCTTCCTGTCGCTCCCGAGGCTGCTGCACATCCTGGCGGTGAGCTATCTGATCGTGGTGTTCCCTTCCGTCTCGAACCTGTTCCGCACCAGTCGCGATCATCCGCTCGCCATATTGGGCAAACGATCGCTGCCGGTTTTCATCGCCGGCACGGTGATCGCCATGACGGCGCAGGTGATGAAGCTGATCAACCCGGGCGGGCTTGCCTACGACAGTTTGCTGATCGCCGCCGGCATCGCCATGCAGTTCGCGCTCGCCTATTATCTCGAATGGCTGTCGGGTATCGGACGGTCCAGCGAGAGCAAGCCGGTGCGCAGCGAGGCGCTGCCTGTCCATGCGTCCTTCGGTGTGGGCGGCATGGCGACTACCAACTCGTAGACCGGGTTCAGACCGCTTTGGGCGGCGGTCCGGAAGATGCCCTGACGACAAGCTCGACGCCGAGCGTCTCGCGCCGCACCGTGCCGTCGAAATCGAGGATCGTTCGCGCCGCCCGGCGGCCGATCTCGGCGATCGGCTGGGCGACCGTGGTGAGCGGAGGATCGCAAAGCGCTGCGTCAGGCACGCCGTCGAAGCCGACGATGGAGACGTCGCCGGGAACCGCGATACCACGCGCGGTCAACCATTCGATCGCGATCATGGCGATCCGGTCCGACATCGCCAGGATGGCTGTCGGCGGCTCCGCCGAGGCGAAGATCGTTTCGAGGCCGGCCCTTGTGCTGGCTTCGTCGTTTTCGGTCTCGTATACCGGAATCCCGGCGGTATCGACGCCGAACTGGGAAAGCGCCTCGAAATAGCCCACGAGGCGATCGCGCGTGCCGGTGTAGAGGGCCGTCCGGACCTGCTCGGGCGAGACAAGACCGGTGCTGCCGTCGGCGAAAGGCAGCGCTAGCACGGCGAAGCGCCGATGGCCGAGCTCGGCGAGATGGCGCGCCGCCAGGCGGGCGCCGGCGACATTGTCGACGCCGATTGCCGAAACAGTGTCGTCGTCGAAGCCGAGCTCAAGCGCGACAAAGGGGAGTTTGCGTTCGCGCGTCAGCTCGACAAGCCGTGAGCCGCCCTCGATGCAGAACAGGATGAAACCGTCGACCAGCGCGCTCTGGATGTTCCAGGCAAGCTTCTCCTGGTTGCCGGCCGATACCAGCGCGATGCCGGCGCCGGTGGCGTCACATGCCTCGGAAATCCCGGCCATCATCGCGCGGGCAAACGGATCGTCGAAAAAATAGGACAGCGGCTCGGTTGTGGCGACGCCGATCGCGTTGACCTTGCCGGCGCGCAGCAGCCGGCCCTTCGGGTCGGGGCCCGCATAGCCCAGTGCCTCGGCCGCTGCCTTGACTCGTTCGCGGACTTCCTCGCGCACGATCTCGGGACGGCTGAACACGTTGGAGGCGGTGCCGTGCGAAACCCCGGCGGCCTTTGCGATGTCGGCCAGCCGGATGGGCCTTGTATTGCTTTCGGTGGATGATGCCATTTTTCTGCCTCCTGCTTTCTATCTAGCACCTTTGTTGGATCGATTCAAATTTTGCTTGACACCAGGGTGGTCTGGGCCTATGTTTGAATCGATCCAAGTGGAAGGTATTAGTCGTCGATTGGATCGATTCAGGAAGGAGTGAGCCATGCATCCCGTCAATTATCTATTTGAAGACATCTATCGCAACGACCGGAGCATAACCTCGAACGCGGTGACCCGGACACGTCGCGGCAGCGCCGGCCCGTGGATCCGCGATCTGCGTTTTTTTGTGGAGCGCAAGCGGAGCTGATCGGCACGGCATTTTCGGGCCTGTCGATTGGATCGATTCAAGTTTGAAAAAGGAGCCGAGCCATGCATCCAATCAATCATCTGTTCGAAGACATCTATCGCAACTATTGGGGCATCTCGCCGGCCATCAAGAGGCCGGAGCGGCGCCGTCTGACCCAGCCGGCGGCACGCAATCGCGACCTGCCGGTCCGGCCAGAACGCCGGCAAGAGTGGCCATCGTCCGACTGACCGTCTTTTGGCGGAAACGGCATTCGGCCGTTTGCCCGCAAGCGTTCGCACTTTGAGCTGGGGAGGGCTACCCAACCGAGTTCTGCCGCTTATGTGCGGGAATGCCGTCTCAGGAGCGCGGGCGCATCAGCGCCGAGGCTGCAACCGCCAGCCAGCCGGCGATGAGCAAGGTGCCGCCGAACGGCGCCGACATCGGGAAAAGCCGCGAGCCGAGGAAGTCACGGGCGAGGAGATCGCCGCAGAACAATACAAGTCCGACGAGAAGAATAAGGCTTGCGGTTCGCAGGATCCGGTTGGCGCCGACGAGGCCGACGGCAAGAAAGACCGGTGCATGCATGAGGAGGAACGACGCGACCGTGCCGACGAAAGCGCCGCCCAGATGTGCCGCCGCGGCGGAGAGTGCCACGCCGGCCGCGCCGCATAGGCCGCCGGCGAAAACGAGGATGCGGCCGTGGCCGCTTGCTGGGTGGTCGGCCGTGCTCATGTTTCTGGTCTCCGCAACGTAGTGATCGCCCGCAAACGGTGTCAGGATTTGCCCGCCTGCACCAGCATGTCGCGCGCGCGGCGCGACTGGACCAGCCAGTTATACGCCGCTCCACCCGCCATCAGCACGGACGTGCCGAGAAATACCGCGCGCATGCCGAAATGACCGCCGACGAAGCCGCCGAGCAGCGGTCCGGCGACCTGTCCGACATACTGCGCCGAGATCGACGAGCCCAGCACATTGCCGCCGACGCCGTCTGGAACATTGTGGCGGATGACGCTGGTGATGCAGGGCAAGAGACCGCCAAGCGCCAGGCCCATCAGGAAACGCAGGCCGACGAGCTGCCAGCCCTGCGTGACGAAGGCCTGCGGGATCAGCAGCAGCGCCGAGACGGCAAGCGCCCCAATGACGACGTTCCAGTGGCCGATGCGGTCGGCGAGCTTGCCGAGCCGCGAGGCCGACAGGATGGCGCCAAGTGCTGCCGCCGACATGACGATGCCGGAGGTCAGTGTTAGCAGGCCTTGATCCTCGATGAGCTGCTGGACGTAGACCGTGATGATCGGCTCGATCGACATGGTGGCGAAGCTCAACAGCATGCCGGTCGCCAGCATGGCGACGACGGGGCGTTTGTCCGGGATTTGCGACCAGCCGCCTTTCGGCATCTCAGTCGGTGCTGATTTGTCGGCTGCCGGGCGGGGGTTCTCCTTGATGAGAAAAGTCGTTGCCAGGAACGCCAGGAAAATGACGCCGCCGGCGAGCAGGAAAGTGGCCCGGATGCCGATTAAGGGCGGCAGCGCGCCGCCGAGCAGGGGGCCGACGAGGGCGCCGGCGGTGATGCCGGCCGACAGCACGCCGAGCGCCCAGCCGGACCGCTCCTTCGGCGTCTGCATGGCCACCAGGATAGTCGAGCCCGAGGAATAGCCGCCGGCGAAACCGATCAGCAGGCGCAGCAGCACCAACTGCCAGACAGTCTCCACCAAGCCGGTCAGCGACATGCAGATGGCCATGCCGAAACTGGCGCGCACCAGCATCAGCTTGCGGCCGTAGCGGTCGCCCAGCCGTCCCCACAGCGGCGCCACCAGCGCGGCGGCGAGGAACGTCGCGCCATAGGCGATGCCGGACCACTGCACGATCGCCGCGTGCCCGTCGGCACCCAGCTGCTCGACATAAAGCGGCAGGAAGGGCAACAGCAGGGTCATGGCGACGAGCGTGCTGAACGAGCCGGCAAAGCACACGGCGAGATTGCGCCGCCAATGGATGTTGTGGGTGCCTTGCACGGCGAGGGCGGTGTCTTGCGGCATGTCATGTCCTGTACGGCAAGTCTCTCGATGACTTGTTTCGGATACCGTTTTGGGATACCGAGCTGGTGTCCGTCATGGACGCAAGCCCGGCCGCTGTCAATGCGGCTTCTCGAACGTGACCGGCAATGATGGCAGGCGAGCCGATCGCCAGCAAAACGGCCAGAAATCGGAAACCACAATGTCGCAGATGCAGAATGTCGAAAAACAGCTTCGCGAGATGATCCTCGGCCTTGAGATCGGTCCCGGCGAGCGGCTGACGGAACGTTGGATCGAAAGCCGCTTCGGGGCTTCGCGCACGCCGGTCAGGGCAGCATTGCTGCGGCTCGAGACGGAAGGCCTGGTCTGCCGCGACGGGCGCGGCTGGACAGTATCGCCGATCAACCTCGCCGAGCTCGAGCAGATCGCTGTCTACCGCGAGGCGGTCGAGGTCGCGGCGGTCAAGCTGACTTGTGCCTTGGCGGACAGGAGCGCCGTCGACGTCATCGAGGCGATGCTGGACTCCTGCGACGCCGGCACCCCGCGCGAGGAATGGCACCGCGTCGGCATGGATTTTCACATCGAGCTTGCACGGCTGTCCGGCAACGAGTTCCTGTTCAGGGCGATTCGCGATGCCATGACGCGCCTGTCGCGCGCCCGCTGGCTGGAGGTGCGCGACGAGGCAGCACTCGGCCGTGCCTGGGCCGAGCACCATGCAATTCTGGCAGCGGTGCGGGCCGGCGATGCCGATGAGGCGGCACGACTGCTTTCGACCCATATTGTCGGCAGCCGCGACCGGCTGGTGACATCATTGCACAATGACCGGCGCGGCCTGCGCGCCAGAGGATTCGCCGTCGTCGCGGCGTGATTGCGGAGGCAACCACTTTTCGCCCTCGCTTCGCGAGCGGCGATGGCGTAAGAGCGGCGATGGAAAATAACCGATTTGAAACACCCGTGACCGTCAAGTCGGGCGCGGAGGGGAGCACTCAGCTCTTGCGCACGGCCCGCGAGGCTTCCGACTACCTCCTCAACAACTGGCCCGGCAAGCGCAGTCCAAAGCATCGCGAAGCGCTGCAGGCCTGCCATGATGCGCTGGCCGGCGACAAACCGGCGATGACCGCAAGGCGTGCCTTCATCGCCGCCGCGCGCGAAGTGAACGTGTTCGTCAGCGACAAGGCGCCGGCCTGAAGATGCAGCGGGATTACTAGGCCAAATCCGATCCGCCTCGCGGGCCTGATGCGTTTTATTCTGCCGTTTCCGTTTCGGTCTCGGACGTGGTCTCGTCTTCGGGCTTCGTACGTTCCTTGGCTGCGACCTTGGCCGCCTGCTTTTCCGCCTTCTTGGCGGCCTTCTGCCGGTCGCGTTCCTTGCGTTCCTGGCCGTAATTCGGTGCTCGCGCCATATCTCTTCCTTTCACAATCCCAAAGGTTCTTAGCCCTGCCTAGGAGCATTGGGCTGCAAACACAACACCACAAAGGGCGATCGGCTCCATACATAGCCGGCATGGCGGCTGAACACGGTTCCGTGGCTTGCAAGATGGCTGGCACAATGGTGAAGGAGGGGCCGGGGGGCAAATCACAAGCCGACTTTTTACCAAGTGACCGATGGCCACCCTTCAAAGAAACGCACAGAAGCTATTCTACTATGCGCGCAACGCCGTGCGCGATATCGCACCGCAGGCGCTGTTCCGCCGCAGGCTCGCCGGGCTGCTCGATCAGGCCAGGCTTGCGGATGGATCGGTCCGCGCACGTCTCGACTATTACAACAGATTGCAGGATGCTTTCGTGCCGAGCGCCAGGGCCGTGCCGGTAAGTCGGCTGCCGAGAGGCCGGAGCATGTATTACTACGATCTGAAGGAATTTACCCGTTACTTCGATCCCGATTTGCGCATCGACCTCGAATTCGGCGACGTCGTCGACGTTCCTACTATGCCGTCGGTCGTCAAGGATCGGCCGATCGCCGGCGACAACAGCAACGGGGTCCTGTTCAAGCTCAACAAGTTCCGCCACTTCCACATGCCCGCCGACGATATTGCCTTCACGGACAAGCTTCCGGTTGCGGTGTGACGCGGCGAGCTCAACAACCCGATAAGGACCTTGCTTCTGGAGGCTGCGCGCGATCTGCCCTTTTGCGGTGTTGGCACGCCCAAACCGACGGCGGCGCCGGAATATCGCAAGCCTTATCTGAGCATCGATCAGCAGCGGCGCTGTCGCTACATCATTTCGCTCGAAGGCAACGATGTGGCGACCAACCTCAAATGGATCATGAGTTCGAATTCGCTATGCCTGATGCCGCCGCCTACATACGAGACATGGTTCGCCGAAAGCGAACTCGTGGCTGATGTTCATTATGTGCCGCTCGAACCTGATTTCACGGATCTTGCCGAGCGGGTGCAGCATCTCGAACGGCATCCGGCCGAGGCCGAACGCATCGTTGCCGCGGCCAACGCCTATTGCCGCAAGTTCGCCGACGAGCGGCCCGAGCAGGCGATCTGCTTGCTCGTGCTCTACAAATACTTCGTGCTCAGCGGCCAGATCGAGCCTGATCCCAGGGTCTGGCGTTTTATTTCAGGCTAAGCCCGCGGCGGCCTTCGACTTGATCCGGATCCGTTGTCAGATAGCTTCCCGATCGAGAACCAGATCGGCCGGACCAAACCGGTCTTTTGCCGTGAATTGCTGGTGCCAATACGGGTAGAGCACCGGTGGCCGGCTGACCGCGTCGAGGCGTGCGCGCTCATCGATGGTCAGCGCCAGGCTTGCAGCGGCGATATTGTCCTTGAACTGCGCTTCGGTCCGTCCGCCGATCACCAGCGAGCTGACGGCTGGCCGGCCGAGCAGCCAGGCGAGCGCCACCTGTGCCGCCGACACGCCGTGGTTCTTGCCGATATAGGCAAGCACGTCGACGATCCGCCACAGCCGGTCTTCATCACGGATCGGCGGTTCCTTCCAGCCGCTGAGCTGGCGGGCGGTGGCCTGGTCGCGGTGGTATTTGCCGGACAGCAGTCCACCGGCGAGCGGGCTCCACACCAGCACCCCAAGCCCCTGGTCGACCGAGATCGGCAGCAGTTCATATTCGGCTTCGCGCGCTTCCAGCGTGTAGTGGATCTGTTGGGTGACGAAGCGCGGCTGGTGCTGGCGGTCGCTGATCCCCAGCGCCTTCATCACTTGCCAGCCGGAATAGTTCGAACAGCCGACATAGCGGACCTTGCCCTGGCTGACGAGCGTGTCGAGCGCGGCGATGGTTTCCTCGAGCGGTGTCGTGCCGTCCCATTCGTGCAGGAAATAGATATCGATGACATCGGTCCTGAGGCGCTTCAGGCTCCTCTCGCACTCGCGGATCAGATGGTAGCGCGACAGCCCTTCGTCGTTGGGACCCGTGCCGATCCGCATGCGCGCCTTGGAGGCGATCAGCACATCGCCCTTGCGTTTGCCGCCGAGCGCTTCGCCGATGATCTCTTCCGAAAGCCCGTTCGAATAGACGTTGGCGGTGTCGATGAGATTGATGCCGGCGTCGATGCAGAGGTCGATCATCCGGCGCGCCTCGTCGAGATCGGTCTTGCCGACTGCCGAAAATGCGCCGGCGCCGCCAAAGGTCATGGTGCCCATGGTCAGCGTCGAAACCTTCAGCCCGGAACGGCCGAGAGTGCGGTATTCCATGTCAGATCCTCGCAATGCGTTGAGAAGGGGTATTTCGAAAACTGCCCGAAGGAGCGTGGCATTTGTAGGACAATTCGAGCTGCTTGTCGTGTATGCCGTAGAGGCTGATCGATCACATCTCACGGATTTGCGCGATCGGCGTACAGGCCGGCTGCAATAAAACCGTCATTGCCGGCCTGTATGCAAGTCGGCTCAGGTGTTCGATCTCGGCCGGCAGGCCGGACGCCGGCACGGGCGTGCACGCGGAGCAGCATAAATGACCGAAGCAAAACAGAATTCTCCTGCCAAGGACTGGCTGGAAGCGGAGCTCGCCGACACGCTCGACGAAGACTACGAGCTGGAAATGTCGGAACCGGCGCTGTCGCTGGAGATCGCCAAAATCTACAAGAAAGCGCATCCGCCCTCGATGGATCGCCAGCAATATTTTCGTGACCTGATCACGCTCCAATCCGAGTTGATCAAGCTGCAGTCCTGGGTGGCATATCACAAGAAGAAGCTGGTGGTGGTTTTCGAGGGCCGCGACTCGGCCGGTAAGGGTGGCGTTATCAAGCGTATCACCCAGCGGCTCAATCCGCGCATCTGCCGTGTCGTTGCCTTGCCGGCGCCGACCGAGCGCGAGAAGTCGCAATGGTACTTCCAGCGCTACGTCCCGCATCTGCCGGCAGGCGGCGAGATCGTGCTGTTCGACCGCTCCTGGTACAACCGCTCCGGCGTCGAAAGGGTGATGGGATTTGCCGAACCGGATCAGGTCGAGGAGTTCTTCCGCGACGTGCCGGAGTTCGAGCGCATGCTGGTCCGCTCCGGCATCACGCTGGTCAAATACTGGTTCTCCATCACCGACGAGGAACAGCAGATGCGCTTCCAGATGCGCATCCATGATCCGATGAAGCAGTGGAAGCTGTCGCCGATGGACCTGCAGTCGCGCGTGCGCTGGGAGCACTATACCAAGGCCAAGGAAGAGACGTTCGCCCGCACCAACATCCCCGAAGCCCCCTGGTTCATCGTCGAGGGCAACGACAAGAAGCGGGCGCGACTGAACTGCATCGATCATCTCCTCAAGCAGATGCCTTATGAGGAGGTGCCGCACGAAGAGATCACGCTGCCCGACCGCGTCTTCAATCCCGAATACGAGCGCCAGGTGCTGCCGCGCGAGCTCTACGTGCCGGAGAAGTATTGAGGAGCGCCCTGCACCAAGGTTTCGCCAACAGTGCAGACAAAACGCCCACGCTACTTCTTAATCGCGCTTGATGATGAGGTGCGTGGCATTCGGCGTCGCGACCTGCTCAGTGCACCGGTAGCCGAGCTTGAGCATGTCGATGCCGGCAAAAAGGTTCTCGCCTGAACCGAGCAGCATCGGCGATATCGCCAGATGCATGTCGTCGATGAGCCTTTCCTGGAGATATTGCCGGATCGTGGCGACGCCGCCACCGAGCCGTACATCCTTGCCATCAGCCGCTGCTTTCGCCTTTTCCAGGGCCGAGTGAATGCCGTCGGTCACGAAATAGAAGGTCGTGCCGCCCTCCATGACAATGGGATTCCGCGGATGGTGGGTGAGCACGAAGACCGGCACATGGTAGGGCGGATTGTCTCCCCACCAGCCTTTCCAGCTCTCGTCCCTCCAAGGCCCGCGGATCGGTCCGAACATATTCCGTCCCATTATCCACGCGCCGACATTTTCGAAGCTGCGCGCCACGAAACCGTCCTCCGTGTCCGTGGTGCCGCGATCTTCGCCAGACATGTTGCGGAAGGTTCGGGTGCCGAACATCCAATTGTGCAGGGCTTCGCCGCCGACGCCCAGCGGCTCTTTCAGGCCCTGGTCGGGACCGGCGCCGAAGCCGTCGATTGACAGGGTGAATGCGCTGACACGAAGCTTGGACATGAGTACCTCCCTCTAAACCAGTTGCGGAATGCAAGCGGTTTCGTTCTAGCTAAACCGATTGCATTATGCAAGCGGTATTTGGGTGGGGCGACGAGCGATGAGCGGCTCGTTTGGCCAGCCAGCATCGGGACCACGGCTAAGATGACGGTTGCAGCTGCAGTTAACTGCGCCGCGATGCCTCGAGTATGCGCTCGACAGCCAGGCGTAGCGGCGACAGACTGTCTGTCACTACGGCCCAGACGATAGCGTCCGAAGTCTTGTGGTATTCGTGACGCAAAACGTTGCCTATTCCACGAATCTGTTTCCAGGGAATTTCTGGAGCAAGGGCAATCAAATCGTCCGGGATGTGCCGGGTGGCTTCGGAAATAATCTCGATGCCGCGCTCCACGCCATGACGAAGCAACCAGTCGTCACGAAAGTCATCCAGAGTCTTGCCGGCGGTGGCAGTGCTGATGCCATCCAAAGCCGCTATGATCTCGGCTAGGATCGGCTCGATCCGGCGGACTGCCATCAGAATACGCGCACGGCCGATTGTTCGATCTCGGCCTTCAACATAGGATGAAGGCTGTCACGTGTGGTGATGTCGATTTCCGCTGACATCTTCTCTTCCAGAAATTGCTTGATGCCGACCAGATCGATCAGAGAAAAGCGCCGCGCTGGATCATAGTCGATGAACAGATCAAGGTCGCTGTCCGGCTGTGCATCGTCGCGCGCTGCCGACCCGAATAGATAAAGCGAAGTCGCGCCCATGCCTTTGATGGCATCTGCGTTTCTCTGCAACCGTCCGATGACCTCATTCCTGCTCATGAGTCCATTCTAGCGGATTGCAGCAGAATCCCCAAACGATGCTAGTGCCTACCCCTTCAGCATCGCCGCCACCTCGGGCGCGAAATAGGTAAGAATGCCGTCGCAGCCGGCGCGCTTGAAGGCTAGCAGTGATTCCAGCATCGCCTTGTCGCCGTCGATCCAGCCATTGGCGGCGGCCGCCTTGATCATCGAATATTCGCCCGACACCTGATAGGCGAAGGTCGGCATCCGGAACTCGTCCTTCAGCCTGCGGATGATGTCGAGATAGGGCAGGCCGGGCTTGACCATCAGCATGTCGGCGCCCTCGGCGAGGTCCTGCTCGGCCTCGCGCACTGCCTCGTCGGAATTGGCGTGGTCGAGATAATAGGTCTTCTTGTCGCCCTTGAGCAGGCCGGCGGTGCCGACCGCCTCGCGATAAGGTCCATAGAAGGCGGAAGCAAATTTCGTCGCATAGGACATGATCGCCACATCCTGAAAACCATTGGCGTCGAGCGCATCGCGGATGGCGCCGATGCGGCCATCCATCATATCGGACGGGGCAATGATATCGGCGCCGGCCGCCGCCTGGATGACGGCAGCCGCCGTGACCTGCTCCACCGTCTGGTCGTTGACGATGATGCCGTCGCGCAAGATGCCATCGTGGCCGTGCGAGGTGAAGGGATCGAGCGCCGCATCGGTGATGATGCCGATCTCGGGCACCGCGTGCTTGATGGCACGCGTGGCGCGGTTGATGACGTTTTCCGGATCGAGGATGTGCGAACCGGTCTGGTCGCGCAGGCCGAGCTCGACATTGGGGAAGGTGGCGATCGCCGGAATGCCGAGTTTGGCCGCGCGTTCGGCTTCCTTGACGGCGAGGTCGAGCGACAGGCGGAAGACGCCGGGCATGGCGGCGATCGGCTCGCGGATGTTTTTCCCATCGACGACGAAGATCGGCCAGATCAGGTCGTCGATGCTCAGCCGGTTCTCCTGGACGAGGCGGCGCGACCAGTCGGCCTTGCGCATGCGGCGCAAACGGCGGCTGCCGGTGATCTCGTCGACGCTGCGTGCGCCGGCAGGCTTTGCTGGGGTGATTTTGTTCATCGCCAAAACTCCGGATCGGCGGCTTTTATCACGAGCTTCCGCCGCTGACCAATGCGGCACGATTGTGCCAGGCCGCCGTCACCTGGATATCGGTATACCTATTCCGGCTGGCCGTTGCCGGACAGGATCTGCGCCGCTCCCCGCATGGCGACGCGGAACGCCTCGTCGAAACTGACGCCGCGCACCTGCCAGCTATAGGTCCTGCCGCCCGTGGCAAGCCGCCAGTCGGCGTTCCAGCCCAATTCCTTGTCGCTCCAGACGATGCTGCCGGCAAGCGCCTGGTCGGCGCCAGCCAGTTTGGCGGCCTTGTCCAGGGCCGCCATATCCATCTCGTGCAGCGCCTTGTCGTCGAGGCCGAATTCGGAGAGCAGCGACGCCTTGGGAAATGCGATCTGCATCGCCAGCGGGTCGGCAGCATTCACGAACGATTCGCGCATCGGTGCGCCGCGCTCATCGCCGGCGGTCAGCGTGAAATGCCTTGCGCCTCGCTCCGTTGCGAGAAAGATCGCCAGCCGCGGCCGCTCGGCAAGCCACGGCCGGCTGCCGAGCGATGCGAGGACCGGGTCGATTACGGCGGGTTTGTAGAGGCAGGTAAGATCGTGCGGCCGGTCATGCGTGCCTTGTTCGTCGTGGATCGGAATGCCTTCCATCCTGTCGCGATAGCGGAATTCGGCAACGAAGCTGCCGGCCTTGTCGCGCAATCCAGCCATTTCAGGCTTTTTCGGCAGCCTCCGATCGCCGGAGACCCTGACCAGAACCGTATCAAGGCAAGCCTTGAAGCCGATCTGGCGGTTTTCTTCGCCCTGTCCAGTGACGATGGTGTTCGCGCGATAGAGGTCGTCCCCGGCCAACGCGGCACGAGCGGTCGCGCATACCATCAGGCCGATCGCCAATTGGGCAAGACGCGAAAATCCAAGCATGGCTCAACGTCCGGTTTGAAGTCCTCATCAAAAGGGTTGATTCTAGCATCGGCCGCTGGCGGTGGCCAAGGCGGCAGGATTGCCCTTGGCATTGACGCGCCCATGCGCCACGCTTTAGCACTTCAGTCCCGGCGGCGCGGGGGAGGGATTCTTAGGCGATGGATTTTGGCGGCGGCAACGAGATCCGCTTCGACCGATTGGGCAGGGCCGGCATCGTCACGCTGGCGCGGCCGCAGGCGCTCAATGCCGTCACCCATCGCATGGTCAACGCGCTCGACAAGGCGCTGCGCGCCTGGGAGCGCGACGACGGCGTCGATGTGGTTGTCGTCAAGGCCGAGGGCAGGGCGTTTTCGGCCGGCGGCGACATCCTCCACATCTACGAGGCCGGCCGGGCAGGAAAGCCGCCGGTCGACTTCTTTGCCGACGAATACCGGCTGAACGCCCGCATCGCGCGATTCAAGAAACCCTATGTCGCGCTGATCGACGGCATCGTCATGGGCGGCGGCGTCGGCATCTCGTTCCACGGCTCGCATCGGGTGCTGACCGAGAACGCTCAGTTCGCGATGCCGGAAGTCGGCATCGGCTTTTTCCCGGATGTCGGCGCCAGCCATCTCCTGCCGAACCTTGGCGGCAGCTTCGGCATGTATCTGGCCTTGACCGGAAACCGCATCCGCTATGGCGATGCTTTGTGGTCGGGCCTGGCGACGCACACGATCAAGGCGCAGGACCAGGCCGGCTTTCTCGACCGGCTGGTCGCGACCGGCGACCCGGAATCGGCGTTGCGCGGCTTTTCCATCCCGGCCCGGCGCGAGACTGACAGTCCGACACTGGAAGCGATCGCCCGCCATTTCGCGCAACCGTCGCTGGCTGACGTCATCGGCAGCCTGGAGCGCGCCGCACCCGCAGACGCGTTCGCGGCAAAGACGCTGGCGACGATCCGCACCCGCTCGCCGACCAGCCTGCATGTCGCCTGGCGCGAGATCAGCGCCGGGCTGACGCTGTCGATGGACGAATGCATGCGGATGGAGTTCCGCATCCTCAACCGCATGCTTGCGGGCCACGATTTCTACGAAGGCATCCGCGCTGCCATCATCGACAAGGGTTCGACGCCGTCCTGGCAGCCGGCAGGCATTGATAAGGTCACCGCTGCCGACGTCGATGCCTATTTTGCTCCGCTCGGCGAACGGGAACTCAAGCTGTGAGCGAGGTCACGTCGGGACGCGTCGTGCTCCATCCCTCGACGACAGAGGTCATCTTCGCCTGGTTCCAGCGCGTCATATCAGGCTACTGCCTGTTGTTCGGGATTTTGTACTGGATCCGGCTGATCGGCTTCTATCCCGGCTCGTTGTGGCGCTTCGATCTGATGCCGGTGCATTGGCAGGTAGCGGCGGTGACGCTCGCCGTCTTCTTTCCCTTCGCTGCCGCCGGCCTGTGGATGCTGGCCTCCTGGGGGCCGGTGATCTGGTTCATCTGCGCGGCGACCGAGACCGTCATGTATGCCGGCTTTCCCGAGCTCTTCGGCCACCGGCCGCTGATCGTCGCCTCGCATGCGGCGGTGGCGCTGCTCTACATCGTCTTTCGCGTCGTGATCTGGATGCAGAAGCGCCGGGCCCGGCAATAGAGCATCGGACCCAAAAGCCTGCCCTCGGGCCTATCCGAGGGTGGGAACCAGTTGGGACGACCCGAAGCTCAACAAGAATAGCGCCGCGCGTCCTGTCGTATGGCCAAAGGACACTCAAACTTCTATCGGCTTCCGCCCGGAATCATTGGCTAAATCTTTAGGTTAATCATCCTTGTTCGGGTGACCCTTCGTTAAGCCTCTTTCGAAAGCTGTTACCGGTAAGCTCTTGTTAGCCCTAGCGTTTAAGTCGAATTTTATGAGTATTCGATAGTGTCGCGATCAAGGTGAAAAACAAAAATCACCAGGCGACAAACGAGAGGCAAAGACAATGATCAATTCCCGTCCGGCGGCGAAGACCGCCAACGTATCCGATGACCGCCGCGAGGCTATCCGTTCGCTGTACATGGAGTCGCTGCAGCTGGTGGAACGTCTGCACCGCCGTCTGCTTGACGTGATCAAGGACGAATTCGACCGCAACGGCCGTTCCGACATAAACGCCATCCAGGCGCTGCTGCTCTTCAACATCGGCAATTCGGAGCTGACCGCCGGCGAACTGCGCTCGCGCGGCTACTATCTCGGCTCGAACGTCTCCTACAATCTGAAGAAACTGGTCGATCTCGGCTTCATCAACCATCAGCGTTCGCGCATCGACCGTCGTTCGGTGCGGGTGTCGCTGACGCCAAAAGGCAGTGAGGTGGCGGAAGTCGTCGGCGGCCTTTACGAGCGCCATGTCGGCTCGATCGAGCAGGTCGGCGGCATCAACACGGAAGAATTCAAGCAGATGAACCGCGCCCTGCAGCGGCTGGATCGGTTCTGGAACGACACGATTGCGTATCGGATGTAAGGCATATCTGCCACGTGGTGGGAACCGCGCCGAGGAGGCGCGGTCGGAAGCGGCCCAAAAGACCGGTGCCGAAAAGCACCGGTCTTTCCGTTTCGTGAGGCCAGCCGATCCAAATAGCGGTTAGGGCCACGTTGCCGCCATATTCCCGGTGAAAGCGAGGATGCGGGTGATGTTGCGGCGAAAGCCAGCGTCTCCCTGGACGCGCGTCGCGCCCGGCGCGTTCTCACAACCGAAGGGGCCCATGGTTGGCTAATTGTTAAGAATGCCAACCCTAGAGTGTGGGCGGGATCGCCCGGTGAAATTGTTACAGGAATGTCTGGAGCGTACATGAGAACCAGTCGCCGTTTCTTCCTTTCCGGAGCCTCCGCGTTGGCAGCGACGATGCTTGCCGGTGGCGCCAGCGCGCAGGATGTGATTGGGGATATCCTGAAATCCTCCGGCCGCGGCAACTGGAACGACCAGTTCGACGCCCGCGCCAGCCAGGGCGGCAAGGTGGCCTCGACACTGCCGATCGTCAGCCTGCAGACCGTTGCGTACACCGAGCAGGCGATAGCGCAGTATCAGAATATTGTCGCGCAAGGTGGCTGGGAGCGGGTTCCAGACACCAAGAAATTGCAGCTCGGCGTTGTCGACCCCGACGTGGTGCCATTGCGCAGGCGCTTGATGATTTCGGGCGACCTGGCGCAGAGTGCCGGCCTGTCAGAGGCCTTCGATTCCTATGTCGATGCGGCGGTCAAGCGCTTCCAGGCGCGTCATGGCCTGCCTTCCGACGGGACCCTGGGCCAATATACCTATGCGGCGATGAACGTCTCGGCGCAGGTCCGGCTTGGCCAGCTGCAGACCAATCTGCAGCGGCTGAACGAACGCGCCGGCACGCTGGGCAACCGCTATGTATTGGTCGACATCCCGGGCGCCCAGATCGAGGCGGTCGAGAACGACCGCGTCGTGCTGCGCCACAACGCGGTGGTCGGCAAGATCGACCGCCAGACGCCGATCGTCGATTCCAAGATCAACGAGATCATCGTCAATCCCTACTGGAACGCGCCGGTCTCGATCGTGCGCAAGGACATCATTCCGCTGATGCGGAAGGATCCTAATTATCTCAAGGACAGCAAGATCCGCCTGTTCGCACCGGATGGCAGCGAGGTCGATCCGCTGACGGTGGACTGGTCGACCGACGACGCGGCGAAATACCGCTTCCGCCAGGACCCGGGCGCCGGCAATGCGATGGCCTCGGTCAAGATCAATTTCCCGAGCCCGGACGGCGTCTACATGCACGACACGCCGCAGCAGAGCCTGTTCGGCAAGATGATGCGCTTCGATTCCTCGGGCTGCGTGCGCGTCCAGAACGTGCGCGACCTCGTCACCTGGATCCTGCGCGACACGCCGGGCTGGAACCGACAGCATTTCGAGGCGGCGATCAAGAGCGGCGAGAACATCCCGGTGCAGGTCACCAATCCGGTGCCGGTCTATTTCCTCTATATCTCGGCCTGGTCGACGGGGCCTGGCGTCGTGCAGTTCCGCGACGACATTTATGGGCTCGACGGGGCCAACGAGCTGCAGATTACCTCTGCGCTTTAAGCGACTGATCTTATTGCAGAAAGGCCGCCGCGAGGGCGGCCTTTTTGTTTTCAGTTTCGTCGCCGGACGTCTGTCGTGTACCCCGGCTGGATGGATCGGCGGGCTTTGCGATGCAGGCGCTGTTGACCGAGATCACGCCTACAGAAGCCTTGCTGAAGGGCCGGCAAGCGAGGAAATAACGGGTTCTTCGCCTCAGCGCCGCAATCCGGCCAGCAAATTTCGCGCCTCAAACGTGGCGGGGCGGAAGCAACTGTGTTAATGGCGCGGCAGACCCCCCGGACGACAAGGATATCAAGCATGGCAACAGCAGCGGCAGTGTCGAACAAATTCGAATCCTTCTTCGAAACCACGCTTGCCGATGCCGATCCGGAGATTTTCGGCGCGATCCGCAACGAACTCGGCCGCCAGCGCCACGAGATCGAGCTGATCGCATCGGAAAACATCGTCTCCCGCGCCGTGCTGGAAGCGCAGGGGTCGATCATGACCAACAAATACGCCGAGGGCTATCCGGGCAAGCGCTACTATGGCGGCTGCCAGTTCGTCGACGTGGCCGAGGACCTGGCCATCGAGCGCGCCAAAAAACTGTTCGGCTGCAACTTCGCCAACGTCCAGCCGAATTCCGGCAGCCAGATGAACCAGGCGGTGTTCCTGGCGCTGCTGCAGCCCGGCGACACCTTCATGGGGCTCGACCTGAACTCGGGCGGGCATTTGACCCATGGCTCGCCGGTCAACATGAGCGGCAAATGGTTCAAGGTCGTTTCCTACGGCGTGCGCAGGGACGATCACCTGCTCGACATGGATGCGATCGAGAAGACCGCCCACGAGACCAGGCCGAAGCTGATCCTGGCCGGCGGCACCGCCTATTCGCGCGTCTGGGACTGGAAGCGCTTTCGCGAGATCGCCGACTCGATCGGTGCCTATCTGATGGTCGACATGGCGCACATCGCCGGTCTGGTCGCCGGTGGCGTGCATCCGTCGCCGCTGCCATATGCCCATGTGGTCACCACCACCACGCACAAGTCGCTGCGCGGCCCGCGTGGCGGCATGATCCTGTGCAATGACGAGGATATCGCCAAGAAGATGAACTCGGCCGTGTTTCCGGGCCTGCAGGGTGGCCCGCTGATGCATGTCATCGCCGCAAAGGCTGTGGCCCTGGGCGAAGCGCTGAAGCCAAGCTTCAAGACATATGCAGAGAGCGTTGCCGCCAATGCCAAGGCGCTGGCCTCCAGCCTGCAGGAGACCGGTCTCGACATCGTCTCCGGCGGCACCGACAACCATCTGATGCTGGTCGACCTGCGCCCGAAGAACGCTACCGGCAAGCGTGCCGAGGCAGCGCTTGGCCGCGCCAACATCACCTGCAACAAGAACGGCATCCCTTTCGATCCCGAAAAGCCGTTCGTCACCTCGGGTGTGCGCCTCGGCACGCCGGCCGGCACGACACGCGGTTTCGGCCAGGCCGAGTTCCGCGAGATCGGCAAGCTGATCGCCGAGGTGCTGGACGGGCTCAAGGCCGCGAATTCCGACGAGGGCAATGCAGGCGTCGAGGCAGCGGTAAAGGCGAAGGTGGCCGCGTTGACGGATCGTTTTCCGCTCTATCCCTATCTCGGTTGAGCTCACGCAAAGTGTCGTCCCCTTGTCGGCCGGACGAGAAGCACTGTTTCAGTGGGGACGGAGTCCGGACAGGAGCCTTGACGATGATGCAGATTTTCCGTGTCGCCGGCTTTGGCGCGCTTGGCGTGTTGGCCACATTGACCACCTTGCCGTCCGCCGCCCTGGCGCAGTCTGCGCCCACCCCAGCCGCACCGAAGACCGAAATCTTCGGCAAGTGGTCCACCACCGTGGACGAGATCGATACCGGTGAGGATCCGCGCAAGACCTGCGTCGCCTCGACCGCCTTTCTCGACGCGAGCGGTACCAGCGGCACTCTCACGCTCGCCATCTCGAACGGTGATGCACTGCCCCCCGATGGCTATCCGACCCTTGTCATCGCCATGAAAAACAAGGATTTGCCAACTGGCAAGAACATTCCGGCGCTGTTCGGTGACAGCAACGGCAAGGTCAAGGCGACCGTCGATGCCATGGCCGGTGCCGGCGGAAAATGGATGTTGAACAACAAGCCCGAGATCAGCCTGGCGCTGCTGCGTGCCATGCGCCGCGCCAGCGCACTCGACGTCACCTTCGCCGACACGCCGGTCGCGACGGTATCGATGGACGGCTTCACCAAGGCCTATCGCAGCCTCGGCGTGTCATGTGGGTTCCCAACTGGTGACGTCGCGCCGTAATCGGCCGGTATTGCCGTCTGGTATGATGCTGGCAATTTTCCTCGCGCCTCGCTATCTCTGAGGCGCGAGAGGCCATACCCGATACTTTGCCATCGCGGCAAAAACCTCTAAGCCTTTCGCTCCACGAGAATCGCGAACACAAGGCTGTCCATGCGCTGTCCCTACTGCCAGTCCGAAGATACGCAGGTGAAGGATTCGCGCCCCGCCGAAGATGGCGCGGCGATCCGCAGGCGGCGCGTCTGCCCCGATTGCGGTGGCCGCTTTACCACCTTCGAGCGTGTGCAGTTGCGCGACCTCGTGGTGGTGAAGAAGTCCGGACGCAAAGTGCCGTTCGACCGCGACAAGCTGCTGCGCTCGGTCGAGATCGCGGTGCGCAAGCGCAATGTCGATCCCGAGCGCATCGACCGGGCGGTGACCGGCATCGTGCGCCAGCTCGAAAGCTCGGGCGAGACCGAGGTCGCCTCGGGCGAGGTCGGCCGCTTGGTGATGGAGGCGCTGAAATCGCTCGACGACGTCGCCTATGTGCGCTTCGCTTCGGTCTATCGCAATTTCCGCGAGGCCAAGGATTTTCACGACGTGCTGGGCGAGCTCAAAGGTGACGAGCTCAAGGAAGAGGACGCCAGCTGAGCATGGCAAGGCCCAGCCAAGCCGAACAAGAGGTTCTTGATCGCCGCTTCATGGCGGCAGCACTCAGGTTGTCGCGGAAAAATGCCGGGCGGACCTCGACCAACCCTTCGGTCGGCACGCTGATCGTGCGCGACGACGGCAACGGGCCAATGATCGTCGGCACCGGCGTCACCGCTCTCGGCGGCCGGCCGCATGCCGAGACCGAGGCGCTGGCCGAGGCCGGCCGATTGGCCCGCGGCGCCACCGCCTATGTCACGCTGGAGCCGTGCGCCCACCATGGCCGCACGCCGCCTTGCGCCAAAGCACTGCTCAATGCCGGCGTCGCGCGGGTGGTTGGGGCTGCGAGCGACCCCGATCCACGCGTATCCGGCAAGGGCTATGCGCTCCTGCGTGCCGCCGGTGTCGAAGTCGTCGAAAGGGTGCTGGCCGCCGAGGCTGCCGAGCAGATGGCCGGTTATCTCATTCGATCTCTCAAGAAGCGCCCGGAAGTGATCCTGAAACTTGCGCTTTCCAAAGATGGCAAGATCGGCATGGAAGGCGAGGGGCAGGTCTCGATAACCGGCGACATCGCCCGGCGCGAAGTCTATCTGATGCGGGCCGAAGCCGATGGCATACTGATCGGCATCGGCACGGCGCTGGAGGACGATCCGGCGCTGACGGTGCGGTTGCCGGGGCTGGAAAACCGTTCGCCTGCGCGCATCGTGCTCGACCGCCAGATCAGGCTGCCGGAAACGTCGAAGCTGGTCGCCGGCGTCGACCGGGTTCCGCTCTATGTCGCCGCCTGTGCCGAAGCCGACCCGCACCGGCGGGCCGCGCTAGAACGCGCCGGCGTGCGCTTCATCGGCACCGAGACGTATGAAGGCGATATTGCGCTGCCGGAACTGCTTGAAGATCTGGCTGCGCTCGGCATGGCGAGCGTGCTGGTCGAGGGCGGCGCCAGGGTGGCCAAGGCCTTCCTCGCCGAAGGGCTGGTCGACCGCATCGTGCTGTTCCAGGGGCAGGAGCCGATCGGCAAAGGCGGCATTGCATCGCCCATCGACGCCAACCATATCCCGGCGGGATTTCGCAAATTGCGCGACATGCGTTTCGGCGATGACAGCTACGCCGAGTGGATAAGGGATTTCTAGGCCATGATCCCGAAAAGTCGGAACCGGTTTTCGGAAAAGATCATCGCCAAACAAAAAGACAGGATCTGATGTTTACCGGGATTGTGACCGATGTCGGCATCGTCGCTGCCGTGAAGCCGCTGAGAGAGGGCGTCGGCTTGCGCATCGACACCGCCTATGACCCGCAGACGATCGCCATTGGGGCTTCGATTTCCTGCGGCGGCGTCTGCCTGACGGTGACGGCGCTGCCGGAAAGCGGCGCCAATGCGCGCTGGTTCGAGGTCGAGGCCTGGGAAGAGGCACTCAGGCTGACGACGGCGATGGGCTGGAAATCCGGCACGAGGATCAATCTGGAGCGGGCGCTGAAGATCGGCGACGAACTCGGTGGCCACATTGTTTCAGGCCATGTCGACGGCATGGCCGAGATCGTGGCGCGCGAGGAGGAGGGCGATGCGGTGCGCTTCACGCTGGAAGCGCCGCGCGACCTGGCCAAATTCATCGCACCCAAGGGCTCCGTCGCGCTCGACGGCACTTCGCTCACCGTCAACAAGGTGGAAGGCACGCGCTTCGACGTGCTCTTGATCCATCACTCGCTGACGGTGACCACCTGGGGCGAACGCCAGGTCGGCGATCGCGTCAACCTCGAGATCGACACCATGGCCCGCTATGCGGCCCGCCTCGCCGAGGCTGCGAAAGAGGGGCTTTGATGAATAAGGGCAGAAGGACTTCCAAACAGGAAGAGCAACTGAGGCGCGAAGCTTTGGCCGATGTTGACGCCGGTGATGTGATTGACCGCCACGTCGTGCAGGCTTGGGCTTTGAGTCTTGATACCAGTGATCCGCGTCAGACGCCGCGCCGGAAAATAAAATAGTTTCGGCAGACCTCCCGCATCTCCACCAATCTTCTGCTTGCGATCAAACCGG
The DNA here is from genome assembly GCA_004020315.1 of Mesorhizobium sp. Taxonomy (GTDB): domain Bacteria; phylum Pseudomonadota; class Alphaproteobacteria; order Rhizobiales; family Rhizobiaceae; genus Mesorhizobium. The sequence goes on from SAQG01000014.1 coordinate 45,732, forward strand.
CTTCGGCCTAAGTCACCGGCGATCCCGGAGACATCTATGGCTGGCACATCCCAACACGGCAAAGCGTTCATTCGCCCGAAGAAGAAGGCCCACCTTCTTGTCATCGAGGCGCGCTTCCATGACGATCTTGCCGACGCGCTGCTCGAAGGCGCGACAAGCGCGCTCGAGGAAGCGGGCGCGACATACGACGTCGTTACCGTTCCGGGCTCGCTCGAAATTCCCGCGGTGATTTCCTTCGCGCTCGATGGCGCCGCCGAGGGTGGGCCGAGCTATGATGGTTTTGTCGCCCTTGGCACCGTCGTGCGCGGTGATACCTATCATTTCGACATCGTTGCCAATGAATCGAGCCGTGCCCTGATGGATCTCTCCGTGCAGGACTCGGTCTGCATCGGCAACGGCATCCTGACCACCGAAAATGACGAGCAGGCCTGGACGCGGGCCAGGCGTTCGGAAGGCGACAAGGGCGGCTTTGCGGCGCGAGCGGCGCTGACTATGATTGCCCTCAAGCAACAGTTGGGAGAGGGATCGTGAGCGAACCCGCATCACCCGGCCAGCCCGCGGTACGCCACGCCAACAAGCGCGGTGCTGCCCGTCTGGCCGCCGTGCAGGCGCTCTACCAGATGGATGTCGCCGGCAGCGGCGTCTTCGAGATCACCGCTGAATACGAGGCGTTCAGGCTCGGCAAGGAAGTCGACGGCGCGCTCTATCGCGAGGCCGACGCACAATGGTTCCGCGCCATCCTTGCCGGCGTCGTCGAGAACCAGAAGACCATTGATCCGATCATCCGCCAGGCGCTGACCGAGGACTGGCCGTTGTCCAGGCTCGATTCGACGCTGCGCGCCATATTGCGCGCCGGCGTCTACGAACTGATGAAGCGAGAGGACGTACCGGTGGCTGTCATCGTTTCGGAATATGTCGATATCGCCAAGGCGTTTTACGAAGAAGACGAGCCGAAGCTGGTCAACGCGGTGCTCGATCGCGTGTCGCGCCGGGTGCGCGGCGAGGGACGCGGCAAGGACGCTTCATGACGGCCGTCGCTATCGCCGAGGCTGGCAGGGAAGCGCGCCGCACGGCGCTCATCCTTGCCGCTTCGCAGGCGATCATCGGTTCGGCCGCACCCATCGCCATTTCCGTGGGTGGGTTGGCCGGGCATTATCTGCTCGGCTCAGACAAGTCCCTGGCGACCGCACCGATCACCGGCTTCAACGTCGGCGTGGCGCTCGGCGCCCTGCCGGCAGCAGCCATCATCCGCCGGCTCGGCCAGCGTGACGGCTTCATGACCGGCACGATCGTCACCGCGCTCGGCGGTCTGGTCGCCACGCTGGCGCTGTTCCAGGCCAGCTTTTGGCTGTTTGCCTTCGGCCTGCTGGTGATCGGCGTCGGCGGTGCCTTCGTCCAGCAATTCCGTTTCGCCGCCGCCGACAACGCGCCGTCTGAATTCAAGGCGCGCGCCATCTCCTTCGTCCTGGCCGGCGGCATCGTCACCGCCATACTCGGGCCGCAGATCGTCATCTTCACCCGCGAATTGTTTGCGCCGGTGATGTTTGCCGGCTCGTTCGCCTCAATCCTGGTGCTGGCAGCGGTCGGCGCCGCCATCCTGTCGTTCCTGCGCATCCCGACGAAGGCGACGGGCAAAGCGGAAATCGCCGACAGGGACGCGCGGCCGCTCGCCGAGATCGTCACCAGGCCGCGCTTCGTTGCGGCGCTGTTTTGTGCCGTCGGCAGCTATGCTCTGATGAGCTTCGTCATGACCGGCGCACCGCTCGCGATGGTCGGCTGCGGCCTTTCGACGGACGACGCCACGCTCGGCATTTCCTGGCATGTCATGGCGATGTTCGCGCCCAGTTTCTTCACCGGCTCGCTGATCTATCGCTTCGGCGCCGAACGGATCGTCGCAACCGGACTTGTGTTGCTCATCGGCTGCGCCGTGGTGGCGCTGTCGGGCTTGGCGCTGTGGCAGTTCTGGACGGCGCTGATCCTGCTCGGCCTCGGCTGGAATTTCGGTTTCATCGGCGCCACCGCCATGGTCGCCGACAGCTACCGGCCATCCGAAAAGAGCAAGGTCCAGGGTTTTCACGACTTCGTCCTGTTCGGCTCCGTCGCCTTCGCCTCGCTGATGTCGGGCGCGGTCTACAATGCCTGGGGCTGGGAGATGCTGAACTGGATCATCTTCCCGGTGACGGTGCTGTGCTTCGTGGCACTGGGCGTGCTGAAGATAACGAGCGCGCGGCCGACCAGCGCATGACCCCGAACCGAAGGTTCGGAAAGGATCATGCGCAAAATCAAAAGTGCTACAGCGTCCTTTGCGCGTCCAAGCGGACGCGCGGCGCTGTAGTGACATGACGCTGTCGGCACGAGGTGCGCCGAATTCGTCGCGCCGGAACAAAATTATTGCGCCCATCGCCCTTCATATGAAACCGTGTACCCCGACGGGGCATTGAAGCCATGCTCATATGCGGCAGCCGTAATCCGGTTCTCAGCAAGGGATTTATGAAATGTTTTCAGTCAAGGTTCTGGCCGGCGCGGCTCTGGCGTTCGGCATCACCGCAGCCTCGGCAAGCGCTCAGGTGGTCGTGTCGTCGAAGATCGACACCGAAGGCGGCGTGCTCGGCAACATCATCCAGCTGGTGCTGAACGCTAACAACATCCAGACCACGGACCGCATCCAGCTCGGCGGCACCCCTGTGGTGCGCAAGGCGATCACCGCCGTCGAGATCGACATCTATCCGGAATACACCGGCAATGCCGCCTTCTTCTTCGAAAAGGCCGACGATCCCGTGTGGAAGGATGCCGCCAAGGGCTATGAAATGGCCAAGAAGCTCGACTACGACGCCAACAAGATCGTCTGGCTGTCGCCGTCGCCTGCCAACAACACCTGGGCGATTGCGCTGCGCAAGGATGTCGCCGAGACCAACAAGCTGGCGACGTTGTCCGACTTCGGCAAATATGTCTCCGGCGGTGGCCAGGTGGTGCTGGCGGCCTCGGCCGAATTCGTCAATTCGGCTGCCGCGCTGCCGGCTTTCCAGACCACCTATGGCTTCACGCTTAAACCGGACCAGCTGATCACGCTGTCTGGCGGCGACACGGCGGCGACCATCGCCGCTGCGGCGAACCAGACCAACGGCGCCAACGCTGCCATGGTCTACGGCACCGATGGCGGCATCGCGCCGTCCGGCCTGGTCGTGCTCGAAGACGACAAGGGCGTGCAGCCGGTCTACCAGCCGGCGCCGATCATCCGCGAGGCGGTGCTGAAGGAGCATCCCGAAATCGAGGCGCTGCTGAAGCCGGTCTTCGCCAAGCTCGATCTCGTCACCCTGCAGGAACTGAACGGCCGCGTGCAGGTCGGCGGCGAGCCGGTCAAGGGCGTCGCTGAAGACTTCCTGAAAAAGAACGGGTTTTTGAAGTAGACCCGTTTCTGAAAATCGTGACATCGGTGCGCGGCGCCCCTTTGCAACTGCCAATCTCCCCCCGGTCTAAACAAGGGGGAGATCGGATTTCGCGCCGGCTTTCGCCAATCGCCAACGAAAGGTGTGCGCCGTGGCAAATCGCCCCTCATGAGGGGCAGCCATGACCGTCCGGTTCGACAAGCTCGGCGTGGTCATCGCCGCGATCGTTGCCTATGCCGCGTTCGCGGCGCCCTTCGCCACCTTCCGCGCCAATCGCATCGTACCTGGCGAGGCACGCTCGATTCTCGAAGCTCTGCCAGCGGCGACAGGCTCGCTGCTGCTGGCGATCGTTGTCGTTTCGGCGATCATCGCACTGTTGAAGACGCCGCTGATCCTGCGCCTCGCCGCCAGTGTGGTCGCGCTTGCGGCACTGGCGCTGCTGATCGGTGTCGCCGGCAGCTTCCTGACGCCTCAAGGCAACACCTTTGCCCGCATCTCGCCGGCCTCGGGCTTCTGGCTGCTCATCTTCGCCTTTACGCTTTTGCTCGCCGACGTGCTGACGAGGCTGAACCTGTCGCCATGGGCACGGATCGGCGTGCTCGTCGTCGCGGCAGCGGCGATCGGCCTGCTGCTGGTCTCGGGCAGTTGGGACAGTCTGTCGATCCTCAAGGAATATGCCAACCGTGCCGACAGCTTCTGGGCGGAAGGCTCCAAGCATGTGACGCTGGCGCTGGGCTCGCTGGCGGCGGCGGTGATATCAGGCCTGCCGCTCGGCATCCTTTGCCACCGTGTCGAAAAATTGCGGGCCGGCGTGCTCAACGTGCTGAACATCATCCAGACCATTCCCTCGATCGCGCTGTTCGGCCTTTTGATCGCGCCGCTCGGCTGGGTCGCAACGCATGTGCCCGGCGCAGCCTCCCTCGGCATTCGCGGCATCGGCACCGCGCCCGCTTTCGTCGCCCTGTTTCTCTATTCGCTGCTGCCGGTGGTAGCCAACACCGTGATCGGTCTTGTCGGTGTGCCGCGCGCCGCCAACGACGCGGCGCGCGGCATGGGCATGACCGAGCGCCAGCGCCTGTTCGGCGTCGAATTTCCGTTGGCCTTCCCGGTGATCCTCACCGGGATCCGCATCGTGCTGGTGCAGAACATCGGCCTTGCCACCATTGCCGCGCTGATCGGCGGCGGCGGCTTCGGCGTGTTCGTGTTCCAGGGCGTTGGCCAAACGGCGATGGACCTGGTGCTGCTCGGCGCCATGCCGACGGTAGCGCTGGCCTTTGCTGCCGCCATCGTCCTCGACGCGGTGATCGAAATGACCTCCATCAGGAGACGCGAGGCACAACCGGCATGATCGAGATCGAACGCATTACCAAGCGTTATGATGCAACGACTGTCGTCGACGACGTGTCGATGGTGATCGAGCCGCGCACCATCACCGTCATCGTCGGCACCTCCGGCTCCGGCAAGACGACGCTGCTGCGCATGATCAACCGGCTGGTCGAGCCGACCGCGGGTGTGATCAAGATCGACGGCGCCGACAACCGCTCGCTGCCCGGCTACGAGCTGCGCCGCAGCATCGGCTACGCCATCCAGGGCCATGGGCTGTTTCCGCATCGCACGGTGGCGCAGAACATCGCCACCGTGCCGGTGCTGCTCGGCTGGGCCGCGGCCCGCACCAAGCGCCGTGTCGACGAGTTGATGACGCTCTACCAGCTCGATCCCCAGGCGTTCGGGCCACGCTATCCGCATGAGCTCTCCGGTGGGCAGCAGCAGCGCGTCGGCGTCGCCAGGGCGCTTGCCGCGGAGCCGAACGTGCTGTTGATGGACGAGCCGTTCGGCGCGCTCGACCCGATCATCCGCAACAAGGCGCAGGAGGATCTTCTGGCGATCCAGAAGCGCTTCGGCACCACTATCATCCTCGTCACCCATGACATGGAAGAGGCGGTGTATATGGGCGACAAGATCGCGGTGATGGATGCCGGCAAGCTGGTGCAATATGCCAAGCCCGCCGAGATCCTGGCGAAGCCGGCCAGCGCCTTCGTCGAGACCCTGGTCGGCGCCAGCGAAAAACCGTTCAGGCTGCTGTCGCTCGGCCGGGTCCGGGACGCGGTCGAGAAGGGCACCGCCGAAGGCGAGGCGATCCCCGACGACGCCAGCCAGCGCGATGCGCTGGCCGAACTCCTCTGGTCGGGCCGCCCGGCGATGCCGGTGAAAGGCGCGGACGGCAAGCCGCTCGGCCGCGTGACGGTGGACGGGCTGGTGAAACGCGCGGCGAGGCCGGCATGAAAGAGGCCGGTGTAAAAGCTTGGCTTCCGTCGCTGCTCCGGCTTGCGCTGGTGGTGCTGCTCATTGCCTTCGTGACCAATCCGGGCTGGTTCGAACCGCTGCTGAAGCCGCTGACCGAGAACAACGCGCCGGCGATCTACAATCAGGGCAGCCTTTTGACGCTGACGCTGCTGCATCTGAGGACCGTGCTGATCGCGACGATGGCGGCGACCATCGTTGCCGTGGCGCTCGCCATCCTGGTCACCAGGCCGGCCGGCATCGAATTCCTGCCGCTGTCGCGCAGCCTGGTCAATATCGGCCAGACCTTTCCGCCAGTGGCGGTGCTGGCGCTTGCCGTGCCGGCGGTCGGCTTCGGCGAGAAGCCCACACTGATCGCGCTGTTTCTCTACGGCCTGCTGCCGATCTTCGAGAACGCGTTGACCGGGCTGACGACGCTGCCGGCCAATGTGGTCGAAGCGGCGCGCGGCGCCGGCATGACCGGCTGGCAAAGACTGGTCAAGGTCGAGCTGCCGCTCAGCGCGCCGATCATCCTCGGCGGCATCCGGCTGTCGGTGGTCATCAGCCTCGCCACCGCGACGATCGGCTCGACCGTGGCGGCCAGGACTCTGGGCGAGGTGATCATCGCCGGGCTGTTGTCGAACAATCTCGCCTTCGTCCTGCAGGGCGGCCTGATCGTCGCTGCCCTTGCCGTGCTGATTTATGACGGGCTCTCGGCGATCGAGCGCTATACGGCGCGCCGCATGGGGCAGGAGACGGCGTAGCCGACAGATCAGCTCAGATATCGCGTTCGCTCATCTCAGCCAGCGCCAAGAGGTGTCGCAAGAGTCCTGTTTTAAGCGGCTTGTTGCCGTGAATGGGGACCGAAAGGCGCACGATGCTGCCCTCCTTGCCGTAGATGTGATGACTGCCGGCAACACGCAAAAGCTTCCAGCCTTGCCGCTCGGCGGCACGCGCAAGCTCCTTGCCGGAAATGGACTTCAAACGGCGATTTCCATGACCCGGCCGGGTTCTGAAGTGAAAGATAGCGGCTCGACCGAGAGACAGCCTTCGATCGCTTCACGCAAATTCTCGACAAGTTCGTCCAAGGTTTCACCCTGGGTCGCACAGCCGGGAACTGCCGGCACTTCGCCCCAGTAGCCACCTTCTTCGGCTTCGTGAATGATCGCCTTGAACTTCATGGGTCAACTCCAATTCTACCCTGAAGATAGGCTGCCCCGTCGTATTTGCAAAGCAGGACGAGCGCTGCCTATTCGCAACTTTCTTGCTACACCTGATCGGGCGAGCGTGGTATCCGTCCGCTGATCTTCGTCGTTCAGCCGGACGACGACCTGCGCAAAGGCTGACGCCAGCCGATTTCAATCGATCTTATTGGGCGGCGGCGCAGGCGAGCGTGGTGCCGCCCATTGGTTTTGGGCGAAAGCCAGGGCTTTTGGGCGAAAGCCGGGCAAAAACCGAACAATATCTTGACGTTCGCAACCCTGTTTCGCATAAGCCGGTGCGAAGGGAGCGGATTCCGCGCGCGGAATCCGCTCCCCTGTCTCAACGGCCCAGGGAGGGGTTCTTTTGGGTCATCAATCGAGGAAAATCCGGCAATGACCATAATTTCAGCTGTCATCGCCTGCGGTCTGCTTTCAGTCCTTTACGCCATCTGGGCGACACGTTCGGTCCTCGCGGCCGATCAGGGCAATGCACGCATGCAGGAAATTTCCGCGGCCATCCGCGAAGGCGCGCAGGCCTATCTGGCGCGCCAATACACCACCATCGCCATCGTCGGCGTCGTGGTCCTGCTGCTCGCCTGGTGGCTGCTTTCGATCACCGCCGCCATCGGCTTCCTGATCGGTGCCGTTCTGTCGGGCGCTGCCGGCTTCATCGGCATGCACGTCTCGGTGCGCGCCAATGTGCGCACCGCGCAGGCGGCATCCAACAGCCTCGCAGCCGGCCTCGAGATCGCCTTCAAGTCGGGCGCCATCACCGGCATGCTGGTCGCTGGCCTGGCCCTACTCGGCGTCTCGATCTACTACCTGATCCTCACCCAATTCATGGGCCTTCAGCCCAACGACCGCATCGTCATCGACGCGCTGGTTTCGCTCGGCTTCGGCGCCTCGCTGATCTCGATCTTCGCCCGTCTCGGCGGCGGCATCTTCACCAAGGGTGCCGACGTCGGCGGCGATCTCGTCGGCAAGGTCGAAGCCGGCATTCCCGAAGACGATCCGCGCAATCCGGCCACTATCGCCGACAATGTCGGCGACAACGTCGGCGACTGCGCCGGCATGGCCGCCGACCTGTTCGAGACCTATGCGGTGACCGTGGTCGCCACCATGGTCCTCGCCGCCATCTTCTTCGGCGGCACCGCCGTTCTCAGCGCCACGATGCTCTATCCGCTGGCCATCTGCGGCGCCTGCATCCTGACTTCCATTATCGGCACTTTCTTCGTCAAGCTCGGCTCCAACGGCTCGATCATGGGCGCGCTCTATAAGGGCCTGATCGTCACCGGCCTGCTATCGATCGTCGGCCTTGGCATCGCCACCTCGGCAACGCTGGGCTGGGGCGAGATCGGCACGGTCGCCGGCATGGCCATCACCGGGACGAACCTGTTCATCTGCGGCCTGGTCGGTCTTGCGGTGACCGGCCTCATCGTGGTGATCACCGAATATTATACCGGCACCAACAAGCGCCCGGTTAACTCGATCGCCCAGGCTTCGGTTACCGGTCACGGCACCAACGTCATCCAGGGTCTTGCTGTCTCGCTGGAATCGACGGCACTTCCGGCGATCGTCATCGTCGGCGGCATCATTTCGACCTACCAGCTCGCCGGCCTCTACGGCACGGCGATCGCAGTCACCACGATGCTCGGCCTTGCCGGCATGATCGTTGCGCTCGACGCCTTCGGCCCGGTCACCGACAATGCCGGCGGCATTGCCGAAATGGCCGGCTTGCCCAAGGAAGTGCGCCAATCCACCGATGCGCTCGATGCCGTCGGCAACACCACCAAGGCGGTAACCAAGGGTTACGCAATCGGTTCGGCCGGTCTCGGCGCGCTGGTGCTGTTTGCGGCCTACTCTAACGACCTGAAGTTCTTTGCCGCCAATGGCGACAAATATCCTTACTTTCAGGGCATGGGCGAAGTCTCTTTCGACCTCTCAAACCCTTACGTCGTCGCCGGTCTGATCTTCGGCGGTCTAATCCCGTATCTGTTCGGCGGCATTGCCATGACCGCCGTCGGCCGCGCGGCTGGCGCCATTGTCGAGGAGGTGCGCAAGCAGTTTCGCGAGGATCCGGGCATCATGGCCGGCACGTCGAAGCCGAACTACGCGCGTGCGGTCGATCTTCTGACCAAGGCGGCGATCCGGGAAATGATCATTCCGTCGCTGCTGCCGGTGCTGGCGCCGCTGGTCGTCTATTTCGGCGTGCTGCTGCTCTCTGGCTCGAAGGCATCCGCCTTTGCAGCGCTCGGGGCCTCGCTGCTCGGCGTCATCGTCAACGGCCTGTTCGTCGCCATCTCGATGACCTCCGGCGGCGGCGCCTGGGACAATGCGAAGAAATCGTTCGAGGACGGCTTTACCGACAAGGACGGCGTCAAGCACCTCAAGGGCTCCGAGGCGCACAAGGCCTCGGTGACCGGCGACACGGTCGGCGACCCCTACAAGGACACCGCCGGTCCGGCAGTCAACCCGGCGATCAAGATCACCAACATCGTCGCCCTGCTGCTGCTGGCCGTGCTCGCGCACGGCTGAGGCCGCTTGGCCTCTCCAGGGCCGAAATCCAGAACCGAACCCGCGGGCGCGATCCCGCGGGTTCTTCTATTTTGGACGTCCAGCGTCAGGACATTGACGCCCGTGACGGTTCAAGCTCGGGTTCAACTCGTCTGAGGCCCCGCAGCCTGCGACAATGGCTGCGTCCCAAAACAAAAACCCGCAGGATCGCTCCCGCGGGTTTTGGTCGCCTGAGATGTTGCTGCTTCCAGGGAAGCAAAAGGAAAGGATGAGAAGCCGATTCTGTCGGGATGGATCAGGTGCCGCCGAGCGAGCTGCCGCCGCCACCTGGGAGGCCGGGCGCCAGCTTGCTGGCGCCGTTGATGATCTGGCTGAGGAAGTTCTGGTCCTTGCCGCCGGTTGGCGTGGTGCGCGAGATGAAGTCGAACACCTTGCCGTCCTTCAAGCCGTAATTGGCGATCTGGGTAACGCGCCCGTCCTCGCCGAAATAGACCGCCAGCACCTTCTGGTCGACCAGCCTCGGCTTGTCGAAGGCGACGTAACGCTTGCGCGTCTGTGAGATGTAGTAGAAGGCCTCGTTGTCGAAAGTCGCCTTGGTCGACGGGGTGCCGAGCGCCAGAAGAACCTGTTCGCGGCTCGAGCCGACCGGCACCAGGTCAATCGCCTGCTGGTCGATGACGTAGCCCTGCGTCAGCGTCTCGCTCGGATTGAGATCACCGATCATCTTCGACGAGTTGCAAGCGGACAGCGCCGAAGCAATCACCAGCAGCGAGACCGCGCCAGCGGATCTCGGCAAAGCGGACCTGGGCAGAAAAGTCGACTTGAATTTCAGCGCGCGCAACTACAACTCCATTAGTTAGCCGCAACTTGCGCTGGGCCGCAAAACCGGTAAACCAGCTTGCTCGCCGATGCAACAAGGCCAATTCAACAAACGGTCCCCGGGAGACCACCCTCAATGTTCCAGCGCCTTTTTGGTCGCGAACGTCACGCCAACCGCGCTATCACCGAGGCGCTTTACGCACAAATCGTGGCAGCGGCGCGGCAAACTGTGTTTTATTCCGACTGGAATGTACCGGACACGCCGCTTGGCCGCTTCGAGATGCTGTCGCTGCATATGTTCCTGTTCCAGCACCGGCTGCGCGGCGAGGGTGGTGTTGCCGGGGAGGTCGCGCAGGTGCTGATCGACGAGTTCTTCATGGATGTCGAGCATTCGCTGCGGGAACTGGGCATCGGCGACGTCGGCGTGCCGAAGCGCATGAAGAAACTGGCGAAGATGTTCTATGGCCGCACCGCCGCCTATGACGATGCGCTGGAACGAAACGATCATGATGCACTCGTCGCTGCCCTTGCCCGCAATGTCAGGCCCGATACCGGCACCTGGCCGCAGGCAACGCACCTGGCCGGCTACGTCGCCGATGTCTCCAAGCGACTCGCGGAACAGCCGACCGAATCGATTGTTTCCGGCACGGTGGCATTCCCCGTGGCCAAGACTATCTAAGGAAAAGATGAAACACGCCGATTCCCAGAGCCCCGTGTCCTTTTTGGCCAATGTCGCCCGGCTGCCGCAAAAGGGACTGCCGGTGGTGATCGAGGCCGACGCCGCGCAGCGCGCCGCGCTGGCGGGCGAGCACGATTTGCTTTCGGTCGAGAACTACCGTGCCGAACTGCTGGTCACGCCATGGAAGCGCAACGGCGTCAAGGTCAGCGGCCGCGTCGAGGCCGATATCACCCAGGCTTGCATCGTCACCCTCGACCCGGTCGAGGCGCATATCGACGAGGCGGTCGACGGACTGTTCCTGCCGGAGCAGTCCAAGCTCGGGCGGCAGGGTTTCGAGGGCGGCGGCGAGATAATGCTCGATGCCGAAGGGCCGGACAGCCCGGAAACGTTTTCCGGCAATACGATTGATGTCGGGGCGCTCGCCGAACAGTTCTTTGGGTTGGCGATCGATCCCTATCCGCGCAAGCAAGGCGTTTCGATGGAGGCTGCCGACGATGCCGGGACTGCGGAAAGTGAATTCCAGCAAAAGCTGCGTTCCCTGCTGGGAAAATCCTGAAAACCCGACCCAATCGGAGAAAGCCGGTTGTGCGGCAGCCCAAAAACGCTATTTTCGCCGAACCTTCGCGAGCCCCAAAACCATTGCCAGCGCCAGGCGCTCGCTCAAGCAAACTGTGAGATGAATACCGCGTGATCAGGATTTCCATCGATGCCATGGGCGGCGATCACGGACCAAGCGTGGTCATCCCGGCGCTCATGACGGTCGCGACCCGGCGTCCCGACATCCGCTTTGTCATCTATGGTCGCGAGGAGGCAGTGCGCCCCGAACTCGCAAAACTCCCCAAGCTGGCGGAAGTGAGCGAGTTCATCCACTGCGAGATAGCAGTCAGGATGGACGACAAGCCGAGCCAGGCATTGCGCCATGGCCGCTGGAAGTCGTCGATGTGGAAAGCGGTCGAGGCGGTCAAGGCAGGCACTGCCGACGCCTGCATTTCGGCCGGCAACACCGGCGCGCTGATGGCGATGTCGAGATTCTGCCTTCGCACCATGGCGACCATCGACCGCCCGGCAATTGCGGCGCTCTGGCCGACACTGCGCGGCGAAAGCGTGGTGCTGGACGTCGGCGCCACCATCGGCGCGGATGCGCATCAACTGGTTGATTTTGCCATTCTGGGCACTGGCATGGCGCGCTCGGTTTTCGGCATCGAACGGCCGAGCGTCGGTCTGCTCAATGTCGGCGTCGAGGAGATCAAGGGCCAGGAAGAGGTCAAGGAGGCGGGCCGCATGTTGCGCGAGGCCAACATGGCCTCGATGAACTACCATGGTTTCGTCGAGGGCGACGACATCGGGAAGGGCACGGTCGACGTGGTCGTCACCGAAGGGTTTGCCGGCAACATCGCGCTGAAGACGGCGGAAGGCACGGTACGACAGATCGCCGGTTACCTGCGCGCCGCGATGGACCGGACGCTGATGGCCAGGATCGGCTATATATTCGCGAAAGGCGCCTTCGATCGTCTGCGCGAAAAAATGGATGTCGGCCGCTCCAATGGCGGCGTTTTCCTGGGTCTGAACGGCATCGTGGTGAAAAGCCATGGCGGGGCCGATTCGGACGGCTTCGCGGCGGCGATCGAGCTTGGCTACGACATGGTACGCAACAATCTGCTCGATCGCATCGAAGCCGATCTCGACCTGTTCCATGCGCGCAATCCGCATGCCCAGACATCCAGGAAATCCGACGTCGTTGCCGACGCAGAGGAATAGGAAAGAGCCTTGATCAGATCAGTCGTGCGCGGCACTGGCGCCGCGCTGCCCCGCCGCATCATGAAGAATGCCGATTTCGAAGGCATGGTCGAGACCTCCGACGAATGGATCGCCCAGCGCACCGGCATTCGCCAGCGCCATATCGCAGCCGACGATGAGACGACGGCTTCGCTCGGCGAGGCGGCGGCACGCGCAGCCCTCGACAATGCCGGCCTGACGCCGGCCGATATCGACCTGATCGTGCTGGCGACCTCAACTCCCAACAACACCTTTCCGGCGACCGCCGTCGACATTCAGAACCGGCTCGGCATGCATCATGGCTTCGCCTTCGACATGCAGGCGGTGTGCTCGGGCTTCGTCTATGCGGTGACGACCGCCGACCTCTATATCCGCGGCGGCTTGGCCAAACGCGTGCTGGTGATCGGCTCGGAAACCTTCTCGCGCATCCTCGACTGGACCGACCGCTCGACCTGCGTGCTGTTTGGCGACGGCGCCGGCGCGATGGTGCTGGAAGCAGGAGAGGGGGCGGGCAGCATTGCCGACCATGGTGTGCTGGCGGCCAGCCTGCGCTCCGACGGGGCCCACAAGGACAAGCTGTTCGTCGACGGTGGACCGTCGACCACCGGAACGGTGGGCCATCTCAGGATGGAAGGCCGCGAAGTGTTCAAGCACGCGGTCGGCATGATCACCGACGTCATCGAGGCGACGTTCTCAGCTGCCGGCATCACCGCTGAGGATCTCGACTGGTTCGTGCCGCATCAGGCCAACAAGCGGATTATCGACGCTTCCGCCAAAAAGCTCGGCATAGCAGAACAAAAGGTGGTGGTTACCGTCGATTTGCACGGCAACACCTCGGCTGCTTCCGTACCGCTGGCTCTGTCGGTGGCGGTCGCCGACGGCCGCATCAAGAAGGGTGATCTGGTGCTGATCGAGGCGATGGGCGGGGGCTTCACCTGGGGCGCGGTCTTGGTTCGCTGGTAAGTGCCGAACTGACAGGTTCGGTCCTTGACCTTGCCGGATCAATTACTTAGGCTCTATCTTTGCTTATATAGAGTTATGTTTTTGAGCTGATGGGGACGGTTCGCATGGGGGGAAAGACACTTACGCGCGCCGATCTTGCTGAAGCCGTTTATCGTAAGGTTGGCTTGTCGCGGACTGAATCGGCCGAGCTGGTCGAAGCGGTTCTGGACGAGATTTGCGAAGCGATCGTTCGCGGCGAGACGGTGAAATTGTCGTCGTTCGCGACGTTCCATGTCCGCTCCAAGAACGAGCGCATCGGGCGCAATCCCAAGACCGGCGAGGAAGTGCCGATCCTGCCGCGCCGCGTGATGACCTTCAAATCGTCGAATGTGCTGAAAAACCGCATTCTGCGCGCCCACCAGAACAGCAAGGCCAAGGGCAGCAAATAGCGCCTGCGCTTCAAAGTCCGGTTGAAAACGGCCGCTCCCTTTGACGCCGGGCTTGAATATTGCTTCATAAACCGCTGAAATGAGGCCCGATTCGGCAGAACCAGCCGGATAGGAATGACTCTTTGTTGAGCATGATCCTGGCCGAAAACCGATTCCCACTTTTCGGGATCATGCTCCAGCGTGAGGATTTCGCCCATGGACAAAAGCCCCGATGCTTTCCGCACCATCAGTGAGGTCGCAGAAGATCTCGACCTGCCGCAGCATGTGCTGCGTTTCTGGGAAACCCGCTTCAACCAGATCAAACCGATGAAGCGCGGCGGCGGCCGCCGCTACTACCGGCCGCAGGATGTCGAACTGATCAAGGGCATCCGCCACATGCTCTACGATCAGGGCTATACGATCAAGGGCGTGCAGAAGCTGCTGCGCGAGAACGGCAACCATTTCCTGGTCGCTATCGGCAATGGCGACATGGCGGCCGTCGAGGCGATCTCGCAACGCCGGCAGGCCGATGCGGTGCCGCTGACGCCGGCGGCCCAGCCGCGCGGCGCCGATGACGAGATGCTGGTCGGCGAGCCCAAGGTGAAACCCAGCCGGCGCTTTTTCGGCCTGGGCAAGACCGACGACGAAGGCCCGGTGCAGCCGGGCACGTCGAAACTCTCGCGCGACAATCGCGCTTTGCTGCAGGAGGCGCTGTTCGACCTTCTGGAATGCAAGCGCCTGCTCGATCAGGTGCGCTGATCCAGGTCGCCCAAGGCATGTCATCAGGCCCTGACCCGAGGGTGCGCAGCGGTTTTGGGATAGCGACATGCATAAAAGAGAACTTAAAGCGGGTCGCATGAATTCCTTCAGACACGACGCGCTTTAAGGGCCGATCAATCGCCGGCAAAAACCGGAACTGCTTCCGAAATCATGCGTTCCCTTCTCGCAAAGGAAGGAAGCATATCATGGTATCATTTTCGACCCTTTCCGACATCGACCTTGAAAAGCAGGTCGCGGCTCTCTCCAGGGAACTGGCGGCGCTGAGAAAAGCCGTGTCCAGGCGTGGCAGCGCCTATTACGAGGACGGGCGTGACACCGCGTCGGACTACTACTCGGATATTGCCGAGCGCTTCAGTGATGCTCTGCCTGCGATCAGGAGGCATAGCAGGGTGATAGAGAAAACAGCCCGCGATCATCCCGCGACAGCGGCCGCTGTCGGGCTGGTTGTGGTCGGGCTGGTCGCCAGCCTGCTGCTCAGCCGACAGCAAAAGACGCCGCGAACGAAATCCAGATCTGCACGTTGAGACAACAGAAAATGGCGGGGGACGGCCGCCATTTTCATTTGATGACAAGCCATACCGTCCTGGTGCGCCCGGAGAGGAAAGAGTCACGCAGCCCTGACGCGTTTTGCGTGCATCAGGCTCCCGCCGCTGATTCGGTCCTTGCAAACGGCTGACGCGCGACAGCCGCTAAACATGAGAGCGGCTCAGAACCGTCGAAACAATTTCGGTAATCGACCAGTCAAAGAACCCGATCGGGATGGCGTCCCGCGCCGGCTCCGCTGAGGCCTGTGTCGGGGCTGCGTCGGTCGGCATCACGATGCCGTGACGGTTCCTTTGGTGCTTGGCAAATCGTTAATGACCGGGCATTCTCCCGGCCGTCTCAGGCAACATCATTATTTGATCAAACTCTTTCAGACCACGGAGTTGCCAATGTCGCACATAGCAAAAAAAGAACCCTTCTCCGAACTGGCGGCAATCGAAGCTGCGCCTGACCACAACGCCCTCAGAGCCATCCGGGAAACCAGGGGATACAGCATGGAAGAGCTATCTCTGACGTGCGGCCTGGCGGTCGGTGAGATCGCGGACATTGAGAGCGGCAAGAATGCCGATCCGTCGAAGCTTCGGCGAATAGCCTCCGCGCTCCGGCTTCCGGAAGACGCGCTGATCAATGCACCCGTCCTGACACAGCCTGCGGAAAATCGACGACCCGTCTGATAGCAGCGACGCCAGATCATCCAGCCAGACAAACGAGCGTGATTCTGGATTTGAAGTTCCAGAATGCTGACGACGTCCAACGGAGCAGGAACTTCAAATCCACCACGCTCGGCATCGGCGTGACGGCCGCCGAATTCGGTTGACCCGAACCGGGTTATCACGATACATCGCGACCGGTCCGGAGTGTAGCGCAGCCCGGTAGCGCACTTGACTGGGGGTCAAGGGGTCGTCGGTTCGAATCCGGCCACTCCGACCATTTCAAGACTTAGACTTGCCCCCCAGAAATCCATCATCCCTAAGCCGCCGGTGCAGGCAGTACCATCGGTCGCAACTGCCGCTGATGGCGATATTCGAGCGCGATCGCGCCCCAGATCAGGCCGAGCAACAGATAGACGTGGCGCCAGTGATCGATGTCGATGAAGGTGCCCAGCGCGATATTGCTGATGAAGACGACATAGGCGCACAGAAGATAGGGCTGCCACGGCCTGTCGCGCAGGAGAATGCGGAAGCCGGCTGATATCGTCCAGCAGGTCAGCGTCAAGAACGACACGAAGCCGAGCCAGCCATAGTCCATCAGCATCTTCAGCCAGATGTCGTGCGTGTCCTCGCCGAAAATCGTGCCGAAGACGAGCGGGCCGATGCCGAGCGGATGCTCCAGCGCCATCTGGAAGCCGATTGTGTAGCGGGCGAAACGGCCGAGGCGGGCGGTGTCGTAGCTCTGTTCCAGCTGGGCGCGGCTGGAAAACATCTCCGAGACGCCCGGCAGCTGCAGGATGACGAGAATCGCGATGACCAGCAGCGAAATGGCGGCGATGGTCATGACGACGATACGCAGCCGGAACAAGCCGCTGGCGCTCTGCAGGAACAGGGCGCCGGTGAGCAGGATGGCCGAAACGCCGAACATGCCCCAGGCGCCGCGCGAGAAGGAGAAGAAAATGCCGGCCGTGATGATCAGCAGCGGCACCGCCAGCAAGGGCATGCGTGAGATGGGCCCTGTCAGCAAGAGGTAGAGCAGGTAGATACCCGGCAGCACCAGGAACGGCCCGAAAACGTTCGGATCCTGGAAGGCGCCGGTGGCGCGGTCGTATTTGGTGAAGATTTCCGCCCCCGGGAAGGCATGGAAATAGCCCGCTATCCCAAGCAGCGATGTCAGCACCGCCGACATCACATAGGCCAGGAAGATCACCCGGTAGAGACTGGGCTGGACTGATGTCACTGAGGCAAAGAACACCGCGGTGAAGGCAAGGAACAGCGACACGGAGAGATAGAGTGGGGTGCCGGCAATATCCGACATCTGGGTCATCGAGATCATGCCGCCGATGTTCATGCTCACCAGCAGCACCAGCAGCGGCGCTGCCGCGCGCGATATGCGCAGGCCGAACAAGGCCCACACTGCCATCAGCCCGACCATGTAGAGGTCGTATGGCGCCGGCTCGGCGATGACGAAGCCGGACAGGAAGACGCCGAGGGAAACCGCGCCCGACGCAATCAGCGCGATCAGCTTGGCGTTGACCGCGGCCGGCGGCAGTTCATGCGTGACGGTGCTCAATAAGCATTTTCCGTATTGAGCAGCCGGATCGGTGTCAGAAACAGGATTCTTAGATCGAACAGCAGCGACCAGTTCTCGATATAATAGAGGTCGTATTCCGTCCGCATGCGGATCTTCTCGTTGGTGTCCATTTCGCCGCGCCAGCCATTGATCTGGGCCCAGCCGGTGACGCCGGGCTTGACCTTGTGACGGGCGAAATAGCCGTCGACCACCTCATTGTAGAGAAGGTTGTGCGACTGGGCGGCAATGGCATGCGGGCGTGGGCCGACCAGCGACAGCGAACCGAAAAGCGAATTGAAGAACTGCGGCAGCTCGTCGATCGAGGTCTTGCGGATGAAGCGGCCGACGCGGGTGACGCGCGGGTCGTTCTTGGTCACCGTCTGCTTGGCCGTCGGGTCCGCCTTGTCCGTGTACATCGAACGGAACTTGTAGACCTCGATGATCTCGTTGTTGAAGCCATGCCGCTTCTGGTGGAACAGCACCGGTCCCTTGCTGTCGAGCTTGATGGCGATCGCGGTCACCAGCATGACAGGCGAGAACACGATGATGCCGATGATCGAAAAGACGATGTCGAAGGCGCGCTTGGCGACCGAATCCCAGTCGTTGATCGGCTTGTCGAAGATATCGAGCATCGGCACGGAGCCGATATAGGAATAGGCGCGCGGCCGGAACTGCAGCGCGTTCGAATGCGCCGAGAGCCGGATATCGACCGGCAGCACCCACAGCTTCTTCAAAAGCTGCAGGACGCGCGATTCGGCGGTCAGTGGCAGCGATACGATCAGCATGTCGATGCGGGCGATGCGGGCGAACTCGATGAGCTCGGAAACGGTGCCGAGCTTCGGATAGCCGGCGACGATGGGCGGCGAGCGCTTATCGCCGCGGTCGTCGAAGATGCCGCAGATACGGATGTCGTTGTAGGGCTGCTTTTCGACGGAGCGGATCAGGACTTCCGCGGCCGTGCCGCCGCCGACGATGAGAGCGCGGCGCTCCATGCGCCCGTCGCGCGCCCAGCGCCGGATCAGCTTCGACATCAGCAGCCTGAGGCCGAAGATCAGCACGAAGCCGACGACGAACCATGTGCCGAAAAACAGGCGCGAATAGTCTTCCGACATCTTCATGGCGAATGCCGTCAGCGCCATCAAGGCGAAGGTGCCGGCCCAGACCAGCAGAAGACGGCCGAAATTGGCGAGCGGCCGCATCAACGAGACGATCTGGTAGCAGTCGGTGACGTCGAGCAGCACCACGGCGAGGAATGAGGCGGCGGCGATCGTCAGCGGATATTGCCAGGCGAGATGGTTGAAGAAGCCGACATAGTAGAAATAGACGCAGAGACCCGACAGGAACAGCAGCGCGAATTCGACCATGCGCAAGACGCCGCTAACCATGATCGGCGACATGGTATCGCGCCTGTATTGTGACGCGACCTGACGGGCGACGTCGTTCATCCCGCCAAGGCTATCGCCACTGGTCGGGCCGTCGAATTTGCGCACCGCGTCTATCGAAAAGCGGCGTGCGGGATCGATCTCGTTCATGGTGCATCCGCAAAGCTTCCCTCAGGTGAATAGCAAAAGAGAGCTAAGAAACCCTTGAAACAACAGGTGGCTTTGGAGAGGCTTTAGGTGTTAGCGTCTGAGCGCGGCGAAATAAGCCGTCTCGATTGCTGCGGCCATCACGTCGGCGCCGAATCGCGCCTTGAGGTCGGCGGTGCCGGGCATCAGGCTACTATAAGCTTTGGCGTCGGCCAGCGCCGCGCTCATCTTGTCGCCGAGTTCGCGCGGGTCAGGCCGGATCAGGGCAGGGGAACCGGCGCCGAAGATTTCCGGGATGCCGCCGACGTCGGTGGCGATCATCGATTTGCCGGCGGCGAGCGTTTCCAGCACGATGTAGGGCATGGCTTCGGCGCGCGAGGGAACGACAACCAGTTCGGCCAGTGCGAAGGCTTTGCGAGCCGGCATCGGCGGCAGGAAACGCATATGGTCTTCGAGCCCGAGCCGCTTCACTTGCGCATGGTAGTGCGGCAGGTCGTCGCCGTCGCCGACCATCACCGCTTTCACCGGGCGACCAAGCCGCGTTCCGGCAAGAACCAGCGCATCGATGAAGATGTCCGGTCCCTTGAGGTCGCGCATCATGCCGATATAGAGGACATCGGCCGCATTCTGCTCGGTCCGTACCGGCTCGAACTCGGCGGCGCTCAGGCCGTTGTAGACAAGGTTGTTCGGGATGGGCGGTTCGCCGACCTTCCTGCGATATGTCTGCCTTTCATAGTCGGAGACAAACAGAAGATAGTCGGTGAAGCGCGCCATGAACCGTTCGAGCGCGAAGAACAGCTTCCCCATGGCGGTGGTCTCGTCATAATGAAGAGAGCCGCCGTGAGGCGAATAAAGGCGGGCTACGCGAGACCTTGACACCCGCAACAATGAGCCGAACAGGCGGGCATAGGCGCCACCCTTGGCGCCGTGCCCGTGGAGCACGTCCGGCCGCAATTCCTTGATGATCCCAAAGGTGCGCCAGGCCGAGGCGAGGTCGCCCGGTCCGACATGCCGCTGCATCGGCGTGCGATGGATGCCGAGCGCCATTCTGCCCTTCATCTGTTCGAACAGATGTTCCTCGAAATCGCCGCCCGTCGTCGAATCGCAGACAATGCCGACTGCATGCCCGGCGGCGACCTGCGCCTCGGTCAGGTCGCGCACGTGACGAAAAATCCCTCCGACAGGTGAGCGAAAGCAGTGGACGATCCTGAGTGTGTCCGCCACGTGGTCTAGAACAGGCGTTCGCGAACGTAGACCGTGTCGCCGGGCAGGAGTGGGTCGGAGGTGGCCACCCGACCGGTCATGACCTTGCCGTTGATGTCGCGGGTGATGTCGACGCTTTCCTGGTTGGCACGCGGGCTAAAACCGCCGGCGATGGCAATCGCCTTTTGCACAGTCAGGCCGGGAACATAGGAGTACTGGCCCGCGGCACCGACTTCGCCCATGATGAAGATCGGCCGGTAGCGGTCGATCTCGACCGAAACGTCCGGGTCGCGAAGGTAACCCTGGCGCAATTTGTCGGCGATCTCGCCTTCGAGTTGCTGTGCGGTGTGGCCGCGCGCCGGTACGGCGCCGACGAGCGGGATGGACAGATAGCCGGATTGGTCGACGCTGTAGACGTTGGTCAATCCTTCCTGCTCGAATACGGTGACGCGAACCCGGTCCCCGGCGCCGAGGCGGTAAGGCTGATCGAGCATTTTATGAAACGCGGCCGGCGCCGGCCGGTAGCTGGAGCAGCCGGCAAGCAACGACACGGTGAGCAGCGCGCGGAAGAGGGAAGCAGTGCTTTTCATGGCCGGACATGTACCTTCGACTGGCCGCTGTTACACCGCGGCGAACTCTGGGGGTCGAGGTGCGTTATCATCCCGTTAGGGTTAATGGCCGGTAAAGGCGGGCTGCCGAAGCGGCGGCAACCGACAAAAGACGGCCGGTTTTGATGCTTTTGTTGCCGCTTGCGAGTAAAACCTAACAGATACTTACCGCGATATTAACGGCTGAGTTACCATAGTTGTTTACGGTGCATCCTGACCAATGCATGTCGCCCAAAAGTGCGCAGCGGTTTTGGGACAACGACATGCATGAAAACAAGAGCTTAAAGCACGTCGCATGAACCCGTTCAACGCGACGTGCTTTAAGTACCGGAGTAGGATGCATGTCCGTTCAATCCGCGGCCGCAGATGTCGACGTCGATCTCAGGCAGCTCTTCGCGAGCCTTGCGAGGAACTGGCTGCGCATTCTTGTCGTCGCGCTTGTAGCAACCGGCCTGGCATTCGCACTCACCTGGCTCGCCACGCCGCATTACAGGGCCGAAACACGGCTTTTGATCGAAACGCGCGAGTCGGTTTACACGCGCCCCGACGGCACCAATGACAATGACAAGCCGATTCTCGACGAGGAAGGCGTGACCAGCCAGGTCGAGGTCATTTCTTCGACCGACATCCTCAAGCAGGTGGCGCAGAAGCTTAATTTGTCGCGGCTTCCCGAGTTCGACGAGACGGCGGATATGCCCACGTTGAGCCGTCTGCTTGTCATCGCCGGCCTGAAAACCGACCCCAACGAGCTTCCGCCGGAAGAACGCGTGCTGACGAAGATGCGCGAGAAGCTCAACGTCTATCGCGTTGAAAAATCTCGCGTTATCGTTATCGAATTCTCTTCGGAAAATCCCAGGCTCACCACCGAAATTCCGAACGCCATCGCCGACGCCTACATTTCCGTCCAGGGCAATGCCAATATCGAATCGAATTCCGCCGCAACCGACTGGCTGGCGCCTGAGATCGCCGACCTGTCGAAGCGGGTGAAGGATGCCGAGGCCAAGGTAGCAAGCTACCGCGCCCAGTCCGATCTTTTGATGGGCGGCAACAATTCGGTGCTCGCCACGCAACAGCTTTCCGAACTGTCCAGCGAACTGTCGCGGGTGCGGGCCAATCGCGCCTCCGCGGAAGCGACTGCCGACAGCGTTCGCAGGGCGCTGCAGAATGGCGGCTCGCTGGATGCGGTACCAGAGGTGCTGTCCTCCGAACTCATCCAGCGCCTGCGCGAGCGGCAGGTCGAGCTCAAGACCGACATCGCCGACCTTTCCACCTCCTTGCTCGACAATCATCCGCGCATCCGCGCGCTGAGATCGCAGCTTGCCGATCTCGACCGCCAGATCCGCAACGAGGCGGAAAAGATCATGAAAGGGCTGATGACGCAGGCGCAGACCGCCCAGGCCCGCGAAAACCAGCTTGTCGCCGACGTCAACACGCTGAAGGCCGCATCGGCGCGCGCCGGCGACCAGCAGGTCGAACTGGATGCGCTGCAGCGCGAAGCGACCGCCCAACGCCAGTTGCTCGAATCCTACCTGACCCGTTACCGGGAGGCGTCCTCGCGCAAGGACAGCAACTATCTGCCGGTCGACGCCCGTGTCTTTTCCCGCGCTGTGGCGCCGTCCGAGCCCTATTTCCCGAAGATCCTGCCGATCACCGGTGCGGCCTTCGTCGGCTCGTTGCTTGTCATGGCGATCGTGACGCTTCTGCAAGAGCTATTTTCGGGTCGCGCCATGCGGCCGGCCGCTGGCGCCCGCATCGAGCGGATCGAACAGGTTGCGATGCCGGTTGCCCACGAACCGTCCAATCACGAACCGGCCGACATTGAAGACCTCGAGGATCGGGCGACGGAAATCCCGGCAGAGCCGCAAGCGGCTGCCGCGCCGCCAGCAACTGCCCCAGCAACTGGCGAGGACGTCGGGCCGGCGCGCCCCACCCTTGGCGAGGTTGAAATCGACAGGGCGGTGGAAAAACTGATCACAACCGGTGCGGCGCGCGCCATATTCGTGTCGCCGGAAGGCGACGAAGCGGCCGCCTCCTCGGTGCTGGTAGCGCGTGAGGTTTCCGACGCCGGCCTGCGTGTGCTCCTGCTCGATCTCACCGCTTCAGGCGCCGCCTCGCGGCCGATGCTGGACAGCGGTCTGTTCCCGGGCATCACCAATCTGCTCGCCTCCGAAGCGCAGTTCAGCGACGTGATCCATCCCGATCTCTATTCGGACTGCCACGTCATTCCCGTCGGCACGGCCGATCCGGTTCGCGCCATGCGCGCCGCCGACCGGCTGCCGATCATCATGCAGTCGCTGACCACCGCCTACGATCTGGTCGTGGTCGAATGCGGACCCGCCGACGCGCAAGGCATCGGCCGCCTTGTGGGCGAGGGCACCGAGGTCTTCCTGTCGCTGCTGGAGCCAGACGACGAGATCGCGCAGGCCGCAGTCGAGTTGATCGAGAGCGGCTATCCCGACCTGACGCTGGTGACGCCGGTCGGCTGTCAGACGCCAGGGACGCCGGTACCCGGACGGCGCTCCGCCGCCTGAGACGGTTCGATATTCTGCTCAAAGGGCTCCGGAATCTCGGCAGCGATCAGCTGTCGTCTTCGCCTGCGGCAGGTGCTGCCTGTCCGGCCGTCTTGCGGCGCAGCATCTTGGTCAGTTTCCAGATCGTCGGGCTGTTCTTGACGAAGGCTTTCAGGCGCGCGCTTTGCCGCAGGACAAACACCAGCGCGCGGCCCTTTCTCGTCAGCGGAATCAGGACCTCGAAATGCTGGGTCTCGATATCGCACCACAGCCGTTTGTAGGGTTCGTCGCCGACCGAGAAATCATAGACATCGAATCCCCTCTCGCAGGCTTCCTCGATGTTGTCGAAGAACAGGAAGTCGCCGGGGCTGGCATGGGCGAGGTCGTCGTCGGCTATCGCCCCGAACTCGCAGATCAGGCGTTTTCCCGAGCGGCTCGATCCGGTGACGGCGCGAAGCTTGCCGGCGACTTCGAGCCCATGCAGCACGAAGGACGGCCTATCGTCCGAAAGCGCTTCGACAAACAACGCGCGGAAGAAAGCACGAACCTCCGGCTCACCGAAGACGTTGGCGATGCCCATCTTACGGAAGCGGAACTCCTTCATCTCGAAAAACGCATCGAGCAGTCTGTTCGCCTCATCCGCTGTCCGGGCCTCGATGCGGCGGTGGCTACCGACAGCCTCGAACTTGCGTGCCTGCGAGCGGTGTCTCTTGCGCCTGCGCCTGCCGCTCGCGCGGGAAAGAAGTGCATCAAACCCCCCCGCCAAGTCGACGGCCAGCGACAGGTTGGGGCTTGGAAAATGCGGGAGGGATAGAAGCGGATTGGCAATGCCGTCGAGATCGGGCAGCAGCCGTTCCAGTGCGACGAGGTCGATGTCCGGTCGCGCCCTGGCGATCGTCGCCAGCATCGAGCCGATTGTCGCGCCATCCGCCTTGGTTAGCCAAATCGGGTCGGCGGCGGCGAAATTACCGTTGGCATGGCGGCCGCCCATGAAACGGGCGACGCGGAACCGGCCGCTGCTGGTGACGTCCAGCGCCAACGAAAAAACCGGTCGGCCGTCAGTGCTCAGCGTGGCCAAAACGGTGTCCGCTTCGGTATATCTGGCCCAGTTCAGGATCCAGGCCGGGCTCTGCGCCGGCGCGAACAGCGCCGAACGGCAGAGCTCGGCATAGGTGGCAAGTGCCGCACCGTCCGCGACCGAGACCGACAAGCCGGCCTGATCCGCAGGCAACGCGCGCGGCGCCGCCTCCATTGCTTCGAGCCGATTGCCGTCAAATGACGCGGTGGCGTCAACCATACCTCAATCCTTTAGGGCGTATTCACCGCGATTGGGGCGCGCTAGGCGCATTCCGTGCTTGGATGAGCCTAGGCGCAAAAGGTGAATGAATGATCGACGGGGGCGAGGCAATCCGGAAATTGGCGCTCAACGTCGTCCGCTTTACCGGTCTTGCCCCGCTGGCCAAGCCGTTTGTCGGCGGCATCGGCGCCATCCTGATGCTACACCGGGTCACCGCTACGCCGGAAAAGCCTGATAGCGTCAATCGGCATCTCAACATCGCGCCTGAGTTCCTCGACGCCGTGATCGCCGACATGAAGGCGCACGGCCATGCATTCGTCACGCTGGACGAGGCGATCGAACGCATCAAAGCCGGCGGCAAGGGTGGCCAGTTTGCGGCGATCACCGCCGACGACGCCTACCGCGACAACATGACCGAAGCGCTGCCGGTGCTGGAAAAGCACGGCGCGCCGGTTACCATCTATGTCGCGCCGGGGCTGATAAACGGTGCCGCCGATCTATGGTGGGAGGTGGCCGAGGACATCGTCAGCGCGCGCGACCGGTTGATTCTGACAACACCGAACGGTCCGGTGACGATCGACTGCTCGACTCCGGGCAAGAAACTCCAGGCCTTTGCGCGTCTGCACGACTACCTGACGCTGGAGGTCCGCGAGGAGGACCAGCGCGCGGTGCTGCGCGAATTGGCGCGGTCGAACGGTATCGAGTTGGGCGCGCGCCAGAGCGCTTTGATGAACTGGGACGAGATCCGCGCCATGGCAGGGCATCCGCTGGTGACGATCGGCGCGCACACGGTCAATCATCGCAATCTGAAGCGGCTTTCCGAAGCCGATGCGCGGCACGAGGTCGACGACGTCAGGCGCATATTGCAGGCCGAACTCGGCGAGGCACCGCGCCATTTCGCCTATCCCTATGGCTATGCCAGCGCTGTTGGCGACCGCGAAGTCGGCTTTGCCCGCGACGCCGGCTATGCCTCGGCGGTGACGACACGCCACGGCGTGCTGCGCGCCGAACACGCCGGCTTCCTGCAAGCGCTGCCGCGCATTTCGGTCAACGGTCGCTATCAGAGCGTTGGCCATATCCGCACGATGCTGTCGGGTGTGACGACGCCGCTGGCCAATGCCGGCAAGATGGTCGTCACCATCTAGTCGTGAAAGTCTGACACTGGTACCGGTGGACGGCAAGAACCGACCCCTTGCGGACCATCCCTGATGGCAGGTCAAGGAAACGTCGTGACCCGAAGGCGACATTTGTCTGGACCGTCGGTAGGTCTCGTCAGGGTGGAAACCGGAAGTTCGACGCGAACCCAACAGAGAGCTCGCCGGCTGTTCACAGCTGCTCTACGCGCTCAGTCCTCGGACAAGCCGGCCAGAGAACTATCCTTCCAGAAGCGACGCGAGATCAAGGGACGTCGCCCGGCCGGACATGACGCGCAGGAGAGGGCATCCTTGCAAACGCGACGATCACTCCGGCACGCCGGCAATACCCAGCGCCTCGACGTAGCGCTCGGCAAACACCTTGTCCCGCCACGGGTTGATCTGCCTCTGCAGGCCGAGCGTGTAGGTCGGGAACGCCTCCATCAGCCGCCGCGCCGCCGCCTGCGCTTCGTCCGGCCGATTGAGTTTGACCAGCGCCATGATCACCACCCGGTGCGAGGAGCCGTAATTCGGCATCTCGCGCAGCGCTCGTTCTCCCCAAGCCAGCGCTTCCTCGTAGCGTTCGAGCATCAAGTAGCTCATCCCGATGCCGGAGAGCGCGATGCCCTTCTCGGGGTCGACCGGGCTCAGCCGCATTGCCCTGTGGAAGTGCTCGATCGCGACGAGGGGGCGGCCGGAATGGGCGTTCACCCAGCCGCTGCCCGTATAGCCCTGCGCCGAATTGGGGTTGAGGAGCAGGGACCGTTCGATCGTGTCCAGCGCCGTCTCGTAATCCTTGGCGCTGTAGGCGATCACCTGCGCGGCGAAACGCAAGCTTGTCGGATCGTCTCGCGCGTCCGCCAGCACCTCGCGGGCCATGCGCACGGCGACGCGGATATCGTCGGGCTCGTGCCAGCACTGACTCACGGACAGGCTACGGATATAGGCACCGAGTGCCTTCGCCAGGGTGAAGCCTGGGTCGATGCTGAGCGCCTCGTTGGTGAGCCGGCGCACGTCGGCGAAGCCTTCGCGCGTCATGCTGTAGAAGCGCGGCAGCGCACGAAGGTAGAGGTCGTAGGCACCGATGTAGTCGGTCGGCTTCATGCGCGCTTGCTTGATCTCCTCCAGCCGGATGCTCGGCTCGACCGCACCGACGACGCTCTCGGTCACCTTGTCCTGCAGGTCGAAGATGTCGCTCATGTCGCCCTCGAAGCGGTCGGTCCAAACATGGTGCCCACTGATCGCGTCCACCAGCTGCCCGCTGATACGCACCCGCGATCCTGCTCTGCGGATGCTACCTTCGAGCACGTAGCGGACGCCCAGCTCACGCCCAACCTGGCGCAGGTCCACCGCTCGGCCCTTGTAGGTGAAGGACGAGTTGCGGGCGATCACGAAGAAAGAGTTCACCCGGCTCAATCCCGTGATGATGTCCTCCACCAGTCCGTCGGCGAAGTATTCCTGGTCGGGGTCGCCGCTCATGTTGGTGAAAGGCAGAACCGCGATGGAGGGTTTCGCGGGCAGGGGAGGCGGTGCAGCCACCGAGGCGCTGGCGTCGGTCTCGACGCGATAGGCGCGCACAGGCCGCTCGATGTTCTTGAGGCGCAGGTCGCCGAGCAGCGTGAAGCCGCCGTCGAGCTTGCCCTGAAGGTGGTCATAGGCGGTGCCCGAGACGACCACGGCGCCGGGATCGGCGATGCTTTCGAGGCGGGCGGCGATGTTGACACCGTCGCCGTAGAGGTCGCCGTCCTCCTCGCAGACCACGTCGCCGAGATTGACGCCGATGCGGAAGCGAATCCGCTCTTCCTCGGGCGTCTCCGCCTCGTGTTCTGCCAAAGCCTGCTGGATCGCCATCGCCGAGGTCACCGCGTTGACGACGCTCGCGAACTCGCACAGCATGCCGTCGCCGGTGAGCTTGACGATCCGGCCGTGATGCTCGGAGACCAGCGGTTCGAGAAGGTCCTTGCGGTATGTCTTGAGCCGCTCGAGCGTGCCGCGCTCGTCGCGCTCCATCAGGCGCGAATAGCCGACCACGTCGCAAGCCAGGATCGCTGCTAGGCGGCGCTGCGCGGTCATTGCACCGCCAGGCCAGGCGCGTGCACGCGGGCTGCCTCGCGCCCATGCCCCGCCAACTTCCAGACGCCCAACGTGCATGGCATCCATTTCTCCCAGCCGCCGCCCGTCGCCGATTCAGAACGGAGAACGCAGCTTGACCTTGCTTTAGCTATCTCGCTTGCGAGGCGTGGAGCGATCCAGTCGCCGCGCTAACAGCGGCGACACGCCCACGCAGCCTCTGGGGACGCTGACACGCCACTCCCAGAAGGCCGGAGATATTTGCTGCCCTTGGTAACCGGTTGACGCCACCGTAGCGGTGCTTTTGTCACCGCGATGTAACAGCGAGATGCCCTACGAACGCGCGCATCGGGCATCACACCAGACGTTCGCGCTTAGAGGTGCTGAGGTCGGAAAGTGGCGCTGCCTGCGCGTTCCGATCGGCGACACGGAAGGCAGAAACCCACCCTGAGCTGCCTACGGGCAGCAAGCGTCAGGCTTTCACCGCGGCGGCGAGCAAACCTCAATTCTTCGGCCGCGGGGGCTCCAGGATCAGCCATTTGATGATGCCCATGGCCGGCAGCACCCAGAGCATGCCGCTGAGCAGGAAGAACAGGAAATGCGCCCACGGTCCCGATTCCGCCAGCTGGGCAACCGCCACGATCGATGCGACCAGCGCGTAGACGATGACCAGCGCCACCAGCAGAAAGGTTCCGATCAGCTTCTTCAGGCGAATGGGCATTTCGCGATCCCGTTGATCGCTATCGCTTAGGCCCAACGGAAGAGGCACGCAACCCGCAAGAAGCGGCGCGACGGCGTGCCGCGCTGTCCGGTCTTGCCAGTTGGATTGCGATGGTTCACCAATCCGCGACTGCAACCTGCCGGGACAAGCCTATGGCTGCCATATCAGCTGCCGCGCCTTTCGTGGCCCGCGACCGCGACCTGCGTAACCGGGCGCTGGTGCGCGGCTGGCTCTACATCGTGCTTCTGGTGCTGTTTGTACTGGTGCTGGTCGGCGGCGCCACCAGGCTCACTGAGTCCGGCTTGTCGATCACCGAATGGAAGCCGATCCACGGCATCATCCCGCCGCTCAACGACGCCGAATGGCAGGAGGAATTCCAGCGCTACCAGCAGATCCCGCAATATGCCGAGCTCAACAAGGGCATGAGCATCGACGCGTTCAAGTCGATCTTCTGGTGGGAATGGGTGCACCGGATCCTGGCGCGCGGTGTCGGCGTGATTTTTGCCGTGCCGCTGGTGTTTTTCTGGGCGACGCGCCGCATCGAGCGCGGCCTTGGGCCAAAGCTGATCGGCATCCTCGTCCTCGGCGGACTGCAGGGTGCGATCGGCTGGTGGATGGTGGCGTCTGGGCTGGTCGACCGGGTCTCCGTCAGCCAATACCGGCTGGCGACGCATCTGACGCTGGCCGCACTGATCTTCGCTGCGACCATGGTGGTCGCGCGTGGATTGGCCCCGCACTCCGAGCCCGCCGCCGACCGTTCGACGCAGCGTCTGGCCGGCTTTCTGGTGCTGCTGGCGCTGATCCAGATCTATCTCGGCGGGCTCGTCGCCGGGCTCGATGCCGGCCTGAGCTACAACACCTGGCCGCTGATGGACGGCAAGCTCATCCCCGACGATCTGTTGATCCTTGAGCCGGCATGGCGCAATTTCTTCGAGAGCCCGAAGATGGTTCAGCTCATCCACCGGCTCGGCGCCTACACGATTTTCGTCGCAGCACTTTGGCACATGATCGCGACGCACCGGCGCCAGCCCGGCACGACGCATGCGCGCCGCGCGACGTTGTTGTTTCTGCTGGTGCTGGCGCAGGCCTTGATCGGCATCGGCACGCTGCTGATGCATGTGCCGCTGCACATGGCGCTGACGCATCAGGCATTCGCGCTAGTCCTGCTGGGGTTTGCCGCAGCGCATTGGCGCGGCACCAAAGGCGCTTATCCGCTGCCCAACCAGATCGCCGTCAGAGGCTGAGCCGCACCGTCTTGACCGCCGCGGCAATGGACAATTCGCGGCTTTCCTCGATCGCGTTGCCGTCTTCATTATGCCATGACGCCGACAGGCAGCCATAAGCGATGGCGTGATCCAGAATGGCTGACGGCGTCTGGCCGAGCGTCTTGGCGAAGATCTCGGCCATGTGGGCAATCCGCCGGGGATTGCGGCAAAGGTCGTCGCGGTCGAGCGGATTGTAGAACATGTTCGCCGCATCGAAGCCGGGATCGCCGAGAACGCCCTTCGGGTCGATCGCCAGCCAGCCGCGCGACGCCTGCATGATGTTGTCGTGATGCAGGTCGCCATGCAGCGGCAGCACGTCGACAGGATCGGCCAACAGCCGGTCCGCGGTCGCAGCCGCTTCGACGTAGAGGCTCTTTTCGCCGGCGTCGCGATCGATCTTCGCCTTCTTGAACAGGCTGGAAAACCGTACCCGCAGCGGCTGCAGATCCGGTGGGGCAGGGTGGTCGGATGGCGAGAACAGTCTTGCCATCACTTCGGCCGCGATTGCAGTGGCGGCATTGTCTCCCTGCTCCAAGAGAACTTGTGACAGCAGGGTTTCGCCGGCATATTCGAGCAGCATGCAGTGGCCGTCGCGGCCGAGCAGCCGCACCGCGCCTTCGCCGCGCCGCCAGGCGAGGAAATGCTCGCCGCGCAACTCGTCTTCGACGTCGTCGAAAACTTTGAGGGCCTTGACGATCGCCGGCGAGCCGTCCGCGCGAAAAACCTTCCAGATGCGGCTGCTGAACGTCTCGGCAATCAGTTCTGGCGCCCTGACCTTCCAGCGTTTCGGAAATGCCGGAGCGTCCATTCAGTGCTTGAGGCCGAGCATCAGATCCATGTTCTGCACGGCAGCACCCGAGGCGCCCTTGCCGAGATTGTCGTAGACGGCGAGCAGCAGCGCCTGGGCCCTGTCGTCATTGGCGAAGACATAGAGCTTCATCCGGTTGGTGCCGTTGTAGATTTCCGGATTGATCTCCGGCACGCGCTCCAGTTGCTCATAGGGGGCCACTTCGACCACGCCGCCATCGATGGCGGCGAAATGGTCGGCGATCGCCGCATGAAGTTCGGCGCCGGTCGGCACATAATCGAGGCCACCGAGCTGCAGCGGCACCACGGTAATCATGCCTTGCGCGAAATTGCCGACCGCCGGCTGCATGATCGGATCATGCGACAGCTTCGCATAGGTCCTGAGCTCCGGCACATGCTTGTGCTGCAGAGTCAGCCCGTAGGGCAGGAATTCCGACGCATCCTCGCCCTTGGCGACATAGTCCTCGATCATCGGCCGGCCGCCGCCCGAATAGCCCGAAATGCCGTTGACGGTGACCGGAAAATCCGGCGGCAACAGCCCGGCTGCCACCAGCGGCCTGAGCGTCGCGATCGGGCCTTGCGGCCAGCAGCCCGGATTGGCGACGCGCTTCGCCGAAGCGATTTTCCGCGCCTGATCCTTGTCCATTTCGGCGAAACCATATTCCCAACCTTCGGCCACGCGATGCGCGGTCGAGGCGTCGATAACCCTAGTGGTGTCGTTGGTTATCAGCGAGACGCTTTCTTTCGCGGCTGCGTCCGGCAGGCACAGGATCGCGACATCGGCGGCGTTGAGGAACTCGGCTCTAGCTGCCGGTTCCTTGCGGCGCTCGCTCGGAATGGAGATGATCTCCAGGTCGCCGCGCTCGGCCAGCAGCGCCCTGATCTGGAGACCGGTGGTGCCGTGCTCGCCGTCGATGAAGATTTTCGGTTTCATTGCCTGCCTGAATTCCTGTTATCTCAGTTAGATGCCGCTTGCCTGATTTAATCCGGCAACGACGTGATTGCCGCTGTTCAGCTCTTCGAGTCGAGCCTTTCGTTCCGCCAGGAGCCCGAGATAGTGCATGGCCACCGTCGACCCGGCAATTGCCGTTATATCGGCGTGATCATAGGCCGGCGCAACCTCCACGACATCGGCGCCGACGATATCGACCTGATTGATCTGGCGCAGCACCGACAGGATTTTTGCCGAGGACGGCCCGCCGGCGACCGGTGTGCCGGTGCCGGGCGCGAAGGCCGGGTCCAGGCAATCGATATCGAAGGTGACATAAGCTTTCTTGCCGCCGGTGCGGTCGACGATGGCATAGGCGATGTCGGACGCGCGCATGTCCTCGACTTCGTGGCCGTACAGGATCTTGATGCCGAAGGTATCAGGCGCATGGGTGCGGATGCCGATCTGGATCGAACGGTCGGGGTCGATAATGCCCTCCTTGACCGCACGGCCGACGAAGGAGCCGTGATCGATGCGCTTGCCGTCGTCCGGCCAGGTGTCCTGGTGGGCGTCGAACTGCACCATGGCCAGCGGGCCGTGGATGGCGGCATGCGCCTTGAGCAGCGGCCAGGTGACGAAATGGTCGCCGCCGAGCGATAGCAGGAAGGCGCCGGATTTCAGGATCTTTGCCGCCTCGCGCTCGATCGTCCCTGGTGTCTTCTGGTGATTGCCGCTGTCGAGCAGGCAATCGCCATAGTCGACCACGGCGAGATGTTCGAACAGATCGCGCGAAAAAGGATACTGCGGATCGTTGTCGAGGATGGTCGAGGCGCGGCGAATCGCCTGCGGCCCGAAACGCGCGCCCGGGCGGTTGGTGACGGCGGCGTCAAAGGGGATGCCCCACACCACCGCGTCCGCGCCCTTCACGTCCTTCGTGTATTTGCGTCGCATGAACGACAGCGCGCCGGCATAGGTCGGCTCGAAGGACGCACCCGTCCTGGCCCGGGCGGTGAAGGCGTGGTCGATGTTGGTGTTCGGCATGAAGCGATCTCCTGTGCGTCGAGGCGCAACCTTATTGGATATAATTCTCAGAAATGCGACCCCTTCCGAGGCCATGGCCATTCGCGCTCGGTCACAAATTCTTGCTTGCCAGGTGAGCCCGCACGGTAAACCCGGAAATTGCGTGGGTAAGTATGAATACAACCGAAAGTGGACCAGATCCCCTCATGGGACGGTGTCGGCCCAGAGCGGAACAGATGTGAACGCGGCAAGCCGGCCACCGACCACCAGGACGGCGGCATCGATCTCGGCAGGCTGATTGCCGGCGACCGCCG
The DNA here is from genome assembly GCA_004020315.1 of Mesorhizobium sp. Lineage (GTDB taxonomy): Bacteria > Pseudomonadota > Alphaproteobacteria > Rhizobiales > Rhizobiaceae > Mesorhizobium. Next base: position 78,709 of record SAQG01000014.1, read on the forward strand.
ATTACCGTCATGGGTTCGAGGTGCAGAACGGTCGCTTCAGCCGGCGTTAACCCGACTGTCCGGCATTTGCGAAGCCGGCTTCGTTCACTAGGCTGTCACGTGCGTCGCTTAACCGGGTTCCCATCCGGTACGGAGCGATTCTCATGCGAACGACCTGGCTGAACCTTCTGCTTTCCGCCGCCTTGGTGCTCTTCACAGGCTCGGCATCGGCAGGCGAAACACGCGCCAGACAGATTCTCGACCGTTTCGAACACGCCAACCAGTGGCGCGACCATGTTATGGTGGCAGCACATCGCGCCGGCAGCATGCAGGCCCGTAAGACGCTCTATGCGGAGAACTCGATCGCCGCCGTCGACGCATCGATCGCGCTTGGCGCCGAAATCGTCGAGGTCGACGTCAGGCGCTCGAAGGACGGCCAGTTCATCGTCATGCATGACAGCTGGCTCGACCGCACGACGAATTGCAAGGGCGAGGTGATCAAGCGCACGCTGGTCGAACTCAAGACCTGCCGGCTGGTGATCGAAGGCACCGGCGCTGTCACCGATGAGCCGGTTTCGACGCTGCGCGAGATGCTGGTGGCGACCAAGGACAGGATCCTCATCAACATCGACAACAAGCTCGATGTCGACAGCTTGGCCGGCATGATCGCGGTCGCGCGCGACCTGGGTATGGCCGAACAGGTGATCGTCAAGGAAAACCTGTGGAACCCGGCTAGGATCACCACTGTGAAGGCCGCCATGGGTGCGATCGGCAGTGGTTTCCAGTTCATGCCGATCATCGCCGACGACGCGGTTCGCGACGCCGGCTTCGCCGAGAAAGTCAGCGGGATCTTTTCGCCGCGCGCGGTCGAGATGATCAACTGGCGGGCGGGGTCGGAAACGCTGACCGAGACCGGCGGTCCGCTGTTCAGCCCCCGCATGCGCGCGGCGGCGATAAGGGGCGACTGGCACATCTGGGCTAATACCTACGCCATCGTCAACAAGCCGGGCGGCTTCCTTGCCGGCGGTCGCGGCGACGAGCTGGCGGTGCTCGCCAGTCTTCCGCGCGAGACCTACGGCTTCTGGGCCGAGCGCGGCGCCACCATCATCCAGACCGACGAGCCGAAAGCGGCGATCGACTGGCTGACGGCGAACGGCTACCGCGTGCCTTACTCTGATGAGGCGCGGCCGGCGGAGCCGGCGAACACCGCAAGCATCAACTAGAAATTCGACGTGGGTGCTTCACCCCACCCGGCGCTTCGCGCCGACCTCCCCATCGAGGGGAGGTAGGGCGTCGCGCTTTACAGTCGGATCATCGTTCCGTCACCCGGCCGGCTTTTGCAGACCGTTCGGCGAGCGGGGAACTGCCGCGACCTCCTACCTCCCCTTGATGGGGAGGTCGCGCCGGAGGCGCGGGTGGGGTGACTGCCGAGCAGCAAGAAGGCCGTCCGAAGGCGGCCTTCTTGCTTACGAAGCTGCGTGGCTCCTCGCCAATCCTCAGGCAGCCATCGCCACGCCGTCCAGTTCCCTGACGGCATCCTCCGGCAGATCGAGCTCGGCTGCGGCGAGGTTCTCCCTGAGATGCGCGACGGACGAGGTGCCTGGGATGAGCAAGATGTTAGGCGCGCGACGGAGCAGCCAAGCGAGCGCGATCTGCATGGGCGTGGCGCCCAGGCGCTGAGCGACGCTCGACAGGGTAGACGACTGCAGCGGGTTGAAGCCGCCGAGCGGAAAGAACGGCACATAGGCGATGCCGTCGCGGGCGAGTTTGTCGATCAGGGCATCGTCGCCTCTGTGCGCCAGATTGTATTGGTTCTGCACGCAGACAATCCTGGCGATCCGTCGCGCCTCCTCGATCTGTGCTGACGTGACATTGCTTAGCCCGATGTGGCGCACCAAGCCCCGTCGCTGCAGCTCGGCCAGCACAGTGAGCGGCGCCTCGATCGACCCTTCGGCAGGACCATGTGCGTCGAACATGATCCTGAGATTGACCACGTCCAGCACGTCGAGCGCGAGATTGCGCAGATTGTCGTGGACCGCCTGGGTCAACGCTTCGGGCGAGAAGGCCGGCAGCCACGAGCCGTCCGCGCCGCGACGGGCACCGATCTTGGTGACGATCGTCAGATTGTCGGAATAGGGCCCGAGCGCTTCACGGATCAGCAGATTGGTGACGTGCGGGCCGTAGAAGTCGCTGGTGTCGATGTGGTTAATCCCAAGCGCAACAGCTTCGCGCAGCACGGCCAATGCCGCGCCATGGTCCTTGGGCGGACCAAAGACGCCGGGTCCTGCGAGCTGCATGGCGCCGTAGCCAAGCCGCTTCACGGTGCGGTCACCGAGAGTGAATGTGCCGGAAAGGTCAATGCTGGACATAGTCTATCTCCGTTCAGGATGACGCTGAGATAGGCGCTGTCCGATCGCACGATAATTGGGTACATTCCGCACGGGCTGTACGGAATATCGAACAATGAAGATCGATCTCGGAGACCTGAATGCCTTCGTGGCCGTCGCGCGGGCCAAGGGTTTTCGCAATGGCGCCCGCGCGAGCGGCGGCAGTGCGTCGGGCTTGAGCGAGGCGGTGCGCCGCCTTGAGACGCAGCTCAGTGTCAGGCTGCTCAACAGGACGACCCGTAGCGTTGTCCTGACCGAAGCGGGTGCGAGCTTGCTGGCCCGGCTCGGCCCAGCCTTGACCGAGGTCGAGGCAGCACTTGACGTTGTGAACGGCTTCCGCGACCGGCCGGCAGGTACGTTGCGCCTTAATGTGCCGGTCAGTGCGGCGCGGCTGGTGCTGCCCAGCATTATTCCGCGTTTCCTCGCTGCCTATCCGGGCATCCGGCTGGAGGTGATCGCCGAGGAGAGCTTTGTCGATGTGCTGGCGGCGGGGTGCGATGCCGGGATCCGTTACGATGAGCGGCTGGAACAGGACATGATCGCGGTGCCAATCGGACCGCGCGTGCAGCGCTTCGCCACCGCAGCCAGTCCTGCCTACCTTGACCGCCATGGCCGGCCGCAACACCCGCGCGACCTTCTCGGCCACGCCTGCCTGCGCGGGCGCTTCGCCAGTGGTGCGATGCCGACGTGGGAATTCGAGCGCGACGGCGAGGTTGTGCGGGTCGATCCGACGGGGCCGCTTCTCGTGACCCTGGGCGGGGCGGCCGATCTCGCCGTCGATGCGGCCATCGCCGGTACCGGCATTGTCAGCCTGTTCGAGGACTGGCTTCACCCCCATTTTGAGAGCGGTGTGCTCGAACCCGTTCTCCAACCGTGGTGGCAGAGCTTCCCCGGGCCGTTCCTCTATTATCCCGGCCGGCGCCTTGTGCCGGCGCCGCTGCGGGCGTTCATCGACTTCATCAAAGTACCGGCCGATCGACCTTGAGTTCGGGCCAGGTTAGGAAATCGCCAAAAGAAAAGACCGCCCGGAGGCGGCCTTTCGAACATTTGAAGCTGTGGAGCGCTTAGCGCTTCGAGAACTGGAACGAGCGGCGGGCCTTTGCCTTGCCGTACTTTTTGCGCTCGACGACGCGGCTGTCGCGGGTCAGGAAGCCGCCCTTCTTGAGCACGCCGCGCAGCGCCGGCTCGTAATAGGTCAGCGCCTTGGAGATGCCGTGGCGCACCGCACCGGCCTGGCCGGAAAGGCCGCCGCCGATGACGGTGGCGACGATGTCATACTGGCCGGCGCGGTTGGCGGCGATGATCGGCTGGTTGAGGATCATCTGCAGGACCGGACGCGCGAAATATTCGGCGAACACCTTGTCGTTGACGACGATCTTGCCGGAGCCGGGCTTTACCCAGACACGCGCGATGGCGTTCTTGCGCTTGCCGGTGGCATAGGCGCGGCCCGACTTGTCGAGCTTCTGGACATGGACGGGTGCAGCCGGCTGCGTGTTGGTGTTGCCGGTGGCAGTTCCGAGTTCTGCGAGCGAGGAAAGCTCAGCCATTTTACGAAACCTTCTTGTTCTTGGCGTTCAGCTTGGCCACGTCGAGCGTGACGGGCTGCTGGGCGACATGCGGATGTTCCGTGCCTGCATAGACGCGGAGATTCTTCATCTGGCGACGGCCGAGCGGGCCACGCGGGATCATGCGTTCGACGGCCTTCTCGACGACACGCTCGGGGAAACGGCCCTCGAGCAGCTGGCGCGCGGTGCGCTCCTTGATGCCGCCGGGATGACCGGTGTGCCAGTAATAGACCTTGTCGGTGAATTTCTTGCCGGTGAACACCACCTTGTCGGCATTGATGACGATGACGTTATCGCCGTCGTCGACATGCGGGGTAAAGGTGGGCTTGTGCTTGCCGCGAAGATGATTGGCGATGACAGTGGCTAGACGGCCGACGACGAGACCCTCGGCGTCGATCAGCACCCACTTCTTCACCACATCCGCAGGCTTCTGCGAAAAGGTTGCCATGGATTGTTGCTTTCGGTTCGGACCTTCCCCCATTCACGAACGACAAGGGAAGGCGTTTCTTGTTGCTTGGATTGACGCAGAGCGCTCGCCCGCCGCCAATAACAAAACGGCGGCCTTTGCGGGCCGCTGTTCCGTGAGGGCTTATAGGCGAGGGCGGTTATCGCGTCAAGGCTGGTGAAAAGCCAGGTGGCGCGCAAAACAAAGCAAAAACAATGGTTTGAATAAAAGGTATCATTTTACCACATCACCAATCCGCCTCGGCGGGATCGAATAGGTCCCCGTGGCGTGCGCTACCGTCTGTCCGTCCGGTCCGGCGACGATGTCGATATCGAACACCATCAGGCTCTTGCCCAGCTTCAGGATGCGGCAATGGCCGTCGATCGGTCCGGCCTCGGCTTTGCGCACAAAATTGATGTTGAGATTGGTGGTGACCGAAAGCGCATCCGGCCCGGCATGCGAGAGCACGCAGACATAGCCGCCTATGTCGGCCAGCGTGAACAGCGACGGGCCCGATACGGTTCCGCCGGGGCGCACATGTCGCTCGTCGGCATTCAGGCGCACGGTGCAGCCGCCCGGAAACACGTCGGTCGCCTCGTAGAAGGTGAACTGGCCGTTGAGTTGCGGATAGACGGTCTCCATCAGCGCGTTGACTTGCGCGGCAGTCAGCACCGGCTTGAGATTGCTTTGGGCAGGCATAGGCGGTTTCCTGTATGTGGCGCCGGCATGGACCGGCGGTCTCAAGGCGAGGGCGCCTGGCTGAGGCCGCCACCGAGAAAACACGTCTCAAGGCTGTTCTTCAATCGGCAGCGTGCTAATTCTTTTGTTCCATGGCCTGCGAATCCGATGCCGCGGGCCAATGAAGAGGTTGGAGAAATGGCTGAAATCGTCGCCATCAAGCCGGCTGTTGCCGAAGGTCCTGTTGTCGCGAGGCTGGACAAGGGCGTGCTCCGCCTCACGCTCAGCAATCCGCCGGCCAATGCCCTGTCGCTGGCAGTTATGGCGGCACTGATGGCGGAGCTCGACCGCGCGAAATCAGACAGATCCGTCCGCGTCATTATCCTGGCGGCGGCCGGAAAGGTGTTCTGCGCCGGACATGACCTCAAGGAAATGACCGCTCACCGTGGCGATCCCGACCGCGGCAAGGCATTTTTCGAGGAGACGTTTTCCGCTTGCGCGGCACTGATGCAGGCGATCGTGCGCCATCCCAGGCCGGTGATCGCCGAGGTCGATGGTCTGGCGACGGCGGCCGGGGCGCAACTGGTCGCGAGCTGCGACCTGGCGATTGCCTCGCATGAGGCGACCTTCTGCACGCCGGGCGTCAATATCGGCCTGTTCTGCTCGACGCCGATGGTGGCGCTGTCGCGCAACGTATCGCGCAAGCACGCGATGGAGATGCTTTTGACCGGCGAGACGATCGATGCGGCGACTGCAAAGGAATTCGGCCTGGTCAATCGCGTGGTGCCGCGCGAATATCTGAATCAGATTGTCACCAAATACGCGCAAACCATTGCTGCCAAATCGTCTTTGGTCGTCAAGACCGGCAAGGAAGCCTTTTACGAACAAGCCGAGATGGGGCTGGCCGACGCCTATACCTATACCGGTCGCGTCATGGTCGAGAACATGCTGGCGCGCGACGCGGAAGAGGGCATCGGCGCCTTCATCGGCAAGCGCAAGCCGGAATGGACGGAGGAATAGACATGGAGCCTCGCGTCTCCATCATCACCATCGCCGTCAACGATCTCGATCGCGCCACACGCTTCTACGAGGCGATGGGCCTGACCCGCCATGCGGGGATCACTGAGGGCGTCGCCTTCTTCCAGATGGGCGGCGTCATTCTCGGGCTGTTCCCGCGCAAAAGCGCCGAAGCGGATTCAGGCATCACTTTCGGCACGGCGCCGTCGGCGATCTACCTCGCCTACAACACCCGCTCCGACACGGAAGTCGATCACGTGCTTGCGATGGCCGAGAAGGCCGGCGGTCGTATCGTCAAACCGGCCGGCCGCGCCTTCTGGGGCGGCTGGTATGGCTATTTCGCCGATACGGAGGGGCATGTCTGGGAAGTGGCGCACAATCCGGCTTTTCCGATCGCGGAAGACGGCAGCATCTCGCTGCCGGGCTGATCCCTCTGCCCAGATGGCATATCGCAAGCAACTGACGCGACTGAAGGCGCCCTATCTCAAGCGCATCCTGATCGAGCCGGCGCGGGTCGCGGATTGGGGAAAATACCCCTGGAATCTGCCGATCTTCCGCAGCCACGATTTCGAACTGGAATTCACCACGCCGATCACCATCATCGTCGGTGAGAACGGCACCGGCAAATCGACGCTGCTCGAGGCGATCGGCGCGCTGGCCGGATACGATGAGGCCGGTGGCGGCAAGGGCTACATGCCCATCGACCACTCCCGCGCCATCGACAAGAGCGGCGCGGCACTGGCGGGAACGCTGCGCGGCCAGTGGTTGCCGAAGGTCACCGCCGGCTGGTTCTTTCGCGCCGAATCTTTTTATTCCGTGGCCCGTTATCTTGACCAGGCAGCCCTGGAAGATCCCTTCAGACCGCCTCCGCCCGACTTCCTGTCCTGGTCGCATGGCGAGGGTTTCATCCGCTTCTTCGAGGAGCGCTGCCGCCGGCAAGGCATCTACATCCTCGACGAGCCCGAAAGCGCCTTGTCGCCGACGCGCCAGATCGAGCTTCTCAAGATGCTGCGGCGGATGGATCAGTCCGGCACGGCGCAAGTGATCATGGCGACGCATTCGCCGCTGCTGATGGCCTGTCCCGGCGCGCGGCTGTTCCGCATCAGCCGGTTCGGGCTCGATCCGACCGATTTCCACGATACCGATCATTTTCGCATGATGCGCAGTTTCTGCAACGATCCGGATGGTTTTCTCGCCGAAGCTCTGTATGAGGACGAGGCATGAACCACGACGCCTACGACAATGCCTATATCGCCGGCATCCTCAATTCGGTGAAAACCATCGCCATGGTCGGTGCGTCCGCCAACGATGTGCGGCCGAGCTACTTCGTGCTGAAATACCTGCTGGGTAAGGGGTTTTCGGTGTTCCCGATCAACCCCGGCCAGGCCGGCAAGGAAATCCTCGGCCGGATGACCTATGCACGGCTCGCCGATGTTCCCGAGCCGATCGACATGGTCGACGTTTTTCGCGGCTCCGCGGCAGTGCCGGGCGTCGTCGACGAGGTCTTGCGGCTCGATCCGTTGCCGAAAGTCATCTGGATGCAGCTTGGCGTGCGCCATGACGAGGCGGCCGCGCGCGCCGAAGCCGCCGGCATCAAGGTGGTGATGAACCGCTGCCCCAAGATCGAATACGGCAAGCTGTCGGGCGAAATCGGCTGGACCGGTGTCAATTCAGGCGTGCTGTCGTCGAAGAAGCCGCTGATGCGGCCGGGGTTCCAGAGCTTCGGCGTTCGCCAGAAGTAGACGGAAAGTTATTCCGGTAATCGGAACATTTTCTCGTGCCTCGATCACAGAACGTGCATTGAGGGGCATTTTCTTCTTTGCATTCGCGACCGGGCTTCGCCAAGAATGCCCGGCGCTTTCAGACAGTTCAAAAGGGAGGTATTCGATGACCCGCACGCCCGGTTTCAACACGCTCGCCGTCCATGCGGGTGCCAAGCCCGATCCGGCGACCGGCGCGCGTGCCACGCCGATCTACCAGACGACCTCCTTCGTCTTCGATGATACCGACCATGCCGCCTCGCTGTTCGGGCTAAAGGCCTTCGGCAACATCTATACCCGGATCATGAATCCGACGCAGGCGGTGCTGGAAGAGCGCATCGCGGCACTCGAAGGCGGCACCGCGGGGCTGGCCGTAGCGTCGGGCCATGCAGCGCAGGTGCTCGTCTTCCACAATCTGATGCAGCCCGGCGACAATTTCGTCGCCGCGACAAGGCTTTACGGCGGCTCGATCAACCAGTTCGGCCACGCCTTCAAGAATTTCGGCTGGCAGGTGCGCTGGGCCGATACCAACGACATCTCGACGTTCGAAAGCCAGATCGACGAAAAGACCAAGGCGATCTTCATCGAGAGCCTGGCCAATCCGGGCGGTGTCTTCGTCGACATCGAGAAGATCGGCGACATCGCCCGTAAGCACGGCCTGCCGCTGATCGTGGACAACACGCTGGCCTCGCCGTACCTAGTGCGGCCGATCGAGCATGGCGCCGACATTGTCGTGCATTCGCTGACCAAGTTCATCGGCGGCCACGGCAATTCGATCGGCGGCGCGATTGTCGACGGCGGCACCTTCGACTGGTCGAAATCCGGCAAATATCCGATGTTGTCGGAGCCGCGCCCCGAATATGGCGGCCTCGTCCTGCACGAAACCTTCGGCAATTTCGCTTTCGCCATTGCCGCGCGCGTGCTCGGCCTGCGCGACATGGGCCCGGCGATCTCGCCCTTCAATGCGTTCCTAATCCTGACCGGGCTGGAAACCCTGCCGCTCAGGATGCAGCGCCATTGCGATAATGCGGTCACCATCGCCGGCTGGCTGTCCAACCACCCAAAGGTCGCCTGGGTGTCCTATCCCGGCCTGCCCAGCGACAAGAACAATGCGCTGCAGAAGAAGTACTCGCCGCGTGGCGCCGGTGCGGTGTTCACCTTCGGCCTGAAGGGCGGCTATGCGGCGGGCATCAAATTCGTCGAGGCGCTCGAACTGTTCTCGCATCTCGCCAATGTCGGCGACACCAAGTCGCTGGTCATCCATCCGGCATCGACCACGCATCGGCAGCTGTCCGACGAGCAGAAGGTCGCCGCCGGCGCTGGGCCGGATACTGTCAGGCTCTCGGTCGGCATCGAGGATGTCAACGACATCGTCGCCGATCTGGAACAGGCTCTAGCCAAGGTCTGATTCCCGCTGGAAGGAGCTCCCATGATCGCGCCAAAATTTCTCTCCATCGGTGTCGACAGCGTCGAACCGGAACTTGGCGCGCCGGCGCCGGATCGCCTGATTTCAGGCGATCCGAAGTTCCGCACCTGGAATGTCGAGGAGCAGGACGGCGGGCTCTATGCCGGCATCTGGGAGGCAACGCCGGGCAAATGGCGCATCGAATACGACGAGTGGGAGTTCTGCCACATCTTGTCGGGCGTTTCGGTGATCGCCGAAGAGGGCAGCGAGGCGCGCACCGTCAGGGCCGGCGACAGTTTCGTGCTCAGGCCGGGCTTTAGGGGAAGCTGGGAAGTGCTTGAAACGACCTGCAAGGAATATGTGATCAAGCTTTGATCACCGTCCGGTGTGCACGGCGAGCGTTTCCAGCCCATGGAAATGATAGGTGTCGCGAAAGCGCGGCTGTTCGGCGAGATGCAGCCGCGGTAGGCGCTCGAACAGGGTCTTCAGCGATACCTGCAATTCGAGCCGGGCGAGCGGCGCGCCGATGCAGAAATGAATGCCGGCGCCGAACGAGACGTTCTTCTGGTCCGCACGATCCGGCCTGAAGGCGAAGGGTTTGGCAAAGGCAGCCGGGTCATGATTGGCCATGCCGAGCAGCAGGCCGATCGTCTCGCCCGGCCTTGCGATGACACCAGCGCCGGCCTCAATCTCCTCATAGGCATAGCGCGTGAACATGTGCAGCGGCGCGTCGAAGCGCAGGCATTCCTCGACGGTCGCCGCGGTGGCTTCTGCAGAAACGAAGAAGCGGCGGGGGTCGCCACCTTGCGCGAGGATAGAGCGCACCGCATTGCCGGTCTGGTGAACGGTTGCCTCGTGGCCGGCATTGAGCAGCAGGATAGCCGAGGACACCAACTCGTCCTCCGAGAGTTTTTGGCCATCGTCTTGCGCCGAGATCAGCAGCGACAACAGATCGTCACCGGGTTTCTTCCGCCGTTCCGCGACATAGCCGCGCAGGAAATCCGAAAAATCATGTGCTGCGCGATTGGCAGTCTCTTCCGTTTCGCGTGTGCGGCCGTGCATGTACATGGCGACCATCTGATGCGACCAGTCGAGCAATTGCGGCCCCATCTCGACCGGCACGCCGAGCATCTCGGCAATGATGGTGATCGGCAAAGGCGAGGCGAAGGCTGGCAGCAGATCGACCTGGCCCGGTTCGAAACGGTCGATCAACTCGTTGGCGAGCGCCTCGACACGCGGCCTGAGCCGCTCGACCTGACGCGTGACGAAGGCGCGGTTGACCAGCGTTCTGAGCCTGGTGTGCACGGGTGGCTCCAGCTCCAGCATCGAATTGGCCTCGATGCCGTCGAAGGCGCTGAGATGCGTGCGGTCCTGGCCGATGCGGCTTCTGTCGGGGATGCCGGACGGATTCTGGCGGCCGAAGCGGCGGTCGCGCAACAGCCGGTTGACGTCGTCGAAGCCGCCGAAGCACCAGAAGCCGAACTCTTCCCAGAAGAAGGCGTTCGACGCGCCATGCATGAAGGCATAGGCCTCATAGGGGTTCTGGAAGAAAGCCGGCTCGTGCGGGTCCAGCCGCACATGGCGGGTGGAGGGATCTAAGGCAAGATAGGTCGGCATCAATTTGGTCATGCCAGACAATTAACGCGGCTTGCCAGCTTGGTGCCAGACCGTATGTTGGCGCGCGACAGCCAATGAGTTGAGCCAGCCGATGCGGCTGCGGAAAGACTGACTTGATGAATGTGATCGTGGTTGGCGCAGGCATTGCGGGGCTTTCGACGGCATGGTCGCTGGTCAAGGCCGGGCACCGGGTCTCGATCGTCGAGCAGGGGCCGATTCCCAATCCGCTTGCCGCCTCGGGCGATCATCACCGCATCATCTGGCGAGCCTATGGTGCAGCCTCGGGTTATGGCCGGCTGATCACCGAAGCCTATGAGGCCTGGGACGAGATGTGGGCCGATCTCGGCGAAAACCATCTCGACCCGCGCGGCTTCATCTGCATTTCACGCGAGCCGGGTGACGAAGCCGAGGAATACCGCGAAGGCATGGAAGCCGGGAACTATCCGTTCGAATTGTTCGAGCCGGACGCCGCGGCTAAACGATGGCCCTTCCTGCAGCCTGGCTCGTTCCGCTACGCGTATTTTTCGCCGGAGGGTGGTGCGCTGCATTGCCGCAAGATCGCGGCGGGGCTCGCCAGATGGCTGCGGACGAACGGCGCCAATGTCTACGAAAACAGCAAGGTGGTAGAAGTTGACGCCGAGGCCGGCCGCATCGTGCTTGAAAGCGGCGAGACGATGCAGGCCGACCGCATCGTCATCGCCGCCGGAGCCTGGGTGCTAAAACTGTTTCCGGAACTGGACGGCGACCTGAAGACCTGGCGCACCGCGCTTGCCTATGTCGAACCGCCGGCGGATCTGAAAGCGGCATGGCAGGCAGCCCCTGTCATCCTCGATGTCGGCGGCGCTGTCGACGGCTACGTGATCCCGCCATCCGGCGGCGCCGGCATGAAATTCGGCTCGGGCCTGCACAGGGTGCCGACCAGCGACGCCGACTGGAACCGCCAGCCGGTAGCGGGCGAGGGCGAGGCGATCCGCAACCTGTTTTCGCCGCCGATCGCCCGCATCGAGGAGTACAGGCTCACCGAGGTCGTCACCTGCGCCTACACCTTCACCGCCGACGAAAAGTTCCTGGCGCATGAGAAGGGCAGATGCCTAGTCGTCTCAGCCTGCTCCGGCCACGGCTACAAGTTCGGTGCGGCGGTCGGCAGGCGTGTCGCGGCGACAGTCGGCAATGGCGACGTCGGCGGCTTGAAGGCGTGGCTGCGAGCGGAGGCGGTCTGACCTAATACCGGCAGTGCCGCGGAATACGCACCTGCCGCCAGCGCGACGAGCCTTCCCGGACCAGAACCCGGCGCGCCACAGTCTGGTAGGAGGCGGGGACCTCGACGATCCGCCGCTGCTCCGGCTGCACCAGAACCTCTTCGGCCACACTCTCGTACTCGGCGGGACTGACGACGCGCCGTAGGCGCTCCGGCTGCACCACCACGGTCTCGGCCACGCGTTCATAGCGCGCCTTGTGCCTGATCTTGCACAGGACCTTCCGACCATTGATGACGCGCCATTCCCAGGAGTAGCCGCCGTCATTGACCTTCACCGTGCGGTAGATGGTGCGGCTGATGGCGGGCACGATCTCGTAGCTGACACGCGCCGGTGCGATCTGCACCACGCGCTCGCGGGTCCCGTAGATCGCCGGAACATACTCGACCTGCTGGCCGGCCGGGCTGATGAGCACGTTTTCGTAGACTGTTTCGTAGACGGACGGCCTGTTGACCTGCTCGTAGCATTCGACGGCGCGACCGCCAGCAGCCGTTTCCGACACCATGCCGAGAACGGCAAGGCTGGCGACGGCCAAGGAAGCAGGGTTCCCGATCATGGCACTCCCCCTGTTTGAACCTTCAGCGCAAATTCAACGTTGAATTGTAGGGGAAGCCGTGTCGCGCGAAAGCAGTTTCGAGATATTTCGTTAAGCGACGCGGTTAAGAAAGTGCTACGCGGCAGCGCCGCCGCACCGCTTCAAGAGCAGCCGGCGCAGCTTCGGGCGAATTCTGTGCAGAAACCTTGATTCGACTTAACCGGATGGCTAGGAGGGGCGGCCTTGCGCTAGGGTGAGCCGACATCCTATTTACAGGATAACGATCCAGAACCGATTCTGCCCCGACTTGCTAATCTCCCGGCGCCGGAATCCCATCTTCAATAAGGGATAGTCCATGAAGAACCCCGTCGAAACCTACATGAACCTCGTTCCGATGGTGGTCGAACAGACCAATCGCGGCGAGCGGGCCTACGACATTTTCTCGCGGCTCCTGAAAGAGCGCATCATTTTCATCACCGGTCCCGTCGAGGACGGCATGGCGACGCTGGTCTGCGCGCAGCTCCTGTTCCTCGAAGCGGAGAATCCGAAGAAGGAAATCAACCTCTACATCAATTCGCCCGGCGGTGTCGTCACCTCGGGCATGGCGATCTACGACACCATGCAGTTCATCAAGCCGGCGGTGGCGACGCTGTGCATCGGCCAGGCGGCCTCGATGGGCTCGCTGCTTCTCACCGCAGGCGAGAAGGGCATGCGCTTCGCCACCCCGAACGCCCGCATCATGGTCCATCAGCCTTCCGGTGGCTTCCAGGGCCAGGCTTCCGACATCGAGCGCCACGCCCAGGACATCATCAAGCTGAAGCGTCGTCTCAACGAGGTCTATGTCAAGCACACCGGCAAGAGCTACGACGAGATTGAAAAGACGCTCGACCGCGACCACTTCATGACCGCCGACGAGGCGAAGGATTTCGGTCTCATCGACAAGGTCATTTCGTCGCGTGAGCCGATCGAAGGTATTGCCACATAAGCCTGGTGGCAGTTGGATAGTGGGGAAAACACGCTTTTGATGCCGCTTGCGGCATTTCGGCCACAATTGGCTGTTCCCTCGACGGGAGCAATTGCCTACGTTAAGCCTATGTTGATTTTCGACGGCTTAGCTTTGTGCGGGGTTGGTGCGAATCATTGCGACGTTTTCTGATATGTGTTTCGTACGGAATGCGTTGCGGGAGCCGGAATACTGGCGGCGGCGATTTCCCGCGATAGATTGAACATATGCGCCCTTTCAACCAGACCATCGGCGGGCGGCTATGAAAGGACATGAAAATGAGCAAGGTCGGCAACAGCGGCGGTGATTCCAAGAACACGCTTTATTGCTCGTTTTGCGGCAAAAGCCAGCACGAAGTGCGCAAGCTGATCGCCGGCCCGACGGTGTTCATCTGCGACGAATGTGTCGAGCTCTGCATGGACATCATCCGCGAGGAGAACAAGACCTCGATGGTGAAGTCGCGCGAGGGCGTGCCGACCCCGCAGGAGATCCTCAAGGTTCTCGACGACTATGTCATCGGCCAGCCCTACGCCAAGCGCGTGCTGTCGGTGGCCGTCCACAACCACTACAAGCGTCTCGCTCATGCCGGCAAGAACAACGACGTCGAACTGGCGAAGTCCAACATTTTGCTGATCGGTCCGACCGGTTGCGGCAAGACGCTGCTTGCGCAGACGCTGGCCCGCATCATCGACGTGCCGTTTACCATGGCCGATGCGACGACGCTGACCGAGGCCGGCTATGTCGGCGAGGATGTCGAAAACATCATCCTGAAGCTCTTGCAGTCGGCCGACTATAATGTCGAGCGTGCCCAGCGCGGCATCGTCTACATCGACGAGATCGACAAGATTTCGCGCAAGTCGGACAATCCCTCGATCACCCGCGACGTGTCGGGCGAAGGCGTCCAGCAGGCGCTGTTGAAGATCATGGAAGGCACGGTCGCCTCCGTCCCGCCGCAGGGCGGCAGGAAGCATCCGCAGCAGGAATTCCTGCAGGTCGACACCGCCAACATCCTGTTCATCTGCGGCGGCGCCTTCGCCGGCCTCGACAAGATCATCTCGGACCGCGGCCGCAAGACCTCGATCGGCTTCGGCGCCACCGTCGCTTCGCCCGAGGATCGCCGCACCGGCGATGTTTTCCGCCTGGTCGAGCCCGAGGATCTGTTGAAGTTCGGCCTCATTCCCGAGTTCGTCGGCCGTCTGCCGGTCCTGGCGACGCTGGAGGACCTCGACGAGCCGGCGCTGATCCAGATCCTGACCGAGCCGAAGAATGCGCTGGTCAAGCAGTACCAACGGCTGTTCGAGATGGAGAATGTCGACCTGACCTTCCATGAGAATGCGCTGTCGGCGATCGCCAAGCGCGCCATCGAGCGCAAGACCGGCGCGCGCGGTCTGCGCTCGATCATGGAAGCGATCCTGCTCGACACGATGTTCGAGCTGCCGGCGCTGGAAGGCGTGCGCGAAGTGGTTATTTCGGAGGAGGTGGTGTCCGGCAACGCCAGGCCGCTCTACATCTATTCCGAGCAAAAGGAAAAGAAGGGCAACGTCAGCGCCTGACGTGAGCCTCTGCAATGGAAATTCTTTAAACGGCGCCGTGAGGCGCCGTTTTGTTGTTGTAGACGGGCCGACTTGTAATGAACGGATTGTGACAGATTGGATGAACGGTTTCGTGTTGACCCTTGATCTTTGCCCCCCGTGCCTCCAACTAACTGAGGAAGGCCGGGGTGCCGAATTCTGTGCTGTAAAACTCCCGTCACAAACGGTGGTAGGCGGAACGATCCTCGGTCGTTAATATGAGATTCGCGGTTGGCCGATTGGCGGTCGCGACATGAAAGGTTGGACAATGGCCAAAATATCCAAGGCTCCCAGCGACGGCGTCTTCGCAGTCCTCCCACTGCGCGACATCGTGGTGTTTCCGCACATGATCGTTCCGCTCTTCGTCGGGCGTGAAAAGTCGATCAAGGCGCTGGAAGAGGTGATGGGTCAGGAAAAGCAGATCCTGCTTGCGACCCAGATGAATGCCGCCGATGACGATCCCGAGTCCGATGCGATCTTCGACATCGGCACGCTCGCCAATGTGCTGCAATTGCTGAAGCTGCCGGACGGCACCGTAAAGGTGCTGGTCGAAGGCGCCTCGCGCGCGAAAATCGTCTCGTTCACCGACCGTGCCGACTTCCACGAGGCCCACGCCGCGGCGCTGGTCGAACCGGATGAGGAAGAGGTCGAGGTCGAGGCGCTGGCCCGCTCCGTCGTCACCGACTTCGAGAACTACGTCAAGCTGAACAAGAAGATCTCGCCCGAAGTGGTGGGCGCCGCCAGCCAGATCGACGACTATTCGAAGCTCGCCGATACGGTTGCTTCGCATCTTGCCATCAAGATCCCCGAGAAGCAGGAGATGCTGGCCACGCTTTCGGTCAAGGAGCGGCTGGAAAAGGCTATGGGCTTCATGGAAGCCGAAATCTCCGTCCTGCAGGTCGAGAAGCGCATCCGCTCGCGCGTCAAGCGCCAGATGGAGAAGACGCAGCGCGAATACTACCTCAACGAGCAGATGAAGGCGATCCAGAAGGAGCTCGGCGAGGGCGAGGACGGCCGCGACGAGGCCGCCGAGATCGAGGCGCGCATCAAGAAGACCAAGCTCTCCAAGGAGGCCCGCGAAAAGGCGGAAGCCGAACTGAAGAAGCTGCGGACGATGTCGCCGATGTCGGCTGAATCGACCGTTGTGCGCAATTATCTCGACTGGATCCTGTCGATACCGTGGGGCAAGAACTCCAAGGTCAAGCATGATTTGGCTTTCGCGCAGAATGTGCTCGACACCGACCATTTCGGCCTCGACAAGGTCAAGGACCGCATCGTCGAATATCTCGCTGTGCAGAGCCGCCAGAAGAAGCTGAAGGGGCCGATCCTGTGCCTCGTCGGACCTCCCGGCGTCGGGAAGACCTCGCTCGGCAAGTCGATCGCCAAGGCGACGGGCCGCGAGTTCATCCGCATGGCGCTGGGCGGCGTGCGCGACGAGGCCGAAATCCGCGGTCACCGACGCACCTATATCGGCTCGATGCCCGGCAAGGTCATCCAGTCGATGAAGAAGGCGAAGAAGTCCAATCCGCTCTTCCTGCTCGACGAGATCGACAAGATGGGCCAGGATTTCCGCGGCGACCCGTCGTCGGCGTTGCTCGAGGTGCTCGATCCCGAGCAGAACTCGACCTTCATGGATCACTACCTCGAGGTCGAATACGACCTGTCGAGCGTTATGTTCGTGACGACGGCGAACACGCTGAACATCCCTGCGCCTTTGATGGACCGCATGGAGATCATCCGTATCGCCGGCTATACCGAGGACGAGAAGATCGAGATCGCCAAGCGCCACCTGATGCCCAAGGTGATCCGCGATCATGCGCTGCAGCCGAAGGAGTTCTCCGTCGGCGAGGACGCGATCCGCGGCATCATCCAGACCTACACCCGTGAAGCGGGCGTCAGGAGCCTGGAGCGCGAGCTGATGAAGCTCGGCCGCAAGGCGGTGACCGAGATCCTGAAGACGAAGAAGAAGACGGTCGACATCACGGCGGACAATCTCGCCGATTACCTGGGTGTCCCGCGCTTCCGCTTCGGTCAGGTCGAGGCCGACGATCAGGTCGGCGTCGTCACCGGGCTCGCCTGGACGGAAGTCGGCGGCGAGCTGCTGACGATCGAAGGCGTCATGATGCCCGGCAAGGGCCGCATGACCGTGACCGGCAATCTGCGCGACGTGATGAAGGAATCGATCTCGGCGGCGGCCTCCTATGTCCGTTCGCGGGCCATCGATTTCGGCGTCGAGCCGCCGCTGTTCGACAAGCGTGATATCCACGTCCACGTCCCCGAGGGCGCAACGCCCAAGGACGGACCGTCGGCGGGCGTGGCGATGGCGACGGCGATCGTCTCCGTGCTGACCGGCATCCCGGTCAGGGCCGATGTGGCGATGACCGGCGAGATCACGCTGCGCGGCAGGGTGCTGCCGATCGGCGGGCTCAAGGAGAAGCTGCTTGCAGCACTTCGCGGCGGCATCAAGAAGGTGCTGATCCCGGAAGACAACGCCAAGGATCTGGCGGAGATTCCGGACAACGTGAAGAACGGTATGGAGATCGTTCCGGTCGCGCGGGTCGGCGAAGTCTTGCGCCATGCGCTGGTGCGTATGCCGGAGCCGATCGAGTGGGTCGAACCGGTCAATGCGCCGGCTGCGGTGGATGCCGGAGACGACGCCAGCAAGTCGCTAGCTCATTAGTTCTTTCTAAAGTTGCAATGCACAAGAGAGAGCCGGGTCCAGCGCCCGGCTTTTTCATGTGAAAAACCCCGGAATTCCGGGGTTTTTTCGACTCTTGTGACGCTTTTCGACTTGGTTGCGGAAGCGCTTCTTTCTAAAGTCCGTTTCCTGCCGGATGAGTCGTACGTTCCGGTTTCTCATGGAAGGGAATTTTTATGAACAAGAACGAACTGGTGTCCGCTGTCGCCGATGCCGCGAGTATTTCGAAGGGTGACGCGCAGTCGGCGGTTGATGCGGTGTTCTCCGTCATCACCGGCGAACTGAAGAAGGGCGGCGATGTCCGGCTTGTCGGCTTCGGAAATTTCACCGTGTCAAAACGCGCTGCCTCGACCGGCCGCAATCCGCAGACCGGCGCGGAAGTGCAGATTCCGGCGCGTACCGTGCCGAAGTTTTCGGCCGGCAAGGGCCTCAAGGACGCAGTCAACTAAGCGCCTTCTCACCCTTTTCAGAGACCAGAAAAGCCGGGCATGCCCGGCTTTTCTTTTGCGCCCACTTTGGTGGGCTCATATTCTCGAGATGACTCCGGTCAGGTCTATGCCGTCGGCGCATCGGCGCGCATCAGCCCTTCCTTCTTGAGATCGGCCCAGAGTGCTGGTGGCAGCTTCGCGTCGAGCAGCGACCGGTTGCTTTCGACCTCGCTCGGCCGCTGGCCGCCGGGGATCACCGACACGACCGAAGGGTGCAGCAGCGGAAATTGCAATGCCGCTTCGATCAGGCGCACGCCGTGGCGTTTGCAGACAGCCTCGATGCGCGTGACGCGGTCGATGATGTCCTGCGGCGCCTCGGCATAATTGTAGTAGGCGCCGGGCTTCGGTCCGGTTGCCAGGATGCCGGAATTATACGGCCCGCCGAGAACGATGCCGATGCCGCGCTTCTGGCATAGCGGCAGGAAGGATTGCAGCGCCTCCTGCTCCAGCAGCGTATAGCGCCCGGCAAGCAGGAAAAGGTCGAAGTCGCCACGCTCGGCAAGTGTCTGGGCAACCTGCCATTCGTTGATGCCGCCGCCGAACGCCTTGATGACGCCTTGATCACGCAAGGCCAGCAGCCCGTAATAGCCCGAGCGCATGAACTCCTCGATGCGCTGGTCCGAGGCCTCTTTGCTGCCATGCGTGAAGATGTCGACGTCATGCACGAAAAGGATGTCGATGCGGTCGACGCCGAGGCGCTCGAGCGAGGCTTCGAAGGAGCGCATGACGCCGTCATAGCTGTAGTCGTAGACCTCGCGGCGCGACGGCGTGTCGAAGAACTTGCCGATGCCGGTGCGTTGGTCCGGCGGGCAGGCGCGCATGATGCGGCCGACCTTGCTCGACAGCACATAGTCGTCGCGCTTTTTCGAGCGCAGGAACGGGTTGAGCCGCGTTTCCGACAGGCCAAGCCCGTAGAGCGGCGCGGTGTCGTAGTAACGGCAGCCGACGCGCCAGGCGGTCTCAAGGGTGGCGTTGGCATCCTCATCGGAGACGGCGCGATAGAGGTTGCCGAGCGGCGCAGTGCCGAAGCCGAGTTCCGTGAACGCGATGCCGCCATTGCCAATGCGGTCGAAATGCCGTGTCTTCATGTTCTGCCGTTTCCTCACCTACGCAATTGCCGTCACACTATCACGCCTGGAGCACCGCAAAAGCACTCCGAGCCGTTGGACACGAATTTTCACGGTGATAGCATGAGCAAAAACAAGCTGTTCGGGGAAAAAACGTGGCCCAAACATTCAGGCAAGTTTCAGGTTCCGGGAAATTGGTGGAGCCGTCGTGACCAATGCCGGCACAGATCTGTTCGGGATTGCGCTCGACGAGCTTGGCACGGTGCTGGCTTGGATCGACGAGGGCTGTATCGACGCCGCCCGCCACACCATCATGGAGTAGGGATCATGCGCTACGAGCTGATGCTGCCGCACCAGATCCGCAAGGCGATCGCCGAAAACTTGCCGGTCGTGCTCCCGCTCGGCGTGCTCGAATACCATGGCGAGCACATGGCCGTCGGCATGGATACGCTGGCGGTGATCAAGATGCTGGAGCTATTCGAAAAGGAAGCCGACATCGTCATCCTGCCAGCCTTCTACTACGGTGCGGCGAGCTACGCTGTAGCGCCGCCGGAGGGCAATGGCTCGGTTCAGGTCGGCGGCAATGCGTTGGCGCCGTTCGCGGAGGAACTGTTCTGCAGCCTATTGCGCATCGGTTTTCGCAACATCCACGCCATCATCCACCACCAGACCGAGAATTTTGCCGCCGGCATGCCGACCGATCTCGCCTTCAAGACCGCTGGCCGCCAGGCGATCTTCCGCTTCCTCGAGAAGGAGCGCGGCGAAGGCTGGTGGGGCTCCGAGGCGATGGCCGGCTATTATGCCGAACACGCCGAGGGCGGTAATTTCTTCAACTGGGTGCAGGTGCATCCGCTGATGCCGGCGGTGACGGACGGCCAGTATCCGTTCGACCATGCCGGCGTCGGCGAGACGTCGCTGATGCTGGCGCTGTGCCCGGAAGCGGTGGACGCCGGCCACTTCGCCGACAACACGGGATGGTACACAGCGAGCGCGCCGAAAGCCTCGGCGGAACTGGGTCAAAAGGGCGTCGCGATGATCCTCGATCATCTGCGGGCGATACTTTTAGCCTAATGCGGCTCTCCTTTCTCCCACAGAAAGGGAGAAGAGAAGACAGAGCAGCTTACTTCACCGCGCCTGCGGTCATGCCCATGATCAGATAGCGCTCCAGCGCGATGCCGATGACGGCGAGTGGCGTGATCGCGGCGGTGGCCAGCGCCGCCATCGACCACCAGTTGATGCCCTGCGAGCCGGTCTGGCTCGCCACCATGACGGGAATGGTCTTGGCGTCGGTCGAGGTCAGGAGTGCGGCGAAGAAATACTCGTTCCAGCACAGCACCATCGCCAGGATGAAGGCGGCGACCATGCCCGGCAGCGCGATCGGCATGACGATGCGGAAGAAGGCGCCCCAGATCGACAGGCCGTCGACGAGGGCTGCTTCCTCCAGTTCGACTGGAATCGAATTGAACTGGTCGCGCATGATCCAGATGACGATCGGTAGCACCATCAGCGTGTAGAGCAGGATCAGCCCGATGCGGGTGTCGAGCATGCCGACTTCCCGGTACAGCACGAGAAAGGGCAGGGCGAGCACCACCGGTGGCAGGATCAACTGCGACAGAAAGAAAAAGGAGATGTCCTCATTCTTGAACCATGCGAAGTGATAGCGGTAGCGGGTCAGGCCGTAGGCGGCGAGACTGCCGATGACAATGGCGAGGCTGGACGCGCCGACCGAGGTGATGACCGAATTCATGAAGCGCTTGATGAACTCGTCGCGCACCGTCGACGTCCGGAAGATCGAGTCCGGCGACAGGCCGAGCGAGCGCCAGCCCTTCCAGTCCGGCTGGAAGTCGACGAACGGGATGAGATGGCCCTGGGTGACGTCGACGGCTGTCTTGAAAGAGGTGGTTATCGTCCAGTAGATCGGGAACAGGCAGATGAAGGCCCAGAACACCAGCGCGCCGTAGATGAAGATGCGGTTCGCGAAAAAGCTCGCCGGCGAGCGGATTTCGGAAGCGGCATAATCGGTGGTCTGGACGCTCATGTCGCCGCCTCTATCAATTGACGTTGCGCACGAAGCGGTTGGCGAATTTCAACAGCCACGTCACGAACACGATGATGATGATGAGGTAGGCCATCGCCAGCATGGTGCCGTAGCCGACATTCGAGCGGTCGCGATACTCGCGGTAGATGAAACTCGACACGGAATCGGTCGCGCCGCCCGGGCCACCCGAGGTGACGGTGATGATGATATCGGCAAGCTTCAGCTTGAAGATAATGCGCAGGATGATCGCCGTCACCGATACCGGCAGCATCAATGGGAAGGTGACCTGCCAGAAGGTCTGCCAGGCATTGGCGCCGTCTACCCTGGCCGCCTCCAGCACCTCGCGGGACATCGCCTGAAGGCCGGCGAGCAGCATGATCATCATGAACGGGATGAACGTCCAGGCATCCAGCACCATGATCGAGATGCGGGCGGTGATCGGGTTTGAGAAGAAGGCGGGGTTTTCCCAGCCGAGCTGGCGCGCCAGCTCGGCGGCCGGCCCGAACCGGTATTCCATCAGCGACTTGCCGATCATCCACGACACGGCGACCGGCGACAGCATCAACGGCATGAGGAAGACGACACGGAAGAATTTACGCGCTCGGATCTGTGCGTTGAGCAGCAGGGCGAGACCAAAGGCGATGACATACTCGACCAGCACGGCGAGCACATAGAGCACCATGTTGAACAGCGCGTTGCGGTAGTAAGGGTCGGCCAGCATCTGCCAGAAATTGTCGAGCCCGTTGAACTTCCGGCCGGAGAAGGAACTGAGGTTCCAGTCGGTCAGCGCGATGTAGAAGCCGAACAGCGTCGGGAAGATCACCATGGCGATGGTGAACAGCAGCGCCGGCAGCAGGAACAGCGCGCGCTGGCCGTCTTCGCCGCGCGTCAGCACCTGGCCGATGCCGAGCGCAACCCCCCACAGCACATAGGCATAGACGACCGGCCGCCAAGTCTCGAAGCCGATGGTGTCGACCTCTGTCTTGTAAAGGATCTGAACTGCGATCACTGCCAGCAGGCCGAGCGTCGCAGCTGCCATCAACGCCCGGCCGAGCCGCTTGCGGCCCGGCGATATCAGATCGGATGGAGCGGCGTTTGCCGGCCACGCATCGGTGGGCAAAGTCTGGTCAGCCACGCGTCTCGTCCGTTCATCGAATGCTTTATGACCGGCTGGCCGGTCAAGGTGCGGTCCGGCGGCTTTGCGTCGCCGGACCACGGTTCACTACAGTCCCAGCCTACATGCCGAGCGAGGCCTTGTAGAGCTTGACCTGGTTTTCGCGGCCGATCTGGTCGGTCAACTTCTCCCAGGCGGCTGCAATGGCGTCGGCGCCTTCCTGCGCCGTCATCTTGCCGGCAAACGTGTTGGCCAGGATGTCCTCGGCGGCGCTGTAATACTGGAAGATGCCGGGGATGCGCGGCTCGATCGCGGCGTTCGGATGGTTGTAGCTGTCGGCCTCCGACTTGAGATACGAGGTGATGAACGCCTCGTCGTAACCGGCCGCCACCCATTCCGGAATGTCGAAATGCGAGTTGCGGTAGGGCTGGAATCCGGACGGGTACATGGCCGTCCAGATCGACAGGTCCTTGCCGCCGAGATGGGCCGCGGCCGACCATGCCGCCTTCTTCTTCTTTTCGTCGCTGTCGACGCGAGCCATGACGTAGACGCCCCAGCCGAGATAGGCGCAGTTCGGCGC
The DNA here is from genome assembly GCA_004020315.1 of Mesorhizobium sp. Taxonomy (GTDB): domain Bacteria; phylum Pseudomonadota; class Alphaproteobacteria; order Rhizobiales; family Rhizobiaceae; genus Mesorhizobium. The sequence goes on from SAQG01000014.1 coordinate 101,912, forward strand.
ATGGTTCGGGCCGCTGGCGAGCTTGTCCCATTGGCCGGTTTTGGAATTGTAGACGTCGTCCGAGCCGGGCAGGATCGAGAAGCCGGTGACGTCGCCGACGACAGAACTGTCGTTGGTCTTGACGTTGGAACCGACGTCGCCCCACCAGGTGACCATCGACCCGGTGCCGGCCAGGAATTGCTGGAAGGCCGTGGTGTTCGGGTCGGCGTTGATCTGGTCGGCAGGCTCCGACGGCAGCGCGTCGATCACGTCCTGGATCGCCCGCACCCAGGCCGGGTTGTTGATGCGCGGCTTCATCGTGTCGGCGTCGAACAGCCAGGCCTTGTCGTCGGGATGCTTGGCATAGGCGGTGGCGCGGCTGCCGAGGAAGTAGAAGCCGAAGCCGCCCCAGGCCTTGGGTGCATCGAGATAGCCGAAGACGTCCTGGCCCTGGAACTGCTTGCCCTTGAGGAACTTGGTCACCGCCTGCACCTGCTGCCAGGTCTTCGGCACGCCCCATTCACCGCCGCCGCCGCTGTCCTTCCATGCCTTGGCGAGGTCGGCATCGGCAAACACATCGGTGCGGTAGTTGAAATTGTGCGCGTCACCGTCGACGGTCACGCGGTACTGCTTGCCGTCCCATGTGCCGACCGGTGGCTGCAGATAGGCCACGACGTCCTTCATGTCGATCTGGTCCTTGACCCAGTCCGGCATTTCGGAAGTGAGGCCTTTGCCGCAGACGTCGCCTTCGAACGGCGCGCCCATCTCGATGATGTCGAAATCGACGGTGCCGGTGGCGATCGACTGCTGCAGGCGCGCGTTGTAGTCCGCCTGCGCCAGGTCGATCCAGTTGATCTTGGCGCCGGTATAGGTCTCCCACGGCTTCAGGAAGCCGCGAAACAGCACATTGTGCAGGTTCTGATTGTTGAGCCCCATGAAAGTGAGCTCCACACCGGCGAACTCGCCTTCCTTGACGTTGGCCTTGGTCGCCGCCAGGCAAAGCTCGCCGACTTGCTGGAAGTCGGCATCGGTCGGCTGGCCCTTGCCGACACCGGGAATCTGCAGGATCTGCGCGCGCAACTCGCTTGCGGCGGAAGCCGGGCGCGTCAGCGCGCCAAGCCCGGCGCCGGATGCCGCTGCGACCGCGGCCATGCTGGCCGCGCCCTTGAGGACATCGCGGCGAGTGGCTCCCGCACGCATAAATTGATTGTAAAGGCTGACTTTCATTTCGTTCCTCCCAGAATCTCAATGGTGATTGTTCGGGTGTTTGGAGCGCTGGACGTGTTCCCCAACAACAGCGACTCCTAGAAATAGCGGCCCAAGTTTTCCTCCCGCGACACTTCGATTTCCGTGGTCCGGACTAGCGTGCCGGCGCGCCCGGAACCGGGTCATAGCCCGAGCCCTTTCACTATTCTCACAACAAGTGCCGTGTCAACGAGAATGGGGTTTTTTATCTATAAAAGACTGACTTGCCCTCGCCGTTTGCGTTGTTTAGCTTCACCGCAACGAAAGGGGGGCTCATGGCTCAAGTCGCGATCAGCAATGTGGCCAAGGCGTTCGGAACCGTCAAGGTCCTGCACGGTGTCAGCGTCGACATCGCCGACGGGCAGTTCGTGGTGCTGGTCGGTCCTTCGGGGTGCGGCAAGTCCACGCTGCTCAGAATGGTGGCGGGGCTGGAGACCGTTTCCGGCGGCACGATCGCCATCGGCGACCGCATCGTCAACCATCTGCCGCCGGCCAAGCGCGACATCGCCATGGTGTTCCAGAATTACGCGCTCTATCCGCACAAGACGGTCGAGCAGAACATGGCCTTTGCGCTGAAGCTGCGGAAGACCGACCCGGCAGTGGTCGCCGAGCGGGTCAAGCGCGCCGCCGATATCCTCGATCTCAGCCCCTATCTCAAGCGCTATCCGCGCCAGCTTTCGGGCGGCCAGCGCCAGCGCGTCGCCATGGGCCGCGCCATCGTGCGCAACCCGCAGGTATTCCTGTTCGACGAGCCGCTGTCGAATCTCGATGCAAAGCTGCGCGTCCAGATGCGCACCGAGATCAAGGAACTGCACCAGCGGCTGAAGACCACCACCATCTATGTCACGCACGACCAGATCGAGGCCATGACCATGGCCGACAAGATCGTGGTGATGCGTGACGGCCGCATCGAGCAGGTCGGCGCCCCGCTGGAACTATTCGACCGGCCGGCCAATCTGTTCGTCGCCGGATTCATCGGCTCGCCGTCGATGAACCTGCTCAAGGGCGTGGTGCGCAAGGGCGACAAGCCCATTGTCGAGATCGCCGGAACGCCCTTCCCGATTGCTGCGAACAGCAAGATGGAGGACGGGCGCAATGTCGTCTACGGCGTGCGACCCGAGCATCTCGAAATCCACCCCGACGGCGTGCCGGCGAAGATTTCGGTGGTCGAGCCGACCGGTTCCGAAACGCTGGTGTTTCTGCGCTTCGGTGAAGGGGAGATGGTTGCGCTGTTCCGTGAGCGTCACGATTTCAAGCCCGGCGACACGCTGCACCTGAAACCCCGGCTCGACCAGGTCCACCTCTTCGACGCAGAGACCGGCCGTTGTCTCTAACACTTTGAATTTTGCGCATGATCTTATCCGAGAAACGGCGACACTTTTCGGAATCATGCGGTAGGTTTCACATCAAAAAGCCCGTCGGGAGGAATGCCATGCTCAAAGGGATCAATCCGCTGCTCAATGCCGACGTGCTCCATGCGCTGCGGGCGATGGGCCATGGCGACGACTTGATCATCGCTGACACCAACTTCCCCTCCGATTCGGTGGCGCGCCAGACCGTGCTCGGCCGGCTGCTGCGCATCGATGCGCCGGCGGCGGACGTGGTCAAGGCGGTGCTGTCGCTCTATCCGCTGGACAATTTCGTCGATGACGCCGCCGCCCGCATGGAGATCGTCGGCAAACCGGACGAGATTCCCGCCGTGCAGAGGCAAGTGCAAGACGAGATCGATGCTGCGGAGGGCAAGGCCTGGCCGATGATTTCGGTCGAGCGCTACGCCTTCTACGAACGCGCCAAAAAGGCCTACTGCGTCATCCAGACCGGCGAGCGCCGCTTCTATGGCTGTTTTGCGTTCCGCAAGGGCGTCGTTCCGCCGGATGCGGAGTAGGAAGATGCCAGGCAAGCCTGTCGTCATATTGGGCGTCTTCGTCGCCGATACCGCCTACCGCGCCGCCCGCCAACCGCGCATGGGCGAGACGATCCTCGGTACATCCTTCACGCTGGGCCCCGGCGGCAAGGGCTCGAACCAGGCGGTTGCGGCCGGCCGTCTCGGTGCCGAGATCACTTTTCTGACGCGCCTTGGCGTCGATCCCTTTGCCGATATGGCCAGGCAGACCTGGACGCAGGCCGGGGTGAAGAGCGCCGTCATCGACACGCCTCAGAGTTATACGGGTGCGGCCTATATCTTCGTCGAGGAGACGAGCGGCAACAACGCCATCATCGTCAGCCCCGGTGCGGCCATGCTGATTTCGCCCGACGACATCGAGGCTAACGCCGGCCTGATCCGCTCGGCCGGCGTCTTCGTCACTCAGCTCGAACAGCCGATCGAGGCGGCGATGCGAGCGCTAGAGATCGCTCGCGGGGCAGGGGTGACGACCATCCTCAACCCGGCGCCGGCGACAAAGCTTCCTGACCGCATCTATACGCTCTGCGACTATGTCACGCCCAACGAGACCGAGGCCGAGGAACTGACCGGCATCAAGGTGTCCTCCATCGACGACGCCCGCCGCGCCGCCGACAGTTTACTTGCAAAGGGTGTCGGCGCCGTCATCGTGACGCTCGGTGAAAAGGGCGCGCTTTTGCATACGGTTGATCGCTCCGACCATGTCGGCGCGATCAACGCCGGTTCCGTGGTCGAGACAACCGGCGCAGGCGACGCCTTCAATGGCGGCCTGGCCGCAGCACTTGCGAGAGGGGTGGAACCGCTGCAGGCGGTCCGCTTCGCCTGCGCCGTCGCCGGCATTTCGGTGACGCGGCCCGGCACCGCGCCGTCGATGCCATCACTGCAGGAGGTCGAGGCGCTGCTCGCCAATGGGTGAGGCCGCGCAGGCTCGCCGGCGCTCTCGACTGTCGTTCGTTCCGTCCACGGTGACATATTAGCCACAGTTAATATGAATCGGCAAACCTATCTTGCGTCATTGGCATAGGTGTCCCGTAATGGGTCACTGGGTCTGGCGCCGCAATTGCACGGTCAGCAATACCGGGGGGGGCACCTTGACCTGGCAATCGGGGGGTAATCTGGGGGCCCCGCCGCTTCGCAAATGGAGCGGCGGGCGCTTTCACGGCACCACACCATCAGAAGCCGCCGGCGGATAGGAATGTTTTGCAGTGCTCGCGGGGAAGTACCTGTCGCGCCGAATGAGGCGGGTCTAGCCGCGAACCCCGGACAATTCGCGGACCTCCGCCCGCAGCGCCTGTAGCTCCGCCAGGATGTTGGCCTGATCGCTATGCAGCGTTGCTCTGTCGGCCGATTCTACAGCTTCATGCTCGGCCTCCATCGCCGAAACGATCACGCCGATGAACAGATTGAGCACGGTGAACGAGGTCGCGATGATGAATGGGATGAAGAACAGCCATGCGGTCGGATAGACTTCCATGACCGGGCGCACCACGCCGTCCGACCAGCCTTCGAGAGTCATGACCTGGAAAAGCGTGAAGAGCGATTCCGGTATGCCGCCGAACAGTTCGGGAAAGGACGAGCCGTAGAGCTTCGTCGCCATCACCGCAAAGACGTAGAACACCAGCCCAAGCAACAGCATGATCGAGCCCATGCCCGGCAAGGCGGTGATGAAGCCGGTGACGACACGGCGCAGTGACGGAACGATGCTGATCAGACGCAGGACCCGCAGGATGCGCAGCGCCCTCAGCACGGAGAGCGAACCAGTCGCGGGGATAAGCGCGAAACCGACGACGAAGAGGTCGAAGATGCGCCATGGATCACGGAAGAAATGCGCCCTGTAGACGACCACCCGGATCGCGAGTTCGAGCACGAAGACACCGAGGATCGCGCGGTCGATGGCGGTTAGAAGCGGGCCAAAAGCAGCAATCGCATCGGGCGAGGTTTCGAGGCCGAGCGTGACGGCGTTGATCAGGATCAGCACCATGATCGTGAGGTCGAAATGGCGCGATTCGATGAGTGATTTCAGGGCGTCCAAGGCTTCTTCTCCGTTAGAGCATCGGACCCAAACGTGGGAACCGGGTTCGGGAAAATCCAATGCTCAAACGCATATGACAGCCTTGGAACGCAACAAATACAAAAAGTTGAAACTCTCAGGAAACTGAAACTCGAAACTTTTTGTATCAAGGAACCTAGGCCATTCAAAAGAATGGCGCGAGTGATGGGCTCGAACGCGCGACTCCGGCGTACAGGCCGGTACTCTAACCACTGGGCTACAACCCGCGCATAGAGGAGCATGTGTCAGCCGTGTTCGTCGTTGGGGCGGTGGATAAGCCACCGGGTGTCAGGCGGTACTCGCCAGGGATTGATAGCCCTGGGGCTCGAATGTAACCGCCACAAGGCCAAGCAGCCCGGCCGGAATGGCCTTCCGGCCCGCTGTCAAAGCGGATCTTATCACGGCGCTATATCGCTGCAGTGACAGCGTTTCTCCGCGGCAGCGCGAAGGATTGCGTGGGTTTTCGCTCGATCGGGACCAAGGGCAGCGATGATCTACCAACGCGCCAGGAACCATGCGGGGAGCAGCGGGTTTGGCTTGGATGCCGACACGTTCGGTCCACCATTCTCCAAGGAGAATACGATGAAATTAGCAAGCAAAACCACAGCAGTCGCCGCGGCGCTGGCTATGCTGGCCTCGCCAGCACTATCCCAGACGACTTCACCCGCGCCCGCCGCACCTACACAGGATCAAGGTTCGCAGCCATCGCCGAGCGGGCCAACTGAAGACTCCATGCGACAAATGATGCGTCAGATGATGACTGAGATGCTGGAAGAGAGAATGCAGGAGCGTGACCGCCCCCGAGCAGAACGACGAGGTGGCGACCGTTGGCACCGCGATTTCCGAAGAGGTCCGCGTGACGGGCGCCATATGGGAGGCGGGATGATGCATGGCGCGCGGATGCGAATGATGTTCGCCATCGTGGACGCTGACGGCGATGGTACGCTTTCTCAAACCGAGGTTCAGGATTTCGTCGGGCGGATATTCAACGCCGTCGACGAGAACGGTGATGACAGCGTCGACAGGGAGGAGATCCGATCCTTCATCCACGGAGGTGCCGACGAAACGGGTGAATAAATCACTGCAACGTCTTGCGCGCTCCTAGGACGAATTCGGGAAAGGAATTCGGAAATGGCTGGTCTCGTTGGCAAGTTCGTCGGGAAAACCCCGGCGCCTCGCAAGGGCATGCCTAGTCCAAAATTGAGTGAGAAAGAGTTCAAGGCAAGGTACAAGCAGCAATTCGTCGATCCAGCGTTCGAACCGGTCGCCCAGTCGATCGAGCAAATCGCTTCAATCGCCTGGCAGGCTTACGCGGATTCCCGCAAGAGCCCGACCACGAGGAAAGCCGGTCCTGCGTTCAGCGACCCCGACTACGATCTGTCCGTCGATTGGATTGCGGCGCACGAAGCGGTGCTACAGGCGCAGCGTCGGTATGAGGATCTAACGGCCCCACCGCGTTTATTGATCATCAACGGGTCGTCGCGCAGCGAGCATACCTGTCCCGGCGAGATGTCGAAGAGCTTCCGGCTCGCCGAAATCGCCCGTCAGGCCATCGACAAGGAAACAAAACTTGCGGTCGAAATTCTCGATCTGTCGCGACTTGCTTCCGAATACGGGAGGAACATCTATCCCTGCAAGGCGTGCTTTTCGACGGCCGCTCCGCTCTGCCATTGGCCCTGTTCCTGTTATCCCAACCACTCGCTTGGCCAGGTTCGGGACTGGATGAACGAAATCTACCCGATGTGGGTCGCCGCCCATGGGATCATGATCATCACCCCGGTGAATTGGTATCAGGTTTCCTCGCCGATCAAACTGATGATGGACAGGCTTGTCTGCGCCGACGGCGGCAATCCAGACCCCTCGCTGACACAAGGCAAGGATGCGGCAAAGGCAAAGGAGGTAGAACTGGCCGGCTGGGACTATCCGCGTCATCTGGCAGGCAGGCTGTTCTCTGTGATCGTCCATGGCGATGTCGAAGGTGCCGAGAATGTGCGGCATTCCATCGCTGATTGGCTGCGCTTCATGAAGTTGTCGCCGGCCGGCCCCAGCGCCGAACTCGACCGCTACATCGGTTATTGGAAGCCGTACGCCACAAGTCATGATGAACTCGATGCCGACGAGACAATCCAGGAAGAAGTTCGTAACGCCGCCCGCTCGCTGGCCGAAGCCGTCGTCGAACGCCGGGCGGGCCGTTTCCGTCAGATCGGCATCGGCTTGGAAGGCCCACGGCAAAAATAGGCGATCCCGATCAGCGAAGCATGGGATTCCGCAATCCCGAATGGGGACCGGCCCCGAGCTTAGTCAGCGGACGTGCCGCGCATCCGTTCCTGGAGGCATGCTTTTAATGAAAGCTCTGCCGGGTCGATCTCACGAGCTTCATCCTGCCAGTCGAGCCGGGCTGGGCAACCATGCGCCACCACAGGCGTTAAAGAGCTCAGCGTCCGAGAGAAGCGGGGGCGAGTACATGTCGCCGGCCGCGTTGTCCCGCTTCCAGCCGGCAAACCAAGAGTTGTCGCCTATCAGGTTGAGAACGTCTATGAAGCTTCCTTACCGCCGCGACTGGACCTCAGGTCTAGCGCTTCAAGTCGGGCCTTGATATCCATGGCCGCACCACAATCCGCCGACATGCAGTCGGTCCTCCACACCAACATTCAGGCTCTGGTTGACCATCGACGAGAGCAGGAGCAGCAGCAGGCGTTTCAAGATCGAATTGCCGGCCTTATCTCCCGTTTCGCGGGGAGCATGGCATTCGTATATCTGCACCTTGTAATCCTGATCGTCTGGGTCGCGCTGAACCTCGGGGCGATCCGGGCTATTCCACCCTGGGACCCAAGCTTCGTGATATTGGCAATGGTAGCCTCGGTTGAGGCGATCTTCCTGTCCACCTTTGTCCTGATCAACCAGAACAGGATGGCTGAGCTCAGTGAGCGCCGCGCCGAGCTGGATCTGCAAATCAGCCTGCTCAACGAGCATGAAACCACACGACTGATCGAAATGATGTCCGCTCTGACGGAGCGTTTGAACGTATCGACGCCGGCAGATGACGAACTGCCGCAGCTAGCTCAGAACGTCGATCCGCAAGCGGTGATGAGCCAAATCGAACGGGTTTCTGAAAATCAGACCAAGCGTTAAATTTATCGAGTGCCAGTTCGACACCAGTATCTGAATTGCCGGTCCGGCATTCAGAGATATTTTCATTTTCAATCAGCAAGCGATTGAAAATGGCGCGAGTGACGGGGCTCGAACCCGCGACCTCCGGCGTGACAGGCCGGCACTCTAACCAACTGAGCTACACCCGCGCAAGACGAGCACGTGTCAGCCGTGTTCGTCGTTGGGGCGGTGGATAAGGCGTAAGCCACCGGGTGTCAAGCGGAGCGAGACAGCATAACAGCAAACAGGAGAAGGTTTTTTGACAAGCCGAATTTTGTTGCCGAAAACGATCAGCGGCGAGGGCATTGCGCGCTCATTTGGCCTTGCGAACCCGGTCCTAACTGCTTAAAGGTCCGGCCCGGAGCGGGCGATTAGCTCAGTTGGTAGAGCGCTTCGTTTACACCGAAGATGTCGGCGGTTCGAGCCCGTCATCGCCCACCATATAACCGTTTGGTTTAGTCTTGTTTCGCTGATCGGCTTGCTTGCAGGGTCGACTTCGCCGATGCGACTAATTGCACCGACGATGCCGGCCTCGTTATTTTCGACGGCGCGCACGAAGGACAACAGGCGCTCGCTGATATCGAGCAACCTAATCGCTTTAGTTTCAGCACGTATTGTCGGGTCAGAGCGGGGGCGGCTCGGGACTGCAAATCCATCGAGCGAACAAGCGATCTGTGACGCACCCGCTGAGTCGATTATACGCCGCAATGTGACAGCGCCTTCGTAACTCGAACAAAAGTTGCATTTGTCTTTGAAATATACTTATCTAGATAGATAATAGAAATAAAAGATACCGTTGTTGTTTAACTGTTGTTAACCATGCGTCTGACGAAATTATCCGGTTAACGCTTCAGGCAACTATCGAGGTTATGTTTCGTACCTCGCTGATATATGAGTCGTAGGTAATGTGCGGATTCGGGGGCTATTTCGGTTCGATCCGGGACGCGGAAGCTTTGCTTACGCGCATGATAGCTGCGATTGCCCATCGCGGGCCGGATGAGCAAGGGAAATTTGTCGCCCCCGACGCTGGGCTCGGGCATGCGCGGCTGTCCGTGATCGGTATCGGTGATGGCCAGCAGCCGATGTCCGACGTGTCAGGCAATTTGACGATTGCGTTCAACGGCGAGATTTTCAACTACGTAGAACTGCGCGAGGGGCTGATAGCCAAGGGCCGGCGCTTCCGCACGTCGAGCGACACTGAGGTCCTCCTGCACTTGTATGACGAGATGGGCGAAGACTGCCTGTCGCTTCTGAACGGCGATTTTGCCTTCGCGATATGGGACAACAAGCGTCGGCGTATGGTGCTTGCGCGAGACCGGATGGGTGTCCGGCCGCTGTTCTACACGAGCAAGGACGGCGTGCTGTACTTCGCATCTGAAGTCAAAGCCCTCCTGAAGGTCCCCGGCGTCTCGGCCGAAATCGATCCGATTGCACTCGACCAGATCTTTACGCTGTGGGCGCCGATCGCTCCCCGCACGGCTTTCCGCAATATCCACGAGCTGGAGCCGGCAACCGTGATGATCGCGACACAGGGGCAAGTCACGGTCAAACGATATTGGCACCTCGATTATCCGCATCGGGACGCGCCGTCGAAGGTCACGAACGAGGACGATGCAGCCGAGGAACTGCAGGCGCTTTTGACCGATGCGGTGAGGCTTCGCATGCGCGCCGACGTGCCGGTCGGTTTTTATCTTTCGGGCGGGCTCGATTCATCCCTTGTTTCGGCGCTTGCCGCCGGCATGACTCCCCGGAGGCTGCAGACATTTTCCGTGACGTTCGACAGCACCGAACATGACGAAAGTGCCTTCCAGACCGAGATGGCTTCGGCACTTGGCGCCCAGCATCGAACCATTGCCTGCCATGCCGGCGATATCGCGGGCGTCTTCCCTGAAGTCATTCGCTTTGCCGAGCGGCCGATCATCCGCACCGCGCCGGCCCCCCTCTATCAGTTGTCCGGCCTCGTTCGCCAGGCTGGCCTGAAAGTGGTGCTGACTGGCGAGGGCGCCGACGAGGTCTTCGCAGGGTACGATGTCTTTAAGGAAGCGCGTGTTCGCCGGTTCTGCGGTCGGCAGCCGGCATCGCGCATGAGGCCGCATCTGTTCCGCAGGCTTTATCCCTATCTGCCGGGTTTGCAGCAGCAGTCCGTGGAGTACCTGGCTGCCTTCTTTGGCGCCGGCAACACTGCGCTCGACGATCCGCTGTTCTCGCATCGGCCGCGCTTCAAGACCACGGCGGCGGCGAAGATTTTCTTTTCCGGTGACCTGCGTGCGACGTTGAAGGGCTATGACGCGGCCGAGGAACTGGTCAGCCAGTTGCCTCAAGCATTTTCCCTGTGGCACCCGCTGCATCAGGCGCAATATCTCGAAACCCGCTTCCTCCTGCCGGGGTACATCCTGTCCAGCCAAGGCGATCGGATGGCCATGGCGCATGGTATCGAAGGACGGTTCCCATTCCTCGACCATCGCTTGGTGGAGTTCGCGGCAAGACTTCCGCCGGAAATGAAGCTGAAGGGATTGGTGGAAAAGCACATTCTGCGCAAAGTGGCCAAGGACCTGCTTCCGAGCGCGATCCGGCAGCGTACCAAGCAGCCTTACCGGGCTCCGGAAGCCCGCTCCTTCGTTGGAGCCGGTGAACTGGACTATGTGCGCGATTCCCTGAGTGAAGCGAGCATCGCTGCCGGCGGACTGTTCAACGCCAAGGCGGTGGCGAGCCTTCATGAGAAATGCCGCACGCAGCCAGCGTCCGGCTTCCGCGACAACGCGGCCTTCGTGGGCATTCTAACGACGCAACTGTGGCAGAAAATTTTCACCGGCCAAGAAGTCAGTGCAGCACGAGCGGCCTGAGAAATCCAGGGAAGGAAAAAATGATGATAACAATCAAGGACAAGGTCAGAACCTTTATCGTTGACAACTTCTTGTTTGGCGACACGTCGTTCGAACTTGCAGATACAGCCTCGCTGATCGAGAACGACATCATCGACTCGACGGCCGTGGTGGAACTCGTGGCGTTCATTGAGGACAATTTCGGTATTGTGATGGTCGATTCCGACATTGTGCCGGCCAACCTGGATTCGGTTGACCGTATTTCGTCCTTCATCAAGGCGAAAGCAGAAGCGCCGGTAGTCTAGGCGCGATCGGCGAGGAGCGTCCGTGCGGATCGAACATTTTCTGGCCGCGAGGGCCGCTGCCCATCCTGCCAAAACGGCATTGATCACCAAGCATAAAAGGCTGTGCTACGAAGAATTGGACGATCTTTCGAGCCGCCTTGCCGCTGCCCTTTTCCTGAACGGCGTCAGGCGCGACGACCGGGTCCTTGTTTTCATGGACAATTGCTGGGAGACCGCGGTTTCCATTTTCGCTGTCCTCAAGGCGGGAGCGACCTTCAGTCCGGTTAACCCATCCACCAAGGCCGAAAAGCTTGCCTACATCATTGCCGATTGCGACGCTTCGGCAATCCTTACCCAGGCAAAACTGATGCCCGTGGTTGCTGAAGCGTGCGGATCGCACGGCAACACCGGCATCTTCGTGGCGTCGACCGTGGGTGCCGATGGCCAATGCCCGGTAGGGGCTACATCCCTGGCGGACTGTCTGACCCTCGAGGCCAGAGAGATAAACCACCGCGGCATCGACGCCGATCTTGCGATGTTGATCTACACGTCAGGCTCAACCGGCCGGCCCAAGGGCGTGATGATGACGCACCGCAACTGCGACGCGGCAGCCGACTCCATCACCACCTATCTGCGTAACACGCCCGATGATATCATTCTGAATGTCCTTCCACTTTCCTTCGACTATGGCCTTTATCAGTTGCTAATGGCCGTCAGACTGGGCGCCACGCTCGTGCTCGAGAGGTCCTTCGCCTTTCCTCAGGCGATTTTTGAGCGTATCCGCGAGGAGGGCGTCACCGGTCTTCCGCTCGTGCCCACGATGGCAGCGATGATCCTGCAGATGCGTGACTTGGAACCGGGCTTCCTGCCCAGCCTTCGCTATATTTCCAACACGGCAGCTGCCTTGCCGCCGGCCCATATCGAACGTCTGCGGTTCCTCTTTCCCGGTGTCAGGCTCTATTCGATGTATGGCCAGACGGAATGCAAGCGCTGCACCTACCTGCCGCCCGAGGAACTCGACCGCCGGCCGGGTTCGGTCGGAATAGCCATTCCGAACACCGAGGCGTTTGTTGTCGACGACAACGGGCAACGAGTGCCACCAGGTGTGGCGGGTGAGCTGGTCATTCGCGGACCGCACGTCATGCAGGGTTATTGGCGAAACGACCCTGCGACCGAACAAGCGCTGCGACCAGGCCCGAACCCTTGGGAGAAGATTCTCTACACCGGTGACCTGTTCAGAACCGATGAGGACGGCTTTCTCTATTTCGTCGGTCGCAAGGACGACATCATAAAGACGCGGGGAGAGAAGGTGGCGCCGAAGGAAGTGGAAGCCGTGCTTCACGCCCATCCGGGCATCGCCGAAGCCGTTGTCGTCGGCGTGCCGGATCCGGTGCTCGGGCATGCAATCGGCGCGCTCGTCGTACGCTCGGACCCGAAGCTCAGCGAAAAAGATGTCATGCGCCACTGCGCACGTCACCTCGAGGACTTCATGCTCCCCAAGGTCATCGAGTTCCGCTTGGAACTGCCGAAGACGGATACGGGCAAGGTCAGCCGTCGGCTTGCGGCAGAGATGATGGAGGCCGCGCAGTGAGTGTTCGCCCGACCGAGGACGCGCAGGCCTTGCTGGCGCAGGCATTGGCGATCGATCCTGCCGCCGAAACGGACAGGATCGTCACAGCCTTGCGCAAGCAGTTGCGCGGCATCCGCAAGCGCGGCCTCGTGCTGGGTCTTTCGGGCGGGATCGATTCCAGCGTTTCGGTTGCCTTGGCCGCGCGGGCCATCGGCGGCCAGAATGTACTCTGCCTCTTCATGCCGGAAAACGATTCCGACCCGGAAAGTCTACGGCTCGGCCGCCTTGTCGCCGACGCTTTCGGTGTCGAGGCTATCGTAGAGGATATCGGGCCGGCCCTGCGCGCAATGGGCTGCTATCAGCGTCGCGACGCTTTCATCCGCGAATTGGTTCCTGAATACGGCGAAGGCTGGGCCTCGAAGATCGTGATTGCGAACGCCCTCGAGGGCGAAGGCTACAATATTTCGTCGCTGGTGGTGCAGGACCCCAAGGGCAAGCAGACTAAAATAAGAATGCCGCTCCCAATCTATCTCGGTATCGTCGCCGCCACCAATATGAAGCAGCGCACCCGCAAGCAGATCGAATATTATCATGCCGATCGCCTGAACTTCGCCGTCCTTGGAACGCCAAACCGGCTGGAATACGATCAGGGCTTCTTCGTCAAGAACGGTGACGGCGCGGCGGACGTCAAGCCGATCGCCCACCTCTATAAAACGCAGGTCTACGCGCTCGCGGCCTATCTCGGCGTTCCCGAGGAAATCCGCAACCGGCCGCCGACCACCGATACCTACTCGTTGGCGCAGACGCAGGAGGAGTTCTACTTCTCGCTTCCCTATGACCGCATGGATATTTGCCTTTGCGGTCTCAACAACGGCGTGGCCGCCGAAGTGGTGGGGCAGGCGGCGGGACTAACTGCCTCGCAAGTTGAACGCGTCTGGGCCGACATCGCCGCCAAGCGCAAGGCGACGCGCTATCTGCACCTGCGCCCGCAACTTGTCGATGAAGTCGAGGAAGTCGGTACCTGAGCTGCCTCTCGATCCGGGTCATGGGAAGCGTGCTTCAGGTGAAGCGGCCGCCGATCAATTGGCTCCACTGCTCGCCCGCAAGTCCGTTCAGGAAAGCTCGTGAGTTCTTCATGGCATCCAAAAGCTCGGGATCGCGTGAATGCACCACGGTGGAGGCAACGGTTAGGAAAGCTATACGTCGCCCAAGCATTGCTTCCAGAAGTGCAGGTTGAATGCGTCCGCGCAGCCCGCTGACGCCGCGGACGGCGGCATGATCGATCAGGCAGTCGATCACTGAACCCGCCTGGCCGGGGAGGGCCAGGATCTGCAGCACGCGACCGATGCCACCCGCCCGTGCGTGATAGGCGAATGCGCCGACATTGGTGCCGACTGGCGATGCCACGGAAATGTAGACAAGCTCGCCCAGATCCGGCTTTTGTGCCGCATCGATTAGCATGTGATCCAGTTGGCCTTCCGCCCACTTCGGGCGCAGGGCGAACTGGGCGGTCAACGGTTCGACGAGCCTGGCAAATGTGTCGCTGTCGATTTCGGATGTCCGAAAGGCTCCATGACCTGCCCCGTCCGCCGCCACGCCGGACCAGCGTCGTTCGCTGGACTTCATTCGCCTGCAATAAAATCGGTCGAGGGCATGCGCAAACGGATTGACCATTCGGGCAAGGTTCATGCGACTGGCGGAAAGGCTGAGCACAAAGCTCGCCGGCCGCATTACGCGTACCCAGTCGAGACTGTATTGAGGCAGGACAACGCCGCGCAGCCGGGTCCACAACTTCGTGGAAATATCATTGGCGGTCTCGCTGAAGGAGATATCCTGCGGGCCATCCAGGTAAGCCTTCAACAAGCGAGCGCCGGCCATCGGGTCGCGCTCATGATTCTCGACCATGAGTGAGCTGCAAATGGCGGCGTGTAATTGTCGGCCGTTGAATTGCATCGGCAAAACGTGAACGCCGACAAACCCCGAGACGTGGCCGGCGTCGTTGACATGAACAAGCGACCGGAGATCGCCTCTGCAACCGGGCGCCTCCAGATAAAATCGTCTCATATAGTCGATGAGCGAGGCCGGCGCTTCGGTCCGCTCTTTGCGAAGCACGCGCTGAAACATGCCCGCGACTGCCGGAAGATCGGCACCTTCCAGGGCGCGAATGACGCTCAAGCCCGGCTCCCGGCACCGGAGACCCGTCCACCGCATTTCCAGACCATGGCAAGGCCAGGCTCCCCATTGGCGATCGCCGCGAACGTCAGGGGTTCGTAGCGGAGCAAACTCGACCCGTTGCAATCGCACCGGTGGCCGAAAGGGAAGCTGCAATGCTGCGGCAAGGTAGGCCCTTTGCTTGATCATGAAAACGAGCGTCGTTGCTGTTACCAACTTCGGGTAAACCGATGTTGAAGTATTGGTAGCGAATCGAGTTTTATCCGGCGCGGCTCACACTTTCGTAGGCGCGCGGCATGTCCGGCGGGGTCTCAGTCTGATCATGGCAGCGCTCCATGATCGGCCGCTGTTGCCTGGCGCGGGAAAAACCGTCGCCGAAATCGAGGGTCATGGCGGAAGGAGCCGGAAATCCTTGCCTTCGGGCAGCAGCTGCCCGCCGTCGACGATGATGGTCGTGCCGGTGATGTAGCTGGCCTCGTCCGAAGCCAGGAACAGGAAAGCATTGGCCACGTCGCGTGGGCTTCCGAGGCGGCCAAGCGGTATGGAGTCCTCCATGTTCTTTATATAAGCGGCGCCGCGATGCAGCTGGATTGCTTCGGTGAGGATATTGCCGGGCTCGACCCCGTTGACGGTGATGCCATAGCCCGAGAATTCGAGAGCGGCTGAACGGATCAGGCCGTTGATGCCCGCCTTGGTCGCCGAATAGTGGCCGTGACCAGGGCTGGTGACGTGCGGGCCGGTGATGGAGGAGGTGAACAGCATGCGGCCAAAGTGCTGCGCCTTCATCGGAACGAGCGCGGCACGGGCGGCATTGAAGGTGCCGCGCAAATTGACCGCCATGACACGGTCCCAATCCTCCGGACTGGTGTTTTCCAGCAATTGCCAGGGATAGATGCCGGCATTCTGGACTATGATGTCGAGACGGCCGTGATGCTCGAGCGCCAGCGCAACGGCGGCCTCGGCCTCGGCCATCTGCGAGATGTCGGTGCGGATGAAGGCAGCGCCGAGCTCGTCCGCGGCCGCTTGCCCGGCCTCGACTTCGGTATCGGCCAGGACGAGCTTCGCGCCCTCTTTGGCAAAGCGTTGTGCGATGCCCTTGCCGATGCCGCGGGCACTGCCGACGATCAGCGCGACCTTGTCTTCGAGACGCCCGGTCATGCCAGCCTCTGGCGGATGGTTTGCTTGAACGCGTCGAGCAGCACGGCGGCAAGCACCAGCAGGCCGTGGATCACCTGGGTAAAGTTGGCCGGAAGGCCCATGAGGTTGATCGCCGTGTTGATGGCCGACAGCAGCAGCACGCCGGCATAGACGCCGGGCAAGGTGCCGACGCCGCCCTTCAGGCTGACACCGCCGATAACGACGGCGGCGAAGGCGTTGAACAGCAGGCCGACGCCAAGATTGGCGGTGGCGCCGGAGGTGCGGATCGCCAGCAGCCAGCCGGCAAGGCCGGCGATGGCGCCAGCGAGAACGAAGGCAATAACGAGGTTCCGGTTCACGCGGATGCCGGCGCGGAAAGTTGCGGTCTCGTTGCCGCCGATCATGACGAGATGCCTGCCGAAGGGGGTCTTGGCCATGATCAGCGAGAAGACCACGAAACACGCAATCGCGATCCAGGCGGTGAGCGGCAGGCCAAGGAGGCGCTGAATGCCGAACCAGCGGATTGCCGGCGCAAGGTCCTGTGCCGAGCGGCCGCCGGAAATGACCAGCACGAGGCCACGCACCCAGATGTAGGACGCCAGCGTTATGATGAAGGCACTCATCTTCACCTTGACGACCAGGTAGCCGTTGATGGCGCCGATGATGCCGCCGACGACAAGGCCAATGAGCAGCGAAACCGGAACCATCAGCCATTCCGGGTGCAATTGAACGCCAAGGCCGATACCCGCCGAGCAGAACAGGATGCCGACCGCCATGGCACTGAGCGCCGCCACGGATTCGACCGACAGGTCCATGTGGCCGGTGATGATGACCAGCGCCAAGCCGATCGACATGACGCCAAGCACGCTCGACGCCTCTATGATGTTGGCGAAGATGCCGAGCTGGAAATAGTTCGGAATGGAGATGGAGAAGACCACCAGCACGAAGACCAGCATGAACCAGACGAGGTTGTCGAGGACGAACTCGAGGGCGTGGCGCGTGCGGGGATTCATGTGCTGATCCGTCTAGCGCATCGATTCTCGGTAAGGATCATGCGCGGGTTGAAAATTGTTGCAGCTTCCCTTGCGCGTCCGTTCGAACGCGCCGGTTGAGCTCCGGGCCAGCGTGGCCCGAAGCCCTAGGCGACTTTTCTATTCAACCGGCTTCACGGTGCCCGAGGGCGGCTTCAGATTGCCCCAGAAGGCCGGGTTGTCGACGTTTTCCTTGGTGATCGCAGCGCCGGGGATCTTGATGTTCGGTCCCCAGGCTTCAATGGTCACGGTCGACTTCAGGCCGAGCACGTCGTACTCGCCCGGCTTGATCTCCTGCTTGTTGACGACCTTGTCCATGAACATGGCGACGGCGGCGGCCTGAGCGTAGAGCGGCTGCTCGACTTCGACATTGAGCCAGCCTTTGCGGATCAGGTCGAGGCCGACCGGCGCACCGTTCGAACTCATCAGCATGACGTCGCCCGGCTTCTTGCCAGCGGCCTCGAGCGAGGCGACGGCAGCGACCGAGAGATGGGCGGCGTGGCTGAAGATCAGGTCGATATCAGGGTTGGCGAGCATCTGGTCATTGACGATGGTTCCGGCTGCATCCGCCGCCCATTGCATGGCCGGAACCGAGATGATCTTGACGTCCGGGAACGCCTTCATCTTCTCCTCGAAACCCTTCTGGATGTCGAGCGTGTAGGGATCACCAGGATCACCGAGCACCTGGAGGATCTTGCCTTTCACCGATCCGTGCTTCGCCTTCAAGAGCTTCTCGGCCTGATCGGCGGCAATCTGGCCGATCTCGACCGTTCCCGCCACCGACGTGAAGTCGGACGGTGTCGAGGTGATCTGCCGATCGAACTCGACAACCGGGATGCCGGCGGCGCGGGCGGCCTCGATAGACGGCTTCAACGCATTGAAATCGACGGCAGCGAGAATGATCGCCGACGGCTTGAGCGCGATAACGTCGTTCATTTGCGATTGCTGAGCGTCGGTCTTGTTATCGGCGTTCAGCGTCTTCATCTCGTAGCCGACCTGCTTCAGGAACATCTCCAGAGCGCTCACCGAGCCGGTCTGGAATTCATCGAGCAATGTCGGCACCAGGTAGTAGACGGTGCCCTTGGACTGGGCGAATGCCGGCGTGAGCGTGGCAAAGGCCAGTGCCAGGATACCGAAGACAGCAAGAAGTATTTTCTTCATGTCGTTCGCTCCTTTTGCGCCGGACCCCTCATTTTGTCCCTCAGCCTGCCGGTCCGGCACCGGCGAGCGTCTCTCCGGTGATCATGTTGATCACAGCGTCGGGACTTGTTTTGTTGCGCGCGACATCGCCTGCCACGACGCCTTGCCGGATCACCACGATCCGGTCGGCGACCTGGAAGGCCTGCGGCATGATATGGGTGATGATGACGACGCCGATACCTTGGCTGGCCACCTGGCGGATCATGTCGAGACCGCGCCGCGTCTGCTCGACGCCAAGTGCTGCGAACGGCTCGTCGAGAAGTACGAGCTTGCCGCCAAAATGCACGAACCGGTTGAGCTCGATGGCCTGCCGCTGGCCGCCCGAGAGGTGCTCGACATTGGTTCTGAGCGAAGGGATGCGCGTGCCGGCGCTGGCCAGCGCCTTTTCGACCACCTGTTCCATGGCGGGTTCGTCGAGCACGGGAACGCCAAGAAATTTCCTGGTGATCTCGCGGCCCATGAAGAAATTAGCCACCACGTCGACATTGGTGCAAAGCGAGAGGTCCTGGTAGACGGTCTCGATCCCCGCGGCCTTGGCCTCGGCGGGAGATTTGGCGAGAAATTCCTTTCCCTCGAACAGCATGCGGCCGGAGGTCGGCTCCAGGCCGCCGGCGATGATCTTGACCAGTGTCGATTTGCCGGCGCCATTGTCGCCCAGAAGCGCCACTACCTCGCCCTTGCCGATCGAGAAGCTGATGCCCTTGAGCGCTTTGATCGCGCCATAGTTCTTGGCGACATTGTCGAGCACCAGCAGAGGTTCGCTCATGCCGCGATCCCCTTGCCTTGCAGAATATCTCGCCCGCGTTCGCGCTGGGCGGTGAATATCTGGCCGAAGCGTGGTGAAAGCACCCCTGAGACGGCAAGCGCTGCGGCCCCGCGCAACACCGCATTCTGGCCGCCGCGTGCGAGGGTGACACGGGGCGCCGTGCGGTCCTTTCGCGCCGAGATCGAGTTAGGAAGGTTCGCAACCGAACCGGCCAGTCGTTCAAGCAAATCGGTGGACGCCAGTCCGCCGAGGATGATGGTTTCGGGATCGAACAGGTTCTCGATGATGGTGATGGCGTTGCGGAAGATCGGCCCGATTTCATCAACCCAATCGGCGTCGCTGATGTTCCGGCGCCGCAGCGCCTCGAGCGAGAGGTATCTTTCGAGGCAGCCGCTATTGCCGCAGGGGCACGGCTCGCCACCAGGCACGACAGGGATGTGACCGATTTCGCCGGCATTTCCCCAGGCGCCGCGCAACGCGCTTCCGTCATGAACCATGACACCGCCAAGACCAACACCGAAATAGAGATAGTAGTATTCGGAATACCCCGTCCCGAGGCCATACAGGCGCTCGCCCATTGCCGCGGCCGCCATGTCGGTCTCAAAAAACGCGGGCAGCCCGGTCGAGGCCTCCAGCCGTTCCCGAAGCGCCACGTCCTTCCAGCCGGTCATCGTCGTCGGGCCGATAAAGCTCATCGACTCCACCCCGAAAGGGCCGGGCAGCGCCATGCCGATGCCGAGAACGCGACCGCCCGGCCGCAGTCCGGTCAATTCAAGAACCATCGCGCCGATCAGATCGAAGGCATGGTCGGGCGTTGCGTTGGGGGCCTCGCGGTAGGCGCTCTCGATCACGTCTCCGCTCAAATTGATCAGCGCCGCATTGATACCCAGCGGGGTGACGTGGATGCCGACGGCATAGCCACCCTCCGGGTTGATCCGCAGGGTCGCCGGAGGCAGCCCGCGCCCCCGCGGCTCTTCGCGCATGGACAAAACGTAGCCGTGTTCTTCCAGCTCGCGAACGATGGTCGATACCGTTTGGACGGTGAGCCCGACCCGCCCGGCAATGTCGCCGCGGGCGATCGGACCGTGAAGGCGGATGGATTCGAGGACGATGCGCCTGTTGTAAGGCCGCCCGAATTCCTGATTGGTTCCCCGCAGTGCCATGTCTTGCCCCTAGGACACATGAGGTTCGCACCGAATATTTATTCAGTCAAATGGAATTCAAAAATAAATCGGTTTACTTGCCATTCGCGGCTGCGAAGGCGCGGGAGCCTCAAAGTGGCGCAGAAATTAAGCCGTTCTGTAGCGATCCTTCGCGTCCCCTCTGTCTTGCCGGACATCTCCCCACAAGTGGGGAGATTGGCAGCTTCGCCGGTGGCACCCTTCTTGCAGCGTTGGAGATTGGCGAAAGCCACGGTGAGCGACGATCTCCCCCACATGGGGGAGATGTCCGGCAGGACAGAGGGGGGCGCTGTCCCGCCGACGCCAACAAACTTCCGAGCAGGTGCAGCCGAAAGCGTGAATCTGCTAGAAGCACCCGTGCCGGGACTAAAGATACTGCGCGACCTTCTTGCCGACCCTCAGGAAGCGCAGCGGGTCGATGGCTTCGCCATTGTGGCGGATCTCGTAATGCAGATGCGGGCCGGTCGAGCGGCCGCTGCTGCCGGTCTTGCCGATGACGTCGCCGGCGTTGAGCCTTTTGCCGACGGTCACGTTGATTTTGCTGAGATGCCCATAGCGCGTCGCAAAGCCATTGCCATGGTCGACCTCGACCATGCGGCCATAGCCGCCGTTCCAGCCGGCCTTGACGACGACGCCGGGCGCCGTGACCTTGGCAGGCATTCCGGTCGGCGCCCTGAAATCCATCCCTGAATGCAGCGCGGCGGTGCCGAGGAGCGGATCGGTGCGCACGCCAAACGGGCTGGTGACCGAGCGACCGGGGGCGGGATTGGCGAGCGGCAGCCGTCGCGCCTCCGTCTTCAGACGGTCGAGCGCGTCCAGCGCCTCGTCGAGTTCTCTGACCTTGCTGTCGAACGTCATCGAACTGTCGAGTGGTATCAGCGGACCGCCGGCATCACTCTTGCCGAAGTCGCTGTCGACCGGCAGGCCGGCCGCTTGGAGCGCCTGAGAAATCGCATCGGCGTTTCTGTAGGCGTTGTCGGCAAGCGTGCTGATGCGGGTGAGCTGCTGGCTCTCTATGACCTTGAGCGACTCGTTGATCGACACGAACAGCTTGTCGGCACGATCGGCCGCCGTGTCGCTCGGCAGCGGATCGGAGCGGGTCGACCACAGCGAGAACGGCCTGGTGTCGCCAGCGCCAAGGTTGGTGCCGACGCTGGCAACCGAATAGGCCTGCGGCGGGGCGTCGGTCACGTCGGCGCGTTTATCCGGCATAGCGGACACGCCGGTGCCTGCGGCAGGCGGCGTTCCGACGTCGCTCTCAGCGCGTTCGAGGATCGGGCCGAGGCGGCCATGGCGCAGGCTGAGCTGGGTCTGTCGTTCCAGCAGTTCGCCAACCTTGGTTTCCATGAGCTGCTGGTCGAGAAGCTGACGGCTGGTGATCCGGTCGACCTGGGCGCGCAGTGCGGAAATGCGGTCCTCATAGGCCTGCTGCATGCGCGCCTGCCGTGCCGTGGTCGCGCCGATCAGGTCGTCGCGCAGAACGAGATAGGAGGTCGCCAACAGATAGCCTATGGCCATCGCCGCCAGCGCGGAGCCGCAGAAGGCGGCAACCCATGGTCGTATGGTGAAATGCCTTATCTCGTTGCCCCGGGCGATAATGACCGTGTGGGGCTCCTTGCGCCTGCCAAAGACCGATGACTGATTGGCTACGTTCACGGGACCAAGCTTTCGTTACGACACCAACGACAAGCCTGATTACACATCATTAAGGTTAACGGTCGGTTGCTTGCGCGCATGGCTTTGCAGCCCATGGGTTGCAGCCGCCACCGTCGCTTTCAGAGCGCGCGGACGGCCTTCAACACGGCCTCGGCATGACCTTTGACACGAACGTTCCGCCATATCCTGGCAATCCGTCCGTCGCTGCCGATCAGGAACGTTGCACGCTCGACGCCCATATAGCGGCGGCCATACAGCTTCTTCTCGACCCACAGATGATAGGTTTCGATCACCTTGTGCTCCTCGTCGGCGACGAGGTCGACGGTCAGATCGTATTTTGATTTGAATTTGTCGTGTTTCCGGACGCTGTCCGGCGACAGGCCGATCACGATCGCGCCGAGCTTTTCGAATTCTGGCTTCAACTGCGAAAAGTCGATCGCCTCATTGGTGCAGCCTGTGGTGTCGTCTTGCGGATAGAAGTAAAGCACGACCGGCCTACCCAGCAATGACGCGAGGCTGAGCGAACCGCCGCCGTCGCGGGGAAGGTCGAACTGCGGCGCAAGGTCGCCCTCGTCGAGATCAGCCATATCGATGCCCTTGTTTGAGGTTACGCGCGAAGCCTCATCGATATATTGTCGCACCGGGATTCGTCCACGGTCGAGTTCGTTCAACGGAAAATTGTGTGGATCAGGAGCAGCCGCAGCACGAGAAGATCAGATTCAGGCGTGATGAAATCACCGACCTGGGGGCCTTCCCGTCCGCGTGCCGCGTACCGCCGCTCGGCCAGGCGGCGATCGGCCGCGGCGTTCGTATTCTTGCGCGGCTGTTTGCCGGCCTTGTGGTGCTTGTGCTGCTGGCCACCGCCGCTGTGTATGCGATCGGCATGTCCGGTTTCGGCGCCGAGCGGTTGCGGGCCGAAGCGGAAACGGCCATCGAGAAATTGGCTGGCGTCGACGTCGATGTTGCGGTCGGGCCGGCCCGTCTCACGCTCGACGGATCGAGCTTCATCGCGCTGCAGGTCAGCGACGTCAGCCTCAAGACCGCCGACGGCAAGCCGATGGCCGACGCCGGGCGTGTCCGCTTCGGCATAAGGCTGATACCGCTGCTTTCGGGCGAGGTACGGCTCACCAGTGCCAGGATTTCCGACGCGCGCGTCGTGATGGCGACGCTGCCGTCGGGTGGCGACTGGACGGCGACACTGCGCAATGACGACGGCCTCATCGACCCGGAAAGACTGGCCGACACGGTCTTTGCCGGCATCAATCACGCGCTCGATACGGTGCGCGAGGATTCGATGCGCCGGATCGACCTCCGCAATGTCGACCTAGTTCTGCCCGAGGCCGGCTTGGTCAAGCTGGTCAGGATCACAGATGCCACCGTTGCGCAGTCGGGGCCGGGCGGTATGGAGTTTTCATCCGACGCAAACGTCGACGGCAGGGCACTCACCATCGCCGCCTCAGCCACCCGCGATATGACGACGCGGCGCGTGACGGAGTTGGATGCCAGCGTCGAGATGGCTGAGGCCCGCGAGGCTGCGGCAGCGCCGGGCGGGACGCTCGGCACGATTGTCTTGAAGCTGGCGGGATCGGAAGGATCCAGCGAGAACGCGTCGCGGCTGACGACCTCGCTGTCGTTTGCCGGTTCCGTGCTCGATCTCGGCTCGCGTGGGGGGATGCTTCCAGCCGACGTCGATCTCGATGCGACGCTTGTCGCCGGTGACAACAAGATCCAGGTGGACCGGCTGCAAGTCAGGACTGGTCGCTCGACATTCGATTTCGCCGGTTCGATCGGACCGAAGCCGGCGACTGGAACAGCGGGCGAGGACCCGTCCTATCGCTACGACCTGACCAGCGACCGTTCGACGCTGGCGCCGTCGGAATCGTCCGAACCAGCGCTCGATTTCATCGCCCGCGTTGCCGGCGTCTACCAGACCCGCAGCCGCAAGCTCGTGGCCGAGCAGATCGGGATCAGGTCCGGGTCTGCCAGCGAGGCGCTGGGCACGGCTTCGGTCGAGTTCGTCGAAGGAAAGGTGCCGGGCATATCTGTAGCCTTCAACGTCCACGACATGCCGGTCTCGCATGTCAAGCAGTTGTGGCCCTGGTTTTCCGCGCGAAACGCTCGCCTGTGGGTGCTTAAGAACCTGTTCGGCGGCCGCGTCGTCGACGCGAGCCTGCAGTTCCAGGTCGTGCCCGGGCGCCTGGGCAACGGGATTCCGCTTTCATCAGATGAGGTGTTCGGCCGTTTCCAGATCGAAGGCTCGCGCTTCGATACTGCCGGTCACATTCCGCCGATACGCGATGCCGTCGGCGTTGTCGAATTTCACGGCAATGACGTCGACGTCGCTTTGTCCTCGGGCAACGTCTATATGGCCAGCGGCCGCACGGTCGCGGCAAGCAACGGCACGATGACGGTCAAGGCGGCGAACCGCCCGCCGGTGATCGGCGCGCTCGATATCGACGTCGCCGGGGAGGCGTCCGCAATCGCCGAACTCGCCTCCTACGAGCCGATTAATGCCATGCGCCATGTCGGCCTGCTGCCGGACGAACTGTCCGGCACGGTGACCGGCCACGTCAAGGCGGACATTCCGCTGCAGACCGGTGTCGACAGCTCGAAACTCGATTGGCTGGTGGCGCTCGATTACAAGGATCTGTCGCTGGGCAAGCCGTTCGAAGGCCAGACGGTGACCAACGCCAACGGTTCGATCACTGTGGAGCCCGAGAAGGCCGTGATCTCCGCCAAGGCGCTGCTCAATGGCATCCCAGCCGAACTCGACCTGGTCGAACCGCTCAGGGATGGCGGACCGCCACGCAGCCGGAAAGTGGCGCTGGTGCTCGACGACAAGATGCGTGCAGCCGCCATGCCGGGCCTGTCGGCGCTGCTTTCCGGAACCATCAAGGTTGAGATCGACAAGAGCGGCACGGGCAACGAGACTGTTTCGGCGGACCTGACCAATGCCAGGCTGGACATTCCTTGGGCAGGCTGGAGCAAGGGACCCGGCATTCCAGCCAATGTCACATTTGCCATGGCCAAGTCCGGCGACACCACGACGCTGTCCGACTTCGACCTGAATGGAAAGACTTTTTCGATCGACGGCGGCGTGGTTCTCGTCAACGGCGCCCTGTCCTCGGCGCGGTTCAGCAAGGTCACCTTGAACCGCGGAGACGACGTTGCCGTCTCGGTGAAACGATCGGGTAAGGGCTATGCAATCGACATCGCCGGCAACGCGCTGGATGCGCGATCGCTGATCAAGCAATTCACCTCCGATGTCGACACGGCCACCAAGGCCACGGGTTCCGACGCGATTTCGGTGAGCGCCGACGTCAATTCCCTGACCGGCTTCCACAACGAGACACTGTCGAACCTGAAGCTCGACTACAGCGCCGCCGGCTCCAGGGTGAATGGGCTCAAGGTGAGCGCCACGGCAAGTTCGGGTGCTGCCATAAGCATCAGCAATACGACCGGCGCCGGCAGGCGCGCCCTCAACGTGACGTCGGCCGATGCCGGCGCCATCCTGCGGTTCCTCAACATCTACGAGCATATGGAGGGCGGTTCGATCACGCTGGCGCTCGCCGGGGCAAGCGATGGGCCGATGAAGGGCCAGGTCGACTCGCACAACTTTTTCGTGGTCAACGAGCCGAAGCTCGCCTCGCTGGTATCGACGACGCCGGCGGGCGACAGCCGCAGCCTCAACGAAGCTGTCAAAGCCAGTATCGACACGTCGAGAGTGAAGTTCGAGCGCGGTTTTTCCGAGATCGAAAAGGGCGCCGGCTATCTGAAGTTGGCCAATGGCGTGCTGCGCGGCCCGCGCATCGGCACCACCTTCCAGGGCACGCTCTACGACCAGAACAACAATATGGACATGACCGGCACCTTCATGCCGGTCTATGGCCTGAACCGCATCTTCGGCGAACTGCCGCTGTTCGGCGCGCTGCTTGGCAATGGCCGCGATCGCGGCCTGATCGGCGTGACTTACCGGCTCAGGGGCGATGCCAACAAGCCGAAACTGGACGTCAATCCGCTGTCGGTGATCGCGCCCGGAATATTCAGGTCGATCTTCGAGTATCGGTGAGGTCGAAACCCAATCACTTCGAGCGACCGAATTCACGCCCATGACCCTAAGCCGCCCGTCGTTCGGTCATGCCGCAAGATCCGCATCGGTGGCCGGTCTTTTTTGCCGGGCCCCGATTTGATCTGGTTCGTAGTTGCGGGCTGGCTACAGGTGGGCAATACCGGCTTTCAGCAGTCCTTCGCGGACGTGCTGCACGTCAGACTCCTGGGCGAAGTGCAGGGTGGCGATAAATGAATCGAGGTCGAATTGGGGATCGAGCGTTCTGATCTTGCCCAGATGCGCCGCGGCCGCGATTTCATCGCCGAGCCAGCCGTAGCAGGCAGCGGCGAAAGCGTGCTGAACCGAGTCCATGGTTGACAGATGCATGAAAGCTTCGATCGCCTCGCCATATTGGCGCGCGGCGAAATGCGCCTTTCCCAGATGGCTCCAGAACCTCTCCGGGTGATGCGGGTTCAACTGCATTGCCTTGCGGATCCATTCAATTCCCTCTTCCGGCCTCCCCAGCCAGGTCAATAACTCGCCTTGCTGAACCACCACGAGGTCGTAATTGGGATTGAGGGCGAGGGCGCGCTCTTGATGGTAGCGCGCTGTGGTCAGCTCATTGTTGTTCACGTTCACTGCGGCGAGGATGCGGTGGACATCGGCATCGTTGTCGTCCAGCGCCAGCGCCCTGTCCAGCGCTGCCATGATGTCGTTCCAGACGGCATCCCTGTCTTCGCACCAGTTATGGACCCAGGCCTGGCCAAGGATGCAGGCCCGCCAGGCATGGGCATGGGCATAATCGGGGTCGAGCGCGACGGCCCTGTCTATCAAGGTTCGCGCGCGTTCATTATCCGCAATCGTGCTTCGGTGGTGCAGCACCTTGGCAGCAAGCACACATTCATACGCGGCCATGTTTGCAGGTTTCGCCCGCGCGAGCTGGTCCCGCTGAGCCGCCTCGACACGACCGGGCAGCGTGGCTGCGATCGCCGCGGTCACCTCATCCTGAATCGCGAATATGTCGTCCAGCTTCCGGTCATATTTGTCTGCCCAAATATGAGCGTCATTCGCCGTGTCGATGAGCTGAACCGTCACGCGCACCCTGTCGCCGATCTTGCGGACGCTTCCCTCCACCAGGTATTGGACGTCGAGTTTCTCGGCCACCTCGCGCACATTCACGGCGCGGTCCTTGTAGACGAAGCTGGAATTGCGCGAGATGACGAACAGCTCATGGTGGCGGGACAGTTCGGTGATGATGTCCTCGGTCAGTCCGTCCGCGAAAAATTCCTGCTCGGGGTCGCCGCTCATGTTGTTGAATGGTAGCACCACTATCGAAGGTTTCGAGATGGATCGCTTTGCCTCGACTCCTGGCAGGACAGGACTGTCAAGCCCAATGCGATAGAGGCGAACCGGGCGGCTGATGTTCTTTAACGTCTTCTCGCCCAGGTCCTCCATGGTAATTTCGAGACGGTCGGCAATTTGGGTCGCCACCGCTGCGGTCACGCAGATACCGCCGACGTCGGCGAGTTGCTCGATGCGCGAGGCAATATTGACGCCGTCGCCGAAAATATCCTCATCGTCGAAAATGATGTCGCCGAGATTTATGCCGATCCTGAATTCGATACGCCGTTCTTGCGGCACATCCGAATTGCGCCGCTTCATGCGCTGTTGGATTTCCACGGCGCATTTCACGGCATCGGTCACGCTCTGGAATTCAACGAGCATGCCGTCTCCGGTGGTCTTGATGATCCGGCCCTTGTTCTTCGCGATGGCGGGATCGACCAGTTCTATGCGATGGGTCCGAAGGCGTGCGAGCGTGCCGGATTCGTCGGCCTCCATTAGCCGACTGTAGCCCGCCATATCGGCAGCCAGAATTGCGGCTAGTCTCTGTTCCATCGCTTGAACCAAAAACCAAGCCTATCCTTCCTGGGCTGCCAAATCCAGCAATTTGGGCTTGTAGCTAAATCGAGAAGTCTTCCTACCGCAGCAGCAAGAAAGGGCGGATCAGAACCTTCCGCCTTCCGCCAAGTGGCTGCGAACTCGATCGCATCAATGGGGGAGACGCCCCGATCCGCGCGGCGTCAGACCGGAACGTCCGATATGAACACGAGTTGGGACCATAGTGGCTGCACTCGCTGACGTCTGCAAATGGCGCTACCTGCTCGTTCCGATTGATGAGACGAATGGCAATATCCACCCATCTGGGCCATTCTCAGCAGCTACCTGATTAACCTAG
Source organism: Mesorhizobium sp. (assembly GCA_004020315.1). Lineage (GTDB taxonomy): Bacteria > Pseudomonadota > Alphaproteobacteria > Rhizobiales > Rhizobiaceae > Mesorhizobium. The sequence goes on from SAQG01000014.1 coordinate 130,339, forward strand.
GCCGTGATTCCGAACCGAAGGTCAGCGCAGCAAGAAGTGAAACCGGTTTCGGAAAAGGGCTAATGGAGCCCCATCCCGATTCCATCGGGATCGATCAGGCGCCGGTCAGACCGGCCGCACCAGAACGTGTTTTTTCTTGCCGAGCGACAGTTTTACGACTTGTTCCGGGCCGAGATCCTGAAGTGTCACCAACCGGCGATCGTCGGACACCGACTGGTCGTTCAGACGCACGGCGCCGCCCTGGATGTGTCGCCGCGCCTCGCCATTGGACGCGGCAAGCCCGGCGGTGACGAACAGCGACAATATGCCGACGCCGCTTTCCAGATCGGCCTTGCCCACCTCGACGGTCGGCAGTGTGTCGGCGGTAACACCTTCCTCGAACGTTTTGCGCGCTGTCTCTTCCGCCTGCTCGGCGGCCTCGCGGCCGTGCAGAAGCGTACAGATTTCAGTGGCCAGGATCTTCTTCGCCTCGTTAATGTCGGAGCCGCCAAGCCGTTCCAAACGCGCGACCTCATCCAGAGGCAGGGTCGTGTAGAGCTTGAGAAAGCGGCCGACGTCGGCATCCTCGGTGTTGCGCCAGTATTGCCAGAACTCGTAAGGCGACAGCATTTCGGCATCGAGCCAGACCGCGCCTGAAGCCGACTTGCCCATCTTGGCGCCGGACGAGGTGGTGAGCAGCGGCGTTGTCAGCGCGTAAAGCTGCGCGCCCTCCATGCGATGGCCGAGATCGATACCGTTGACGATGTTGCCCCACTGGTCGGAGCCGCCCATCTGCAGCCGGCAGCCGAGACGCTTGTAGAGTTCGACGAAGTCATAGGCCTGCAGGATCATGTAGTTGAATTCGAGGAACGACAGTGATTGCTCGCGCTCGAGCCTGAGCTTGACCGAATCGAAGGCTAGCATGCGATTGACCGAGAAATGCCGGCCGACATCGCGCAGAAAGTTGACGTAATTGATTTCCATCAGCCAGTCGGCGTTGTTGACCATGATGGCGTCGTTCGGACCACCGCCGAATTTGAGATAGGGCATGAAGTTGCGGCGGATACCGGCCAGATTGTCCTCGATATCCCCAGGCGTCAGAAGCTTGCGTGCCTCGTCCTTGAACGACGGATCGCCGATCATCGAGGTGCCGCCGCCCATCAGCGCGATCGGCCGGTGACCGGTCTGCTGCAGCCAGTGCAGCATCATGATCTGGATCAGCGACCCGGCATGCAGGCTCTTGGCGGTCGCATCGAAGCCGATATAGGCGCTTACCGTTTCCTTGGCGAAAAGCTGGTCGAGCCCGGCATCATCCGAAATCTGGTGGATGAAGCCGCGCTCGCTCATTATGCGCAGGAAATCGGATTTGAAGGCGGACATTTTTTCTTTCCCGAAAGCGCCCAACCGAAGCGGATCGGGCGTGGTATGCGTGAACGCGGGCGTTTAGCATCCAAGCGCGGTCAGCAAAAGAGGAATCCGGTTTTGCGTCCGATCGCGTTTTACATGATCGGTTCGGTGCGAACGCAATCACGGGGTCGTGAAACGGCGCAAGCTCGTCTTCCGGCTGCATCCTTGCTTCATCGTTTGGGCTGGCGTAATGAGGCGCCGCGCCAGCGGGTTCTTTGCGCCTGACCCGTTGGAACGGCACCCCACGGCATCGAATCGAATGCCATATCCTGTGACAGAGCCCGACCCGAAATGCCGGAGATATCCATCGTCATTCCTTGCCGGAACGAGGCGGCGAACCTGCCGCTTCTGCTTGACGAGATCGGGGCGGCGATGGCCGGGCGCGACTTTGAGGTGATCGTCGTCAATGACGGTTCGACCGACGAAACCACCTCGGTGCTTGCTGCCCAGGCAGTGCTTCGTCCGTTTCCGCTTCGCCACCTCCGGCATGAGAAATCCGCCGGCCAGTCTTTTTCTGTGCGTTCGGGCGCATGGGCTGCCCGCGGCGATATCGTCGCCACGATCGATGGCGATGGCCAGAACGATCCCAAATACATTCCAGTGCTGGTCGATGCTCTGCGGCAGGCCGGTCCCGGTTTCGGTGTTGCGCAAGGGCAGCGCCTGAAGCGTCGCGACAGCAAGATCAAGCAACTGGCGTCCCGGTTTGCCAACTGGCTGAGAAAAGCCGTCTTGCATGACGAGACCCGCGACACGGGCTGCGGCCTGAAGGCGATATATACGGACATCCTCAGGAGATTGCCGTTCTTCGACGGCACGCACCGCTTTGTTCCGGCCCTCGTCATCCAGGAGGGGTATCGCGTCGTGCATTGCGACGTCGTCGACCGCTCTCGCCGCCACGGCAAGTCGAATTACGGAATTTTCGATCGCGGCCTGCAAGGGGTGCTTGATCTCGCCGGTGTCTGGTGGCTGCGCCGCCGGCGCCGCCGAATGCCAAAAACAGAGGAAATCCGGCATGGCTAACGTGCTTCAGGAACTGGCGGGCTGGCTTCACGACGTCTTCGTCAAGCAGTTCGATACGTGGATTCTGCTCGGCTTTGTCGCCCAGTTCTTTTTCAGCATGCGTTTCGTCGTGCAGTGGATCGCATCGGAAAAAGCCAAGCGCAGCGTCGTGCCGATCGCTTTCTGGTTCTTTTCGCTGTTCGGCGGCAGCATGCTGCTGATCTACGCCATCCAGCGGCAGGATCCGGTGTTCATCGCCGGCCAGGCCCTGGGCCTGTTCATCTACATCCGCAACCTGTGGCTGATCGCCAACGAGCGCAAGGCGGCGATGACCAAGGTCGATTAACCGACCTGCCTCCCAGCGCGACGTGGCTCAAGCCGGCAAGGTCGGCACCGATGCCTGCCTGGCCGCAGCAAATCCCTGAGAGACTCCGGGCTGCGACCTTGCACGAAGTCGGTCCTATCTGTCGTCCAGTCCGCCGTAGGATCTAACAAGCAGGACCATGTCGGGCGAGTTCGAGCCCTCGCTCTCGAGCCCCTCGGCGACACCGCTACGGTCGGCGATGGGCCGGTTCTGGCTGACCTTCCACTTGCCTTGCATGTCCGTGATCTCGATTTCCAGCCCGACAATGCCCCTGATTTGCGACTGGATGAAGCTGGCTGGTGCGTCGGTCACCGCCCAGGGTGCTTCGCGAGCGGCTTCCTGTGATACCGTCAGCTCGGAGATCTGCTGGGCCAGCCAGTTCTGGTCCTCGATCACCGTGACGGTGCCACGCACCTGGACGATGGCATAGTTCCAGGTCGGCACGACCTTCCCGGTTTCGCGCTTGGTCTCGTACCAGGACGGCGTCACGTAGGCATCGGTGCCCTGGAAGACGACCAGCACGGGCGATGCCGGGCTGTCGGCCAGCAGGCGCCATTGCGGATTGGCTCTCGCCAGATGAGCGCGCAGCCTGCCGTTCGGCGGCACTTCGGCGTCGAGCAGGAACGGAATCGCGTTCGCGACCGGCCCCTCGGCCCCATTTGAAACCAGCAGGCCAAGCGGATGCGCCCGGATCAGCCCGTGCAGGACGTCCTGTCGCGTTTCCTGGAAATGCGGGGGCTGGTACATCGCTGTTCGCTGCCTATCTCAACCGTTTCGGCCGCGGGTCGGACAACTCGCCGGCCAGACGGCGATCGAGATAGTCCGCGCATTCCTGGAGCAGGAGGTCCGCGTCGTTGGAGAAGAAATGGTTGGCGCCGGGCAAGGTCTTCTGGGTGATGGTGATGCCCTTTTGCGTGTGCAGCTTGTCGACCAGCCCCTGCACGTCCTTTGGCGGCGCGACCTTGTCGGCGTCGCCATGGATGATGAGGCCGGACGACGGGCAGGGCGCCAGGAACGAGAAATCATAGGTGTTGGGCTGCGGCGCGATCGAGATGAAGCCTTCGATCTCCGGCCGGCGCATCAGAAGCTGCATGCCGATCCATGAGCCAAACGAATAGCCGGCGACCCAGCAGCTCTTGGAATCCGGATGCAGCGATTGCACCCAGTCGAGTGCCGCGGCCGCATCCGACAATTCGCCGGTGCCGTGGTCGAATTCGCCCTGGCTGCGGCCGATGCCGCGGAAGTTGAAGCGAAGCGTGGTGAAATCCCGCTTCTGGAACATGTAGAAGAGGTCGTAGACGATCTTGTTGTTCATCGTGCCGCCGAACTGGGGGTGCGGGTGCAGGATGATCGCAATCGGCGCGCTCTTTTCCTTGGAAGGCTGGTAGCGACCCTCCAGGCGGCCGGCTGGACCGGTGAAAATGACCTCAGGCATAAAATACTCCATATGGCATATGAATGCGCGGCGCCCGGAACAACTCTTCCTCTGGCCTTGACGCAGGGCGAGCGTCTTCTTAGAAGCTAGTTTAGAATTGTTCAAAACTGGGTGGCCAAAACGTCGTGGTTCGGCCATCCGCGCCGTAAGTCGCGTAAATAGGACGGCTTGCCTTGCAATTTCAAGGAAATAACGCGCTATCCTCGCGGAATGGCTCTTGAAGGGACCGATCGAAACGAAAATGGCCGGAAGACGCGCCTATCTCGACTACAATGCCAGCGCGCCGCTGCTTGCCGCGGCGCGCGCGGCAATGATTGCCGCGCTCGATACTGCCGCCAACCCGTCATCGGCCCATGCCGAAGGTCGTGCGGCACGGCGGCTGATCGAGAATGCAAGGCGCGACGTGGCGGCCCTCGTCAACGCCAGCGCCCAGCATGTTGTGTTCACCTCTGGTGCGACGGAAGCCGCCTCGACGCTGCTCACGCCGGATTGGCAGATGGGGCGCGGCACTGTCCGCATGAGCCGGCTCTATGTCTGCGAAGCCGATCATCCTTGTTTGCTGAATGGCGGGCGTTTTCCGGCAGCCCAGGTGACGCACTTCGGCGTCGACGCCGACGGCGTCGTCAGGCTGGACGCGTTGGCGGCGGCACTCGCCGCCCATGACAAGGCAGACGGCCTGCCGCTGGTGGCGATCCATGCCGCCAACAACGAGACCGGCGTTATCCAGCCGGTCGGGCGCGTCGCCGAAATCGTCAAAGCGGTGGGCGGCATCCTGGTCGTCGACGCCGTGCAGGCAGCCGGTCGCATTCCGCTCGATATGTCAGCGGGTTACGCCGATTACTTGATTCTGTCTTCGCACAAGATCGGCGGTCCCAAGGGCGTTGGCGCCATTATCGCCGCCTCGGACCTGATGATGCCCAGGCCCTTGATCGCCGGCGGTGGCCAGGAAAAGGGTCATCGTGGCGGCACCGAAAATCTGTCCGCGATCGCCGGTTTTGGCGCGGCGGCGCGGGAGGCCCTGATCGGATTGAAGAGTATCGATGCGGTCGGTAGCCGCCGCGACGAGATCGAGGCCATCGTGAAAACGCTGGTACCGGATGCGGAAATCTTCGGAACCGGGGCGCCGAGGCTTGCCAATACGACATTCTTCGCTATTGCGGGCATCAAGGCCGAGACGGCGCAGATCGCCTTCGATCTGGCGGGCGTAGCGCTGTCGGCCGGTTCCGCCTGTTCATCGGCTAAGGTCGGCCCGAGCCATGTGCTGAAAGCCATGGGTTACAATGACAGCCTTGGCGCTTTGCGGGTGTCCATTGGCCACGCAACGAGCGCTGAGGATATCGGACTGTTCCGCACTGCGCTGGCGGGTATTGTCTCACGCCGCGCAGGCAGGGAAGAAGCCGCCTGAGCGCGGCAAACAAACGCAGGCCTTCTGGCCTGGTAGAGCCGTGCGTTTCATGGTGGCCGGGTGAATTTCCGGCAGGGACGCACTATATGGAACTTACGCCGCCTCGGTTGCCTCACGGGCACTCGTTTCGCGGTGCCATAGTTTGAAAACTGCCGGGCCTTGACCCCGGCGTGGATGGAGAACGCTAATGCCTGCTGTGCAGGACACGATCGATCGGGTTCGAAAGATCGACGTCGACCAATACAAATACGGATTCCAGACCGAAATCGCCATGGACAAGGCCCCAAAGGGCCTGAGCGAAGACATTATCCGCTTCATTTCGGCGAAGAAGGACGAGCCATCCTGGATGCTGGAATGGCGTCTGGAAGCCTATCGGCGTTGGGTGACGTTGGACGAGCCGAAGTGGGCCCGCGTCCATTATCCGAAGATCGATTTCCAGGACCTCTACTACTACGCGGCGCCCAAGAGCACGCCGGGACCGACATCGCTCAGCGACGTCGACCCCGAATTGTTGAGGGTCTATGAAAAGCTCGGTATCCCCTTGAGGGAACAGGAAATCCTCGCCGGCGTGCAGAAGACCGACGCGTCGGAACTCGAGGAACCCAGCGACAATGTCTACAAGTCGGGCCGCGTCGCGGTCGACGCCGTGTTCGATTCCGTGTCCGTCGTCACCACCTTCAAGAAGGAGCTGGCGCAGGCCGGCGTCATCTTTTGCTCGATCTCGGAAGCGATCCGCGAGCATCCGGAACTGGTGAAGAAATATCTCGGTTCGGTGGTGCCGACCTCCGATAATTTCTACGCTACGCTGAATTCGGCGGTGTTCACCGACGGTTCCTTCGTCTTCGTGCCCAAGGGCGTGCGCTGCCCGATGGAGCTGTCGACCTATTTCCGCATGAACGAGAAGAACACCGGCCAGTTCGAGCGCACGCTGATCATCGCCGAGGAGGGGGCCTATGTCTCCTATCTCGAAGGCTGCACAGCGCCGCAGCGCGACGAGAACCAGCTTCACGCCGCCGTGGTCGAACTGATCGCGCTCGACGACGCCGAGATCAAATACTCGACGGTGCAGAACTGGTACCCCGGCGACGCCGAGGGCAAGGGCGGCATCTACAATTTCGTCACCAAGCGTGGCGACTGCCGCGGCGACCGTTCGAAGATTTCTTGGACGCAGGTCGAGACCGGCTCGGCCATCACCTGGAAATATCCGAGCTGCATCCTGCGCGGCGACGATTCCAGCGGCGAGTTCTATTCGATCGCCGTGTCGAACGGCTATCAGCAGGTCGATAGCGGCACCAAGATGATCCATCTCGGCAAGAACACGTCGAGCCGCATCATCTCCAAGGGCATCGCCGCGGGCTTCTCCCAGAACACCTATCGCGGCCAGGTCTCGGCGCATCGCAAGGCGACCAACGCCCGCAACTTCACCAATTGTGATTCTTTGCTGATCGGCGACCAATGCGGCGCGCACACCGTGCCCTACATGGAAGCCAAGAACTCGACCGCACAGTTCGAGCACGAGGCGACCACCTCGAAGATTTCCGAGGACCAGAAGTTCTACGTCATGCAGCGTGGCATTCCGGAAGAAGAGGCGATCGCGCTGATCGTCAACGGGTTCGTCAAGGACGTCATCCAGCAATTGCCGATGGAATTCGCGGTCGAGGCGCAGAAGCTGATCGGTATTTCGCTTGAGGGGAGCGTGGGGTGAGTCAATCTCAACTGAAAGCCTCATTCGACGCCGCCTTTGCAGAAGGAAAGGAACTTGCACTCAAGCAGACTCCTATCTATTCGGAGGTCCGAAACCGGTTGATCGAAAGCAATGATCGATTCCGGTCGGTGCTTTCGGCGGCGCTGTCGGACAATAAGGCTTTCGCGGTCGTCCCTGCAGAGGTGTCGATTGGCACGTCCGTGTCTTTCAACAACAAGGTTGTGCTCACGGTGTTCCCAGCCAAGCACGGGGATACGGAGTACGTTGTGGGCGTAGACGATCGTCTGCTCGCCGAGAATGCCGGCATGGCGACAGATTCCATCCTCCAGAAAGACCTGCCTGGTGCGGTGAAGCTTGTTGGCTGGTACTTGGGCATCATTTCTACCGGAGCACAGGTCAGTCCAGACTGGCCCGATGAAGCGGTAGAGAGAAAGTAAAACTGGTGGATTCTTGATATTGGAACGAAAAATGCTTGAGATCAGAAACCTGCATGCTCGCATCGTCGATGACGGCACCGAGATCATCCGCGGCCTGAACCTGACGGTGAAAGCCGGCGAGGTCGCCGCCATCATGGGCCCTAACGGCTCGGGCAAATCGACGCTGTCCTACATCCTCGCCGGGCGCGAGGATTATGAAGTGACCGAAGGCGACATCTTCTATAACGGCCAGTCGATCCTCGAAATGGATCCGGCCGAGCGCGCCACATCAGGCATTTTTCTCGCCTTCCAGTATCCGATGGAGATACCGGGGGTGGCGACGATGGAATTCCTGAAGGTCGCGATGAACGAGCAGCGCAAGGCGCGCGGCGAGGAGCCGCTGAAGATCCCGGAATTCCTGAAGCGCGTGAAGGATGCGGCCGCCTTGCTCGACATGGACATGGCGATGCTGAAACGGCCGCTCAATGTCGGCTTCTCCGGCGGCGAGAAGAAGCGCGCCGAGATCCTGCAGATGAAGCTTCTGGAGCCAAAGCTGTGCGTGCTCGACGAGACAGACTCAGGTCTCGACATCGATGCGCTGAAAATCGTCTCGGAAGGCGTCAATGCGTTGCGCGCGCCAGACCGCGCCATCATCATCATCACCCACTACCAGCGCCTGCTTCAGTACATCGTGCCGGATAGTGTGCACGTGCTGTACAGAGGCCAGGTGGTCAAATCGGGCGACAAGTCGCTGGCGCTCGATCTCGAGGCCAATGGCTATGCCGGCGTGATCGGCCAAGCCGCGTGAAATGCCAGAAGGCCCAGAAGGCAAGCCAAACAAGGCGAAACTGATGAATATACACACGACACCCCAGCGAACGCCGGCCGAAACCGCGCTGATCGACGCCTTCAGCGACCGGCTGTCGCTGCTGCCCGGCGACGGCACGGTGATGTTGAAGCGCGACGACGCCATCGAGGCGATCAAGAGCGGCCTGCCGACACGGCGTATCGAATCCTGGCACTACACCGACCTGCGTCGCTTGCTGACTTCGGTGCCGGACTTCGATCCCACAGCCGTCGTGAAAGCCATTGCGCCTGTTGTCGAAGGGTCCACTGTTCTGCCGGTGCTGAACGGCGTGTCGAGCACGAAAGTGCCTGATATCGAAGGCATTGCCGTGCAGCGCCTGTCGGAAAAGCTGACCGACGGCAGCATCGCGCCGGGCCTCGATCCCTATGGCACCGACGATGCCATCGGCGCGCTGAACACCGCTTTCGTTGCCGACGGCTATTTTGTCGACATCGCCGACGGCACCGAACTGGACAAGCCGATCGAACTGCAGAACCTGCAGGCCGGCGGCCAGACGCATGTTCGCGTGGCCGTCCGCGTCGGCGCTGGCGCCAAGGCTGTTATCGTCGAGCGCCAGGCGGGCGAGGGCGCAGCACTCGTCAGCTCGGTCAGCCAGCTTCTGCTCGACGAGGGCGCCGACGTGACCTGGCTGATCGTGCAGGAGCAGCCGGATACGGCGACGCATCTTGCCCAGTTCAAGGCGCATCTCGGTAAGAATGCGAAGCTGACGCTGTTCGTGATGAATGCCGGCGGCAAGCTGGTGCGCCAGGAGATCGTGGTCAGAACAACCGGCGAAGGTGCCGATTTCACGCTGCGCGGCATCAACCTGCTTGCTGGTGACACCCATACGGACGTAACCATGGTGCTCGACCATGCGGTGCCGCACACGGCTTCGACGGAAGTGATCCGCAACGTGGTGACGGGAAAAGCGCGCGGCTTCTTCCAGGGGCGCATCAACGTCCACCAATATGCGCAGAAGACCAACGCCAAGATGGCTTGCAACACGCTGCTTCTGTCGGATGACGGCGAGTTCTCGACCAAGCCTGAGCTCGAAATCTTCGCCGACGACGTCGTCTGCGGCCATGGCGCGACCGTCACCGAGATCGACCACAGCCATCTGTTCTACCTGATGGCGCGCGGCATCGACGAGAAGACCGCGCGTGGCCTTCTGGTCAAGGCGTTCGTGGCCGAAGTGATCGAGGATCTGGACGACGAGGCGATTGTCGAGGCGCTGGAAACGAGGCTCGACGGCTGGTTCCTCGCACACGGGTGACGCGCCCAACCTTCTCCTCTTGTGGGAGAAGGTGGCCGAGCGAAGCTCGGTCGGATGAGGGGTGTTGGACGGAATGAGGCGATGCCTCGAGAGAGCTTATGATGGACCAGAAAGTCGAAAACATCCCCTACGACGTCGAGGCGATCCGCCGCGACTTTCCGATCCTGTCGCGGGAAGTCTACGGCAAACCCCTGGTCTATCTCGACAACGGCGCCTCGGCGCAGAAGCCGCAGGCCGTGCTCGACGCCATCCAGCACGCTTATTCCCAGGAATACGCCAATGTCCATCGCGGCCTGCATTTCCTGTCGAACGCCGCGACCGACGCTTATGAGAAGGCGCGCGAGACGGTGCGCCGTTTCCTCAACGCGCCGAGCACCGACAACATCGTCTTCACCTCGAATACGACCGCGGCGATCAACACCGTCGCCTATGGCTTCGGCATGCCGAACATCGGCGAGGCCGACGAGATCGTATTGTCGATCATGGAGCACCATTCCAATATCGTGCCGTGGCATTTCATCCGCGAGCGGCAGGGCGCAAAGCTGGTCTGGGTGCCGGTCGACGATCTCGGCGTCTTTCATATCGAAGAGTTCGAGAAGCGGCTGACTGATCGCACAAAACTGGTCGCCATCACCCACATGTCGAATGCGCTGGGCACGGTAACGCCGATCAAGCAGATCGTGCGTGTCGCGCATGCGCGCGGCATTCCGGTGCTGGTCGACGGCAGCCAGAGCGCCGTGCATATGCCGATCGACGTCCAGGATCTCGACTGCGATTTCTTCGTCTTCACCGGCCACAAGGTCTACGGTCCCTCGGGCATCGGCGTGCTTTACGGCAAGAAGGACATGCTGGAGCGCATGCGCCCGTTCATGGGCGGCGGCGAGATGATCGAGGAGGTGACGCAAGACATCGTCACCTACAATGACCCGCCGCACCGCTTCGAGGCCGGCACGCCGCCGATCGTGCAGGCGATCGGGCTTGGTGCGGCGCTCGAATACATGGAAAAGATCGGCCGCGAGCGCATCGCCGCCCACGAGGCCGATCTGAAGGACTATGCCCATCAGCGGCTGCGGGCCATCAATTCGCTGCGCATCTTCGGCGACGCGCCTGATAAGGGTGCCATCATCTCCTTCGAACTGCAGGGCATTCATGCCCATGACGTCTCGATGGTGATCGATAGGCAAGGCGTTGCTGTCCGCGCGGGCACCCATTGCGCCCAGCCGCTGTTGAAACGCTTCGGCGTAACCTCCACATGCAGGGCGTCGTTCGGCATGTATAATACCAGGGCCGAAGTCGACGCTTTGGCGGATGCGCTCGAAAAAGCGCGAAAGTTCTTCGGATGACGATCATGGATGATGCAGGCCGCACCGCTGAGACCGCTTCGGAAACGGCTGCCAACGGTCTGGTTTCGGCCTCGGCTATTCCCGCCGACGAACTGGCGCGGCTGACCGACGACATCGTCTCGGCGCTGAAGACGGTCTACGACCCGGAAATTCCGGCCGACATCTACGAGCTTGGCCTGATCTACAAGATCGACATCGAGGACGACCGCTCGGTCAAGATCGACATGACGCTGACCGCGCCCGGCTGTCCGGTGGCCGGCGAAATGCCCGGCTGGGTGGAAAATGCCGTCGGCGCCGTCGAAGGCGTGTCCGGCGTCGAGGTCAACATGACCTTCGATCCGCCGTGGTCGCCCGACCGCATGTCGGAAGAGGCGCAGGTCGCGGTGGGCTGGTACTAGCCCGGGTATGACAGCGATTGGTGCACTTGCGCCAGGCAGAGAATTTCACCATTTTAGGTGAGGAATCATTCGGCAGGCCTTGAACCTGCACGCAATGGAGAAAGAGAATGGGACGCTTCGCCGTCATCACGATGACCGAAAAGGCTGCTGACCGGGTGCGCGAGATCGTCGCGACCCGCGAGAATGCGCATGGCATTCGCCTTGGCATCAAGAAGGGCGGCTGCGCCGGCATGGAATACACGGTCGATCTGGTGACCGAGCCCAACACCAAGGACGATCATATCGAGCGCGACGGCGCTCATGTCTATGTCGCGCCTGAGGCCGCGCTTTTCCTGTTCGGCACCGAAATGGATTTCGAGCAGACGACGCTGCGCACCGGCTTCACGTTCCGCAACCCGAACCAGAGCTCGGCCTGCGGCTGCGGCGAATCGGTTGAGCTCAAGCCCGCTGATCTGAAGGCTTTGGCCGAGGCGCGCGCTTCGGCCTGACCGATTTTCGTCAGTCCACCCACATTCCTGTTCGTTTGTGCCATCCGGCAATAGACTCTTCCGGATAGAGATCGAAGACCTTGTCGTTCTTGCCGATCTCGGGCTCGACCCAGTTCGCCTTGTATTTCAGCATGAGATGCACCCTTTCAGGCGGCTTCGGCAGCTCTGTGTCGATCGCCGAGGCGAAGGGATGCACCAGCTCCGGCCAGGTCGGATCGTAAAGCCACAGTGCCGATCCGCATTTCCTGCAGAAATTCCGCTCGCCTGACGAGATCTCGCATTGCGGATGCTCGTCGTCCTCGATCTCGGCTTGATAGACGCCAAGGTTGCGCTTGCCGTTGATTCTCAGCGTTTCGTAATCGGCGCCGAGATTGATGGCAAAGCCACCGCCGCCCTGCTGCTTGCGGCAGATCGAGCAGTAGCAGAGCATGAACGGCACCGGCGTGTGGCTTTCCACCTCGAAACGGACGGCATTGCACCGGCAGGACCCTTTGAGCAGAAGCGGCATGAAAAAACTCCGACGAAATTGGTTTCAACTTGTCAGGATGGTGCCGGTTGCGGCGATGACAAGGGGAAATCCAGGTGACATGATCGCGGCATGGACAATGAACGCATCGCCGAACTTTTCGAAGGCCTCGGCCCGGTCAGCATTCGCAAGATGTTCGGCGGCAAGGGCATCTACTTCGACGGCGTCATCGTCGCCATCGTCATCCGTGACGAATTGATGCTGAAGGCCGACGCGGAAAGCGCGCCCGAATTCGAAGCGGCCGGCTGCCGCCAATGGACCTACACCGGCTCACGGCACGGCAAGCTGGTGTCCATGCCGTACTGGAGCATTCCCGACAGTGCTTTCGACGATCCGGATGAGATGGCGATCTGGGCACGCCGGGCCTATGAAGCGGGGCTGCGGGCAGGCAAATAGGCTGCCTCTCCGCTGGTCATCATCTCATGCCAATTTCCTGCGCCTCGGGCACAAGGGCCAGCGCCTCGGCAAGGGTCGCCGCCGTAAAAGCCGGCACAAGTTCGGCACTTTCGATCGCAAGCATTGCCGCGGCAACGCCTTCGCGCAGCGCCGCGCGCAGTGTCAGGCCGCGCAGCAGAGCGGCGACCGTTGCGCCCGCCAGCGCATCGGCGGCGCCGTTCGCGACCTTTCGTGGCGGCAGGATCGAGAAGGCGCCGCCCGCGTCGAAACCCAACACCGGACCGTCATTCGCCGTCACCACGCCGCCTTTGATGCCCGCCCGCCTCAGTCCGTCGGCGATGTCTTGCTCAGCAGCATCGATACCGAAATCGGCGAGTGCGATGGCCTCGCATCGGTTCATGAAGACCAGCGCCAGACTGCCGAGCACCGGCGCGAGCCGCATGACTTTGGCCGGCGATATGGCGAGGGCGAAGACCGGCTTGCCGGCGGCGAGCGCCACCAGCCGCTCCAGCGCCGTCGACGGCAGGTTGGCGTCGCAAAGGACCGCATCGGCAGTACTGATCGCCTCGCGCACCTTGGCACGGCGGATTTGCTTGGGAAGCGCCAGATCATAGAGCGCCATGTCGGCAAAGCCGACGATCAGCGCCCCGTCGCCGTCGATTATCGTGGTGTTGCTCGGGGTCGTGCGATCGAGGAACACCACGGACAGATCGGTAATGCCGGCCGCAGCGATGGCGCGCGAGACCGTATCGGCCAGCACATCGCCGCCGCGCACCGAAAGCAGCGAGCCGGAGACGCCGCGGCGCACGGCGCAGCGCAGCGCGTTGAAAACGCCGCCGCCGACTTCCTCGCGCATCGTACCGGGATTCGACGCCGCCGGTACGAAGGCGCCCGAAACCTGGCCGCGCCGGTCTATGTAGGCGCCGCCTACGGCCAGGATTGTCGGCGACTTCATCATGCCGGTGAGATGACCTTTGCTGTTGCCCGGGTGGAGACTAGGTTGTCGGGCGAAACCCGGCAACCGAAGGCGCGATTCGGAAGATGACAGCACGATCCCGCGGGGGAAGCTGGATATATCTTGGGCTGAAAAAGCGAAACAAAAAAAGAACAAATCTAGATATCATTTACTTTTCAGAGATTTGCCGCCCCTTGCCAAACGAGAACAAAAAAGGTACAAACTGATAGGGATTACGGATTGTCCGGCCTTCATTGACGACCAAGGGGTGATGTATCATGGCTCAGAATTCTTTGCGGCTTGTAGAGGACAAAGCAGTGGATAAATCAAAGGCTCTGGATGCGGCGCTGTCGCAAATCGAGCGTGCCTTCGGCAAGGGCTCGATCATGCGGCTCGGCGCAAACGAGCAGGTCGTCGAGATCGAAACGGTGCCGACCGGTTCGCTTGGCCTCGACATCGCGCTTGGCGTCGGCGGCCTGCCGCGCGGTCGCATCGTCGAGATCTACGGGCCGGAAAGCTCGGGCAAGACGACGCTGGCGCTGCACACGGTGGCGGAGGCCCAGAAGAAGGGCGGCATCTGCGCCTTCGTCGATGCCGAGCACGCGCTCGATCCGGTCTATGCTCGCAAGCTCGGCGTCGACCTCGAAAACCTGCTGATCTCGCAGCCCGATACCGGCGAGCAGGCGCTGGAGATCTGCGACACGCTGGTGCGTTCCGGCGCCATCGACGTGCTGGTGGTCGATTCGGTCGCGGCGCTGACGCCGCGCGCCGAAATCGAGGGCGAAATGGGCGATTCGCTGCCCGGCCTGCAGGCCCGCCTGATGAGCCAGGCGCTGCGAAAGCTGACCGCCTCGATCTCGCGCTCCAACACCATGGTCATCTTCATCAACCAGATCCGCATGAAGATCGGCGTCATGTTCGGTTCGCCTGAGACCACGACCGGCGGCAACGCGCTGAAATTCTATGCTTCGGTGCGCCTCGATATTCGCCGCATCGGCTCGGTCAAGGACCGCGACGAGGTCGTCGGCAACCAGACCCGCGTCAAGGTGGTCAAGAACAAGCTGGCGCCGCCCTTCAAGGTGGTCGAATTCGACATCATGTATGGCGAGGGCGTGTCCAAGACCGGCGAGTTGGTCGACCTCGGCGTCAAGGCCGGCGTGGTCGAAAAGTCGGGCGCCTGGTTCTCCTACAATTCGCAGCGTCTCGGCCAGGGCCGCGAGAATGCAAAACTGTTCCTGCGCGACAATCCCGACACAGCGCGCGAAATCGAGCTGGCGCTGAGGCAGAATGCCGGGCTGATCGCCGAGAAATTCCTCGAGAATGGCGGCGCCGAGAGCAGCGACGACGGTTTCGAGGACGAAGCGGGCGCGATGTAGGATGCGGGCTGTGCCTGCCAAAATGCCCGTTTGAGTTCACGTGTTCCAAATTGAGTTGGTCTATCGATGTGTTCATGCCGCCGGCCTTGGGCCGGCGGTTTGCGTTTTGGCGGTGGCTTGGGCCATCCTGAACAGCCGGCAAAGGGCTACGATTTGGAGCAATTTCGTGTTTCTGGACAGGGTGCGGTGCGACCGCTAAAAGGCCCTGTCTGTTTTCCGCCGGCAATCGGCGGTTCTCTCGAAAAGGCAGTATTCATGAGTGGCGTCAACGAGATCAGGTCGGCATTTCTCGACTATTTCCGCAAAGAGGATCACGAGGTCGTCGCGTCGAGCCCGCTGGTGCCGCGCAACGATCCGACGCTGATGTTCACCAACGCCGGCATGGTGCAGTTCAAGAACGTCTTCACCGGGTTTGAAACCCGTCCCTATTCACGCGCCACGACTTCGCAGAAATGCGTGCGCGCCGGCGGCAAGCACAACGACCTCGACAATGTCGGCTACACTGCCCGTCACCACACCTTCTTCGAGATGCTCGGCAATTTCTCCTTTGGCGACTATTTCAAGGAGCGCGCCATCGAGCTTGCCTGGAACCTGATCACCCGCGAGTTCGGCATCGCCAAGGACAGGCTTCTGGTGACCGTCTACCATACCGACGACGCGGCCGCGGACTTCTGGAGGAAGATCGCAGGGCTGCCGGAGGACAGGATCATCCGCATCGCCACCAGCGACAATTTCTGGGCGATGGGCGATACCGGTCCCTGCGGCCCGTGCTCGGAAATCTTCTACGACCATGGCGACGATATTCCGGGCGGCCCGCCTGGCAGCCCGGACGAGGACGGCGACCGCTTCATCGAGATATGGAACCTCGTCTTCATGCAGTTTGAGCAGGTGACGAAGACGGAGCGAATCGAACTGCCGCGCCCGTCGATCGACACCGGCATGGGGCTGGAACGCATCGCCGCCGTACTACAGGGCGAGCACGACAATTACGATATCGATCTGTTCAAGGCGCTGATCCGCGCCTCGGAAGAGGCGACCGGCGTCAAGGCGGAAGGCAAGAACCGGGCAAGCCACCGGGTCATTGCCGATCATCTGCGCGCATCGAGCTTTCTTATCGCCGATGGGGTGCTGCCGTCGAACGAAGGCCGCGGCTATGTGCTGCGCCGCATCATGCGCCGCGCCATGCGCCATGCGCAGCTTTTGGGCGCTGGCGATCCGCTGATGTGGCGGCTGGTGCCGGCGCTGGTGCGCGAGATGGGCCAGGCTTATCCCGAACTGGTGCGCGGCCAGCCGCTGATCACCGAGACGCTGAAGCTCGAGGAAACGCGCTTCCGCAAGACACTGGCGCGCGGCCTCGGCCTGCTCGCCGATGCGACCGAGACGCTCGGCAGCGGCGACCGGCTCGACGGCGAGACGGCGTTCAAGCTTTATGACACCTATGGCTTCCCGCTCGATCTCACCCAGGACGCCCTGCGTCCGCGCGGCGTTTCGGTCGATCTCGACGGCTTCAATGCAGCGATGGAGCGCCAAAAGGCCGAGGCGCGGAAAAGCTGGACCGGCTCCGGCGACGCGGCCACCGAGACCGTCTGGTTCGCGGTGCGCGAGAAGGCCGGCGCGACCGAGTTTCTCGGCTACGACACCGAGCAAGCGGAAGGCATCGTTCAGGCGCTGGTCAGGGATGGCGTTGCGGTGGAGAGCGCCGTTGCCGGCGAGGCCGTCGGCGTCGTCGTCAACCAGACGCCGTTCTATGGCGAGTCCGGCGGCCAGGTGGGCGACACCGGCATGATGTCGGGCGAAGGCTTTGCCATTGAGGTCACCGACACGCAGAAGAAGGGCGACGGCCTGTTCGTGCATTTCGGCAAGGTCACCAAAGGCACCGTCAGGACGGGGGCCGCGGTCGAGCTCAAGGTCGACCATGTCAGGCGCACGCGGCTGCGCTCCAACCATTCGGCGACCCATCTTGTCCATGAGGCGCTGCGCGAGGTGCTCGGCACCCATGTCGCGCAAAAGGGCTCGCTGGTCGCGCCGGAACGGCTGCGCTTCGATTTTTCCCATCCCAAACCCATCTCGGCGGAGGAACTGGAACGCGTCGAGGCTATGGCCAACGAGATCGTTGTGCAGAACAGTCCGGTGACGACGCGGCTGATGAGCGTCGACGACGCGATCGCCGAGGGTGCCATGGCGCTGTTCGGCGAGAAATACGGCGACGAGGTTCGCGTCGTCTCGATGGGCACCGCGGTAACCGGCGACAAGGCCGGCAAGCCGTATTCGGTCGAGCTGTGCGGTGGCACCCATGTCGGCGCTACTGGCGATATCGGCCTGGTTCGGCTGGTGTCGGAGGGCGCCGTCGCTGCCGGCGTGCGCCGCATCGAGGCGCTTACCGGAGAGGCGGCCAGAAAGCATCTCGACGAACAGGACAGACGGCTGAAGGCGGTCGCGGCCGCGCTGAAGATTTCGCCGGCCGATGTACCGGCTCGCGTTGAGGCGCTGCTCGACGAGCGCAAGAAGCTTGAGAAGGAGCTGACTGAAGCGCGCAAGAAGCTGGCGCTGGGCGACCGCTCGCCAGCCGGCGTGCCTGCCGAAAACGAGACCATTGCCGGTGTCGGCTTCCTCGGCAAGGCGGTATCGGGTGTGGCGCCAAAGGACTTGAAGCCGTTGGCCGATGCCGGCAAGAAGTCGCTCGGCTCCGGCGTCGTCGTCTTCGTGGGCGCCGGCGAGGACAACAAGGCAAGCGTCGTGGTCGGCGTCACCGACGACCTGACCGGCCGCTTCAGCGCCGTCGATCTGGTGCGTGTGGCGTCCGCGGCATTGGGCGGGCAGGGCGGCGGCGGTCGGCCTGATATGGCCCAGGCCGGCGGTCCGGATGCGTCGAGGGCCGAGGACGCGATCGCTGCGGTGAAGGCGGCGCTGGAAGCTGCGTGAACCTTCACCAGTAAGGCGAGGCCGAAGTGGCAGCGGGGATGATGTGGCAACGTTGACGATGTATCAAGTCGACGCTTTTGCCGAACGGGCTTTCCAAGGGAACCCTGCCGCCGTTCTCATTTTGGAGGACTGGCTATCGCACGATGTGATGCAGGCCATCGCAAACGAGAACAATCTTGCTGAAACCGCGTTTGCGCGGCCGGATGGCGAGGGTTGGGATTTGCGCTGGTTCACGCCGGTTCATGAAGTCGACTTCTGTGGCCATGCTACTCTTGCGACCGCCCATGTGTTGGCTGCGGAACACAATGTGCCTGGCGACATGGCCTTTGCCACGCGGGTGGGTGAACTACGGGTTTCTCAGCGGCAAGGTGCCTACCAGCTCGATCTGCCGTGTTTTCCGCCGCAGCCGCTCGGCGGGAAGTTAATCCAGGCGCTGCAAGAGATATTTCCTCTGGGGCCGGTTTCGGGCTTCCGCAATTTCGAAAACCTGTTTGTCGAGCTTGCCGACGAGGCATCCGTACGCTCATTCGTTCCCGATCTGCTCAGGATCGGAACCCTCCATCCTCTTGGCCTGGTCATTACCGCGCCTGGCCGAGCCCATGATTTCGTCTCGCGTTATTTCGTGCCTGGAGCGGGCATTCCCGAGGATCCGGTGACTGGCTCCACTCATGCGACACTGGTGCCCTACTGGTCTGAAAAACTAGGCAAGACGCATCTGTCGGCGTTCCAATGCTCGCAGCGCGGCGGGCATTTGCTTTGTGCGTGCTGATCATGGGTCGTGCGAAGACTTTTATGAAGGCGGAAATCTACCTTCCCGAATGAGCAGCCATTCGGAGGCCGCTTCGCCTCACTCTGCCTTTTCAGTACGGGCAAAACTCGGGCGCTCGGCGATGCGAGCCCACCAAGCCTGGATGTCGGCGAACTCGGCCAGCAGGTTTTGTCCGTCGGCCACCTTGACGAAATAGCCGATGATAGGTGCTGCATGCAGGTCGGCCAGCGTAAGCTGGTTTCCCATCAGCCATGGCCCGGGGGCTTTCAGCGAAGAAAGCGCCCGCAGCGCCATGATCGCCCGCCGAAGCCCGTCGGCAATCAGCGTTTCGTCGGGCGCTTCTTTCTCCAGCCGCTCGACAGCGACATCCCAGACCATGGCCCGATACGCATAGGCGTCGAGCATGCCGATGATCTGGTTCATAGTTGCGCGAGGCCGGGCTTCGACCGGTTGCAACCTCGGTCCGTCGAAAGCCTCGTCGACATAGCAGGCTATCGCGCTGGTTTCGTAGAGGCGAAAGCCGTCATGCTCGAAGGCCGGGATGCGGCCGAACGGGTGATGGTCGAAATACCAGCCCGGAATGCCGTCAGCCGCAAAGATGTCGACCGGCACAAGTTGGTAGTCGATGCCCTTTTCCTCGAGCACGAGGCGGACGATGCGCACATAAACGCTGTAGTCCGCCCCATAGACGACGGGTTTGCCCATGACGCTCGTCTGGTCAGGCCATCGCCTTCTGCAGGTTCTCGTCGATCTTGTCGAGGAAGCCGGTGGTCGAAAGCCATGGCTGGTCGGGACCGATCAGCAGCGACAGATCCTTTGTCATGAAGCCGGCCTCGACAGTCTGGATGCAGACTTTTTCCAGCGTCTCGGCAAAACGCTTCAGCTCGGCATTGTCGTCGAGCTTGGCGCGATGGGTGAGGCCGCGCGTCCAGGCGAAGATCGAGGCGATCGAATTGGTCGAGGTTTCCTCGCCCTTCTGATGCTGGCGATAGTGACGGGTGACGGTGCCATGTGCGGCCTCCGCCTCCACCGTCTTGCCGTCCGGGGTCATCAGCACCGAGGTCATCAGGCCGAGCGACCCAAAACCTTGCGCCACCGTGTCCGACTGCACGTCGCCATCATAGTTCTTGCAGGCCCAGACATAGCCGCCCGACCATTTCAGGCTGGAGGCGACCATGTCGTCGATCAGCCGGTGCTCGTACCAGAGCTTTTTCGCCTTGAATTCGGCTTCGAACTCGGCCTCGTAGACTTCCTGGAAAATGTCCTTGAAGCGGCCGTCATAAGCCTTGAGGATGGTGTTCTTGGTCGAGAGGTAAACGGGGTAGTTGCGCAACAGCCCGTAATTCAGCGAGGCGCGGGCGAATTCACGGATCGACTCGTCGAGATTGTACATGGCCATGGCGACGCCGGCGGCCGGCGCATCGAACACGTCATGCTCGATCACCTTGCCGTCCTCGCCGACGAATTTGATCGTCAGCTTGCCTTTGCCGGGAAAGCGGAAGTCGGTGGCGCGATACTGGTCGCCGAAGGCATGGCGGCCGACGATGATCGGCTTGGTCCAGCCGGGCACCAGTCGCGGCACGTTCTTCATGATGATCGGTTCGCGGAAGATGGTGCCGCCGAGGATGTTGCGGATCGTGCCGTTCGGCGACTTCCACATCTTCTTCAGCTTGAATTCCTCGACGCGCTGCTCGTCGGGCGTGATCGTCGCGCATTTCACGCCGACGCCATGTTTCTTGATGGCATTGGCCGCGTCGATGGTGACCTGGTCGTTGGTGGCGTCGCGGTGCTCGACGCCGAGGTCGTAATATTCAAGCTTGAGGTCGAGATAGGGGTGGATCAGCTTGTCCTTGATGAACTGCCAGATGATGCGGGTCATCTCGTCGCCGTCGAGTTCGACGACCGGGTTCGCCACCTTGATCTTCGCCATGGAAAGAATGCCTCATTGTTGGGGATCGGAACGGCCTTGCCCGCATGGCTTTCGGCCGGGGATGCGGCCCGTATATCAAAGCATTTTTGGCCGCGCAAACGGCGATCCGCGCGGGCGTGCTCAACCATCGCCATCGGCCGCTGTTTGTGAAAGCTTCATTTTCGCGGCCGGATATGGCAGGGGACGCTGAAATGCCGCAAACAGCAGTTCATTGACACCATGCAAGCCAGCAACGACATCCTTCCTGCCACAGGCCCGGCGATCATCCTGGTCGAGCCGCAGCTCGGCGAGAACATCGGCATGGTTGCGCGTGCCATGGCTAACTTCGGTCTGTCGGAGCTGCGCCTCGTCAATCCGCGCGACGGCTGGCCGAGCGAAAAAGCGCGCGCTGCCGCGAGCCGCGCCGACCACGTCATCGATGCCGCTAGAGTATTTGACGATCTCGCCTCGGCGGTCGCCGATCTGAACTTCGTCTTCGCGACCACGGCGCGCGCACGCGATAATTTCAAGCCGGTGCGCGGACCGGTCGAGGCGGGCAGGGCGCTGAGAGCGCGCCAGCGATCTGGACAGCGCACCGGCATCCTGTTTGGCCGCGAGCGGTTCGGGCTCTACAATGACGAGGTCGGCTTGGCCGACGAGATCGTCACCTTCCCGGTCGATCCCGCCTTCTCTTCGCTCAACATCGCCCAGGCCGCCCTGTTGATGTCTTATGAATGGATGAAGTCGGGCTTGGAGGACGAGACGAAAACAAATTTTTCCAGCCCCGAGATGATGCCGGCGACCAAGGAACAATTGCACGGTCTGTTCGCGTACCTAGAAGGGGCGCTCGAAGCGCGCGGCTATTTCCGCCCGGCGCCGAAGAAGCCGAAGATGGTTGATAATCTGCGCGCGGTGCTGACGCGCGCCGGCTTCGCCGAGCCGGAGCTCAAGGTGCTGCGCGGCATAATATCATCGCTGGACAGGTTTTCGCCGGCCATGCCGCGCGGCGACGGATCGCCAGGCGATGATCCAAGACGGCTTCCAGCAGCGGCGGCACGCGCCGTCAAGGCGAAAGACAAAGACTAGGATCAAAGCGCCGAGTAACCGAATGTTATTTGGTGGGGTCCATCATTTCGGGATGATGGACTCTCGGACGTGCGGCCATCTTCCTGCCGTGGTCCCCAGCCTCCGGTCGCAATGCCAGCCTCTTTTCGTAATGCCAGCTCTCTCGTAATCCCAGCTCTCTCTCTCTCGTAATCAATGACAATGACTGATCCTTCAAGCGCCCCCCCGATCCTGATGTTCGATTCCGGCATCGGCGGCCTGACGGTGCTGCGCGAAGCGCGCGTGCTGATGCCCGACCGCCGCTTCGTCTATGTCGCCGACGACGCGGCTTTCCCTTATGGCGCTTGGGAGGAACCGGCACTGAGGGCACATATACTGGAGCTGTTCGGCAAGCTGCTCGACCGTTTCTCGCCGGCCATCTCGGTCATCGCCTGCAATACCGCTTCGACGCTGGTCATCGATGCGTTGCGTGAGAGATTTCCCGGCCACCCTTTCGTCGGCACGGTGCCGGCGATCAAGCCGGCGGCGGAACGCACCCGCTCCGGGCTGGTTTCGGTGCTGGCGACACCCGGCACCGTCAAGCGCCAGTATACGCGTGACCTGATCGGCAAATGGGCGCAGAAATGCCATGTCCGCCTGGTCGGCAGCAACAATCTGGCGGGGCTGGCCGAGGTCTATATGCGCGAAGGCTTTGTCGATGAAGAGGCGGTGCGAGCCGAGATCGCGCCGTGCTTCGTCGAGCATGATGAACTGCGGACCGACATCGTCGTGCTTGCCTGTACCCATTACCCTTTTCTGGCCAACCGCATGCGCAAGACAGCACCTTGGCCGGTCGATTGGCTCGATCCCGCCGAAGCGATCGCGCGGCGGGCGCTCTCGCTGCTCGCGGACACCGAGGCCAGGAATCGCGGCCAGGCGTTGCCGGAAGGCGCCGACCTTGCTGTCTTCACGTCGAAGCGGGCTGATTTCCCGACTCGCCGCCTGATGCAGGGGTTTGGGCTGGCGATTTCCTGATCCTTAGGAACATCAGCCCGGCCGATACGTTTTCCCTAAGTGCAAAAGGGGAGAAACGATCATGCCAGCTACCTCAAAAGCCCAGCAGAAAGCCGCCGGCGCGGCATTGTCCGCCAAGCGTGGCGAGACCAAAAAGAGTGAACTCAAAGGCGCTTCCAAGGGAATGTACAAGTCCATGAGCGAAAAGCAGCTCGAGGAATTCGCCGAGACCAAGCGTAAGGGCCTGCCCGAGAAGAAGTCGAAACACTAGCCCGCCGCGCTTCCAACTGGACGCACCCGCGGGGCGACCGGTTCCGATCCCACAGTGACCAAGTCAAAAGCCCGCGGCGAAACCGCGGGCTTTGATATCGAATGTTGAGGACGTTCCCCTCAGGCCGAAGCCGGACCTACCAGCGCGAATGACAGCGCCGCACCTTGTAGCGGACGACCTTGCGATGACCATGCCGCCACACCACCTTCTTCTTGCTTCCTAATGCCGCTGGCGTAGACCCCCGCCACATCCGGCACCGCATTCAACGTCGTGGACCGTATCCGCCTGCCATCACCGACGCCAGCCGCAAGCTGTCGGTAGCTTTTCAAGTTGTCCGGTTTTGGTAGCACATCATTTGTCCGCTTC
>SAQG01000137.1 GCA_004020315.1 Mesorhizobium sp.
ACTTGGCTTATACATTTTGCGAAGGAAAAAAAAAGCTAGCTTTTCTAGGGCCAAAAGGGGGAGCTTGCCTAGTTCTACTAAGGAGTATAGCATCGAATCCGCTGCTGGTGGTGAAGAAATAGTTGGTTGTTTGACTCTCTGATTGAGTAGTTGGCGATCTAAGTAGTTGAGGGGGCTATCTTCGAGTATCTACTGAGGTTAATTATTCCTTGAGTTACTGCAGTTCTTGAATCCTTACCCCCCTTTATCTTTATGGGCGAGTAAGTAATCTAGAAGGCCTAGCTAGATCGCTAGTGTAAGAAGTCTGTAATTTTGAATCACATGGGTTGAGGCGTGGAAATGTCCTGGTGTGAGTGCCAATTGAATGGCAATGGCATGGATGAGTTAACTCGATGCTATAAGGCTGCCGTATAAGTAGAGCCTTTCAAAGAATTGTTGAAGCTGCCGGGCATCTACGTAGGACCTGTTGCGAAGTCTTCCCAACCATAAAAGCCAAACAGTGCAGCTCCTACCTAGTAACGTTATATATGTTAGTCTTATTATTAAGTCGTTCTCCTAATAGGATAACTCACTATATCTTATGGAAGGATGATAAATTACCGAGTAAGCCTATGCAATCCACTGGGGACTCCCTACTATGCGCCTTTTATT
>SAQG01000138.1 GCA_004020315.1 Mesorhizobium sp.
TCGACGCCGGCTCGGAAACTCAGGGCGACCATCGGTCCGACACCGGGGGCAGTCATGAGCAGTTTGCAGGTGGCGTCGCTCTCGGCCAGCCGTTCCATTGCCTTGTGTAGGCGCTGGAACTGCTCTCTCAAAACGCGACGGACTTCCAGCAGGGGGTCGATCACCAAGTGCAGATGCGGGGATTGTTCGAGCAACTCGACAATGCGCCGCTCGAACTGCAGCCGGGTTACGGCTCCGACCTTGAGGCCAAAGTTGCGCAGCAGGCCTCGCAGGTTGTTCTCCGCATCGAGAATCTTCGTCTGCACGAACTTGCGCGCAGTGAGCAGCATCCGGATCTCCTGGCTCCGGACGGTCTTGACATGAACCGGTTTGTAGAGCCCGACGCGCATCATCTGTGCGATGCCGCGGGCATCGTTGCGATCGGTCTTGTTGATCTGAGCCGAGAGCGCGGCCTTCATGTGCCGCGTCTCGACGCAGATCACCGGATAGCCTGCGGCCGACAGGCCACTGTAGAGCCATTGCGAAAGCGGACCGGCCTCAAGGCCGACGCGCTTGTAGGGGCCGCCAATCGCGTGAAGCAGGGCGCCGATCGCCTCCAGCTCGGTCTCCACCTTGCTCTCTCGAATGAGTTTACCACC
>SAQG01000139.1 GCA_004020315.1 Mesorhizobium sp.
TCGAGACGTCCACCGGTTCGGCTTCGAGACTTTCCGCAAACTGGCTGAGGCCGGTACGAAACTGGTCGACGATGCGACTGCAGCCATTGAAGCCTAGCCCGAGATGGCGCGCATCAAGAAAACCATTGTTCCAGGAAGGATCTATGTCAGACCTAGATAAGATGAGGAAGAAAGTCCAAAAGCTCCAGTTGCGTGCAGCTATTGCCAAGATGGCATTGCAGGACCTTGTCGAGGGTCTGCCGGGCAAGTGGGCCGACATACAGGAAGTCGCCGAGAAAACCCACGCCGTTTATGCCGAGTTGGATGTTGCCAAGAGAGAACTCGCTTCAATGAAGAATTTAGGATGATGCGCACATTCACCACCCGTGACGGTTCCATTTGGATGCCGTTGTACCTGACCTTCATCGATAGCAAGACCTGCATCGGCTGCGGCCGTTGTTTCAAGGTCTGCTCGCGTGATGTGATGCATCTTCACGGCGTCGATGACGCGGGTGAAATCCTCGGCCCCTGCGATGACGAGGACGACGATTTCGATGGCGAGCTCAATCGCATGATCATGGTTGTCGA
>SAQG01000140.1 GCA_004020315.1 Mesorhizobium sp.
GAATCCTCGCCGATCTTCTTGTCGGTGTCTTCCAGTGCGGCAAGCGCCGAACCCTTGACGATCGGAATGTCGTCGCCGGGGAACTCGTTCTTGGTCAGCAGCTCACGCACCTCGAGCTCGACCAGCTCGAGCAGCTCGGCGTCGTCGACCTGGTCGACCTTGTTCAAAAACACCACGATCGACGGCACGCCGACCTGACGGGCCAGCAGAATGTGCTCGCGGGTCTGCGGCATCGGGCCGTCGGCGGCCGACACAACCAGGATCGCGCCGTCCATCTGCGCGGCACCGGTGATCATGTTCTTCACATAGTCGGCGTGGCCGGGGCAGTCGACATGGGCGTAGTGGCGGTTGGCGGTCTCGTATTCGACATGCGCCGTCGAGATGGTGATGCCGCGCGCCTTCTCTTCGGGCGCCGCATCAATCTGGTCGTAGCGCTTGTATTCGCCAAAATACTTGGTGATCGCCGCCGTCAGCGACGTCTTGCCATGATCGACATGGCCAATCGTGCCAATGTTCACATGAGGCTTTGTACGCTCGAATTTACCTTTTGCCAT
>SAQG01000141.1 GCA_004020315.1 Mesorhizobium sp.
GCCAGCAGACCGGTTCGCTTGAGCCGCGCCGGCAGGGCCATGTGGGCGGCGGGAAGCTTGAGGCTCATGCCGAGTTTGTCCGCTTGCGGTTGGCCGAGACCGGCGAACTGACGCTGGACGAGCTTTGCGTTGAACTGGAGGGGCGCGGCCTGAGCGTGCACCGCTCCAATGTCGGGCGTCTGCTCAATCGCCTGGGGCTCAGTCATAAAAAAAACTCTACAGGCCAGCGAGCAGCAGCGGGCCGACGTGCGCCAGGCGCGTGAACTGTGGATCGGGCGGCGAAAGCGCTTCTTCAACAAGGCTTTGGCGCGGCTGATCTTCATCGATGAGACGTCGACCAACACCAAGCTGACCAAACGCACCGGCTGGGCGCCGAAGGGCGAGCGCTACAGGACGCATGCGCCATTCGGCAAATGGCAGACGCAGACCTTCATCGCCGGGCTGCGATGCCACGGTCTCGTCGCGCCGTGGATCGTCAACGCGCCGATGAATGCCGCCATTTTCGAGCGCTACGTCGAAACTCAACTCGCTCCCGAACTGTCGCCCGGCGAC
>SAQG01000015.1:0-96502 GCA_004020315.1 Mesorhizobium sp.
AAGCGGA
Organism: Mesorhizobium sp.; assembly: GCA_004020315.1. GTDB lineage: Bacteria > Pseudomonadota > Alphaproteobacteria > Rhizobiales > Rhizobiaceae > Mesorhizobium. Next base: position 8 of record SAQG01000015.1, read on the forward strand.
CAAATGATGTGCTACCAAAACCGGACAACTTGAAAAGCTACCGACAGCGCTGCGGTGTCTTGCGGCTCAGCGTCCGGCGATCAGCGCACCGGTGCCGATCATGGCGCCGCCGGCAAACCTGTTCATCAAGCGCATCCGCCTTGGCGTCTTGAACCAGCTCGCAGCCCGCCCGGCAAGCACTGCATAGACGCCCATGGTGATAATGTTGACGCCGAACACGACCGCAACCACCAGCAGCCCCTCGACGAAGCTCATCGTGCTGAGATCGAGCATCAGCGGCATGATGGAAGCGTGGAACAGGATTGCCTTGGGGTTGCCCAGTGCGATGGAGATGCCGAGGAAAAACGATCGAGACAGTCTCGCCTGCGTTGCCTGCAGTCCATCCGATCGCGCGGAAGCCGATCGCCACATCCTGATGCCAAGAAACATCAGATAGGCAGCACCGGCATATTTCAGGATGAGAAAAACCCATTCGAAGGTCTGTACCAGTGCCACGAGACCGAGCAGCGCCAAAGTCACCAGCACCGCGTCGCCCGCGGCGATGCCGAGACCAGCCAGGAAAGCGCGAACGAACCCATGCGAGACGCCGTTGGCGATGACCGTGAACATCGCGGGGCCAGGCGTGGCGGCGGCAAATGTGATCGCGGCGCAGCAGGCCAGAAATGCCGTCAACGTCATGGTCGTATCTTCCCCTTCGGCACGCGGACCCGCCGGAAAACAGCAACGATCTCCTCGCGGCTGCATTCGATGGCGCCTAGCCGCACTGCGCGGTCGCGCTCGAAGCCGGTTATGTCATAATGCGGCGCCGATGTCTTCGGCGGTCCCTGATAGGACGAGCGCTTGATGCCGAGCTGTGCTGCAAAACGATGCAGCTCGTCGGTGTCGTCGGCCAGCAGATGACACCAGCGGTGGCCGACCCATTTCCAGATCGCCGCGTCGACATAAACCGCCATGAGGCTTGCCGCACTCCTTCATCTTGCGCCGACCAGCGGAGCCGCAGCTCACCTGCAGCCGAGATCCAATGCTAGCGATGATAGAAGGGATTCGGATAGAAAATGAAGCCGCCGGCGGCTTCGAGTTCGGCTACGGTCGTGGTGACAGCCGCCTGCATGCGGCTGTGCAGTTCGGCGACCGCATCCTCGATCGAGCCAGGATAGGCGTGCAATCCCAACGGCTCCGGCACCCGGATATGCGCGCAGCGCGGCCCGGCCGGTTGCGGCACGAAGCGGTTGATCGTGTCGCGCAGCGTGCCCTTGCAATAGTCGTTGCGGATGCGCTTCAGATGTTCGGCGATCTCCTCTTGCGTGATGCGCGGGTTGGCTGAGGCCCACGGTCCGACGCGTTGGAGACGCTGGATCGTGTCCGCCAGCGTCCGGACCTGTTTTTGTCTTTCGGCGTCGCCGGTGTTTTCCCGCAGCCAGCGGCGCGACCTGCGCAAAAGCTCGGCGGTCTCATTGGCGCCCGGATCGACGGAAATACGTTCCCCCAGCCGCCGGCTCAGTTCGAGCAGTAGTTCCTTGTGACGCGCGGCATACGAAGCTCGCTCGTCGGGCACCATGCCACACGCAATCTCATCGCGTGACAGAAGCGTCGCATAGATATGATAGACGCGCTCCGGCAGCGTATCGGTGGCACGACGTTCGATCTTCAGGTTTTTCTCGACATAGCCGCATTCCTGCGCCAGCGCCGGCTCGACATTTTTGGTGAAGGCGAGCTTCCAGACAACCGGGGCGATCCAAACCCTAAGATCCTGATCCGTGGCGCGACCGCGCTTGAGCGCTTCGAATCCCATCTCGACCGCCCCCGGGAGAAGCGGACCGACGACATTGGCATGCCAGCCGACGCCGCCTTCGGGATGCAAGAGAACACCATGCCCTTTCAGCGCCCAGGCGATCGAGTGTTCCTTGGCAGCCCCGCTGTTGCCGGGTATCTGGGCGATCAGATTGTTGGCCAGCCAGAATTTCTGCATGATCCGGCCGAGGCCGTTGACGACGCCATGCGTGGCCCAGAATGCCGCGAGCGGACTGACCTGCGAGACGATCTCCTTGTCGACCATCCAGTCGGTAAAGAATTCCGGATGGTTGGGCGTGATGAACGTCGCCTTGCCTGCGCCGCAACAGGCCTTCAGCCGCTGCCGGTCGTCGTCGGGAAAGTCGATATGGCGGACATTGGCGACACCGCGCAATCCGGCCACGCGGTTGAACGGCAACAGGTCGCGAAACCCGGGAATGCCGCGCAGCATGACAACCCGGTTGACTACAGTCATGATCCTGATTAGCGCCGGATTGGGCCTCGGCGCCACGAACACATCGATTTTGCTCAACCCACCCCCCGATCGATCCCTGGCGTAGAGGTTGAAATGCAATTGCGGCGTGTTCAAGTCATTCGCCGCCTTGCGGACGTGGCTAACCTGACGCCCCTATTTCGACGGACAGGGTTTCGTCTGATCGAACAACGACAGATTGACCAGCTTGCCGGTCATCGAGAAGTCGTTGTAGTCCATGAGGAGGTCGCGCGTGATGCCGTTCTCATGCAACTTGAAGCTGATCCGGTATTCCGGCACCTCCTCGCCTGACTTGTCGGTGCCGTCGAAATAGGCGATGTCGACAGGCCAGTATTTGTCGGCGACGAGTTTTGCCAGTGCCGGCGCTTCCGGATCGGTCTTGTCGGCCTCGGTTTTCTTGCCGACGACGACGGTGGTGGTCATCACCTTGTTGGCATCTTCCGAACCGTCGAACAGGTTGGTTTCGTAGAAATTTTCGCCCTTTTCGGCCTTGTCGATCAGTTCGACCAGATGCTGTGTCGGAAACTGGGTGGCCGGCAGCTCGACGCTGCTCTTCTCCGGCTTGTCGATATCGACCTTGAGGCCCTTCGTCTCCTTCGTCGCGATGCCCCTGACCTCTTTGTCGAGATTCTGGTCGACGAAGGATTTTGTCACGAACGAGAAGGTCTTGCCTTCGGCGTCCTCGAAAGTGGTCGTCTGCTGGTCGGTCAGCCTTGTATTCTCGTTGGTGACGATCTGGGTGACGAAACGGAACTTCACCGTATAGCCTTCGCAAGGCGAGCCGTTGAACTCATAGACCATGCGGCCGGAAATGCCGGTGATGCCCGAGCGGTCGGAGGCCTTGTCCAGGGTCAGATCATAAACCGCGCGATGCGCCTGCAGCGCCGGTACGGCAAAAGCCGGCGCCATCGAGAACACCGCTGGCAGCAGGACAGCGTGGAATGCGAGGCGTGTTGCGCGCATGAGGGGCTCCGATCATCGCGCCTGATGGCAGGCCGCAGGGAAAGAGGGTTCAGCTTAAAAAAAGTCGTGGCGGAAGCGAGGCAAAAATTGCAATTTCGGCCCGGCCTGCGCAGCGTCATCAAGCAATAGGGAAATACCATGAGTGAAACAATCGAAAAGCGGCTAAGCGATCTCGGCGTGACGCTTCCGGTCGCCGCAGCGCCCGCCGCCAATTACGTGCCCTATTGCAGGTCAGGCAATCTGCTGTTCATCGCCGGACAGCTGCCACTCAAGGAGGGCAAGCTGCAGGCGAGCGGGCTGCTCGGCCGCGATGTCGACACCGCAACTGGCAAGGAAGCGGCAAAATACTGCGCAATCAACATATTGGCGCAGGCCAAGGTAGCACTTGGCGATCTCGAGAAAGTCCGCCGCGTGGTGAAAATCACCGTCTTCGTCGCCTCGGCGCCGGATTTTGTCGAACAGCACCTGGTTGCCAACGGCGCCTCGGATCTTCTGGTTGCAGTGCTCGGCGAGCGCGGCAAACATGCCCGCGCCGCCGTCGGCGCCGCCTCCCTGCCGCTTAATGCCGCAGTGGAAATCGAAGCCATCTTCGAAGTCGAATGAGCCTGGCATGACCGACCTTTCCTGGCTGACCGCCCGACCCGTTGCCCATCGCGGCCTCCACGACATGAACAAGACGCGTTGGGAGAACACGCTTTCCGCCTTTGCCGCTGCGGCTGAACGCGGCTATGCGATTGAATGCGATGTGCATCTATCGTCAGACCGCATCCCGGTGATCACCCACGATTGCGATCTGAAGCGGCTGACCGGCCAGGACGGTTTCGTCTGGCAGCGCACGGCAGCGGAGATGACGGCACTCAAGATCGGCGGCACATCAGATCATCTGCCGACGCTGCAGCAGGCCCTCGACCTGGTCGATGGTCGCGTGCCGATGGTCGTCGAGCTGAAAGGGGTTCCCGGCCGTGACGAAGGTCTGGTGGAAAGCGTCGGCAAGATGCTCAAGAACTACAAGGGCAAGGCGGCGATCATGTCGTTCGACCACTGGCTGATCCGCGATTTCCCGAAACACGCGCCCGGCATTCCGGGCGGGCTGACCGCTTATGGCAAGGACGTCAAGCTGATCGAGGCGCATTTCGCCATGCTGGCGCACGACATCGCCTTCACCTCCTACGCCGCCGGCGACCTGCCGAACCGGTTCGTCAGTTTCGTGCGCGAGAGGCTCAAGATGCCGGTAATCACCTGGACCGTGCTCGACCAACCGGCGGTCGACTTGACCTTTAAATATGCCGATCAGATGACGTTCGAAGGGTTCGAACCCGATCTTGTACAGGTCGCTTGAACCGGGCTTGCATGGACCAGCACGGAACTTAAATAAGCCCCATGGATCAAGGCGATGAAGGCGACGGGCAAACGGCGAATGAAGCGTATGCGATCCGCGTTGCCTCCGGCATCGGAGCCTTCACCTGCGCGGAATGGGATGGCCTCGGCGGTACCGCACGCGGCGATACAGAAAACGGCTACAACCCCCTTGTTTCATTCGCTTTTCTGAGCGCGCTTGAGGATTCCGGCTGCGCCGTGCGGCGCACCGGCTGGCAGGGCCATCATCTCAGGTTGGAGACAGCGCATGGAAAACTGCTCGGTGCCGTTCCCTGCTATCTGAAATCGCATAGCCAGGGTGAGTATGTTTTCGATCACGGCTGGTCGGACGCGTTCGAGCGCGCCGGCGGGCGTTACTACCCAAAATTGCAATGTGCCGTGCCGTTCACGCCGGTCACTGGCCCTCGCCTGCTGGTCAACAAGGGCGAGGACAGTCGCGCCGTGAAGGCCGGCTTGGCAGCCGGCCTTCAGGCGGTGACGGACAAGCTCGGCGTGTCTTCTGCGCACGTGACCTTCGCGCAGCAGGGGGATGTCGACGCTCTGGAAGCGGCGGGCTTCCTGCACCGCACCGACCAGCAGTTCCACTTCTTCAATGAGGGTTATTCGACCTACGACGATTTTCTCGCCACTCTGGCATCGCGCAAGCGCAAGGCGATAAAGAAGGAGCGGCGTGAGGCGCTCGCTCACGGCATCTCGATCGACTGGCTGACCGGCAAGGACCTGACCGAAAGGATCTGGGACGACTTCTTTGCCTTCTACATGGATACCGGCAGCAGGAAATGGGGGCGGCCCTATCTCAGCCGCGAGTTTTTCTCGATGATCGGCGAGCGCATGGCCGACGACATCCTGCTGGTGATGGCCAAACGCAATGGACGCTACATTGCCGGCGCTATCAATTTCATAGGTTCCGATGCGCTCTACGGTCGCAACTGGGGCTGCATCGAGGACCATCCTTTCTTGCATTTCGAAGTCTGCTATCACCAGGCGATCGACTTCGCGATCGACCGTAAGCTGAAAGTGGTCGAAGCGGGCGCGCAAGGCGAGCACAAGCTGGCGCGCGGCTATAGGCCGGTGACCATGCATTCGGCGCATTACATCGCGCATCCCGGCTTGCGTAACGCGGTCGCCGATTATCTCGCACGCGAGCGGCGCGAAGTGGAGCGGATGGCCGGCTATCTCGAAGAGCACACCCCGTTCCGAAAGGATCTGACGGACGATTAGAGCGACGTGCGTCCAATTGGACGCACAAAGTACGCTCTAACACATCGTACTTTCCGAAAATCGATTCCGATTTTCGGGTCGATGCGGTAGAGCAAGGCACAATCCGGAACGCACGCCATGGCCGAAGCCACCTACGACAGCAACAATATCTTCGCGAAAATTCTGCGCGGTGAAATCCCGTCGTATCGCGTCTATGAAGATGACGCGGTTGTCGCCTTCATGGATGTGATGCCGCAAGGGCCGGGTCATACGCTGGTTGTGCCGAAGGCGCCGTCGCGCAACCTGCTTGACGCGGATCCGGCAACATTCGGCCCATTCTTCGCCATCGTGCAGAAGGTGGCGGTGGCGGTGAAGAAGGCGTTCGGCGCCGATGGTGTCACCATCCTGCAGTTCAACGAGCCTGCTTCGGGCCAGACCGTCTTCCACCTCCATGTCCATGTCATTCCACGCTTCGAGGACATCCCTTTGAAGCCGCATAGCGGGCAAATGGAGAAGCCGGAGGTATTGGCTGAGAACGCCGGCAGAATACGAACGGCGCTGGAAAACTGAAGCCGGGCGTCGGGCGCGTCCGGCGACCCACCAGCTCTTCATACAACGAAAAAGCCCCGTTTCCGGGGCTTTTTTTGCTTTAAGGCCATCAGCCCTTGCGGGGCAGTTGCGGCACCAGGCTGCGCTTGCTGCCATCCTTGCCCTTGGGCTCCGCCTTCTGCGCGATCGCCTTTTTCGCGACGGGCTTCTTGCTGGCTTTCTTGGGCTTCGGCGTGTCGTCCGGTTCTTCCTTCTTCGGCTTGACCGGCGCCTCGTCGGCGAGCGACTCGAGCTTCAGCCCGGTCTCGCCGGTCTCCTTCTTCTCGACGGTGACACGCACCGTGCCGCCCTTCTTGAGCTTGCCGAACAGAACCTCGTCGGCCAGCGGCTTCTTGATGTGTTCCTGGATGACGCGGCCGAGCGGCCGTGCTCCCATGCGCTCGTCATAGCCCTTCTCGGCCAGCCAGGCGATCGCCTCCTGCGACAGGTCGAAGGTGACGCCACGCTCGGAGAGCTGGGCCTCGAGCTGCATGACGAACTTTTGCACCACCTGATGGATGACCGGAACCGGCAGCGAGCCGAACGGGATGATCGCATCGAGACGGTTGCGGAATTCCGGCGTGAACAGCCGGTTGATCGCTTCGACATCGTCGCCTTCGCGCTTGGTCGAGCCGAAACCGATCGCCGCGCGCTGCGCATCCGAGGCGCCCGCATTGGTGGTCATGATCAGGATGACATTGCGGAAGTCGATCTGCTTGCCGTTATGGTCGGTAAGCTTGCCATGGTCCATGACCTGCAACAGGATGTTGAACAGATCCGGATGCGCCTTCTCGACCTCGTCCAGCAACAGCACGCAATGCGGATGCTGGTCGACGCCGTCGGTCAACAGCCCGCCCTGGTCGAAGCCGACATAGCCGGGAGGCGCGCCGATCAGCCGTGAGACGGTGTGGCGTTCCATATATTCGGACATGTCGAAGCGGATCAGCTCGACACCGAGCGAGGCGGCGAGTTGCTTTGCCACTTCGGTTTTGCCGACGCCGGTCGGTCCCGAGAACAGATAGGAGCCAATCGGCTTCTCCGGTTCGCGCAGGCCGGCCCGCGCCAGCTTGATCGCCGAGGTCAACGCCGTGATCGCGGTGTCCTGACCGTAGACGACGCGCTTCAGCTCGACGTCGAGCCCAGCCAGCACCTTCTCGTCATCGGCGGAAACCGTCTTCGGCGGAATGCGGGCGATGGTGGCGATCGTCGCTTCGATTTCCTTGATGCCGATGGTCTTCTTGCGCTTGGCCTCCGGCACCAGCATCTGCGAGGCGCCGGTCTCGTCGATTACGTCGATCGCCTTGTCCGGCAGCTTGCGGTCGTTAATGTAGCGCGCCGACAGTTCGACCGAGGCCTTGATCGCCTCAGCCGTGTAGCGGACCTTATGGAACTCCTCGAAATACGGCTTCAGACCCTTCATGATCTCGATGGCGTCTTCGATGGTCGGCTCGTTGACGTCGATCTTCTGGAAGCGCCGCACCAAGGCGCGGTCCTTCTCGAAGAACTGGCGGAACTCCTTGTAGGTGGTCGAGCCGATGCAGCGGATCGTTCCGGACGACAGCGCCGGCTTCAACAGATTCGACGCATCCATGGCGCCGCCCGACGTTGCCCCTGCCCCGATCACGGTGTGGATCTCGTCGATGAACAGAACCGCGCCCGGATAATCCTCGAGTTCCTTGACGACCTGCTTCAGCCGCTCCTCGAAATCGCCGCGATAGCGGGTGCCGGCCAGCAATGTTCCCATGTCGAGCGCGAAGATGGTGGCGTTGTGCAGCACTTCCGGCACGTCGCCCTCGACGATGCGTTTGGCGAGGCCTTCGGCGATCGCCGTCTTGCCGACGCCGGGGTCGCCGACATAGAGCGGATTGTTCTTGGAGCGGCGGCACAGCACCTGGATGGTACGGTTGATCTCGGACTCGCGGCCGATCAGCGGATCGATCTTGCCGGCCTTGGCCTTGTTGTTCAGATTGACGCAATAGGCGGTCAGCGCGTCCTGCTGCTGCTTTTTCTTGCCGCCGTCCTCATGCGGCTCGGCACCGCTCTGGCCCTGCTCGTCGTCGGCACCGCGCGGCGACCGCGTCTCGGATGCGCCCGGGCGCTTGGCGATGCCATGCGAGATGTAATTGACCGCGTCGTAACGGGTCATCTGCTGTTCCTGCAGGAAATAGGCGGCATGGCTCTCGCGCTCGGCGAAGATGGCAACGAGCACGTTGGCGCCGGAGACTTCCTCGCGGCCGGACGACTGCACATGGATCACCGCACGCTGGATGACGCGCTGGAACCCGGCTGTCGGCTTGGAATCCTCGTCGTAACCAGTGACGAGATTGTCGAGCTCGGTGTCGATGTAGGTGAGAACCGTATGCTTCAGCTCGTCCAGATCGACGTTGCAGGCGCGCATGACCGCGGCCGCCTCGGTGTCGTCGATGAGCGCGAGCAGCAAATGTTCAAGGGTTGCGTATTCATGGTGCCGCTCATTGGCGAGCGTCAGCGCCTGGTGAAGCGCCTTTTCCAGGCCTTGGGAGAAAGCCGGCATGTTACCTCACTTCTTCTCCATCACGCATTGCAGCGGATGCTGATTCTGTCGGGCGAAATCCATGACCTGAGACACTTTGGTCTCGGCCACCTCGAATGTATAGACCCCGCACTCGCCCACTCCATGATTGTGAACATGTAGCATGATGCGTGTAGCGGCTTCACGGTCCTTCTGAAAAAAACGCTCCAGCACGTGAACCACGAATTCCATGGGCGTGTAGTCGTCGTTGAGAATGAGGACCCGATAAAGGCTAGGCTTCTTGGTCTTGGTTTTGGTGCGCGTGATAACGGCCGTGCCGCGACCGGCCTCATTGCCGTCGCTGCCGTTTTGCATCCGCACCACGTCTGTTGTGGCAGTCAAACCTGTAGTCACGTAGTCCTGCCTTTTCGAATCCCTAGCGCGTTCGACATGTAGGTGTTCGATGACTGATTTTAAGCCCTTCTGTTTAGCTGACAATATGGCTAGGTGGCCAAACTTGGCCGATTTTCGAAATCGTGAAGGCGGCAGAGCCCCTGATTTCAAATTGCCATGAAAAAACCCGGCCGCGTGTTCGCGACCGGGTCTGTCTTCAGGCCCGAGGGCCGTCTTCACATCTTAATTGGATTATTTCGCTTTTGCGATGATTGATTCGAACGGCTTGTAGGCCTCTTTGGCGAGTTCGGCATAGAGATCGCCGATCTTGGTGGCTTCGGTAACGAAGGATTCGTAGGACTGCTTGGCAAAATCGGACTGAATTTCGATCGCCTTCTCCAGCGACTTGGCCGACAAAAGTTTCTCGGCTGCTGCGCTGCCGGCTTCGAAGCTTTTCTTGGTGTACTCGCCCGCCTCGGTGGCGATGGCCTGCGCACCCTTGGAAAGGGATGCGAAGCTCTTCAAGCCCGTGTCGGCAAACTCCTTGCCGTATTTGCTGAAATCTTCATAGGTCTGGGTCATTTCACGCTCCCTTGACAGTTGCCCTTGAACGGTGGACGCGCCCTGTTCGGGCCGCGTTGTGCAATGCAAGTAATGTATTGTGCAATGCACAAAAGGTCAATGTTTCATCGAGCGCGGCGCCAGCCGACCGGCCCGACACATAGGCTCAGCCGCCGGCAATGGCTAAAATTCGAATAAAGAGAAGCTCAAGCCCGAAGAAAATGGTGAACACGGTGGTTACCATAAACGGATTGGTAACGCTGGCCGCGATAGCTTGGCTTGAAGTGAGGCAGGACCTTTGCCGCCTCCAGCGCAACAAAAAATTCAAAGGAACCATCGGTGCGTCAGGCGTTGTCGGGCATTCTCTCCAAATCCGCGTCCTCTTTGAAAACGATCATGATCCTCGCTTTGGCGATGACATTCGTCGTTGCCGGCGCTGCTTCGTCCATGGCGGCGAGGTCGGCGGCCATCGTCATCGACGCAAAGACCGGCAAGGTGCTTTACTCTTCGGATGCTGATGGCCGGCGCTATCCCGCCTCGCTCACCAAGATGATGACGCTTTACCTGACCTTCGAGGCCATGGCGAAGGGCAAGATCAGCAAGAACTCGCGGGTCGTCTTCTCGACCAATGCTGCTGCCGAACCGCCGACGAAACTCGGCGTCAGACCGGGCGGCGCGATCACGGTCGAGACCGCGATCCTGTCGATGGTGACCAAGTCGGCAAACGACTCGGCAACAGCGATCGGCGAACTTCTCGGCGGCAATGAAGCCAATTTCGCCCACATGATGACAGCCAAGGCGCGAGCACTGGGCATGAAGGGGACCGTTTTCCGCAACGCCCACGGCTTGCCAAACCCCGGTCAATTCACGACCGCGCGCGACATGGCGGTGCTCGGCATCGCGCTGCGGGAGCATTTCCCCCAGTATTACAGCTATTTCTCGCAGCGTTCCTTTCTCTACGGACGGAGACGCATCAACGGCCACAACCGCCTGCTTGGGCGCATCAAGGGCGTCGACGGCATCAAGACGGGTTACACCCGCGCCTCCGGCTACAATCTCGTCTCCTCGGTCGACGACGGCGATCGCCGCATCGTCGCGGTGGTGATAGGCGGGAAATCCGGCGGCAGCCGCGACAACCAGATGGCCGCCTTGATCAAAACCTACATGCCGAAGGCGTCGTCGCGCGGCAGCGGCATGCTGATCGCCAAAGCCAGTGGTGGCAACCCGATCACCGCCCTGGCAAAAGTGTTCCTGCCCAAGCGCGACGCGCCGATGCCGGACAGCAGGCCGGACGACGATGCCATTGCCTCCCTTGTTGAGAAAACCGAGCCCGTGGTTGAAGAAACCACCCCCGTCGTCCAGACCAGGCCCGTCTCTCCGGCCAAGAAGGTCAACACAGTGGCCGCGGCCACGGCGGACGATGTGGCGACCGCACGGGTCGCGGCAGCCTACGCCGAACCGGCGGCGGTCGATCCCGTCAACACGGCATCGGTGCCGTCCGGCTGGGCAGTCCAGGTCGCCTCTTCGCCAAAACAGTCCGAAGCCCAGGCTCTTCTGGACCAGACGAGCAGGCAGGCGCCTTCGGTCTTGGCCGATGCTGTGGGCTTCACCGTCGCCTTCGAAAAGGACGGCGTCACCTACTACCGCGCCCGGTTCGGCTTCGGTTCGAAGAACGCTGCCTGGAAAGCCTGCAACGCTCTGAAGAAAAAGAAAATCCAGTGCTACGCCGTCCAGCAGTAGGCGGCGTCGAAAACATCTCCCGGAAAATTCTGCGTCGAAGGAGACTAGTTGTGATTGGAGAGCAAGACGTCCTTGGCTTCGTTGATCCGCGCCGCCAGAAAAGAAGTGCCGCCGATATCGGGGTGCAAGCGCTGCATCAGGCGGCGGTGCGCCTTGCGGACATCCGCCGCGGCGGCCCCCGCTTCAAGACCAAGGATCTTATAGGCCTCCTCCTTAGTCATGGCGCCCGAACCTGGCGAAACACCCAGCCCGTCGCCACCATTCGCCTCAGCGTCTTTGCGCCAGATGGGAAATCTGCCGTCAAGATACGTCTCTAGCAACTGGCGACTCTCCGGGTCGCCGGGGAGTTCGCGATAAAGCTGCTGCAATTCCGCAAGGCTCATCGTGCCTAGCATCTTGCCTTCATGGCGGCCGGCGAGCACGAGCCCCTCCAGATTGCCGGTATCGTGATCAAGCTCCATTTCGAGTGCCGCGGTGCGCACCGTCGAATGCTTGCCCGGCTCCAGTTTCGCCGTCGGCCGCTTCATCCGCATCGAGCCATACCAGGCGAGCGCCGTCGACAGGATCAAGCCGCCGATGCCTTCGCGTCCGACCAGAAGCACGGCGACGCCGATCAGCGCCAGCAGGACGGGCCCAAGCGTTCTCATCCCGCTTGCGAGCCTTGCGGGGTCGGCGCGGAGAAAGACCGTGGCCACGCCGAGCACCACCAAAAGCAACGCCACGAATGCGATAATCGCGCTCATCATTTCCTGCCGCTCCGCAGATGCTCGATCATCAGCCGGTCTTCCGGCCTGCCCCTGGCCTCCAGAGCCTTCAGCCCGCCCGTTGCAAACACGGCGACCGCCGATAGCAGGCTGGCCAGGGTTGCGGCGGCCCGCCGATCAAATCGGAACCAAGCCCCTTTGGACAGCCGCGCAATTTCCTTGAACGCCTTTTCCGCGGCGGCATCATGGCCCTCCTGAAAGACGAAGACAGGAACACCGTGCAGGCCGAGGCTGCCGGCCTTTTCCGCCAGATCGTCGATGTTTTCTTCCATCGCATCGCCGATATAGACCAGCGCGTTGACCTTGGCCGCCGCCGTCTGTTTCAGCGCATGGGCGAGTACCTTGCCGATCTGGGTGTGTCCGCTGCGGCATTCGATCCGCGTCATCAACTGTTTCAGTGCCTCCGTATCGGTGACGAATGCGGATGAGCGGCATTCGCCAAGACCACGAAAATAAACCAGTTGAACCTTGAGCGCCCCGGCCTTGCCGACGGCGTCGAACATCTCGCCCTGCAGCGCACAGGCGAGATCCCAGGTCGGCTGGCGACTCATCGTCGCGTCGAGTGAGAGAATCAGCCTGCCGGAACCGGTCGCGGATGCAGCGAGCGTCCTTGCCTGACGGATAAAGGCGTCGATCTCGCCGGTGCTCGATTGGGACTCGACCGGCGCAGGATTGGCCTTTGCGGGCACGGGCTGCTTCTTGTCGCTCATGACATTCAAGATGTGGCGTTGTCGCACAGCTTGCAAGCCCAGTATGAGGCGACCTGGAGGGCCAGCGATCACGGCAGCTTTGAATTTTAGGGCCTTGCTAGAGAAGGCCGAGATCGGCAAGCTCGCGCCTGAGTTTCGGCGGTATCTCGACCAGTCCGGTTTTGCCCTTGCCGAGATCGGCCGGTGCGTCCGAGGGTTTCAGGTAGCGCCAGCCTTGAAAGGCGCGGCGCGGCTGCCATTCGGTGCGCACGACCGCGGGATCGAGCATCAGGTGACAGCGGCCGATGCCCTCGTCATCGGTGAAAGGACGGATTTCCGTGATCAACTGGCGGCATTGCACATTGCCCTTGATCACCCAGTAGAGGGAACCGCCATCGGTGACCTCGGCGCCGCGCGTCGGCATCATGCGGGTGGTGTGGTAATGCTCGACCGGTTCACCGGCGCGCCGCCTTTCGTCGAGGCGGAAGGCGATCCACTCTTCGAGGTCCTCGACGCTGTCGCAGCCAACGCAGAGCTTTATGAGATTGAGAGACATGGATTAAGGTTTAGTCCGGCACGCGAAGGCGTCAACGGCCTGGTCGACTTTCTCCACAGTGCCAGTCTTCCTCCACAGTGCCAGTCTTCCTCCACAGTGCCAGTCTTCGCAATGCTGTCTCCACAGTGCTGTCTCCACAGTGCCAGGTTTTGGCTCAGCATTCCACGATATTGACGGCCAGTCCGCCAAGGCTGGTTTCCTTGTATTTCTCGTTCATGTCGAGGCCGGTCTGGCGCATGGTCTCGATCGCGGCATCGAGCGGCACGAAGTGAACGCCGTCGCCCTTGATGGCCAGCGAAGCAGCAGTCACGGCCTTGACGGCGCCGAGCGCGTTGCGCTCGATGCAAGGCACCTGCACCAGCCCGCCGACCGGATCGCAGGTCATGCCGAGATGATGTTCAAGCGCGATCTCGGCGGCGTTCTCAACCTGCTCGGGCGTGCCGCCCATCACGGCGCACAGCCCCGCCGCCGCCATCGCCGAGGCAGAACCGACTTCGCCCTGGCAGCCGACTTCGGCGCCCGAGATCGAAGCGTTGGTCTTAATGATGCCGCCGATCGCCGCTGCGGTCAGCAGGAAATCGCGGATGCTTGGCTGGTCGGCCTCGGGATGGAAATGCAGCCAATAGCGCAGCACCGCGGGCAGCGTACCTGCAGCACCATTGGTCGGCGCGGTGACGACGCGCCCGCCGGCGGCGTTCTCCTCGTTCACCGCCATGGCATAGATCGACAGCCAGTCGTTGGCGAGCAGCGGATTGGGCCGGTTCTGCCGCCACTGTTCCTGCAGCTTGTCGTGCAACATTCGCGCGCGGCGGCGCACCTTCAGTCCGCCCGGCATGATGCCGTCCTGCGACAGGCCACGCTCGATGCAGCTTTTCATGGCGCTCCAGATACCGTCGAGGCCGGCGTCAAGTTCCTCGCGCGGCATCAGCGTCTCTTCGTTGACGCGCTTCATATCGGCGATGGAAAGACCGCTTTTCGCAGCCATCGACAGCATCTCGACGGCATTCTTGAAGGGGTATGGAACCTTCTTGCCTTCCGTTGTCACCGAGCCCTTCGCCTTCATCCGCTGCAGCTCTTCCTCGGAAACCACGAAGCCGCCGCCGATCGAATAGTAAATGCGCTTGAGCAGCAGGCGGTCGTCGGCATCATAGGCGGAGAAAGCCATGCCGTTGGCGTGGCCGGAAAGCGGCGTCTTGCGATCCAGCACCAGATCCGTGGCCGGATCGAAGCGGTAGGACGGATGGCCGGGCGGCGAAATCCGCTTGTCGGCGGCGATACGGTCGACGATGCTGTCCGCCTCATCGGGGTCCACCGTCTGCGGCGTCTGGCCGGCAAGCCCGAGCACGACGGCGCGATCTGAACCATGGCCGATGCCGGTATAGGCAAGCGAGCCGTGCAGGCTGGCGGCGACGCGGTCGACCTTGGCGCCGGCCGGGCGTGGCCAGTCATCTCCCGCGACCTCGTCGAGAAAACGGCGCGCAGCCGTCATCGGTCCCATCGTGTGCGAACTCGATGGTCCAATGCCGATCTTGAACAGGTCGAAAACCGAAAGGAACACGCGCCGCTCTCTCCTATTGGAATTTACATATAGGAATTCCTGTGATGTTTCCGCTCTTTCGATGATCGCGGCGCTGCACCTGCCGACCTTGTTTGCTCCGGCAGCGACATCGTTGCGTTCCGCCATCAAAGCGACGCCACGGCTTGTGGTAAAAGGGTCGCATGGGCGATTCCTTCCATTTGTCGACGGCAGACCTCGTGGCGCTAGCCTTCTTCCTTTTCGTATGGGTGCTGCATACGCTGGCCTCCGACGGAAAGCTGGTCAGCCGCATGTCGCTGACGACGGCGATGAACGCCCAGCGTGAAGCCTGGATGCGGACCATGGCCGAACGCGAGATCCGCATTGTCGACACTGCCATCATGGCAGGCCTTCAGCAGGGAACCGCCTTCTTCGCTTCCAGTTCGCTGATTGCGATCGGCGGCTGTTTTGCCCTGCTCGGCGCCTCCGATCAGGTTATTTCGGTGCTGAGTAACCTGCCGCTCGGCGCGACATCGTCCCGCACCGCCTTTCAGATGAAGGTGTTCGGATTGGTGCTGATCCTTGCTTATTCCTTTTTCAAGTTCGGCTGGGCCTACCGGCTGTTCAACTACTGCTCGATCCTGATCGGTGCGGTGCCGATCCCGCATGGCGAGGCTTCACGCAACCCGGTTAGCGAGACGGCGGTATGGCGTGCGGCGCGCATGAACATGCTGGCCGGAAAACACTTCAATTCCGGCCTGCGCGGCGTGTTCTTCTCGATCGGCTATCTCGGCTGGTTCGTCGACCCAGTGGTGTTCGTGCTGTCGACGCTGCTTTTGCTGGCGGTTCTGGTGCGTCGCCAGTTCTTCTCGGCGGCGCGGCAAGCCGTGATCGGTCAGCCGCCCGGACCAACACCCGGTCCGGGGAAAAGCCGATCGATGCGGCCCGACAGCCAGTAGGCGACGAGCCCTATCCATTCACGGACCGCCGTGCTGGTGGTCTGCAGCGAACCGAAGGGATCGTCGCGGAACAGGCCGATGCCTTCCTTGCCAGAGGTGCGGTAATCGACCGGCCAAGGAACGGTGGCAAAGCCGGCCTTGTCGAACAGCGCCTTGGCGCGCGGCATGTGGAAGGCCGAGGTCACCAGCAGCCAGGTCTCGCCCGGTTTCGGGGTGACCAGTTCGCGGGTGAAGACGGCGTTCTCGTAGGTGTTGCGGGATTTTTTCTCGAGGATCAGCCGATCGGCCGTCACACCAAGCGCGGCGAACAGACGCGGCGCCGTCTCTGCATCGCCCTCGCCTTCGCCGATCATTGCGATGGTGCCCCCTGAGATGACGACTTTCGCTGTCGGAAAATGCCGTGCCAGCACGGCCGTCGCGACCATCCGATCGCCGCTTGCACTCAGTTCATAGCCACCACGCGCGAAATTGACGGCGCCCTCCATGCCGCCCCCCAGCACGACGATGCCATCGACCTTTTCCGGCAGCGGCGGGCGCGGAAACCGCGCTTCGAGCGGGTTGAGCATCAGTGCGCCGAGCGAGGTCCAGGTCGAGAGGGCGAGGATGAGAAAAGCCAGCCCGCTGCCGGTAGCAAACAGCTTTTTACGCCCGACCAAGGCAGCAAGCAACGCGACCAGCAGCAGGATGATCGCTAGATTCAACGGCTGGACGAGGAGCCAAAATACCTTGGAAAGATAGTAGAACATCCCTCACCCCTTCAGATGGGAGACGACACTACCACCACTTTTCCGGCTGGAACGTGCCCGCCGCCTGTTCGATGACATGGGCGGTCTGGAACAAAGTTTCCTCGTCGAAGGGCCGGCCGATCAGCTGCAGGCCGAGCGGAAGGCCCTTGGCGTCCAGCCCTGCAGGCACGGCGATGCCCGGCAGTCCAGCCATGTTCACCGTCACCGTGAAGATGTCATTGAGGTACATCTTGACCGGGTCGGCGGCCATGTCCTCGTCGGCGATGCCGAAGGCCGCCGACGGCGTTGCCGGTGTCAGGATGACATCGACGCCGGCCGCGAATGCATTTTCGAAATCCCGCTTGATGAGATTCCGCACCTTCTGCGCCTGCAGATAGTAGGCATCGTAGTAGCCGGCGGAGAGGACATAGGTGCCGATCATGATGCGGCGCTTGACTTCACGGCCGAAGCCGGCGGCGCGGGTCTTCTCGTACATGTCGACGATGTCCTTGCCCGGCACGCGCAATCCATAGCGGACGCCGTCATAGCGAGCGAGGTTCGACGAGGCTTCGGCGGGCGCGACGATGTAGTAGGCCGGCAGCGCGTATTTGGTATGCGGAAGCGAAATGTCGACGATCTCGGCGCCGGCGTCTTTCAGCCAGGCAATACCTTGCTGCCACAGCGCCTCGATCTCCTCGGGCATGCCGTCGACGCGGTATTCCCTGGGAATGCCGACCTTCATGCCCCTGATCGGCTTGCCGATCGCCGCCTCGTAATCCGGCACCGGCCGGTCGACCGAGGTGGTGTCCTTCGGATCGACCGAGGCCATCGATTTCAAGAGGATCGCGGCGTCACGCACGTCGCGGGCGATCGGACCGGCCTGGTCGAGCGACGAAGCGAAGGCGACAATGCCCCAGCGCGAGCAGCGGCCGTAGGTCGGCTTGATGCCGACCGTGCCGGTGAAGGCTGCAGGCTGGCGGATCGAACCGCCGGTGTCGGTGGCGGTGGCGCCGGCACACAGGAGCGCCGAAACGGCGGAGGCCGAGCCACCCGAAGAGCCGCCCGGCACGAGCTGGGCGTTGTCCAGCGTGCGCGCGGTCCTGGTGCCACCGGCCGAGACGAAACCGCCATCGCCCTGATGCGTGGTCGGCATCACCACCGTGTCGAGGCGCGATCGCCGCCACGGATTGACGACGGGGCCGTAGTAGGAGGTCTCGTTGGACGAGCCCATAGCGAACTCGTCCATGTTGAGCTTGCCGAGCATGACGGCGCCGTCAGCCCACAGATTGGCAGTGACGGTCGATTCGTAGTGCGGCTTGAACCCATCCAGCACATGGCTGCAGGCCTGGGTGTGGATGCCTTCGGTGCCGAACAGGTCCTTAATCCCGAGCGGTATGCCTTCGAGCGACCCGCCCTCGCCCTTCGCCAGCTTCGCGTCCGAGGCCTTGGCCATGTCGCGCGCCTTGTCATCGGTAACGACGACATAGGCGTTAAGTGTCGGATTGGCCCGCTCGATCGCCGACAGATAGGCTTCGGTGATCTCGGTTGCGGTGATTTCCTTGGCGCGCAGCTTGGTGCGGGCCTGCGAAATCGTCAGGTGGGTCAAGTCGCTCATCAGGCAAGGCTCTTTTCGTAAAACACCGACCACTCGGAATCGGGATAGTCCAGCACCGGGCCGCAGCGCGAAAATCCGGCGCGTTCATAGACGGTCCACGCAGCCGGATGGCGGTCGCCCGTCTCCAGCACCAATCGCTTCAGCCCTTCATTACGAGCCAGCGCTTCGATCCGCTCGACGATCTTGGCGCCGATCTTGTGTCCACGATGCGAAGGCCGCGTATACATGCGCTTGACCTCGCCGACGGCGCCGTCGTGGCGCTTCAGCGCGCCGCAGCCGACGGCGAGGCCGTTGTCGCGAGCGATGAAAACGGTTGTGTCGTTGTCGGCCATCTGTTCGACGGTCATGTGATAGCAGTGCTCCGGCGGCGTCAGTTCCAGCAGCGTGTCGTTGAGCTCCTTAACCAGCCCGCGCACATCGTCCTGCAGCGGCGTCTCGATGGCGATCTCGATTCCCATCGGCCCGCTACTCCACGACCTTCGGAACGAGGAAGAAGTTCTCTTCGGTGGCCGGTGCGTTGGCGACGATGTCGGCCGCCTTGCTGCCGTCGGTGACGACGTCCGGGCGCTTCTTCATCGCCATCGGGATCACCGAAGTCATCGGCTCGACGCCGGAGACGTCGACCTGGTTCAATTGCTCGACAAAACCGAGAATGGCATTCAACTCGCCGGTCATGCGCTCGGCATCCTCCTCGCTCACCGCAATACGGGCGAGACGCGCGACGCGCTTCACAGTCTGAAGATCAACGGACATGTTTGTTGTGCCTCGGGAAAACCAGCCCGCGCTATAGCGGCGCGGCGCGTGCCGCGCAACATGCATCGTGCCGAGAACCGGGCCGGAAGATGTCTGGCAGGGCCACACCGCCGCAGAGGAAGTAGCTGCCGCTCTTGCTGCTCTCGGCATCCTCTACAAGGTGATCGTCTCGCCAATGTTCGGCAATGCCACCTTCACCTCCGATCCGTCCATTCCCGCTACAAACTTGTCGGCGGTCTGGTCGATGATCGGGAACGTGCCGAAGTGACTGGGAATGACCGTCTCGAACTGAAAGTAACGCCGGCAGGCAAGGGCTGCCACCGCGCCACCCATGGTGAAGCGGTCGCCGACCGGCACGATGCCGATCTTTGGCTCATGCAATTCGTTGATCAGCGCCATGTCGGAAAAGATATCGGTGTCGCCCATATGATAGAGCGTCTTGTCTTCCGGAAAATGCAGGACGAGGCCGCCTGGATTGCCGAGATAGGTGTTCTGGTCATTGTCACCTGGGAACGACGATGAATGCAGCGCCTGGACGAAGGTGGTGGTGAAACCGCCGCAATCGATCGTGCCGCCGATATTGCCGGGATTGATCTTCTTGTCGCTGGCGCCCTTGCCGACCAGATACATGCAGACTTCGAAATTGGCGACCAGCGTGGCGCCGCTTTTCCCAAGCACTTCCAGCGCACCGCTGATGTGGTCGCTATGGCCATGGGTCAAAAGGACATGCGTGACCCCTTCCGCCGGCTCTTCCCAGCCGCCCGTCCATGACGGATTGCCGACCAGATAGGGATCGATGAGGATTTTCGCGTCAGCGATTTCGATGCGAAATGCGGAATGTCCGTACCAGGTCAGTTTCATGAATGCCTTCCTCGATTTTTGCTTCGCCAAAGGATAGAACGCCGGCAGTGAAATTAAAGTCCCACAGCGTCTTTTGCGGCGTGTAGTAGTCCAAGGAAAGCCGTTGAGCATTATCACCATCGAAGAGTTGCCGGCGCGGCTCAGCGGCGGCAAGACGCTGGCCGGGCTCGATCTCGGCGACAAGACGATTGGCGTGGCGGTTTCCGACCGGGGCTTTGCCTTCGCCCATCCGCGCCCCGTCATTATGCGCAGGAAATTCTCGCTGGATGCCGCAACGCTGCTCGCCTTGCTGCAGAAAGAGAATGTCGGTGCCGTGGTGCTCGGCTTGCCGGTCAACATGGACGGGTCGGAAGGCCCGCGCGCCCAGAAATCCCGCGCCTTCGCCCGCAACATGGCTGGTGTGACCGACCTGCCCTTCGTTTTGTGGGACGAGCGGCTGTCGACGGTAGCGGCCGAGCGGACGTTGATCGAGATGGATTTTTCACGCCGCAAACGCGCCGGCAAGATCGATTCGGCCGCGGCGGCCTTTATTCTGCAGGGCGTCCTCGACCGGCTTCAGGCGCTCGGCGTCGGCGCCTGGTCGAAATAGCGGTCGCGCATTATCCTGATCCAGCCACCGATCACCCGGCGGCGGCGAAACGCCCAAAACGCCACGAGCAGCAGACTGTCGAGGATGCAGGCCTTTGCCACCATGCCGGGAATGAGCGCCGGATCAAGGCCAAGCATTTCCCCATAGAGCTGGAAGACGAGGTCATGCAATTGGCGGCTCAGCATGACGTAGCCGAAATTGATGTCGTTGAGCGACAGGAAGAACCAGCCCCAGAACAGGGCGAGCGGCGCCGCCCATAGCGCGAATAAGGTGCGCATCAGCGGCCATCCCTCAAGTTTGTGTCCGCCCTCAAGTTTGTGCCCGGACGTCCGGAAATGCGCGAGAGCGCCGAGTTGTGCGCCGCCGCCTTCGCCATCACATGGGCGGCGTCGCGGATTTCACCGGTGCCCGGAACCGCTGCGGCAAGGGCCGACCGCCGCTCTGCGAGCATGGCGACATAGGACGCCAGCAGTGCCGCCAATTGCACCGCGACAGCCATGAACAGCCCGTTGACGCCCTGCGTTGCGCCGCCGACGACGATCAGCGACAGTACGCCGGAGGCGGACATGAAGGCGACCCGCACGACGCTGTCGGTAGCGTCCGGATTTGTCGGGTCGTTAAACAGAGTCTCGACAAAGGCCCAGCAGAACAGCACCGCGACGACAAGCAGCGCTATGGCAAGCGGTGCCACGACGACGGCGTTTTCGAGGTCGACGAAGCGGGTGTTCTGGACGGCGACGCCGAGCACGCCAAGCGCTGCCGCAACACCGCGATTCCCGTCGATGCAGATGAACGCCAGCAGGGCGAAAACCACCGCCCAGTGCAAGGCCAGAAAGGAGCTCAATATGTACCGCATGGCGTTCCTGCTTCGGTGAACAGGACAGTGGGCTCTGTGGCCCGCCACCGCAACGGAAACCATTTGTTAAGGTTAACGGTCATCCACAGCGGCGCGACAGACGACGGGAAACCTTCCCGGAGTCCGTTTTCAGGTGACCGGCGGATAGAGCGTATCGATAATCATACGCGCGTCATGGCGTGAATCGAGCATGCCATAGGTGTTGCGCCACTGGCCGGCGAGGCGCGTCTCGACGAAGGCGTCGGCGATCCGCCCTGCCCCCAGCCTGCGAAGCTCCGCGGCCGCCGCCGACAGCGCCAGTTGTTCGGTGAGCAGACGGGCCGAGCCCTCGTCGGTTGCCGCGACTTGCATTGCCGCTTTGAGCACACCGACGGTGCCGCGTCCGCCGGCGCCGAGATCGCGATCGATGCCGGCCAGCACCTCCTCGAACAGGCCGGGGGCGCGGCCGAGCACGCGCAGCACGTCGAGCGCCATGACGTTGCCGGATCCCTCCCAGATCGCGTTGACCGGAGCTTCGCGATAGTAGCGGGCGAGCGGCGCCTCCTCGACATAGCCATTGCCGCCGAGCGATTCCATCGCCTCGTAGAGCAGCGGTGGTGCAATCTTGCAGACCCAGTATTTGACGACCGGCGTCATGGCGCGAGCAAAGGCCGCCTCGCCGCGGTCGCCGGCCGCCTCGTCGAAGGAGCGCGCCAGTCGGAATGACAGCGCGGTGGCGGCAGCGACGTCGAGGGCCATGTCGGCCAGCACGCGCTGCATCAGCGGCTGCTCGATCAGATTGGTTCCAAACACCTGACGGTGACGGCTGTGGTGGACGGCCTCGGCCAGCCCGGCACGCATGATCGCCGACGAGGCGATCGCGCAGTCGAGCCGGGTCAGCGTCACCATGTCCATGATCGTTTTGACGCCTGCCCCTGGCTCGCCGACCATCTCGCCGATGGCGTTGACGAACTCCACTTCGGACGAGGCGTTAGAGCGGTTGCCGAGCTTGTCCTTCAGCCGCTGGAAGCGGAAGCCGTTGCCCGAACCATCGCCGAGAATGCGGGGAACGAGAAAGCACGAAAGTCCTTCCGGCGCCTGTCCAAGCACCAGGAACGCATCCGACATCGGCGCCGACATGAACCATTTGTGGCCGGTCAGCCGATAGAAGCTGCCGCCGGCCCGCTCGGCCCTGGTGACGTTGGCGCGCACGTCGGTGCCGCCCTGCTTCTCCGTCATACCCATGCCGAGCGTCAGCCCGGTCTTTTCGACCGGCGGCTTCTGGCTGTGGTCGTATTTGCGTGTCGTCACACGCGGCGCCCATTCACGAAACAGCTTCGGGCTTGCCATCAGCGCAGCCAGCGATGCGCTGGTCATGGTGATGGGACAGAGATGCCCGGTTTCGAGCTCGGCCGTCAGGTAGAAACGGGCGGCGCGCACCTGATGCCGGCGGCCGATCTCGGCATCGCCATTTTCCCAGACCGACGAATGCAGCCCGTTCGCCACCGACCGGCGCATCAGCGCATGATAGGCTGGATGGAACTCGACCAGATCGATGCGCCGGCCCTGCCGGTCATGGGTCCTGAGCTTCGGCGTCTCTACATTGGCGAGGCGGGCCAGCTCCTGCGCCTCCTGCGTCAGCACGAAACGGCCAAGCCCATCGAGATCTTTGCGCACCGGATCGGAAAAACGCTCGGCAAGCTGGATCAGCAACGGATCGCCCCGCCAGGCGTTGCCGCCTGCCAGCGGCGGCGGCTGGTTCGTCACGTCGTCGGTCACGCATTGTCCTTATCATCACAAGGCCACGAATCCGAAGCCATCAGCGGTTTATAGCCCAAGCCGCGCGACGCGCGCGACGAAAATACCGGGGAGAAAGGCCGCAATCCAAAGCTGGTGCTTGCAGCCAAAGGTCCTCCACCCTATAGCAGCGCCTTGAGATGACCGACGCTTCGTCCCTGCCACTCTATCCCCACCGCCATCTTCTGGGCATCCGCGATCTTTCCCCCGCCGACATCGAGCTTTTGCTCGACAGGGCGGACCGGTCGGTCGCGATCTCGCGGCAGTCGGAGAAGAAGACCTCGACGCTGCGCGGCCGCACCCAGATCAATCTCTTCTACGAAGCTTCGACCCGCACGCAATCGTCGTTCGAGCTGGCCGGAAAACGGCTCGGCGCCGACGTCATGAACATGTCGGTGGCAAGCTCTTCGGTGAAGAAGGGCGAGACGCTGATCGACACGGCGATGACGCTGAACGCCATGCGTCCCGACATCCTGATCATCCGCCACCAGTCGGCGGGTGCCGCCGCCCTGCTGGCGCAAAAGGTCGGCTGCTCGGTGATCAATGCCGGCGACGGCGCCCATGAGCACCCGACGCAGGCGCTGCTCGACGCGCTGACCATCCGCCGCGCCAGAGGCCCGCTGTCGAAGCTGATCGTGGCGATCTGCGGCGACATCCTGCATTCGCGCGTGGCGCGTTCCAACATCATGCTGCTCAACGCGCTCGGCGCCCAGGTCCGCGTCGTGGCGCCGTCGACGCTTCTACCTGCAGGCATCGAGAAAATGGGCGTGATCGTCACCCGTTCGATGGCCGAAGGGCTCAAGGACGCGGATGTGGTGATGATGCTGCGGCTGCAGCGCGAGCGGATGGAAGGCGCCTTCGTACCTTCGGTGCGCGAATACTTCCACTATTTCGGCCTCGATGCCGAGAAGCTGAAGGCGGCCAAGGACGGCGCTCTGGTCATGCATCCCGGCCCGATGAACCGCGGCGTCGAGATCGCTTCGGAAATCGCCGACGGTCCGCAGAGCGTCATCCAGGAACAGGTGGAAATGGGTGTTGCCGTGCGCATGGCTGTGATGGAAGCGCTGCTCGATCCCCGCCGCAACCGCGAAGTTGTCCGATGAGCACCACAGTCTTCAGTCGGGCCCGCATCGTCGATCCGTCGCGCGGCATCGACGAGGTCGGCACGGTCATTGTCGAGGGCCGCAAGATCGTCGCTGCCGGCAAGTCGGCCTTGAACCAGGGCACTCCGCAAGATGCTACCGTCATCGACTGCGCCGGCAAGGCTGTTATCCCCGGCCTGATCGATGCGCGCGTCTTCATCGGTGAACCGGGCGGCGAGCACCGCGAAACCATCGCTTCGGCCAGTATGGCGGCGGCCGCCGGCGGCGTCACTTCCATCGTCATGATGCCGGACACCGACCCGGTGATCGACAATGTCGCGCTGGTCGAATTTGTGCTGCGCACCGCCAAGGATACGGCCATCGTCAACATCTTTCCGGCGGCGGCGATCACCAAGGGCCTCGAAGGCCGCGAGATGACCGAATTCGGCCTCCTGCGCGAGGCCGGCGCGGTCGCCTTCACTGACGGGCGGCACACTATCGCCAGCGCACTGGTGATGCGCCGCGCGCTGACCTATGCGCGCGATTTCGGCGGCGTGATCGCGCATGAAACCCAAGACGCCGACCTCGCCTCGTCCGGCGTCATGAACGAAGGCCTCTATGCCAGCTGGCTCGGCCTTGCCGGCATTCCGCGCGAGGCCGAGTCTATTCCTCTGGAACGTGATCTTGCGCTGGCGCGGCTGACCGGGGGCGCCTATCACGCGGCCAAGATTTCGACGGCCATGGCGGCAAACGCGGTAACGCGGGCGAAGGCCGACGGCGCGAATGTCACCTCAGGCGTGTCGATCCACAATCTGTCGCTTAACGAGAACGACGTCGGCGAATACCGCACCTTCTTCCGGCTGACACCGCCGCTGCGCGCCGAGGAAGACCGGCTGGCGATGATCGAGGCGGTCAAGGACGGCACGATCGACATCATCGTCTCCTCGCACGATCCGCAGGACGTCGACACCAAGCGCCTGCCGTTCGCCGACGCGGCGACCGGTGCCATCGGACTCGAAACGCTGCTGGGTGCGGCGCTGCGGCTCTATCACAATGGCGACGTGACGCTGCCTAGATTGGTTGAGACGTTGTCCACCGCGCCGGCAAGACTGTTCGGCTTGCCCGGCGGCACGCTGAAGCCGGGCGCGGTCGCCGATCTTGCGCTGGTCGATCTCGACGAGCCATGGGTCGTCAGCGAACGCGGCATCCGTTCGCGCTCGAAAAACACCTGTTTCGAAGGCGCGCGGCTGCAGGGCAAGGTCTTGCAAACAATGGTGGCGGGCCGCACAGTGTTTTCAGCCTAGGGCATATCTGGGGGAACAATGGCTTACGGCATCGTGTTGGCGCTGGTGTTCGGCTATCTGCTCGGCTCGATCCCGTTCGGGCTCCTGATCACCCGTGCCGCCGGTCTTGGCGATGTCCGCAACATCGGCTCCGGCAACATCGGTGCCACCAATGTGCTGCGCACCGGCAACAAGGGCCTGGCCGCCGCCACGCTGCTGCTCGACGCGCTGAAAGGCACGGCGGCCGTGCTGATCGCCGGTCGCTTTGCACCGGAACTCGGGGCCTGGGCCGGCCTCGGCGCGTTTTTCGGCCATCTCTTTCCGGTCTGGCTCGGTTTTAGGGGCGGCAAGGGGGTCGCCACCTATCTAGGCGTGCTGATCGCCCTTGCCTGGCAGGTGGCGCTGATCTTCGCCGTCGTCTGGCTGGCCGTTGCCTTCCTGTTCCGCTTCTCCTCGCTCGCAGCGCTGACGGCGGCAGTCGTCGTGCCGATCGCCCTCTATGTCCTCAGCACGCCGCAGATTGCCGGGTTGTTCGCACTGATGAGCCTGATCGTCATTATAAAACACCGGGCCAACATTGCCCGGCTGCTGGCTGGCACCGAGGGCAAGATCGGGGCCAGGGAGTGAACCCGCGCGCCGCCGGGCCGCGGCTCAGCGACCGGCAGCGGTTGAGCTGGCTTCGATTGATCCGCACGCCGAATGTCGGCCCGGCCACCTTTCGCGACCTGATCAACCGCTTCGGCTCGGCCGAGACGGCGCTTGAGATGCTGCCCGAGCTGATGATTTCGGGCGGCGCCAGAAAAATCGTCCGCATCCCGTCGATGGCCGAGGTCGAGGCGGAACTGGAGACAGCACGGCGGGCCGGGGCCCGCTTCGTTGGCATCGGCGAGGCCGACTATCCGTCGTTGATGAGAAGCATGGACCATCCGCCGCCGCTGCTCGCGGTCAAGGGCGAAGGCGCGGTGTTCCGGCTGCCGGCGGTTGCCATCGTCGGCGCCCGCAACGCCTCGTTGGCCGGTATCAAGATGGCGCGAACGCTCGCCGCCGAACTCGGCCGCGACGGCTACGGCATCGTCTCCGGCCTGGCGCGCGGCATCGACACGGCAGCACATCAGGGCAGCCTTGCGTCAGGCACGATCGGTGTGCTGGCCGGCGGCCTCGACTTGCCCTACCCGCCCGAGAATGCCGCACTGTGCAACGAGATTGCCGAGCGCGGCGGCGCCATCATTTCGGAAATGCCGTTCGGCTGGCAGCCGCGTGCCCAGGACTTTCCACGCCGCAACCGCCTTGTCGCCGGCGCGGCATTGGGGCTGGTCGTGGTCGAGGCGGCGCAACGCTCCGGCTCGCTGATCAGCGCCAGGCTTGCCGGCGAAATGGGCCGGCTGGTCTTCGCCGTGCCCGGCTCGCCGCTCGATCCGCGCGCCGCCGGCACCAACGCCTTGCTCAAGGACGGCGCCACGCTTGTCACCGAGGCTTCGGACATTACCGGTGCGATCGCGCCGCTGGTCGGCTCACTGGCACCAAGGACGGCGCCACTTGGAGAGCCGCCCGACTTTTCGGCAACACCGCCACCCGGCGAAGACGACCGCGCCCGCGTTATCGAAGCCCTCGGCCCAACGCCGGTGGCGGTCGACGAAATCATCCGCCACACCGGTCTGCATCCCGCTCAGGTTTTCATGGTGCTGCTGGAACTGGACCTCGCCGGCCGGCTGGAGCGTCACGCCGGCGGCAATGTTTCGCTGGTTTGATCGAAGTTTTCCGGATGTCTCAGCACATGATTCTTGGGAGAACGTGCCCCAATGCTCGCCTCATCCGGCTATTGCCGGTCGCGTTTGTCGCGGCAATGATCCCGTGAGCATCCGAGCGGTAACCAAAAGCAGACGCTGTTCACTCGTTCGACCGCTCTTCTTTGGGCGGGGCTGAGCGTTGTGCTGGCCCTGCAATGGTCTAGGGAACTCAGCATGCTGGGTTTTCCGGATGGGTATATATCACCCTTCGCAAGAGCGACCAGACCGCTTCTGGGCAGCCTGACAGCGGCCTGTATGGCCCAAGGTCTTTACTTTTTCTTGACCGGGTTGTTCGGCAGGAGGGCGAGAGCCATCAATCTTTGCCTGCAAATCCTGGTCGCCGCGATTCTTACGGTGGCGCCAGTGCTCATCGTAAAGGATTGTCCGCGTTCTCTGCCATGCAGCATGGCCTATGAGGCGCTGACCAACACAATGATGGACGATGGGGCGGGCGGCTAGGAGAATGGCCCTGTTTCATCGTTTTGCGTTCGACAGCCATTTGACGCCCAGAACAGGCGCGCCGCGAGGGCTTTGCAGTCCCAGATTCTGGCGACGCTCCACCAGACCAGCCTAAATAATTGAATTTCGTGGGAAACAATGGTGAGCGCGCAGGGATTCGAACCCTGGACCTACTGATTAAAAGTCAGTTGCTCTACCGGCTGAGCTACGCGCTCCCGCGGGCTCAGAATGCCGCCCTCGAAATTGCGCGGAACATAGGGAGAGTGTGTCGAACGGTCAACCGGAAAAAGAGGACTCGCAAGCCGGACTTTTCGCGGTCTCGTGACGCATCGCAAAACGCGTCGGCAAAGCCGAGCGGCCGTCCCGCAGAAAGCCGAGACGCGTTACAAATCAGCAGCTTGCTATTTTCCGCGGAACAATTGCGCAACATCCCCGTTTTTATCGCTACAAGGGACGACGTGTTCAAGGAGAAGACCATGAACAGGATCATGTCGGGCTTGCTGGCGACTGCGCTGTCAGCGTCATTCGCTGTAGCACAAATCGTGCCCGTCAACGCCCAGCCCATCTATGTGCCGCTAGGCCAGAATGTCTCGTCAGATGTCCAGACTGTCGAACACAGACGATGGAGGCGTGGTTTCGACCGCGATTTCTCCCGTCGCGATTTCCGCCGCGATTTTTCTCGTCGCGATTTTGACCGCCGCGATTTTCGTCGTTTCGCCCGTAACGACGACGATTTCAGGTATTGGCGCGGCTATCGCGGCTATCGCTACTATCGTCCTGGCTATCGTCGCTACAACGACTTCTGGTTCCCGCTGGCGGCCTTCGCCACTGGCGCGCTTATCACCAGTGCAATCGTAAACCAGCCCCGCCGCATCTATCGGGGCGATGCGCACGTGGAGTGGTGCTACAGCCGCTACAGATCTTACCGGGCATATGATAACACGTATCAGCCTTACTACGGCCCCCGCCGGCAGTGCATCTCGCCCTATTGATAGACCCTGGGCAGAGTTGATTAAGGGTTGTTGAAAAGCCTGCGCCGGCAACGGCGCAGGCTTTTTGGTGCACCAATCTACAGCGTGCTCAGCGTCCTGCGCACGGCATCGCGCCAGCCGGCGAGCTTTGAGGAACGGACCGAAACATTCATATCCGGCTGAAACCGCCGTTCAAGCGCCCAGCTCTTGGAGAATTCCCTTGTCTTTGGCCAGACACCCGCCTTCGAGCCGGCCAGCCATGCCGCGCCGAGCGCCGTCGTCTCCAGGATTGTTGGACGGTCGACCGGCGCATCGAGGATGTCGGCCAGCCGCTGCAAGGTCCAGTCCGACGCCACCATCCCGCCATCGACCCTGAGAACGGTCTTCGCTGACGCGCCCTTCCAATCCTTGCGCATCGCGTCGAGCAGGTCGCGCGTCTGGAACGCAACGGATTCGAGTGCGGCACGGGCAAATTCCGCCGGGCCCGAATTGCGGGTCAGCCCGAAGATGGCGCCGCGCGCTTCGGCGTCCCAATGCGGCGCGCCAAGCCCGACGAAAGCCGGCACCAGATACACTTCTTGAGACGGGTCGGCGCTTGCTGCCAGCACGCCGCTCTGCTCGGCCTTGCCGATCACCTTAATGCCGTCGCGCAGCCATTGCACGGCAGCACCTGCGATGAAGATCGACCCTTCCAGCGCATAAGTGGTCTTGCCGTTCAGCCTGTAGGCAATGGTCGTCAACAACCGGTTTTTCGAGCGCACCAGATCGCTGCCGGTGTTGAGCAGCGCGAAGCAGCCGGTGCCATAGGTGGACTTCATCATGCCCGGCTCGAAACAGGCCTGGCCGATGGTCGCCGCGTGCTGGTCGCCGGCCACGCCGAGGATTCTTATCTCTGCGCCGAACAGGCTTTTCTCTGTGATTCCATAATCGTCGGCGCAATCCTTCACCTGCGGCAGCATTTTTCCCGGTATGCCGAGAATGGCCAAAAGCTCGTCGTCCCAGACATTCTTTTCGATGTTGTAGACCAGCGTTCGCGAAGCGTTGGTGGCGTCGGTGGCGTGAACCTTGCCGCCGGTCAGCCGCCAGATCAGAAAGCTGTCGATGGTGCCGGCCAGCAATTCGCCCTTCTCGGCGCGTTTTCTGGCGCCCTTCACCTTGTCCAGCATCCAGGCGATCTTGGTGCCGGAGAAATAGGGATCGAGCAGCAGGCCGGTCTTTTTCGTGAACTTCTTCTCCAACCCCTGCTTCTTCAATTTCTGGCACAGCTGCGCGGTGCGGCGGTCCTGCCAGACAATCGCGTTGTGGATCGGCTTGCCGGTCGCCCTGTCCCAGATGACGACGGTCTCGCGCTGGTTGGTGATGCCGATCGCCGCGACATCCGACGCATCGCGGCCGGCGCTGTTCAGCGCAGCCTTCACCGTCGCCACGACACTCGACCAGATTTCCTCGGGATCGTGCTCGACCCAGCCGGAGGCCGGATAATGCTGGGTAAATTCCTTCTGCCCGCTGCCCACGACCTTCATTTCACCGTCGAAAAGGATCGCCCGGCTTGATGTCGTCCCCTGGTCGATTGCTAAGATAAAGCCACTCATTCTCACTCCCTCGGCCCCACTCCCTCGGCGCCACTCCCTTGGCGCCACTCCCTTGGCGCAAACAGGGGAGACGGCACGATGCCGCCTCCCCCGATTGTTGCGATGCGGGCGCGGACGCCCGGATCGATGCTCAGTTGCTCCAGCTCTTGACCAGCTCGTCGTAGTTGATGGTCTGCGGCTTGTCCTTCTCCGGCTCGATCTTCAGCTGCGGCGCGAGATTGCCCTTGGCGACGGCATCGGCATTCCACTCCTCCAAGGTCTTTTCCTCGGCGAGTTTCGGTCCGATATCGCCCTGGATGCCGGCGCGCTCAAGGCGCTCAAGCACCTTTTCCTGTTCGGCACAGAGCGAGTCCATCGCCTCCTGGGCGGTTTTGGCGCCCGACGAGGCGTCGCCGATCGCCTGCCACCAGAGCTGCGCCAGCTTCGGATAGTCAGGAACGTTGGTGCCGGTCGGGGTCCACTGAACGCGGGCCGGCGAGCGGTAGAACTCGATCAGGCCGCCGAGCTTCGGCGCGCGTTCGGTAAAGCTCGGATGCTGGAGCGTCGATTCGCGGATGAAGGTCAGGCCGACATGGCTCTTCTTCACGTCCACGGTCTTCGAGGTGACAAACTGCGCATAGAGCCAGGCGGCCTTGGCGCGATCGTCCGGGGTCGACTTCATCAGCGTCCAGGAACCCGCGTCCTGATAGCCGAGCTTCATGCCGTCCTTCCAGTAGACGCCATGCGGCGAAGGGGCCATACGCCATTTCGGCGTGCCGTCGTCGTTGAGCACCGGACCGGGCTTGACCATGTCGGCGGTGAAGGCCGTGTACCAGAAGATCTGCTGGGCAATCGCTCCCTGCGCCGGCACCGGGCCGGATTCGGAGAAGGTCATGCCCTGGGCTTCCGGCGGCGCATAGGCCTTCAGCCACTCCAGGTATTTTTCGATCGAATATACGGCGGCCGGGCCGTTGGTATCGCCGCCGCGCGTCACGCAGGAGCCGACCGGCTGCGACTTCTCGTTGACTTTGATGCCCCATTCATCGACCGGGCGCCCGTTCGGAATACCCTTGTCGCCATTGCCCGCCATCGACAGCCAGGCGTCGGTGAAGCGCCAGCCGAGCGATGGGTCCTTCTTGCCGTAATCCATGTGGCCATAGACCTTCTTGCCGTCGATCTCGCGGCCGGTGAAAAAGGCGGCAATGTCCTCATAGGCCGACCAGTTGACGGGAACGCCGAGGTCGTAGCCGTACTTCGCCTTGAAGTCGGCCTTGTTCTTCTCGTCGTTGAACCAGTCGTAGCGGAACCAGTAGAGGTTGGCGAACTGCTGGTCGGGAAGCTGGTAGAGCTTGCCGTCCGGCGCCGTGGTGAACGACTTGCCGATGAAATCGTCGATGTCGATGTTCGGGTTGGTGACATCCTTGCCTTCATTGGCCATCCAGTCGGTCAGGCTGCGCGCCTGCTGGTAGCGCCAGTGCGTGCCGATCAGGTCGGAGTCATTGATGTAGGCGTCGTAGATGTTTTCGCCCGACTGCATCTGCGTCTGCAGCTTTTCGACGACGTCGCCTTCACCGATCAGATCATGGGTGATCTTGATGCCGGTGATGTCGGTGAACGCCTTGGCCAGCGTCTTGGACTCGTATTCGTGCGTGGTGATGGTTTCCGAAACCACCTTGATGTCCATGCCGGCGAAAGGTTTCGCGGCATCGATAAACCACTGCATCTCTGCTTCCTGGCCGGCGCGGTCGAGCGTCGACAGGTCCTTGATCTCGGCGTCGAGAAACGCCTTTGCTTCGTCCATTCCGGCATAGGCCTGGCCGGCTCCGAGGAGCAGGACCAGGGCGGTCGTCGACGTCAGAAATTGCCTTCGCATGTGTTTCCTCCACTGTTCAGTTCTAAGTGCTATCTGGAGCAGCCGCCGGCACGCGGCCGCTCCAACAGTTTCCCCCTCTATACGTAGCGGAACACGCCGATGGCGTAGACCACGGAGAGAGCGAGAGCCCACCACAGATTGGGTCCGACAAGACCCAGCCAAGCGAGATGGATAAAGGCGCTGCCAAGCAGCGATAGGAAGAGACGATCGCCGCGCGTCGTCTCGAAGCGTAAGACGCCGATGCGCGGATTGCCGCCCGGCGAGGCGTATTCCCAGACCGCCATGCCGCAGAGCAGCAGGAAGATGGTGCCGAAGAAGGCGGCGGTCGGCCAGGTCCAGGCCATCCAGGAGAAGCTCATAATCAAACCCTCCCCAGGGCAAAGCCTTTGGCGATGGTGTTGCGCATGAACTCTTGCGTTCGTTTCATCACACCCTCCCCAGGGCAAAGCCCTTCGCGATGTAGTTGCGCACGAACCAGATGACGAGCGCGCCCGGTATGATGGTGAGCACGCCGGCTGCGGCCAGCACGCCCCAGTCGAGGCCCGAGGCCGAAACCGTGCGCGTCATGATCGCAGCGATCGGTTTTGCGGCGGTCGTGGTCAGCGTCCGCGCGATCAGCAGCTCCACCCACGAGAACATGAAGCAGAAGAAGGCCGCGACGCCAACTCCGCTCGCGATCAGCGGCATGAATATTTTCAGGAAGAAGCGCGGGAAGGAATAGCCGTCGATATAGGCGGTCTCGTCGATTTCCTTCGGCACGCCCGACATGAAGCCTTCAAGAATCCAGACCGCCAGCGGCACGTTGAACAGGCAATGCGCCAGCGCCACGGCGACGTGCGTGTCGATCAGGCCGAAAGCCGAATAGAGCTGGAAGAACGGCAGCGCGAACACCGCTGGTGGCGCCA
Source organism: Mesorhizobium sp. (assembly GCA_004020315.1). Taxonomy (GTDB): domain Bacteria; phylum Pseudomonadota; class Alphaproteobacteria; order Rhizobiales; family Rhizobiaceae; genus Mesorhizobium. The sequence goes on from SAQG01000015.1 coordinate 33,195, forward strand.
TGCGGTTGGTGAGCAGCCAGAAGAACAGGTGCTTGTCGCCAAGGAAGCGGTAGCGCGAGAAGGCATATGCTGCCGGAAGCGCCACCGCCACGGAAATCACCGTGTTCATAACCACATAGATGATGGAGTTGATGTAGCCCCTGTACCACGACGGATCATTGAAAATGACCGCGTAGTTGGCAAGCGTCGGGTTTCTCGGCCAAAGCGAGAAGGCGCCGAGAATCTCCTGGTTGGTCTTGAAGCTCATGTTGACCAGCCAGTAGATCGGCAACATCAGAAAGATGATATAGATCGTCGGCACCAGCCACCAGAACCGTGACTCCTCACCCCGCCGCCGCATCTTGCGGGCCAGCGTGGCGTTCGCCGTCTGCGCTTCCGCTGTAGCGGGGGTTTGCCGCATCAGCGTTCGTTCGTTGGCCGTGGTTTCCTCGAGGCGTGCCATCTCACCGCTCCGCATCGTAGGCTGTCATGACGGTGTAGAACACCCAGGACAGGAGCATGATAATCAGGAAATAGACGATCGACATGGCCGCCGCTTCACCAAGGTTGAACTCCCCGATGGCGAGCTTCACCAGATCGATCGACAGGAAAGTGGTGGTGTTACCGGGCCCGCCGCCGGTGACGACGAACGGTTCGGTGTAGATCATGAAACTGTCCATGAAGCGCAGCAGAACCGCGATCAGCAGCACGCGGTTCATCTTCGGCAGCTGGATGTAGCGGAAGATTGCCCAGCGCGACGCTCCGTCGATCTTGGCCGCCTGATAATAGGCGTCGGGGATCGAGACCAATCCTGCGTAGCAGAGCAAGACGACGAGGCTCGTCCAGTGCCAGACGTCCATGACGATGACAGTGACCCAGGCGTCGAACGGGTCGTTGACATAATTGTAGTTGAAGCCGAGCGCCCGCAGCGTATATCCGAGCAGGCCGATATCGACGCGGCCGAACACCTGCCAGATCGTGCCGACGACGTTCCAGGGAATGAGCAGCGGCAGCGCCATCAGCACCAGGCAGACCGGAACGCCCCAGCCCTTCTTCGGCATGTTGAGCGCGATGAAGATGCCGAGTGGAATCTCGATGATGAGGATGATGGCCGAGAAGACCAGGTTGCGGCCCATCGCTTCCCAAAACCGGTCGGAATGCAGGATTTCCTCGAACCATTCCGAGCCCGCCCAGAAGAAGACGTTGTTGCCGAACGTGTCCTGCACCGAATAATTCACGACCGTCATCAGCGGGATGATCGCCGAGAAAGCCACCAGCAAGAGCACCGGCAGCACCATGAACCAGGCTTTGTTGTTCCAGGTCCTTTCCATGCTCAGCCTCCCATCTCGACGCGCCAGGAATCGGCATAGATGTTGATGCCGGCCGGGTCGAAAGCGATCTTCGGATCGGCGGGAATGTCCTCGTCCTCGCCGACGATCGCCGCGATGTCGCGGCCTTCGAAATTGGCGCGCACCACCTTGTGGCGGCCGATATCCTCGACCTTCCGGATTGAAACGGGCATGCCGCTGGCGCCAAGCCTGACATATTCGGGGCGGATGCCGAGTTCGATCGCGCCTGTGACTCCAGCCTTGGGCGCGCCCGGCAATTCGATCGTCTGACTGCCGAGCCGCGCGCTCCTGCCTTCGACCGCGACCGGCATGACGTTCATGCCCGGCGAGCCGATGAAATAGCCGACGAATGTATGCTTGGGACGCTCGAACAGTTCGGCTGGAGAGCCGATCTGCACGATCTCGCCCTCATACATGACGACGACGTTCTCGGCGAAGGTGAGCGCCTCGGTCTGATCGTGCGTGACGTAGACCATGGTGAAGCCGAAGCGCCTGTGCAACTGTTTCAACTGCGAGCGCAGTACCCACTTCATATGCGGGTCGATGACGGTCAGCGGCTCGTCGAACAGGATCGCGTTCACGTCGGAGCGCACCAGCCCGCGTCCGAGCGAGATCTTCTGCTTCTGATCGGCAGTCAGCCCCCTCGCCTTTCTTTTGGCCATATCGGCCAGACCGGTCATTTCCAGCGTTTCGCGGACCTTTCGGTCAACGTCAGGTTCCGGAACGCCCCGGTTGCGCAACGGGAACGCCAGATTGTCGTAGACGGTCATGGTGTCGTAGATGACCGGGAACTGGAACACCTGGGCGATATTGCGCTCCTGCGTCGACAGATTGGTCACGTCCTTGCCGTCGAACAGAAGCTCGCCATGCGACGGGTACAACAGGCCGGAAATAATGTTGAGCAGCGTGGTCTTGCCGCAGCCCGACGGGCCGAGCAGCGCATAGGCGCCGCCGTCCTCGAAAGCGTGATGCACCTCCTTCAGCGCATAGTCCTTGTCCGACTTCGGATGCGGCCCGTAGGCGTGGCGGATGTGGTTGCAGTCGATGCGCGCCATGTGCCCTCCTCCTCAAGCCGCCAGCATGTGTGGCGGCGCGGCCGAGCGGCCGTTCGCGTCGAACACCATGATGTGCCGCGGGTCGATGAACACCTCGACAGTCTGGTCCGGCTCGAACACCAGGATGCCGTGCTCCAGCATGACCCAGCGGACATCGGCGAAGTCGAGATGCACAAAGCTTTCAGAACCGGTGATTTCGGTGACCGACACCTTGGCTCGCACCGCCACCGCCGACGGGCTCGGCCGGGCAAGAGAGAGATGGTGGGGCTGGAAGCCGATCGTGTAACTCGTATCGGCAATACCGGCGAGTTCAGCCGGCACCGGGAGGTTCACCCCACCATCAAGAAGGAAGCTCGAGCCGCTCTTCTTCAGCACGATCGTGTTGAGCGGCGGATCGGCGAAAGTCTTGGCCGTAACGAGGTCGTTCGGCCTGCGGAAGACGTCGATCGTCGGGCCGAACTGAGTGATGCGGCCTTCGGAAAGCGTCGCCGTGTTGCCGCCAAGCAGCAAGGCTTCGTGCGGCTCCGTGGTGGCGTAGACGAAGATGGTACCGGTTGCCGCGAAGATTTTCGGCAATTCCGCACGCAGCTCCTCGCGCAGCTTATAGTCGAGGTTGGCGAGCGGCTCGTCGAGCAGCACGAGGCTGGCGTTCTTCACGATGGCGCGCGCCAGCGCAGTGCGCTGCTGCTGACCGCCGGAGAGGCTGAGCGGGGTGCGGTCGAGATAGGGCGTCAGCTTGAGAAGGGCTGCGGCATTGCGCACTTCCTTGTCGATCTTTGCCCGCTCGGTGCCAGCCACCCTCAGCGGCGAAGCGATGTTCTCGTAGACGGTCATCGCCGGATAGTTGATGAACTGCTGGTAAACCATGGCGACGTTGCGCTTTTGCACCGGGATGCCGGTGACATCCTTGCCATCGAACCAGACCGAGCCGGATGTCGGCACATCGAGGCCGGCCATCAGCCGCATCAGGCTGGTCTTGCCGGAAAGCGTTGGCCCGAGAAGGACGTTGAGCGAGCCGTGCTGAAGCGTCAGCGACACGTCGCGTATATGCTCCGCCGCGCCGACCGTCTTCGTCACGTTTCTCAGTTCCAGCATGATGCCTCCTCCCAGGCTTTCTGCATGACTATTCGGCAGCCGCGACATGGCGCCGGCTTATCCCGCGCATGAATTCGTCGAGCGCTGCTGCCTGCTCGCGGCTCAGATGCAGGCCGCGCTTGGTCCTGCGCCACAATACATCTTCGGCCGTCATCGCCCATTCATTTTGAACGAGGTATCGCACCTCGGCCTCGTAGAGATCGGCGCCAAAGTTGCGGCCAAGGTCGGCATTCGATCTGGCGAGGCCCAGCAGCATCCTGGCGCGCGTTCCGTAAAGCCGGGTCAAGCGGCGCGCCAGACGCGCGTCGAGGAACGGATAGGCCGTTTTCAGTTTCGCTACTTCGGCGTCGAACCCGCTCGCCGGGAAATCGCCGCCCGGAAGCGGCGCGTTTGCCGTCCACGGCTTGCCGCGCTTGCCGAGAAAACCCTCGATTTTCTCGAGCATGGATCCCGACAGCCGGCGATAGGTGGTGATCTTGCCACCGAACGTGTTGATGATTGGCGCCGCGCCTTCGCCGCCGTCGGTCTTCAGCACATAATCGCGGGTCGCTTCCTGCGCCTTCGAGGCGCCGTCGTCATAAAGCGGGCGCACGGCCGAATAGGTCCAGACGATGTCCGAACGCTTGACCGGCTGCGCGAAATATTCGCTCGCCGCAGCACAGAGATAATCGACCTCGGCGTCGCTGATCTTCACATCATGCGGGTCGCCAGCATAGTCCTGGTCGGTGGTGCCGATCAGCGTGAACTCTTCCTCGTAGGGGATGGCAAAGATGATGCGGCCATCCTTGTTCTGGAAGAAATAGGCGCGCGGATCGTCGAATTTCTTGCCGATGACGATATGGCTGCCCTGTACCAGCCGGACATTGTGCACGTCGTTCAAGCCGACCGTAGCCGACAGCACATGGTCGACCCATGGACCGGCGGCATTGACCAAAAGCCGCGCCTTGACCTCTTCGGTCTCCCCGGTTTGCGTGTTTTCCAGTCTAACCGTCCAGAGCTCGCCTTCACGGCGTGCGCCGATGACTTTCGTGCGGGTTCGGATCGTTGCGCCGCGATCGGCGGCGTCGCGGGCGTTCAGGGCCACCAGCCGCGCATCGTTGACCCAGGCGTCGGAATATTCGAAGGCCTTGCGAAACAACGGCTTCAGCGGCTTGCCGGCTGGGTCCTTCGCCATGTCCAGCGTCTTGGTCGCCGGCAGCAATTTGCGCCCGCCAATATGGTCGTAAAGGAAAAGGCCGAGCCTGATCAGCCAGGCCGGGCGCAGGCCCTTGGCATAGGGCAGCACGAAGCGCATCGGCCAGATGATGTGCGGCGCGTTCTTCCAGAGAATTTCGCGTTCCATCAGCGCTTCGCGCACCAGGCGGAACTCGTAGAACTCAAGATAGCGCAAGCCGCCATGGATCAGTTTGGTCGAGCCGGAGGACGTGCCGCTGGCCAGATCGTTCATTTCGGCAAGGAAGACCGAGTAGCCGCGCCCAACCGCATCGCGGGCAATGCCGCAACCGTTGATTCCGCCACCGATGACGAAGATGTCATGGATCGGAGGTGCGCCCACAATAGTCCTCCCGGATTTCGCATTGCAGCATTTTTAGGTTTTTACGAAACCGTAGCGGGATTATTTCGAAATGGGAACGAATGTCAAACGAAATATAAACAGCGGCAGTTGCCGCAACGGCACCCTCTAGGAGAGCGACGTTTCGATCAGTTGAACCTCTGCTTCCTGGCAGATCTTGCGCACCGACGGGATGTCGCAGCGGTCGGTGATGAAGGTGTTGACCTGCGACAGATGGCCGATGCGGACCGGCGCTGTACGCTCGAACTTGGTCTGGTCGGAAACGAGGATGACATGCCGGGCATTGGCGATGATCGCCTGCGCCACCTTCACTTCACGAAAATCGAAATCGAGCAGCGCACCGTCATGGTCGATCGCCGAGGCGCCAATCACCGCGTAGTCGACCTTGAACTGCCTGATGAAATCGACCGCCGCCTCGCCGACCACGCCACCGTCGGAACCACGCACAACGCCGCCGGCAATAACAACTTCGATGGAAGGATATATGCGCATCCTGTTGGCAACGTTGATATTATTGGTAATCACCATCAAACCAGTATGATCAAGGAGCGCCTTGCTGACCGACTCAGTCGTGGTGCCGATATTGATGAACAGCGAGGCATTGTCCGGGATCAGCCTGGCTGCTGCGCGGCCGATCGCCTCCTTCTCCTCGGCAGCGATCTTGCGTCTCGCCTCATATTCCATGTTCTCGATGCCGGACGGGAACAGCGCACCGCCATGAACGCGCGACAGCAGCCGCTGGTCGCACAGGTCGTTGAGATCCTTGCGGATGGTCTGCGGCGTCACGTTGAAATGCGTCGCCAGATCGTCGACCAGCACGCGGCCATTGTCCTTGGCCATCTGGATGATTTCGGAATGACGCGGCGACAGATACATTGGGGGAAGCTCCCGTTTTCGTTTTTCTTGTCTATAGCGGAAAACGAAAGTAATGAAAAGGCATAAGCCGGCTAACGAAATTCCATGCGTCCAAAAGACAAACCTCGACGCAACCTTGCCGACCAATTCAACTCAACCCAGACCGCGGGCGACTTCGGTGATGACCTCGAAGGCGGTGTCGACATCCTCCGCCGTCGTCTCGAACTGGCCGACCTGAAAGCGGATCGCGACCTGTCCGTCCACCCGTGTCGGTGTCAGGTAGATGCGGCCATCGTCATTGATCGTATTGACCAGCCGCAGATTGTGTTCGTCCGAATCGATGCCGGTCGCCGTCAGATGCCGGAACGAGAACAGCGACAGCATCGGCTCCGTGACGATCTCGAAATCCGGTTCCCTGGCCAGCCGCTCGGCCAGGCCTTCGCTCCAGGCGACATGGTTGCGAATCATGGTCCGGAGATTTTCCAGCCCGTGGGCGCGCAGCAGGAACCAGAGTTTCAGTGCGCGAAAGCGCCGCCCGAGCGGCACCGACCATTCGGAATAGTTGATGATGCCGTCGCGGCCAGGCGTCTTCAGGTAATCCGGCTTGATGGCGAGCGTCCGCACCAGGTCTTCCGGCCGGCGGATGAACTGCATCGAGCAGTCGAACTGCGCGCCCAGCCATTTGTGTGGGTTGAAGACGATGGAATCCGCCTGCTCCACGCCCGCCCAGAAATGCCGGTATTCCGGACATATCATCGCCGATCCGGCCCAGGCGGCATCGACATGCAGATAGAGCCCGTGCCGTTTCGCTACAGCGGCGACTTCGGCGATGTCATCAGTGCCGCCGGTGCTGGTGCCGCCGACACAAGCGATGATGCCGGCCGGCAGCATGCCCGCTTCCCGATCGGCGACGATCGCCGCTTCGAGGGCTGCGACATCCATGGCGCGAAGACGGCCGGCAACCGGAATGCGCACGAGATTCTCCTCGCCGATGCCCGACACCCAGATCGCCCGATCGATGGAGGTATGGACCTGGTCGGAAGAATAGACGCGCAATATCGGCTGACCTTGCAGGCCCTTCTTGTTGCCCTGCCAGTCGAGCGCGCGCTCGCGCATGGTCAGCACGGCGGCGAGCGTCGCCGACGACGCCGAATCCTGTATGACGCCGGAAAAGCCTACCGGCAGGCCAAGCGCCTGACGCATCCAGTCGACGACACGCGTCTCGAGTTCGGTCGCTGCCGGCGAAGTCTGCCAGAGCATGCATTGCGCGGCCATCACCGAGACCAGATACTCGGCTACCACCGAGACCGGTGCGGCATTGGCCGGGAAATAGGCGAAGAAGCGCGGATGCTGCCAATGCGTCATGCCCGGCAGGATCTTTTGCTCGAAATCCGCGAAGATTGCCTGCATCGTTCCGCTATTTTCCGGCGGCGAGACATCGATGCTTCTAGAGATTTCGCCCGGCTCGACAAGCGGTCGCACCGGTCTTTCGCGAAGCGTGCTTCTGTAGGCGGCACCCCATTCGGCCGCATGCAGCGACCATTCCCGGAATTCGTTGCTGTTCATCTTACTCTCCGTCGCATCGAGCCCGTGATCAAAGAGCACGAAAAACGGAGGCTTTCATTCGGGAAAATCAGGCAGGCTCGCAAAGGCGGTCTTCAGCGCGTTCGACCAGCCGTCTGAGATGGTGCGGTAGTATTGATCGTCCTGGGCTATCCGCTTCTTCAGGCTGACCTTGTAGGCGTCCTTTTCGTAGAACAGCAGGTCGAGCGGCAGACCGACCGACAGGTTCGATTTCAGTGTCGAGTCGAACGACACCAGCAGCAATTTCACCGTCTCGGCGAAGCTCATCGTCTTTTCGTAGGCACGGATGATGATCGGCTTGCCGTATTTGGTCTCGCCGATCTGGAAAAACGGCGTGTCGTCGGTCGACTCGATGAAATTGCCTTCCGGATAGATCATGAACAGCCGCGGCGCGCTGCCCTTGATCTGGCCGCCGAGGATGAAGGAGGCGTTGAAATAGGAATCCGCCTTGTCGCCGGACGGCGACGAATTGACGATGACTTCCTTGACGGTGTCGCCGACCACCCGCACCGTCTGGTACATGGAGGGAGTTTCGAGCAGTGTCGGGTGGCGATCGCCAATTGCCTTGGTGCGCTCGTCGAGCAAACTGACGACGGCTTGCGTCGTCGCCAGATTGCCGGCCGACATCAGCACGATGACGCGCTCGCCCGGCTCCTCCCAGACATGCATCTTCTTGAAGGTCGAGATCGAATCCATGCCGGCATTGGTACGCGTGTCCGACATGAACACGAGCCCGCGATCGATCTTCAGGCCGACGCAATAGGTCATCGAATCTCTTTGGCAGCAAATCTTGCCGGGGATTACTGCTCCACGGTGACGGTGACCGCAAGCTGTTCTTCCGCTTGTCCCAGCCGAATTCCCGACACCGGTGTTGCGTCGCGGTAATCGCGGCCCGTCGCCACCTTTACATAGCGTTCGTCGGGCGAAATGCCGTTGGCGACGTCGAACGCGACCCAGCCGAGGCCTGCAACATGTGCCTCGGCCCAGGCATGGCTTGCCGCCTGCTCGACCGCCGCATCCATCATCAGGTAGCCGCTGACATAGCGCGACGGAAACCCCATGGCGCGCGCGGCGGCGGCAAAGATGTGGCTGTGGTCCTGGCAGACGCCGGTCTTGAGCGCCAGCGCGTCCTCGGCCGGGGTCGCCGCGTTAGTGGTGCCCGGCGTATACGCGACGCGCTCGCCGATCACGGCCATCAGCCGGTGCAATCTTTCGATATCGGTCCCCTCGCCGACCGATGCCGCGAGTTCGCGAATGCCGCTACCGATGGTCGTCAACGGCGTCTCGTCGCAAAACAGCCAGAGCGGCGCGAAACCCTGATGTGGCCCGGAGACGCCTGATGTGTCGCGTGTCACCACCTCGCCTGATGCCTCGACGGTGATGAAATCGCGCTCGCCTTCGACGCTCAACAGCCGCGTGTCATTGCCGTAATGGTCGGTGAAACGCACTTCCTCGCGCGCCCCTTCGATCTTCAGCGCCCAGGATAAAACGGTCTGTGTCGATCCGCTGACCGGAAGCAGCCGCAGCCGCTGCAACAGATAGTGCACCGGCGCATCGTAGCGGTATTCGGTCCGGTGAGTGATCTTCAGCCGCATTGCTCTCGTCCCCTGAGCATGATCTTTTCCGGAAACCGGCTTCCACTTTCCGGGATCATGCTCAATAAAACCTGTAGTCCTGCGCGATCTCGTTGCCGAGCCTGGTGTTGTCGCGAATGAAATTGGCCAGGAATTCATGCAGGCCGGCGTCGAATATGTCCTTGATCGAGCCGGCCGTCAGCATGGCCTGGGTCCTGCCGGCTGTCGCGTGACAGGCATGGCGTTCGCCATAATCGTCCCCCAGGAATTTCAGGTGCTCCGTCAGGAAACGGTAGCAGAAGGTCAGCGAACGCGGCATGCGGACATTGAGGATCAGATAGTCGGCGATGTTGCTCGGCTTGTAGTCGGCGTCGTAAACCCAGCGGTAGGAACGGTGCGCCGACACCGAGCGAAGGATCGATTCCCACTGGTAATTGTCAAGCGTCGAGCCGACCCACGAAATCGACGGCAACAGCACGTAGTATTTCACGTCCAGGATACGTGCCGTGTTGTCGGCGCGTTCGACATAGGTGCCGAGCTGGGAGAAATCGAAGATCTCGTTGCGCAGCATGGTGCCGTAGAACGCGCCGCGGATCAGCGCCGTTTCGCGCTTGATCGCGTCAAGCACGTTGGGCAGGTCGCGTTCGTCGATCGGCTTGGCCAGCATGCGCTTCAGCGACATCCAGGCCTCGTTGATGCTTTCCCAGGTTTCGCGCGTCAGCGCGGTGCGCACCATGCGAGCGTTGTTGCGGGCGGTTTCGATCGAGGCCATCGTGCTCGATGGGTTTGACGTGTCGCGCAGGACGAAATCGGCGACATTGGCGGCGGTATAGTCGGAGTATTTCTGCGTGAAGGCAGCATCCGAACCAGCGCTGAGCAGCACCGAATTCCACTCTTCGGAGGCGTTCTGGGTGCGGGTCAGCGCCATGCGCAGGCCGGCATCGACCAGCCGCGCCATGTTTTCCGCCCGCTCGATGTAGCGGTTCATCCAGTAGAGCCCGTTGGCGGTGCGGCCGAGAAGCATGTCAACTTGCCTCGATACTGAGCGAGTAGCGAATAGGGAATAGCGAATAGGGGAAAATCGACTTCATAACTTCTGTTGCAGACTCCTGATCATTGAACGCAGCATTTTCCCGATCTCATCGGCCTGACCAAGTAAACGCACCACGTCCACCTCAATCATCAAGCCCACTCTCCCAGACAAGATCAGATGTGTCTCCAGCTCCTTGAGGGAACCCTGCGCTATGCGAAGGGACTGAATGAAGGATCCAGTATTTTCTCGCCCATGCCCTTCGGCGATGTTTGCCGCAACGGATACGGACGATCGCCGTATCTGGGAGGTCATTCCGTAGACTTCGCTGTTTGGGAACGCTTTCGTGCCCGAATAGCAATCCACCGCCAACTCAACTGACGCCTTCCAAACAATCAGGTCCTTGTAGGAGTTAATGGTCGTCCCGCCCTCCTCATTTCTCTACTCACTATTCGCAATTCGCCATTCGCTCTAATCATCCAGCACCCAGGTATCCTTCGTCCCGCCGCCCTGCGATGAGTTGACCACCAGCGAGCCCTCCTTCAGCGCCACGCGCGTCAGCCCGCCCGGCACGATCTGGATGCGGTCGGAAACCAGCACGTAGGGCCTGAGATCGACATGGCGCGGCGCCAGCCCCTTGTCTGTCAGGATCGGACAGGTCGACAGCGCCAGTGTCGGCTGGGCGATGTAGTTCGACGGTCTTGCCGTGAGTTTTTTGGAAAAATCCTCGCATTCCTTCTTGGTCGCCGCCGGCCCGACCAGCATGCCGTAGCCGCCGGAGCCATGCACCTCCTTCACCACCAGCTCGTCGATATGTTCGAGCACGTATTTCAGGCTGTCCGGCTCCGAGCAGCGCCAGGTCGGGATATTGCCGAGGATCGCTTTGCGGCCGGTATAGAATTCGACGATTTCGGGCATGTAGGAATAGATAGCCTTGTCGTCGGCGATGCCTGTTCCCGGCGCATTGGCGATGGTGATGTTGCCGGCGCGGTAGACATCCATGATCCCCGGCACGCCAAGTGCCGAGTCCGGACGGAAGGTCAGCGGATCGAGGAAAGAATCGTCCACCCTTCGATAAAGCACGTCGATCTGCTTGTAGCCTTCGGTCGTGCGCATCGCGACGTGGCCATCGACGACGCGCAGATCCTGCCCCTCGACAAGCTGCACACCCATCTGGTCGGCAAGGAAGGCATGTTCGAAATAGGCGGAGTTGAAGCTGCCCGGCGTCAGCACGGCAATGGTCGGCGCACCCTTGGTGCTTTGCGGCCGCACCGCCGCCAGCGACTGGCGCAAGAGCTGCGGATAGTTCTCCACCGGCCGCACCTTGATCTGCTGGAACAGCTCGGGAAAGAGCTGCATCATCGTCTCACGGTTCTCCAGCATGTAGGAGACGCCGGACGGCGTGCGCGCATTGTCCTCCAGCACATAGAATTCGTTCTCGCTGATGCGCACGATATCGACGCCAATGATATGAGTGTAGACGCCGGCCGGCGGCCGCACCCCGATCATCTCCGGCAGAAACGCCTCGTTCTTGGCGATCAATTCCTTGGGGACGCGCCCGGCGCGCAAGATCTCCTGGCGGTGGTAGATATCGTCGAGAAAGGCGTTCAGCGCCTGGACGCGCTGCTCGATGCCTTGCGTCAGCCGTCGCCATTCATTGCCGGAAATGATGCGCGGAACGATATCGAAGGGAATAAGGCGCTCGGAGGCTTCCTGCTCGCCATAGACGGCAAAGGTGATGCCGGTCTTGCGAAAGACGCGTTCGGCGTCCTGCATCTTCTCGGTAAGCCTGGCCGGGTCCTGCTCCTTCAGCCAGCGGTCGTAAGCCGAATACGGTTTTCTCAATCCGGAGATTTCCGGAAGCATTTCGTCGAACGCTGCCAATCGCATACTCCCCTGTGAGGCCATTTCACTGGCGTCACCGGAGAAAATCAAGCGCAATCGGTGATTTGGAGGATGTTGGCGATCAGTATGTCACGGCCTGCCTAAAATTAGGGCAGCGCCGATAAGGCTGGGTCATGCTTTGCCTTGTGCCCGGGCAGGCGGCCGGCGCCGCTCAGAACGCGCGGAAGGTAACGAGCGTAAACGTGTCCTTGATGCCGGGAAGAATCTGCACCTTCTCGTTGACGAAATGGCCGATGTCTTCCTCGTCGTCGACATAGAATTTGGCGAGCAGATCATAGTTGCCGGCGGTCGAGTAGATTTCCGAAGCGATCTCGGCATCGGCCAATGCGCTGGCAACATCATAGGCCCTGCCCAGATCGCACTTTATCTGCACGAAGAATGCCTTCATTGCCCGGTCCTGCTCAAGCTCGTACCCAGAAGCGGCCCTTGTGGCAGACTGCCGCCCGGCTTTCAAGCATCAGGACGGCGCTCAGGCAGAACACGACCTAGGTGCAGCCAATCGCCAAAATGTGCTGATCGTCGGGCCGGACGGCAAGGATTACCCGACGGCAGTTTCCGCATCATCGGCTGCAGCCTGCGCGCATTCACTTCGCTGAGCACTTGAGCGCTTGGTCACATCGCTGGAAGATCGCCCCTCGCCCAGCCCGCCGAAATCTCTGCCGTCCGCGCCTCGAAGGCGCCGACCTCGATGGCGGCACGAATCTCCTGCATCAGCTTCTGGTAGTAGGAAAGATTGTTCCAGGTCAGAAGCATCGCCCCCAGCGCTTCTTGCGAGCGGACCAGATGGTGCAGATAGGCGCGTGAATAATCTCTGGCGGCCGGGCAGTCGCTCTCCTCGTCCAGCGGGCGCGGATCGTCGGCATGACGGGCGTTGCGCAGATTGACCTTGCCGCGCCGAGTGTAGGCGAGGCCATGACGGCCGGCGCGTGTCGGCATCACGCAATCGAACATGTCGATGCCGCGCGCCACCGATTTCAATATGTCGTCCGGCGTGCCGACGCCCATCAGATAACGCGGCCTGTCCACCGGCAGCTCCGGACAGGTGATGTCGAGCATTTCGAGCATCACCGCCTGCGGCTCTCCGACCGCCAGCCCGCCGATGGCATAGCCCTTGAGGTCCATTGCTTTCAACGCCTGCGCCGAACTCAGCCGTAAGGCGGGTATGTCGCCGCCCTGAACGATGCCGAACATCGCCTTGCCCTGCTGGTCGCCGAAAGCCGCCTTGCAACGCTCGGCCCAGCGCAGCGACAGCTCCATGGCCCGCTCGATCTCCTTCTCCATGGCCGGCAACGCGGTGCATTCGTCGAGCTGCATCTGGATGTCGGAATCGAGCAGCCCCTGGATCTCGATCGAGCGCTCCGGCGACATCTCATAGGCGGCGCCGTCGATATGCGAGCGGAAGGTGACGCCCTTTTCGGTCAGTTTCCTAAGCTTCGACAGCGACATCACCTGGAAGCCGCCGCTGTCGGTCAGGATCGGATGCGGCCAGCGGGCGAATTCATGCAGGCCGCCAAGCCGCGCCACACGTTCGGCCCCGGGCCGCAGCATCAGATGATAGGTGTTGCCCAGGATGATGTCCGAGCCGACGCCGCGCACCTGATCCATATACATGGTCTTGACGGTGCCGCCGGTGCCGACCGGCATGAAGGCCGGCGTGCGGATTTCTCCGCGCGGCATGGTGATTACGCCGCGCCGCGCTTTGCCGTCGGTCGCCAGCACCTTGAAGGTGAACGCCTTAGTCATTGAATTCCTTTTCCTATACCGGGCGCGCGTCCATTGTTCTCCTTGAACAGAAAACTTGCGTCACCGTAGGAATAGAACCTGTAGCGGTTCTCGATGGCATGCGCATAGGCCGCACGCATCGTTTCCAGACCGCTAAACGCCGAAACCAGCATGAACAGCGTCGAGCGCGGCAGATGGAAATTGGTCATCAGCATATCGGCGGTCTTAAAATGATAGCCGGGCGTTATGAAGATGTCGGTCGGGCCGGACCACGCGGCGAGCCGGCCGTTCCCCTGCGTGGCACTCTCCAGCAGGCGCAGCGACGTGGTACCGACGGCGATGATGCGCCCGCCACGCGCCTTTGCCGCGTTCAGCGCCTCGGCGGTTTCCGGGCTGACAGAACCGATCTCGGCATGCATCTTGTGGTCGGCGGTGTCATCGACTTTCACCGGCAGGAACGTGCCGGCGCCGACATGCAAGGTGACGAAGCGCCGTTCGACGCCTTTGGCATCGAGGCCGGCGAAAAGCTCGGGCGTGAAATGCAGACCGGCCGTGGGTGCCGCCACAGCGCCCTCCTCCCTGGCATAGATGGTCTGGTAGTCCTTGCGGTCGCGTTCGTCGTCGTCGCGCTTCGAGGCGATGTAAGGCGGCAGCGGAATGTGGCCGACTGCGTGCAGCGCCTCGTCGAGAAACGGACCTGACAGGTCAAAACCAAGCAAAGCCTCGCCGGCCTCGCCCTTCTCGATCACCGTAGCATCGAGCTGGCCGAGAAAGCAGGAATTGGCGTCATGGCCGAAATGGATTCGGTCACCGGCGGCGATGCGCTTGCCCGGCCGCATGAAAGCCAGCCAGCGGTCGGGGGCCACCCGCATGTGCAGCGTGGCTTCGACTTGCGCCGCTGCTTCGCCGCGCCGCCTGATGCCCTTCAACTGTGCCGGAATGACCTTGGTGTCGTTGAAGACCAGCACGTCACCGGCCTCGAGCAGGGACGGCAGCTCGCGAACCGTCCGGTCCTCGAGCCTCTCACCCGGCCTGACAACCAGCATTTTGGCACTGTCGCGCGGTTCGGCCGGTCGAAGCGCAATGCGCTCCTCCGGCAGATCAAAGTCGAAAAGGTCGACGCGCAAGGAAATCCCGCCTCAAGGTTCCGGGCAGGTCACCGCCCAGGCGCCAACACCGTCGATGCTCAGCGTGCCGCCCATTGCGAAATTGGACTGTTCGCTGGCCTTGACCAGTCGCAATTTGGCGACGATCGAGTTGATGCCCCCATCGGTGAGATCGATCGCCATGTGCTGGTCGTCTTCGAATGCCTGTCCAACGATGACTTTCGTCGAACCCGGCTGACCGTCAGTGGTCCAGTTCCTGCCGCCGGCATCTAGCCATACCCGCGCAACCGCGATGACGGCAGTGTGCCCCATCAGGATCTCGATCGATGCCGCGTCGCCTTCAGCGCTGCAAACGATCGATTCCGTCGCCAGCGCCGGAGTGGCCGCCGCGACAAGCATCAGAGTGATAGCCGCGACAGCCCGGTAAGTCATTTCACGTCGGCCGCGACCTTCAGCGACACGATCTTGTCGGGATCCGGCACCGGGTCGCCGCGCTTGATCTTGTCGACATTGTCCATGCCTTCGATGACCTGGCCCCAGACCGTGTATTGGCGGTTAAGGAAGGCGGCATCGTCGAAGCAGATGAAGAACTGCGAGTTGGCCGAGTTCGGGTTCTGCGAGCGCGCCATAGAGCAGGTGCCGCGGCCGTGATTGGCGTTCGAGAACTCCGCCTTCAGGTCGGGCTTGTCGGAGCCGCCCGTGCCGGCGCGCGCCGGTGCGAAAGAGGGCTTTGTGGAATTGCCGAATTTCACGTCGCCGGTCTGCGCCATGAACCCCTCGATGACGCGATGGAACACCACGCCGTCATAAGCGCCTTCGCGCGCCAGTTCCTTGATGCGGCCGACATGGCCAGGGGCCAGATCGGGAAACAGTTCGATGACGACCTTGCCCTGGGTCGTTTCCATGATGAGCGCGTTCTCGCGGTCCTTGATCTCGGCCATGTCGGAATATCCTTTGAAACAAATGGGTTTACTTGCCGTCGGCAGCGATGCGCACCTTGACCATGCGATCGGGTTCGGTGACAACCCCGTTCTGCGCCGCGTCGCCTTTCTTTATCTGATCCACCAACTCCATGCCTTTTTCGACATTGCCGACGATGGTGTACTGGCCATCGAGCGGCGGCGCCGGCGCGAACATGATGAAGAACTGTGAATTGGCGGAATCCGGGTCCTGCGAGCGCGCCATGCCGACCACGCCGCGTTCGTAGCGCTCGGTCTTCGAGAATTCGGCCGGCAAATCGGGAAGATCGGAACCTCCGGTGCCGACAGCGTCGGCGCTGAAGCCGTTCTTCATGTTGCCGAACTTCACGTCGCCGGTCTGCGCCATGAAGCCGTCGATGACACGGTGGAAAGCGACGTTGTCGTAAGCGCCCTGCCGCACCAGCTTCTTGATCTGCTCGACATGCTTCGGCGCAAGATTGGGCCTGAGCGCAATGGTCACGTCGCCGTCCTTCAGCGTGATGATCATGGTGTTTTCCGGATCGGCGGCGAACGCGGAAACGGATGCGGTCACAAGACCGAAAACAACGACAAAGCAGGTGGCGAGCCTTTTGAGCTGCATGGATCTTTCTCCGAAAACCTTTGTTTCACGCATGTCGTTGCCCCAAAACCGGGTTCCTACTTTTGGGCGACATGCATCATTTCGCGAATTTGGCGGCGAGCGCGCCGGCCACGGCCGCCGGCACGAAGGGGCGGATGTCGCCTCCCATCGAGGCTATCTGGCGGACAAGTGTGGCGGTAATGGTTCGCACCGAAGGGCTGGCGGGCAGAAAAACCGTCTGCAGTTCCGGGGCCATGGTCTCGTTCATGCCGGCCATCTGCATCTCGTAGTCGAGATCGGTGCCGTCCCGCAGGCCACGGATCATGATCGAGGCGCCCTGCTTCCTGGCCGCGTCGATGACCAGCCCGTCGAAGGCGACGACCTTGATGCGGGCGCCATCGCGGCCGAATTCGGCCTTCGTCGCGGCTTCGATGAGGCCGACCCGTTCCTCGAACGAAAACAGCGGCTTCTTGCCGGGATGAATGCCGATCGCCGCATAGACGGTGTCGGCCACGGCCAGCGACGCCTTCAGCACGTCGAGATGGCCGTTGGTCAGCGGGTCGAAGGAGCCGGCATAAAGGGCGATGCGTTCGGTCATGGCAGGTGCTTCTAGCGAGCCTCTCTCGCAAAGGCAAATCCGATCGGCGACCCGCCAATGCCTGTCGCCAAAAGTGCGCAGCATGTCGCCCCAAAAAGTGCGCAGCGGTTTGGGACAACGACATGCACCCAAAACAGGACTTCAAAGCGCATCGCCTGAGCCACGGTAATCGCGATGCGCTTTGAGTAAACCTTTTGGCCAAGATGAACGACCAATGAATGGGCCGATCACGAACGCTTCACGCAGCGTTCACTAGGTTGAAGTTTCAGAAGATGAAACCAAAACCCCATTCAGTCGTTGCTAGATGCAGGAGAACACGCACATGCTGATCTACATGCTCGCCACCGCAATGACCGTCGCCATGCTGATCGCCACCGTATTCGGGCTGCATCAGGAAGCAGAGCGCGTCCGCGCCAAGTCCAATGCCAAGCGGTTCGGAGGCTTCGGTATCCGCAAGCCTTATCGCCACTTCTAAACCGGCCGCTATCTGTTGACGGCGCCGGCCCATCGGGCCGGCATTGCCAATCAGGACCTACTCGGCGTTATTGTTCGGGCGAACGCCTTCAGCACCGGTATCCAGAGTCGCGTCGCCCTCGACACTCTCTTCGGCTTCCTCGTCCGATTGCGGTTCCGATATCCGCTCCACCGAAACGACCTTCTCGCCGTCAGCCGTGTTGAAGATGGTCACGCCTTTAGTGGCACGGCTGGCGAAACGAATGCCGTTGACCGGCACGCGGATGACGGTGCCGCCATCCGAGACAAGCATGATCTGGTCGTCATTACCGACCGGGAAGGTCGCCACCAGACGGCCGATCTCAGCCACCTTCGACACATCGGTGGCGCGGATGCCCTTGCCGCCGCGCCCCGTGAGGCGGAAATCATAGGAAGACGAACGCTTGCCGTAGCCATATTCCGTCACCGTCAGCACGAACTGCTCGTGTGCCTTGAGGAATTCGTAGCGCTCGTCGGAAAGCTCCGTCTCCTCGCCGACCTCCTCATTGGTGAGCTGGATGTCTTCATCCTCGCCCGCCGCAATGCCGGCGGCGAGCCGCCGTTCGGCCGCCACCCGCTTGAGATAAGCGGCGCGTTCGGCCGGCGGCGCATCGACATGTTCGATCACCGCCATCGAGATCACCCGGTCGGTGGCAGCCATGGCGATGCCGCGCACGCCGACCGAGTTGCGGCTCTGGAAGACCCGCACGTCGCTGACCGAGAAGCGTATGCACTGGCCGGAGCTTGCGGTCAGAAGCACGTCGTCATTGTCGGTGCAGGTCTCGACGCCGAGAATCTCGTCGCCTTCCTCCTCCAGCTTCATCGCGATCTTGCCGTTGCGATTGACCTGGACGAAGTCCGACAGCTTGTTGCGGCGCACCGTGCCGCGCGTCGTCGCGAACATCACGTCGAGTTCGCCCCAGCTGGTCTCGTCCTCGGGCAGCGGCATGATGGTTGTGATGCGTTCGCCCTGCTCCAGCGGCAGCATGTTGATCAGCGCCTTGCCGCGTGACTGCGGGTTGCCGATCGGCAGGCGCCAAACCTTTTCCTTGTAGACGATGCCACGCGAAGAAAAGAACAGCACCGGCGTGTGCGTGTTGGCGACGAACAGCCGGGTGACGAAGTCCTCTTCCTTGGTCGACATGCCGGAGCGGCCCTTGCCGCCGCGGCGCTGTGCCCGGTAGAGCGACAGCGGCACCCGCTTGATGTAGCCGGAATGGCTGACCGTCACGACCATGTCCTCGCGCTGGATCAGGTCCTCGTCTTCCATATCGGCCCCGCCCTCGGAGAGCTCGGTGCGGCGCGGCGTGCCGAACTCGTCACGCACGGCGGCAAGCTCGTCCTTGACGATCTGCTGAATGCGGGCGCGCGACGACAGGATGTCCAGGTAATCCTTGATCTCGTCGCCGATCGTGTTCAACTCGTCGGCGATTTCGTCGCGGCCGAGCGCGGTCAGGCGCTGCAGGCGCAGTTCGAGGATGGCGCGCGCCTGCTCCTCGGACAGATTATAGGTGCCGTCCTCGTTGATACGGTGGCGCGGATCGTCGATCAGCAGGATCAGCGATTCGACGTCGCCCGAGGGCCAGCGCCGCTCCATCAACTGCTCGCGCGCCGTCTGCGGGTCCGGCGCGGTGCGGATCAGCTTTATCACCTCGTCGATGTTGGCGACGGCAATGGCAAGGCCGACCAGCACATGGGCGCGGTCGCGCGCCTTGCGCAGCAGGAATTTCGTGCGCCGGCTGATCACATCCTCGCGGAAAGCGACGAACGCCTTCAGCATGTCGGTCAGCGTCAGCAATTCCGGTTTACCGCCGTTCAGCGCCACCATGTTCGCACCGAACGACGTCTGCAGCGGCGTAAAACGGTAGAGCTGGTTGAGGATGACGTCGGCGACCGCGTCGCGCTTCAGTTCGATGACGACGCGGTAGCCCTGGCGGTCGCTCTCGTCGCGGATGTCGGAAATGCCCTCGATGCGCTTGTCGCGCACCAGTTCGGCCATCTTCTCGATCATCGACGACTTGTTCACCTGGTAGGGAACCTCGGTGATGACGATCGATTCGCGGTCATTGCCGCGCGCCTCGATGTTGACGCGACCGCGCATGACAATGGAGCCGCGGCCGGTCGAATAGGCGCTGTAGATGCCGGAGCGGCCAAGCACGATGCCCCCGGTCGGGAAATCCGGCCCCGGAATGATCTCCATCAACGCCGGCAGATCGATCGCCGGATTGTCGATGAGCGCAATGGCGCCGTTGCAGACCTCGCCCAGATTGTGCGGCGGGATATTGGTGGCCATGCCGACGGCGATGCCGCCGGAGCCGTTGACCAACAGGTTCGGGAAGCGCGCCGGCAGGACTTTCGGTTCGCTGCCGGACGCATCATAAGTGTCCTGGAAATCGACGGTGTCCTTGTCGATGTCTTCCAGCAACTCATGCGCGACCTTGGTCAGCCGCGATTCGGTGTAACGCATCGCCGCCGGCGGATCGCCGTCGATCGAGCCGAAATTGCCCTGCCCGTCAATCAGCGGCACACGCAGCGACCAGTCCTGCGCCATGCGCACCAAGGCGTCGTAGATCGAGGCGTCGCCATGCGGATGGTATTTACCCATCACGTCGGCGACGGGACGCGCCGACTTCACATACTTGCGGTTCCAGTGGTAACCGCTCTCATGGGCGGCATAGAGGATGCGGCGATGCACCGGCTTCAACCCGTCGCGCACGTCAGGCAGCGCACGGCTGACGATCACGCTCATGGCGTAATCGAGATAGGAGCGCTGCATCTCCTCGATGATGGATATCGGCTCGATGCCGGTGGGGCCGCCATCGGCGCCGCGCGGTGTCTTCTGGTCGGTCAAATCAGGTCACAATCTAATCAGGAATCACTGGGTGCTTATATAGGAAGCCGGGCCGAAACTCCAACGTCCGCGGCAGTTTTCCAGTGTCGATTTTTGTGGTGATTTCAAAAGGATATCACTGATTGCGACGATATGGCCGAGGCGCTTCGTGGCCAACGCGGCAAAGCTCATTGTCAGGCCAATTTTGCTTCACAAAGCCGGAACGGCAGATGTGTTCGGCGCTTTATCACCTCGCTGCCGGAGCCGGGAGGCGCCGGGCGTCTCCCCCATCACGCGCCGAAAACGGCGGTTGAAGGTCGACAAATCGTTGAACCCCGCCTCGAAGGCGATCGCCGAGATTGGCTCGTCCGACATGCGCAGCCGCACCGCTGCCCTGTGCAGCCGGGTTTTCAGCAGGAACTGGTAGGGCGTCATGCCTGCCACGTGTCGGAAGGTGCGCAGGAAGTGGTAGGGACTGGTCGCTGTCTCGCTTGCAAGCTCGGCAAGCGAGACCGGCCGATCGGCATCCAGCTCAATGCGCCGCACCGCCTCAGCGACACGTTTCTGGTCGCGGCGGCTCGGCGACCGGGCAGCAGGCGTGATACCGGAGGCAACGGCTGCGCCGGCAATCCGCAGGCCGAGTTCCTCGAACGCCTCGACTTCGGCCATCTCGCGCGCGGCTTCCATTTCGGCCAGCAGCGGTGCCAGCGCCGGCAACGGCGGCAACCGCGGCGCTTCGAAAGCCAGCTTCTTCGCGCCCGGCACGTCGGCGACGATCTGTTCCATATAGGCCGGCCCGAAATGCAAGGAGAGGCAGCGGTCGCCGGCGCCATGCTCGTGCCCACACTCGTAGCAAGTGCCAGGGTTGCCGAGCAGAAGCGCGCCCGGCGTCAGCATTGCCATGCCCTGGCGTGCGCGGTAGCGGAAGGCGCCATTGGTAACCACGGCGACGCAGAAGTTGCGATGCTCTTCCTCGAACGGGCGATCAGCGACGCCGGCAGTGCAGACCACATCCGACACCTGCCAGTCTCGTCCGGACGCCAGTGTATGCGCGCTCGTCGTCATGGCCGAAACATAGCAATTTTTCCCAAGCGCAAGAAGCCTGGCGCGGCGTATTCATCCCATTCTCCTGACAAAGATGGGCCTCCTGACAGAAGAGACCACAACCATGTTCAATTCATCCTCCTTTGCCGAAGCCCTGCACAGCGACGGGCCAGCCGCAAACCTTGCCGAGAAACTGGATTTTTACGGCCGCTTCGTCGGGGCCTGGATATTCGACGCCACGCGCCATCTCGAAGACGGCCAGGTGCTGACCGGGCGCGGCGAAGTGCATTTCGGCTGGGTTCTCGAAGGCCGCGCGATCCAGGACGTATGGATCCTGCCCGCGCGGAACACTGGCGCACAGAGTTCCCTCGGCAAATGGACCTTCTATGGCACGACACTGCGCGTCTATGACCCCGGCGTCGACGCCTGGCACATCTTCTGGAGCGATCCGCGCACCCAATATTACAGCCGCCAGCTCGGCCGCGCCGAGGGCGACACCATCGTCCAACAAGGCGCTGACGGCACCGGCGCTTCGGTGCGCTGGAGTTTTTCCCGCATCACCGAAAATTCGTTCCGCTGGCTGGGCGAACGCTCGCAGGACGGCGGCGCGAGCTGGCGGCTCGAAGTCGAGTTCCTGGCGCGGCGCGCAACCAACAGTTGACCGCACGGTTTCCACTGACCCTGCTTTGCTCTACCAATGCCGGGTGTTCGCCGGCGGGGAGGGTCAGAGATGCCGAGCTTCGACAGCTTGTTCAATGCCTTCGTCACCATTCTCGTGACCATCGACCCGCCTGGCCTGGCGCCGCTCTTCCTCGCCGTGACGCGCGGCATGAACCGCGAGGAGCGCAACCAGGTTTCCGTGCGCGCCTCGATCATTGGTTTCCTGGTGATGGCGCTGTTCGCAATCGCCGGCGCGTCGATCCTGTCGGTGTTCGGCATCACGCTGCCGGCCTTCCGCGTCGCCGGCGGCTTCCTGCTGTTCTTCATCGCCTTCGAAATGGTGTTCGAGCGCCGGCAGGACCGCAAGGAGAAGATCGGCGACGTCGCCATCACCAAGGACATGATCCACAACATCGCCGCCTTCCCGCTGGCGATCCCGCTGATCGCCGGTCCGGGTGCGATTTCAGCGACCGTCCTGCTGTCCGGCTCCTTTCCAGGTTTTGGCGCGCAGGCAGCTCTTGTCGGCATCATCGCGATCTGCCTTGTCATCACTTACCTGGTGTTCGTGCTGGCCGAGCGCATCGACCGTATCCTCGGCCAGACCGGCCGCTCAATCCTGACGCGGCTGCTCGGCGTCATCCTGGCGGCGCTCGCCGTTCAGTTCGTTGCCGACGGCATCAAGGCGCTGATGGCGGCATGAAAATGAAAGCGGCCGCGCGCTTGATTGCCGAGGCCGTCATTTTCGTCATCCAGCTCGCGCGACGAACCGCCGCCACTGGACGCTGTCCTACTTAGGCCGTGGTGTCGATGACTTCGAAGTCGTGGGTAATCTCGGCGGTCTTGGCTATCATTGCCGAGGCCGAGCAGTATTTTTCGATCGACAGGTCGATCGCCCGTTTCACCTTGTCGCGCGAAAGGGCTCGGCCCTTGACGATGAAATGCATATGGATGCGGGTGAAGACCCTGGGATCGACTTCCGCCCGGTCGGCGTCGAGCTCGACTACGCAGTCTTCGACCGCCTCGCGCCCCTTTTCGAGGATGTGGACAACATCATAGGCCGAGCAGCCGCCAGTGCCGAGCAGCACCAGTTCCATCGGGCTCGGCCCCGGCGTTTTGCCATCCGGCCCGAACGCGGTTCCCAGCACCACCTTGTGACCGCTGCCGGACTCGCCGACGAAAGTGCGCTCCTCGACCCATTTGACCCGTGCTTTCACCTGATACGTCCTTTCACCGCACACTACTCAAACGCACATCGTCCCGAAAATCCGAGACAGATTTTCGGGACGCCAATGCGTGGCCCCAAGTGGCTGGCGTTGTCAGTTGGCGCAGAGCCGCTCGCCCCGAGGGATCAGAACGGAATTTCGTCGTCGAGTTCGCGCGACGAACCGCCGCCACCACCGCCCTTGTTGCCACCGCTGCCGCGATTGAGACTCTCGCCCGGACCGGACTGGCCGAAATCGGAACCGCGGCTCGCGCCGCTACCGGCATAGCTGCCGACCTGACCGCCCTCGCCTTGCCCGCGTGCGTCGAGCATCTGCAGCTCGCCACGAAACTTCTGCAGCACGATTTCGGTCGTGTAGCGATCATTGCCGGTCTGGTCCTGCCATTTGCGCGTCTGCAACTGGCCCTCGACATAAACCTTCGCACCCTTCTTCAGGTACTGCTCGGCGACCTTGGCGAGCTGGTCGTTGAAGATGACGACATTGTGCCACTCGGTCTTTTCCTTGCGCTCGCCGGAAGCCTTGTCGCGCCAGCTTTCCGACGTGGCGACGCGGATGTTGACGACCGGCTCACCCGAATTCAAACGGCGGATTTCCGGGTCCGCCCCGAGATTGCCCACCAGAATGACCTTGTTGACGCTACCCGCCATGATACTTCTCCGCGCTCATCCGAAACAAATTTTTGGTCGCTGCACCTTATAGAGTGTGGGTTCTCTCCGCTTGCTGTGGCTGGCTTTTCCCACAAGGTTTTTGTTCTCTTTTCGTTCTAGAATAGAGGTCCTGTGCTGTCAATGGTTGTCAGTAACAAGTAGTGTGTTGGCGTCGAATTTTCCACGACCTATGGGATCGAGGGCGAACACGATGAAGACGGTTGCGCATGACGACCAGCCGCAAGAAGAATGGCGAGCGGGAGTAAAGACTCGCATGCACGTCTCGGCCCGCAAGGGCGCAACTCAACTTTGCATATTTGAACAGTGGGTCGAACCGGCAGTTGGCGCCCCGACACATTGGCACCCGGTTGAGGAAGTGCTTACAATGATCGTTGGGAAGGCGAGATGTGGATCGATGAAGATCGTGTCGTCTTGACGACCGGACAGTCGCTTGTTGTCTCCGCGCACAGGAAACATGGCTTCCGAAACGTCGGCTCAGAAATGCTTCATATACAGGCCGTGCTCGCTTCACCAATTTTCGAGGCGATGTTCGACGGATCCACTGAGATGGTGAGGCGCTGGCTTCCAACGGTCTTGGTAAAAACCGCGCCTGCCTAAAAACACCACTTGCCAAACCAATAAGCGTAGACTTATGCTTCTATCATGATCGAAGCAGAGGTTTTTCGAGCGCTTTCCGACCCGACGCGCCGCGCCGTCTACGAACGGCTCGCCGCCGGCGAGATGACGGTGTCCGAACTGCGCAACGGCATGACCGTGTCGCAACCGGCCGTGTCGCAGCATCTCGCGGTGCTGCGCGGCGCCGGCCTGGTGGTCGAGCGGCGAGCCGGCCGCAACGCCTATTATCGCGCCGATCCGCAAGGGCTTGACCCTCTGCTCGGCTGGATCGAGCGCTACCGTGCGTTCTGGCCCGAGCGTATCGAACGGCTCAAGGCGGTTTTGAAGGAAATGGACCAATGACGGCAAAACAGCATTCGGACATGGCGGCAGACTCGATCGAGTTCGAGTGCGAGCTTCCAGACCCGCCGGAAAAAGTGTGGCGGGCGCTGACGGTGCCGGACCTGCTCGCGGCCTGGATGATGCCGAACGACATCAAACCGGAGATCGGCAGCCGCTTTGCCTTTGTGAGGCCGGACGCGCCGATCGATTGCGAAATCCTCGACGCCGAGCCCGAACGCCTGCTGCGTTATTCCTGGCGGGAGCGGCCGGCGCCTGGCAATACAGCGGATCCGCTGGACAGTATCGTTACCTTCACGCTTGACCGCACCGTGTCGGGCGGCACGCATCTGCGCATCGTCCACGGCGGATTTGCGCGAGTAGCTACGCCTGCAGTTGCGATGGTGGCCGCCGGTTGTCGGCTTTCGCTCAACGCACACAACCCCAAACAGACCATGCCCGCAAACACGCCTCGCCTCTTCCTGCGCGCGGCCTGAGCGGCACAACGGAGAAAAGCGATGAGCGGTTTTGCCAACCTGGTGCCGATGGTGATCGAGCAGTCGAGCCGCGGCGAACGCGCCTTCGACATTTTTTCGCGGCTGCTGCGCGAGCGCATCGTCTTCATCAACGGTCCGATCGACGACAATGTGTCGGCGCTGGTCTGTGCCCAGATTCTGTCGCTGGAATCCGACAATCCCGATAAAGAGATTTCCCTCTACATCAACTCGCCGGGCGGTGTGGTCACCAGCGGTTTCGCCATCTACGACACGATGCAGTATATCCGCAGCCCGGTATCGACCGTCTGCATGGGCTTTGCCGCCTCGATGGCCTCGTTCCTGCTGATGGCGGGAACGCCGGGGCGGCGTATCGCGCTGCCCAACACCAGCATTCTGCTGCACCAGCCGTCAGGCGGTTTCCAGGGCCAGGCCTCCGACATCCAGCGCCACGCCGAAGGCATCCTCAGGACGAAGCGGCGCATGACCGAGCTTTACGCGCACCATTGCGGTCGCACGTTCGAAGAGGTCGAACGCACGCTCGACCGCGACCATTTCATGACCGCGAACGAGGCAAAGACATGGGGCCTTGTCGACCATGTTTTCGACACCCGCAAAAAGGCGGCATGAAAGGAAGCGGCCGCCAGCATTGGCCGCGAAAGACTGTTCGCCGTTTTACCGAGCCGGTCTGGCTTCGGGCGCTCTGCGGCGTGTTACTGTCGCCGCCGTGATGTCCGGCGCAGCGTTCGCCGAAGACAGTTCAACGCCTTCGCAGAATGGGACGCTGCCCGGCGTGACCAACGACTTCCGCATCGCCACGCCGGCTCCCGAGCCCGACGATGCCGTGCCCAGCAAAGGCCAGTTCAAGATCGGCGATACCGACGTCAGAATTTCCGGCAGCATAACCTTCGATGTCGGCGCCGGCGCGATCAAGGCCCCCCGGCGATAGGACATCGGCCATCATCGCTGCAACAATCTCAAGGCACTCATGCGCGCTTGCGCCACTGAAACGAATAGCCCCGCCGCTGCTTCCGCAAACGGTCGGGGCGTTCTTGGATCTAAAATCCAATTGCCGGGAGCGCACTGCCGGCTTTTGATCTCGGATGCTTCGCGGCGTTCAGCCGACGATCCGACTAGTAGTCTCTGATTTTAATGGATCGGCAGGTCACGGTTTGTCGGGCGGCGCAAACGCCTGGCCCTGGCACTTATGCCTGCCGCGGCTCCAGCGACACGTGGAGCCTCAAGGGACTGCCCGGTGGAGTCATTCCTCTGCTCTCCTTTTCTGTCCATTGCGACTGGTGTCGTCCGAAGCGCATATCGCAAAAGCCTGCGGCGTCTCGCAGGCCGCCTTAGGCGGCGAGGCCATCGATAGACGGACTGCTTCGGTGACGTTTGGAGTCTGACTCCCTGAGGCTGAGACGTCAACCGTTGGGTAGCCGATTACAAAAAATGTGATCGCTTGCGTGGCGAATCCGAATTTTGCATCCGTTTTGAGCAGCGCAGCGTCGGCCGTGGATTACCGTGGATTACATGGACGCTTTTGTCAGGAGCGTGTTCGGCCTTTGTTCTTTCCGCTTGCTCGCCCGCGCGAAAGACGATTAAAGGCTTTGGTCGAGAGTTGTGGCGTCTCTCGAAAAGGTGGCGAAATTACCTACATAGGGGATGGCCGGGACAACCCGCCATCCCAAGAGATTCCAGATCTGAGGCGGCGACCGGCGATGGCCGACCATAAATATCTTTCCATTCGCGGGGCGCGCGAACACAATCTGAAGAATGTCGATCTCGACCTGCCGCGTGACAGCCTGATCGTCATGACCGGCCTGTCGGGCTCCGGCAAGTCGTCGCTCGCCTTCGACACCATCTATGCCGAGGGCCAACGCCGCTACGTCGAAAGCCTGTCGGCCTATGCGCGGCAATTCCTCGAAATGATGCAGAAGCCTGACGTCGACCAGATCGACGGATTGTCGCCGGCCATCTCAATCGAACAGAAGACCACCTCCAAGAACCCACGCTCGACGGTCGGCACCGTTACCGAGATCTACGACTACATGCGGCTGCTGTTCGCGCGCGTCGGCATCCCCTATTCGCCGGCCACCGGCCTGCCGATCGAGAGCCAGACGGTGTCGCAGATGGTCGACCGCGTGCTGGCGGTCGAGGAAGGCACGCGTCTGTTCATCCTGGCGCCGATGGTGCGAGGCCGCAAAGGCGAATACCGCAAGGAACTGCTGGAGCTGCAGAAAAAGGGTTTTCAGCGCGTCAAGATCGACGGTGTCTTTTACGAGATCGCCGACGTGCCGGCGCTGGACAAGAAATACAAGCATGATCTCGACGTCGTCGTCGATCGCATCGTCGTGCGCGGCGATCTGGCGACGCGGCTTGCCGATTCCATCGAGACCGCGCTGAAGCTGTCCGACGGGCTGGCGGTGGCCGAATTCGCCGACCGGCCGCTCGACGCCAGCCAGACCGGCGAGGATTCGGTCAACAAGTCGAAAAACGAGACGCACGAACGTATTCTGTTCTCGGAAAAGTTCGCCTGCCCGGTGTCAGGCTTCACCATTCCCGAGATCGAGCCGCGGCTGTTCTCCTTCAACAACCCGTTCGGCGCCTGCCCGACCTGCGACGGCCTCGGCAGCCAGCGCGCCATCGACGCCAGCCTGATCGTGCCCGACGACAATCTGTCGCTGCGTGCCGGCGCCGTCAACCCATGGGCGAAATCGACTTCCCCCTATTACGTGCAGACGCTGGAGGCGCTGGGCAAGGCCTACGGGTTCAAGCTCGGCGACAAGTTCCGGGATCTGACCGAGGAGGCAAAGCAAGCCATCCTGCATGGCACCGGCGAGCGCGAGGTCACTTTCCAGTACGATGACGGGCTTCGTTCCTATAAGACGACCAAGACCTTCGAAGGTGTCATCCCCAATCTCGAGCGACGGTGGAAGGAAACCGAATCCGCCTGGATGCGCGAGGAGATCGAGCGTTTTATGTCGGCCACGCCTTGCCCGGCATGCCGCGGCTACCGGCTGAAGCCGGAAGCGCTGGCGGTGAAGATTGCCGGCAAGCACATCGGCGAGGTCACCGAGCTGTCGATCCGCAAGGCCGACCAATGGTTCACCGAGCTGCCCGCTTCGCTCAGCGACAAGCAGAACGAGATCGCCGTGCGCGTGCTCAAGGAGATCCGCGAGCGGCTGCGCTTCCTCAACGACGTCGGGCTCGACTACCTGACGCTGTCGCGCAATTCCGGCACGCTGTCGGGCGGCGAGAGCCAGCGCATACGGCTGGCCTCGCAGATCGGCTCCGGCCTCACCGGCGTGCTCTATGTGCTGGACGAGCCGTCGATCGGACTGCACCAGCGCGACAATGCGCGCCTGCTCGACACACTGAAGCATCTGCGCGACATCGGCAACACGGTGATCGTCGTCGAGCATGACGAGGACGCCATCCTGCATGCCGACTACGTCGTCGACATCGGTCCGGCCGCCGGCATCCATGGCGGCCACATCATCGCGCAGGGAACGCCGCAGCAGATCATGGCCAGCCCCGCCTCGATCACCGGCAAATATCTATCGGGCGAGCTCGAAGTGGCGACGCCGGCCGTGCGGCGCGAGGCCAAGAAGAACCGGCGCCTGAAGATCGTCGGTGCGCGCGGCAACAATCTGAAGAACGTTACCGCCGAAATCCCGCTTGGCACGTTCACCGCCGTCACCGGCGTGTCCGGCGGCGGCAAGTCGACCTTCCTGATCGAGACCTTGTTCAAGGCGGCTTCGCGCCGCATCATGGGTTCGCGCGAGCACCCGGCCGAGCACGACCGCATCGAGGGGCTCGAGTTCCTCGACAAGGTCATCGATATCGACCAGTCGCCGATCGGACGGACGCCGCGCTCCAATCCCGCCACCTACACCGGCGCCTTCACGCCGATCCGCGACTGGTTTGCCGGCCTGCCGGAATCCAAAGCGCGTGGCTACCAGCCCGGCCGCTTCTCGTTCAACGTCAAGGGCGGCCGCTGCGAGGCCTGCCAAGGCGACGGTGTCATCAAGATCGAGATGCACTTCCTGCCCGACGTCTATGTCACCTGCGACGTCTGCCATGGCAAGCGCTACAATCGCGAGACACTCGACGTCCTGTTCAAGGGCAAGTCGATCGCCGACGTGCTCGACATGACGGTCGAGGAAGGCGTCGATTTCTTCGCCGCCGTGCCCGGCGTACGCGACAAGCTGGAGACGCTGAAACAGGTCGGCCTCGGCTACATCCATGTCGGCCAGCAGGCGACGACGTTGTCGGGCGGCGAAGCGCAGCGCATCAAGCTGGCCAAGGAACTGTCGCGCAAGGCGACCGGCAAGACGCTCTATATCCTCGACGAGCCGACCACCGGCCTGCATTTCCACGACGTCGCCAAGCTGCTCGAAGTGCTGCACGAGCTGGTCGACCAGGGCAACACGGTTGTCGTCATCGAGCATAATCTCGAGGTTATCAAGACCGCCGACTGGGTGCTTGACCTCGGTCCCGAGGGCGGCGACGGCGGCGGCGAGCTGGTGGCGTCTGGCACGCCGGAGGATATCGTTCGCGAGAAGCGCAGCTACACCGGCCGGTTCCTGCGGGGACTCTTGGAGCGGCGGCCCGGAGGCAAGCGCGAAGCGGCGGAGTGAACGAGACTGGCTGGCGTTTGGAAGAACCTTCAAATGAAGATCAGAAGAGCGCTTGCCGGTGATCTTGACGCTGTCGCCCGGCTGACCGACGCCGCCTATGCGCCCTACACCGCCCTGTTCGGAGTGCCGCCGATCCCGGTCACTGAGAACTATGCGCCGCGGATCGAACGCGGCGAAGTCTGGCTGCTGGAAAGCAGCGGCGAACCGGCCGGACTGATTGTCCTCGAGCGGCACCCGGACCACACAATGATCTTCTCCGTCGCCGTCGGCCCTGCCTTCCAAGGCAAAGGTTTCGGCATCGCCCTACTCAAATGGGCGGACGAACAGACGCGCCTGTGGCATCTGCCAGAGGTGCGGCTCTACACCAACGCGAAGATGGAGCGGAACATCGCGCTCTACAACGCCGATGGCTTTCACGAAACGGGTCGCCGGCCAAATCCATACCGGCCAGGATGGACGGTCGTCGACATGGCTAAAGCCGCCCAGACAACGGCCATCGCCTGATCCTTTTCAGCAAACGGGAGGACGACAGTGACTCAGTCAGGAACAATTCGCGCCGGTATGGGCGGCTGGACCTTCGAGCCGTGGGACAAGGCGTTCTATCCGGACAACCTGTCCAAGGCGAAGCAGCTGCACTACGCAACCCGGCAGGTACCGAGCGTCGAGGTCAACGGCACCTACTATTCGAGTTTCAAGGAGCCGACCTTCGTCAAATGGGCAAACGAGGCGCCGGATGGCTTCGTTTATTCGCTGAAAGGCAACCGCTTCGTCACCAACCGCCGCGTGCTCGGCGAGGCTGGCGAGTCGATGATGCGCTTCCTGGAGTCGGGCGTCGCCGCACTAGGCGACAAGCTCGGGCCGATCCTGTGGCAGTTCGCGCCGACGAAAAAGTTCGATCCGGACGATTTCGAGGCCTTCCTCAAGCTTTTGCCTGAAAAGCAGGACGGCGTTGCGCTGCGCCATGCGGTGGAGGTGCGCAACGACAGCTTCGTCGTGCCGGAATTCGCCGCGCTGGCGCACAAATACAAGGTGGCGATCGTCTACGCCGACCACGCCAAATATCCAGCGATCGCCGACGTCACCGGCGATTTCATCTATGCGCGGTTGCAGACCGGCAACGATGACAATCCCGACTGCTACACGCCAAAGGCGCTCGACGAATGGGCGGCGCGCACAAAAACCTGGGCGGAAGGCAAGGTGCCTGCCGACCTGCCGCGTGCCGATCCCTCAACCGAAGCGCCGGTCAAACCGCGTGATGTGTTCGTCTACTTCATCACCGAGGGCAAGGTCCGTGCGCCGTTCGGCGCCATGGCGCTGATGAAGCGCGTCACAGGCTGACGGTCTCGAATTGTGACATCTTCACCACCATCGTAACCTTATCGATACCTCCTTGCTGCATGAATCCGCGGAGCTAGGGCAGCCGCGGGTTAGGGCATGTCGCTCGACTACCACTCACTTCTGCTGGCTGTCGGTTTTTCGGCCGCCTGCCTGAGCCTGACATTGTTCGGCATCTGGCTGACCGCGCGAACCGAAAAGTTCCTGCTGACTTGGTCGATCAGCGCGCTGTTGATCGTCGGCGACGTTGTTATCTACAAGGACTATATCGAGACGCCTGGACGCATCCTCGGCATCGCGACGTTCGCCCTGCTCCTGGTTGGGTTCTCGACCATGCTGGGCGCGGCCTACCAGTTCAGGTCAGGCCGGTCGCCGATCCCGCTGACGGTCTTCGGCAGCTGCATCTCGATGGCCCTGGCACTGCCGCCGATGGCGCTCGGCTATGACGGGCTCGGCTTCATCTTCGAAAATTTCGTTGCCGCCCTGCTTCTGTTTGCAACGGCCTATCAGTACTGGATCGGGCGCAGCGAAGCCCCTGTCCCGATCATCGGCCTCACCGTGCTCTACTCGACCACCGGGATCTCCTTTGTGCTGTGTGCCATGGCGCTTGCATGGGATGGAAAGCTGGTCCTTGGACATGCGCCGAGCAACTGGGCCGAGGATCTGAGCCTCGTCGTCGTAATCGCCAGCATGACCGGCATCGGCGCCCTTTCGCTGGCACTCAACCAGGGCCGTCTGGCCCGACATCACCGTCTGGCTGCGCTGACCGATCCGCTGACCGGCCTGCTCAATCGGCGCGCCCTGTTCGATCTCAATGGCGGCGCCCCGATCGGGGCCTTCACGGCGGTGGTCGTATTCGACCTCGACGGCTTCAAGGCCATCAACGACGAATTCGGCCACGCCACAGGCGATCAGGTGCTGAAAGTGTTCGCCGAGGAACTGGTCGAGAATCTTCGCCCGACCGACGTCGCCGCGCGCATGGGCGGAGAGGAATTCGCGCTGGTTCTGCAGCGCATCCTGCCCGAAGCGGTGGAGTTTATCGCCGAGCGCATACGCACCGCCTTCGCCGCGCGTGTCATCGAGACCGAAACCCGTCCCCTGACGTGTACGGTCAGCGCCGGATACGCTTTCGGCAGCAACGACGGCATCAGCTTCGACAAGGTGCTCAGCGCCGCCGACAAGGCGCTCTATGCCGCCAAACGCGGCGGTCGCAACCGCGTCGCGGCCTCGATCTTTCGACGCGCAAGCTAGCCGCTCTCGGCGGCACAGCGCATCCGCCGCTTCCGTCAGCCCTCACGCCGCCATCACGACCTCGTTGTAGGTATCGAGATCGACGTAGAAGACCTTGGTGATCTCTGCGATCAGCTCGTCGTGGTCGTATCCTCGCGATTTCAGAATGTTGATGGCGGTCATGATGTCGACGCGCTCGGTGAGCCGTCGTTTCTGGTAGTCTTCGACGTAGCGTTCCATTGGCTGCCCCTTAGCCCAAGTGCCCCAAATGCGTTGAACAAAAACAGATCGCAGGGAGGGGGCTGCTTGCACGGAACGTGCTGGCTGAGCCTGCGCCTCACCTTGATCTGTCAACGAGACTGATACGGAAAGCGGCCGACTCAACAAGGCCGAGTATAGCTTAGCATGCAATCTTCAGCGCGCTCGAGTTGCAAACGGTGTCGTTGAAGAAAATCTCGTAGACCTTCGTGACTTCGTCATCCTTGGGCGCAGCGACGCGAAGCGGAGCGAAGACCCAAGGATCCATGCCGTGACTTCAGAGCATCGCCACGGTGCAGAATCCAGGATGGGGGGCGCCGGAGAACGGCTTCTATTCTTGACCGCTGCACTCTTCGGCGAATGTCACGGCATGGATCCTGGGGTCTGCGCCGCGTCGCTTCGCTCCTTGCTTCGCCCCAGGATGACGACGGGATGGACCCTACACCGTAAGAAATTTCCGAACATCCGCCCGGTCGAGATCCTCGGCCGGGCCGGTGTGGACGATCTGCCCGCGGTCCATGATGTTGACCTCGTCCGCCAGTTCCCGGCAGAAATCGAGATACTGTTCAACCAGCAGCACGGCGATGCCGGCCTGGTCGCGCAGATAACGAATGGCGCGGCCGATATCCTTGATGATCGACGGCTGGATGCCTTCGGTCGGCTCGTCGAGCACCAGCAGTTTCGGCCGCATCACCAGTGCCCTGCCGATGGCAAGCTGCTGCTGCTGGCCGCCGGAAAGGTCGCCGCCCCTGCGACCGAGCATCTGCTTCAGCACTGGGAACAATTCGAAGACGTGGCCGGGAATGTTGCGATCGGCGCGCTTCAATGGCGCAAAGCCCGATTCGAGGTTTTCCCGCACGGTCAGCAGCGGGAAGATCTCCCTGCCCTGCGGCACGAATGCGATGCCCGACCGGGCGCGATCATACGCCGCGCTCCGGTCGAGCGCCTTCCCCTCGAAGGCAACACTTCCGCTCGTCAGCCGGTGATGGCCGACGATCGATCTCATCAAACTGGTTTTGCCGACGCCGTTGCGCCCGAGCACGCAGGTGATCTTGCCCGCGCCGGCCTTAAGCGAGACGCCACGCAGCGCCTGGGCGGCGCCGTAATGGAGCGTGGCGTTGGAGACTTCGAGCATGGTCAGCGCTTTCGCCAACGCCTGAAGAACGAAAGGTCGAAATGATGGAACGGAACGCGCCAGACCATGATCATCTCCCCAGATAGACTTCGACGACACGCTCGTCGGCCGAAACGAAATCGAGCGAGCCTTCGGACAGGACCGAGCCTTCGTGCAGGCAGGTGACCTTGACACCGAGCTCGCGCACGAAATGCATGTCGTGCTCGACGACGATGACCGAATGGTCGCGCGCTATATCCTTAAGCAGCCGCGCGGTCTCCTCGGTCTCGGCATCGGTCATGCCGGCGACCGGTTCGTCGACCAGCAGCAGCTTCGGATCCTGCGCCAAGAGCATGCCGATCTCGAGCCATTGCTTCTGTCCGTGGCTGAGATTGGCGGCGAGTTCGTCGCGCTTATCGCCGAGCCGGATGATGCCGAGGATGTCGTCGATCTGCCGCGCCTCCGCGGCCGAGCGGCGATGGAACAGTGCCGGGAAAATCGAACGCGGGCCCTTCAGCGCCAGCATCAGATTGTCCTCGATCGTGTGGTTTCCGAAGACCGTCGGCTTCTGGAATTTCCTGCCGATTCCCATCATGGCGATCTCGGCCTCGTCATGTTTCGTCAGGTCGACCTCGCCGTCGAAGAAAACCTCGCCCGCGTCGGGCCGTGTCTTGCCGGTGACGATGTCCATCATCGTCGTCTTGCCGGCGCCGTTGGGACCGATGATCGCCCGCATCTCGCCTTTGTCGAGCACCAGTGACAGGTTGTTGATGGCGCGAAAGCCGTCGAAGGAAACCGAGACGCCGTCGAGATAGAGGATGGTGTTGCTTTTCGACATCGCTCACTCCGCCGGCTGCGGTTCGGGGCCGGACGCGGACCAGTCGCCCGGCGTTCTCGCAGCCGAGCGAACGATCTTCGGCGGTGGCGGGACGTCAGGATCGGTGCCGGCCTCCTCGGCGATCGAGGCTGCGCGCAGCGCCTTGGCATTGCCGCGCCAGGAATCCCACGTGCCGACAATGCCCTTGGGCAGGAACAGTGTGACGGCGACAAACAGTCCACCGAGCGCAAACAGCCAGAACTCGGGCAGCACGCCTGTGAACCAGGATTTGCCGGCATTGACCACCAGCGCGCCGATGATCGGCCCGACGATGGTGCCGCGCCCGCCTACTGCCGCCCATACCACGACCTCGATCGAATTGGACGGCTCGAACTCGCCTGGATTGATGATGCCGACCTGCGGCACGTAGAGCGCGCCGGCGATGCCGGCCATGACAGCCGACACGGTGAAGGCGAACAGTTTGACGTTCTCCGCCCGCCAGCCGAGAAAGCGCGTGCGGCTCTCGGCGTCGCGCACCGCCATCAGCAGCTTGCCGTATTTGGAACCGACGATTGCCCAGGTAACGAAGACGGCGAGCGCCAGCGTGACGGCGCTGGCCGCGAACAATGCCGAGCGTGTCGCATCGGCCTGCACGTTGAAGCCGAGAATATCCTTGAAATCGGTCAGGCCGTTGTTGCCGCCGAAACCCATGTCGTTGCGGAAAAACGCAAGCAGCAGCGCATAGGTCATCGCCTGGGTGATGATCGACAGATAGACGCCGGTGACGCGGCTGCGGAAGGCGAACCAGCCGAAGACGAAGGCAAGCAGGCCAGGCACCGCAAGCACCATGATCGCGGCAAACCAGAAATGGTCGAAACCGTACCAGAACCACGGCAATTCCTTGTAGTTCAGGAACACCATGAAGTCCAGCAGCAGCGGATTGCCGTAGACGCCGCGCGAACCGATCTGCCGCATCAGATACATGCCCATCGCATAGCCGCCGAGCGCGAAGAAGGCGCCGTGGCCGAGCGAAAGGATGCCGCAATAGCCCCAGACGAGATCGAGCGCCAAGGCGAGCAGCGCATAGCAGAGATACTTGCCGGTGAGCGCGACGACATAGGACGGCACGTAGAACGCACTCGTCGGCGAGACCGCAAGATTGAGCAGCGGCACGATGAAGGCGACCGCCAAAAGGATGAAGATCGTGATGGCGACGCGGCGGTCGGCGCCGGCGGCGAAGAAGCGTCCCGTGATCATGCTTCCACCGACCTACCCTTCAGCGCGAACAGGCCGCGCGGGCGTTTCTGGATGAACAGGATGATGAGGACCAGGACGACGATCTTGCCGAGGACTGCACCGGCATAGGGTTCGAGGAACTTGTTGACGATGCCGAGCGAGAAGGCGCCGACCAGGGTGCCCCAGAGATTGCCGACGCCGCCGAAGACGACGACCAT
Organism: Mesorhizobium sp.; assembly: GCA_004020315.1. Lineage (GTDB taxonomy): Bacteria > Pseudomonadota > Alphaproteobacteria > Rhizobiales > Rhizobiaceae > Mesorhizobium. Next base: position 69,351 of record SAQG01000015.1, read on the forward strand.
GAAGCTGTCGATGATGTAGCCGCGGCCGAGATTGGGCGAGACATTGTCGATCTGGCTGAGCGCGACACCGGCGATGCCGGCAATGCCGGATCCCAATGCAAAGGTCAGCGCGTCGACCCACGGCGTCCTGATGCCCATTGACGCGGCCATGCGGCGATTGGCGGTGACGGCGCGCATCTGCAGGCCCCAGGGCGTGTGCTTCATTACATAAAGCAGCACCGCGAACACGCAGAGCGCGAATACCAGTATCCAGAGCCGGTTCCAGGTCATGGCGAGTTGGCCGATATCGAACGAACCGGACATCCATGACGGATTGCCGACCTCCTGGTTTGTCGGCCCGAAGATGGTTCGCACGGCCTGCTGCAGGATCAGCGAGACGCCCCATGTCGCCAGCAGCGTCTCCAGCGGCCGGCCGTAAAGGAAACGGATGACGCCCCGCTCGATGACAAGGCCGACTAGCGCTGCGACCGAGAAGGCGAGCGGTAGCGCGATGACCAGCGACCAGTCGAACAGGCCGGGAAAGGAATTGCGGATCACCTCCTGCACGACAAAGGTCGTGTAGGCGCCGAGCATCACCATTTCGCCATGCGCCATGTTGATGACACCCATGACGCCGAAGGTGATGGCGAGGCCGATCGCCGCCAGCAGCAGCACCGATCCAAGCGAGATGCCGTACCAGATGTTCTGGCCCGCATCCCACAGCGCCAGCGTCGAATTGATGTTGGCGATCGCCGCCGTCGCCGCGTCGTTGACCGCGCCTTCGGAATTGGCCTCGACGGCAGTGAGCAGGGACAGCGCGTTGCGATCGCTGCGCGAGCCGATCAGGGCGACCGCCGCCAGTTTGTCGGTCTCCGGCCGGTCGGAAACGAGAACCGACGCCGCGCGGGCCTGTTCGAGCAGCGCTTTGACGCTTGCTACGGTTTCGCTGGCGATTGCGGCATCGAGCGGCTCGATGTTTGTGGCATCTGGCGTCTTGAACATGGTGTCGGCGGCAGCAATGCGCGCAGCCGGATCTTTTGCACCAAGCGTCAGCGTGCCCAGAGCATCGCGGATGGCGCGGCGCAGCGTATTGTTGACCTTGATCTTGGTGATCTCACCCTTGGCCGCGTTGCCGGATTTTTCACCGCTCAGCGGGTCGAGCAGTTCAACGCTGCCGCCACCTTCCTTGCCGATGAACACCAGCGAATCGGCCTTGCGGACGTAAAGATCACCCTCCGCAAGCGCGCCAAGCGGGCGTTCGACGGCAGTATCACCGGTGGCCGCGAGCTCGCGCACGACAGCTTCGGTGGCCGAAAAATTCGAGACAGCGGCAAATTTGGCGATGATGGCGCGCAGATCCGCTTCGGCAGCATTCGACGACGACAGCATCCCAAAGAGGAGCAGCAGCGTCAGACCGATCGCGCGGGTGAAGATCATCTATTTCTGGCGGCTCTTGAAGGGTTGAAACTCGCGTCCGGGCGGACTGGAGGAGAGGAGGAGCTCGCCCGGACGCGTCGCGGTCTGGGTCGTGGAGAACTCCACGACCGGTCAGACCCGGGAGGATCAGTTGGTTCCCTTGCCGCCGCACTTGCCGGTCGCGACATTGAAGTTGCCGCAGGACAGAGGCGCGCGCCAATCGGAGATCAGGTCCTTCGAATCAGCCAGGTAGTCGGACCACTCGTCGCCCATCACCAGGCCCGGCGTCTGCGAGACAGTCTCGAACTGGCCGTCAGCCTGGATTTCGCCGATCAGCACCGGCTTGGTGATGTGGTGGTTCGGCATCATGGTTGAATAGCCGCCGGTCAGGTTCGGCACCGAGACGCCGATCACGGCGTCGATGACCTTGTCAGGATCGGTGGTGCCGGCCTTCTCGACCGCCTTCACCCACATGTTGAAGCCGATATAGTGGGCTTCCATCGGGTCGTTGGTGGTGCGCTTGTCGTTCTTGATGAACTTGTGCCAGTCGGCAATGAACTTCGCATTCTCGGGCGTATCGACGCTCTGGAAGTAGTTCCAGGCGGCAAGATGGCCGACCAACGGTGCGGTGTCGAGACCTGCAAGCTCTTCCTCGCCGACCGAGAAGGCCATGACCGGGATGTCCTCGGCCTTGATGCCCTGGTTGCCGAGCTCCTTGTAGAACGGCACGTTGGCGTCGCCATTGACGGTCGAGACGACGGCGGTCTTCTTGCCGGCCGAGCCGAACTTCTTGATTGCCGAGACCTCGGTCTGCCAGTCGGAGAAGCCGAACGGCGTGTAGTTGACCATGATATCTTCGGCGGCGACGCCCTTGGCCTTCAGATAGGCTTCGAGAATCTTGTTGGTGGTGCGCGGGTAGACGTAGTCGGTGCCTTCAAGCACCCAGCGTTTCACCGAACCGCCGTCCTCGCTCATCAGGTAGTCGACGGCCGGAATAGCCTGCTGGTTCGGCGCCGCACCGGTGTAGAACACGTTGCGCTCGCTCTCCTCGCCCTCATACTGGACGGGGTAGAACAGGATGTTGTCGAGTTCGCTGAACACCGGCAGCACCGACTTGCGCGACACGGAGGTCCAGCAACCGAACACCGCCGCGACCTTGTCCTTGGAGATCAGCTCGCGCGCCTTTTCGGCGAACAGTGGCCAGTTGGAAGCCGGGTCGACGACGACCGCTTCGAGTTTCTTGCCGAGCAGGCCGCCCTTTGCATTCTGCTCTGCGATAAGCATCAGCATGGCGTCCTTCAGCGTCGTCTCCGAAATCGCCATGGTCCCCGACAGCGAGTGGAGAATACCCACCTTGATCGTGTCGTCAGCCGCCCTGGCAGGGACGCTCATCAGCAGGCCGGCCGTGACCACGCCTGCCGAAAACATTTTTGTTATTGTCGAGAAAATGCCCCTCATATTTCAAACTCCCAAGCTGGTTGATCGCATCGCAAACAGACCATGCAACGGCTGTGCCAACCGCGGGCGAAAAATTGAGTGGGCTGAGATTTCCTAGTCCTATCAGCCGGTTAATATATTAGCCGCCAGAGATGAGCGCTGCCGCCGGTGTTCTGCTTGAGAAAAAAATACTCGGCCCCGCCTAATTTTTGCCCATACGCCAATTAATGCATGAATTTTGAGCAGCACCGTATCAAAGACTGCGAACCGTTGCAGCGCAGCAGGAAAATGGGGCAAGTTCGATCTTCAAAACAGCGACGTCATGACCTCCAGGATTTCTCGTATTTTCAGCACCATACTTCTGGTTGCGGCCACCGGCAGCGCACGCGCCGACTTCACCGACGGCAAATTGCCGGACGGCACCTATCACTGCGAAGTCTATCTGCTTGGCATGTTCCTCAGCCTTGGCGACATCACCATCAAGGGAAATGTCTATAGCGGCCCGGTGACCTTCGGGACCGCCCGGCAGGGCTACAACTATCAGATGGATGCAAATGGCGAGATTACCTGGTTGGGCCCGTTGGGCGGCTATACGACCGGCGGCAACTCGATCTCGCTCACGCAAGCCACCCTGGACGGCCAAACCAGCCCATCCTTCGACATTATCATGAAGCAGCCTGACGGCGCCTTCACCGCCTCGACCTGCACGAAGCGTTGAGGCGTCAAGAAAAAGCGGGCGCGGAACCTTGTGAGATGCCGCGCCGGCAGGCAATCGGGAGGGTATAGCTAAATGCTCTTCGCCGACATTTGTCCGGCAATGTACTCGGCCTGACGGATCGCCAGCGACACGATCGTCAATGTCGGATTCTCAGCCCCGCCCGTGGTGAACTGGCTGCCATCCGACACGAACAGGTTCTTGATATCGTGCGCCTGGCCATGCTTGTTGACGACTCCGTCGGCCGCCTTTTCGCTCATCCGTTTGGTGCCGAGATTGTGGGTCGATGGATAGGGTGGCGTCGGGAAGGTCCGGGTCGCCCCGACCGCCGCGTAGAGCGCCGAGCCCTGTTTGTAGGCGTGATTGCGCATTGCCGTGTCGTTGGCGTGGCCGTCGAAATGGACGTTCGCCACCGGCATGCCGTGCTCATCCCTGATGTCGGTCTGCAGCGTGATGCGGTTTTCCTCGCGCGGCATGTCCTCGCCGACGATCCACATGCCGGCCATGTGGTCGTAGTGGTCGAGCGCCGTGGTGAAGGAACGGCCCCAACCCCCGGGATCGAGGAAGGCGGCCATGAACGGCAGGCCGAGCGAAAGCGTCTCCAACTCGTAGCCGCCGACGAAGCCGCGCGAGGGATGGTTGCGGGCCTCATCGCGGATGATACCGGCCATGGTGGTGCCGCGATACATATGCACCGGCTTGTCGAAGACGCCGTACACCGAGCCGGTGGTGTCCCGCATGTAGTTCTTGCCGACCTGCCCCGACGAGTTGGCGAGGCCGTCGGGAAACTGGCTCGATGCCGAATTGAGCAGCAGCCGCGGGCTCTCGATCGAATTTCCGGCGACGGCGACGATGCGGGCCTTCTGTTCCTGCAATCTGCCGTCCTTGTCGGCATAGACGACGCCGGTTATCTTGCCGCTGGCGTCGTGGTTGATCTTGATTGCCATGGCATTCGGCCGGACCTCGAGATGGCCGCTTGCCTCGCCCCTGGGAATTTCGCTGTAGAGCGTCGACCATTTGGCGCCCCACTTGCAGCCCTGGAAGCAGAAGCCGGTCTGCTGACAGGCATTGCGGTCGTCGCGCGGCTCGGAATTGATCGCCATCCGGCCGGTGTGGCACTCCTTGTAGCCGAGCTTGTCGGCGCCGGCCTTCATCACTTTGAAGTTGTTATCGCCGGGAAGGCCTGGGATATTGTTGGTGAGCGTCACGCCCAGCTTGTCTTCGGCCTTTGCGTAGTAGGGCTCCAGCTCGGCAAGCGTGATCGGCCAATCCAGCAGGTTCGCGCCTTCCAGTTTTCCATAGGTCGAGAGCGTCTTGAATTCGTGCTCCTGAAAGCGCAGCGAGGCGCCCGCCCAGTGCGTGGTCGAGCCGCCAACCGCCTTGACGATCCATGCCGGCAGGTTGGGGAAATCCTTCGCCACCCGCCAGTCGCCCGAGGTCGTGCGCTTGTCCGTCCAGGCGAGTTGGGCGAATGAATCCCACTCGTCGTTGATGAAATCCTCGTATTCGTGGCGGGCGCCCGCCTCCAGGATGACGACATCGATGCCCTTCTGGGCGAGTTCGTTGCCGAGCGTGCCGCCGCCGGCGTCCGAGCCGATGATGACGACCACGCCGTCGTTCTTGAGATCAAATGGTGCTGCCATGGTTTCCTCCCATGATGTCTGTTGTGTGCGGTTTGGGACGATGGGGCTCAGAGCCACTCGATGTCGTCGAAGCCGCGCGCTATGTAGCCGCCCTTGGAGTAGGATTCGCCCTCGTAGCCGAAGATCGACCAGACCTCCTTCTGGTTGTAGAGGCCGACGACAAGCCCGCCGCGCACGGCCTGGAAGAATGGCGTGTCCTGGATATCTCTGAGCACCGCGACGCGCTGCTCCTCCCAGCCGAGACCGGTGTAGCCGTCCTTGCCCGACTTCAAGTCGAGATCGGCAATGCCGTTTTCGATAAGATCCTTGTGGGGCGGGGTCTTTCCCGGCCTGCTCATCGTGGGCTTTGACGGCGATTGCGTAATATTCGTCAGGCACTTGGTCGTGCGGGTAGATGTCGCGCGCCATCTGGATCAGGGTCGCCATGGTTTCGGGCTTGAGCGCGGATGTTTCCAGACCCCAGGCATGTTCCGGGCTGATGACGGCACTGCCTGAAATGACCAGCAGCGCGCCGACACCGCCGCGCTTCAGAAGCTCGCGGCGCGACAGGCCGGGCTTCTTTTCATGGGCCGGCTTTCCCTCATAAATCGTGACCATTTGTTCCTCCCTTGCTTGCTATTTGCACCCGAAGGTGCCGTGGCTGGCGCCGCGCTGGCCGGCGCGGCCGTAATCTCCTATTTGAACCGGCCGTGACGCTGCAGAACTTCGATCTTGTAGCCGTCGGGATCCTCGATGAAGAAGAAGCGCGCGAGCAGCGCTCCGTCGCGGTTGAACTCGACGATCTTCTTCGGGTTCAGGCCAAGCGCGCCAAGCCGGTCATGCTCGCTGTCCAGATCGGCCACCGAAACCGCGAGGTGGCCGTAGCCGTCGCCGAACGCATAAGGCTCCTGGCGGCCCTTGTTGACGGTGAGCTCGACTTCGAACTCCGCCTCGGCATTGCTGAGATAGAGGAGCGTAAAGGTTTCGAAATCGAGCCGTTCGGCAACATCAAGCCCAAAGGCTTTCCGGTAGAAGTCGACGGACCGGGCCTCGTCCAGAACCCGGATCATGGTGTGGATCGCCTTTGCCAAATGACACTCCGTTGCAGCAGCGCAATATGCGCGTCGGCGTGATTATGCGCGGGTTGCGGCAAAGGTGGTGGCAGCCGATTACCACGCGCTAATCCCGCGACGGGTGGGAACCGCCTAAGGACGAAAGTCCGATTGCTGTTTTCCGCTTTCCAGCTGAAGATAACTGGCCACGAAGGCACTGCTCAGAGGCGCGAATCGCTGCTGATTGCGCTAAAAATCAACAAGAATGGCCAAAACCAACAGAACGGGAGGTAACGATGTGCAGGGTTTTTGCCGGGCAGGATCCGGAGGGCTACCGACAGATCAACCGGTCGATCCGTATCGACGGGCATTCGACCAGCATTCAGCTCGAGGCGACGTTCTGGGCATTGCTCGACGAGATCGCCGACAGCCAGGGTCTGACGACGCCGAAATTCATCTCGAAGCTCTATGACGAGGCTATCGAGATCAATGGCCAGATTCCGAACTTCGCCTCGATGCTGCGCACGACCTGTGCTCTCTATCTGCGCGGCCATCGGCCGGGCATCGAAGAACACACGGCGCCGAAGCGGCAAGCAGCTTAACTTTCGATCGCAACATCGAGCGCCAGCCGGGTCATATCGGTGAAAAGCGCTTGGCGTTCGTAATAATCGGTTTGCTCGCCGGTCACCACATTGTCGACGACAGTCAGGATTGACAGCGCCCGGGCGCCGAAATGCGCGGCGATGCGATAGAGCGCGCTGGTCTCCATATCCACGGCCAGCGCGCCCTGTGCCTGTGCTTCGGCGAAGCGGTCGCGCCCCTGAGGATGATAGAATATATCGCTGCAGATGGTGAGCCCGGCCTGATGTTCGATGCCGATTTCGGCAGCCCGGGCCAGGGCTTGGGAAAACAGCGCCGTATCGGGTCCGGCATCGGCACTATAGAGCCCAAAAACCTGGCCGCTCTCTGCACTTTCACCCCGCACCGACTGCGAAATCACCAGGCTGCGCAGTTTAACTGAGGCAGTCAGGGCACCACAGGTACCGGTGCGGATCAGTGTCCTCACGCCATGGAAGTCCAGCAATTCATGCGCGTAGATCAGAAATGACGAGACGCCGATGCCGGTGGACTGGATGCTGACGGGCTTGCCGCGAAACAGGCCGGTAAAACCGAGGGCCTCCCTTCGACGATTGACGCAGCGCGGCGCCTCGAGAAAGGTTTCCGCCATCCATTCGGCACGCTGCGGATCGCCCGGCAACAGCACCGTTGCGGCATAATCACCCTTGCCTGCCTCGTTGTGCGGCGTCACGGCATCTACCCCCAAAACCCGCCGCCTGTTCCCCCCATAATCATGGCAGTCTCACGCCATTTCGCAAGTGCGAGAATTAGTACGCTCTAAGATTCCAGCACATCCTTGACGATTGTGGCGAGTTGCTTGAGCGAAAACGGCTTCGGCAGGAAACCGAAATGCGCGTCTGCCGGCAGGTTCTTGGCGAACGCGTCCTCCGCGTAGCCGGAAACGAAGACGAATTTGATGTCCGGCTGCCGCTTGCGCAATTCGCCAAGCAGCGTCGGCCCATCCATTTCCGGCATCACCACATCGGAAACGACAATGTCGACCTTGCCGCCGAGCGCCTCGAAGATTTCCAGCGCCTCGACGCCCGAGGACGCTTCGTGGACAGTGTAGCCGCGCGACGTCAGCGCCCGCATGCCGCCCATGCGTACGGCATCTTCGTCTTCGACGAGCAGCACCGTGGCCGAGCCCGACAGATCCTTGGCTGCGTCGGCGATCTTTGCCGGTGCAGCCGGCGCTTCGCCGGGCTCGCCTGCCTTTCTCGCCTCTGCAATGTAGCGCGGCAGGAAGATGCGGAACACCGATCCCTTGCCGACCTCGGAATCGCAGAAGATGAAGCCGCCTGTCTGCTTGATGATGCCATAGACCATGGACAGGCCGAGGCCGGTGCCCTTGCCGACCTCCTTGGTGGTGAAGAAGGGTTCGAAAATCTTCTTGAGCACTTCGGGGGCGATGCCGCTGCCGGTGTCTTCGACCTCGACCACCACATAATCGGCCGGCGCAAGTTCGCGGTAGGGAAGGCTTTTGCTCTCCTCTGTCGTCACATTCCGGGTGCGCACGGTGAGGTCGCCGCCGGTCGGCATCGCATCGCGCGCATTGACCGCCAGATTGACCACCACCTGTTCGAACTGCCCGATGTCGACCTTCACCGGCCACAGATCGCGGCCATGATCGACCTTCAGCTTGATGTCGTTGCCAACCAGGCGGGCCAGCAGCATCCGGAGATCGGCAAGCACGTCGGTCAGGTTGAGCACCTCCGGCCGCAGCGTCTGCTTGCGCGAGAAGGCCAGCAGCTGCCGCACCAGCGAGGCGGCCCGGTTGGCGTTCTGCTTGATGTTCATGATGTCCGGGAAGGACGGGTCTGATGGGCGGTGGTTGGTCAACAAGAGGTCCGACGCCATGATGATGGCGGTCAGTACATTGTTGAAGTCGTGTGCGATGCCGCCGGCAAGTTGGCCAACCGCCTGCATCTTTTGGCTTTGCGCCATCTGGCCCTCGAGCGCCTTCTGCTCGGTGGTCTCGACGGCGTAGACGATGGCCGATTCTTCGGCGCCGTCGCCGGTGCCGTCGGCAACCGCGTTGACGTAGAAGCGCATGTGCCGTTCTTCATTGCCGGGCAGCAGCGTGTCGATCGGTTCGATCTCGGCCTGCCGTTGTCGCGCTTTTTCGAACGCCGCGGCGAAGGCGGGCCGGTCGCGCTCATGGATCACCGTGTCCAGCCGCACGCGCCGATCGACCGCGTCCCCGTCGACGACGGAGGAAAACAGCGACAGGAAAGGCGCGTTGGTGCGCAAGATCCGCCCGCTGTTGTCGACAGCCGCTATTGCCATCGGCGTCGAATTAAAGAAGCGGGTGAAGCGGATCTCGGAGGCGCGCAGATCGGCGGAAGCGTCTTCGCCTTGCGTCCGATTGAGCACGATGGTCCGCGTCGGACCGTTGGCACCCTCGCGGCTGGCCGAAACCCGATGCATGAAACGCACGGGCAGCGCCTCGCCCTTCACTGTCGTCAGATCGAGATCGATGACCGCATTGCGCGTGGTGCCGGGATCGGCCTTTACCGAGCGGACCAGCGCCATGCCGTCGCCGGCGACGATCTCCGAAAGCGTGACTGCACCTGGCGTAAAGCTCGTCAGGTCGATGCCCAGCCACTCCGCAAGCGTGGCGTTGATGTAGGTGACGCGGCCTTCCTGGTCGGCCGAAAAGAAGCCTGCCGGCGCATGGTCGAGATGGTCGATGGCCTCCTGCAGATCGAGGAAGAACCGCTCCTGCTCGGCCCGTTCTTCCGAGATGTCGGCGAGTTGCCAGGCGAGCAAGGGCAGCCGCTGGCCCGGGACGCTGAAGGCGCGGGCGCGGACACGATACCAGCGCGCGCCCGGCTCAGCGCCGGGTCGAATGGATTGGGCAAGCCGAAACTCCCCGTCGCCGGGCTGGCCGTCGCGCAGGCCGGAGGCGAGCCGGTATATGGTCACGGAGGCCTCGGGAACATCGGACAGCAACCCTTCCACCGTCTTGAGATCCGCCGCGGAAGCCGCGCCCGTCATGTCGGCATAGGCCCGATTGGCGTAGACCACACGACCCTTGGTGTCCGTGACCAGAAGGCCTTGCGACATTGAATCGACGAAGGCTTTCGACAACTCGTCACTCGTCGAACGCGGTGTGATCTGCACGAAGCCGATGGCGGTGGCGAACAGGAAGCCAACACCGATCATCGCCAGCACGCCAAGCATTCCAAGTAGGAACGGGTCGCCTAGACGTTCGCGGAAAAGGCCGAAAACGATCGCAGCGCCTGTCAGGACAACGATGAAGACTATGAGCCGGGTGACCGCGCCCGGTCGCGTGTTCTGGTCGACGATCGGTACCGGATAGAAATCGCCGCGCGCTTCCTTGGCCATGTGCCCCCTGCTCGTGAATTCCGGTACTTGCCCCTGCCCGGTTGAATCACATTCTCAGGGCCCGGAAAAGGCCTTGGCGGCAAATGTCCGCTAAAAACGACACCCGTACGGCGCCTGGTGCGGTGAATCCGAAGTTCGTATCGCCTCGGTGCGACGCCGAGCGAATTTCGGATTCATCACACCAGCAACTTGCTGAAAAATCCAGCGTGGTGGATTTGAAGTTCCGGAACGCTGACACCCTCCACGTAGGAACTTCAAATCCACCACATTGGTGTTTTCAAGCTGTTCACGAAGCGCGAAAGGTAACTTGCAGTCGCGTGCCGCAACAGTCTAGTGTCGCGTCTTCTTCGAAAGCTGATTTTGGGGGCACCAATGCTGCAGTGGCTGGATAGCGTGGCGGGTCCTGGTTATGCCGCGGCACTCCTGTGGACGGTTGTCGCGCTTGTCCTTCTGATCATCGTTCTCCTCATCATCAAGCTGGTCCGCAATCTGACCTTTGGGACATTCGTTGCCGGCGGCAGGAACCGCAAGACGCGGCTGGCCGTCATGGACGCCACCGCTGTCGACAGTCACCGCCGGTTGGTGCTGGTGCGCCGCGACGACATCGAGCACCTGCTGCTGATCGGAGGCCCGACCGACGTCGTCGTCGAACGTGACATCAGGCTGTCGGCGCTGCGCCGTCCTGCACTGACCGGAGATGGCGGCGGCCATCAGCCGGGACCCCGGCCGCGCGCGCCTGAATCGGCTCCTGCGCCGACGAGGCAAGCACCGCCTCCGCAGCCGGTAAGCGCGGCCCCAACGCCTGTCCGGCCCCATCAGCCCGCACCGGCGCCAGCGCCGAAGCCAGCAGCGCAAAGCCATCAATCGGCGACCATCACGCCGCTGCCCGCCTACGCCAATGCCGTTCGGCACGCGCCGTCGCCAGCAAGACAGGATTCCCCGGCAAAGCAGGATTCCCCGGCAAAGCAGGATTCCATTGACGATACGCTGATGAGGGAGCTCGAGGTGTCGTTTGATGACCCGCACCCCGCCAAGCCGGAGAGCAAGCCGGTGGCAAAAGCGCCGTCGTCTCTCGATGACGAGATGACGAAGCTTCTTGGCGAGTTGTCCAGCCAGAAAAGATAACCGGCCAGAAACCGGGCCAGCGAACAGCCAACAAAAAAATGGCCGGAGACCGGCCATGGCAAATTCGCTATTGGCTACTTTTAGGCGCTTCGCTGTGCTCAGTCGTCGCGGTAGACCTTCTCGCGGCGCTCGTGGCGCTCCTGCGCCTCGATCGACAAGGTTGCGATCGGACGCGCATCGAGCCGCTTCAGCGCGATGGGTTCGCCGGTTTCCTCGCAATAACCATAAGTGCCTTCATCAATGCGCTGAAGCGCAGAATCGATCTTTGAAATGAGTTTTCGCTGGCGATCGCGGGCGCGAAGTTCGATGGCGCGGTCGGTTTCCGAAGAGGCACGATCGGCGAGATCGGGGTGGTTGGCGTTTTCCTGCTGCAGGATTTCGAGAGTTTCGCGCGCTTCGCGCAGTATGTCGTTCTTCCAGGTGACGAGCTTCAGGCGAAAGTAGGATTTCTGCCGCTCGTTCATGAACGGCTCGTCTTCGGAGGGTACGTAATCGGCGGTAACGATGTCGTTCATTCGACTCACCCAAACAGCCCCAATTTTGGCGCCTATATATTCGCGGACCGAATGCGGCACAAGCGCAATCGACGACAGTTTCACGCAATTGTTAATGTCGGGCAAAATCGTATGGGCCGCATCATTCGCATGAAGGGCGCGACCGAATTCGCGTATGATTCGTTGGGTTTGAAGGGTGCCGGCCATTGTGCGCAAGGCCTTTCTCATGGCTAATCGTGCAGCGCCTTTTGACGAGTTTCGGTGTTTGGCACAAGCGAGGGGCCGGTGAGCAAGCTGTATCTGTTGAGGCATGCCAAGGCCGGATGGGCCCTGCCGGGCATGCGCGATTTCGATCGTCCGCTCGACGCATCCGGGATCGCCGATGCCGAAACGATGGGTGCGGCCATGCGGGCCCGCAGTTACATTCCCGACCTCACCCTTTGCTCCAACGCAAAGCGAGCGCGACAAACGCTGGAGGGTCTGGCCGGTCATACCGATACAGGCCGGGTCCTGTTCCTGGACACGCTCTACAGCGAGGATGCCGCCGGCTATCTCAACCTCATCCGCGGCAATGGCGGGCCCGGCTCGCTGCTCATCGTCGGCCACAACCCGATGACGGAAGATCTCACTATCGCGCTTTCCGGAGACGGCGACGAGGCTGCGAGGGGAATGCTGAACCACGGCTTCCCGACCTCCGGCCTTGCGGTCGTCCGTTTTCCAGGCAGTCTTGCCAACGCCGCGCAAGGCACCGGCTATCTCGAAGCCTTCGTGACGCCGGCCGATCTCTGAGGCCATTTCAACCTAGCGTAGTGAATTTGAAGTTCCCGCCACTTCAATGGCATCAGCGTTCAGGAACTTCAAATCCGAAAGCACACTACAGCGCCGCGCGTCCTCTTGGACGCGCAAAGGACGCTGTAGAACTCAATTTTGCGCATGATCTTTTCCGAACCTATGGTTCGGGTTCATGCGCAAATTCAATGGTTTGCTAGTGTGGCTTAGAATCCGAAATTCGCTCACTGCGCTGCTCCAAGGTACTGCGAATTTCGGATTCGCCACACTAGGCGGCAGCGTCTATATCGGGCGTACCGAAGCCCCGAGAGATCGCATTTTGGCATCATCACTGACCACTTTCACCGACGAGGCGAAGATTGCCCTGGATACGCTGTCAGGGCGCGCTACCGGGCTTTTTTCGCCATCGCTGCGGCTGGGTGTTACTGGCCTTTCCCGCGCCGGCAAGACGGTGTTCATCTCTGCCTTTGTCCACAATCTGATCCACGGCGGGCGCTTGCCGCTGTTCGAAGCACAAAAATCGGGACGCATCGCCCGCGCCTTCCTCGAAGAGCAACCGGACGACGCCGTCCCGCGGTTCCAGTACGAGGATCATATCGCCGCCCTGGTCAACGACCGCCTGTGGCCGGATTCGACACGTGCCATTTCCGAGCTGAGGCTCACCATCGAATATGAATCTGCCTCCGGCTGGAGCCGCATGTTTTCATCAGGCAGATTGTCGGTCGATATCGTAGACTATCCCGGCGAATGGCTGCTCGACCTGCCGCTGCTCGGCAAATCCTACGCTGATTTCTCACGCGAGGCCTTCGACATGGCCGTGCTGCCTGTGCGCCGCGACCTTTCGCAGGAATGGCGCGCGCTCTCCGCCGCAGTCGACCCGAATGCGGACGCCGATGAGATGACGGCGCGACGCCTCGCCGAGAGCTTCGCCGCTTATCTTAAGGCATGCAAGCTCGATGAGCGGGCGCTTTCAACCCTGCCACCCGGCCGTTTCCTGATGCCCGGCGATCTTGAGGGCTCACCGGCGCTGACCTTCGCCCCCTTGCCGGGCCTGAGCGACCGGCGGGCGCGTTCCGGGTCGCTTCAGGCGATGATGGAGCGGCGCTACGAGGCCTACAAGACATATGTCGTAAAGCCGTTCTTCCGGGAGCACATCACGCGCCTCGACCGTCAGATCGTTGTGATAGACGCCTTGCAGGCCTTGAATGCGGGTCCCGGCGCGATGGCCGATCTCGAACGTGCGGTGACCGAAATCCTCGCCTGTTTCCGCCCCGGCCGCGGCAATTTCCTGACCGACTTTTTTTCAAGGCGCATCGACCGCATATTGGTGGCGGCGACGAAGGCGGACCATCTTCATCACGAAAGCCATGACCGGCTGCAGGCGATCGTGCGGCGGCTCGCCGACCGGGCCGTGGCGCGGGCGAATTTCACCGGCGCCGATGTCGATGTGGTCGCCCTTGCCGCCGTCCGAGCGACCCGGGAAGGTACGGTCAAGCAAGGCCGTGAAACGCTGCCGGTCATCATCGGCACACCGTTAAAAGGTGAAAAGATCAACGGCGAAACATTTGACGGAAGAACCGAAACAGCCATATTTCCCGGCGACTTACCGGAGAAAATTGATACGGTGTTCGATGTCTCTGGACCAGACCATCGGCAGAACCCAGGCCATCGGCAAAGCCCAGACCATCGACAAAGCAATGGGGACCCGGCGATCCGTTTCGTGCGCTTTCGCCCGCCAAAGCTCGAACGCACGGCTGACGGCGTCACGCTGTCGCTGCCGCATATCAGGCTCGACCGCGCCCTGCAGTTCCTGATCGGAGATCATCTGGCATGACCACGCCCCGCAAGCCGGCGGCATTTCGCATCGAGCCGGAAGCCCCGCCAAAGGAACGGGCAGCCTTGCGCCAGCCCGACGCTCCATCGGCCAGAAAGCCGCGCACCGTGAAGGCTGATCTTGCCATCGTTACTCCGGCGGAGATCGACATTTTCGACGAGCCGGACATCATCGCCGCCGAACCGCCGCCGGCGACCGCGCCACGGAAGCGTTCGATGTTTGGCAGTCTATTCTTCGGCGCATTGGGCGTTCTGGTTTCGCTGGCCCTTGGCCTTTGGACCGACCAGCTGATTGGCGATCTGTTCGTGCGTGCCGAATGGCTGGGCTGGCTGGCCGCCGGGATGGCCGTAATCGCGCTGCTGGCGCTTCTGGTCATCCTTGCCCGCGAGTTCCTGGCGATCGCCCGCCTCGCCGAGGTCGAAAAACTGCAGAAGCGGGCGCTCGACGCCATCGCCCGCGACGATCCGAAAGCCGCACGTGCCGTTGTCGACGAACTCTCGGCCTTTGTCGCGGCCAAGCCCGAAACCGCGGCCGGCAGACGCGCGTTGGCAGACCTGCGCGACGAGATCATCGACGGTGGCAATCTGGTGCGCCTGGCCGAGACCGAAATCCTCGGGCCCCTCGATGCGCGCGCCAAGGTGATGATCCTCGAAGCAGCGAAGCGTGTGTCGCTGGTGACGGCGGTCAGCCCTCGCGCTCTGGTCGACGTTGCCTATGTCGTGTTCGAGGCCGGCCGGCTGATTCGCCGCCTGTCGGAACTTTATGGCGGCCGGCCGGGCACGCTGGGGTTCTTCCGGCTAGCGCGCAGCGTTCTCGCTCATCTGGCGGTGACCGGCTCGATCGCCGTCGGCGACAGTTTCGTTCAGCAGATTGTCGGCCATGGCCTCGCCGCGCGGCTCTCGGCAAAGCTTGGCGAAGGGATTGTCAACGGCATGATGACGGCGCGCATCGGCATTGCTGCGATGGAGACCGCAAGGCCCCTGCCGTTCAGCGCCACGAGGCGGCCCGGCATGGGCGATTTCCTGTCCGCGCTGACATCATTTGCAACCAAAAAGCAGAAGGAAACATCCGCTTCCGAAACATGACACTGCCTCCAGCGCCGCACGTCCTAGTGGGCGCGCCAAGGGACGCTGCAGCACTTTGGTTTTGCGCATGATCCAGCGCAAATCGCTTCCGATCTTCGGGGTCATGCGCAAGCGGTGACGAAGCATTAACCAATCTTGTTCATGGTCGGACGGGTTCCAAACCAGTCTCTTTGTTGCCGGGTGTCGTCGATGAAAAGCGTGATCTTGTCTAGCGTCCTGCCCATGGCAGTCGTGGTTTCAACAACTGCCGGCATGGCCGAAAAGACCTTTGCAGCAGAACGGGACAAGAAGTTCTTTCAATCGGTGAAAGGCGAATGGGTCGGCCCGGGAGAAATCGTCGCCGGCAAATACAAGGGCACGAAATTCACCTGCAATTTCACCGGCTCGACACCTGACGGCAAGATCGGCATGTCGCTCGACGGCGGTTGCCGGGTCGGCATGTTCACCCAGCAGATGTCGGCAACGATCCAGCACAAGGGCCGCGAGGGTTACAAGGGCAGCTTCATGGGCGGTGCCGCCGGTTCCGGTCTCGACATTATCGGCGGCAACGTGGTCAGCGCCAATAAGGTCGTCTTCACCATCAACCGCAACCAGTTGCGCGGCGTCATGCAGGCTCTTGTCCCCAACGACAATTCGATGACAGTGACGGTTGCTGTGCGCGTCGACCAGCAATTGGTGCCGGTCATCGGCATGAAGCTGAAGCGAGTCGATACGCTCGAAGTCGGCTCCATCGCGCCGAACTGAGCAATCAGTTGCGCGTCCAAGTGGACGTGTGGCGCTAAAAAAAGCGGCAGCCACGGCCACCGCTTCTTTTGCAAAACTCAAATCGAATCTCAGGCCTTGATGGCGGCAGTCAGCTCGTCATAGGCCTTGCAGGCCTCGTCTGCCGTTGTAGCGCCCTGATACTTGGTTGTGACCGCCTGGACCTTGGCGGTGAGATCGGCTGCCTTGGCCCGATTGCTGCAACACGCAACTTAGCGGGTGCATAAAGTTGTGGAGTGCACCCGTAACACTGCCGCATCAGTTTCCGGATTCGGACTGTTCGATCTCAGCCGAAGCCACTATCTTGGCCGCTCGATGCCGCAGCACGTGCAGCGGTCCTTAGAGAGAGCGGAACGGCAGGCATGGCGGCAGAAGCAGCGGGCAGCGATCTGATCCACGTGGTGGCGCTGCTCGCCGCAGGCGTTGTCGCCGTGCCGATCTTCAAGCGCATGGGGCTTGGCTCCATCCTCGGCTATCTGGCGGCCGGCGTGGTCATCGGCCCGTTCGGCGTCGGCATCTTTTCGGAATCGGAAGCCATTCTTCATGTCGCCGAGCTCGGCGTCGTCATGTTTCTGTTCATCATTGGGCTGGAGATGCAGCCGTCACGGCTGTGGGGCCTGCGCCGGGAGATATTCGGTCTCGGCGCGCTGCAGGTCGGCGTCTGCGCGGTTCTGCTCACCGGCGTCGGACTGGCGGGAGGTTTTCCGGTCTCGCAATCCTTCGTCGCCGGCGCCGGCTTCGTGCTGACCTCGACGGCGATCGTCATGCAGCTTTTGGAGGAACGCGGTGAGATCGCCGCGCCCAAAGGCCAGCGCATCGTCTCTATCCTGCTGCTCGAAGACCTGGCGATCGTGCCCCTGCTGGCCCTGATCGCCTTCCTTGCACCGGGCGGCGCCGATATGAGTTTGACGCAGCGGCTGACGGAGGTGGGCATCGGCCTTGCCGCCATCGTCGGGCTGGTGCTGGCCGGCCGTTATCTGCTCAATCCGTTCTTCCGCATTCTGGCGGATGCCCGCGCCCGCGAAGTGATGACCGCAGCCGCCCTTTTGGTGGTTCTGGGGTCAGCGCTTGCCATGCAACTCAGCGGCCTGTCGATGGCGATGGGCGCTTTCCTGGCCGGCGTGCTTTTGTCGGAATCCACCTTCCGTCATCAGCTCGAGGCCGATATCGAACCATTCCGCGGTGTCCTGCTCGGGCTGTTCTTCCTCGCTGTCGGCATGTCGCTCGACCTGCATGTGGTCGCCCAGAACTGGCGCCTCGTCGCCATCTACGTCGTCGCCTACATGGTGATAAAGGCGATCGGCATCTATCTTGTTGCCCGCATCCTCAAGGCCGGCCACCGGGAAGCGCTCGAGCGCGCCGTCTTCATGGCGCAGGGCGGCGAATTCGCCTTCGTTCTCTATTCCGCCGCCGCGGCGGTCGGCATCATCGACAGCCACGCCAACGCGACCCTGACGGCGATCGTCATCATCTCCATGGTGCTGACGCCGCTGGCCATTCTGGCATTGCGGTATTTGACGCCGCGCGACGAGCAGTCGCTCGAAGGCGTCGACATCGCCGACGGCCTTACCGGCAGCGTGCTGATCATCGGCTTCGGCCGCTTCGGCCAGATCGCCAGCCAGCCGCTGCTGTTACGCGGGATCGATGTGTCGATCATCGACAATGAGGTCGAGATGATCCAGGCGGCGGCCGATTTCGGTTTCAAGGTCTATTATGGCGACGGCACGCGGCTGGACATTCTGCGTGCCGCAGGCGCCGGCCGCGCGCGCGCCGTGCTGATCTGCGTCGACAAGCCCGACGTCGCCGTCCGCATCGCAGAGCTCATCAAGGCGGAGTTTCCCTTGCTGACGGTGCTGGCACGCGCCTTCGACCGCGGAACCGCACTGCAGTTGATACGTGCCGGCGTCGATTTCCAGATTCGAGAAACCTTCGAATCGGCGCTTGTCTTCGGCGGCTCCACACTGGAAGCGCTTGGTGTCGACCCGGAGGAAGTCGCCGAGGTGATCGAGGATGTCCGCCACCGCGATGCCGCCCGTTTCGAGTTGCAGCTCGCCGAAGGGGTTCGCGCCGGAGCGCGCTTCCTCAAGGGCAATATCGGCACACCCATTCCGACACCGCTCAGCCAGCCCCGCCGCACCGGTCAGGCGCTCAATGAAGAAACCGCCGGCGTTCTGCACAAATCTGAGCCGGCGGACTAAACACGTGGAGCAAACAGATGACCGAATTGGACGAGCGCGCGCTCTCCGTCACCAAATTCTGGCGTGACGCTGGGAAAGATGCATGGTTCGAGAAGCATGACGCGTTCGACACGGAGTTCCGCAACCGGTTTCTCGAGCTGCACTACGCTGCCGCGCGGCGTGAATGCGACGACTGGTCGGAGCATGCCGGAGGCTCACTGGCGCTGATGATCCTGCTCGACCAGTTCCCACGAAACTGCTTTCGCGGCACCGGCCATATGTATGCCACCGACCCGCTGGCAAGGCTTTTTGCCGACAAGGCGATCGCCGCCGGCCAGGATCTGGCGCTCGACGAAGACCTGCGCGTATTCCTCTATTTGCCTTATGAGCATTCGGAGCATCTCGCCGACCAGCTCAAATCGGTGGACCTCACTACCGCCAAAGCCCCATCCTATCTGAAGTATGCGGTCGAGCACCTGGAGATCATTCAGCGCTTCGGCCGCTTTCCGCATCGAAACAGGATGCTTGGCCGCGAGACGACGCCGGAGGAACAGGTGTTCCTCGACGGCGGCGGATTTTCCGGCTGAGCTCAGTGCATCGGATCCAAAGTGGTTACAGGTTTAGGGTCGTATGCTTTAGGTCAGCCACCAATCCCGGCCAGACGGCAGTCGCTCGATGCCGGCGCTGTCAAGAGCGGCAAGCCGCTCCGGCATGCTTCTGCCGCCGATGGTCAGGTCAGGCGCGATCTCGGCCAGCGGCGCCAGAACGAAGGCGCGCTCCAGCATGCGCGGATGCGGCACTTCCAGCCCGGTTTCGTGAATGATCCGATCGCCGAACACCAGAATGTCGATGTCGATCAGCCGTGGACCCCAGCGCTCCTCGCGCACCCGCTTCAGTCTGCGCTCCACGTCGAGGCAGAGATCGAGCAATGCATGCGGTGAGAGCACGGTCGAAATTTCGGCGGCCGCATTGAGAAAATCCGGCTGGTCGAGCTTGCCCCAGGGCGGCGTACGGTAAAGCGAGGAGACGACGACGACGCGCGTGTTCTCGTCGGCGTCCAGCATGCGCAACGCCGCGCCCATCGACCTCGCCGGGTCGCCGAGATTGCCGCCAAGGCTGAGATAAACCGTGTTATTCGGGCCAGACAACGGTCACCTCGACATGATCGAGCACACCGGGCACCGGCGCGTTCGGCTTGCGCACAGTGATCTCGGCCTTTTTTATCTGGGGAAACCGGGCCGTCAGCGCCCGGGCCACCTCCAGCGCCAGCGCTTCTATCAGAAAACGCCTCTCCCCGGTTATTATCCTTTCGATCACCCCGAAGGCGACACCATAGTGGACGGTATCCTCGATGGAATCGTCGATCAGCGCGCGGCCGGGTTCGACGGTGAGCGCAGCGTCGACATAGAAACGCTGGCCGAGCGTCTCCTCCTCATCCAGCACGCCGTGCCGGGCGAAGAAGGCGCAATTTTTCATGCGGATGACATACATCACTCAGCGTCCCGCTCGATTAGAGCGACGCGCGTCCACTTGGGCGCACAACCTACGCTCTAAGGCTTTTAATCTACGCATCCTGCCGGAAATCGATTTCGGTTTTCGAGCCTATGCGGTGGTTTCACGCGCCAGCATAGCATCCGCAACCGCCAGCGCATCCACATTGATTGCGACATCGTGGACGCGAAAAAGCTGCGCGCCCTTGAGCCTCAGGATGACGCTCGTCGCCGCTGTTCCGGCGTCCCTGGCCGAGGCGTCGCGACCGGTGACGGCGCCGATGAAGCGCTTTCGCGATGTGCCGGCCATCAGCGGAAAGCCCAAGGCATCGAGCTCGGTAAACCGTGCCATCAGGTCGAGGTTTTCCTCCGCTGTTTCCTTGGCGAAGCCAAAGCCCGGATCGAGCACGATTTGGTCGTCGGCAACGCCGCTTTGCCGGGCGATTTCCAAGGATTTCCTGAGGAAGAAAAACTGATCCTCGATCACGTCGGGCAGTTTTTGCCTGTCACGCCCAGTGTGCATGATGACAAGCCCGGCGCCGGTCTCGGCCGCGACCCGCGCAATGCCCGGTTCGCGTTGCAGGCCCCAGACGTCGTTGAGAATATGCGCCCCGGCGGCGACGGCAAGCCGGGCGGTGTCCTCGCGATAGGTGTCGACCGAAATCAGCGCGTCGCCAAGCCCGGCAAGCGCCTCGATAACAGGCAGCACGCGAACCTGCTCTTCCTCGATGCCTACCGGAGATGCGCCGGGGCGGGTCGATTCTCCACCGACGTCAATGACGGAGGCGCCCTCCTCCACCATCCGGCGCGCCTGGGCGATCGCCTGTTCGGGAGCAACGAACAGCCCTCCGTCGGAAAAACTGTCCGGCGTGACATTGAGAATACCGACGATCACAGCCTTGCCGCCAAGGTCGAGATGACGCCCATGCGCCAGCTGCCATCGCCCTGTCGTCATTGTCCATCAACCATGTGTGATCCGCCAATGATCAATTCCGTTGCGCCGGCAACGGCCGTAGCGCAAGGTGGGCAAAGAGGCAACATGATGAAACGATCCCTGCTTTGCGCCCTGATGCTCGCTTTTTCCGCCTTGCCGGCGGGCACGGCGAGTTTGGTAAAGACATATACCTACTTCAGCATCGGCGGCAGGACGCTCGATGATATCGGAACTCAGCTTACGAAACTTGGGCCCCAGGTGAAAAGCACCGGGATGCGGCATCCAGGCGCCACGCAGATGGCGTTCACCACCAGCGTCAGCTATGCGGAAAAATCGAACTCCTGCGGGATTGCCGACGCCAACGTCACCGTCAAGGTCAAGGTGATCCTTCCCGAGTGGCGCCGCCCGCGCAAGGCTGATGCGGGCGTAAGGCTGTTTTGGGATACATTGTCCGCCGACATCAAGCGCCATGAGGACCGCCATGTCGAGATCGCCAAGAACCACGCCCGCGAACTCGAGGATGCGCTGAAGGCGACCTACCCGCGGAAGAATTGCCAGGAGGCGAAGGCCAAGGCAGCGGAGATCGCCGCCGCTATTCTTGCCAAGCACGACCGGGCCCAGATGCAATTCGATCGCGTCGAAGCCATCAATTTCCAAAGCCGCATCTTGCGGCTGATGCGCTATCGCATGGAGCGCATCGAGAACGGCCGGCTGCCGGGTTAGCATCATCTGAAGTCGGCACGCCTATCCGGCGACGCCGAGCTTCTTCTGCAGGCTGGTCGACGACGTCGTATACTGGAATACGATGCGCTCGCCGGGGCTGACGATACGCTTGGCCGCTTGCGCCATCAGGGCGACCTCGTGGAAGCCCGACAGGATCAGCTTCAGCTTGCCGGGGTACCAGTTGATGTCGCCGACGGCGAAGATGCCCGGCACCGACGTCTGGAATTTCTCGGTGTCGACCGGGATCGTGTTCTCATGAAGATTGAGCCCCCACTCGGCGATCGGCCCGAGTTTCATGGTCAGGCCGAAGAACGGCAGCATGCGCGTGCACGGCACCTCGGTGTCACCGTCGGGTCCCTTGATGGTTGCCGATGAGAGATGGCCGTCCGTGCCGGTCAGCCCCGTCACCTGCCCGACCTGGAAATCCAGCTCCTTCATCTCCTGCATGGCGTACATCTTGTTGACGCTGTCGGGCGCAGCGCGAAACTCCGGCCGCCGGTGGACCAGTGTCACGCTCTTGGCCACCGGCTGCAGGTTCAGCGTCCAATCGAGCGCCGAATCGCCGCCGCCGACGATGACGAGGTCGTGACCGCGGAATTCCTCCATCCGGCGAACCGAGTAGAAGACGCTCTTGCCCTCATAAAGCTCGATTCCCGGAATTGGCGGCCGCTTCGGCTGGAACGAGCCGCCGCCGGCGGCGATAACCACAACCTTGGCTTCAAACACCTCGTTCTCGTCGGTGATGACGCGAAAGCTGCCGTCCTCGAGCTTTTCGAGGCTCGAGACCATGCGGTTGAAGGTGAAGTCGGGCTTGAACGGCGCGATCTGCTCAAGCAGTCTGTCGACCAGGCCCTGCGCCGAGATCGATGGCAAGCCGGGAATGTCGTAGATCGGCTTTTCCGGATAGAGTTCGGCGCATTGCCCGCCGGGCCGATCGAGTATGTCGATCAGATGGCATTTCATGTCGAAGAGGCCGAGCTCAAACACGGCGAACAGGCCGACAGGCCCTGCCCCGACAATCAATACGTCCGTCCTGGTGATATCGGTCATAAATGCGCCTTCGATGCGCATAACCCCAAAAATCGGAATCGATTCTGCTGGGGATCATGCGCCAAATAACAAGTTCTACAGCGTGCTTTGCGTGTCCAAGGCGACGCGAGGCGCTGTAGAGAACGGCGCGACACTGCATGACCATTGGCCCGCTGCCAAGCCGGGGCGGGAAAAATCGGCTATACCCGCGCTTCAGCCTTCACGCTTCAGCCTTGGCGGGCGGGCACGCGAACAACCAGGCCGTCGAGAGCGTCTCGCACCTTGATCTGACAGGAGAGCCGTGAGTTCGGCTGGACGTCGTAGGCGAAGTCCAGCATGTCCTCTTCCATCGCTTCCGGCTCGCCGACTTCCGCCGTCCATGCCTCGTCGACATAGACATGGCAGGTCGCGCAGGCGCAAGCGCCACCGCATTCGGCCTCGATCCCCGGCACGGCGTTGCGGATCGCGTTCTCCATGACGGTCGAGCCGTTTTCGGCATCCACGTCAAAATGTGTGCCGTCATGGGCGATGAAGGTCAGCTTGGTCATTTGTCACCTGAAGGGAGTCCAGCCGAGATAATCACTCCGGCAGACAAGTCAACTGCCGCGCGAAAGCGGCGCTCTATGCCGTTTTTCTCGGAAAATGGGTTTAACGGCTGATGGCGGCGACGAAATCGCGGACTTCTTCGATCAGGGAGCCAAGCCGCTTGAGGGTATTGGTATCTTCAGGTTGAAGTTCGATCGCGCCGGCGCAATCGGCAATAGCGAAGGCGCCGACGCCGCGCGCAGAACCTTTCAGCCCGTGCGCCAGAAGCAGTCTTTGCTTCACATCGGCCTCGACGATCCTGTCGCGAACCGACAGCGCCTGCTGCACGAACAGCGCCAGCACCTCCTGCTCGAGGCTGCGGTCGCCCATCGTCTGGCGCGCCAGATGCGCCAGGTCCACCGGCCGCGACCCGGCCGTTCCCGACACGTCGCCGCCGGGCATCGAGAAGGCAATGCCGTTTTCACCACGCATGAATCTGCAACTCCGTTCTTCGGCTGCCGCGAAAAAAATAGGCCTATCCTGTGGACGTCGGGTTAATGATTGGCCCGGAAAAATGTTGCGATAACGGCGCCGGAATCACGGTTTCGTTAACCTTATATTTAAAGTTTTACGTATCGCACCGAATGCATGTTTTCTTTACCCCGGTGTGTCATTACGATACGACAGGTCCATTTTCAGCCTCTTGCGTGGGACACCAAAAGCACAATCAATAAGTCCCGCGGCAGCTTGTACAGGGTAGCGAAGGCATGGCGAAGAAAACAACGACGACAAGAACGCTCGACAACGACGTAGCCAGGGAACTCGAAAAAGCACTTGAGATCGATCTGAGCGGCGATGCCGGCGGCGACCTCGACATCGCAGCATCGATGGAAGATCTGGAAGCGCAGATATCGCAGGCCGCCGACGAGTTGGCACGCGAAGGCCGTAACCAGGATGCCGAGCCTGTCGTCAGCCAGAGCCAGAATGCCGAGCCTGTCGTCAACCAGAGCCAGAAGACGGAGCCTGCCGCCCAGAAAGCCCAGGACCAGAAAGAAAAGCCCGCGGCAAGGGCCAAGCCGGCTGAACTGCGCCCTGTGGAAACGCGCAATGGCACGCAGCCGGCCGGCTTCACGCCGGCCAATGACCCTCGCCAAAAAGATTACAAGACGCTGCTGCACACCCTCAATCGGCGTGCCTCGAACACGATCTATTGGGTCGTGGCGCTCGTTTCGCTCGCCTGGATTGCGGGCGCCGGTGCATTAGCCAATCTGCTGTTTGGACCAGGCATCTGGCAAATCCGCACGCCCGACCAGTTTTTCGCCCGTCCCGAACTGATCGGCCTGGCGATCGCTGCGATCCTGCCCGTGCTCCTGTTCTGGGCGTTTGCAGCCATGATTCGCCGCGCGCAGGAGATGCGCATCGCCGCACAGTCGATGACGGAAGTGGCCTTCCGCCTGACCGAGCCGGAGAATATCGCCCAGGATCGCGTTATGATGATCGGGCAAGCCGTCCGCCGCGAGGTTGCGGCCATGGGTGAAGGCATCGAGCGGACGCTTGCGCGTGCCGTCGAGCTTGAAACCCTGGTTCACAGCGAGGTGAATCAGATCGAACGCTCCTACTCCGAGAATGAATCGCGTATCCGCTCGCTTGTCGACGGGCTGGGCAGCGAGCGCGAAGCGGTGGTCACCCACGCCGAACGTGTGCGCGCCTCGATCACCGGCGCGCATGAGACGCTTAAGGACGAAATCGGGGCTGCCAGCGACATCATTCGCGACAGCATCCTCAACGCCTCGACCAACCTGTCGATGACCATCACCAATTCCGGCGACACGCTGATCGACAGGATCAACCAAAGCTCGCTGTCGATCTTCGATTCGGTGGAAGGCCGGCTCGAATCGATCACGGACCGGCTTTCGACCTCCGGCGAAGCCTTCGCCAGCCTTCTCGATACACGCATCGCCAAGCTGACGGACACGACCGACGGCCTCACCCGGTCGCTGACCGATCTGCTCGACGATCGGACCTCCGGCATGGTGTCGCTGCTCGGCGGCGCCGCGCGTACGCTCAACTCCGAATTTGAAGCCAGCCTTGACGGCATCGAGCGGACGCTGGCCGAACGCGGCCAGGCGCTTATTAGTGAATTCCAGACCCGCGCCGAAGCGCTGGACACTGGTACCCAGAAGCTCAACGCCGCGCTCGAGGCCCGCGCACGCCAAATCAACGAGACGCTGGTCGAGCGCGCGCGCGAAATCGCTCATACCTTCCAGGAAAGCAAGGAGACGCTGTCGGCGATGATCGATCAGGGCAAGACCCAGATCGGCGCCGACATGGCCGACATCGTTTCGTCGACCTCGTCCATGCTCGAAGCGCGCGCCGGCGATTTCGCCGGGCGCATGGAAGCGGCCCGTCATGTGGTGTCGCGCTCCTTCGACGCCGACATCCAGCGGCTTACCGATGCCCGCGTCGGCATCGAGGAGGCTGTCGAGAACCACAGCCGCAAGCTTTCCGAAAGCCGCGAACGCATGGCGGCGGCCATGGAGGCCGATCTGGCGAAATTCGCCGAAAGCCGCGCCGGCATCGACGCGGCTGTCACCGACCAGGTGCAAAAGCTTGCCGAAGGCCGCAACCTGATCTCGCGCGCCCTCGAAGAGGATCTGCGCAAGGTCAACGAGTCGCGCGCCGCCATCGATGCTTCGCTCGGCAGCCATCTCGAACGGCTCGAAGAGGGCCGCAACAGGCTTTCACAGGCCTTGAACGAAGACTCCGGAAAACTTGTGCAAGCTCGTACGATCATTGACGAAATGGTTGCCGGCCATGTTGGCAAGCTCGCCGAAGGCCGCAGCATTCTTTCACGCGCCCTCGAGGCCGATCTCGGCAAGCTGGCCGACAGCCGCGCCAGCATCGACGGCCTCGTCGCCGGTCAGGTCGAGAAGATCGCCGAAGGTCGTGCCTTACTCGCCAAGGCGCTGGAAACCGACATTGTCGGCATCAAGGATCTGATCGAGAGCCATTCCGCCAAACTGGCGGAAGACCGCAGCCTGCTTTCGCGCTCGCTCGAAAACGACCTGTCCGGCATCCGAGGCCTGATCGAGGACCATTCTGGCAGGCTCGCCGACGATCGCAGCCTGCTTTCGCAAACGCTCGAGGCAGACCTTGCCAAATTGGCGGAAAGCCGATCGAGCATCGACGGGCTGGTCGCCGGTCAGGTCGAGAAGCTGGCCGAGGGCCGCGACATCCTCAAGCGCGCGCTGGAATCCGATCTCAACACGATCAAGGAGGTCATATCAGGCCAGTCCGAAAAGCTGGCGGAAGACCGTGGTCAGCTCTCGAAGGCGTTGGAAACCGACCTGCAGAGCGTGAATGGCCTTATCTCCGATCACATGAACAGGCTCGCCGAGGACCGTTCAATCCTGTCGAAGGCGCTCGAAGACGATCTTGCCAAACT
Organism: Mesorhizobium sp.; assembly: GCA_004020315.1. Taxonomy (GTDB): domain Bacteria; phylum Pseudomonadota; class Alphaproteobacteria; order Rhizobiales; family Rhizobiaceae; genus Mesorhizobium. Next base: position 95,950 of record SAQG01000015.1, read on the forward strand.
GGCCGAAAGCCGTTCGAGCATCGACGGGCTGGTTACCGGCCAGGTCGAGAAGCTGGCCGAGGGTCGCGACATTCTCAAGCGCGCGCTCGAATCCGATCTCAACACGATCAAAAACGTTATATCAGACCAGTCCGAAAAGCTGGCGGAAGATCGTGGTCAACTGGCGCGAGTGTTGGAAACCGACCTGCAGAAGGTCAACGGCCTTATCTCCGATCACATGAACAGGCTCGCCGCAGACCGCTCGACCCTGTCCAAGGCGCTCGAAGACGATCTCGCCAAGCTGGCGGAAAGCCGGTCGAGCATCGATGGGCTGGTCGCCGGCCAGGTCGAGAAGCTGGCCGAGGGCCGCGACATCCTCAAGCGCGCGCTGGAATCCGATCTCAACACGATCAAGGAGGTCATATCAGGCCAGTCCGAAAAGCTGGCGGAAGACCGTGGCCAGCTCTCGAAGGCGTTGGAAACCGACCTGCAGAGCGTGAATGGCCTTATCTCGGATCACATGAACAGGCTCGCCGCAGACCGCTCGACCCTGTCCAAGGCGCTCGAAGACGAC
>SAQG01000015.1:96510-146424 GCA_004020315.1 Mesorhizobium sp.
CACATGAACAGGCTCGCCGCAGACCGCTCGACCCTGTCCAAGGCGCTCGAAGACGACCTCGCCAAATTGGCGGAAAGCCGGTCGAGCATCGACGGGCTGGTTGCCGGCCAGGTCGAGAAGCTGGCCGAAGGCCGCGACATCCTCAGACGCGCGTTAGAAGCAGACATCAATACCATCAAGGGCGTCGTCGCCGACCAATCCCAGCAGCTGACCGACAATCGCGCAGAGTTTGCGCGGGCGCTGGAGGCTGATCTTGGCAGCGTCAACGGTCTTGTAAACAGCCACGCCGAGAAGCTCATCCAGGACCGCTCGATCCTGTCCAAGGCACTTGAAGACGATCTCGCCAAGCTGGCGGAAAGCCGGTCGAGCATCGACGGGCTGGTTGCCGGCCAGGTCGAGAAACTGGCAGAAGGCCGCGACATCCTCAGACGTGCGCTGGAAGCAGACCTGCAGAAAATTGCAGCGAGCCGCAGCGACATAGACGACATCATCGCCGGGCACGTCGGCAAGCTGGCCGAAGGCCGCGACGCGCTGACCCGTGCGCTGGAGGACGATCTCTCCAAGCTCGCCGATACCCGCAAGGAAGTCGACCGTTCCCTGTCCGGCCATATCGACCAGATCGCCGCGAGAAGCACCGACATCTCGGACGCCATTGCCGCCGACGTGGAAAAGATCGAGCAGGCGTTCAGCCGCCAGACCGGCATCATCGAGGAGCGCGCCGGAACCATGGAGCGTGCGCTGTCGACCGGTGTCGACAACGTCCGCAGCGTGCTCGAAAAGAGCGCCGTCTTCGTTGCGGGAGCGCTGCGTGAAAAGGTCATGGAAGTCACCAGCGCTCTGCATGAGCAGGCAGGCGCGGTTTTCAGCGACGCCGATCGCAAGATCGCCGAACGTGCGGAGCAGACCTCTGCTGCCCTGCTCGCCAGGGCGGAGGATATCGCGCGCACCTTCGAGGAAGCGGATCGTCGTCTCGCCGCACGTGCCGAAGACACGTCGAGCGCGCTCATTGCCCGGGCCGAGGACACATCGAGCGCAATCATGGCCCGCGTCGACGACACCTCGAACTCGTTGCTGGTGCGCGCCCAGGAAACGGCCGACCAGCTGGCTGCCCGTGCCAGCGAGATCGCCGGTACATTCGATGCGGCGGACCAGAAGCTGGTTGCCCGCGCGGTCGAAACGGCGCAGTCGCTGGCGGCACGCGCCGGCGACATCCTGCGCAATTTCGAAGGCGCCGACGAACGGCTCAGCGTGCGCATCGGCGAATCGGCCGAAGCGCTCGCAGCGCGGGCATCGGACCTTGGCCGCATTTTCGATGCCGCCGACCAGCAGCTGATCTCGCGCATCGCCGAAGGTTCGGAAGCGCTGTCGGCCCGCGCGTCCGAGATCGGCCGTATCTTCGATGAGGCGGATCACCGTCTGGTGTCCCGTATCGCCGACAGCACTTCGACGATCGGAGAACATGCCGACAACATCGTCGGGGCCTTCGCCAGCACCGAGCAGCGGGTTGCCGAGCGTGCAAGGCAGACCGGGCAGGAACTGTCCGTCCACGCCCGTGAAATCGAGCAGGCGCTCGCCGGCGCCGACGAGCGCCTGGCCTCCAGCGCGGCGGCGGCGGCGGCTCGCGTCGAGGAGCAGGTTGCCGGCGTCGAGAACCGTCTCGTCTCCACCACCGAGACGATAGGCCAGAAGCTCAACGAGCAGGTTTCGACCGCTGAGGCGCAACTCATTTCGCGCGCCAACGCGATCGCCGAAACCTTCACTGCGGTCGGCCAGCATATCGGCCAGAGCACCAACGACGCGGCGAAGACCATCGGCACCAACACCCGCGAGCTCAACACCATGCTTGCGGCACGTTCGGCCGAGATCTCGAAAATCCTCGACGAAACGGCTCGGCCTCTGGTCGAGCGTTTCGCCCAGGGCGGCTCGGAGCTGCAAAAGAGCATGGAACAGGTGACCGAACGCGCCACCGAGAAGCTGCGCAGCGAAAACGCCGCCTTGGTCGACGCGCTCGCCAGCCGCACGGCCGAAACATTGTCGGCCGTCGAAGGGGCGCGCTCCACGCTTGCCGACAGCGTCGCCGATCTCATCGGCCGCATGAGCACCTCCAGCGCACAGCTCGGTCAGTTGATCGAACAGGCGGCGGCCAATCTCGGCCAGGTCGACGAACGCCTGACCGGCAGCACGCAAAGCTTTGCGGCGACAACGGAAAAGGCCGCACAGACCTTCGCCAGCTCGGCGCGCCTAGTCGATTCGAACACGACACGGCTTACCGAGCTGTCATCCTCGACCTTGCGCGAGGTTGCCTCGATCGCCACCAAGTTCGACGAGCACAGCCGATTGCTGTCCAGTGCCTCGGACCTGTTGAGCTCGGCCCAGAGCAACCTCGAACACACGTTGGAAAGGCAGTCGTCGCTGGAGGACCTCGCCGTAGGCCTGGTCAAGAAGTCGGAGGATCTCGAAAAAGTCATGCGCTCGTTCGAGGATCTGGTCGGCCAGACGTTGCAGAACGCCGAAGGCAAGACGCTGGAGTCGGCAGACAAGATCCGTACCGCCATTGCCGACGTCGTCGATTCGGCAACGAAGCGCTTCGCCGACGCGACCGAGGAGATGCGACGCACCGCCAGCTCGATCAAGAGCGAGCTCGACCTCACCCGCGCCGAGCTCAAGAAGGGCGTCATCGAGATGCCGGAAGAGGCAAAGGAATCGACCACGGCCATCCGCCGCGCCGTTTCCGAGCAGATCAACGCGCTGAAGGAACTTTCGGATATCGTTGCGAAATCGGGGCGCAGCACCGACTCGTCAGAGCCGCGCAACCTGCGTCCGGCACCGCAAGCGCCTGCCGCGCGCGCCACTGAGCCGCTGCGCCGTCCTCCGGCACCGGAACCCCGTGCCCCGCAGGCGCCATCGGGTGACACCGCACTGCGCGGCACGCTCGACCTGGAACGCCCGGCGGAGACGGCGCCGCGCCAGCGCGACCCCAATGGCCGTACGCCGCAGGGCGGCTGGGTGCGCGATCTCTTGACCGGAGCGTCACGCGAAGAGGCCGCCAAGCCCGCGGCACCTTCGGAAGCGCCACGCTCGGCACCTGCCCAGCGCTCGCCGCTTCACGTCGTGGAGTCGCTCAACTCGCTTTCCGTCGACATCGCCCGCGCCATCGATCACGACGCCTCGATCGAACTGTGGAACCGCTATCGGCGCGGCGAGCGTGACGTGTTCACGCGGCGTCTCTACACGCTTAAGGGCCAGCAGACTTTCGACGAGATCCGCCGCAAATATCAGATGGAGGCGGAATTCCGTGCCGCCGTCGACCGTTACTGCGACGATTTCGAAAAGCTGCTCAAGGACGTGTCGCGCAACGACCGCGACAACATGATGGCGCAAACCTACCTGACGTCGGACACCGGCAAGGTCTACACGATGCTTGCCCACGCCAGTGGCCGCCTGCATTGATCAGACGACAGGACCAAAAGCAAAAAGGCGGGAAACTTCCTGCCTTTTTCATGTCCATCTGCAAGTTCTGCTGCGATCGGGAGGCTTGCGCTTCTTAGACCATGATCCCGAAACCGTCGGTTCGGATAGATCGTGATCAAACACGAAAATAGAGCCTCATCCCGATTCGGAACCGGCTCTTAATGCATGGCGCCCAAAGCATGCCTTGTCGCAAGAATCCGTTCAGGCGCGACGCGCTTTAGATCACCGAATCGGTCCAGCGGACGATGTCCTTGGCGGCATCGCCGAACGCCCTGTCGAGCGCGTCGACATAGGCCTGGTTGCCGCTGCCCGAGACAGGCGCGGTCGCGTTGAAGCTCTTGGAGGCGCGCACCTCGCCGTTGCGATCGTTCAATATCCGCACGAATAGCTCGACCTCGGCATGTTCGCCGCCGTCGACCCGGACTTCGAAGGAACGAACCTCGACGATCACCTGGTAGTCGATCGCCAGCCCCTCGCCCGGCTTGCCGACGCCGGCGAAGCTGCCCGAGCGCTGGAATGTCTCGGCCAGCCGCGCCTGTACGATCAGCGGCAGCCGATCGGCCCATTGCGCGCCTTTGAGGTACTGGATCGAACGCACGGACGGCTTGATGACGATGTTCTGGCTGTCCAGCGCCTTGAGCGCCGAAGGCTGGGCGATGAGGATCTGCCTGCGGCTGCGACCGCGCGCATCGAGCGACGGCGCCGACAGTTCGAATGTGTCCAGAGGCGCCGGCCCGCCGCCCGGCAAAAACGCGCAACCGGCTAGCGAAAGCGCAAGCAATGCCACACCCGCTTTGAGCCCGCTCGATCTGACCCCGCCCAATTTAAGCACGACCGACTTCACACGCGATCCCCATTGTCCCCGAATCGTATGAGCAAATCGCATCCGCCGCGCACTTGCCTGCTGTTCTTGGGGCGGGCGAAAGCCGAAGTCAACGCCGCACCCGGCCGTCGAATTGCCGAACCTCGCCTTCGCCGCCTGACAGGATCCGCTGCGGATTGCGGCTGAGATCCGTCACCGCCTCTTCGATGCGGCTGATCGAACGGCGGCTGTCCTGGACCAGCGCTTCGACGTTCTGCAGGCCCTGGCCGGAGAATCGCGCCAGATTGTCGGTGATGGTGCCAAGGCGGGCGTTCAGCGTGTCGGCGACCTGCTTGAAGGATTTCAGCGTGTTCCTGGCATCGGATATCATGCCGTCGGCTTGGCCTGAGCCGAGCAATGTGTCGACCTTGGCAAGGATGCCGTCGACGCGCACCGAAGCGTCGTTGAGACGCTCCGCGAGTTGCTGCGCGTCCTTGATCGTTTGGTCGATATCGTCGGCCCGGTTGGCGAATTTGTTGGTCACCTTGGCGATGTCGGCGGCGGCCTCGTTGGCGTTTTCGCTGGCCTTCTGGATGTTGGCCAGCGCGGTGCGGACCTGTGCCGGATCGATGCCGTCGAGAACGCCGTCGACTTTGGCCAGCGTGCCCTGCGTCTTTTGGGCGAAATCGTTGATCGATCCCACCGCGGCGTCGACATTCCTGACGACCGTGTCGAACTGCTTGCTGGTTTCCTTCAGGTTCTTTGTCACCGTATCGACGTTGGCGACAATGCTCTTGATCTGATCCTTGTCGACGGCGTTGAGCAGCCCTTCCGCCGCCTTCAACGTGCCGTCAAGCTTGCCCGAGACGCCCCTCAATTCGTCCGACAGCGAACTGACGCTGGCGAGGAATTTGTCGATGCCGTCGGAATTCTTGGCCAGCGCATCGGAGAAAGTCTGCACGTTGTTGACGGTCTGCGTCAGCGGCCCGCGAACGTCCCTGGTGAAGCCTTCGAGCTGGGAGAGAACCGTATCGGCGCGGGTGAAGATGTTCTGCGCCGTCTGCAACAGGTTGGTGACCGCCGACGGGTTGGCGACGATCTCGGCGACGCGGCCCTCCTGCTCCGCCTGGTCGAGAAGCTTCACTTCCTTGGGGTCGGCGCCCTTGAGTTCGATATTGGCCTGACCGGTGAGGCCAGCAAGGCCGATATCGGCCTGCGTCGACTTGGTGATCGGCGTCATGCGGTCTATTTCGGCGTCGGCTATGGCGGCGGTCGGATTGTCGACGTCGATATAGACGCGCCTGACGTCACCCACCTTGACGCCATTGAACAGCACGAAGCTACCGCGGCCGAGGCCGGAAGCCGATCCCGGAATGCGCACCCGCAGCATCGCCGTTTCGCCCCTGTCGCCGATCGCGGCCGTCCAATAGACGAACGCGAATGCTGCCAGGATCGCGGCTAGCGTGAAAATGCCGACAATGACGTAGTTGGCTCTGGTTTCCATTTACCCACTTATGGCTATGCGCGCGCCGCAAGATCAAGTTGCCGCGCACGTTTTCCGCGAAAATAGGATTTCACCCAGGGTTCTTCGCTTTTGAGCATGTCATCGATCGTGCCTTCGACCAGCACCTTCTTGTTGCCGAGCACGGCCACCCGATCACAAGCGGTGAACAGCGTGTCGAGATCGTGCGTGACCATATACACGGTCAGATCCATCGTATCGCGCAGCTTGACGACCAGCTCGTCGAACTCGGCCGCGCTGATCGGATCGAGGCCTGATGTCGGTTCGTCCAGGAAGACGATGTCGGGGTCGAGCGCCAGCGCGCGCGCCAGCGCCGCACGCTTGATCATGCCGCCGGAAAGCTCGGACGGGAATTTCTGCGCCGCATCCGGCGGCAACCCGACCAGTTCGACCTTGAGCATCGCCAGCTCGTCCATCAGCTTTTTCGGAAGATCGAGGTATTCGCGCATCGGCACCTGCACGTTTTCGAGAACCGTGAGCGCCGAAAACAGCGCGCCGTGCTGAAAGAGGACGCCAAGGCGCATGTCGAGGCGAAGACGCTCCTTCTCGCTCGCCTTTTCGACATCGACGCCGAACAGCTTGATCGTTCCCGACTGTTTGCGCACCAGGCCAAGGATGGTGCGCAGGAGAACAGATTTGCCCGCACCGGAGGCCCCGACGAAGCCGAGAATTTCGCCGCGCCGGATATGGAGCGACAATTTGTCGAGAATGACCTTGTCGGCGAAGGAGACGGTGATGTCGTGCGCGGAAAGCACGATCTCGTCCTCTTCGGCCCTTTCCGTCGTCCTGGTCGGCTTTGTGCCCAGCAGCGCCATGTCAGAACTCGATCGCTGCGTAGAACATGGCGAAAAGCCCGTCGAGGATGATCACCACAAAGATCGACTTCACCACTGAAGCAGTCACGTGCTGCCCGAGCGATTCGGCGCTGCCGCCGACCTTCATGCCTTCGACGGAGGCGATCGTGCCGATGATCATAGCCATGAACGGCGCCTTGATCAGACCGGCAAAGATGGTGCTGAGATCGATGGCAACGCGCAGGCGGTCGATGAACGCCGCCGGTGCGATGTCGGAGTAGAGCCATGCGGCCAGGATGCCGCCGCCGAGTGCCGCGAAATTGGCAATGATCGTCAGGCAAGGCAGTGCGATCACCAGCGCGACCAGCCGCGGAAAAACCAGCACCCCGATTGGATTGAGCCCGATGACCTTCAGCGCGTCGACCTCCTCGCGCATTTTCATCGAGCCGATTTCAGCTGTAATGGCGCTGCCCGAACGGCCGGCGATCATGATCGCGGTCATCAGCACGCCGAGCTCGCGCAGGATCAGCACGCCGACCAGGTCGACGACAAAGATATCGGCGCCGAAATAGCTGAGCTGATAGGCGCCTTGCTGGGCGACGATCGCCCCGACGATGGCCGACATCAGCACGACCACCGGGATGGCGCCGACGCCCATGCGGTCCATCTGGTTGAAGATCGCCGCCGGGTTGACCGCATGGCCGCGGCCAAGCTTCATCTGCGCGCCGCGTATGGTGGCGCCCAGGATGTTCATCGAGGCCAGGAAATCGTCACGCATCTCGTAGACGCGCCGGCCAACCGCCTCGAGCGCCCGAATGACGATATTCGGCGGCCTAACAATGCCGGAATCAGGTTCGCGTCGAACGGCGTCACCGACGGCGCCGAGCAGGATCGAGGCAATCTCGCTTTGCCCCTGGATCGTGATTTCCACACCCTTCTTTTCGAAGGCGCTAACCAGACGGTCGATCACCCAGGCCCCGGCGGTATCCATCTTCTCGATATGCGAGAGGTCGAGCGCCAGCGTCTGAAAGCCGCTGCGTTGCTCGATCTTGCGCATCTCGGCATCGACCAGCGCCACGGTGCGCGTCGTCCAGGTCCCGGAGAAAGCGCAGCCGAGAACGCCGCCCTCCTCGCCGACCACAACGCGCGGCTGGTGGTCGGCCTCCTTGGCGGTCGTGCCGCTTGCGTCGCGTTTGCGGATCGTCAACATGGCGTCCTGTTTAGCCTGACGGGCCAATCTGTTTACCCTGACAGAACCCACCTGTCGATTTGCCGACAAGCTTGTTGTCGCACAGCCGGAGCAGAAAAATATGGCGCGTGTCATTTCGGTCGAGTCCGAGCGCTTTCCCATCGCCGGGACCTTCACCATTTCGCGCGGTTCGAAAACCGAAGCCGAGGTCATCACAGTGACGATCCGCGAGGACGGCCAGAGCGGGCGCGGCGAATGCGTCCCCTACAAACGCTATGGCGAAACCATGGAGGGTGTGCGCGATGCGATCGAAGCAATGCGCGGCGAGATCGCTGGCGGCATCAGCCGCACCGCCTTGCTTGAGGCCATGCCCGCCGGAGCTGCCCGCAATGCCATCGACTGCGCGCTGTGGGACCTGGAGGCGAAGATCACAGGCAAGCCGATCGCTTTCAGCATCTGCACGGCTGCGCCGAGGGCGCTTGAAACGGCCTACACGCTGTCGCTCGGGGAGCCCGAAGCGATGGCAGCCCAGGCCCGCGCCAATGCCCTGCGCCCGCTGCTCAAGGTCAAGATCGGCGGTGACAACGATATGGCCCGTATCCGTGCGGTTAGGGAGGCGGCACCGGCGAGCCGCATGATCTTGGACGCCAATGAGGGCTGGACGGACGACAACATCATTGCAAACCTAGCCTTTGCCGCCGAGCACGGCATTGCGCTGGTCGAACAGCCGCTGCCGGCGGGGCGTGACGCCATCCTTCGCCACATCGCGCATCCGGTGCCGATCTGCGCCGATGAAAGCGTGCATGAGGCAGAGGGCCTTGCCTCGCTTGTCGGCCTTTATGATGCCGTCAACATCAAGCTCGACAAGTCGGGCGGCTTGACCGCTGCCCTCGTCCTTCGCGATCGTGCCCGCGAACTGGGTTTTGGCGTCATGGTCGGCTGCATGGTCGGCACGTCATTGGCCATGGCGCCAGCCGTGCTGTTGGCGCAGGGGGCCGACTTCGTCGATCTCGACGGTCCGCTGCTGCTTGCCCGCGACCGTGTGCCTGGCCTTGTCTACCAAGGTTCGCTGGTGTCACCGCCCGATACGGCGCTGTGGGGCTGAACGCGCGGCAAATCCGATCAGCACAAGGCCGATCAAGGCGATCGGGATCATGGCAAAAAAGCCATCCACGCCGAAGCGGTCGTAGAGCGGGCCAGACATGAGCGTCACCACGGCGGTGAAAAAGCCGTTGGAGAAATAGGCGATGCCTTGCGCGGCCCCGGTGCGTTCCTCCGCGACCGTCTCACCGATCATTTTCTGCAAGCCGATCAAAACCAGCGCCACGGAGACCGCATGCAGCGTCTGGACTGCAAAAAATCCGGCAACGCCGAGGCCGAGCGGCCAGATCAAAGGGAAGGCAATCCAGCGCACGATCGCGCCTATTCCAGCCATCACCATGATCGATACCACCGAGAAAGAGCCGAAAGCCCGGGTGAAGACCATGAACATGCCGATCTCGGCCACCACACCCCAACCCCAAAGCAGCCCGACCACCGAATCGCCGATGCCGATCGATTTCCAGTAGATCGAGACGAAGCCGTAGAGAAACGCGTGGCTGGCGGTGATGACGCCGACGCCGACGGAGAAATACAGGAAATAGGCGTTGAGGAGTTTTGGTGCCGATTGCTGGATCTCGGCCGCCGAAAGCGGCGAGGCAAGGCGGGGACGGCCGAGCCGCGGCGCGATCAGTGCGACGACAAGCGCCGCGCCAAAGGCCACGAAAATGATCATCGGAACAGCCTGGGCGCCGGTCGCCGACAGGATGAAACCGCCCGCAAGATTTGCGCACAGATAGGAGATCGATCCCCATTTGCGCATGCTTGCATAGTTGGAGCCGAAGCGGCGCACTCCCGACAGTGCCAGCGAATCGGCAATCGGCGAATGCGGTGTCCAGACGACAGTGAGCGCCAGCGAAACGGCCAGCACGATGGCGCAGGTCGGCGTCAGGAAATAACCCGCGGACAGCGCCAGCGATGCGGCCATCAGCGCGATATAGACATGGGCGCGGTCGCTCGCCCTATCGGCCAGTGCTGTAAGCAATGGCGTCGTTACCACGCGCAGGAACATTGGTGCTGCGAGAATGACCGCTATCTGCTCGGCATCAAAACCCTTTGCCTGCAGCCACAGCGGAAAGTAGGGCAAATGTATCCCGAGCGGCACGAAAAGCGTGAAGAAAATCAGGCCCATACGCAGTTCGAAATGACGCGGCTTGACGAGCTGTTCGGGTGAAAGCGGCGGCAGGGAGGACATCAACAGGCAATCCGTCGGCGCAGCATTCGACCGGCCGGCCAGCAACGCACGCGGATCCCATAACATGGCAAAAAAAGCGATGAAACCGCCTGGACTAACGCATCATCGCGTCAGGCAGCCTGGACTGCCCTGCCCTTGATGTCGACGATATCGATCGGGACCAGCACTTCGCTGCCGACCGGAGCCTCCGGCAGGACATGCGCCCAGTGCAGGATCTCCATCTGGCCGTCGAAATGCTCGACCACCGCGGTGCAGCTCTCCACCCAGTCGCCGGTATTGATATATTGCACGTCCTCATAATTTTCGATCGCGGCATGGTGGATGTGCCCGCAGATCACGCCGTCGACATGCGAGCGGCGCGCCTCCTCGGTCAGCATGGTCTGGAACGAGCCGATGAAATTCACCGCCTTTTTGACGTTGACCTTGGCCCAGGACGAAAAAGACCAATAAGGCAGGCCAAGCAGTTGGCGAAGCCGCGTCACCACGCGGTTGACGAGCATGGCCGCGTCGTAGGCGTAATCGCCAAGATAGGCCAGCCAGCGCGCATTGTGGACGACAGTGTCGAACTGGTCACCATGGATGACAAGAAGACGTTTGCCGTCGGCGGTCTCGTGGATGGCGCGGTCGGCGACGACGATGCCGCCGAAATGCACGCCTTGGAACTGGCGCGCGAATTCGTCGTGATTGCCGGCGATGTAGGTGATGCTGGCGCCCTTGCGCGCCTTGCGCAGCAATTTCTGGACGACGTCATTGTGGCTCTGCGGCCAGTGCCAGCTTCGTCTCAGCCGCCAGCCGTCGACGATGTCGCCGACGAGATAGATGATATCGGCGTCGTGATGGCGCAGGAAATCGATGAGGAACTCGGCCTTCGCCGCCTTCGATCCGAGATGGACGTCGGAGATGAACATGCTGCGGAAAGTGCGGAGCTCTGCGCCAGGCATTGGATTCTCACCGTTGCTTCCGAGCAGGCTATGCCCCGATTCATGCAACAACCGTATGACGGTTGCGATTGGTCCAGCCCCAAGAGTAGGTTGCGGCGCCAATCAGAGGAGAAATAGCCATGGATCTCGGTATTCGCGGAAAAAAGGCCATCGTCTGTGCTTCGAGCAAGGGCCTTGGGCGCGGCTGCGCCATGGCGCTGGCCGAAGCCGGCTGTGATCTGGTCGTCAATGGGCGCAACGCCGACCAACTGGCGAAGACCGCCGCCGAACTGCGCGAAAGATTTGGCGTCGAAGTAACTGAAATCGTCGGTGACGTGTCGAAGCCCGAGGTGCAGAAGGCGCTGCTTGCCGCCTGCCCCGCTCCCGATATCCTCGTCAACAACAATGGCGGACCGCCGCTTCGCGATTTCCGCGAACTCGACCGCGAAAAGATCCTGGAAGGCGTCACCCAGAACATGGTGACTCCGGTCGAACTGGTTCAGGCGGTGATCGACGGCATGGCCGAGCGCGGCTTCGGCCGCATCGTCAACATCACCTCGCTGTCGGTCTATGTTCCCATTCCCGGCCTCGATCTGTCGTCCGGCGCGCGCGCCGGCCTGACTTCGTTCCTTGCCGGCGTCGCGCGGACGGTGATCGACCGCAATGTGACGATCAACAACATGCTGCCGGGCAAGATCGACACGGACCGGCTGCGTCCCCCGCATGAGGTCGGCACCCCTGAAGATCCGGCTGCCGCCGCCGCGCGCAAGACCCAGGCAGCAGCCAACGTTCCGGCCAAGCGGCTCGGCACGCCTGAGGAATTCGGCCAGATCTGCGCCTTCCTGTGCTCGGTTCATGCCGGTTACCTGACCGGGCAGAACATACCGGTGGACGGCGGCGCCTATGTCAGCGCGTTCTGAACGCGCGGCACGCGAGCGGCCAGCATGACGTCGTTGATGCGGCTGCTGCTCCCGCAAGACACATGAACGTCCCTTCATGGTCATTCCTCTAGCCGATCGAGAAACCGCTTCACGGCGTCGAGGAACACGCCGCGCCCTGCGGTCTCGCGGTCGAGATGCACGAAGTGCGTGGCTTCCGGGATGTCCAGACGTTCCGCTTTCGGTGCTTCGTCTACGATTGTCTTCGCATCCTCCGGCCGGCTCCAGAAATCCCGTCCGGAGCGGATGACGAGCACTGGCATGGTGAGTTCCGCCGCCGACCATTGCCGGCGATCGAACGCGAGCTCGAAGCTGTCGGCCATGGCGCCGCTCGGTGACCGGAAACTCGGCGGCTGGCGCGTCAGCGCCGTCTCGTCGGAGGCGAGTGCTGCATCACCATAGGCCGCAGCGACCGCGGGATCGCGCCAGTGAGCCTTGTCCGCGACCGGGATGCTGTCGTCCCAGGCGGTGAATAGGCTCGGACGTGTGTTCAGCCGATAACCGCCGAACGCATGGACGTTGAACGTCCCGGGCCGGTCGGGATTTTCAAGCGGCGAGCCGGTGCCAAGTGTGGGGTGCTGATCTGAGCCTCCATACAGGGTGTTGTAGAGGATGAGCCGGTCAACCGTCTGCGGAAACCGGCTGGCATAGGCGCCGGCCCAATGTCCGCCGGTGGCCCAGCCGAGAAGGCTGACCCTCGAAACGTCGCTCCATTCCGCGATAGCGTCGACCGCTGCGGAAATATCCGCCACGACATCTTCGGTGCGCATCAAGGGAGCGGACTTGTCCGGCGGACTGTTCATGGCCGCAGGGCGGCTCGATGCGCCGTAGCCGCGAAGATCCAAGACATAGACAAGGTGCCCGTCCGCCGCGAGGTCGGCGGCAAGCGACCCGCCCGCAACAGGCAGATCGAAGGACGCAACGCCGGGCACGCGTGCGCCATGGATGAGGAGGACGGCGAAGTTGACTTCGGGCGTTGCGCCAGCACGGCGCACCTCCCGGACGAAGAGGCGCTCGCCCGTCCGAAGTTCGACGAACCTGTCGGCCCGGACGAGATCCGGTTCTTCTGCCGGTGCTGGGGCGGCGGCCATCATGATTGCTGTAAGCACGATGGGAAAGACGGTGAAATGGAACATCATCACATCTCCGGTCGCAATTGCGTTCCGCAAAGACTGTCAGCTATTCGATATCGTATCGATGACGTGTCTGAGGACTTTTGATATCGTTAAGGTATGGAACTTAGGCACTTGCGACATTTCCTCGCTGTTGCGGAGGAATTGCATATGGGGCGTGCCGCACTGCGCTTGGGCATGGCGCAGCCTCCGCTTAGTCAATCGATCGGGCGTCTGGAGAAGGACCTCGGCGTCAAGCTGTTCGAGCGGGCCAACCGCCGCCTAACCTTGACGCGCGCCGGCTCGGCCTTCGTGGAGGAGGCTCGGGCATCCGTACGGCACGCCGATTCGGCGCTTCACGTCGCCCGCGCAGCGTATGCCGGCGAAGCTGGCGAGATAAGGATCGGCTTCGTGTCGGCGGCTCTCTACGAGCACCTGCCGCATCTCCTGTCCCGGCTTCGCGACAAATGTCCGGCCATCCATCCAAAGCTCATCGAGGTGGCCACCAATGAGCAGATTGCGGCGTTGTCGCGGAGTGAGATCGACATCGGGTTCGTGCATCCACCGCTCGGGACTGACGAACGTCTCGACGTCCATGACTATCCTGCTGAAGATCTTGTCGCCGTTCTGCCAGACGACCGACAGACGCATGGAGTGACGCTGGCGGACATCGCCCGCCACGGGCTCATCATGTTTCCGGCTGCACAAGGCCCGGCGCTCCATGCCCGCATCATGGACACGTTCACCAGGGCTGGCCTCGACGTGCGGATCGTCCAGGAGGCAACGCGGGCACTGACTATGCTGTCGCTCGTGTCCGCCGGTTTGGGCGTTGCGCTGCTGCCACGATCGACACAGCGCCTTGTGTTTCAGGGCGTCCGGTATGCACCAATCATCGACATATCGCTGCCCGCGTGGCCACTTGCCGTGATCGTGAAACGGCGGCCACGGCCGACCATTGTCGATAGCGTCTGGAAACTGCTCGAGGGTCGTCCAGTCGTGACTTGACCGCCGGCGACAGGACACACCCGTCGCGCGACCCACTCGCATGACATCAGTCCCGGTCGCGACAAGGCAGGTGAGAATTTCAGCGCAACAATCTGACATGGATGAGCTTTTGCGATCCTTCCGCCTAAATGGAGGTTGCGTCATTTGGCATCGTGAAAAACCAACGTTGCATGCTAAAAGGGGCTCGAGGCAGGATCGCAGGGAGGGCCCGTATGGAAGGCGAAAACAAAAAAGCAGTCCGGTCGGACCTCGACGAAGCCGCACTTTATTTCCACAAGCATCCAAGGCCTGGAAAGCTTGAAATCCAAGCAACCAAGCCGCTCGGCAACCAGCGCGACCTGGCGCTTGCCTATTCGCCCGGCGTCGCGGCGCCCTGTCTGGAAATCCGCGACAATCCGGCGACGGCCGCCGACTACACGGCGCGCGCCAATCTGGTCGGTGTCGTCTCCAATGGTTCGGCGGTGCTCGGCCTCGGCAATATCGGCCCGCTTGCGTCCAAGCCGGTGATGGAAGGCAAGGCGGTGCTGTTCAAGAAATTCGCCGGCATCGACGTGTTCGACATCGAGATCGACGCGCCTGACATCGAGCGTATGGTCGAGACGATCTCGGCGCTGGAGCCGACCTTCGGCGGCATCAACCTCGAGGACATCAAGGCGCCCGAATGTTTTGAGGTCGAGGAACGGCTGAAAGCCCGCATGGCCATACCGGTCTTCCACGATGACCAGCACGGCACCGCGATCATCGTCGCCGCCGCCGTGCTCAACGGGCTGGAATTCGCCGGCAAGACGATCTCCGATATCAAGATCGTCACCTCCGGCGCCGGGGCGGCTGCCCTTGCCTGCCTCAACTTGCTGGTTTTGCTTGGCGCGCGCATCGAAAACATCTGGGTGACCGACCGTTTCGGCGTCGCCTACAAAGGCCGCGTCGATGAGATGGACCGCTGGAAGGACCCTTATGTGAAGGACACCGAGGCGCGCACGCTGGCCGATGTGCTGCGGGGCGCCGACGTGTTCCTGGGTCTTTCGGCCGCCGGCGTGCTGAAACCGGAATTGCTCCAGCATATGGCGCCAAAACCGCTGATCCTGGCGCTGGCCAACCCCAATCCCGAGATCATGCCGGAAGTGGCACGGGCGGCACGACCCGACGCCATGATCTGCACCGGCCGTTCCGATTTCCCCAATCAGGTCAACAACGTACTTTGTTTTCCTTATATTTTCCGCGGTGCGCTGGACTGCGGCGCCAGCGCCATCAACGAAGAGATGAAGATGGCCGCGGTGCGGGCGATCGCAGCCCTTGCCCGCGAAGAGCCGTCCGACGTCGCCGCCCGCGCCTATTCCGGCGAAACACCGATCTTCGGGCCCGATTTCCTGATCCCCTCGCCCTTCGATCCAAGGCTGATCCTGCGCATCGCGCCGGCGGTGGCCAAAGCCGCCTGCGACACCGGCGTCGCGACGCGGCCGATCACCGACATGGCGGTCTATATCGACACGCTGAACCGCTTCGTCTTCCGCTCCGGCCTGGTTATGAAGCCGGTGTTCACGATGGCCAAGACGTCGAGTGCCAAGCGCGTCATCTATGCCGACGGCGAGGACGAGCGGGTGCTGCGCGCCGCCCAGGTGGTGCTGGAGGAAGGCATCGCCGAGCCGATTCTTATCGGCCGCCCGCATGTCATCGAGGTGCGGCTGAAACGCTACGGGCTGCGCATCAAGCCGGGTGTCGATTTCGGCCTGATCAATCCCGAGGACGACCCCCGTTATCGCCACTATGTCGACCTTTTGATCGAACTCGCCGGCCGGCGTGGTGTCACGACCGAAGCCGCGCGCACCATGGTGCGTACCGACAACACCGTGATCGCGGCACTTGCCCTCAAGCGTGGCGATGCCGATGCCATGGTCTGCGGCCTGGAAGGACGTTTTGAGCGGCATTTACGCAATGTCACCCTGATCATCGGCCCGCGCGCCGGTATCAAGGATCACGACCTGTCGACGCTTTCCATGCTGATCTCGCAGCGCGGCATCATTTTCCTCACCGACACCCATGTCACCGTCGATCCGACGGCCGAGGAAATCGCCGAGATGACGGTGCTGGCGGCCGAAGAAATCCAGCGCTTCGGCATCGAGCCCAAGGCCGCCCTGCTGTCGCATTCGGATTTCGGTTCACGCGACTCGCCAAGCGCGCTCAAAATGCGGCAGGCAGCCGCGATCCTGGCGCGCATCGCGCCAGACCTGCAATGCGACGGCGAGATGCATGCCGACTCGGCTTTGTCGGAGCAGCTGCGCCAGCGTGTCTATCCGCATTCGCGGCTGAAGGGCGAAGCCAATCTGCTGGTCTTCCCCAATCTCGATTCGGCAAACATCACGCTCACCGCGCTGCGCGCGATGATGGACGCGCTGCATGTCGGGCCGATCCTGCTCGGCACCGACAGACCGGCGCATATACTGACGCCGTCGGTGACGTCGCGCGGCGTCGTCAATATGACGGCGCTCGCCGTGGTCGAAGCGGCCCATAAGGCGCAGGCGGTCGTAAATCTGGGCTAGCTGCGGGCTTATCAAACCGGTTTGAACCGGAAATGCCCTGTCTGCCTGAAGGCAAACAAATTGTCCTGTTCTTTGGCGCCGACGCCGATATTGTGAATGACCAGCATTCTCGCCGGCACCAAAGTGGAGTGATTGGAAGACACGATGGCGATATGCGACAGATTGCCGGGCAGCATCTCGGTGACAAGATCTCCTGGACGATAATCGGCGGGATCTCGGCTGACGGGCAAGGCAGCGCCTCGTCGCTCGAAATAGACCGCAAGGTTGGGCACACGGCGGTGGTCGATGTTGCGGTCGGGCGCTCCAATTCTTCGGATAGGCGGAGAAATTGGCCCGCATATCCTCATGGACCAATTCTTGCAGATCGAGATCGAAGGCGCGGCGATAAGCGCGGATCACAACGTCCGTGCACACACCCCGCTCTGGCTCGACATCCCCGCCCGGATAGGCCAGCGCGTATAGGTCGGATCGTAGAGGGTGGTGACGCCGATCTGCTCACGGGCGGCTTCGACCAATTTGGTGCGCCAATCCGGCGTGATGGGCTTTTGCTGCGCCATGGCAGCCGGCATCGCCAGGCATAAAAGACCAAATTGCAGTGCGGCTCGACGGGTAATCGCGATCATGCCAAGCCTTTCGGGCATTGCTGGATCCAGGCATTCTTCTGGGCGGATACGCCTTTTTTCGTGCAACGCCACGCAGTCGCGGTCCTGCAGCGGGAATCGGCATTATGCTAAACAAATGGTTAACCGCAGATGCGGTAGCCTTCTGAAGGACAGTTACAAGCGGAGTTCTGGAGGAATGACGGGCGCAAGGTGGAAGTTGGCGCAGGCCGCCGCGTTGCTTGGCGCCTTAGTGCTGTCCGGTATTCCCGGCCCTCAAGTGCAAGCCGCTTCGCTCCTCTGCCGCCAGCTTGAAGCCGATCTCGCCGCCGCATCGCGCGGCGGTGGCGGCAAACCTGCCCTGCTTAGGAAATATGACGACGCGATTGTTCGGCAACGCCACCAGATTTCCAAAGCCGTCAGCCAGTCCAGCAGCGCCGGCTGCGGCTTTTCGCTGTCTCGCCGCAACGTCAACGCATGTGCGGCACTCGACGCGACCATCGATCGCATGGCCGCCAATCTCGACGCCTTGCAGTCCAAGCGCGCTGAGCTCGCCGACGGCGGCTCGCGACACGATCGTGCGCGCATATTGGCCTCGCTCGACGCTAGTGGCTGTCGCGATGATGCGGTGCCGAGGCTCGCGCCGGTCCGCGAAGCCAATAGTGAAACCGGCGACCAAAATCTGCTCGACCAGCTTTTGGGCAGCGACGCAAGTGAACCCAGCGCACCCGACCAACCCGAAGGGCTCGGTCAGCCGCGCGACATCCGCACCATGCTCGATGATCCCGACGACATGGGCCAGCCGCGCGGCGAATTCCGTACAATGTGCGTACGCACCTGCGACGGCTATTTCTTCCCGATGTCGAATGCCGCCTCGCTGGGCGATTTCGAGCGCGACCAGAAGAACTGCGATTCGAGTTGCCCCGGCACCGAGATGCATGTGTTTTATACGCGCGGCTTTGGCGACGATTCGGCTGACATGACGTCTTCGGTAACCGGCAGGCCCTACAGCGAACTGCCGACCGCCTATCTCTACAAGCAACCCGAAACGTCGCGCCCGCCGGCCTGCGGCTGCAACGCTGCACAGAATTTCGAGATCATTGCCGGCAATCCGCCAAGCCCGGAACAGGCGGAGTCCGATGTAGAGACCACGCCGTTCATTCCGGTGCCTGTCGCCAGACCCGATCCAGGCGCCGACCCCGAGAGTTTGGCCAATATCGAAGGCGGGCTCGATCGCGAAGCCATCAAGCGCCTCGCCGTCAAGCCCACGCCGACGACCTTGCCGCCGCCGGAACAGCGCAAGATCAGGGTCGTCGGGCCAACGTTCCTTCCCGACCCAGCAGCGGCAACAGATCTGCAAGCTCCGGCCCCGAAGGCTGGCCCGTAAGCGCCAGCCTGAGCGGCATGAACAGCGCCTTGCCCTTGCGGCCGGTTGCTTCTCTGATCCTGCCCGTCCACTCCTTCCAGACGGACCCGTTCCAGGGGTCTTCCGGCAAAAGGTCGAACGCCTGGCGAAGGAAATCGCGGTCGACGTCGGAAAAGTCGGGCTGCTCCTGCGGGCCGTCGAGAAGTGTGCGCCACCAGATTGCGGCATCGGCCAGCCTGTCGAGGTTGCCGCGCACCGCCAGCCAGAAGGGCTCGGCCTGTTCCCCGGAAATGCCGAGCACGATCAGCCGGTCGCGCGCCTCGGAAAACGGCATATGGTGCAGCAGCGTGCGGTTGAGCACGAAGAGCTCGTCCGGGTCGAATTTGGCGGCGGATTTCGATGTCGCCGCCGGATCGAAGCGCTCGGCAAGCTCAGCCATCGTCGGCACCGCCACGACGTTTTCGGAGGTGCCGACGAGCACGGCCAGCGAAGCGACCGCCATCGGCTCGATGCCGCTCTCTCGCAGGCTCTGGATGGACAGCGCGCCGCTCCGCTTCGACAGGCCCTCGCCCGATGCGGTGGTCAACAGGTTGTGGTGGCCGAACACCGGCGGCTCGGCACCCAACGCCTGGAATAGGGCGATCTGCACGCCGGTATTGGTGACGTGGTCGTCGCCACGGATGACATGGCTGACGCCCATGTCGATGTCGTCGACTACCGAGGGCAGAGTATAGAGATAGGTGCCGTCCTCGCGCATTAGAACCGGGTCGGAAAGCGAGGCAAGGTCGACGGTTTCCTCGCCGCGCACCAGATCGTTCCAGTGGATTTCGGTGCGCTCCGGCTGCAATGGGTCGCTGGTGAAATTGGGCAGGAGAAAGCGCCAGTGCGGCCGGCGGCCATCGGACTGGTATTCGGCGATCTGCTCAGGCGTCAGCGTCAGCGCTTCGCGGCCGTAGACCGGCGGCAAGCCGCGCGTGCGGCGCACCTTGCGCCTGAGATCGAGCTCTTCCGGTGTTTCGTAACAAGCATAGAGAAGGCGCGCCGCCTTCAATTTCTCCATCGCCGCGTCGTAGATCTCGAAGCGCCGCGACTGGTACTCGGTGGCGTCCGGAAAAATACCCAGCCAATGCAGGTCGTAGAGGATCGCGTCGGAGAATTCCTGCGTCGAACGGGCGACGTCGGTGTCGTCGAAGCGCTGGATGAAGCGGCCCTTGTTGTTCATGGCGAACAGCCAGTTGAACAGCGCAGTGCGGGCATTGCCGATATGAATGCGGCCGGTGGGTGATGGGGCGAAACGGACGGTAACTGTCATGAACGGGGCGTACCGGATGGTTTTGCTGTTGACAAGACACGCCCCCGCGCTTGGCCGCAGACATAAAACATGACGAAGGCGATGAAAAGGCGGCAACGCCGCGCGTCCATTAAGATGCGCGCGGCGCTGTAAGTCGTCAGATCGCCAGCCCCTTGGTCAATTCGAGCGCCTGGCGCTCGAACAGCCGGCGGTAGATGCCGCCTTGCAGCCGGATCAGTTGATCATGCGAGCCCTCCTCGACGATGCGGCCGCGATCGAACACCAGAAGCCTGTCCAGCGCCCGCACCGTCGAGAGCCGGTGCGCAATGACCAGCGTCGTGCGGCCGACCATCAACCGCTCCATCGCCTGCTGGATCAGCACCTCCGATTCCGAATCGAGGCTGGATGTCGCCTCGTCCAGAATGAGAATCCGCGCATCGGCAAGGAAAGCCCGCGCGATCGCCACCCGCTGGCGCTCGCCGCCCGATAGTTTCACGCCGCGCTCGCCGACCAGCGTGCCATAACCTTTCGGCAGATCGACGATGAAGTCGTGCGCGCTTGCCAGCCGTGCCGCGTGCTCGATCTCGGCCTGCGTGGCGCTCGGCCTGGCATAGGCGATGTTTTCGGCCAGCGACCGGTGGAACAGGATCGGCTCCTGCTGAACGATGGCAATCTGCCCGCGTAGCGATGCCTGCGCCACTCCGGCAATATCCTGGCCGTCGATCAGGATCGTTCCCGCGTTCACGTCGTAAAGGCGCTGGATCAGCTTGACGAACGTCGTCTTGCCCGAGCCCGAATGGCCGACCAGCCCAACGCGTTCGCCCGGAGCGACGTCCACCGAAAAGTCGCGATAGAGCGGCAGGCGGTGGCTGCCATAATGGAAGGTGACGTTGTCGAAGCTGATGCGGCCGTCGGTGATACGGATCGGTTTGGCGCCGGGTGCATCCTCGATGCCGAGCGGCTCGGACTGGAAGTCGACCAGTTCCTCCATGTCGTTGATCGAGCGCTGCAGATTGCGGATATGCGTGCCGATGTCGCGCAAATAGCCCTGCAGCACGAAGAACGAGGTCAGCACGAAGGCGACGTCGCCGGCGCTCGCCTGCCCCCACGACCACAAAAGCAGCGAAAGTCCGATCACCGCTGTTCTCAGAAGCAGCAGCATCGACCCTTGCGTGGTGCCGTTGATGGTGCCGCGCACCCAGGTGCGGCGCGTACGCGCGCGCCATCTTGCGACGACTTTGGCAAGGCGCGTCTCCTCGCGTTCCTCGGCGCCAAAACCCTTGACCACGGCGTTGCAGCTCACCGCATCGGCTAGCGAACCGCCCAGGCGTGTGTCCCATGCGTTGGCAAGCCTTGCCGCGGGCGCGACATAGCCAAGCGACAGCAGCGCCGTCACCGCGATGAACAGCACCGAACCTGCGGCAACGACAGCACCCATCAGCGGCCAGAACCAGCCGAGCAGCAGCGTCGAGCCGACGAGCATGACGACGGACGGCAGCAGAGCGATCAGGATGGTGTCGTTGAGCAGGTCGAGCGCCCACATGCCGCGGGTTATCTTGCGCACGGTCGATCCGGCGAAGCTGTTGGCGTGCCAGTCGGTGGAGAAGCGCTGGACGCGATGGAAGGCGTCGGCCGCAATGTCCGCCATCATCTTCAGGGTCAGTTCGACGATGGCCATGAAGGCGAGATTGCGCAGCACGACACCGGCGAGCGCCAGCGCCACCAGCATCGAAAAGGCCGCCATCGCCGCATTCCACGCGACATCGTCGGCCGCAGCACTGCTGGCAACAGCGTCGACCAGCCGGCCGGAATAGAGCGGCGTCAGCACGTCGGCCAAGGTCGACAGCAGGAACGTGCCCATGATGAGCGAAAGCCGCCACGGCTGACGCCGCCAATGGCTGAGCGTGAAGCCAAGGACGCTGCGAAAAGCGCCGGCGCGCAAATCTATCTGAAAACGAGCCATGATGTCATTCGGGCGCAAACGAGCCCGGTCCCGGTAAGGTCGAAAATTGAAAAAACCGCGTTGGGCAACTTAGCGCCCAGGGGTTGGGCAACTTAGCGCCCAGGGAATGCGGAGGTTCGGCACATTTGGCGGCTCGCCCGAACACGGGCGGCGACCGGCATCGACGAACGCCTGTTGTCAGATGGGCTTGGCCATGAAGGTGAAAACCTTCCGGCGCGCCGTCTGAGACCTAGGCTTCGCGGCTTCGCATAGCGATATCAAATCCTGCCATTCGGTCCTCCCATTAGAGCGACGTGCGTCCATTCGGACGCACAAAGTGCGCTCTAACTTTGAATCTGCGCATCGTGCTTTCCGAAAATCGATACCGATTTTCGGGCCGATGCGAAGGAATCGCGGAGACGTTCTTATAGAGATGGCTCAACCCGTCGCCAAGCCAGAGAGCGACCGAAACCGCATCTGGTCCAACCGGTGAGACGATTTTGCAACAATCGCGGGTTGTACGATTCCTCGCTTAGGCTGCCGGAATACGATCGAGCCGCATGTAGCGGCCATCGGTGGAGCGCCTGAAGCCAAGTTTCTCGTAAACCGCGTGGGCATCGTTGGTCGACAGGCTCCAGTGGGTGACTGTCTTGCAATCCGGATGATCGATAAGCGCCTGGACAAGCCGCGTGCCGATGCCTCGCCCGCGATATTCCGGCCAGATGATGACGTCGGCCAGATAGGCAAACACCGTGCGGTCGGTGATTGCCCGGCCGAAGCCGACCTGCTTGCCGTCGGAATAGGCGCCGACGCAAAGCGAATTGGCGAAGGCGCGGCGGTGGAGTTCGTCGCTGCGCCCGCTGCCCCAGTAGCTTGCCATCAACAGGTCGGAGGTCGCCCGAAAGTCGATCCGCGATATGTCGAAGCTGATTTCGAAGTCAGGCATGGCTGTCCACTGATGATCCGGCCGCAGCCATTTCACAAGAGCGAGAAACGGCGATTTAGCCGCCATCCCTGAACCGGTTGGTGATGGGATAACGGCGGTCGCGGCCGAAATTCTTTTTGGTGATCTTCACGCCGGGCGCTGCCTGCCGGCGCTTGTATTCGGCGACGTAGAGCAGGTGCTCGACGCGCGTCACCGTTGCCCGGTCGTGGCCTCGGGCAACGATCTCGTCGACACCCATCTCGTTCTCGACCAGACACTCCAATATGTCGTCGAGCACCGGATAGGGCGGCAGCGAATCCTGATCCGTCTGGTTCTCGCGCAGTTCCGCCGACGGCGCCTTGTCGATGATGTTGTTCGGGATCACCTCGCCGGAAGGGCCGAGCGCACCCGGCGGCACATGTGTATTGCGCCAGCGCGCCAGCGCATAGACCTGCATCTTGTAGAGGTCCTTGATCGGGTTGAAGCCGCCATTCATGTCGCCGTAGAGCGTGGCGTAGCCAACCGACATTTCGCTCTTGTTGCCGGTGGTGACCACCATCGAGCCGAACTTGTTGGAGATCGCCATCAAAATGGTGCCGCGCGCGCGGCTCTGCAGGTTTTCTTCGGTAATGCCTTCCTTGGTGCCCTCGAAAAGCTGCGTCAGCGTATGCAGGAATCCCTCGACCGGCTCGAAGATCGGCACGATGTCGTAACGGCAGCCGAGCGCGCGGGCGCAGTCCTCGGCGTCTTTGAGCGAGTCCTTCGAGGTGTAGCGATAAGGCATCATCACGGCGCGCAGCCGTTCCTCGCCGAGCGCATCGACGGCAAGCGCCGCGCAGATCGCCGAATCGATGCCGCCGGAAAGGCCGAGCACAACGTTCTTGAAGCCGTTCTTGTTGACGTAGTCGCGCAGGCCCAGCATGCAGGCGCGATAATCGGCCTCCTCCTTTTCCGGGATTTTCGACATCGGTCCTTCGGAGCAGACCCAGCCATCAGGATCATTTCCCTTTTGCGCGCCTGCGGCGGCGCGGCTTCTCTTCCAGGTGGTGACGTTGACCGTCTCCTCGAACTGGCTCATCTGGAAAGCCAGCGTCTTGTCAGAACCTATGGCAAACGACGCACCATCGAAGATCAGCTCGTCCTGGCCGCCAAGCTGGTTGGCGTAGATTATCGGCAGTCCGCATTCGATGACCTGGCGGATGACAACCTGGTGGCGAACGTCGACCTTGCCGCGATAATAAGGCGAGCCGTTCGGCACCAGCAGGATCTCGGCGCCGCTTTCGGCCAGAGTCTCGCAGATGCCGATGTCGCCCCAAATGTCTTCGCAGATCGGAATTCCCAGGCGAACGCCGCGGAAATTGACCGGTCCCTGGATTTCAGGGCCGGCCTGGAAGACGCGCTTCTCGTCGAATTCGCCGTAGTTCGGTAAATCGAGCTTGTAGCGCTCGGCAAGGATCTTGCCGCCATCGGCAAAGACGATCGAATTATGCGTGCCGCTCTTGCGCTTCAGCGGCGTGCCGATGATGACGCCCGGCCCGCCATCGGCGGTATCGCCAGCGAAATCCTGCGCCGCCCGCTCGCAGGCCTTCAGGAAGGCCGGCTTCAGTACCAGGTCTTCGGGCGGATACCCGGCGAGGAAAAGCTCGGTGAACAGCACGAGATCAGCGCCCTGGCGAGCGGCATCCGCCCTCGCCTCGCGCGCCTTGAGGAGATTGCCGGCGACGTCGCCAACTATCGGATTGAGCTGGGCGACGGCGATGCGCAATATGTCGGAAGCGGTGTTGTCGGTCATGCCTGCTGACTTAGCGTGACAGAATTCGCCGGGCAATGGCGATCGTTTGGACCACTCCAGACCGAATGACACATGTCATTCGTGTCCAGACCGAATGACACATGTGATCCGTGTCCAGATCGATCGACATGTCGACGTGTCAGACCGATCGAACCGCCGGATACCGATCATGCCCTATTCGCCCATATATTCGCGCAGTGCCTCCGGCGAGTGGTTCTCGCCAATCGACATCGCCAGAATGCGCGAAATGTGCCGGCGCGGCAGGCCGGTTTCTGCCGCCCAGGCATTGATCTGGTTCTGGATCTTGCCGAGATCCCTCTTCGAGGTTGGGCTTTCGGCGATGTCCAGGCCGGCATCGCGCAGCGCCGCCGCCATGTCGGCCGAGACAATGAAAGCGTCCCACTCCAGCCACCTCAAAAAATACTGGCCGGTGTTGCCGCCGAGCCGGCTGCCATGCTTGCCGAGATAGGCCATCAGTCCGACCTGATCATCCGCCGGCCAATCGGCGAGGAACTTGCCGAAGCCGCCATGCTCCTTCGACACCCTCTCGACGAAGGCCGCATTGTCGCGGACGGATTTGATCTTCTGCGGATTGCGCACGATGCGCTTGTCGGCCGTCAGGTCGTGCCAGAAATCATCAGGCTGGAACAACAGCCGTTTCGGCTCGAAGCCGAGAAACGCTTCTTCAAAACCCGGCCATTTCTGCTCGATGACGCGCCACACAAAGCCGGCGGCAAAGACCCGCTCGGCCATAGTTGACAGGATCCGATCATCCGCAATCCTGGCCACCGCGGCATTGTCTGGCACAGGCCCCAGCAGCGACGCCAGCGCCGCTTCCCCGCCCTTGCGTTTGGCCGCGCGGGCGCGGATTTTCTGAAAATCCATCATTGTTTCATCACCCTATCGCGTCAATCTACCACTTCCCGTGCGAACCGGCAGCCTCTAGGTCTATCGCGGACGCTGACGACGGAGGCGACAATGAACAAGACGATCGAAGATCTGGCAAAGCGCTGGCTGAAGCGAAGGCCAGGTGGCCTAGGCGCGCTTGAGAGCCAGGTGCTGCAAAGCACGCTGGAACGCACCACGATCTCGAAGGACACCAACAAGGCCGTCGCTTTTCACCAGACGTTCGGCGACCGCCTCGCCGATACTATCGCCCGGATCGGCGGCTCCTGGTCCTTCATCCTGGCATTCATCGCCTTTCTGATCCTGTGGACGTCAGGCAATGCCTGGCTTTTGTCGCGTGACGCCTTTGATCCCTATCCCTTCATCTTCCTCAACCTCATCCTCTCCATGATCGCTGCGCTGCAGGCGCCGGTGATCATGATGGCGCAGAACCGCCAGGCCGAGCGCGACCGCATCGACGCCGCCCACGACTACGAAGTCAATCTCAAGGCGGAGATCGAGATCATGGCGCTGCATGAGAAGTTGGATGAACTGCGCCACAGCCAGATCGTTGGCATGCGCGACGACATCGCGCAACTGGCCGAACAGGTGAAGCGGATCGACGAGATCCTGTCGAAGCAGCGGACGCGCTCATGACGGATGCCATCCATAATCTCATCGAACAATACGGGCTGATTGCCGTCTTTCTGGGCTGTGTTGCCGAGGGCGAAAGTGCGGCGCTCCTAGGCGGTTTTTTTGCCCATCAGCATGTCCTCGTCCTGTGGCAGGCCTTTCTGGCGGCAGCGATCGGCGCCTTTGTCGGCGACACCTTTTTCTTTATCCTCGGACGAAGCTTCGCCGACCATCCGTTCGTGGTCAAACTGAAGGGCCGGCCGGGTTTCAGCCACGCCTATCGTCTTGTCTCCACCCATCCCGACATTTTCGTGCTGTCGAACCGCTTCATTTACGGCCTGCGCCTCCTCGGCGGCATCGCGGCCGGATTGTCCGACATTGCCGTGACGCGCTTTGTCATTCTCAACGTCGTTTCATCGATGGTCTGGGCCGGATTGTTCACCACCATCGGCTATGTGTTCGGGCTGGGCGCGGAGCGCATCGTCGGCCAGGCGTTGGTCCGTCACGAGCGATTGCTGATCGCCCTGGCGATTGGGTTGGGCGTGGCCGTCCTTGCCTGGTTCATCGCTCATACCATTGCCAAGAAGGAGCGTAGCAACGAGACGTGAGGGTCACTCGATGCCGAGCGCGCGGTCGCCACGATCGAGGATCAGCGGGATGATCAGGTCTTCCTCATCGGCAAGGTGCCGGGTCAGCATGGCGATCAGCCGGCTGTTCTCGTCGGCATAGGTATCGGCGGCAAAGCGCTGCTTGTCCTCGCTCTCCTGAAGCGTGCGGATGAAGGCGTTTGCGGCCTCGGCATTGCGCTCCAACCCTTCATGGATCGTGTGATGATCGGCATCGAGAATCTCAAAGCCGCGCTTCAACCGGGCCTCGGCCCTGGCGAAGACCGGGAAATAATGATTGTCCTCGACGTTATGGTGACCGTCGAGATGACCGAGAAAATGGTTGAGGCGCGGCGCGAACCAGCGCGCGAACTCCGGCGCCGCCAACCTGCCCTCGCGATAGTCGCCAATACCGTTGGTCAGCATGCCGCCGAGCTCGCGGAACATGTCGTGCCGCTGCAGCCACATAGTGGCCATGCCATGGATGTTGGTGTGGCCCTGCCAGACCTCGCGCGGGTATTTTTCGGCCAGCCAGCGCAAATCGTCCGGCAGGCCTGCGCGTTCAATCAGCAGGGAATCGGCGGCCTCGGTCATGTCGGTCTCCTCAGGCCATGATCCCGAACCGAAGGTCCGCGCAAGCGAAAGCGCACCCGGTTTTCGGAATAGCTCATGGTCGCGATCAGGCCGTAGTGACCGGCATGTAGGGATTTGATGGCTAGATCGGTAGCCCCAAGATTCGCTCGATGATGGCGATGCCCCACACGCCGGCAACGATCACCACCGAAATCAGCACCGCCAGCGAACCGCAGTCCTTGGCGAGCTGGATATCGACGTTGAACTCCCGGCTGAACGCATCGCATGCGGCCTCGATGCCGGTGTTCAGCACTTCGACCAAGATCAGAAGCAGCACCGCGCCGATCAGCAGTGCATAGCCGCGCCACGACACCGAAATAAACCAGCCGAGCGGCAGAGCCAGCACAAGCAGCATCAGCTCCTGCTGGAAGGCTTTCTCGCTGGAAGCCAATTTGCGAAATGCCCGCACTGAGTTGAAGAAAGCATCGATCAGCCGCTGCATGCCAAACCTTTTCCGAATCACCGGCAGGGGATAGCGCAATGGCCGGATCAAGGGAATAAGGCGACCTCTGCAAAATCATTCGTCGGCGACCTTGTCACTCATCCGCGACCTTGATCGACGGCGTCGACTTCTCGAACTGCGGCAGCCCATCGTCGATCGTGTAGTAGTCGCCCTTGTCGCCGACGAAGATGTGACATTGACCCTGAAGTCCCGTCGGCTCGTCGAATAGTCCCGCCAGAACCGACACATATTCATCATCCTGCGGCTTCCAGAACAGCAGCGAGCCGCATGCCTTGCAAAAGCCGCGCTTTGCAAACGAAGACGCTTCGTACCAGGTGATGCTCTCGGCACCTGATATTGTGATGTCCCCTTCGGGGACATTGGTTGCAGCGTAGAAGTGACCACTCTGCTTGCGGCACTGCGAGCAGTGACAATATATCACGCCGCGCAACGGTCCCCTCGTCTTGAACCGCACAGCCCCGCACAGGCATGATCCGGTATGAGCGTCGTCCATCTCGCCTCCCATCGCAGTCGCCATCCTCGGCATTGCGGCAGGATTCCAGTTTTATCGCCGCCGCGCACGAGCAAATGCGACACAAAGCGGGCGTGTTCGAACTGCAGCTATGAAAACCGACCGCGACGCGAAAGCGCCAGTGTGGCGCGGCCAAAACGATGTCGGGCCGTGACTCAACCGACGGGTGTGTAGCGCAGCAGCGTAGACGATCCTGGCCATCAGTGCCTCCGTTCTGTTCCCCGCACAAGACTTGAACCGATTGCATTTCGCAATCAGTCTATCGCAAGCCGGGTGGAATTCAATGTGCAACTTGGCGGGACCAGCACGATGAAGCGCTGGGTGAATCAAGAAGCGCCGGATTTCTCCGGCGCTTCTTGATCGTGAATTCCGATGGCGACTGAAAATCAGCCGTTCACGGCCTGCTTGTGCTGGACCGGGTGGCTCTTCTTGAGCAGGTCCGACACCAGGAACGCCAGCTCGATCGCCTGGTCGGCGTTGAGGCGCGGGTCGCAATGTGTGTGGTAGCGATCCTGCAGCTCCTCGGCAGTGATGGCGCGGGCGCCACCGGTGCATTCGGTGACGTTCTTGCCGGTCATCTCGATATGGATGCCGCCCGGATGCGTGCCTTCGGCGCGATGCACCTCGAAGAAGGTCTGCACTTCCTTCAGGATGCGGTCGAACGGCCGCGTCTTGTAGCCGGCGGCCTCGATGGTGTTTCCATGCATCGGATCCGACGACCACACCACGCTGCGGCCTTCCTTCTGCACTGCGCGCACCAGCTTCGGCAGATGCTCGGCGACCTTGTCGGAACCGAAGCGCGCAATCAGCGTCAGCCGACCGGGCTCGTTTTCCGGATTGAGCAGGTCGATGAGCTGCAGCAAGCCGTCCGGTGTCAACGACGGGCCGCATTTCAGGCCCAGTGGGTTCTTGATGCCACGGCAGTATTCGACATGGGCATGGTCGGGCTGGCGGGTGCGATCGCCGATCCAGATCATGTGGCCGGAGGTTGCATACCAGTCACCTGAGGTCGAATCGACGCGGGTCAGCGCCTCCTCGTAACCGAGCAGCAGCGCCTCGTGGCTGGTGTAGAAGTCGGTCTCGCGCAGCGCGTAATTGGTCTCCGAGGTGATACCGACGGCCTTCATGAAGTCCATCGTCTCGGTGATGCGGTTGGCGAGCGACTCGTATTTCTCGCCTTGCGGGCTGTCCGAAACGAAGCCGAGCATCCATTGATGCACGTTCTCCAGACTGGCGTAGCCGCCCTGGGCGAAGGCACGCAAAAGATTGAGCGTCGCCGCCGACTGGCGGTATGCCATTTCCTGGCGTGCGGGATCGGGAATGCGCGACTTGGCGTCGAACTCGATGCCGTTGATGATGTCGCCGCGATAGCTGGGCAGCGTCACGCCACCCTTGGTCTCGTTGTCGGACGAGCGCGGCTTGGCGAACTGGCCGGCGACACGGCCGACCTTCACCACCGGCTGCGCGCCGGCGAAGGTCAACACCACGGACATCTGCAGGAAGACGCGGAAGAAGTCGCGGATGTTGTCCGCGCCATGCTCGGCGAAACTCTCGGCGCAATCACCGCCCTGCA
This sequence comes from Mesorhizobium sp., assembly GCA_004020315.1. Lineage (GTDB taxonomy): Bacteria > Pseudomonadota > Alphaproteobacteria > Rhizobiales > Rhizobiaceae > Mesorhizobium. The sequence goes on from SAQG01000015.1 coordinate 126,312, forward strand.
GAAGGAACGCATCACCGGCAGCGACGGTCGCAAGCTGCTTCTTCAGCTTGCGTGCCTCACCTGCAAAAACCAGCGGCGGAAAGGTGGCAAGCTGGGCTTCCGTGTTTTTCAGCGCGGCAAGATCCGGATAGGCAGGAACCTGCTGGATCGGCTTTGCTCTCCACGAATTCGGCGACCATTTCGTCATCGTTGCACCCAACGTTCTTTCCAGCGGGTGCTATCGCCCGCCATTTCGGCCCCAACATGGGGATCGCGGCTCCATACACGAAGCCGATTTCCTATTCTAGACCGGATTTGGACGTGTGGCGAATGGCCGTGATGTGCCAGAACTGCCGGCGTTGTCGTTGGCCAAAGCACTCGCAACGCCTTGCTACGCAGCCTTCTCCACCAGCCGAGCCAATTGCGTCATCACGACGGCGGCCCCGGCCAACCGCTTTTCAGGTGTTGGCCAGTCGCGGACGAAAACGACGCTGTGATCCGGCCGGATCTTGGCCAGCGAGCCCTGCTCACCGATGAACGTGACCAGCCCGACAGGATTGGAAAACTCGCGCTTGCGGAAGTGGACGACGACGCCCTTTGGCCCGGCATCGAGCTTTTCGACATTGGCCTTGCGGCAGAGCGCCTTGATGAAGACGATCTTCAGCAGATGCTTCACCTCCTCCGGCAAAGGTCCGAAGCGGTCGATCAACTCGGCGCCAAAAGCGTCGATCTCCTCGGTGTTCTCGAGATCGCCGAGGCGGCGGTAGAGCGCCAGCCGCAGCTGCAGGTCCGGAACATAGCTCTCCGGGATCATCACCGCCGTGCCGACGGCAATCTGCGGCGACCAGCCGCCATCCTGCACCTCGCCGGAATCCTTCACCTCGGCAACCGCTTCCTCCAGCATCTGCTGATAGAGCTCGAACCCGACCTCCTTGATGTGGCCGGACTGCTCCTCGCCAAGAAGATTGCCGGCGCCGCGGATGTCGAGATCGTGGCTGGCGAGCTGGAAACCGGCGCCTAGCGTATCGAGCGACTGCAGCACCTTCAGCCGGCGCTCGGCGGTGTCGGTCAGCTTGCGGTTGGCGGGCAGCGTGAACAGCGCATAGGCGCGCACCTTCGAGCGGCCGACGCGGCCGCGCAGCTGGTAGAGCTGCGACAGACCGAACATGTCGGCGCGATGCACGATCAGCGTGTTGGCGGTCGGGATATCGAGGCCGGATTCGACGATGGTGGTCGACAGCAGCACGTCGTACTGGCCGTCGTAGAAGGCATTCATGATGTCGTCGAGCTCGCCGGGCGGCATTTGGCCGTGAGCAACAGCCACTTTCAGCTCGGGTACGGATTCACGCAGGAAATCATGGATTTCCGCCAGATCGCTGATGCGTGGCACGACATAGAAGGAATGACCGCCGCGGTAGCGCTCCCTGAGCAGGGTCTCGCGGATGACCAGCGGGTCGAAGGGCGAGATGAAGGTGCGCACCGCCAGGCGGTCGACCGGCGGCGTGGCGATCAGCGACAGTTCGCGCACTCCCGTCAACGCCAGTTGCAGCGTGCGCGGGATCGGCGTCGCCGACAGCGTCAGCACATGCACGTCGCTCTTAAGGTCCTTCAGCCGCTCCTTATGCTTGACGCCAAAGTGCTGTTCCTCGTCGATGATCAACAGGCCGAGATTCTTGAACGAGATCGACGAGCCGAGCAGTGCGTGAGTGCCGACGACGATGTCGACCGTGCCATCGGCGATGCCTTTTTTCGTCTCCGCCAGTTCCTTGGCGCCGACTAGCCGCGAAGCCTGGGCGACTCGGATCGGCAGCCCGGTGAAGCGCTGCGAGAAAGTCTTGAAATGCTGACGTGACAACAGCGTCGTCGGCACCACGACGGCAACCTGAAAGCCTTCCATCGCCGCGATGAAGGCGGCGCGAAGTGCCACCTCGGTCTTGCCGAAGCCGACATCGCCGCAGATCAGCCGGTCCATCGGCTTTCCAGCGCCCAGATCGCCCCTGACCGAATCGATCGCCGTCTGCTGGTCGTCGGTCTCCTCATAAGGAAACCGCGCGGCAAACTCGCCATAGAGACCTTCTGCCGGCACCAGCGCGGGAGCGGCGCGCATCTGCCGTTCGGCGGCGATGCGGATCAATTGTCCGGCCATGTCGAGCAGGCGTTTCTTCAGCCGCGCTTTTCTAGATTGCCAGGCGCCGCCGCCAAGCTTGTCCAATGTCGCTTCGGCCGAATCCGAGCCATAGCGCGACAGAAGCTCGATGTTCTCCACTGGCAGGAACAGCCGGTCGTCGCCGGCATAATGGATTTCGAGGCAATCATGCGGCGCGCCGACCGCCTCGATGGTGCGCAGCCCGATGAAGCGGCCAATGCCGTGGTCGGTATGGACGACGATGTCGCCGGAGGACAACGCCGAGGCCTCGGCGATGAAGTCGGAAGGCCGCTTCTTGCGCTTCGAGCGACGAATGAGCCTGTCGCCCAGAATGTCCTGCTCGGCGATGATAACCAGTTTCTCGGTCTCGAAGCCGGATTCGAGCGGCAGCACGGCAAGTCCCGCCTGCCCCGGTTCGAGCTTTTCCGTCTCGGCCAGGGTGGCGACCGGCTTGAGATTGCCGAGATGATGCTCGGCCAGGATCTGACCGAGCCGGTCGAGCGAACCTTCGGTCCAGCCGGCAACAACGACGCGGCGGCGGGCGGCCCGCTTATCGGCAATATGTTTTACGACGACGTCGAAGACGTTGACGTTGGGGTCGGCGCGTTCCTCGACGAAGCTGCGGCCATGCCGCGAGCCGGCATGGAAGATTTTCTTCGCGCCGGCATCTGGCGCGTCGAACGGCGTGAAGTCGATCGCTTCGCGCGGCCCAAGCGAGGCGATGAGGTTTTCAGGCGACAGATAAAGCAGATCCGGCGGCACCGGCTTGTACGGAACGGCGTCCTTCAGCGCTCCGTCGACCTGCTTCTTGCGCGCCTCATAATGATCGAGGATCAGCGCATGGCGTTCGGCCAGCGCCTCATGCGCCAGATGGTCGAACACGACAGGCGTGTCCGGCAGATAGTCGAACACCGTCTCCAGACGCTCGTAGAAGAACGGGAGCCAGTGCTCCATTCCGGCGAAACGCCGCCCCTCGCTGACCGCCGCGTAGAGTCCGTCGTCACGTGACGGCGCGCCAAAGGCTTCGATGTAGCTGCGGCGGAAGCGGCTGATGGTCTCCGGTGTCAGCGCCACCTCGCTCATCGCCTGCAGCGCCATCGACTTGCGCTGGCCAATGGTGCGCTGCGTGGCGGCGTCGAAGACGCGGATCGATTCCAGCGTGTCGCCGAAGAAATCGAGCCGCAGCGCTTCCGTCCAGCCGGGTGCGAACAGGTCTAGAATGCCGCCGCGCACGGCAAACTCGCCGACGCCGCGCACGGTTGGCACCCGCTCGAAGCCTGATATCTCCAGCCGCGACACCAGCGCGTTCATGTCGATCTGGTTGCCCGGTTGGGCGTGAAACGTCTGCGCCTCGACCAGGCTTGCCGGCGGAATGCGCTGCAGCAGGGCGTTGGCGGTGGTGAGGATGACGGCGCGGTGCGGTTTTTTCGCCAGCGCGACCATCGCTGTGAGCGCATCGAGCCGCCTTGCGGCTGCATCCGAGCCGGGCGAGACGCGGTCGTAGGGCAGACAGTCCCACGCCGGCAGTTCAAGCACTGGCAGGCCAGGCGCGGCGAATGAAAGCGCCTCGACAATCGAAGGCAGGCGCTGGCCATCGCGCGCCACGAACAGCACCGGTTTGTCGGGCGCGATCTCGTGCGCCGCCTGCACCAGCGCAAAGGCTTCGTAACCGTCGGCGACGCCGTCGACGATGAACTGGCCGGCGCGACCTTTCGGCAGACCGATCGAGGGAATGAGGCTCATATGGGATACACGTCGTTCAGAATGTCATCGCCTGGCGCGACACCAGGATCTTTTGCAGGACGGCACAGTCGATGTTTGCGGGAACCGGGCGCTCGCCAGTGATCAAGGGCAGGAAATCGGTGTCGGGAATGTCGAGGAGCCTCTCATATTGGTCGAGTTCGTCGCCGGTCAAGGCGCCGATCTCGGCATCTGCGAAACTGCCGAGAATGAGGTCCATTTCGCGCATGCCGCGATGCCAGGATCGAAACAGAAGTTTGCGGCGGCGGGCGTCGAGCCCCTCGCTTGATCGTCTCGTTCCCGTCATTGTCCAGCATCCTTGCCTGAAGCGGCGCATATAGCGTGGATAGAGGGCGGTGTCAGCCTTGCGCTGCGGCTGTCTCGACATAAGCTGACATCATGCGCCCTTCCCTCCTCGATCCGCTGTTTGTCCCGATCACCTCGCTTGCCGGCGTCGGGCCGAAGGTTGGCGCATTGATCGAGAAAATCGTGCCGGCCGATCTGGGCGACCGCGCGGCGCGCGCCGGCGATCTTCTGTTCGTGCTGCCCCACACGGTGATCGACCGCCGCAACCGGCCGGGTATCGCCGGTTCAGCCGAAGGCGCGATCGTCACCCTCGAAGTGCGCATCGACCGCCACCAGCCGCCGCCGCGCGGCAACAGATCGGTGCCGTACCGGGTCTACGCCCATGACGACACCGGCGAGATCGCGCTGACCTTCTTCCATGCGCATGCCGCCTATCTTGAAAAGGCGATGCCCGAGGGCGAGCAAGTCGTGGTCTCCGGGCGCATGGAATGGTTCAACGGCCGCCCGACCATGGTCCACCCAGACCACATCGCGCTGGCCAGTGAGGCGGAAAACCTGCCCCTGGTCGAGCCGGTGTATCCGCTCACCGCCGGGCTCTCGGGGAAAGTGCTGCGCCGGGCAATCGGCCAGGCGCTCGCTCGCTTGCCGGTGCTGCCGGAGTGGCAGGATGGCGAGTTTCTGCGCCGCCGTACCTTTCCTGCCTTCGGTGAGGCGCTTGCCCGCATCCACAATCCCGCCGACCCGATCGACGTCTCGGTCGACGGCGCAGCCTGGCGGCGTCTCGCCTATGACGAGTTTCTGGCAGGCCAGGTGTCGCTGGCGCTGGTGCGCGCAAAAGTCCGCCGCTTGTCCGGACGACCATTGGTCGGCGACGGCCGCATCGTCGAAAAGCTGCGCGCCGCCCTTCCCTATTCGCTGACCACCTCGCAGGAAATGGCGCTTGCCGAAATCAACGCCGATCTCGGTGACCCCGAACGCATGCTGCGCCTGCTGCAGGGCGATGTCGGCTCCGGCAAGACGGTTGTCGCGCTGCTCGCCATGGCGCGCGCCGTCGAGGCCGGCGGCCAGGCGGCGTTGATGGCGCCGACCGAAATCCTGGCGCGCCAGCATCTTGCGACGATTGCGCCTTTGGCGGAACAAGCAGGCCTGCGCGTCGCCATCCTCACCGGTCGCGAAAAGGGCCGCGAGCGCACTGACACGCTGGCCGGTCTGGCCAATGGCTGGATCGACATCGTTGTCGGCACCCACGCGCTGTTCCAGGAAACGGTGACGTTCCACGACCTCGTCCTTGCCGTCATCGACGAGCAGCACCGTTTTGGCGTCCACCAGCGGCTTGCCATCACCGCCAAGGGCGACGCGCCTGACATGCTGGTGATGACGGCGACGCCGATCCCGCGCACGCTGGTGCTGACCGCTTTCGGCGACATGGACGTGTCGAAACTGACGGAAAAACCAGCCGGTCGCCAGCCGATCCGTACCGTCACCCTGCCGCTCGAGCGGCTCGACGAACTGGTCGGCCGCATGCGCGATGCCGTCGCCGACGGCCAGAAGATCTACTGGATCTGTCCGCTGGTCGAGGAATCCGAGGAGATCAAGCTGATGTCGGCGGAGGACCGGTTTGCCTCGCTGTATCAGCTGTTCGGCGACCGGATCGGCCTGGTGCACGGCCGTATGAAGGGCGCCGACAAGGACGAGGCGATGCGCGCCTTCAAGGCCGGCGAGACACGCATCCTGATCGCCACCACGGTCATCGAGGTCGGAGTCGATGTGCCGGACGCGACGATCATGGTCATCGAGCATGCCGAGCGCTTTGGCCTCGCCCAGCTGCACCAGTTGCGCGGCCGGGTCGGGCGCGGCGAAAAACCGTCCTCCTGCGTGCTGCTCTACAAGGACCCGCTCGGCGAGACGGCAACGCGCCGGCTGTCGGTGATGCGCGAGACCGAGGACGGGTTCCGCATCGCCGAGGAGGATCTGAAACTCCGTGGCGAAGGCGAGCTGCTGGGCACCCGCCAGTCCGGCACGCCGGGCTTCCAGGTGGCACGCATCGAGGCGCATGCCGACCTGCTCGAAGCCGCCCGCGACGACGCGCGGCTGATCCTGTCGCGCGATCCCGAGCTGCAATCCGAACGCGGCGCCGCCCTTCGCATGCTGCTTTATTTGTTCGGCCGCGACGAGGCCGTGCGGCTCTTGCGCGCCGGCTGAGGTCCGTCGCCGACCGGCGGATTGGCGATCTGGCCTCCGATCGGCTTGCCGTTCAACGTCACCATTTTGGTCTTGACCTCCGGCGCCACCAGGCCTGCCGAAACGATCAGCTTGGCGCCGTCCTCGATCGTCATGTCGAGCAGCACGACATCGGATTTCGGCACATACATCAGGAAGCCGGTGGTCGGGTTGGGCGTGCACGGCATGAACACCGCAATCAGCGGGTTGTCTTCCTGGTCGAGCTTCTGGTTGATCTCGGTTTCCTTCTCGCTGGCGACGAAGACCAGCGACCAAACGCCCTTGCGCGGGTATTCGACCAGCCCGACCTGGCGGAACATGTTTCCCTTGTTCGACAGCACGGTCTCGAAGATCTGCTTCAGCGAGCCGTAGACGCCGCGCACCAGCGGCATGCGGCCGAGCAGCCGTTCGCCGAACAAGACGATGGCGCGGCCGACGATATTGGCAGTCAGGAAACCGATCAGGGTGATCAGGATCAGGGCGACGATCAGGCCGAATCCCGGAACCGGCGCCGGCAGATAGCTATCGGGGTTGTAGCGCGCCGGAATATAGGGTTTCACCCAGGAATCGACCCAGCCGATGAACGACCAGGCGATATAAGCGGTGATCGCTAGCGGCGCGCAGACGACAAAGCCTGTCAGGAAGTAATTCCGCAGCCGGGTCATGCCTGAGGTCTTGGTAGCATCGGACATGGTTCACCGCAGCACTGGTTGCGGCGCAACATTAATGAACCGCAATCGGCTTTGGAACCGCGAAAATTCTTAAACCACGGCTATTCCACAGTCACCGACTTCGCCAGGTTGCGCGGCTGGTCGACGTCAGTGCCCATGAACACCGCGGTGAAATAGGCCAGCATCTGGATCGGCAGCGCGTAGATGATCGGCGAGATGATTTCCGGCACGTCCGGCAGCACGATCGTCTCCATTGTCTTCACCGTGGCGTGCGCGGCACCCTTGCTGTCGGTGATCAGGATGATCTTGCCGCCGCGCGCCGCCACTTCCTGCATGTTCGACACGGTCTTTTCAAAGATGCGGTCATGCGGGGCTATGACGATCACCGGCATGTTCTCGTCGATCAACGCGATCGGCCCGTGCTTCAGCTCGCCGGCGGCGTAGCCCTCGGCATGGATGTAGGAGATTTCCTTGAGCTTCAGCGCGCCTTCCATGGCCAGCGGGAAATTGGTGTCGCGGCCGAGATAGAGCACATTCTTGTAGTGAGCGAGGTCGCGCGCGACCTTTTCGATCTGCCCGTCGAGCTTCAAGACTTGGTTGGCATAGCGCGGCGCTTCCGACAGTTGGCGGACCAGCGTCGTTTCCTGCTCCGGCGAAATCGTTCCGCGCGCCACGCCGGCCCGCACGGCCAGCGAAGCCAGCACGGAAAGCTGACAGGTGAAGGCCTTGGTCGAGGCGACGCCGATCTCCGGCCCGGCCAGCGTCGGCAGGATGACGTCGGATTCGCGCGCCATCGTCGATTCGCGGACATTGACGACGGCGCCGATCTTCATCCCCGCCTTGCGGCAATAGCGCAGCGAGGCCAGGGTATCGGCAGTCTCGCCCGATTGCGAGATGAAGAAGGCGGCGTCGGTGTTCGACAGCGGCATCTCGCGGTAGCGGAATTCCGAGGCGACATCGATGTCGACCGGCAGCCGCGCATAGCGCTCGAACCAGTATTTGCTGATCAGGCCGGCCAGATAGGCGGTGCCGCAGGCCGAAATCGCCAGACGGTCGATTTTGGCGAAATCGAACGGCAGATCGAGCGGCTTCGAGACGCCGCCAACAAAATCCACATAATGCGCCAGCGTGTGCGAGATCACTTCGGGCTGTTCATGGATTTCCTTCTCCATGAAATGGCGCCGATTGCCCTTGTCGACCATGAAGCTGGTGCTGAGCGACTGCTGGCGCTTGCGGTCGACCTTGTTGCCGTCCATGTCGAAGATGGCGACCTCGTTGCGGCGCACCACCGCCCAGTCGCCGTCTTCCAGATAGGTGATCGAATTGGTAAAGGGCGCCAGCGCGATGGCGTCGGAGCCAAGGAACATCTCGCCGTCGCCATGGCCGACGGCCAGCGGCGGGCCGTTGCGCGCGCCGACGATGAGATCCTCGTCGCCCTTGAACATGATGGCCAGCGCAAAGGCGCCTTCCAGCCGCTTCAGCGCCTGATGCGCGGCCTCGACCGGCTTCAGGCCTCTGGCCAATTCGCGCCCCACCAGATGTGCGACGACCTCGGTGTCGGTCTGTGATGAAAACGTGTAGCCGTCGCGCATCAGCTCGTCGCGCAATTCGGCGAAATTCTCGATGATGCCGTTATGGACGATGGCGACGCCTTCCGAAAAATGCGGATGCGCATTGGTCTCGTTGGGCACGCCATGCGTTGCCCAGCGCGTGTGGCCGATGCCAATCATGCCGTCGAGCGGTTCGTCCTTCAGCCGGCGTTCGAGATTGATCAGCTTGCCCTCGGCGCGGCGGCGCGCAAGCTTGCCGTGCTCGACGGTGGCGACGCCGGCCGAATCATAGCCGCGATATTCGAGCCTTTTCAGCGCATCGACGATGAGTGGCGCGACCGGCGAGTGACTGACGATTCCGACGATACCGCACATAGACGTTTGCCCCCGATTCCGGCATGAAACCCGGCGTCATTTAGGATTGGCCGGGCTGCCGCGAAAATCACATTGCGTTTCGTTCCATATCAGCCGGAACGGTTCTGCACAGATGCACCATGACAGAGCGCTCTTGCAATCCGGTTACCGCAATCGCTCAGTTTCTCCGTGCATGCATCCTATCTTGCCTCGGTGGTTCCTGAAATCCGTCAAAGACATGATGCCGTCCGTCGCGGAGTTCCGTCAGGCTAGCTTTTTTTCCGGGCCGCTGCGGCCGAAGCAAAACGCTCGCGCAATTCCTTGCCCTTGCCGGGCAGCGTCCTCTGGCGGGCGCGGCCGAAGGCCAGCGCATCATCCGGCACGCTTTCGGTGATCACGCTGCCCGAAGCGACGTAGCCGCCCTTACCGACTGTAACAGGCGCCACCAGCGAGGAATTCGAGCCGATGAAAGCACCCTCGCCGATGTCGGTGAAGAATTTCGAGTAGCCGTCATAGTTGCAGGTGATGGTTCCAGCGCCGATATTGGCGCCGGCGCCGACGCGGGCATCGCCGATATAGCTCAGGTGATTGACCTTTGCGCCCTCCTCGATCGTCGCCTGCTTGACCTCGCAGAAATTGCCGACCTTGGCTTTTTGCTTGAGGTCAGCTCCAGGCCGCAGCCGCGCATACGGGCCGACATCGCAGTTCGAGGCGATGGTGGCGCCTTCAATATGGCTGAAGGCATGGATCTTGGCGCCCGTGGCGATCTTCACGCCCGGCCCGAACCAGACATTGGGTTCGACGACCGTATCCGCGCCGATTTCGGTGTCGTATGAAAAGAACACGGTTTCCGGCGCGATCAAGGTGACGCCGGAGAGCATGGCCTCACGCCGCCGGCGCGTCTGCCAGATGCCTTCCGCCACGGCGAGTTCGGCGCGGTTGTTGATGCCGAGCACATTCTCGAAGCCGGCTTCTACCGCAACGACATCGAGGTCCTGCCCGCCGGCGATCTCAACGATGTCGGTGAGATAATATTCGCCCTTGGCGTTGTTGTTGCCAACTTGGTCGAGCAGCTGCAGCGCGTGCTTGCCGGCAACCGCCATCAGCCCGCCATTGCAGAAGGTGATTTTCTTCTCCTCGTCGGTGCAGTCCTTTTCCTCGCGGATGGCGACGAGCTTGCCGCCCTTTTCGATCAGTCGGCCATAGCCGGAAGGATTTGAGGTACGGAAGCCGACCACCACGACGGCAGCGCCTTCGGCCAGCTTCCTGCGCGCAGCCGTCAACACCTCCGGATCGATCAGCGGCGTATCGCCGAACATCGCTAAGACATCGTCGTAACCTTTTGATACCGCGCCGCGAGCAGCCAGAACGGCATGCGCGGTGCCGAGTTGCTTGTCCTGGACGAAGCTCTCCGCCTTCGGCGCGAACTTTTGCGTGGCCTTGCGCATCTCGTCAGCCCCATGGCCGATCACCAGCGCCAGATCGCCGCTGCCTGCCGCTTCAGCAGCCCTCACGACATGGGCGACCATCGGCAGGCCGGCGATCGGGTGCAGCACTTTTGGCATAGCGCTTTTCATGCGCGTGCCTTCGCCGGCGGCGAGGATGACGGACAGGCAGGTTCTCTGGCTCATGGAATGGCAACCATATGAAAAGGGTTGGAAATCAGGCATGTCTAGCATTGGCGCCATGCTGCACCAATGCGGTTAAATTCCGGTGAGGTGGTCGAGCAACTGACTTTTAATCAGTAGTCTAAAGCTCGATCCTATGCGCTGACATGGCGCGCATCCGTGCATCCTACCCCAGTTGCCCTAGCACCGGGAAATTCTCCAGCAGCCAATAGGACGCGGCCTGCACGCCGCCGGTCAGGAATAAGACGCCGGCGACGACCAGCAGCGCGCCCATGGCCTTTTCGACACGGCCCAGATGGACGCGGAACTTCGAGAGAAAGCGCATGAAGGCGCCGGAAAACAGCGCCGCGATCAGGAACGGTATGCCGAGGCCGAGCGAATAGGCGGCGAGCAGCAGCGCGCCCTCGCCCACCGTCTCGCGGCCGCCCGCCAGCGTCAGGATCGGCCCCAGCACCGGTCCGATGCAGGGTGTCCAGCCGAAGGCGAAGGCCAGTCCCATGACATAGGCGGCAACGATACTGGCCGGCTTGCCCTGCGACTGGAAGCGCGCCTCCCGCGACAGCAGCGGGATGCGCAATATGCCGAGGAAGTTCAATCCCATCAGGATGATGAGCACGCCGGCGACCATCGCCAGCGGCTCCTGCCAGACGCGCAGCAGCCGGCCGATGGTCGAGGCGCCGGCGCCCAGCGCCACGAAGACGGTCGAGAAGCCGAGAACGAAAGCGATCGAGGCATATAGCAGCGCGCTGCGTGCGTCGGCCTTGGCCGTGACGCCGGCATTGCCGCGGAAATCATCGACCGACACGCCGGCCATATAGCAGAGATAGGGCGGCACCAGCGGCAGCACGCAAGGCGACAGGAACGAGATCGCCCCCGCCCCAACCGCGCTAACATAGCCGATGTCCAATGCCATTCCCGAACTCCTGATGGTTTTGCGCTGCCATATAGCCGTGACCGCGCCGATCCGCCAATCACCATCGCGTGGCAAGCCGCACAAGCGGGCCATTGATCGATTTGCCATCCAAATCTGTGCCTTTCACTGCCCTATCTGGCACGTCATCAAGGCCGACTGAGCCGAACCTGGTACCGCGGACACACGAGCCCGCTTGCCGCGCCTGTGTCGCCCGCCCGAACGAAGGTCTCTTCAACTGGGGCTGGCGCGTGATCGATGTTTCTCTTATATGCGCGGGAGTATTTGTCCCGTTCTCCCGGATCCATTGCCGGTTTGTCCAACGATAGGGCAGCCGCTCTCCCTATCCAGGATTGCGGAAATCACATGACGCACCCCTTGGGTTGCGCGCTCAATGCAGGACTGCATTTTGGGCGCTTCCCCTTGACCGGATGCAAAAGCGCGGCCATGTGAGCGACAATTGTACGAGATTTCGTCGCGCGCAGCGGAATTCTTCTGCCGCACCACAGCTGATATGAGACCTCATGGACGTCGTCGTCGTCGAATCGCCGGCCAAAGCGAAGACAATCAACAAGTACCTCGGAAAGAACTACAAGGTCCTGGCCTCGTTCGGTCACGTCCGCGATCTGCCGGCCAAAGATGGCTCGGTGCGTCCGGACGAGGATTTTGCCATGTCCTGGGCCGTCGACACCGCCTCGAGCAAACGTCTTGCCGACATTGCCAAGGCGGTCAAGGACGCCGACGGCCTGATCCTCGCCACCGACCCGGATCGCGAGGGCGAAGCCATTTCCTGGCATGTCCTGGAAGTGCTGAAGCAGAAGCGCGCGCTGAAGGACAAGCCGGTCAGCCGCGTCGTCTTCAACGCCATCACCAAATCGTCGGTGCTGGAAGCAATGGCCAACCCGCGCCAGATCGATGCGCCGCTGGTCGATGCCTATCTCGCCCGCCGCGCGCTCGACTACCTCGTCGGTTTCACGCTCTCGCCCGTCCTGTGGCGCAAGCTGCCTGGCGCCCGCTCCGCCGGCCGCGTCCAGTCGGTGGCATTGCGTCTCGTTTGCGACCGCGAATCGGAGATCGAGCGCTTCATCCGCGAGGAATACTGGCAGATCGCCGCCATTCTCGGCACGCCGCGCAGGGAAAATTTCGAGGCGCGGCTGACCGCCTTCGATCGCAAGAAACTGCAAAAGCTCGACATTTCGAACAAGGCGCAGGCCGACGACATCAAGGCAATGCTGGACGGTGCGACCTTCAAGGCACTGTCGGTCGAAGCCAAGCCGACCAAGCGCAATCCAGGCCCGCCCTTCACCACCTCGACGCTGCAGCAGGCCGCCTCTTCGCGCCTCGGCTTTTCGGCAAACCGCACCATGCAGGTGGCGCAGCGGCTCTATGAAGGCATGGACATCGGCGGCGAGACCACCGGCCTGATCACCTATATGCGAACCGACGGCGTGCAGATGGCGCCCGAGGCGATCACTGCCGCCCGCGATGCGATCGCCAAGGAGTTCGGCCCAAAATACTTGCCTGAAAAGCCGCGCCAATACACGACCAAGGCCAAGAATGCCCAGGAAGCGCACGAAGCGATCCGCCCGACCGATTTCATGCGCACGCCGGCTTCGGTCCGGCAATATCTCGATGCCGACCAGGCGCGGCTTTACGAGATAGTGTGGAAACGCGCCATAGCCAGCCAGATGCAGCCGGCCGAGATCGAGCGCACCACTGTCGAGATCGAGGCGGTCAACGGCGCCCGCACGGCGGAGCTCCGCGCCATCGGTTCGGTCGTTCGCTTCGACGGTTTCATTGCCGCCTACACCGACCAGAAGGACGAGGACTCGGAAGACGAGGAAGACCGCCGTCTGCCTGAGATCCGTGCCGGCGAACAGCTCGACCGCGAGGCGATCAACGCCACCCAGCACACCACCGAGCCGCCGCCGCGCTATTCGGAAGCCTCGCTGATCAAGAAACTCGAAGAGCTCGGCATCGGCCGGCCGTCGACCTACACCGCGATCCTGAAGACGCTCGAGGATCGCGACTACGTCACCATGGACAAGCGCAAGCTGCTGCCGCAGGCCAAGGGCCGGCTGTTGTCGTCCTTCCTCGAAAGCTTCTTCCGGCGTTATGTCGAATACGATTTCACCGCCTCGCTTGAGGAAAAACTCGACGAGATTTCCGACGGCAAGCTCGCCTGGAAGGATGTGCTGCGCGATTTCTGGAAGGATTTTTCCGGCGCCGTCGCCGACATCAAGGAATTGCGTGTCACCGACGTGCTCGACGCGCTCAACGAGGAACTGGCGCCGCTGGTGTTTCCCGCGCGAGAGGACGGCTCCAATCCGCGCATCTGCCCGAAATGCGGCACCGGCAATCTCTCGCTGAAGCTCGGCAAGTTCGGCGCCTTTGTCGGCTGTTCCAACTATCCCGAATGCTCCTTCACCCGCCAGCTCGGCGACGCGGCCAACCCCAATGGCGAAAACGCCAATGGCGAAGACGGCACCAAGGTGCTAGGCAAGGACCCCTACACGGCGGAGGAAATCACGCTGCGCAGCGGTCGTTTCGGCCCCTATATCCAGCGGGGCGACGGCAAGGAAGCCAAGCGCTCCAGCCTGCCCAAGGGCTGGACGGTCGATTTGATCGACCACGAAAAGGCCCTCGCTCTGCTGTCGCTGCCGCGCGACGTCGGCAAGCATCCGGAATCCGGCAAGATGATCTCGGCCGGGCTGGGGCGCTACGGCCCGTTCGTGCTGCACGACGGCACCTACGCCAATCTCGACAACATCGAGGACGTGTTCTCGATCGGCCTCAACCGCGCCGTGTCGGTGATCGCCGAGAAGCAGTTGAAGGGTCCCGGCGGCCGCAATGGCGGCACGCCCGCCGCCCTGAAGGAACTTGGCGAACATCCGGCGGGCGGCGGCAAGATCGTTGTGCGTGACGGCAAATACGGCCCCTATGTTAATTTCGGCAAGGTCAATGCGACGTTGCCGAAGGGCAAGGACCCGCAGTCAGTGACAATCGACGACGCGGTGGCGCTGATTGCCGAGAAGGAAGCCAAGGGCGGCAGAAAGCCCTTCCGCAAAGCGGCCGCACCTGCCAAAAAGCCTGCGGCAGCCAAAAAACCGGCGGTCAAGAAAGCGGCCAAGAAAAAGGGATAAGCATCGTGGCGCGCAGGGTATCCGGAAGAAGCCATGGCGATCTGCGCACCGCCGACACCAGGGCCAAGATTAGGGATAACTACCGGCCGTCCCGCGACGAAATCCTGCGCTATATCGCCGAAAATCCGGATCGCTCAGGCAAACGCGACATCGCCAAGGCGTTTGCGCTGCGCGGCGAGGACCGTATCTGGCTGAAGGATATTTTGCGCGACCTGCAGGACGAGGGCCTGCTGAGCAAGGAGCGCAAGCGGCTCGCCCGCGTCGGCGCCCTCGCCCATGTCGCCGTGCTCGACATCTTTGGCCGCGACGCCGACGGCGTGCTACTGGCGCACCCAACCGAAGCTGTGGGCAACGGCGAGCCTCCTGTCATAGCGATCCGCATGTCGCGCGGCGGCGGCGGCCCGACACCGGGCATCGGCGACCGCGTGCTGGCCAAGACCTTTCCAACCGACGATGTGACGGGCCCTGCCTATACCGGGCGGGTGATGAAGATCTTCGAGAAGCGCACCGATGCCGTTCTCGGCGTCTTCCGCGTGCTGCAGGACGGTACCTTCCGGATCGAGCCTGTCGAAAGACGCCAGCCGGAGCTGGTCGTCGACAAGGAATTCCAGAACGGCGCCAAGAACGGCGATCTGGTCGAGGTCGAGCCGGCGCGTGCCTCCCGCTACGGGCTGCCCAGAGCCAAGGTGCTGGCGGTGCTGGGTTCGCTGACCAGCGAAAAAGCGGTCTCGATGATCGCCATCCACGCGCACGACATTCCGCATATTTTCCCGGCAGACGTCATTGCCGAGGCGGAGGCGGTCAAACCGGCGACGCTGGCCGGCCGTGAGGACTGGCGCGAGTTGCCGCTGGTCACCATCGATCCGGCCGACGCCAAGGACCATGACGACGCCGTGTTCGCCATATCGGATCCGGACGAGAAGAACCCCGGCGGCGTGGTCGTTACCGTGGCGATTGCCGATGTCGCCACTTATGTGCGCTATGGCACCGCACTTGACCGCGAGGCGCTGAAGCGCGGCAACTCGGTCTATTTCCCGGACCGCGTCGTGCCGATGCTGCCGGAGCGCATCTCGAACGACCTTTGTTCGCTGCGCGAAGGCCAGGATCGCCCGGCGCTGGCGGTCCGCATGATCTTCTCGGCCGATGGCCGCAAACTCAGGCATTCGTTCCACCGCATCATGATGAAGTCGGCGGCGAAGCTCGCCTATCCCCAGGCGCAAGCCGCGATCGACGGCGCGCCGGACGACAAGACCAGCCCGATCCTCAACACGGTGCTGAAGCCGCTGTGGGATGCCTACGCCGTCGTGAAGCGCGGCCGTGAGACGCGTCAGCCGCTCGAGCTTGAACTGCCGGAGCGGAAAATCCTGCTCAAGGAGGATGGCACCGTCGACCGGGTCGTCGTGCCGGAGCGGCTCGACGCGCACAAGCTGATCGAAGAATTCATGATCCAGGCCAATGTCGCGGCCGCCGAGACGCTGGAGGCGAAACGACAGGCACTGGTCTACCGCATCCATGACGCGCCTTCGCTTGCCAAGCAGGAATCGCTGCGCGAATTCCTGCAGACGCTTGGCCTGTCGCTGGCGCGCGGCGCGCAGATGCGGCCGAACCAGTTCAACGGCATTCTAGATCGCGTCCGCGGCGCCGACCATGAGGGGTTGGTCAACGAGGTGGTGCTGCGCACGCAGATGCAGGCCGAATATTCGCCCAGCAACATCGGCCATTTCGGCCTCAATCTGAAACGCTACGCACATTTCACTTCGCCGATCCGCAGATATGCCGACCTGATCGTGCATCGCGGGCTGATTGCCGCACTCGGCTTCGGTGCGGGCGGACTGACGCAGGACGAAGCTGAGCGGCTGGAAGAAGTTTCTGCGCTGATCTCAGCCACCGAGCGCCGTGCCATGGCCGCCGAGCGCGACACGGTCGACCGGCTGATCGCCGCCTATCTGGCCGAGCGTGTCGACGATCGTTTCGATGCGCGCATTTCGGGCGTCACCAAATCGGGACTATTTGTCCAATTGCCGCAGTATGGCGCAGATGGTTTCATCCCCGTGTCAAGTATGGGCGGCGATTACTATATATACGACGAAACTGCCCGGTCGCTTTTCGGAGAACGCACCGGCAAGGGCTATCAGCTTGCCGACCGCGTCGAGGTTCGCCTGATCGAGGTGGCGCCTATGGCCGGCGCGATGCGTTTCGAGATGCTGACCGACCCAAAGCCGCTGCCCGGCTCCAAACGGTCGTTTCACAAGGCCAAGAGCCGCGTCCGCGCGTCGCAATCGCGTCCAGGCTCGCGCGGCAGGAGACGGTAATGCCAGGCGATTTGAAAATGAACCAACAGGTTTTCGGCGGCGAACATCACTCGGGCCGGATCGCCCGTCCGCTATGGACGGCGATGAAGCGTGGCGCACTTGGCCGCTGCCCGCATTGCGACGAGGGAAAGCTGTTTCGCGCTTTCGTCAAGACCGTCGACAAATGCGAGCATTGCGGCGAGGAGCTTCATCACCACCGCGCCGACGACCTACCAGCTTACCTGGTGGTGGCCATCGTCGGCCACATCGTGCTCGGCGCCTTCATGGGCGTCGAAGCGACCTCCACCCTGTCCACCTGGCAGCACATCGCCATCTGGGTGCCGCTGACCATCCTTATGGCGGTCGTCCTGCTGCAGCCGGTCAAGGGCGCCGTCATCGGCCTGCAATGGGCGTTCTATATGCATGGCTTCGGCGGGGAAGAAGATCTGATCGAGTCGCATCCCGAGGCTTGAAAACCGAGGCTGACGCAATCGGCATGGCTGGACGCCACTTTCGCATCAGAGAAGATTCCGCTAGGTCGTGCGCATGGACGTTATGACCAAGGCGGAAGTCGATAAGGTTGAGCGGATCGCGCTCGACGCCAAGCCAATTCGCCCGCGCGACGCCGCGACGCTGATCCTGCTCGACCGCAAGGGCGACGAGTTCCTGGTGCTGATGGGCCGACGCCACGCCCGTCACGCCTTCATGCCGGGGAAATTCGTCTTTCCCGGTGGCCGTACCGATCCGGCCGACAGCCGAATTCCCGTTGCCACAGCGTTGCACCCTGAGGAACAGGCGAGGCTGACGGCCGGCGTCGGCCGCACCAGCCCGGCCCGCGCCCGCGCCATCGCCCTGTCGGCGATTCGCGAGACCTATGAAGAGGCCGGCCTGGTGATCGGCCAAAAGGGCGCCTTCGCGACGACCAGGCGCGATTGGCAGGGTTTTGCCGAGCACGGCGTAAGACCTTCGCTGGAAGCGCTGCGCTTCATCGCGCGCGCCATCACGCCGCCAAACCGGGTGCGGCGCTTCGATACGCGTTTCTTCAGCGCCTGGCGCGAAGATGTCGCCGTGGAGCTGCCGGACGGCGGTCCGACCAACGAGCTGGAAGAACTGGTCTGGCTGCCGCTCGCCAAAGCCAGGCAGGCCGATATTCCCGACATCACCAGGGCTATCCTCGATGAGCTGGAAAAGCGGCTCGTCGATGATCCGCTGCTGCGCCCCGGTGGTTCCGTGCCGTTCTACCGGCTCGTCGGCAATCGCTTCGTCCGCGAAATTCTGTAGAGCATAGAGCATTCACATCCCATGACAGTCGATACCCAGCAAGAGGTCGAGGAACGCGTACATTGGCTGCCGATGATCGCGGCGATCTCGTCGATCAGCGTCGTCGGCATAGCCATCGGCCTCGGCATGCCGCTGCTCAGCGTCATCCTCGAAACGCGCGGCCATTCGGCGTCGATGATCGGCTTCAACACCGCTGTCGCCGGTCTCGCCTCTATCGTCGGCGCACCGCTCGCCACCCCGCTCGCAATGCGGTTCGGCGTCGCCAGGACGATGCTCGCCATGATCGCCACGGGAGTGCTGGCCTTTGTCGGCTTCCATTTCGCGCCGGACTTCTGGATGTGGTTTCCGCTGCGCGTCCTGCTGCACATCGCGCTGACCGTGCTGTTCATCCTGTCGGAATTCTGGATCAGCACATCGGCGCCGCCGCACCGGCGCGGCCTCGTCCTCGGCATCTATGCCACCGTGCTGTCGCTCGGCTTTGCCGCCGGGCCGTGGCTGTTCGCCCATCTCGGCAGCACCGGCTTCCTGCCCTTCGGCGTCATCATGGCGCTGGTGACGCTGGCGGCCATTCCAGTTCTGGCGGCACGCAACGAGAGTCCGACGATCGTCTCCAACGGCGAAACCAGCAACTTCCTGCGCTACATCTGGTTGGTGCCGACGGCGACCGCCGCGGTGCTGGTGTTCGGCGCGGTCGAGACCGGCGGCTTCGCGCTGTTTCCCGTCTATGGCAACCGCATCGGATACTCCGAGGCCGATGCCGCCCTTCTGCTCACCATGATCGGTCTCGGCAACGTGCTGTTGCAGATCCCGCTCGGCATGATCAGCGACCGTGTCAGCGATCGCCGCTATCTGCTTCTGGCTTGTGCAACGATCGGGCTTGCCGGCACTATCTTCATGCCCCACTTCGCGCAGAACTGGCACCTGATGGCGGCGCTTCTGTTCGTCTGGGGCGGCGTGGTCGCGGCCATGTACACGATCGGCCTGGCCCATCTCGGCTCGCAGCTTTCCGGTCACGACCTGGCCTCGGCCAACGCTGCCTTCGTGCTCTGCTACGGTGTCGGCATGGTGCTCGGCCCGCAGGCGATCGGCATCGGCATGGACCTTTTCGGGCCTTCGGGCTTCGGCTGGGCGCTCGGCATGTTCTTCGCCTTCTATATCGCGCTGGTCGGCACTAGGCTCGTCCGAAAAATCTTTTAGAAAGACTCGATCAATGCCTCATGTGGCGTGAGGCTGCTGACATAACCGTGTCAGCAGCACCTAGGTAGATTGTCAGCAACACGCCACGAATTTGAGGATGCCGCCATGATCGACTCCGGGTTTGAAACGAAATCGGTACGGATGGAATTGCTGCTGCTAGTGACCTTCCAGGCGCCGGCCTCCGATGTCGACCGCATCATGGAAGCTGTGGTCGCGATCGCCCCGCTGACCATGGGCAAATACGACAGCAATGCCTACCAGTCGGCGCACGGCGTCGAGCGCTACCGGCCGCTCGAAGGTGCTGCCGCCGGCGCCGAAACGGAATTACGCAGACGGCATGGCACGGTGGAAGTGTCGTTTGAGCTGCCCGACGACCAGGCGTTGGCCGCCCGCATTGTCGAAGCGATATTCCAGGCCCACAGCTACCAGGAGCCGGTGATCCGCATTCAGCCGATCCTCGCCAGCCGCTCCAAGGGGTTGGATGACCGCTCCAACCCGAACCGCTGGTGGAACACCACGGGAGATTGGAAGAAGGTCGCTCCGCCGGTTAGGGAAGACGCATAGTCGGGAACATTCTCGGCTGCCGGCGGGCTCTGATATTGACCACGGCCTGCACAGGCGACTGCGCCGAAGCCTCACGGGGTGTCGGTAGCTTTTCAAGTTGTCCGGTTTTGGTAGCACATCATTTGTCCGCTTC
>SAQG01000142.1 GCA_004020315.1 Mesorhizobium sp.
TTGCAGTACTGGTCATTGGCGACCTTGGGACGCATCTCAAGTGTACTGGGCACCCCCTCTTTGCTTATAGACTCCGCACAGAAAAAGCAAGGCTCTCCTTTGAGATCAGGATGTTCTACCGCTTTTCCCAGGGAAGGCATAGACTACTGATAGTAGTCCGCTTTGTAAAAGTCCCATAAAAGCTCACTTCGCGGCAACGACATCCATCCAACGAGATATGCTTCGGGTAACATTCCCTGATCTGAAATTTCGTTAGTGAGCTGGTTCGGTCTATCCCTTCACTTAACCGAAAGCGTACACTCGATAGGGTTTATTATCAAATGGGTTGGTTTATTAGCGCACTCACGCCAAGTGCTACCGCCTCATCCTGGTGAGGCATCCCAAGCCCCTGTAACATTTGGCTTTTTGCGTCCTTCTGCCTGCCCTGGGATAGTTGGGCCGGGCCTGGTAACTGCCGCTTCGATCAAGCGTTAAACTACTACTTATGGCTTCGGTCGAGAAAGGTATGGGC
>SAQG01000143.1 GCA_004020315.1 Mesorhizobium sp.
GGGGTTCGCAGGAAGGCGACGTCGCACTTGAGAGCTCCCCGGAACTGCAAGCTGTCTTCCGGGAGCACAATCTTCAGGATGAGGCCCCGGCCACGCCTCCAGTTAGCGATCCCGCCACGCCTCCTACTAGCGATCCTGCCACGCCTCCAACTAGCGATTCTGACACGCCTCCAACTAGCGATTCTGACACGCCCCCAGTTAGCGATTCTGACACGCCTCCAGTTAGCGATTCTGACACGCCTCCAGTTAGCGATTCTGACACGCCTCCAGTTAGCGATTCTGGCACCCCTCCAACTAGCGATCCTGCCACGCCCCCAGTTAGCGATCCTGCCCAGACCATCGAGGGAACCGCCGGTGCCAACACTCTAAACGGCGGCGGCGGTGCCGACACAATGATCGGCCATGGCGGCAGCGACGAATACTATGTCGACAATGCCGGCGACAAGGTGGTAGAGGCCTCTGGCCAAGGTCAAGACAGGGTGTGGACCTCTGTGAGCTATGCGCTCT
>SAQG01000144.1 GCA_004020315.1 Mesorhizobium sp.
CTCAATAAAAATCAAGAAAAACGTCCTCCTCAGGAAAGAAAGCTGATTCACCTCTACCCTATTGGTTAATCCCGAAGGAAGCTTCCCTGAGAGAGCTGCTATAAGATAAGCTCTTTTTCCATTTAGTTTAGAGAGAGTAGCTTGCTTTCCGCGGTCTGCTATTCCTTTCCTCTAATGACTCAATTTAAAACCTACCGAAATGGCTCTTTAAAGAAGGGCTTGATTCACAGGAAAATTTTTAGAGGGTCGACCAG
>SAQG01000145.1 GCA_004020315.1 Mesorhizobium sp.
GGCAAGGCATAGAGTCGCCCCCAAGATGAAAGGGGATTGGTGGCATCGGTGCCCTTCATTCATTGGATATAACCCTCGAGCTCTAACCCAAAGTTCTGCCCTCGACCTTTAACGACGGGACAACAAACAAAGGACATTTAACCGAAGAGCACTAGACCAATAGACCCAGTTACACGGCTAAGACGGAATTTATTTTCGAGATGCAAAGTTAAAGTTAATGTCATAGTT
>SAQG01000016.1 GCA_004020315.1 Mesorhizobium sp.
CCCGCAGCCGGCGAACCCACCGGATGACCGTGCTGATGCCGACCCCAAAACGCGCCGCCGCCTGCCGCCGCGACAGGCCCTCCTGCTCAACCGCACCAACAACCCGCTCGCGCAGATCCATCGAATAAGGCTTGCCCATCCATGCTGGCCTCCATCCCCAGCCAGCATGTTGAATCAAATCCCCGCTGATTTGGGAATCCCCCTTCGATTCAGCCTCTCTTCATCCCGCTCTAAAGGTCACGTCGGCTCCGGCGGTGTGAATCGCCGGAGTAAAATCCTGATGGTTCTTCAGGCGGCGGCCCTGACCGGCTGCTTCGACTTCCTGGTCGGAATGCGCACCGACACGATCGTGCCGGTGCCTTCGGTGGAGCGGATTTTCAAGGCGCCGCCCTGAAGCTCGGCCAACGAGCGTGAGATGGCAAGGCCAAGGCCGGAACCGGCATGGCTCTTGGAAAACTGGTTCTGCACCTGTTCGAACGGCCGCCCGAGTTTGCTCAGCGCCTCCTTCGGGATGCCGCAGCCATTGTCTTCGATCGTCAGGACCAGAGCGCTGGATGTGTTGCGGGCCCGTACTGCAATGCGGCCGCCCTGGCCGGTGAATTTCACCGCATTCGACAGGAGGTTGATGATGATCTGCTTGATCGCCCGGCGGTCGGCGAACAGCGTCAGTGAGTCGGGGATGCGTGTTTCGACGGTGATCGACTTTTCCGCTGCCTGTAGCGAGATGACGCGCACCGTTTCCCTCATCAGCGGGCAGAGGTCGATTTCCTCCTGATCCATCGAGAACTGGCCGGCTTCGATCTTCGACATGTCGAGGATGTCGTTGATGACGCCCAGAAGATATTTGCCGCTGCCGTTGATGTCGGTGGCATATTCCTCGTAGCGCGGCGAACCCAAAGGCCCGAACAGCGCCTGTTCCATCAGCTCCGAGAAGCCGATGATCGCATTGAGCGGCGTGCGCAATTCATGCGACATGTTGGCCAGGAACTCGGATTTGGCCCGGTTCGCGGCCTCGGCGCGCTCGGTTTCCTTCATGTATTTGCGATTGAGCTCGACCAATTCGCGCGACCGCTCTTCCTCCGCCCGGCGGGCAAGGCTGAGATCGTGGATCGTCGCCATCAGCCGGCGCTCGCTGTCGACCAGCTTCTCCTGGTGCAGTTTGATTTGGGTGATGTCGGAGCCGACCGAGACGGTGCCGCCGTCCCTGGTCCGCAGCTCGTTCACCTGCAGCCAGCGGCCATCGGCAAGCTGCCGCTCGAAGGTCACGCCGCCTTGCTGCCCATTGGTGTTGGCAAGCCGGCGCTCCGAAGCGAAGGCAAGCATGCGTTCTTCGAGAACGGCGCGCAAGGCGCCCGGCATTACGTCGCGATCCGACAGGCCGTTGTCCTGCTGGTATTTGGAATTGCACATGATCAGGCGCTGGGCGGAATCCCAGAGCACGAAGGATTCGTTGATGTTTTCGATAGCTGTTCGCAGGCGAAGATCCGCGGCCTCGGAGCGTAGCGCCAGGTGCCGCTGCTCGGTGACGTCGACGGCGATGCCGATCAGCTGGATCTCCGGCGCTTCCGGGTCGATCACCTGCGCCCTTGCGCGCATCCACACCCATTGTCCGTCGGCATGGCGCATCCGAAACACCTGGTCGATGTGATCGATTTCGCGTGCGACGATCCTGTTGGCAAGCTGGAACAGGTCGCCGTCCTCGGGATGGATGATCTCGTCGACCTCGCCGAACGACAGCATCGTGTCGCAAGGCTCATAGCCCAGCATGTCGTACATCGAGCGCGACCAGTACATCTTGCCGCGCACCATGTCCCAGTCCCATAGGCCGCAGCGGCCGCGCACCAGCGCCATGTCGATGCGCTGGTGCGCTTCGAGATAAATACGGTCGGCGGCCTGAGCGCGCGCTGCCTGGCCGAAATAGGCGTAGAGGATGATGATCAGCACGCCGGCCGTCAGCACGAACAGCGTGACGTTGAGGGACACGGTTTTGCGCCACGTGTCGAAGACCGCTTCCTGCGGAACGAGCGCTGCGGCAGCACCGTTCCTGCCATTTGTCAGGCTCACCGCCGCATACCAGTCCTGGCCGCCGATGCTGACCTCCATCACCCCGGCACGGTCGCCGAACATGAACAGCGGTTGACCGCCCTGAGCGATGGCGTCGAGCGACCGCCCCTCCCAGCCCGTCGATTGCGGTGTCACGGCAATGATCTTGAACGCGCTGTCGGTGACCGCAAGCACGTGGCTTCTGCCCATGGCACCCTGACGGCTGATGCCCTCCAACAGGTCCTGCGTCGCGCCAGGCGTTGAGGCCAAGTTCGCATCAGCGCTAATCGAACTGGCCAGTTGGCCCGCCGCGAGCGAGATGATCGCCTTGGCGTCGCGTTCCACGTTGTCGCGCTCGTTCATCAGCGACAGAAACCGCAGCGCCGCGATGACGACCAGGAAAATGATGATGAGGGCCGGTATCGATCGGCGCAACAATGGCTCGGCTGCCAGAAGCCGTCGGTAGGCGGGTTCGGCGATGAGCCGCGCATTGCCGGCGAGACCGTCGCTTCTCGCCTCACGCCGCTGAAAAGCCGTCCCTCCGGGCGCGCCCCACGCGTCCGCCTTGGCCATAAATGGCTCTCCCCGATTTAATCTGCTTGACGATCCGGCGACGCCGCACTTCCGAATCTTCAGCTAAAGAATCAAAGGTGATTCGGCTTGTCCAGAGGCGCGGCGAAAAAAGATTAAAAATCGACTAAAATAGTGGCTAAAGCCGCCGCTCTCCCTCCCCCTTGAGGGGAGGGTGGCCGGGAGGGGTCCTCGGCGAAGCGCTCCATCTTTGGATCAACGGTCGAGGCAGGTGGGGTCGATCGAGGCCGCGCACTGCCGCAGCGACCCCACCCGTCCATCCGCCTTCGGCGGCTGTCCACCCTCCCCTCAAGGGGAGGGATCACGCCAGAGTGCGCTCGACGATATCGCGCAAATCGGCCGACAGGTTCTCGGCATTGGCAATCGAAAGCAGCGCTTCCCTTGCTTTGGCCTGCCGGGCAGGTTCGAGCGAGCGCCACGATCTGAGTGCCGTCGCCAGCCTGGCGGCCAGCTGCGGGTTGCGCTTTTCGACCAGCAGGACCGTTTCGACGAAAAACCGGTAGCCTTCGCCGTCGGCGCGATGAAAGCCGGTTTGGTTGGCGCTGGAAAACGTGCCGACGAGCGAGCGCACCCGGTTCGGGTTGGCCATCGAGAAGGCCGGATGGCCAGTCAGGGCGCGCACCGCATGAATAGTTTGCGGGCCCGGCACGCTGGCCTGGATCTGGAACCATTTGTCCATCACCAGCGGATCGGTCGCATATTTCGCTTCGAAGTCGGCCAGTGCCTTGACCGTCTCGGGCGAACCGCTGTGGCGGAGCGCAAGCACGGTCAATGCGGCGGCGCGGTCCGTCATGTTGGTCGCGGACTGGAAATGCCGGGCCGCAAGCGCCGCACCTCCCGGCAGCAGCGAGAGATACTCGAGCAGGGTGTTGCGCAGCGCCCGGCGCCCGGCGCTCGCCGCATCCGGACTGAAAGCGTCGTTGTCGGCCAGTCGATCGTAAAGGTCGGAGAATATCTCGCGGTTCGCCTCGGCAATCGCGACCGTCAGCGCCTCGCGGGCCGAGAATATGGCATCGGGGTCGATGTTCTTGCCGATGTCACGGGCGATATCGGCTTCGCTCGGAAGCGCCAGAGCCAGCGCCCGATAGGCCGGTTCGAGTGTCTCGTCGCCGGCTATTTTGCCGGCAAGCTCGGTCAACCGTGATGCGAAACCGGGCTGCTTGCCGTCAAGGACCTGGCGGAAGGTTGATATCAGCGCGTCGGTCAAGAGCGTGTTGAACGCCTGCCAGCGCGAGAAGGTATCGTTGTCATGGCCGGCAAGAAAGAACTGATCGTCGGCCTTCTGCTCGACCGAGAGCGTCACCGGCGCCGAGAAGCCGCGGTTGAGCGACATCGCCGGGCGCTCGGCGACGCCCGAGAAGCGCACCATGTGCCGGCGCTTGCGGATATGGATGACGCCGTCCTCGACGCTGGCGCCCTCGACGCCACTATAGGCTATCGCGTTGCCGTCGGTGCCGACCAGGCTGAAAGCCAGCGGAATATGCATCAACCGCTTGCGGCTTTCGGACGGCGTTGGCGGTACCGACTGCTCGATCTCGAGCGTGAATTCCTGGGCTGCCGGATTGTGCGTCGAACTGATCGTCAGGTTGGGCGTGCCCGCCTGATGATACCAGAGCGAAAATTGCGAAAGGTCGCGGCCGGAGACATCCTCGAACACCTTGATGAAGTCCTCGATCGTCGCAGCCTCGCCGTCATGGCGCTCGAAATAGAGATCCATGCCGGCCCGGAACGTCTCGGCGCCGAGAATGGTGCGGATCATGCGCACCACTTCCGAGCCCTTTTCGTAGACTGTCGCCGTGTAGAAATTGTTGATCTCGCGGTAGCGGCGCGGCCGCACCGGATGCGCCAGCGGTCCCTGGTCTTCGGGAAACTGATGCGCCCGCAATGTGCGCACTTCGGCAATGCGTTTCACCGCTCGCGAGCGTTGGTCGGCTGAGAATTCGTGATCGCGGAAAACCGTCAGCCCTTCCTTCAGGCAAAGCTGGAACCAGTCGCGGCAAGTGATTCTGTTGCCAGTCCAATTGTGAAAATACTCATGCGCGATGATCGCCTCGATATTGGCGAAATCGACGTCTGTTGCGGTCTCCTGGTCAGCCAGCACATACTTGTCGTTGAAGATGTTGAGGCCCTTGTTCTCCATCGCGCCCATGTTGAAGTCGGACACGGCGACGATGTTGAAGACGTCGAGGTCGTATTCGCGGCCGAACGCCTCCTCGTCCCATTTCATCGACCGTTTTAGGGCGTCCATGGCATAGCCGGCGAGCCGCTCCTTGCCCGGCTCGACATAGATGCCGAGTTCGACCTCGCGGCCGGATAACGTGACGAAGCTGTCCGCGACCTTGCCGAGAGCGCCCGCCACCAGGGCGAACAGATAGGACGGCTTGGGGAAGGGGTCGTGCCAGACTGCATAGTGCCAGCCATCGGCAAGTTCGCCGCTTCCAGCCGGGTTGCCGTTGGAAAGAAGCAGTGGCGCCTCGTGGTGCCGCGCCTCGATGCGCACCGTATAGACGGACAGAATGTCGGGGCGATCGAGAAAATAGGTGATGCGCCGAAAGCCCTCGGCCTCGCATTGCGTGCAATAGACGTCGCTGGAGCGATAGAGGCCCATCAGGGCTTCGTTGTGCGCCGGCGCCAGCTCGGTTTCGATCAGGAGGTGGAAGCGGGTTGCTGCGGGCGGCGTGGTGATCGTCAGCTGATCGGGCGTGGCAAAAAAATCGGTCGGCGCAAGTGTCTGGCCGTCGATTGCGATGCGGCTGAGCGTCAGCCCATCGCCGTCCAGCACCAGCGGCACTGACGTCGCGATGCCGTCGCGGCGTTCGACCGTCAGCACGGCGGTGACGCGCGTGGCTTCTGGCGACAGGCGGAAAGTCAGGTCGGTTTCCGGAATGAGATAGTCGGTGGGGCGATAGTCTTCGAGCTTGAAGACCTGGCCGGTGTCCGTGCGCATTCCGTGGGGTTTCCTGTCGATTCCCGCAGCGGCGGGTGGGTCCGCTGGTCCAAGAAATTTGAAGCACGCGCTCTTTACACGAAACCGTCACTCGACAAAACTGGCGCAGCGCCTATTTCAGGCACTCGTTTTCCAATCATCATCGCGAGGTATCCATTGACCGTCGTCACACCGAAATTCGGCATGGGCGCCTCTGTGCTGCGTCGGGAGGACCAAGCCTTCCTCAAGGGTCTCGGTCGCTACACGGACGACATCCAGCCGGCCGGCCTCCTGCACGGCTACGTTCTGCGCTCGCCGGTGGCCAAGGCAAGCTTCACCGTCGGTTCGACCGAGGCGGCCAAGGCGGCGCCTGGCGTCCATCTGGTGCTGACTGGCGCGGATATTGCTCATCTCGGCAAGCTGAAATCCGGCGTCATGCAGAGGCAGCCGGACGGCACCAAGGCGCCGACCCGCGACATTCCGGTCCTTTGCCGCGACCGCGTCAATTATGTCGGCGACGCCGTCGCCTTCGTCGTCGCCGACAGCCGCGCGCTGGCGCAGGACGCGACCGAATTGATCGAGGTCGCATACGAGGGCGAGGATGCTGCGTCCGGCACCGCCACGGCGCTTGACGAAGGCACGCCGCTGGTCTGGCCGGAACTCGGCTCAAACCGCGCCTTCAGCTACCACATCGGCGACAAGGCGAAGACCGCGGCGGCATTCGCCAGGGCGGCGCATGTCACCCGCATCGAATTCATCAACAACCGGCTGGTCTGCAACTACATTGAGCCGCGCTCGGCGATCGGCGAGTGGAACACGCAAGAGAACCGCTTCGTGCTGACCACGGGCTCGCAGGGCGTGCATTCCATGCAGTACATCCTGGCCGACGTGTTCAAGATCAAAAAGAACCAGCTGCGCGTCGTCACGCCGGATGTCGGTGGCGGCTTCGGACCGAAAAGCTTCGTCTATCGCGAACATCCGCTGGTGCTCGAGGCCGCCAGGCGCCTTGGTCGCCCGGTGAAATGGGCCGGCGACCGCACCGAGCATTTCCTTACCGATGCGCAAGGCCGCGACAATGTCGTGGCCGCCGAGATGGCGATGGACAAGGACGGCCGTTTCCTCGGCATGAAGGTCGATCTTCTCGCCAATATCGGCGCCTATGTCTCGCAATACGGCCCATTCATCCCCTATATCGGCGTCACCATGTCGACCGGCGTCTACGACATCCAGGCGCTCGATGTTTCGGTGACCGGCCTCTACACCAACACCTGCCCGGTCGATGCCTATCGCGGCGCCGGCCGTCCGGAAGCGGCATTCCTGCTGGAAAAGCTCGTCGACGCCTGCGCCCACGATCTGGGCCTTCCCGTCGAAGAGATCCGCCGGCGCAATTTCATCAAGCCCGAGCAGTTCCCTTACCGCACGCAGACCGACCGCCTCTATGATACCGGCGAATTCGCAGGCCATATGGACCGCGCCATCGAACAGGCGGAGTGGCAGGCGTTTCCGGAGCGGCTGGGACAGTCAAAAGCGGTCGGCAAAATACGCGGCATCGGCATGGCGACCTATATCGAGGCCTGTGCCTTTCCGGGCTCTGAACCGGCCTTTGTCGAATTGAACGGCGACGGCACGGTGACGCTGAAGATCGGCACCCAGACCAACGGGCAGGGGCACGCGACCGCCTATGCGCAGTTCCTCTCGGAAAAGCTTCATCTCGACATCGACAAGATCCACGTCCGCCAGGGCGACACCGACGAGCTGAAGGCCGGCGGCGGCACCGGCGGCTCGCGCTCCATTCCCCTTGGCGGTGTATCAGCTTCTCGCGCGGGCGAGGATCTGGCCAATAAGATCAAGCGCATCGCCGCCGATGAGCTGGAAGCCTCGGCCGACGACATCGAACTGTCCAACGGCGTTGCCCGCATTGTCGGCACCGACCGCACGATCCATTTTTCGAGCATTGCCAAGGCTGCCAAGAACCCGGACGATCTCAAGGGCTTTGGCGAATTCGTGCAGGAGGAGTGCACCTATCCGAACGGCACCCACATCTGCGAGGTCGAGATCGATCCCGACACCGGCACGACGGAGATTGTCCGCTATACGATCGTCGACGATTTCGGCGTCACCGTGAACCCGATCCTGCTGGCCGGCCAGGTGCACGGCGGCGTTGTCCAGGGCATCGGCCAAGCGCTGACCGAGAACACGGTCTATGACGAGGACGGGCAGCTGTTGACGGCGAGCTTCATGGACTATGCCATGCCGCGCGCCGACGATTTGCCGTTCTTCCATTTCGAGACCCGCAACGTGCCCTCGACCACCAATGCACTTGGCATCAAGGGAGCAGGCGAGGCGGGCACGATCGGAGCAACGCCGGCCGCGCTGAACGCGGTGACGGATGCGCTGTATCGCGCCTACGGCATCAGACATATCGACATGCCGGCAACTCCGGCGCGCATCTGGGCAGCGATCCAGGAAGCAGCTGCTAAGTGAACCCGAGGGACCATCCCGGCGGGCACAACACGCTGACCGGGATCATGCTCAAGATCGTGTCGGTGGCGGTCTTTGTCGGCATGTCGTCCTGCATCAAGGCGGCGGGCGCCGTGCCGGCAGGCCAGATCGTCTTCTTCCGCTCCTTCTTCGCCATCTTTCCGGTCGTCGTCTTCCTGGCCTTCCAGGGAAAGCTTGGCACCGCGTTTTCGACCAAGCGACCGCTCAATCACATTGCGCGCGGCATTGTCGGCGTCTGCGCCATGGGGCTCGGCTTCTTCGCGCTTGTACGGCTGCCGCTGCCGGAAGCGATCACGCTGAACTACGCACAGCCGCTGCTGGTGGTGGTGTTCAGTTCGATCTTCCTCGGCGAAGCGATCCGGGTTTATCGCTGGAGCGCGGTTGCGGTCGGACTGGTCGGCGTGCTGGTCATCTCATGGCCCGAACTGACGCTGCTGGGTTCGGGTGCGGCACTCGGCGATCAGGAGGTGCTTGGCGTCATCGCCGCCCTGCTGGCGGCAGCGGTCTCGGCCGTCGCCATGCTGCTGGTGCGCAATCTCGTCCAGAGCGAGCCGACGGCAACCATCGTGCTGTGGTTTTCGGTAACGGCGAGCGTTCTGGCGTTGCTTTCACTGCCGTTCGGCTGGCAGGCGCTGACACCGGTGCAGGCGGGCCTGCTCATTGCTGCAGGCTTTTGCGGCGGGCTCGCTCAGATTCTGATGACGGCAGCCTATCGCCATGCCGAGGCCTCGGTCGTAGCGCCCTTCGAATACACGTCGATGCTGCTTGGCATAGTCGTCGGCTATCTCGCCTTCGGCGACGTCCCGACGATTCATATGCTCATCGGCGGCGTGATCGTCGTTGCCGCCGGCATCTTCATCATCTGGCGCGAGCGCCAGCTTGGCCTCGAACGTGCCCGCACCCGCCAGGCGACCCCGCCGCAAGGATGATCAGGACGGCTCGGCCCGTTCTTTCGCCAATCGCACCAGCACCATCCTTGTCTGCTCATCGGCGGGGAAAAAGGATTCGATCGCCAGTTCCGACAGCGTCACGTCGAGCGGCGTGCCGAACACGGTGATGGTGCTGATGAACGACAGCACGGCATCGCCATGCGCCAGCCGCAGCGGGTGCACGATCGCGTTCGGCTCGACCGGCACCGGCCGTGCGCCGTTCAGGCCGGACGGATAGGTCCGAAGCTCGCGTTCCAGTTCGACCAGAACCGGGTCGCCTGAGGCGTCGTTCTGGTGTTTCAGCCGGTCAAGAAGGTGCGCGCGCCATTCGGCGAGATTGACGATGCGCGGCGCGACGCCACCCGGGTGCAGGCTGAGCCGCAGCACGTTGACCGGTGGCTTCAGCAGGGAGGGCTCGGCGACATTGGCAAGGAACGGGCCGATGGCAGCATTCGCCGACACCAGGTTCCAGTGCCGGTCGACAGCGAGCGCTGGGAAGGGTTCGTGCCCCTTGAGCACGATCTCGACCGCCGCCATCGCTGGCGCCAGCGAGGCATCGGTGAGCGAACGCTCGCTGAAGCTAGGGGCAAAGCCTGCGGCCAGCAGGAGCTGATTGCGCTGCCTCAGCGGGATCGACAGCTGCTCGGCCAGATGCAGCACCATGTCGCGCGAGGGCGCGGCGCGGCCGCTTTCCACGAAGCTCAGATGCCGCTGCGAGATTTCGGCTTCCATGGCGAGATCGAGTTGGCTCATGCGCCGGCGCGTGCGCCACTCGCGAATGAGGCTGCCGGCGGAAGTCTGTGCTGATGTCATGGCGGCAGACTATACCGACCGCGACCGTATTTCTATTACCTGTGAGGTCATGGCGTTTCCTCTCCCCGCTTTGCGGGAGCAATGAAACGCTGGTTGTCAGCCAAGCGCCCGCAGTTTCGCTTTCACTTCGAGGAAATCCCGCCACGCCAGCTTCTTGTGCGCGGGGGTTCTCAAGAGATAGGCCGGATGAAGGGTCGGCATTGCGGGAATGGCAATGCCGGCGGCGGTCGTGTGGACGCGCCAATTGCCGCGCAGCCGCAGGATCCCTTCGGTGGTGTTGAGAAGGGTCTTTGCCGAGGGGCCGCCCAGGTTGACCAGCACCTTGGGATTGACCAGCTCGATCTGCCGTTCGATGAATGGCCGGCAGATCTCGGTCTCGTGCGGCGTCGGCGTCCGGTTGCCCGGCGGCCGCCAGGGGATGACATTGGCGATGTAGGCCGAGGTCCGGTCGAGGCCGATCGCGGCCAGCATCCGGTCGAGCAGCCGGCCCGAGCGGCCAACGAACGGCAATCCCTCGATGTCCTCGTCGCGCCCGGGTGCTTCGCCGACAAGCATCACCGCGGCATTCGGATTGCCGTCGGCGAACACCAGGTTCTTGGCGGTGAATTTGAGGTTGCAGCCGTCGAACGCCGCCATGTGCTGGCGAAGCTCGTCCAGGGTTGCCGCCGTCGTTGCCAATTGGCGCGCCAATGCCGCTTGCTGCTCGTCGGGCACCGTCGCCGTACCGGATGGCGCGCGCACCGCCGGTGCCGCAGCTTGCCTCTCGCCTATTTCGGCGCGTGACAGGCTTGTCGAGCGTGGCTGCGCGGCGTTTTCACCAGTTGGCGACGTAACTGTCGCTGGCGCCCGCTCAGGCGGCTTTGACGCAGCCTCGGCAAACCGGTTCACCGGCTCCTCTTCGAGCGCTTCATCGACGCCCGCGCTGACGTAGAAGGCCAGCAGGTCAGCGATATCAGGTCGGTTGTCTCGGGAAACGGCAGTCATGCTTTCACATTCGGCCGCGCGGCAGGAATTTGCAAGTAATGCATACCGCCCAAAAGCATGCCCTCGGGCCTGACCCGGAGGGTGCGTAGCGGTTTTGGGATAACAACATGCATAAAGAACAAAGGCTCTCAGCTCGACGGTATACGCGGATCCTGCACCAGATAGAAGGTCCAGCGCGGTGTGTAGTCGGTGATCAGGTAATCGAATTTTGCTGTCTTCAGCGGGTCGATCTTGCCGCTCTTGAACAGCAGCCGGTCATAGGGTTCGAAGTCGCGATCGAAATCGGCAAAGCTGCTCGACCAGATATTGTCAGGCGTCTTGTTGCGCTGGTCGAATGATAGGCCGTCGCCGAACACGCTCGGCCGGTGGAGCACCTCCTGGAGTTCGAACTGGAACTCGACCCAGGCCTGGCCGCTGTTGTTGAGCACGTCGATGCGCATATACATAAGGCCGTTGGCAAATTGGCCCGCGGTTCCGAAGGGTTGGATCGGCTTTGTCGTGCGGATAGTCAGTGTCACCGGTGTTGCCGAGTTCAGTTCTTCGGTGATGACAAGCGGATCCTCCTTTGTCCCGATGCCCGAAGCGCTGGTGATGCGGAAGCCGCCTAGCTCGTCGGAAAAGGAGTAGGCTCCGGCCACCCAGACCCTTTGCGGCTCGGCATGGGCGCCGACAGGCGCCAGCGGCAAAAGGGCCAAAACGAGCGCCCGGCAGATCCGTCCGGGCGTGGAAAAAAAGCGCGTCGATGAAAAGCCAATTGGCCCGTATATGCGCATGGTGCGAAGTATGGCCGATAAGCAAGCCGTCGAACAATTAAAAACGTCAGGGCGACGGCTTTGCTTGGAAGGGGCCTAGCCCGGATCGATGTTCGGGCGGACCGCAAACCGCGATTTTGTAGTACGATGCGCGACTTTTTGACGAAATCGGCATTGTCACGTCAGCGCCGGTTTCGCGTCGCGAATTGATGCGCTATGCAGCGGATAAGCCAGCAAGATAAGCAAATGCGGCAGCCAGTGAGGGGTTGATGAGCGAGATCGAACGCGAAAGCATGGAATTCGACGTGGTCATCGTCGGCGCCGGTCCGGCCGGCCTCGCCGCCGCGATACGTCTCAAGCAGGTCAATCCCGAGCTTTCCGTCGTCGTCCTGGAAAAGGGCGGCGAAGTCGGCGCCCACATCCTGTCCGGCGCCGTCGTCGACCCGATCGGCATCGACCGGCTGCTGCCGGGCTGGCGTGACGAAGAGGGACACCCGTTCAAGACGCCGGTCACGGCAGACCATTTCCTGATCCTCGGCCCCGCCGGCTCGTTCCGTCTGCCCAACACCCTGATGCCGCCGCTGATGAACAATCACGGCAACTACATCGTTTCGCTCGGCAATGTCTGCCGCTGGCTGGCGACCAAGGCCGAGGCGCTGGGCGTCGAGATCTATCCGGGCTTTGCCGCCGTGGGCCTCATTTACAGTGACGAGGGCGCGGTCACCGGCGTTGTCACCGGCGATATGGGCGTCGAGAAGGACGGCACGCATGGCCCGGGCTTCGCGCCGGGCATGGCGCTGATGGGCAAATATGTGCTGATCGGCGAGGGCGCGCGCGGCTCGCTGGCCAAGCAGCTGATCGCCAAATATCATCTTTCCGACGGTCGCGAGCCCGGCAAATACGGTATCGGCCTCAAGGAGCTCTGGCAGGTCAAGCCGGAGAACCACCGGCCAGGCCTTGTCCAGCACTCCTTCGGCTGGCCGCTCGACATGAAGACCGGCGGCGGCTCCTTCCTCTACCATCTGGAAGACAACCAGGTGGCGGTCGGCTTCGTCGTCCACCTCAACTACAAGAACCCCTATCTGTCGCCGTTCGATGAGTTCCAGCGCTTCAAGACCCACCCGGCGATCAGGGGCACATTCGAGGGCGGCAAGCGGCTGGGCTATGGCGCCCGTGCCATCACCGAGGGTGGCTGGCAGTCAGTGCCGAAACTGTCCTTCCCCGGTGGTGCGCTGATTGGGTGTGCTGCCGGCTTCGTCAATGTGCCGCGCATCAAGGGCTCGCACAATGCCGTGCTCTCCGGAATGCTGGCGGCCGAGCACGTCGCCGAGGCGATCGGCGCCGGCCGCGCCAATGACGAACTGGCTTCCTACGAGGCGGCATGGCGGGCGACCGACATCGGCAAGGATTTGAAGAAGGTACGCAACGTCAAGCCGTTGTGGTCGCGCTTCGGCACCGTCCTCGGCGTCGGCATTGGCGGCCTCGACATGTGGCTGAACACGCTGTTCGGCTTCTCGCCTTTCGGTACGCTGAAGCACGGCAAGGCCGATTATGCGACGCTGGAACCGGCCGCCAGGCATAAGAAGATCGCCTATCCGAAGCCGGACGGCGTGCTCACCTTCGACCGCCTGTCCTCGGTGTTTCTCTCCAACACCAACCACGAGGAAAACGAGCCTGTTCACCTGCTGGTCGCGGATATGGATCTGCAGCAGCGTTCCGAACACGATGTCTATGCCGGGCCCTCGACACGCTACTGCCCGGCCGGCGTCTACGAATGGGTCGACAAGGATGGCAACGCCGCCGCCGATCCCGCGGCGAAGGACGTGCGCTTCGTCATTAACGCGCAGAACTGCGTCCACTGCAAGACTTGCGACATCAAGGACCCGAACCGAAACATAACCTGGGTGCCGCCACAAGGTGGAGAAGGGCCTGTCTACCAGAACATGTAGCCTAACATGAACACGTAGTCTGCCAGAACCGCCGCGCCGGCCGTCTCAACCGTCGACCAAATGAAACCGGTGAAGGCTCATTATATGTGCGGCGTCTAAAATAAGTTGAAGCGGGGCGGCGCTTGTGGTTCCCTTCCCTCCTGACCTGGAGAGATGACCATGCGCCTGGCGGTTTTGACGTGCCTCGTGGCGATTGGTGGCTTGTGCGGCTTCGCACCGTCGGCATCGGCTGACACGAAGGTGCTGGTCAAGACCAGGACCTACGACATATCAGGAACCACCGGCGCCGCCCTGATCGAGGCTATGGACCGCAACGGTCCGAAGCGGCGCGGCTTCATGACGCACGCCATCGCGCTGACCGCCTATACCGTAAGTTGGGACCTTGAGGTCAGCAGGGAGGGTGGCGTCTGCCGTCTGCGGCAGGCCAATGGGACACTCGATCTCACCTACACCTTACCCCGCATGGTCTCAGCCGCGACGCCGGCGCTTCAGAAGCGCTGGAAGCGGTTTTTCGCGGGCGTTCGTGCTCACGAGCATAGCCATGGCCGCATCGCCAGGACAATGATGCGGGCGACCGAGAAATCGATCACGGGACTGGAGTTCGCCGACAATTGGGTTTGCAGCAAGACGCACCGCGAGGCGAGACGCCGGATCAAGGCCGTCTATGCCGAATACGAGGCGAAACAGAACGCCTTCGACGCGCGCGAGCATCGCGAAGGCGGCCATGTCGAACACCTCATTGGTGCCCTGTTGGGCAAACCGTAGGCGCTCAGCTTCGAGTCTTGCCGTTCTGTGTCACGGATGCGGTCGCAGTTTTATCTTCGTCGAGCGGCTTTTTCTCTTCCTGCCTGAGCGAGAATTCCACCATCAGCGGAAGATGGTCGGAGCCTGTGCCTTCCAGCCTCGACACCGAATGGATGAGAACCGCGCCCTTGCTGAAAACCTGGTCGATCGGCAGTCCGGCGAAGCGCAGGAAATCCGGCAGCTCGATAGAGAGCCAGGTCGGCCCCGGCGAAGGCGCCACAGTCAGCTTGCCAAGATCTGCGACGCGCCGGACGGCGGCGCTCCACGGCACTGCATTGCAGTCGCCTGCCACGATCGATGTCTCGCCAAGCGATACAAACTCTTCCGACAATCCGCCGATCTGCCATGATTGGTTGTACGGCCATGGCCAGGTGAGGTGCACGGCGGCGACGTCGACGTCGGTTCCGCCGAAATCGACTGTCGCGGTGGCCATCGCGCCGCGCCTGTCGCAGCGCGATTGTGTGCCGGCGGCAAACGGCCGTCTGGACAGCAGCGCAACGCCGAACACGCCATTGGGGTAGGGGCAGAGGATCCGGTAAGGATAGGCGCTGGCGAGATGGCCAAGCTTCGCCTCCCACATGTCGGACACCTCGTTGAGGGTGATTACATCAGGCTGGGTCCGGCCGATCAGCGACAGTACTTTTTCAGGCGTTGGATTGTTAAACCGCAGGTTCATCTGCAGCAAGCGGTAGACCGCCTGGTCACCGGGATGGACCAATTGGTCGCCGGGGTTGGCTTCGTAGGCTGCCTGGACCGGCCATAGGCGGGGCACCGGCAGGGCGTTCGACGTGGTGGCAAAGGCAGCCACCGCAAAGAGCAGCGCTGTGGCCGCCTGCAGGCGAAACGAGGTCGCGAGCAGCGGCAGCGCGCAAAGCGCCATCAGAACGGCAAGATGAACGCGGAAATGAGCGAAGGAATCGAAGGCCGGATGCAGCGTTCCGAAAAAACCTGCCACCAGCGCAACCGACAAGACGAGCATTGCTACGAATGCCGCCGACGTTATCATGTTTCGAACGCGTGCCATCTACATTGCCTATCGGTGGAAATGCCGCCCAATCAAGATGACGAAATGCCCTGCAGCGCCCCTCACCATGCTCCGGCCATGAAGGCCGATCGGTGCTACTGGAACGCTGTCTCCGAAAAGCTTCTGAGCTTGCGCGAATGCAACCGTTCCATCGGCATCTCGGCCAGCTTTTCCATCGCTCTGATGCCGATCGTCAAATGCTGTGCCACCTGTCGTTTGTAGAACTCGGTCGCCATGCCGGGCAGCTTCAATTCGCCATGCAGGGGCTTGTCGGAGACGCAAAGCAGGGTGCCATAGGGCACGCGGAAACGGAAGCCATTGGCTGCGATCGTCGCCGATTCCATGTCGAGCGCGATCGCCCGTGACTGCGACAGCCGCTGCACCGGCCCGCGCTGGTCGCGCAGCTCCCAGTTGCGGTTGTCGATGGTGGCAACGGTGCCGGTGCGCATGATGCGCTTGAGGTCATAGCCGGAAAGGCCAGTCACTTCGGCGACCGCCTCTTGCAGCGCTACCTGGATTTCGGCCAGCGGTGGGATCGGCACCCAGACCGGAAGATCATCGTCCAGAACATGGTCTTCCCGCACATAGGCATGCGCTAGCACATAGTCGCCCAGCGCCTGGGTGTTGCGCAGGCCGGCGCAATGGCCGAGCATCACCCAGGCATGCGGCCTCAGCACCGCAATGTGGTCGGTGATCGTCTTGGCGTTGGAGGGGCCGACGCCGATATTGACCATGGTGATGCCGCCATGGTTCGGCTTCTTCAGATGATAGGCCGGCATCTGCGGCAGGCGCGGCGGCGCCACGCCATGGCTAGGCGCGCTTTGTCCGGCCTTGGTGACGACGTTTCCCGGCTCGACGAATTCGACGTATCCGCCGCCGCCTTTCGCCATCAGCTCGTGCGCACGGGCGACGAATTCGTCGATGTAGAACTGGTAGTTGGTGAACAGCACGAAATTCTGGAAATGCTGGGGACTGGTCGCCGTATAGTGCGACATCCGGTGCAGCGAGTAGTCGATGCGTTGCGCCGTGAACGCCGCCAATGGCCTGGCTTCGCCCAGCGCCACTTCGAACGTGCCGTTGGCGATCTGGTCGTCGGTGCCGTCGAGATCCGGCACGTCGAACAGGTCACGGATCGGCCGCCTGATGCGCTCGGCTGCCGCGCCGTCGACATGGGAGCCTTCCAGGAACGCGAAATGCAGCGGGATGGGCGTCGTCGATTCCGAAACCGTAACCGGAACGCCGTGATTGCGCATGATCAGGCGAAGCTGTTCGATGAGATAGCGTTCGAAAAGGGCGGGCTGGGTAATGGTGGTCGAGAAATGCCCAGGCGTCGGCATATGGCCGTAAGCCTGCCGCGAGTCGATCTGGGTGAACGAAGTCGTGGTGACACCGACCTCGGGATAAAAGGCCCGGTAGCGCTTGTTGTTATCGCCGCCTGCGGCGAGCGCCGTAAACGAATCGCGCAGGAATTTGGTGTTGCGGTCGTAGAGGGCCTGTAAGGCCGCGACGGCCTTTCCTGCATCATTGAAGCTCTGCCGGCCAAACGGCTCCGGCATCACGACTGAGTCTATGGCTTGAGGATAGATTCGCTTTTCCATGACCCAATATAGAGGCTTGGACATGCGGTTGGGAGGGGGCCAAAGGGTCGTTTTTTATTTTGAATGGTTTCGATGATGGCCGATTGGCCTAGCCGCGCCGCAGGCTGACCAACAGCACGAAGCCGATGCCGTTCTTCTTCAACGCCGGCGCTTCGATCGTCGAGCCGGGAGCGGCGCGCATCGTGGGCACGGCCAGAACCGGCGCTGCAAGAACCATCAGGATAAGCGTCGCCCGCGGCACAACCCGAAGGATCTTTAGGGCGTTGGCGACGATGCGGTTCATAGTGTGTTGCTTCTCTCTAACGGTTTTAGTCGGCGTCAATGGCGAAGGTGGCTCGGGCAACCGAACCGGCAGGAATTGGCCTGGTCCCAGGAGCGGGCCGGGCGGGCGGCCTCAGCAACGAGGATGGCGAACGACATGCCGAACAGGCTCATCAGCAGGCACACGATGGTGAAGCGGCGGGCGAACATTGCGTGGTGTCTCCTTCAACACGCGTGAGAATGCCCTGATGCAACTGAACCGCTTCTGATGCCGGCGTTCATCTGCGGTTCAAATTTATTGACCGAGCGCCGGGTGCTCGCCGTCCACCGCGCCGGAAAGGCGCAGAAGGCTCAGCCCGCACGATCGATCCGGTGTCCCAACAGACGGCGCAGACAAAAACGGGGCCTTCGCGGCCCCGTTTCTCGATTTATAGCAGTCGAAACGATCAGAGCTTATGCCAAGTCTGGCTTCTGCAAATCAGCCCGCCGAGCACGCAGCCGCTCATCTTGAGCGAAGCGCCTGAGACCGAGGCCTTGCCCGAATAGGTCTTGTCGGTCTCCGGGTCGGTTATGGTGCCGGAATATTTGTTGGCGCCGGACACCTTGAACGAACCGATGCGCTTGCCGGCAAACTTGCCAGATTTGAGCGTGATGGAAAATGTACCGCCGCCGCCCGCGATCGCGGCGGTCGAACCGGCTTGCGTTTTCCAGTTGCCTTCGATCGGGTCGGCCCAGGCCGTGCCGGCCATGATCAATGTGGCCGCAAGGGCCATGCTGATTTTGCGAAACATGTTTCTCCTCCCTGTGGGCATCCGGACGGATGTTCCGCCCCGCCAGTCTGCCCCTTACGCAAACGTAAGCTAATCCACCTCCCGGCAAAACAAAAGCGGTGCCGCTACGGAAGACTTCAGGATTTTCTGGGCGCCCGAAGCCGTCTGGTCGGCGAGAAAAGAAACGCTGGGCACGCTGGCTTTGTCTCCCGTGGTTAGCAGAGTCTTGATTTTGCGCCTCGCAAATTTTCGTCAAATTTAGCTCAAACCGGCGAAATTGCTGGCTTTGCATCGTTAATGAATTTCCGCGTTTACCTCTTGTTTTAGCTTTGTTTTCCTCAAATTAAGCACGCCACTTAACGACGGATTCAAGCCTTCGGTTCATTCTCGAAAGCATCGAAAGAGCAGCCGCCCCAAGGAATACCAGGGACAGAAGGAGGCAGCTCTCGGGAGCCTGACAGGGCTAGAACAGGGGATTGAAATGGCACGTTTTGAAATGCCTGAAGCCGGCTTCGGCGCCATGGGGGCAACTGCCCAGGCCGACATTCTTTTCGAACTGGGCATGATGTATGCCACCGGCCGCGATTGCGAGACCGATGTCGTTGCCGCCCACAAATGGTTCAACATCGCTGCGATCAAGGGCTCGGTCCGCGCCGCGGAACTGCGCTCGGAATTGTCGGCCGCCATGTCGAAGGTCGAGATTGCCAGGGCGCTGCGCGAAGCTCGCGAATGGATGACGATGCACTAAGTTGGCCCTGAGTTCATCAGGCCCCGAGTTCATCAGGCATTTGAGATCACCGACAGGGACGCTTCAGGTCAAGGCCGCGCAAGACGGCCGGACCGGCAAGAACAAGGCCGCGCAAGACGGTCGTGCCAACAATGGCAAGAACGCGGCAGGCCGGATACAGCCAAGCTGCGCGACGGACAGGGAAGGCGAGCGGTTTTCGGGCGCGGGAGCGTTCGGGATTGTTCGATCGACAAAAGCC
Organism: Mesorhizobium sp.; assembly: GCA_004020315.1. Lineage (GTDB taxonomy): Bacteria > Pseudomonadota > Alphaproteobacteria > Rhizobiales > Rhizobiaceae > Mesorhizobium. Next base: position 18,933 of record SAQG01000016.1, read on the forward strand.
GCGACCGGCCGGAACAAGGCAGGCGCGGCTTTTTACATTCACGCCTCGGCTTCCAGGCCCAATCGAGTGCCGCCGATGCGCCTAGACAGGCTCGGCGAAGGGTGAAATTCTCCCGTCCACTCTGGAAGAGGCGCGGCCGGGGCGGCTGCGCGAGAGTGGAGGAGTATCGCCATGAAAAAATTGGGTATTTTGAGCGCGGCCATAGTGGGCCTGATGATGAGTGCGCCGATTGCCTTCGCCGACGACATTACCTTTTCAGTGGTCGGACCGATGACCGGTCAGCTTGCCACCATTGGCGACCAGTTCAAGCAGGGCGCGCAAGCCGCCGCCGACGCGATCAACGCCGCTGGAGGTGTCGAAGGCCGCCAGATCAAGCTCGACGTCCAGGATGACCAGTGTGATCCGAAACAGGCGGTTTCGGTCGCCAACCGCATCGTCGCCAACGGGGTCAAGTTCATCGATGGCCATGCCTGCTCGGGCTCGAGCATCCCGGCGTCTGCCGTGTATGCCGAAGCCGGTGCGCTGATGATGAGTCCGGCTTCGTCGAACCCAGAGCTGACGGACGCGGCGGCGAAGGCCGGCTGGCCGACGATCATGCGCCTTTATACGCGCGACGATGCGCAGGGCGCTTTCATCGGTCCATGGATCGCCAAGAAATATGCCGGCAAGAAGGTCGTAATCATGCACGACAAGAGCGCCTATGGGCAGGGCGTGGCCGATGCCGTAAAGGCAACGATGAACCAGAACGGTCTCAAAGAGATCCTGTACGAGGGCATTAACGCCGGTGAAAAGGACTACGCGGCGCTTGTCACCAAGCTGAAGGACCTCAAGGCTGACGTCGTCTATTTCGGCGGCTATCACCCCGAAGCCGGCCTCATCCTGCGCCAGTCGGCGGAACAGAACCTGAAGTATCAGCTGATCATGCCGGACTCGATCGCCACGCCGGAATTCTGGCAGGTTTCCGGCCCGGCCGGCGAAGGCACCATGTTCGTCTTCCCGTCGGATCCGCAGGCGAAGCCCGAAGCCAAGGAGGCCATCGAAAAGATCAAAGCGCGCGGCTTCGTGCCCGAGGGCTTTACGCTGTTCTCCTATGCCGTGATCCAGGCTTTTGCCGAGGGTATCAAGCGCGCCGGCAGCGACGACCCGGTCAAGGTTGCCGAAGCGTTGAAGAACGGCGAGCCGATCAGCACCGTCGTCGGCCCTGTCACTTTCGATGAAAAGGGCGACCTCAAGAACGTCAGCTACGACATCAACCAGTGGCACGACGGCAAATACGCGCCGATCCAGCCGTGATGGCTGGCGTCGCCTAGCGACAATCGGAAATGGCCGGGGCAGACCCGGCCATTTTCATTTTTGGGCGTGCGTATGTGGCGCGTGTGTTCGACGTCGCCTCGGGGATGAACAGCGGTCAACTGCGGGCTTCCTCGGCAAAACGCACCAGCACGGTCCCGTCGGTGACTTGTGCGCCTTCCGCTGCGATCTCGGCGATCGTCCCGTCATGAGTGGCGGAAATCGTGTGCTCCATCTTCATCGCTTCCAGGATCAACAGCGGCTGACCCTTGATGACGGCTTCGCCTTTTGCCGCGCGCACCAGCTTGACCAGGCCCGGCATGGGCGCGCGCAGGCTGTCAGAGCCGGCGGCGATGTCGTCGGCCCTCGCCAATGGGTCCGGCACTGCGAAGCTGTAGCCGACGGCACCCGAAAAGACAGTGACATGACCTGGCCAGCGGGCGAGGCGAGGGGCAGCGCGAAGATCAAGCGGATCGGCGCTGTCATAAGGTGCGTCCAGTGCCACTTGGGGGCGCCCGTCCGGCCGCATGGACACAAGCGCGAGAATCTCATCCTCCCCGTAGCGCAGCCGCGTGCGCCGCGCGATCGCGTGGAAATGCGCATAACCGGCAAGCGACGACCACGGGTCGCGGGTCGGCGCCTGAGCCCCGGCGCCGGACGCCGCAAGTGCGGCCGCGGCAACGATCTCGCTGCTCGGCGGCGGCACTGCGGTCAGCGCTTGCTGGTGCCTGCCGATCAGGCCGGTGTCGACGTCACCTGCCGAAAAATCCGCGTCAGCGGCAAGAGCAGCGAGAAAGGCGGTGTTGACGGTCGAGCCGGCGATCTCGGTCTGCGAAAGGGCTATGCCCAGCGCTTCGAGCGCCGCCCGCCGGCCCCTGCCGTGCACGACCAGCTTGGCGATCATCGGGTCGTAGAAGGGCGAGATGGCATCGCCGGCCCGCACGCCGGTCTCGATCCGCATGCTGGCACCCCCGGGCGCTGTATCCGGAAATTTCAGGTGATGCAGCGTGCCCGTTGCCGGCAAAAAACCCTTTGCCGCGTCCTCGGCATAGATACGCGCCTCGAGGGCGTGACCGGCGAGCGTGATCTCGCTCTGCGTTTTCGGCAGCTTTTCGCCGGACGCCACCCGCAACTGCCACTCGACCAGATCGGTGCCGGTGACCATTTCGGTGACGGGGTGCTCGACCTGCAGGCGGGTGTTCATTTCCATGAACCAGAAGCGGTCGGCCTTCAGCCCCTGCGAAGCATCGACGATGAACTCGATCGTGCCGGCGCCGGAATAGTTGATCGCCTTGGCGGCTTTCACCGCCGCCTCCGTCATCGCTTTGCGCAATGCCGGCGTCATCCCGGGGGCGGGGGCTTCCTCGATCACCTTCTGGTGGCGGCGCTGCGCCGAGCAGTCGCGCTCGTAGAGATGCACGACATTGCCGAAATTATCGCCGAATACCTGAACCTCGATGTGGCGCGGCTTCTCGATATATTTCTCGACCAGCACGCGGTCGTCGCCGAAAGCGGCCTTGGCCTCGCGCCGTGCACCCGACAGCGCCTCGGAAAAGTCGTCGGGATGTTCGACGCGACGCATGCCCTTGCCGCCGCCGCCGGCGCGCGCCTTGATCAGGACGGGATAGCCGATTTCGCGTGCCTTGGAGGCGAGCAGCACGATCTCCTGCGCCTCGCCGTGATAGCCCGGCACGACAGGGACGCCGGCCTTCTCCATCAGCCGCTTGGCCGCGTCCTTCAGCCCCATGGCGCGGATCGAGGCGGCCGACGGGCCGATGAAGACGAGCCCTGCCGCCGTCACCTGGTCGACGAAATCAGGATTTTCCGACAGAAAACCGTAGCCGGGATGGATGGCTTCCACGCCGGCGGCCAAAGCCGCCGCGACAAGCTTGTCGCCGCGCAGATAGCTTTCGCCAACAGGCGAGGCGCCGATATGCACAGCTTCGTCGGCCATCTCGACATGCAAAGCCCCGGCGTCGGCGTCGGAATAGACGGCAACGCTACGTACGCCCAGCTTGCGTGCCGTGCGGATCACCCGGCAAGCGATCTCGCCGCGGTTGGCGATCAGGATTTTGGCGAACATGGGACCTCCAAAGCCAGAGCTTGCCGCCAACGGCGCGAATGCTCCTTCACGCGAGCTGTGGCAACACCCTGCTTTGCAGTCCGGCCATTGTCAAAGGATCGGTAAGCCAGGCCTGCTTACTTGGAGGCAACGATCTCGCAACCTCCTCCAGTCGTGACCTTGTAATAGCTGCGGGTGGCCTTACAGGATTTCAACGCCGCCTCCTCGGCAGCCTTCTGTGACGGCGCATTCAAGCGCGAACCGCAGATGATGTACAACGAACGCACCCGGGAATACGGGGTGGTCGCATAGGCTGAATGGCCGCTGGCCGCCACATAGGCCTTGTAAGCCTTGGTGCACGGTCGCTTCGGATCTCCCAACAGCTTCGGATAGAAACGGATGTCCCCCTTGCTTCCCGCCAGCGATTCCGCTGCGCCGATGTTGGATGCCGTGAGGATAAGCAACCCTGCAAGTGCCAATACAGTTGTTGTCTGAAAAAGTCGCAGTTTCATCTTCGCCCGTCCCCACTGGTATTTGCACCCGTTGCTGCTGCAACCTACTTGGAGGCGGCGATTCCACAGCCGCCGCTCGCGGTTTTGACCTTCCATCTCGTCAAGCCGGCCTGACAATTGCGCAACGCAATCTCTTCCGCGGCCTGTTGCGAGGATGCGTTGAGCTTGGAGCCGCAGATGATGTAGAGGTCGCGGACGCGCGAATAGAACGTCGTCGCATAGGCCGAATGGCCGCTCGCTGCGACATAGGCCTTGTAGGCGTTGGTGCACTCGTCCTTCGGACTCCCGGGCAGAAACGGCTGAAAGCGCACGTTTCCCTTGCTCCCGGCCAGTGATTCCGCCGCGCTGCTGCTTGGTGCCGTCAATACCAGCAGGCCTGCGAACAGCGATACAATCGTCCGGTCTATGCGTGTCGATTTCATTTTGCCCCATCCATTTGGAAAATGCCAAAGCCGACCGGTATTCGATTATTTGGAGGCAGCGATGCTGCAGACTCCCGCTGTCGTGACCTTGTATTGCTTCCGGGCGGATTGGCAGTCCTTCAGCGCCAGTGCCTCTGCAGCCTTTTGCGACGATCCATTCGCACGCGCGCAAATTATGAACTCGGTCGCCCAATTGAACGGGGTCGACGCATAGGCGGAATGGCTAGCAGTCGCCACATAGGCCTTGTATGCCTTCTGACAGCCTCCCGTTGAGCCGGGCGCGAAATACACGGGGTAGCGGCTGTCCCCCTTGTTCCCCGCCAGCGATTCTGCCGAGCCAAGGTCAGGAGCTGCTAATATAAGCAGTCCTGAAAGTACCGACACAGTTGTTTTCTGAAAAATCTGAAGTCTCATCTTCGCCCAATCCCCACTGGTATTAGCAATGAGCAATAGCCGCGATTCTTTCGTCTGGCCAGATCGGTGAATAAAAATAAATCTGAAAACTATGGATGGATTTTCTTACCTATGCCGGCCACGCGCCGTCAGGCGCAGCAACGCCTGTTGGTATAGTTCCGCCGTTTGCTGGTCGAAGCAGCAGAAGATGACGGTTTCCGGAACCGCGTTCTGGTCGATGTAGGCGCTCACGGTGCCAACGGCGATCCGTGTCGCCTGGTCCTTCGGATAGCGGTAGACACCGGTCGAGATCGCTGGAAACGCTACCGTCCGGCAACCCTTGGCCGTGGCGAGTTCGAGCGACCGGCGATAGCAGGAGGCGAGCAGCTCAGCTTCGCCTTTGCTGCCTTCCCGCCAGACCGGCCCAACCGTGTGGATGACATAGTGTGCCGGCAGCTTGTAACCCCTGGTGAGTTTTGCGTCGCCAACCTTGCAGCCATTGAGTGTTCGGCATTCGGCCAGAAGCTCGGGGCCGGCCGCCCGGTGAATGGCGCCGTCGACGCCACCGCCGCCCAAAAGCGACGTGTTAGCGGCGTTGACGATGGCATCGACCGCCAGCTTCGTGATGTCGCCGATATGAACGCGAATTCTGTCGTCGATCTCGCTCATCTCACATCCTGAAAACGCCGAACCGTGTCTCCTCGATCTCGGCGTTCAGTGCGGCTGACAGGCTGAGTGCCAGCACCTCGCGCGTCTTGGCCGGGTCGATGATGCCGTCGTCCCAGAGTCGAGCCGAGGAATAGAGCGGATGGCCCTCATGCTCGTATTTCATCAGGATCGGCTTCTTGAATTTTGCCTCCTCCTCGGCGCTCCATTCCCCGCCCTTGCGCTCGATCCCCTCGCGCTTGACGACGGCCAGTACCGTGGCCGCCTGCTCGCCGCCCATCACGGAGATGCGCGCATTTGGCCACATCCACAGGAAGCGTGGCGAATAGGCGCGTCCGCACATGCCGTAATTGCCGGCGCCGAACGAGCCACCGATGATCATGGTCACCTTCGGCACCCGGGCCGTGGCGACGGCCATCACCAGCTTGGCGCCGTCCTTGGCGATGCCGCCGGCCTCATATTTTCGCCCCACCATGAAGCCGGTGATGTTTTGCAGGAAGATCAGCGGGATCTTGCGCTGGCAGCATAGTTCGATGAAATGCGCGCCCTTGAGCGCGCTTTCGGAGAACAGCACGCCGTTGTTGGCGATGATGCCGACCGGCATGCCGGTGAGATGGGCAAAGCCGGTGACCAGCGTGGTGCCATAGTTCTGCTTGAACTCGTCGAATTCGGAGCCGTCGACGATACGCGCGATCACTTCACGTACGTCATAGGGCTGGCGCAGATCGGTCGGCACGATGCCGTAAAGTTCATGTGGATCGTGAAGCGGCGGAATCGGTTTCTGCAAGGCCAGGCTTGCGGTCTTGTTCCGATTCAGGTTTTTGACGATACGGCGGCAGATGGCCAGCGCATGCTCGTCGTCGAGCGCATAGTGGTCGGCAACGCCGGAAAGCCTCGTGTGCACATCGGCGCCGCCGAGCTCCTCGGCGCTGACGTCCTCGCCGGTCGCGGCCTTCACCAGCGGCGGGCCGCCGAGAAAAATGGTCGCCTGGTTGCGCACCATGATCGTCTCGTCCGACATCGCCGGCACATAGGCGCCGCCCGCCGTGCACGAACCCATTACGCAGGCGATCTGCGGTATACCGGCCGCCGACATGTTGGCCTGGTTGTAGAAGATGCGGCCGAAATGATCGCGGTCGGGAAACACCTCATCCTGGTTCGGCAGATTGGCGCCGCCGCTGTCGACCAGATAGACGCAAGGCAGTTTGTTCTGCAGCGCGATCTCCTGGGCGCGCAGATGCTTCTTTACGGTCAGCGGATAGTAGGTGCCGCCCTTCACCGTGGCGTCGTTCACGACGACCATAACTTCGGTGCCTTCGACGCGGCCGATGCCGGCAATGATGCCGGCCGATGAGATGTCTTCGCCATACATCGACCATGCCGCGAACTGGCCGATTTCAAGGAACGGCGAGCCGGTGTCGAGCAGCTGGGCGAGGCGCTCGCGCGGCAAAAGCTTGCCGCGGCTCTGGTGCCGTTCACGCGCTTCCTCCGAGCCGCCACGCTCGACGGTTGCCGCCTTTTCCGCAATGTCGGCGACCAGCGTCCGCATACGCTCGGCATTGGCGCGGAAGGTGTCGGAGGCGGGCGAAATCTGTGAGGTGAGGGTGGTCATGGTGTTACCGGGTCAGTTCGATCTTGCAACCGATGTCCAGGTCGCCCCAGTCGCGGTCGGCGGTGACGGCAATGGCGTTTTCGCGCATTGCCAGTGCGAGGCAGGCTCGGTCGCCCAGCGACAAGCCGCGATGCCGCGTCAGCGCACGAAGCTGACCGGCAGCGATACCCATCATTTCGTCGAAAACAGCGACCGGCATGCCGAGGCTGGCGAGGTCGTCCACGGCCTCTTCCATGCTGCGTCCCCTGTCGATCAGCTTAGCAATGACTTCAGCCGCATTGACGGAACTGCATTGCGCATCCGGCGCGAAACCCAAGGCAATATCGGTGCCTTTCTCGTTGAACAGGATCGCAAGCGCCGCCGAGCTGTCCATGACGTAAGATTTCACTTCGCCCCTTTCCTCGCCATTCCTTCGGCATGAAGCCGGTCCAAACGCTCATCGCTTCGGCGCTGTTCTTCCCGCCGCTCCTTCAGAAATTCGTCGACGACACTTTCCTCAGGCTTTTTCAACGCCGATAATTCGGCCTGGACGCGCCGCAGGTTCTGAAGCCACGACCTTACCCGCAACTCGCCGTTCTCGACATGAAGGATCAACTCCTCGCCCGGTTTCACACCCATTTCCTCGCGCATGGCAGCCGGGATAACGAAGCGTCCGCCCTCGCCAAGTCTGACGCGCTCGCGTTTCGCCGGAAACCGGAGCAGATTTTTTCGAGCGCCGGCTTCGAATTGTGGTTGCGGATTTTGGTCCAACCCAGCCTTTCCCGTTCGGTTCGCCATAATCTGCCTCATCCCAGAAGTGTGACATCTTCTTAACTCCTGGCATAACACGCTATTTCTGGCAAATTTTTCAAAATGGCCTCACTGCACTCCTTCTGCCATGATCTCGCGCCCGATCAGCCAGCGGCGGATTTCGCTGGTGCCGGCGCCGATCTCGTAGAGTTTGGCGTCGCGCAAAAGCCGTCCGGTCGGATAGTCGTTGATGTAGCCGTTGCCGCCAAGCAGCTGGATCGCGTCGAGCGCCATCTGCGTCGCCTTCTCGGCAGCGAACAGGACGCAAGCGGCGGCGTCCTTGCGGCTCGTCTGGCCGCGGTCGCAGGCGGCGGCGACGGCATAGACATAGGCGCGTGCGGCGTTCATCGTCGTGTACATGTCAGCCAGCTTGCCCTGCACCAGCTGGAATTCGCCGATCAGCTGGCCGAACTGCTTGCGTTCGTGCACATAAGGGATCGCCACATCCAGGCACGCCGCCATCAGCCCGAGCGGGCCGCCGGCGAGCACCGTGCGCTCGTAGTCAAGGCCCGACATCAGCACCTCGACACCGCGCCCTTCCTCGTGAAGCACGTTGTCGAACGGCACCTCGACGTTCTCGAACACGAGTTCGCCGGTGTTCGAGCCGCGCATGCCGAGCTTGTCCAGCTTTTGCGCGACGGAAAAACCGGCAAAATCCTTTTCGACGATGAAGGCGGTGATGCCGCGCGAATGGAGCTCCGGATCGGTCTTGGCATAGACGACCAGCGTCCCGGCGTCCGGGCCGTTGGTGATCCACATCTTGGTGCCGTTGAGCACGTAGCGGTCGTTGCGCTTTTCGGCGCGCAGTTTAAGCGACACGACGTCGGAGCCGGCGCCGGACTCCGACATTGCCAGCGCGCCGACCTTTTCGCCGCTGCACAGCGCAGGCAGATATTTTTCCTTCTGCGCCGGCGTTGCCCAACGATTGATCTGGTTCACGCAGAGGTTGGAATGGGCGCCGTAGGAGAGGCCGATCGAGGCCGAGGCGCGGGAAATCTCTTCCATCGCGACGACATGCGCGAGATAGCCCATGCCGGTGCCGCCGAAATCCGGATCGGCGGTGATGCCGAGCAGGCCAAGCCCCCCGAGCTCGGCCCACAGATGCGCCGGAAATTCGTTCGAACGGTCGATCTCGGCGGCGATCGGCGCGATCTTTTCCTGGGCGAAGCGCCGCACCAGGTCGCGTATCGCTTCGATGTCTTCGTCAAGCCCGAAGTTGAGTGTGTGCGTGTACATGCCGTTCCTCCCGGCGCATGGCCCGGAAATCGAATTCGATTCCGGGAAGAATCATGCGCAAAATCAAAATGCTACAGCGTCCTTTGCTCGCCGGAAGGGGCTGCGGCGCTGTAGGTCGTTGTCGCGCCATTGGCCTTTGCTCCCAACCAGGCGCATCGTCATTGAAAGATATGTGGCGGTTACCTCCGAGATCGATAGCCGCTCGCCCGGCCGGAACCAGACGATGACGCCGGTCATCATCTGGATCAGCGCCATGGCGGTCAGCCCTGTGTCGTCGACGTCGAAGACGCCGGCTTCTGCGCCATCGCGCAGAATGGCACGCAGCTCCTTTTCATAGGCGGTGCGCATACGCAGGATCTGCGTCAGGCGGTCATGCGACAGGCTGCGCAATTCCATGTTCGATACATGGGTGGAATGGCGGCGCTCGATGTGGAAAGCGATGTGGTTTTCGACATAGGCGGCGAGCCGCGTCGCCGGATCGGCCATGACGGGGCGCGCCGCATCCCATGCCTCGATCAGCCCTTCCATGTGCTCGCGCATCAGCGTGAACAAGAGGTCTTCCTTGGTCGGAAAATAGCGATAGAGCGCCGCGGCCTGTACGCCGACCTCGGCGGCCAGCTGGCGCATCGACATCGCCTCGTAGCCAAGACGCGCGATCAGATTGACCGCCGCCTCGCGGACCGCAGCTTCGGTCTTCTCCCCGTCGGAACCTGTCGTGCGCGCCATGTCATCTCCTCGAGAGGTACAGTAATAAAACGAACGTTCAATTAATTCAAGGCCGGTTCCGTTCGGGAAGATGAGCGTGTAGCCGCCTCGGTTGCCGGCGAACTCCGGCTGGACCCCGCCCATGTCACTCGGATCCTCAGAAAGTTTGCCGCCATGGGGCTGATCGAACTGCGTACCGACCCGGACGACCGGCGTCGGCGCATCCTGTCCCTGACCGCGCGGGGAAACTCGGAACTGGCCGCACTTCAGGCGGCGGCGGACCGCGATCTCACCCGGCTGACGGCCGGCCGTGCCGACAACGAAGCCGCCGAGCTTGCGGACGCCTTGAAGCGGATCACGTGCCTGCTCGGCGGTGGGGAGAAATAGCGGCGGTGCGGAAACAAGAGCGTCGCGATCCTCAGTTCCCGCGTGCAGCCTCTAACGCGCCCGGCAATTCCTCGGCAAGGATGTCGAGCTCGTGGTCGAGGCCGACGCTGACCCTGATGCAGCGGTCGAGCACCGGCACCATCGGCTTGCGGATGAACACATCGCGCGACAGCAGCGCCTGCAGCACCTTCAGCGCGACGGCGCCGTCGCCGCCGCAGTCTATGGTGACGAAATTGGTTGCCGAGGGCAGCGGCTTCAGCCCATTGGCCTCGGCAATCTCAGCGATGCGCCGGCGGCCGGAAGCGACCCGCGCCACTACGCTTTGGAGATAGTCTTGATCGGCAAGCGCCTCGACGCCGGCGATCTGCGCCATGCGGCTGACGCCGTAGTGGTTGCGGATCTTCTCGAAATCGCGGATCACCTGGGCTTCGGCCACCGCATAGCCGCAGCGTATGCCGGCCAGCCCGTAGGCCTTCGAGAAGGTGCGCATGCGTATGACGTTCGGCCGCGCGACGTCGATCGGCGGTAGCGCCGACGCCGGGCCCAATTCCCCATAAGCCTCATCGAGCACCAGCATTGTGGTTTCCGGCAAGGCTTCGATGAAGCGGCTGAGCTCGGCCGCTTCCCACCAGCTGCCCATCGGATTGTCCGGGTTGGACAGGTAGACCAGCGGCGCATTTTCCCTGGCGACCGCAGCCAGCAGGCCGTCGAGGTTTTCCCGGTCGCTCTCGTAAGGCACCGCGACCAGCCGGCCGCCGACGCCGGCAATATGGAAATTGAAGGTCGGATAGGCACCGAGCGAGGTGACCACCGCATCGCCCGGCGCCACATACATGCGCGCCACCAGGCTGAGCAACCCGTCTATGCCTTCGCCGACCACCACGTTTTCGGCGCTAACGCCGAGATGCGCGGCGACAGCCACCTTCAAATCGTGATTGTCAGGGTCGCAATACATCCACATGTCGCGGGCGATGCCGGCCATGCGGGCGATGACGTGCGGCGAAGGCCCGAAACTGCTCTCATTCGCACCGATGCGGGCGCGAAACGCGCGGCCGCGATCACGCTCCTGCGCCTCCGGGCCGACAAACGGCACCGTCGAAGGAAGCGCACTGATGATCGGCGTAAGGGGAGGGCGCTGGCGCATGGCAAAGGCTCGTTCGAAAAGGGCCTTCTTGCTAGCCTGCCGGCTTGGCCTGCGCAAGTTCCCGGGCAGCTGGAACTGTTGGTCGGCTTACGCATGCTTCAAAACGAAAAAACCGGCGGTTGCCCGCCGGGTTCGAGGTCAGTCAGGCAAAGCCTGTTAGAACGAGCGCTGGAAGCGGAGGATGCCGCCGAGGGGCAGCGCCGCCATCGACAGGAGCTGGCATGATCAGGCCGAGAAGGCGACTAGTCCCTGTTTTTCCAAGAGGTTCCCCGGACTTGTCCTGCGCAGCGCGCGGCGTGAAGCAGGATGGCGGAGAGGATGGGATTCGAACCCACGAGAAGCTTTTGACCTCTACTCCCTTAGCAGGGGAGCGCCTTCGACCACTCGGCCACCTCTCCGTTGCGCAGGTGGATAAAGAAAAGCGCCGGCACAATCAACAAGCTGGCGCTATTATCGTTGAAAAAACCGGCCCCTGCCGAAACGGCGCTTTCGCCATGCGGCGATTCTGCGGCAATCCCTTGGCCGGCGACTCACGACATCGTCGCAATTCCGGCAGGCAATTGCCGGAATCGGCCGGGTTGCAAAGGGCTCGCCCAAGGGGTTTCCGACAGCTCAATGGTTAATAGGAGCTTTCCGAGTGAGGCCAAATCGTATCATTTGCTCGAACGAGGCTCGGGCAGCATTGGCACCATCGACAGCTACATTCCGCATGTCGTCGGCGGCGTGAAGTTCACGCAGGGCTGGGGCGCGATCACCGGCGTCGTTGCTTACGACAGCAACTATGAAGAAGTGGCCGGCAAGGTTCGCTTGGGCGTCACCCCGATGGAGAACCTGTCGCTGTTCATCATGGCCGGCTACGGTACCGACGACAACCTCTCAGACGGTTCCTGTGCTGGAAACGCCTCGATGCAATGGATCGGACGCGGAAAGCTCCACGTCTTCTGCGGCAACGCAGGACACAAGGAGCGAGCCGGTCGCAGCGAGAACCTCGTCCAAGGCGATGGGGAAAACTTCAAAGTCCGCCTAAGCCTGCCGAATTCAAGTAAAACCTTCAAGATCGAAGTTGATCTTGGAAGTTTTACTTTGAGCCGAAGCGTTGCTCGGTCCTATCCAGAAAATCGGCGATGGCGCCGGGCAGGCCGCCGGTCTCGAGAAAAGGCGCATGACCCTGGCCCTCGACGGTGATCGTCTCGACACAAGGGTGACGCTTTCGCATCTGTTCGAGCGTCTCGGCGGACAGCAGCTTGGAATTGGCGCCGCGTATGGCGAGCAAGGGTATCGCCGCCAGCGCCTCGAACTGCGGCCACAGATCAGGCAGCTTCTGGGTCAGGTCGAGTCCCGCCAGCGTGTCGACCAGCTTTGGGTCGAAATCCGGCACCAGCCCTTCCTCCGTCTCTCGGTATAGGGCCGACGCCATCCGCCCCCAATCCGCTTCGGTCAGGGCAGGAAAGTCGCTTCCATGCGCGCCGCGTTGGGCGCCGACCGCCTCGGCATGGGTTTTCGGCTTCGGCGTGCGCTCGAGATAGGAGCGGATATGGGCGAGACCGCCGGCCTCGACCACCGGGCCGATATCGTTGAGCACGATAGCCCTCAGGACTGCCGGCCGCATCGCCCCGAGCACATGGATGATCAGCCCGCCGCGTGACGTGCCGATGAAGCCCGCCTCTTCGATTCCCAATGCCGCCAATCCAGCGAGGATGTCACCGGCTTCGACGCCGACAGTGTAGTGGCCGATATCGGGACCGTAGTCAGATTGCCCGCGCCCGCGGTAGTCGAAGGCGACGATTTTTCGCGGACTTTGCGCCCGTCGCGACAGGTGCAGCGCCAGCTCATGAAAATCGCGGCAGTTCCGTGTCAAGCCAGGCAGGCAGACGACCGGCCAGTGGCCGGAGTTCGCTTCGCCGTAGATGCGGGCGTGAAGTTGCAGCCCGTCCGGCGAGGCGTAGAAGAAGTCGGAAAAACCGCTCGACATTTGGACTCGATTCCTCGCCGTTGCCGGATCGTCTCGACTGCTACAGGCGAGGGCGGGTAGGGTCAAATCGACTTAGTCGTCGGCGGGACAGCGCCCCCTCTGTCCTGCCGGACATCTCCCCCACAGGGGGGAGATTGGATGTCACCTCGGCCTTCGCCAGTCTCCAACGTCGCAGAAGTGGCGGGGCGCCCGAATTGCCAATCTCCCCCCAAGTGGGGGGAGATGTCCGGCAGGACAGAGGGGGCGCGAAGGATCGCCAGCCTTTGGCTTGAAACTACCTTCTTCCTTCAACTCCGCCCATTCACCAAATCCCCCACAATATCGTACTTGCCGGAAATACGCATCTTGTAGACTTCGTAGTTCTCCATCACGCGCTGGACATAACTTCTTGTTTCCGTATAGGGAATCCGCTCGATCCAGTCGACGACGGCATCGATGTCCTTGCCGCGCGGGTCGCCATATCTGGCCACCCACTGGGCGGCACGGCCGGGGCCGGCATTGTAGCCGGCGAAGGTCAGCACATAGGAGCCGTCGAAGCGGCCGAGCTGCTCGCCGAGGAAGGCGGCGCCCAGCGTCGCATTGTAGCCGGCGTCGGTGGTCAGCCGCGCCTGCGAGAAGGTCATTCCGGCCTTCTTCGCTAATTGCCTGGCGGTCCCCGGCATCAGCTGCAGCAGCCCGCGTGCGCCGGCACTGGAGACGGCGCCGATGTTGAACTCGCTTTCCTGGCGGGCAATCGCATAAGCCAGCGCCTTGCCCGAGCCGGAAATGTTCGCGGTCTCGGGAATGACGCCGAGCGGATGCAACAGCGCTCCAACATCGATGCCGCGCGCGCTGGCGATCTTGCCAACTTTGAGCGCCAGGAAGTGATTGCCCTGCTTTTCCGCCATCGCGGCCAGCAGCGCCAGCTCTCCGGGACTGGTCAACTGTCCGGCGAGGTCGCGGTAAAGCGTGTCGGCGTAGCGCTCATAGCCCGCCTCCTGCAGCCGCTTGATGGCGCTGACAGCCTCGCGATTGGCAAAATTCCGTTGATCGGTGGCGCTCGGTTGCGGATGGGCGATGTTGAGGACCTGCCGGCCGACGCGCTCGCCGGCGAGCTGGCCGTAAAAGGTCGTGCCGTAACTAGCGGCACGGGTGAAATAATCCTTGGCGCTACCGGGGCCGCCGGCTTCGGCCGCACGGCCGAGCCAGTAATAGGCGCGCGACAGCGACATCGGCCCCTGGGCGAGATCGGCGATCCGCGCGAAATGCTTGGCAGCGGTGTTGGGATCGTTGAGGCCGCGCAGCGCGTACCAGCCGGCATGGAACTCCGCATCCGCCGCGTTGGCAGCACTTTCGGCGGCATGTGCTGCGACTGTTCTGTAGGCGGTCTTCATGTCGCCCTGGTCGACCAGTTCACGCGACAGCACCCGGCGCTCGGCCCACCAGGCATCCGGGTCGATCAGCGCGTTGCGATCGCTCGGCGCCTTCATCACCGTGGCGGCGGCGTCGGAAAACTTCCCCTGCTTGCGCAGATATTGGGCTTGCGCGAAGAGATAGCCGGCCGAACGCTGCGCGGCGGGCACCGCCTTCAGCAGTTTGCCCGCATTCTTGTCGCCCCTGTCCGCCGCGGCCCAGGCGTCGGCCAATTGCTGGGCGCCGGCAAGGCCGGCGACGCGCAGCGCAGAACTGACCCGGTCGGCATAGAACATGCGCTCCATGCGAAAGCGGTGGTCGGCGGCGGGGATGAGCTGGCCGAATTCCTGGATGATCGCCGCTTCGTCCTTGGCTTCCAGTTTCTCTGTGCGCCAGAAAGGCGACAGCACCGAGCGCGCCGCCTTGACATTGCCCTGCGACACATAGGAGCGGGCGAGGATCACCACGCCCTCGACTGTTTGCGGCTGGCTGCCGCCGAAAGCCCGCTCCACGATTTCAGGCGCGGGGTTTTCGCGGTAGAGCGCGCGCTCGCTGTTCTTGCGCAAGGCGATCATGCCCGGCCAGTTCGGCAGCATTTTCGCAGTATCGGCGATGTCGCCGCTTGGCACCTTGTCGCCGCCATAGAGCGCGATCGCCCAGGCAAGGATGTGCTGGTCAAGCGAATTGACCGGCAGGGCGTCGCGCACTTGACGCGCACCGGCAATGTTGTTTGCCGCCAGCGCATCGAGGCCGCTTTTCAGCCTGGCGACACTGGCGGATGGAGATCCCGTCTCCTGCAGGCCCGTATCCTGCCGGTTTGGCATCGGAATGGCCGACGTGACCTGCACATCGACCTTGCCAGCGGCCACAAGGGTCGGCGTCAGCAGGAGAATTGCGCCAAGCAGCGCGAAAAAATGAGGCTGCCTGGTCGGCATGGTCTTCATCATTTCCTGTCTTACACACTACCAACAGGCACAGATCAACTGAAGCCTAGTTGGCTGTGATGAAGAGCCCGTAAACAGGGCTATCGAGGCCTTTCAAATTGCGCTTGCTGGCATTACCGCCATGCTTGCCGCGCAACAGTGTCGAGACTATGGTGCGCCGCTTCGCTTTCGGCTAGAAGGCGCGCACGACAAGACACCTACAGCGCCGCGCGTCTTCTCAGACGAGCAAAGGACGCTGTAGCACTTAAATTTCGCGGATGATCCCCAGCGGAAATCGACTCCGATTTTCGCCGGGGATCATGCGCCGGTCCCAAGGAGTTGGACGACATGCTGAGAGGCTCGCTTACCGCGCTCGTGACACCGTTCGAAAAGAGCGGCCATTTCGACGAGAAAGCGTTTCGCGCTCTCATTGCCTGGCAGATCGCCGAAGGCACGACCGGTCTGGTTCCGGTCGGCACCACCGGCGAGTCGCCGACGCTGTCGCATGACGAGCACCGTCAGGTCGTCAAAGTCTGCATTGAGGTCGCCAAGGGTCGGGTTCCAGTCGTCGCCGGCGCCGGCTCCAACAACACCGAGGAGGCGGTCGGCCTGGTCCAGTATGCCGAGAAGGCGGGCGCCGACGCGGCGCTGGTCGTCACGCCCTACTACAACAGGCCGACACAGCGCGGCCTCTATGCGCATTTTGCCGCGGTCGCCAAGGCGACCAGCCTGCCGATCATCATCTACAACATTCCGCCGCGCTCGGTGATCGACATGATGCCCGAGACGATGGGCCAGCTGGTGCGTGACTTCAAGAACATCATCGGCGTCAAGGATGCCACCGGCAAGGTCGAGCGGGTTTCCGAGCAGCGCGCCACCTGCGGCAAGGATTTCATCCAGCTTTCCGGCGAGGACGCCTCGGCGCTCGGCTTCAACGCCCATGGCGGCGTCGGCTGCATCTCGGTGACGGCGAATGTCGCGCCACGGCTATGCGCCGAATTCCAGGAGGCGACGCTTTCCGGCGAGAGCGCCAAGGCGCTGGAGTTGCAGGACCGCCTGTTGCCGTTGCACAAGGCGATTTTCCTGGAGCCCGGCGTGTCCGGCGCGAAATATGCGCTGTCGAAGCTTGGCAAGGTCGAGAACGTGCTGCGTTCGCCGCTGGTCACGGTCGAGCCGTCGACCGCCGAAAAGATCGATGCGGCGATGAAGCACGCCGGCTTGATAAACTAGGGATGAGGCGCCACGTCTCCGCATCATGAATCAAGTCAGAAAAGCCGATCCCAACAACAAGACCGTTGCGGAAAACCGCAAGGCGCGGTTTTCCTATGAGGTGCTCGACACGATCGAGGCCGGCCTGGTGCTGACCGGCACCGAGGTGAAGTCGCTTCGCCAGGGCCAGGCCAACATCCAGGACAGCTACGCTTCGGTCGAGGGCGGCGAGATCTGGCTGATCAACTCCTATCTGCCGGAATACCTGCAGGCCAACCGCTTCAACCACGAGCCGCGCCGGCGCCGCAAACTCCTGCTCAACAAGCGCGAGATGGCCAAGCTGTCGCAGAGTGTCGACCGTGAAGGCATGACGCTGGTGCCGCTAAAAATCTATTTCAATGAACAGGGCCGGGCCAAGGTGCTGCTCGCCGTTGGTCGCGGCAAGAAACTGCATGACAAGCGCGAGACCGAAAAGCAGCGCGACTGGTCGCGCGAGAAGGGCCGGCTGCTGAAGGAGCGAGGGTGAGGGGCGGTCCGCGCAGCGGACGAAAAGCCAACGATCTGGCTTTCGAGCGACGAACGCCCGGAGCCATAGCGGAGGGCAGGGCGGATCAATAGGGATAGGTCTCTTTTGAAACACCGGATCGCCTTGTGGGGCGCGGCCAGCCTGATCCTCGCGGGCCTCGTCCTGGCCGGCGGCTACGTCTATTTCCACACATTTTCTCCGGACCGCGGCAAATATCCGGTCAGGGGCATCGATGTGTCTCACCACCAACGACAGATCGACTGGCGGCGTGTTGCCGCCGACGATGTCGCCTTCGCCATTATCAAGGCAACTGAAGGCGGCGACCATATCGATGATGCCTTCGCCGCCAATTTGCGCGAGGCCCGAGCCGCCGGCCTTGCCGTCGGCGCATACCATTTCTTCACCTTCTGCAGGCCAGGCGCCGATCAGGCGCGCAACTTCATCTCCGTGGTGCCGCGCGACCAGCCTTTGCTGCCGCCGGTGGTGGACATCGAATTCGGCGGCAATTGCCCGCAGCGCCCAACTCCCGAACAACTGAGCGCCGAACTCTCCGCCTTTCTTGGCCCCGTCGAGGCAGCGTTCGGCAAGACGGCGATCCTCTATGTGACCGACGAGGCGGCGCAAGCCTATGCCGGACAGTTAGCCGGTCGCCCGCGCTGGCTGCGTTCGCTGGCGCTGTGGCCGGGCCATGACGACTGGATCTACTGGCAGTACCACAACCGGGGCCGCGTCGACGGCATCAGCGGCGACGTCGACTTGAATGTTCTCCAGGGCGAGCAGGAGAAATTGGCCGAGCTGTTTGCGCCGGCGCCAGAACCTATCTCTCCAGAAACTCTTCTATCTCGCTGAAGACACGGATGAACATCGCTTCCGTCAACACGCCGGTGTTGGTGTTGTAGCGCGAGCAATGGTAGCTGGAGAACAGTGTGACGCCATTGGTTTGCTGCTGCCCGCCATGCTTGAACGGATAAGCGGCAACACGCTGGCCGAGCGCCCGCACGGTCGACTGGTGCGCGATCGAGCCTAGCGCCAGCACGGCGCGCAGGTTTTTAAACCGCGCGATCGTCGGCACCAGGAACGTGCGGCAGGTGGCAATCTCGGCCCCGACCGGCTTGTTGTCCGGCGGCACGCAGCGCACCGCATTGGTGATCGCCGTGCCGACAAGCTCCAGCCCGTCATCGGGCCGCGCCTTGAATTGGCCGCGCGCAAAGCCGTGCGCGATGAGCGTGTTGTAGAGGAGGTCGCCGGCAAAGTCGCCGGTGAAGGGGCGTCCGGTGCGGTTTGCGCCGCGCAGGCCCGGCGCCAGTCCGACGATCAGCAGCCGCACCGCATCCTCGCCCTCGGGCGGCAGGAAGGTCGGCACCGGCGCATTGAACCAGGACGGCTCGCGCTGCCGCCATTGCGCAATAAAATCATGCAGCCGCGGGCAGAGCGGGCAGTCGCGATCGGGCTCGGGGGACGCGACCAACGGCGCGGTCAAGACCGCCGCCGTCAATACTCGTCCTCGTCGACTTCGGCCGGCTCGGGCCGGCGCACCGGTCGCTCCGAGGGATCGCGGCCGACCTCGCTCTTCAGCGTCATCAGGTCGATGAAATGGTCGGCCTGGCGGCGCAGATCGTCGGAGATCATCGGCGGCTGCGAGGCCATGGTCGAGACGATCGACACCTTGCGCCCGCGCCGCTGCAGCGCCTCGACCAGCGTGCGGAAATCGCCATCGCCGGAAAAGATCACATAATGGTCGACGACGTCGGCGAGTTCCAGCGCATCGACGGTCAGCTCGATGTCCATATTGCCCTTGATCTTGCGGCGGCCGGTCGAGTCGGTGAACTCCTTTGCCGGCTTGGTCACCACCTTGAAGCCGTTGTAGTCGAGCCAGTCGATCAGCGGCCGGATCGAGGAATATTCCTGATCCTCGACCAGTGCGGTGTAATAGTAAGCACGCAGCAGATAGCCGCGCTTCTGGAAGCTCGACAAAAGCCTGCGGTAGTCGATATCGAAGCCGAGCGCGCGCGAGGTGGCGTAGAGATTGGCACCGTCGATGAAAAGAGCGATTTTCTCCCGAGGGTCGAACATGGAAAATATTCCTTTTCGAAAAATAAACGGTCGTCCAAATGCGCGTGACTATCGGTCGGCTTGAAATAACCGGCTGACCTTCGTCATTCGAGATAACGCCGGTTTTACGGCAATCCAAGGGTATGATGCTGCATAGCAAGCAATTGTGATCGGTGCCGTATAGTCGCAGGCGGCGCGCGCCCAGACTCGCCTTGATACGACCCGGAGCTTGCCCCGGACCTTGCCCGGACCTGGCATTGCCAAAAAGCTTGTATTTTGGCGGCGTTCGGGTTATGGACCGCGCCTGTTTTCCATCAAATCCAGGCATGAAAGGGGCAGCTCATGGCCCGCGTAACCGTTGAAGATTGCATCGACAAGGTCAACAACCGCTTCGAGCTCGTGCTTCTGGCCGGCCACCGCGCCCGTCAGATCAGCCAGGGCGCGCAGATCACCGTTCCTCGTGACAACGACAAGAATCCGGTCATCGCGCTGCGCGAGATCGCCGAAGAGACGCTGTCGCCCGACGACCTCAAGGAAGATCTGATCCACTCGCTGCAGAAGCATGTCGAGGTCGACGAGCCGGAAGCCGATGGCGAGGCGATCGCCGACCAGACCGGTACCGCCGCTGCGGCAACCGACGCCGACGACACCGAGGACAACATCACCTTCGACCGCATGACCGAGGAAGACCTCCTGGCCGGCATTGAAGGTCTGGTGCCGCCGGAAAAAAGCGACGATTATTAATCTTCCCAGCGGCCGCCGGCACTTTCGCGCCGGCGGTTTCGTGGTTATCTATGACATGCGCCGTACGCCAGTGCGGCGCATGATTCATTTCAGCACTGCGAGATCCCGCCCATGATGCGTCAGTATGAGCTTGTCGAGCGCGTCCAGCGCTACAAGCCTGACGTCAACGAGGCGCTGCTCAACAAGGCCTACGTCTACGCCATGCAGAAGCATGGTCACCAGAAGCGCGCCTCCGGCGATCCCTATTTCTCGCATCCGCTCGAAGTCGCCGCCATCCTCACCGAAATGCATATGGATGAGGCGACCATCGCGGTTGCCTTACTGCACGACACGATCGAGGACACCACCGCGACCAGGGCCGAGATCGACGAGCTGTTCGGTCCGGAAATGGGCAAGCTGGTCGAAGGCCTGACCAAGCTGAAGAAACTCGACCTCGTCTCCAAGAAGGCCGAGCAGGCGGAAAACCTGCGCAAGCTCTTGCTGGCGATCTCGGAAGACGTTCGCGTGCTTCTGGTCAAGCTTGCCGACCGCTTGCACAACATGCGCACTCTCGACCATGTGCCCGAAGCCAAGCGCCTGCGCATCGCCGAGGAAACGATGGATATCTATGCGCCGCTGGCCGGGCGCATGGGCATGCAAGGCATGCGTGAGGAGCTCGAGGAGATCGCCTTCCGCTTCATCAATCCGGAAGCCTACCGCGCCGTCACCGCGCGGCTCGCCGAGATCTTCGAGCGCAACAAGGATGTGCTGTCCGAGATCGAGAAGGCGCTGTCCACCCTGTTCGACAAATATGCGATCAAGGCCGAGGTCAAGAGCCGCCAGAAGAAACCGTGGTCCGTGTTCCGCAAGATGGAGGCCAAGGCGCTGTCCTTCGAGCAGCTGTCCGACATTTTCGGCTTTCGCGTCGTCGTCGATACCGTCGAGGACTGCTACCGGGCGCTCGGCGCCATCCACACGACATGGTCGATGGTTCCAGGCCGCTTCAAGGACTACATCTCGACGCCGAAGCAGAACGACTACCGTTCGATCCACACCACCATCGTCGGACCGTCGCGCCAGCGCGTCGAGTTGCAGATCCGCACCTATCAGATGAACAAGATCGCCGAATATGGCGTTGCCGCGCATTCCATCTACAAGGACAGCGGCGGCAAGGTGAACGGCACTGCCCACGCGATCTCGAAGGAGACCAATGCCTATGCCTGGCTGCGGCGCACCATCGAACAGCTTGCCGAAGGCGACAATCCCGAGGACTTCCTCGAAAACACCAAGCTGGAACTGTTCCAGGACCAGGTGTTCTGCTTCACGCCCAAGGGCATGCTGATCGCACTGCCGCGCGGCGCCACGCCGATCGATTTCGCCTACGCGGTGCACACCGATGTCGGTGACACCTGCGTCGGCGCCAAGGTCAACGGCCGCATCATGCCGCTGATGACCGAGCTGAAGAATGGCGATGAAGTCGAGATCATCCGCTCCAAGGCGCAGGTGCCGCCGGCGGCGTGGGAGTCGGTCGTCGTCACCGGCAAGGCGCGCTCGGCGATCCGCCGCGCCACCAAGAATGCCATCCGTAAGCAGTATTCGGGTCTCGGCATCCGCATACTGGAACGCGCCTTCGAACGGTCCGGTAAGACCTTTACCAAGGAAAGCCTGAAGTCGGTGCTGCATCGGCTGGCACGCAAGGACATCGAGGATGTGCTGGCTTCCGTCGGTCGCGGCGAACTTGCCTCCACCGATGTCATGAAGGCGGTGTTTCCCGATTACAAGGACGAGCGCGTCACACTGGCCGCGCCCAAGCAGCGCGAAGAGGGCTGGTCGAAGATCCGCAACGCCGCCGGCATGCTGTTCCAGATTCCGGGCCGCGCCGCACGCAAGGACAAGGACCAGCCAAAGGACGGCGCCGTGCCGATCCGCGGCGTGCGCGGCGACCTGCCGGTGCGCTTCGCGCCGGAAGGTGCTGTGCCCGGCGACCGCATCGTCGGCATCGTGCAGCCGGGAACCGGCATCACCATCTATCCGATCCAGTCGCCGGCACTGCAGGCCTTCGACGACCAGCCCGAACGCTGGATCGACGTGCGCTGGGACATAGACGAACGCACCAAGGAGCGGTTTCCGGCGCGCGTCTCGGTCACCGCTATCAACGCGCCGGGGTCGCTCGCCGACATCGCGCAGGTCGTTGCATCCAACGATGCCAACATCCATACATTGTCGATGGTGCGCACCGCGCCTGATTTCACCGAAATGCTGATCGATCTTGAAGTCTGGGACCTGAAGCACCTGAACCGGCTGCTGTCGCAGCTCAAGGACAATTCGAGCGTCAGCGATGCAAGGCGCGTGAACGGCTAAAAATCACTAGGGTGTTGGAGACAGGGCAGAGATGAACACCGACGAAGTGCTGGGCATTTTCCGTGAAGCCGGTGCCGTTCTCGAAGGGCATTTCATCCTGACATCCGGCTTGCGAAGCCCGGTCTTCCTGCAGAAGGCGCGGGTCTTCATGCATGCCGACAAGACCGAGCGCCTGTGCAAGGCGCTGGCCGAAAAGATCCGCGCTGCCGTGTCCGGCAGGATTGATTATGTCGTCGGCCCGGCGATCGGCGGGCTGATCCCGGCCTACGAAACCTCGCGCCATCTTGGCGCACCGGCGATCTGGGTCGAGCGGGAAGGGGGCGAGTTCAGGCTCCGCCGCTTCGAGATCGCCAAGGGCTCGCGCGTCGTCATCGTCGAGGACATCGTCACCACCGGCCTGTCGATCCGCGAAACCATCGACTGCCTGCGTGCGCTTGGCGCCGAGGTCGTTGCAGCCGCCTGCATCATCGACCGCTCGGCCGGCAAGACCGATGTCGGCGTGCCGCTGATCGCGCTCGCCGAATATGAGGTTCCGGCCTACCCGGTCGACATGCTGCCGCCCGAACTCGCCGCCATACCGGCAGTCAAGCCGGGCAGCCGCAACATATGACTGAAGGCGCTACCGTGATTGCCGGCATTGATCATTTCGTGCTGACGGTTCGCTCCGTCGAAGACACCTGCGCCTTCTACCAGCGCGTGCTTGGCTTCAAGCGCCTCGACGAGCCGGACCGGCCGACGGCGCTGCTGTTTGGAACGCAAAAGATCAATGTGCATGAGGCAGGCCACACTTTCGAGCCGAAGGCCAGGGCGCCGACTCCGGGCTCCGCGGATTTCTGTCTGGTCGCCGCCCGCCCGCTCTCGGAGATATGCGCCAGCCTGGCGGCCAACGGCGTTGCCGTCGAAGTCGGGCCGGTCGAGCGGATCGGCGCCCGTGGCCCGATGACGTCGGTCTATTTCCGCGACCCTGAGGGCAACCTCGTCGAGGTCAGCGAGTATGGGCCGTAGATAGCTGGAGTTGCTGCTGATCTCTGCAGCGAACTCGCTTCCTTAAATCCGCCGCGATTGTACTGTGTCCGGGGTGGCCAGACGCCGGGCCCGCTAGGCGACTGCAAGCGGACGGCATGCAGCTCCGGTTGTTCTGCGGCCGGCGTATCGCTATATCAAAGCCGTTGTTGCCTTTCGACGGCCGCAAAGCGCAAGATGTGGCTGTCGTGCCCGGCCCGGGAAGGTCGGAGCGGCAGCGTTGGATATCAGGACAGGAACAGAGTGTTTTTTCGACGCCGCAAGCCTGATGGTTTTCCCGAGCGGGTGCGTCCCTATCTGTGGGCACGCCGCTCTTTCTCGCGCTCCATGAGCCTGGCGGACAGAGCCGGAACGGCCGGACGGGAAGTTCCCGCCGAATGATCATTGGTATCGGCAGCGACCTGATCGATATCAGACGCATCGAAAAATCGCTGGAGCGCCATGGCCAGCGCTTCATCCAGCGCATCTACACCGAGGTCGAACAGGCCCGCTCCGAAAGCCGCGGCGCTCGCGCCGCCTCTTATGCCAAGCGCTTCGCCGCCAAGGAGGCCTGCGCCAAGGCGCTGGGCACCGGTATGGCGCAAGGCGTGTTCTGGCGCGACATGGGCGTCGTCAACCTGGCCAGTGGCAAGCCGACCATGGCGTTGACCGGCGGGGCGGCGGCGCAGTTGGACAAAATCCTGCCTGAAGGGCACAGAGCGGCGATCCACCTCACCATCACCGATGATTTTCCGCTTGCTCAAGCCTTTGTGATCATCGAGGCGTTGCCCGTCGAAGAAGCGCCATATTGATTGCATCTGACCACCGGCATGACGTTGCCCAGCGCGCGCCGAGACTCTATACCAACCAACGCATAATCGAGGACGACATGAGCGTGGCTGAAAAATCCCAGAAGAAATCCGGCGGGCTTGGCGAAACCGTCAGCGTCATCGTCCAAGCACTGTTGCTCGCTCTGGTCATCCGCACGCTTCTTTTCCAACCATTCTCTATCCCGTCCGGGTCGATGCGGCCGACCTTGCTCGAAGGCGACTATCTCTTCGTCACCAAATGGGCCTATGGCTTCTCCCGCTATTCCCTGCCGTTCGGGCCGGACCTCTTTTCGGGCCGCATCTGGGCCGCCGAGCCGAAGCGCGGCGACGTGGCGGTGTTTAAGTTCCCGCCCGACCCCTCCGTCGACTACATCAAGCGCGTCGTCGGCCTGCCAGGCGACAAGATTCAGGTCAAGGATGGCCAGCTCTTCATCAACGGCGTCGGCGTGCCGCGCCAGAAGGTTGGGCAGATCGACAATCGCGATATCACCGAGAAGAGCGGGCCGGTCGACGTCTATCGCGAGACATTGCCGAACGGCGTCAGCTATGACACGCTCGACCTGACACCCAACTCGATCGGTGACAACACCCAGGAATTCGACGTGCCGCCCGGTCACTATTTCATGATGGGCGATAACAGAGACAATTCCTCGGACAGCCGCTTCACCGTCGGTTTCGTGCCAGACGAGAACCTGGTTGGCCGCGCCAACCTCATCTTCTTCTCGATCGGTGGCAGCGCCAGCCCGCTCGAAATCTGGAAATGGCCGTCGCAGATGCGCGCGGCGCGCCTGCTCCATTTCGTCAATTAGGATCATGGTGGCGACAAAACGGCTGACCGTCGACGCGCTCGCCGAAGCGCTCATGGAGCGCACCGGCCACGTCTTTGCCGACCGCCAGCGCTTGCAGCGGGCGCTGACCCATGCCAGCGCCCGCAGCAGCCATGCCGGCATCGACTATGAGCGTTTCGAATTTCTGGGCGACCGCGTCCTCGGCCTGGTCGTTGCCGACATGCTTCTGGCGGCGTATCCGGACGCTGCCGAAGGTGAGCTGTCGCTCCGGCTGAACGCGCTGGTCAATGCAGAGGTGCTGGCGGAGATCGCCGAGGAGATCGGCCTGCCGGAGCTGATCCGTGCCGGCTCGGACGTACGCGGCCTGGACGGGCGCAAGCGCGTCAATCTGCGGGCTGATGCATTGGAATCGCTGATCGCCGTGCTCTATCTCGATGGCGGGCTGGAGGCGGCCCGCGCCTTCATCCACAAATACTGGCGGCCGCGTTCGCAGGCCACCGGTGCCGCCCGCCGCGATGCCAAGACCGAGCTTCAGGAATGGGCGCATCAGGCGGCAGGCGCCGTGCCGGTCTACATAATTGACAGCCGCGAGGGACCGGACCACGATCCGCTGTTCTCCGTCAGCGTCAAGGTTGGCGCCTATCCGCCGGCGACCGGCAGCGGGCGCTCCAAGCGCGAGGCCGAGCAAGCCGCCGCTACTGCACTGCTGTTGCGCGAAGGCGTCTGGCTAAATAAAGGGAGCGCGGCATGACCGCCACCGAAGACGTCCCGCCGGCAACAGAAGCCGCCACCACGCACTCTGGCTTTGTCGCGCTGATCGGCGCGCCCAATGCGGGAAAATCGACGCTGGTCAACCAGCTGGTCGGCGCCAAGGTGTCGATCGTCACCCACAAGGTGCAGACGACACGCGCCATCGTGCGCGGCATCGCCACGCACAAGAATGCGCAGATCGTCTTCGTCGACACGCCGGGCATTTTCAAGCCGAGGCGGCGATTGGACACGGCGATGGTGACGACCGCCTGGGGCGGCGCCAAGGACGCCGACATCGTGCTGCTGCTGATCGACGCCGAGCGCGGCATCAGGGGCGACGCCGACGCGATCCTCGAACGGCTCAAGGATGTCCGCCAGCCGATGGTGCTGATCCTCAACAAGGTCGACCGGGTCAAGCCCGAGGCGCTGCTGGCCCTGTCCGCGGCAGCGAATGAAAGAGTGCCCTTCAAGCGCACCTTCATGGTCTCGGCGCTAACCGGGTCGGGCTGCAAGGACCTGCTCGACTATCTCTCGGAAACCCTGCCTGCCGGCCCCTGGTATTACCCGGAAGACCAGATCTCCGACCTGCCGATGCGTCAGCTGGCGGCCGAGATCACTCGCGAAAAGCTCTATCTCAGGCTGCACCAGGAACTGCCCTATTCCTCCCATATCGAGACCGAGAAATGGGAAGAGAAGAAGGACGGCTCGGTGCGCATCGACCAGACCATCTATGTCGAGCGTGACAGCCAGAAGAAGATCGTCCTCGGCCATAAGGGCGAAACGATCCGTGCCATCGGCCAGGCGGCACGCATGGAGATCTCAGGTATCCTCGAACAGAAGGTGCATCTTTTTCTGTTCGTAAAAGTGCGCGAGAACTGGGGCGACGACCCCGAGCGCTATCGCGAGATGGGGCTGGAGTTTCCGCATTAGAGCATGTTCCCGAAAAGTGGGAGCCGGTTTTCGGAAGAGATCATGCTCGAACAAGAAGTCACTATCGACACAGCTCTCGTAAGCCGGTTGGTCGCCACGCAATTTCCCCGGTGGAAGGATCTTGCTGTCAGGCCGGTTGCATCGGGCGGATGGGACAACAGGACCTTTCGTCTCGGAGACCACATGCTCGTGAGACTGCCGAGTGCGGCGGCCTATGCCTTGCAAGTGGAAAAGGAACATCGCTGGCTGCCAAGGCTTGCGCCTCTGCTGCCGCTGCCTGTCCCGGTTCCCCTGGCGATGGGCGTCCCGACTGACGACTATCCCTGGCATTGGTCCGTCTACCGCTGGATCGAAGGCGAGACGGCGACGCTGGAGCGTATTGCCAACCTGCCGCAATTCGCGGCCAGCCTGGCCCAGTTCCTGGTCGCCCTGCAACGGATCGATCCCGCTGGTGGACCGGCGCCAGGGCAGCACAACTTTTTCGCGGCGGACCACTGAGCATCTATGACGGTGAAACCCGGCAAGCAATTGCAGCCCTCGACGGCAAGATCGATACAGGCGCCGCGAGCGCGGTGTGGGAAGCAGCGCTTGCCGCGACATGGCATGGCGCGCCGGTCTGGTTCCACGGTGACGTCAGTTGGGGAAACCTGTTGGTCAGGCAAGGCAGCTTGAGCGCCGTAATAGACTTCAGGACTTCGGGACTTCGGGCGTGGGCGATCCGTCGTGCGATTTGGTGATTGCGTGGACGCTCTTCGAAGGGAAAAGCCGAGAGGTGTTTCGCGCGGGTCTTCAGGCCGACGAGGCAACCTGGGCGCGAGGCCGCGGCTGGACGCTGTGGAAAGCGCTGATTACGGTCGCCGGACATATCGACATCGCACCAGTCGAAGTTGAAAAATCGCGACGCGTGATCGATCAAGTGCTTGCCGATCACCTCCGCGCAGACCGCCGCGGAGGAGCACCTACACAGCGCCTGAAAAACTTGATTTCGCCACCGAACCGGTGACAAGCTCCGTCGATGGAGTGGCGCGACGAGGGAATCATTCTCGGCACCCGCAAGCATGGCGAGACCAGCGCCATTCTTGAGGTCATGACGCGTGCGCATGGCCGCCATCTCGGCCTTGTGCGCGGCGGCCGCTCGCGCAAGCAGCAGCCCGTTCTGCAGCCCGGAAACCGTGTCGACCTGTTATGGCGGGCGCGGCTCGACGAACATCTTGGCACCTTTCAGGCCGAGGCGATCGAGATGAACGCCGCCCGGCTGATGGACAGCGCCGTCGCCATCTATGGGCTGCAGACCATGGCTGCGCATCTGCGCCTGCTGCCCGAGCGCGACGCCCATGACGGCCTCTACGAGACGCTGGCCGTGATGATCGCCCATCTTGACGATGCGGACGCCGCCGGCGAGTTGGTGGCGCGCTTCGAATTGCTGATCCTCGACGAACTCGGCTTCGGCCTCGATCTCAGCCAGTGTGCCGCGACCGGCGCCAGGCAGGACCTTGCCTATGTCTCGCCGAAGTCCGGGCGCGCCGTGTCGCGCGCGGCAGGCGCGCCATGGCGCGACAAGATGCTGGTGCTCCCCGCCTTCCTGCAGCGCGGCTCCGGCCTGCGCGCCGATCCGGCAGCGATCGAGGACGCCTTCCGGCTGACCGGCTTCTTCTTTACCCGTCATGTCTACGAGCCGCGCGGTATCGAGGCGCCCGGTGCTCGCGCCGGCTTCCTCGCCGCCTTGCGCAAGCACCACGCGACGGGCAAGGAGATTGGCGCCGGGACCACCGCCGGAGAAATCATTACATGAGCGAAGTGGAACTCGATCCCGGCCGGGGCTCGCCGCTCGGCCTCGGCACCATTCCGCACGGCGACATCCCTAAATATACCGGCCTGGAATTGCTCCAGCGCATCAGCGACAACAAATACCCGGCGCCGCCGCTGGCTTTCGGTACCGAAACATGCTCGATCTTTCCGGTCGTCAATCTGGCGGCGCGCTGACTCGGTTGGCCGTCTGGCCGCCGTATTTGTCGGTAACTACTGGCCTGGTTTGGGGGAACCGCCATGTTCGAAAGCCTGATCGGCCTAGTCGCGATCATCGCGCTGTTCGTCATTATCTCGCGCCAGCAGAGCCGCATCGGCCTGATCGAGCGCGAGCTTGGTGCATTGCGCAGCCTCGTGCTTTCGGGTGTCCATGTGGCCCCGCCGCAGCCCAAGCCGGTAGAACAGGCCGCAAACGGCAGCATGCCAGCAGACGCGGCAATTGCGGCCGTGACCGACATTGCCCCACCGGCGGGCGAAGCTGCTGCTGAGGAAAAGCCGTCCACAGAGATTGAAGCCGGGGAGGTTGCATCCGGACCGTGGGCTGCGGGCGAAGCGGCGCCGGCTGGGTCTGCACCTGCGCAACCGGCCGCCGCGACGGCGAAAGCGGCCCAAAAACCCGACATTGAAACGGCGCTCGGCACCCGCTGGGCGGTCTGGGTCGGCGGCATCGCGCTGGCGCTGGGCGGCCTGTTTCTGATCCGCTACACCATCGAGGCCGGCATTTTCGGTCCCGGCGTGCGGCTGAGCATGGCAGCAATGCTCGGGTTGGTGCTGGTCGCTGTCGGCGAGTTCATCCGCCGCACCGGCTTCAAGGTGCCGGTGCAGGGCGTTGCCGGCGCCTATATTCCGGCGATCCTGACGGCGGCCGGTGCCTTCATTCTGTTCGGAACGGTCTATGCCGCGCATGGCGTCTACGGCTTCATCGGGCCGGCGCTCGCTTTCACGCTGCTCGGCGCCATCGGCGTGGCGACGATCGCAGCAGCCCTCGTGCACGGCCAGGCGCTGGCCGGCATCGGCCTGCTCGGCGCAGTGGTGACGCCCGTGTTGGTCGCCTCGCAAGCGCCGAATCCTTGGGCGCTGTTCGGCTATCTGGCGATTGTGCTCGCCGCTACCGGCGTCATCGCCCGCCTGCGCGACTGGAAATTGCTGATGGCGGCAGCGTTCGTCGGCACCGGCCTCTGGACCATTCTTTACATGACCGATGCGCCGGGCACGAACCTGCCTGTCATCCTCTTTATCAATGCGGTGACCCTGGCCATACTCGCCTTCGTATGGCTCGGCCGTCGCGGTCGCGAAGCTGAACCCGCAAGAGGCTTCGACTGGCCGTCGATCGCACCTGGCTTCTTCGTCGGCCTTTCGGCGATGGCGTTGTTCGTCGACCCCGCATACGCTGCCGCCGGCGATGCTCTGCCGGGAGCAGCCCTTATCGCAGCCCTGGTCGCGGTGGCGCTTTACCGGCCGCTGGCGCTGGCGCTGCTGCACGCCGCAGGGCTGGCGACGGTGCTGGTCTATCTCGGTATCATTCCGCCAACCTCCGTCGGTTCAGATTTTTCAGGTGGCGCTCTCGGCGTCGATGGTCTGCCGGCGGCCGTATCCGACACGCTGATGCTCAGGATCGGTATCTTTCTCGGATTTGTCTTCATCGGACCCGGCTTGTGGGCGGCGCGCAAATTTGCCGCATCGGCCCACATCCGCGCCGCCTCATGGGCGGCATGGGGCGTTGTCGCACCGCTGGTCATTCTATTGGCGCTCTGGTTCACTTTCGGCAATCTCGACCGCGATCTTGTCTACGCGGCGGTTGCAGCCCTTCTGGTCATGGTCTTCGCTATCGGCGGCGAATGGATCGCGCGCGGTGAAGAGCCGCCGCTACGAGGCGGTGCGGCCGTCTCGTTCGCGCTTGGCGGG
This sequence comes from Mesorhizobium sp., assembly GCA_004020315.1. Lineage (GTDB taxonomy): Bacteria > Pseudomonadota > Alphaproteobacteria > Rhizobiales > Rhizobiaceae > Mesorhizobium. The sequence continues at coordinate 49,320 of SAQG01000016.1, forward strand.
GCAGCAGTCGCCGCCTTGCTGATGCTCTACATGGCCTTTGGGTCCGGCTGGACGACCATCCTCCTGGGTGCCGCGGCCATCGTGCCGGCGCTAGCGACCCGCTGGCGCGCCTATCCGGTGCTCGGCTGGATTTCGGTCGGCGCGGTCATCGCGGTGCTCGGCCGTATCGCCTACGATCCGACAATCGTCGGCGCCGAATTCCTGTCGACGACGCCGGTGTTCAACTGGCTGCTGCCGGGCTACGGCGTGCCGGCGCTTGCCTTCGGCTTTGCCGCCTGGCAGCTCGCCCGCACCACCAATGGCCGGCCACGCCTCGCCATGGAAGCTGCGGCAACACTGTTTGCGCTGGTCACGATTGCCATATTGGTGCGCCACGCCATGCATGGCGGCGTCCTCGACACGGGCGCTGCGACGCTCGCCGAGCAGGCGATCTACACGCTGATCGCCATCGGCGCCGGCGCCATCCTGGTCGCTATCGACATGCGCTCGCCAAGCTCGGTGCTGCGCAATGGTTCGCTTGCCGCGGGCGTGGTCTCGGTCGCCTTCATCGTCATCCAGCATTTCCTGGCGCTGAACCCGCTGTTTACTGACGAATCGACCGGCCGAATTCCGGTGCTCAACCTGCTGTTCCTCGCCTACCTCTTGCCGGCCGCCGCAGCCGGGGGGCTCGCGCTCTATGCACGTGACAAGCGGCCGAAATGGTATGCCGCGATGCTGGCGCTGGTCGCGGCACTGCTCGCCTTCGTCTATGCGACGCTGTCGGTGCGGCGGCTGTTCAAGGGCGAGTTCATCGGCCTGTGGAGCGGCCTCGGCCAGCTTGAAACCTACACCTATTCCGCACTGTGGCTGATCATCGGTGTGGCTCTGCTCACCGCCGGCGTTTGGCTGAAGTCGCAGGTGCTGCGCATCGCGTCGGCCGCGCTGATCTCGGTGGCCGTGCTGAAGGTCTTCCTCTTCGACATGTCGGAACTGGAAGGCGTGCTGAGAGCGCTGTCCTTCATCGGCCTCGGCGCCGTGCTGATCGGCATCGGCCTGTTCTATCAGCGGCTGCTGACAAGAGCAGCGAGAGGGACGTAGGTTCAAATGCGCTCTATATACGAGATACGAGACCCCGAAGTGGATGCTTTGGCGATCATGTTGCAGCGCCAGATAAACGCTCCGAACAAAACGCAGGCGGTGCGGATCGCGCTTGTGCACGAACTCGAACGCAACCGCCAACGTGCCGCTCTGCGATCGGATCGCCGGGCTGCAGACCGACGTGGCGAAGGTCGGCCTGCCCGATCCCGACTTCGGCACGAAGAAATTCAGCGACGAGATGTGGGAAGACTGACGTCTTTGTTGGCGCGACGATAATCGTAGTCGCGCGTTTTTTTCAACTTTCGGGTGCAAGCCGGGAATAAATCGCCCGCCGGCCGCGTTATCTTGTTGCTTGGGTGGCCGGGGCGGCGGACCGCTTCGCGCTGGCCGCTTGCGCCGCGCTATGAAGGCGCGTTCAATCGGATGAACAAGGGCGACCTCAGAACCAGCGGTCATGGACGAAAAGAAGGCAGCAATCCTTGGCGAAATACCACGCCTGCGCCGTTATGCGCGCTCGCTGCTGCGCGACCGCGATTCCGCCGACGATCTCGTTCAGGACTGTCTCGAACGGGCGCTTGTGCGGCTCGACAATTGGCAGACTGGAGAAAGCCCCAGGAGGTGGCTGTTTACGATCATGCATCATTTGTTCATCGACCAGATGCGCAAGGTGAACCGGCGCGGCGAAGCCGCGATGCTGCCGCTGGAAGCGAACGAGGCGCAGGCGGCACCAGCCGAGCAGGTGGAAAGCATCGCCTCGCGCGAGATTATCGACGCGTTGCAGGCGATCAGCCCCGATCGGCGCGCAGCACTGGTCATGGTCGCTATCGAAGGTTTTTCCTATGCCGAGGCAGCCAACATCCTCGGCGTGCCGGCCGGCACGCTGATGTCGCGCATCGCGCGCGGGCGTGACGAGTTGCGCGGGCTTCTGGATGACGCCGCGCGTCGCCGGACGATAAGGATCGTCGAGAAATGACCCGGCACGATTTTTCCGAACGCGACATCCATATGGCCCTCGATGGCGAGTTGCCGGTTGACGAGCGCGTGGCTTATGACGCCTGGCTCGAGGCCAATCCTGAAATGAAGGCGAGGAGCGCCCGCTATGTCGCCGACCGCGAAGCGCTTCGTGCCGCCTTCGCCGGCGTGCTCGACGAGCCGGTGCCGGCGCGGTTGCAGAAGATCGTGGTCGGTGACGCGCCGGCCAAGATGGCGGCATTGAACTCGCGCTGGTGGTTCGCGGCTGCCGCAGCGGCGATGCTGGCCATCGGCGGTGTTGGCGGTTACGTCGCCGGCATCGACCGTCTCGGTCTGGAAGGCCCGGCCGAGAACCAGCTCGCCGAGCAGGCGATCGCAGCCCATGTCATCTATGCCGCCGAGCAGCGGCATGCGGTGGAAGTGCCCGCCAGCGACAAGGATCATCTGCAGACGTGGCTGTCCAATAAGGTCGGCCTGAAGCTGGTCGCACCGGATCTGGCGGCGCAAGGATTCCAGCTCGTCGGCGGCCGGCTGCTGCCGGCTGGCGAGAGCAAGGCAGCGATGCTGCTTTATGAGGACGACAAGGGCGAGCGCATATCGCTGTTCGTCACGGCTGAATCGGCCGAGAAGGCCAAAGGCACCTATGGGTCGGAAGAGAATGGCCCCGAGGCCGTCTACTGGCTGGACAAAGGCTATGGCTGCGCGGTCGTCGGCTCGCTGCCGCGCGCGCAGCTGACTGCGGTGGCGAAGAGCGCCTACAGCCAGCTCCTGGCCGGGCTGGCCAGCTGAGCTGCGCCTTTTGTTCAAAGGTTGCGACTACAGCGCGCGCGTCCCCTTGGACGCGCAAAGGACGCTGCAGCACTTTAATTTCCCGCATGATCCCTTCCGAAAATCGATTTCGATTTTCGGGGTCATGCGCCGCCAAAGCTGTCACAATTCAGCCCGAATCGAGGTGCGATAGCGCTTGACCGATGCTGGCGCTTCGGCTGTGTTGTCGACACTTCTGACCAAGTCTTTCTACAACCCAATCGAGGTTTTCCAAGCCCGCATGCCTGCCGAGATTCGCACGGCCCGCGCGTCCGACGCCGATGACCTCGCGGCGATCGAGAAGGCTGTTTTCTCTGGCGACCGCATTTCCCGCCGTTCCTTTCGCCAGTTGATCGAACGCGAGACCGCCGAGATGCTGGTTGCCGAAAACGACGGCCGCATCGCCGGCTATGCCGTCGTCTTGTTTCGCAAGGGCAGCGGCGTCGCGCGGCTCTATTCCATCGCCACCGGTCCGTTTTTTGGCGGGCTCGGCATTGGCCGCATGCTGCTGGAACGGGCCGAGGACGCCGCCTTCGAGCACAACCGCATGATGCTGCGTCTCGAGGTGCGCGAGGACAACAGCCGAGCCATCCGCATTTACGAGCAGAGCGGCTACCGCAAGATCGGCCGCGAACCGGGCTATTACGAGGACGGCGCCACGGCGCTGCGCTACGAAAAGACCTTGCGCGGCGACATTCCGGTCGCCACCAGCGTGCCCTTCTATCAGCAGACCTGCGAATTCACCTGCGGCCCGTGCTGCCTGATGATGGCGATGGCCAATTTCGATCCCGGCTTTGTGCCCGACCCGGTCATGGAAATCCGTTTGTGGCGCGAGTCGACCACTGTTTTCATGATGTCGGGGCCGGGGGGCTGCGAGCCGTTCGGTCTCGCCGTTGCCGGCCACGAAAGCGGGCTCTCTGCCGAGATCTATGTCTCCTTCCATGGTGCGCTGTTTCTGCAGTCGGTGCGCAGCCAGGACAAGCGCCGGGTGATGGAACTGGCGCAGGTCGACTTTCGCCGGCGCGCGGAACGTTACGGCATCCCGGTGAATTACCGTCCATTCGCCATCGACGATATCCGCACGGCGATCGCAGAAGGAAAACTGGTGTTGGTCTTGATCAGCGGCTTCCTGATGTTCGGCAAGAAGGTTCCGCACTGGGTGCTGGCCATCGGCGACGATGGCGACCATATCCTGATCCACGATCCCTGGGTCGAAGACGAGAGACAGGAGACCATTCTTGATGCCGCCAACATTCCCGTGCCTTACGGCATCTTCATGAACATGGCGCAATTCGGCCGCGACGGATTGCGTGCCGCCATAATCCTCGGAAAGCGCGACAGACAATGACCTGGGTCATCCTTACCGGCCGGCAGAACGATCTCGATCAGGTGGCGACACCGCATAAGATCATCACCAATCGCGACTACCTTGCGCATCCGGCGCTGTTTCGCGGCCAACGGCCGAAAGTCATCAACCTGTCGAACAATTACGGCTACCAAAGCCGCGGCTACTATGCCTCGCTGCTGGCCGGTTCGCGTGGCCACAAGGTTATCCCAACGGTCGAGACGATGATCGACCTGTCCGAGCGCAAGCTCTACGACCATGCGCTGCCGGAGTTGGAACTCGCGCTCAACAAATGCCGCAAGGATCTGGGCGGCGCCTTTCCGCAAAAAGTCTGCATCTTCTTCGGCATCGGCCCGTCGAGGATATGGGATCGCTTCGCCAAGCTTTTGTTCGACTGGTTCCGAGCGCCGGCGCTGGAGGTCCACATTACGGACAGCGCCGAATGGGCCTCGATCCGCAAGATCGGCTTCCATCCGCTGGCCAGGATGACCGAGGAGGAAGAAAAGCGCTTCCTTCAGTGCCTTGAGACCTACACCAACCGCGAGTGGCGCGACACCAAGGGCCGCACGCCGGCGCGCTACACTTTTGCCACGCTGGTCGATCCGCATGAGGAGTTGCCGCCGTCGGAAATCTCGTCGCTGCGCTATTGGGCCAAGATCGCCGAAAAGATGGGGGTCGAGATCGAGCCGATCACCAAAAAGGATTTGGCCAAGCTCGCCAACTACGACGCGCTGTTCATCCGCGAGACCACTTCGATCTCCAATCACACCTACCGCTTCGCGCGCCGCGCCCAGCAGGAGGGCATGCCTGTCATCGATGATCCACTGTCGATGATCCGCTGCACCAACAAAGTCTATCTCAACGAGCTGATGACCTACAATAAGGTGCCGGTGCCGCCGACGGTGATGATCGCCGGCATCTCGGACCTTGAAGTGGCGGCGCAGACGCTGGGTTTCCCCCTGGTGCTGAAGATCCCGGACTCGTCGTTTTCACGCGGCGTCAAGAAATGCGCCACCTTCGAGGAGCTGAAGACGCTTGCCACCGAATGGCTGGAGGATTCCGATCTCTTGATCGCGCAGAAATTCATTCCGACCGAATATGACTGGCGCGTCGGCGTGCTCGGCGGCCAGCCTCTGTTTGCCGTGCACTATCTGATGGCCAAGAAGCACTGGCAGATCGTCAACCACAAGGCCAACGGCAAGCCCGACCAGGGCGGCATCAAGACCTTCACTCTGAAGGAGGCGCCGGCCCATGTCGTCGAGACGGCGGTGAGGGCGGCGCGCTGTATCGGTGATGGCCTCTACGGCGTCGACCTGAAGGAGACCAAGGACGGTGTCTTCGTCATCGAGGTCAACGACAATCCCAACCTCGACCATGGCTGGGAGGATTCCGGCGAAAAAGATGAGGTCTGGGTGCGGCTGACGCAGTGGTTCCTGGAGCGGCTCGACCGGCCGGGACGGTAGGGCACCAAGCGGTGTGGACGGCAAATGAGGCCATAGGCCTATCAGCGGATTTCAACGCGCTCAACCGGACTGGCTAAGCGCAGGGTTCGCCTTCAGCAGGCGCTGGATGTCCGCCGCCTTCGACGGCACACCGATCAGGTAGCCTTGGGCCTCGACACAGCCTTCCCTTCTCAGGAACTCAAGTTGCGCTTCGGTTTCGACGCCTTCGGCGGTGACGGTCGTTCCAAGCTGCGCGCCAAGCCCGATGATCGTCCGCACGATCGCGGCCGTGTCGCGATTGTCGATATCGCGGATGAAGGAGCGGTCGATCTTGATCTTGTCGACAGGGAAGCGGCGGAGATAGCCGAGCGACGAATAACCGATGCCGAAATCGTCCAGCGCGATACGGATGCCGAGGCCGCGCAACTGCTTGAGCGTCTTGAGCACCGTATCGCTCTCGTCCATGAGCACCGTTTCGGTGATTTCCAGTTCAAGCCGATCGGCCGGCACGCCGGAAAATGCCAGCGCGGAGATGACACTGCGGGCAAAGGTGCCGCTTTTGATCTGCACAGCCGAGACATTGACCGCGATGCACAGCCCATGCGGCCAGCCCGCCGCCACCGTGCAGGCTTTCCTTAGCGCCCATTCGCCGAGAGGCACGATCAGCCCGGTTTCTTCGGCGACCGGGATGAAGTCGTCTGGCGGCACCAAGCCGCGTGCCGGCGAATGCCAACGCATCAGGGCTTCGGCGCCGACGATCTCGCCGGAGGCGATGTTCATGATCGGTTGGAAATCGAGCCCGAATTCCCGCCGCGGCAGCGCTGCCTCGAGGTCGGTTTCGAGTGCCCGTCGTGCCTGCACCATCGCATCCATGCCTGGCTCGAAGAAACGATAGACGTTGCGTCCTTCGCTTTTCGCCCTGTAGAGGGCCATGTCGGCGTTTTTCAGCAGCGTGTCGGCGTCTCTGCCGTCATTTGGGAAAAGAGCGATGCCGAGGCTGATGCCGACGTGCATGTCGCGGCTTTTGTCGCGAAATGGCCTTCCGATGATGTCGACGATGCGTTTTGCCAGTTTTTCCGCATCTTTTGGGCCGGCACCTTTTGTATTGAACTGGATGATGACGAACTCATCGCCGCCGAAACGAGCGACCACATCCGTCTCGCTGCGTAGGCAATTTTGCAGCCGCTCGGCCACGCATTTCAGCAGCCAGTCGCCGGCTGGGTGCCCCCAGGTGTCGTTGACGGCCTTGAAGCGGTCGAGGTCCAGAGAGAATATCGCCAGGTCCGTGGCCTCGCCCAAGGCCTGGTCGAGCCGTTCGCGGAACATCGAGCGATTGGGCAGGTTGGTCAGCGTGTCGTGATGTGCAAGGTGGGTCATGCGCTCTTCGACGCGCCGGCGCTCGGTAACGTCGTCGAAGGTTGCGACCCAGCCGCCGCCACTCATCGGCCGCCGCACGACCAAAAGCGTTCTGCCGTCGGCAAGATGGCGGTAGGTTGACAGCATTTCCCCGGCTTGAAGGCAGGCTGCGGTTTTCGAGATCTCGCTCTCGATGTCGATCTCTGCATAGATGCCGAGGCGGGCGAACTGCTCGAGCGCGCCGCGGTGGCTCATGCCAAGCGGAAAATCGGCCGGCGTCACGTGGTAGAGTTCCAGGAAACGTTCGTTGCGCACGATCAGCCTACCGTCCGCGTCATACATCAAAAGGCCTTGCGACATATTGGCCAGTGCCGCGTCGAAACGGCGGTGCTGCTCCTTCAGCTCCTGTTCGGCACGCCGTTGCTCGGTGATGTCCTCATAGATTGACACCCAGCCGCCCGAAGCCAGCGGCCGGTGCGAGATGTTGATGATGCGGCCATCCGACAGCATTTCCTCGTAGGTCGAGGGTTGTGCCCGGTCGATATAGGGCTTGCGGATGGCGTAGAGTTCTTCGGCGCTGTGCGAGGCGACGCCGATGTCGACGCTGTGCTGGAGGATGTCGAAAAATCGGATACCGGGCTTCACGACCTCGGCGTCAAGGCGGAAGATGCTGATATAATTGCCGTTGCATATAATCATGCGTTCGTCGGCATCGAACATGCCCAAGCCATGCGACATGTTCTCGACGGCGGCCGAAAAACGATCATTCTGTTTGCGCAGTTCGTCTTCTATCCCCGGCAGGCCTATGCCTTCGGCACTCCGTCCGCGGACGGGCGAACCAGCCTTGACATGAGCGACGGGCATGAGGCGTGCCTGCAGACCGTGATCGAACACGGCACTGTGATCCCTTCCGGGTTAATTTACCGTTTTTCAGTCGGCCGGCTGCACCGTCTGGCGCCGCGATTTCTCGATTGCCGCATACCGTTTGAGGAACGCGTTTTGCGCCCACGTCACCGAACGTGGGGTGAAATCGAAGCGTTCGGCATTGAAGCCGCGCGGCCGGCCGAAGAATTCGGTTGCCTCGGCGGTCGAAAAGCCGGCAAGCAGCGTCGCCTCGAAATAGGCGGTGATCTGGTCGGCGCGCTTGATTTCCTTGCGCAGGCCCGCACTAGGTTCGACCGGCAGCGAAAAGCGCAGATGAATGGCGCGCTGCAGCCTCAGCTCGCAGTCCTTGTAGCTGCCGCCCATCACCGATTTGAACGGTGAGATCATGTCACCGATGACATATTCCGGCGCGTCGTGCAGCAAAGCCGTCAGCCGCGCGTCGGCCGGGGCGTCAGGGACCAGCTCGCCGAAAAGCGCCTCGACCAGCAGCGAATGCTGAGCGACGGAAAAGGCGTGATCGCCGCTGGTCTGGCCGTTCCAGCGGGCGACGCGGGCAAGCCCGTGGGCGATGTCCGAAATCTCGATGTCGAGCGGCGAGGGGTCAAGCAGATCGAGCCGCCGGCCCGACAGCATGCGCTGCCAGGCGCGCGGCGGCGCGCCGGGACGGTCGGCCGCCATCAGGCCTCCTCCACGCCGATGGGCTCCTGCGGGCCAATGGTTTCCAGCGGAAAAGTGAACTTCGCCCAGGCCGGGATGGTGAGCGACACAGGGATGTCATCCGCTAGGATCGGCTGGCCGGCGTCGAGCGCTGCCTTGACGCGGTCGATACGGGCTATGGCGAGGCCTGCCGTGCCGGCAACAGTACCAAGCGTGCCGATCGGTCGCCCGGCAACTGTCAGTTCGGTTCCAGGAGCAGGCAATGGCCGTTCTGCCCTGGCGATCAGCACCCGCCGTCTGGCGGTGCCGCGATGCTGCATGCGCGAGACCACCTCCTGGCCGACATAGCAGCCCTTCCTGAAGCCGACGCCGCCGGTCTCATCGAGCAGCACATCATGTGGGAAGGCGTCGCCGAGCTGATAGTCGCTGCCACTTTCGGCAATCCCATGGGCGATGCGCAGAGCTTGCCACGCGGCCGGGTCGCCGCCCGCAGCCGTGGCGCCATAAAAGCGGCTGACGGCCGTGTCGCGGAACCGAGCATCGGCAACCGGTGTCGAATCAAATTGCGAAGTGGTTGAATCATCTCCCCACGCAACAGCGACAAGCCCCTGATCTGCCTTGGCGATCTCGACCTTGGCGCGCAATTTGTAGAGCATCAGCCGGCGACTGAAATCGTCGGCGACATCGGCTCGGCAGTCGAGGCGGAAGGAATTCTCGCTGGCGCGGGAGATCAGGAAATCGAACAGGATCTTGCCTTGCGGCGTCAGCAAGGCGCCAGGCTTTGCTTCGCCGGCAGGCAGTGCGTCGAGGTCGGTGGTCAGAATGTTCTGCAAAAAATTCTCGGCATCCGGGCCTGACACGGAAACGAGTGCGCGGTCTTTCAACTGGGCAAAGGGCATGGGCGGAAAAGAACCTGATCTTGCAAAACAGTCGGCCATTACGTAAGCCGCTGACACTCCCCCCGCAAGAGACCGGATCAGCATGGCCACGACCTACAACCTCATCCTGACAGGCGGCACGGTGGTCAACCACGATGGCGAGGGCCGGCGCGACATCGGCATCAACGGCGGGCGCATCGCCGCTATCGGTGATCTCGGCCAGGCTTCCGCCGGCGAGACGGTCGACTGTCGCGGCCTGCACATCCTGCCGGGCGTCGTCGATAGCCAGGTGCATTTCCGCGAGCCGGGGCTGGAGCACAAGGAAGATTTGGAGACAGGCTCGCGGGCAGCGGTGCTGGGCGGCGTCACCGCGGTCTTCGAGATGCCCAACACCAACCCGCTGACCACCAGCGAAGCAGCCCTTGCCGACAAGGTTCGGCGCGCCACCGCTCGCATGCATTGCGACTTTGCCTTCTGGGTTGGTGGCACCCGCGAGAATGCGAAGGACGCCGGCGATCTTGAGCGGCTGCCGGGCGCGGCCGGGATAAAAGTGTTCATGGGCTCGTCCACCGGTGATCTATTGGTCGAGGATGATGAAGGCGTCGCCTCGATCCTGAGGAATACGCGCCGCCGTGCCGCCTTCCATTCCGAGGACGAATTCCGGCTGCGCGAGCGGCTCGGCGAACGCATTGAGGGCGACCCGTCCTCGCACCCGGTGTGGCGCGACGAGATCGCGGCACTGCGCTGCACCGAGCGCCTGGTGCGCATCGCGCGCCAGGTTCGCGCCCGCATCCACGTGCTGCACATCTCGACCGCAGAGGAGATCGCCTTCCTCGAACAGCACAAGGACGTCGCGACCTGCGAGGCGACGCCGCATCATTTGACGCTGAGCGCGGACGATTATGCGCAGCTTGGCACGCTGATCCAGATGAACCCACCGGTGCGGACATCGCGCCACCGCGACGGCATCTGGCACGGCGTTGCGCAAGGTATTGTCGATGTGCTGGGTTCCGACCACGCCCCGCACACGCTGGCCGAGAAGGCAAAACTCTATCCTGCCTCGCCGTCCGGCATGACCGGCGTGCAGACGCTGGTGCCGATCATGCTGGATCACGTCAATGCCGGCCGGCTGACGTTGCAACGTTTCGTCGATCTGTCCAGCCACGGCCCGCAGCGCATCTTCGGCATGGCCAGGAAAGGCCGCATCGCCGCCGGCTATGACGCCGATTTCACGATCGTCGATCTGAAGCGCCGCGAGACCATTACCAATGCGCAGGCGGGCTCGAAAGCCGGCTGGACGCCCTATGACGGACGGCAGGTGATCGGTTGGCCGGTCGGCACCGTCGTGCGCGGCCGGCGGGTGATGTGGGAAGGCGAGATCGTCACCCCCGGACAGGGCAGGGCGGTGGAGTTTTCCGAGGCGCTGCCGGTCTAGAGCGGCGGACTTCGAATCGTACCGCCGCTCTATCTCTCTCTTTGAGCATCGGATTTTTGTAAAACCGGCACCTACTTGGAGTCCAATGCTCTAGGCGGGCTTTAGGCAGGGTGGAATGCTGCTCAGTCTCCGGCGACGAAGAACGTCCACTGTCCATCCGGAGTGATGCCGACGCGGTAGAAGATGTAGGCGCCGAACTGCTTCATGCTGTCATAGTCGCCGGCGGTGACGATCTTGAACAGCTCGACCCGCTGCCTGGCGTTGAGCTTGTCCAGCGGCAGCGCGAAGAAATATGGCCAGACATAGAGCTCCTGCGGCGTGCCGACATCGACATGGACATAGCCGGCACTGAGCACCTCTTCCAGGATGGCGAGGATTTCCTGGCCTTCCGTATCGCCCGAAAGACCTTTCAGGAAGGTGATCGGGTCGCCTTCGATCTCGCTCAGCGACAATTGGGTCATCGTATCGCCCTGGCCGATCAGCGGCCGGAGCTTTTCGATGTCGCCGCTCTTGCAGGCCTCGATGATTAGATCGTGCATGCGCCTGACCGGCTCCGGCAGCTTGCCGAGATCGTAGACGACCTCGGGCAGGGGTTCATCAGGATCGGCTTGCGGATTGGCCATGCCACCATCGTCTGTTGGCCCCCCCGGTACGACCTGTTCCCGTTCGTCGGGCGGCGTCGGCTGGGTGGCCGCAGGCGGTGTTGTGCCGAGCGGGTCGGGCATCGGCACCGCTGCTCCTGGCGGCGACATGTCGTTATCGGCGGGCGGCGTGACTGGCGAGGGCAGATCCTCGCGCTTGATTTCACTCAGCGCATAGGCAGGGCTGCTTGCGAGGCAAAGCGCTAGCGGAACCGCGGCGCAAAAAGCGGCGAGCCGGATGCTGAGGACCAAGCCACGCGGCTGGCCTGACGTCGAAAAATTCACCGCCTGCCTCTCCATGATTCCGTCCAGATGCCCAGGCCCCCTTATAGGTGCCCAAGGCTCTTACAGTGCCCCAAGCCCTCACAGGGTGCCAGGCCCGCCCAGGTACCCGGGGCATGACGCCCAAGCGGCACGCCGTCGTCAAAGATCCTGATGCCGGTTCAGTGCCGCAACCGTCCTGGTCCGAAGGCCCCGGCTATCACCTTTTCACGCATGCGGTCGAGCAGGGCAAGGGCCGAGGTCTCGCCATTGGCGCGCAGCATTTCGCCGAACGCGGTTTCGAGGGCCGCCTCGGCGATGATTTCCGGCTCGATTCCGGCCAAAAGCCCTTCCGCCCAGGCCTCGCTGTGGCTTTCCACGGCAGTCAGGCGCTTTTCTTCCCTGACCAGCGCGTCGATGTCGTTGACGCCATGTTCCATTGCGATGTCCACCCTTTTCAAGCGGCGATCCGGCAGATGCGGATCAGGCTTGGGCTGTCCCTTTTACACGCAGGTCAAGTAAGTACTTGTAAATACGCCATTTCTAGGGTCGTTTTCGGCAAGACTCGTCACGTTGTGCTAACCTGCGTTCGATCCGATTCAAACTTAGCCGATTAGGCCGGAGAGCGGGATGAAAACCTTCAGTTTGAGTTAATTCCACATCCGCGCGGTAACGTTTCGTTAATACCGTTGCAGAAGTGCAACACAACAATTGCACTAAGACGCCACCGGACACAAGCAGGGGTACGAAAGTCAGTTGCCGTAGCGCGAGGCGATGTCGCGCGACAGCGTCTCGCCTTCCTTCATGTAGCGGCTGATGGCTTCGGTCGCCGAGGCGGTACACTGCGTGTAGGTGCCGCCGAAGGAGCGGTAGCCGCGATTGAAGCTGGCGATGAAGCGGGCACGCCGCTCCGGGTCCGGGTTTTCCGAAGCAATCAGCTTCTCCATCTCGACCCGCCACTGGTCGCCCTTCTCGCCGCACAGATTACGCAGGAAATGCAGCGACCCAAGCACCTCCGCCAGCCGCATCAGCCCCGGCTCGAACGGCGACTCGGCGGCCAGAGCCGGCCGCGCCCCGATTGCCGTACTGGCGGCGAGGCAAGCTGCAAGGAAAAGCGATGCGCGGATCATAAGTCTATGTGGCCAAACAATTTGTCGGCTGCAAGGCGATTTTGGACGTTACGCCCGTGCATTCCGGAGCAATTCGTCGGCAACGGCAAACACCGAAGCGGCAAGCGGCAGCGCCGTCATTTCGCTGAGCGTATAGAAGGCGGCGGTCTCGGCGTCGTCGCCGGCCGCGGGCTCGCCGCCGGCATAGGTGGCGCCGAATACCGTCAGCAGATAGTCGACCGGGTGCCCGTCGCTGCCGCCGTCGATGTGGATTTCCCGAAGGGGGCGATAATTGCGCGCCTGCAACCCGGTTTCTTCCAGCAATTCGCGTTTCGCGGCTTCTTCCAGCGTTTCGCCTGCCTCGACCTTGCCGCCTGGAAACGCGTAAAATCCTTGCGAAGGCTGCCGCGCCCGCTTGACCAGCAGCACCGTGTCGCCGCGGACAATGGCGACCGAGACAGCCGGGAGTATCTTACGCATCTCGTCCATGGATCTCCGATCGTCATTTACCACAGCCGGTTGTGGACCGGTCGGCGTGAAGAAGCATTAGCGGTTGCGCAACGCCGGTTCCATCGCCACCTTCACATCCGACCCATTCAACGAGTTTTAGCTTATGTGCGGACGCTTCGCCTTGACCGCTACGCCGGATCAGACCGCCGCTTTTCTCGGTCTGGCGGAACTGGAGGATTTTCCGGCCCGCTACAACATCGCACCGACACAGCCGGTGCTGATGGCGATTGCCGGCTTGCCGCAGGCGCCAGGCTCGAACCTGCCCGACCGGCAGCCGATGCTGGTGCGCTGGGGGCTGATCCCGGCCTGGGTGAAGGACACGCGTGAGTTTCCGTTGCTGTTCAACGCCCGCTCGGAGGGAGCAATGGAAAAGGCCTCGTTTCGCACCGCCATGCGCCATCGCCGCGCTTTGGTGCCGGCTTCCGGCTTCTACGAATGGCGCCAAACGAACGGCAAAGAGCCAGGCGGCAAGAGGGGACAGCCCTATTGGGTGCGGCCGAAGCATGGCGGGCTTGTCGCCTTCGCCGGACTGATCGAGACCTATGCCGAGCCGGGCGGTTCGGAAATGGACACCGGCGCCATCCTGACCGTCAACGCCAATGCCGACATTGCCCATATCCACGACCGGATGCCGGTGGTGATAGATCCGCAGGATTTCGCCCGCTGGCTGGATTGCCGCACGCTGGAGCCGCGCGACGTGGCCGATCTGCTCAGACCGGCACAGCTCGATTTCTTCGAGGCTGTCCCGGTTTCCGACCTCGTCAACAAGGTCGCCAACACCGGACCGGAGATTCAGGAAAGGGGCGTCGTGGGGCCGGAGCCCGAGAAGACCAGGCGCCAGAAGCCCGGCGCCGACGACAGTCAGATGACCTTGTTTTAGCAGTAGCTGCTAATTCCCGGGGCGCTTCAGCGCCTTCATTGCCGGCGCCCCAGTTCCTGGCGACCGGCCGCCGCACGTCACATCAGGCAGCGCGCGGCGATGTGATCTTCTGCACCGGCTTTTTCTTCTTCGCCGTGTGGAGAAGGGCGGCGACGATCGCGGCCGGGCCGATCGCCCGGTACTGGCTGGCGAGCGCCGGTTGCTTGGCGCTGCCAGAGTCCTGCTTGGTTCGGGGCATTTTTCTCTTCCCTGGTAACGTCTTCGTGTCCGCGTTTGCTGGTCGAATCCGACCAAATCGTGACATCTGGTGATCTAGCCGGCGAATGTTTCATGACTGTGCCGAGATGTTTAATAAAATGTTTCACTGCGTCATTACCTGTGATCCAGCGACTCTTTTGCCGAAAGTTGCGACTTGACGGCAACACTGGGTGAGGCGATAAAGCCGCTCATGAGAACGTCTTTCGCCATTTGTGGCATTTGCATTATTGGCTAGCTTCGCGCTGGTCCGGACGTTTTCGCCTATCTTCCTTCTAGAGTGGACAAACGCCCCGGCCAGCAGGCTGGTGCCTGATTGCGTCTCAGCGCAAGTGGCCCCAACCAAAAGTAACGCACTGGGAAGGCACGAATGTCTGACGCATCGAAGGGCCTGCGCCTCTACAACACGCTGACGCGGACCAAGGAGGATTTCTTCCCGATCGATCCGCGCAACGTGCGCATGTATGTCTGCGGCCCGACGGTCTACGACTTTGCCCATATCGGCAACGCCCGGCCGGTGATCGTCTTCGACGTGCTGTTCCGTCTGCTGCGCCATCTCTACGGGCAAGCGCACGTGACCTATGTGCGCAACATCACGGATGTCGACGATAAGATCAATGACCGCGCACTGCGCGATTTCGGCGCCGAGATTGCCTCTGGAAAGCTGTCGCTGAACGAGGCGATCCGGCGGGTCACCGAAAAAACCGCCGACCAGTTCCACAAGGATGTGGCGACGCTCGGCTGCCTGGAGCCGACGGTCGAGCCGCGCGCCACCGAATTCGTCGAGCCGCGCGCCGACGGCAAAGTCGACATGATCTCCTTGATTCAACGGCTGATCGAACGGGGCCATGCCTATGTTGCGGCAGGCGAAGTTCTGTTCGACACGGCCTCGATGCCTGACTACGGCCAGTTGTCGAAGCGCAATCTCGACGAACAGCAGGCCGGTGCTCGCGTCGCCGTCGATCCGCACAAGAAGAACCCTGGCGATTTCGTGCTGTGGAAGCTGTCCTCGCCGGAAGAGCCGGGCTGGGACAGCCCGTGGGGCAGGGGCCGGCCGGGCTGGCACATTGAGTGCTCGGCGATGTCGGCCGCCTATCTCGGCGAGGTCTTCGACATTCATGGCGGCGGGCTCGACCTGATCTTCCCGCACCACGAGAATGAGATTGCGCAGTCGCGCTGCGCCCACGGCACCGATGTGATGGCCAAGGTGTGGATGCACAACGGCTTCCTGCAGGTCGAGGGGCAGAAGATGTCCAAGAGCCTGGGCAACTTCTACTCGATCAACGAGTTGCTGGAAACGGAGACCTTTGGCGGCCGCAAGTGGCCAGGCGAGGTGCTCAGGCTCGCGATGTTGATGACGCATTATCGCGAGCCGATCGACTTTTCCGTGCGCAAGCTGGAAGAGGCGGAAAATACATTGCGTAAATGGAAGCGGGCGGCGGATCTGGCACCGGCGGCCGCAAAGCAATTGCCGGTCGAAGTGGTGGAAGCCTTGTCGGACGATCTCGCAACCTATTCTGCGTTCCAGGTGCTGACGCAGCTGGCCGGCGAGGCTGTGGATTTCAATGCTGCTGGTAGCGGCAATGCTGCTGCCGCGGGCAACGATGCTGCCGCCTCGCTGAAGGCGGCACTATCGTTCCTCGGTTTCGACGTCGCGCCGGCCAAGGTTGATGAAGGCGCCATCGCCAAGGCGATCACCAAACGGCTCGCACTGATCGCCGCCGGAAATTGGGCCGAGGCCGACCGCATCCGCGAAGAATTGCTGGCACAGGGCATCCAGTTGAAGGACGGCAAGGACCCCGTCACCGGTACCCGCATCACCACCTGGGAGGTAAAAAGATGATCGACCATCTTGGCATCACCGTTTCCGATTTCGACGTGTCGAAAGCTTTCTACGACAAGGCGATGGCGCCGCTCGGTGCCTCGCTGCTCTACATGGTGCCGCAGGAATACACCGGTGGCGCCAAGGTCGGCGGCTATGGCCGCGACCGGCCGGTGTTCTGGCTGCATGCCGGCAAGGACAAGCCAAGGGACCGCCAGCACGTTGCCTTCACCGCGCGCAACCGCGCCGAGGTCGATGCCTTCTACGCGGCCGCCATCGCTGCCGGCGGCAAGGACAATGGCGGGCCGGGCCTGCGTCCGCACTATCACGCGAACTACTACGGCGCCTTCGTCTTCGACCCCGACGGCAACAATATCGAAGCCGTCTGCCATGCCGCGGAGTGACGCGATGAGCCTAGACAACAGACCGGTCTACACAGGCGGCTGCCAGTGCGGCGCCGTGCGTTTCCGTGTCGAAGGCGCGCTGGGCGACGCCTCCGTCTGTCATTGCCGCATGTGCCAGAAAGCAAGCGGCAATTTCTACCTGCCGCTGGTGTCAGTGCGTGGCGCAAAACTCGACTGGACGCGCGGCGAGCCCAAACGCTACCGCTCCTCCAACGCCGCATGGCGTGGTTTTTGCGCCGAATGCGGCACGCCGCTGACCTTCGAGGCGCCCGACGGCATCGCGCTTACCATCGCGGCCTTCGACCATGCGGAGGAGATCGCGCCGACCATCCAGTGGGGCACCGAAGCAAAACTCCCCTATGTCGATCACATCCACGAATTGCCCGGCGAGGACACGATGGCCGATATTTCGTCGTCCTCCTATCTCGCCGATCTCGTTTCTTACCAGCACCCCGACCACGACACCGAACAATGGCCGCCGGAGGAAAGATCATGACCGAAACCGTTCGAACCGGCGGCTGCCAGTGCGGCGCCGTGCGTTTCCGCATCCATGGGGCGCTTGGGCGCCCTTCCATCTGCCATTGCCGCATGTGCCAGAAACAGTTCGGTTCCTTCTTCGGTGCGCTGGTGACGGTGCCGAAGAACGGTGTCGAATGGGTCCGCGAGGAGCCGAGTTATTTCCAGTCGTCGGTCAACATCGATCGCGGCTTTTGCAGCCGCTGCGGCACGCCGTTGACCTATCGTCATCCCGACGGGCTGGAGATCGCCATCGGCGCATTTGATGATCGCTCCGACCTCGCACCGCAGATCCAGATCAACTACGCCGCCCGGCTGCCCTGGGTTGAGAAGATCTTCGACGCGCCGGTCCATGACGATCCTGACTACTATACCCGGCAGGAATCGATCATCTCCTTCCAGCATCCGGATCACGAGACGGCCAACTGGCCGCAGCAGGGCCTGAAATTATGAGCAATGAACTGCGCACCCTCTATCCGGAGATCGAGGCGTTCGACTCAGGCATGCTCGACGTCGGCGACGGCCATCAGGTCTATTGGGAGCGCTCCGGCACCAGGGGCGCCAAGCCGGCTGTGTTCCTGCATGGCGGACCAGGCGGCACCATTTCGCCAAAGCACCGACGGCTGTTCGATCCGAAGCTTTACGATGTCATCCTGTTCGACCAGCGCGGCTGCGGAAAGTCGACGCCCAACGCCTCGCTCGAGGCCAACACCACTTGGCATCTGGTCGCCGACATCGAGCGCCTGCGCGACATGTGCGGCTTCGACAAATGGCTGGTGTTCGGCGGCTCGTGGGGCTCGACACTGGCGCTGGCCTATGCCGAGACGCACCCCGAACGCGTCAGCGAGCTGGTCGTGCGCGGCATTTATACGCTGACGCGCGCGGAACTCGAATGGTATTACCAGTTCGGCGTCTCGGAAATGTTCCCCGACAAATGGGAGCGCTTCCTGGCGCCAATTCCTGAGGCCGAGCGCGGCGACATGATGGCTGCCTATCGCAAGCGGCTGGTCGGCAGCGACCGCAAGGCACAGGTCGAGGCCGCCCGCGCCTGGAGCCTGTGGGAAGGCGAGACGATCACGCTGTTGCCCGATCCGGAAACCAGCAGGCCGTTTGGCGAAGACGACTACGCCGTCGCCTTCGCCCGCATCGAGAACCATTATTTCGTCCATGCCGGCTGGCTGGAGGAAGGGCAACTGCTGCGGGATGCCTTCTCGTTGAAGGACATCCCCGGCACCATCGTCCACGGCCGCTACGACATGCCGTGCCCGGCGCGCTATGCCTGGGCGCTGCACAAGGCGTGGCCGAAGGCGGACTTCCATCTGGTCGAGGGCGCAGGGCATGCCTATTCGGAGCCGGGCATCCTCGACCGGCTGATCCGGTCGACGGATCGGTTTGCAGGGAAATGATCATGGGCCGCGAGCGCCTCTATCTCTTCGACACCACACTGCGCGATGGCCAGCAGACGCCGGGCATCGACTTTTCGATCGAGGACAAGATCGCCATCGCCGGGCTGCTCGACGAGTTCGGCGTCGACTATGTCGAAGGCGGCTATCCCGGTGCCAACCCGACCGACACCGCCTTCTTTGCCAAGCACCGCACGGCCAGCGCCAAATTCGTCGCGTTCGGCATGACCAAACGGGCAGGGGTGTCGGCTTCGAACGATCCAGGCCTTGCCGTGCTGGTCCAGTCGAAGTCGGACGCCATCTGCTTTGTCGCCAAGAGCTGGGACTACCATGTCCGCGTCGCTCTTGGCTGCACCAACGAGGAAAACCTCGAGGCGATCAAGGCCTCGGTCGAGGCGGCGGTTGCTGCCGGGAAGGAAGCACTGGTTGACTGCGAGCATTTCTTCGACGGCTTCAAGGCCAATCCCGATTATGCACTGGCCTGCGCCAGGACCGCTTACGACGCCGGCGCGCGCTGGGTGGTGCTGTGCGACACCAATGGCGGCACACAGCCGTCGGAAGTGCGCGCCATCGTCGAGAAGGTCATCGCCTCGGGCATTCCCGGAGACCATCTCGGTATCCATGCCCATGACGACACCGGCCAGGCGGTGGCAAATTCGCTGGCCGCCATCGAGGCCGGCGTGCGCCAGATCCAGGGTACGCTGAACGGCATCGGCGAGCGCTGCGGCAACGCAAATCTGATCTCGATCGTGCCGACGCTGGCGCTGAAACCGGCCTTTTCCAACCGTTTCGAGACAGGCATTTCGGCCGAAGCGTTGGCTGGGATATCGCGCCTTTCGCGCGCCTTCGACGAATTGCTTAACCGCGCGCCGGAAGCGCAGGCGCCCTATGTCGGTGCTTCCGCTTTCGCCACAAAGGCCGGCATTCATGCCTCGGCGCTGGCCAAGGAGCCCGCTACTTACGAGCATGTGCCGCCGGAAGCGGTCGGCAACCGCCGCCGCGTCATGGTCTCGGACCAGGGCGGCAAGGCCAATTTTCTCGCCGAGTTGAAGCGGCGCGGCATCGATATGCCGAAGGACGACCACCGGCTCGATGCGCTGATATCAGTGGTCAAGGAGCGCGAGGCCGAGGGCTATGCTTATGAGGGCGCCGATGCCAGCTTCGAGCTGCTGGCCCGCAAGATGCTGCATGGCCTGCCGGAATTCTTCAGCGTCACCTCGTTTCGCTGCATGGTCGAGCGCCGCTTCGACGCCAACGGCCAGCTGAAGACGGTCTCGGAGGCGATCGTCAAAGTGCTGGTCGACGGCGAGGAGAAGATGTCGGTGGCAGAAGGGCACGGCCCGGTCAACGCGCTGGACATCGCGCTGCGCAAGGATCTTGGAAAATTCCAGAACGAGATCGCCGACCTTGAGCTCGCCGACTTCAAGGTGCGTATCCTCAATGGCGGCACCGAGGCGATCACCCGCGTGCTGATCGAATCGCATGACGCAACCGGCGCCCGCTGGTGGACGGTCGGCGTCTCGGAAAACATCATCGACGCCTCGTTCCAGGCGCTGATGGACTCGATCGTCTACAAGCTGATGAAGAACCGCGACATGGCCGGGCTGGTCGCGGCGGAGTAGGAACCGCCCTTCTCGCCACACTGCGTGGGGTGAGGAACCCTGGTTCTGCGAAGGTAATCGCCGTTGAACCATCAGCGAAAGTCCATTGATCCATCAGAACTTTGCGATGGTCTTGGCACCGCGGCTGGCGCATAGCGTTGGGCCATGGCCGCGGACGCAATTCAGATCGAGGCAGACGCCAAGGCCCGGCGTGGTTTCCTGCTGGCGCTGGGCGCCTATCTCCTGTGGGGGCTGCTGCCCTTCTACATGAAGGCCGTCGCACATCTGCCGCTGGCCGAAGTCATCGCGCACCGCATCGTCTGGTCGGTGCCGATCGCAGCCGCTGTTTTGATCTGGGCCGGTCGCACGGCCGATTTCAAAGCGGCGTTGCGTTCGCCGCGCATCATTTCGATGGCGGCGCTGACGGCGGCGCTGATTTCAGTCAATTGGGGCATCTATGTCTGGGCGATCGCGGTCGACCGTACCATCGAGACCGCGCTTGGCTACTACATCAACCCGCTTGTCAGCGTCGTAGTCGGCGCGCTGCTGCTCGGTGAACGGCTCGACCGGCTGCAGATCGCGGCGGTGGTGCTGGCGGCCATCGCGGTCGCGGTGTTGACGATCGACGCCGGCAAGCTGCCCTGGGTGTCGCTGGTGCTGGCGTTTTCCTTTGCCGCCTATGCCTTCTTCCGCAAGACGCTGCCGATCGGCCCGAGCCAGGGCTTTCTGCTCGAAGTGCTGCTGCTGTCGGTGCCGGCACTCGGCTACATCATCTTCCTCATCGTAACCGGGCAGGACCATTTCGTCTCCAGCTCCCTGAACGATACCGCATTGCTGATCGGCTGCGGCCCGGTCACCGCCATACCGCTGCTGCTGTTTGCCTTCGGGGCCAAGCTGTTGCGTCTCTCCACCATCGGCATCATGCAGTATATCGCACCGACCATTGTGTTCCTGATCGCCGTGCTGATTTTCGGCGAACCTTTCGGCAGCACCCAGGCCATCGCCTTCGGCCTCATTTGGACGGCGCTGGCGATCTACTCCTGGTCGATGTTTTCTTCGGCGCGCAAGGCCGGTGCTACATCCCGCGCCCCAGCCGCCTGACGAACAGATAGACGACTGCCGCGACTGCCAGCGATATCGCCGACGCCACCCAAAAGCCCATCGGCGTGTCGACCAGCGGCAGCCCGCCGACATTCATGCCGAACAGGCCTGAGATGATCGTCATCGGCAACAGCACCGCGGTCATCACCGACAGCATATAGAGTAACTGGTTCGACTGCGTCGTCAGCTTGGCCATCAGCTCGTCCTGCAAGAGCCGGGCGCGCGCCTGCAATTGCTCGCCGTCGTGATGCAATGTATGGGCGCGGTGCGAAAGCCGCGCCGCCATGTCGTTGATCGCCTCCGGCAAATCGTTGCGATGCGAATGGTCGAGATGGCGGAACAGGCTGCTCAGCGTCGCCATTTGTCGGTGGATCACCACCAGTTGCCGGCGCGCATCGACCAGCGCCTGCCGTTCACTGTGCCATGCGTCGCAGACGATGCGGTCCTCGATACCATCGAGCGTGTCGCCGAGGCTCCCGAGTTCCGTCGCCATGCCGTCGAGCGACTGGCCCATGACAGCCTCGATCAGTTCGGCCGGAGAGCGGAACTTGCGCGAGCCGTTGTCGAT
Organism: Mesorhizobium sp.; assembly: GCA_004020315.1. GTDB lineage: Bacteria > Pseudomonadota > Alphaproteobacteria > Rhizobiales > Rhizobiaceae > Mesorhizobium. Next base: position 71,245 of record SAQG01000016.1, read on the forward strand.
CGCCTTGCGGATATTGTCGACCGACCGTAGCGGTTGCTTGCGGCCGCCGATCAGCATCGTGTCGTTGAAGGCGAAGCGGAAATGGCCAAGCCCGCGCGCCTCCGCCGAATAGTCATGGCGCAGGTCCGGCAGATCGCCGTAGAGCCAGTCGCCCTCGAGGTCGATATGGCAGCCATGGCCGGCCGACAGGAAGGCATCGCGCACCGGCGACGGCAAAGCCGGCTCGGTGGCGATCTCGTGGCGGGCGCGCATGTCGGAAAGGTGGTAGCTGCGCCATGTCCAGTGTGTGACGGCGGCGTCTTTGGTTCTCGCGCCTTCGGCGGTGAAGTGATAGACGAAGAACAGCCCGTGCTCGTCTGGCAGATAAGGCGACAGATCGCTGCCTTCCGGGTTGAGAGTGATGTTCATGGTCGCGTCGCCAGTCTCTGAATACGCCGCCGCGCGGCGGCGACCAGACTGCGATTAGCACGGGCGAACCGGTTTCGTGTGACGGTTTTCACTGTCGTCCGAGGCGCGCGCCTACGAACGCCGTGTTTGGAGCCAGTTCGGAATAATACGTCGTTGACTTGCGTTTACACAAAGAGCACGACGCAAATCCATTCGGAGGACGTCCGATGCATGCCGGCTTCCCGCAAAGCGTACTCATAGCGGTATTGGGAATCCTGATGGCGAGCTGCGCTGGCGTTCCAGCGCAGAAAACGGGGCCAATAATCGGTTATGGCCCCAACCCCACTTTACCGAAACCAAGACCGACGCTGATACCGACCGTCAACATCGCCGAGGCGACAGGCTGGCGGAAAGGTGGGATGCCGATCCCGGCAAATGGGCTGGCGGTGAACGCCTTCGCCACCGGCCTCGACCATCCGCGCTGGCTGCACGTGCTTCCGAACGGCGACGTGCTGGTTGCCGAAACCAATGCCCCTGCCAAGCATGACGAAGGCTTCAGCCTGAGAAAGGTCTTCATGGACCTGGCTATGAAGCGCGCCGGCGCCGCGACAAAAAGCGCCAACCGAATCACGCTCCTGCGCGACACCAATGACGACGGCGTTGCGGACGTGCGCAGGACGTTTGCGGAAGGCCTCAATTCACCCTTCGGTATGACGCTGTCCAAAGGCAAGCTCTATGTCGGGAATACCGACGCCGTCGTCGCGTTCTCCTACTCCAACGGCCAGACCCGAGTCACCACGCCGCCGGAAAAGATCGTCGACTTGCCGGCCGGAGATCTCAACCATCATTGGACCAAGGACGTGATCGCAAGTCCGGATGGACGCAAGCTCTATGTCACCGTCGGCTCCAACAGCAACGTTGGCGAAAACGGCATGGCCGCGGAGAAGAACCGCGCCGCCGTCCTTGAAGTGGACCGGTCGACCCGCCGCACCTGGGTCTTCGCGTCAGGGCTGCGCAACCCAAACGGGTTGTCCTGGAACCCTGAAACTGGCGAGCTTTGGGTTGCCGTGAACGAGCGTGACGAGATCGGCGACGATCTCGTGCCGGATTACATGACCTCGGTTCGTGACGGCGCTTTTTACGGCTGGCCCTACAGCTACTTCGGGCAGAACGTCGACGAACGCGTCAAGCCGCAGCGCCCCGATCTTGTGGTGAGGGCGGTCAAGCCCGACTATGCGCTGGGTTCCCACACCGCCTCGCTGGGATTGACCTTCTCCAAAGGCGCGTCGCTCGGCCCAGCCTACGGCAACGGCGCCTTCGTCGGCCAGCACGGTTCGTGGAACAGAAGCGTGCTCAGCGGTTACAAGGTGATCTTCGTGCCGTTCCGCGGTGGTAAACCGAGCGGTCCCCCACAAGATGTACTCGCTGGCTTCGTCGGGCGAGATGGCAAGGCGATGGGCCGTCCGGTCGGCGTTGCCATCGATCGGACCGGCGCTCTGCTCGTCGCCGACGACGTCGGCAATGTCATCTGGCGGGTCAGTCGGGCAAGTCGCCGACTTGCGGGCGGAGTAGGGGAATAGGGAAGAGACAGCGCTTCATGAGCGCGGCATTCGCTTCCTTCTTCCTTACTGCCTAAAGCTTGTCGATTACCGACTGCACACCCTCGGTCGGCGCATCGACCGACGATCCAGCGACCATGATGGCGGCGACGATCGCTTCCGGATCGTCGACCACCAGCGGCTTGACCCGCTGCGCTGTGTGGATGAAGCCCTCGGCCATCATATGGTCGAGCAGCGCCAGCATCGGGTCCCAGAATCCCCCGACGTTGCCGAAGACGATCGGCTTGCGATGATGGCCGAGCTGGCCCCAGGTCATGATCTCGATGATTTCCTCGACCGTGCCGATGCCGCCCGGCAGCGCCACAAAGGCGTCGGATTTCTCGAACATCGTATGTTTGCGCTCGTGCATGTTTTCGGTGATGACGAGCTCGTCAAGCCGGTCAAGCGCGGTTTCGGTGGCCTCCTTGTTGATCAGGAAGCGCGGAATGATGCCTGTCACTTTGCCGCCGGCTCGCATTGCCCCTTCGGCAACAGCTCCCATGATGCCCTTGGTGCCGCCGCCATAGATCAGACGCAAGCCGGATTTGGCGATCGAACGCCCAAGCAGGTGTCCGGCCTTGGCATAGGTTTCATCGCGGCCTGGAGACGAGCCGCAATAGACGCAGATGGATCGAATCGTGTTCATGGGATGATTGGTGATTGGGTCTTTATTCGCGGTCAAGCCCAGGTGGGCTTTTTCTTGCCGGCCCCCTTATTCTTGTCGGCCCCTTTTTCTTGTCGGTTTGGGCAAAACAGGCTAGACCGGCATTAGGTGGCTAAGGGCAGGGAAATATGGCAATTAATCCAGTAAAGGCGCTTTTGTTCGCCGTCGGCGGCTCCGTCGCCGCGACGGGAACCGCCTATGTGTCGGGCGCTCTCGATCCGTATCTCAATCGCGCGCCGCCGACGGAAGTGGCATCGCTGACGCCACCGGTGGAAAAGCCGGCCGAGCCGGGGACCGATGGATCGGTTTCGCCCGCGCCGGCCACAGGTGCGATGGCACCGGCAGCTCCGGCCACGGCCGATGCGATCGCGCCGACCTTTGATATCGTTCGGGTCGAAATCAAGGGCTCTATCGTCGTCGCCGGCAATGCCGCACCCAACGCCAAGGTAGAGATTCTCAACGGTCCGACGGTTCTCGGCTCGACGGTCGCCGGTGCCGATGGCGCTTTTGCCATCGTTCTCGACAATCCGCTGAAACCCGGAGATTACACGATCGCGCTGCGTTCAATGACCGGCAATGTCGTGACCCCCTCGGCCCAGACAGCCGTCGTCTCGATTCCCAAGAGTCCTGCTGGCCAGGTGCTGGCGATGATCGAGGAGCCGGGAAAGGCCTCCGAATTGCTCACCGTTCCTGCACCCGAGACAAAGCCTGAATCGCCGCTTGCTGGCGACAAGGTAGCCGCTCCGGCTGCCGAGGATCCCGCCGCCGCAGCACCAGCCCCAGCCTCACCGGCCGCCACGGCGCCGGCCACTGTCGAAGCCGTCCCCGCGCCCGCTCCAGACGTGCCGGCCGCACCGGCTGCAGGGCCAAAGGTCATCGTCGAAGCGATCGAGATCGACGGTAACAAGATCTTCGTCGCCGGGCTCGCCGATCCCGGCCGCAAGGTGCGCGCCTATGCCAACGATATCTTGCTCGGCGACGCGAAGACTTCGCCCGACGGCCATTTCCTGGTCGAGGCGACGCGCAACATTCCGGTCGGCACCTACACCATCCATGTCGACGCACTCGATGCCGACGGGGCAAAGGTGGTGGCTCGCGCCGCCGTGCCGTTCGAGCGCGAGCCGGGCGAGTCGATCGCCGCTGTGGCGCCCGCCGAGGCAAAGCCGGCCGGGCCGGCAACCGGGGCCGCTACGACGCCTGCGGCCGATGTGGCGGCTGCGACGTCCCCGGCTGAAGTGCCTGAGACCGCGGCGCCGAAGCTCGAACACGCCAACAGCGCCGTTATCATCCGCCGCCACGATACGCTGTGGCGGATTTCGCGGCGCGTCTACGGCCAAGGCGTTCGCTACTCGACCATCTACCTTGCCAATCAGGATCAGATCAGGAATCCCGACCGAATCTGGCCCGGCCAGGTGTTCAAGGTCCCCGAAAAATCGCAGGAAGGCGAAGCCGCCAACCTCAAGGCGATGGGCGACCAGATGACGACCGCCCCGACAAAGGCTGATTAGAAATCCTTTTCTTTCTTTCCGGCCTCTTGCGGAAAGTCCGTTCATCGTCTATCGCCGATAGACGATGAACGCTCCCTTGACCGAGAAGACCTGCGGCTTCGCCGACAGCCAGACCGTCGCCGCTAAGCTAGCCGCGCTTTCGCATCCGGCCCGGATCGAAATCCTCAGGCACCTTTCGGCCAGCCGCTCCTGCTGCTGCCGCGAGGTCGTCGACCATCTCGACCTGGCGCAGTCCACCGTTTCGCAGCACCTGAAGATATTGGTCGAGGCCGGGCTCGTCCGCTATGAGCCGGACCGGCAACGCTCGCGCTATGAAGTCGACAGCGATGCGCTCGCCGAAATTTCCGCGTCGCTGGCCGCGCTGGTCAATTCGTGCTGCTCCGGCCGCTAGACCGTGATCCCGAACCGAAGGACCGCGTCAGCGGAAAGTGGGCGCCGGTTTTCGGAAAAGATCACGGTCAAGCAATAAGAAATACGAAAAGGCAATAAAATGGCCGAAAAAACCGTCTCCGCCGATTCTGGCTCGACCTTCAAGACACTGCGCAACCTTTGGCCCTATATGTGGCCGGCCGACCGCGCCGACCTCCGGGCGCGGGTGCTATGGGCGACCGTGCTTCTGGTCGTCGCCAAGCTGACACTGGTTGCCGGTCCCTATTTCTTCAAATGGGCGACCGATGCGCTGGCTGGTGACGCCAAGTCGGTGCCGCCGTTGCCGGCCTTTCTGCTGGCGCCAGTCATGCTGGTCATCGCCTACAATGTCGTGCGGCTGGTGCAGCTCGGTTTCAACCAGCTGCGCGACGCGCTGTTTGCGCGCGTCGGACAATATGCGGTGCGCCAGCTCGCTTTCCGCACCTTCATCCACATGCATCAACTGTCGCTGCGCTTCCATCTTGAGCGCCGCACCGGCGGGCTGTCGCGCATCATCGAGCGCGGCACCAAGGGCATCGAGACGATCGTCCGCTTCACCGTGCTGAACACCTTGCCGACTATCCTCGAATTCGCGCTGACAGCCGGCATCTTCGCCGTCACCTATGGCTGGAAATACGTGGCTGTGGTGGCGGTGACGGTCTGGCTCTACATCTGGTTCACCATCAGGGCGAGCGACTGGCGCATCGTCATTCGCCGCGACATGAACGACAGCGACACCGACGCCAGCACCAAGGCGATCGACTCGCTGCTCAATTTCGAGACGGTCAAGTATTTCAACAACGAGAGCATGGAAGCCGAGCGCTTCGACCGTTCGATGGCGCGCTACGAGACCGCCGCCACCAGGATATGGACCTCGCTCGGCTGGCTGAACTTCGGCCAGGGCGTCATCTTCGGCCTCGGCACGGTGATCGTCATGTGCCTTTCGGCGCTGGAGGTGCAGGCTGGTACGCAGACGGTTGGCGACTTCGTCTTCATCAACGCCATGCTAATCCAGCTTTCGGTGCCGCTCAACTTCATAGGCTTCATCTATCGCGAAATCCGCCAGGGTCTGACCGACATCGAGCAGATGTTCGATCTGCTCGATGTGCCGCAGGAGATCGTCGACAAGCCGGGTGCCAAGCCACTGGTCGTCGGCGCCGGTAAGGTCGAGTTCCATGACGTGCACTTTTCCTACGACCTGAATCGCAAGATCCTGAAAGGCATTAGCTTCGAGGTGCCCGCCGGCAAGACGGTTGCCATTGTCGGGCCGTCGGGCGCCGGCAAGTCGACCATTTCGCGGCTCCTGTTCCGCTTTTACGACATCCAGGGCGGCAAGATACTGATCGACGGTCAGGACATTCGCGACGTAACGCAGGAGAGCCTGCGCGCGGCGATCGGCATGGTGCCGCAGGACACCGTGCTGTTCAACGACACCATCGCGTACAACATCCGCTACGGCCGCGTCGATGCCAGCGAGGAGGACGTGCGCAAGGCGGCTGAACTCGCTCAGATCGGGCCGTTCATCGAGCGGCTGCCCGACGGCTACCGATCGATGGTCGGTGAGCGCGGGCTGAAACTGTCCGGCGGCGAGAAGCAGCGCGTGGCGATCGCCCGCACCATTTTGAAGGCGCCGCCGATCCTGATGCTCGATGAGGCGACCTCGGCGCTGGACAGCCATACCGAGCAGGAGATCCAGGCGGCGCTCGATCTCGTCAGTAAGGGCCGCACAACCCTCGTCATCGCCCACCGGCTGTCGACGGTGATTTCGGCCGACGAGATCATCGTGCTGCAGGACGGCCAGATCGCTGAGCGCGGCACTCATGCCGCCCTGATGCGCAAGGCCGGCCTCTACGCCTCGATGTGGGACCGCCAGCGCGAGGCAACCGAGGCCGAGGAGCGGCTGCGAATTGCTCGCGAACGCGACGAGTTCGGCGTCGTGGTCCGCCGCCGCCCCTCGGAAGTGTCGTAGTCTCCTACGGCCAGCCGGCGCCTGGTGCGGGAGCCTCGATGCTGAGCACCTGGCCGGTGCGGGCGTCGCTGATCATGTGTTCGAAGCCGTGCCATTCGGCGGCGACGATGAACAGTGTCTTACCGCCGGCGCCGCCAAGCATGCAGGCAAAGCAGCCGCGATCGGCATCGACGCTCTCGAGCATTGCGCCGCCTTCGCGCACGCGCACGCAGTGCCGGTTGGGGACGTCGGCGTACCAGATGGCGCCTTCGGCATCGAGACAGATGCCGTCGGGAAAGCCGTTGCCGAGGTCGGCCCATCGCCGCCGGTTGGCAAGGCTGCCATCGGCGGCGATGTCGAAGGCGGTCAGCCTGTTGGCGTGGGATTCGGCGACGATCAACGTTTTGTTGTCAGGCGTCACCGCCATCCCATTGGCGAAGGCGATCTTGTCCGCCACCTGCCGCACCGACCCGTCCGGCGCAATCAGCACGATGGTGCCGGGGCCGAAATGCTGGCCGGGAGCCGGCGCCGGCCCACCGCCATTGACGTAGATATTGCCGCGCCCATCGACGACGATCTCGTTCCAAGGGTTCTCTGAGAGGTGTCGCAGATCGGCGTGAGTGACCAGCGTCCCGTCTGCTTCTTGCCGCAGCACCAGCCCCTCACGCCCGCAGACGACGACCAGGCGACCATCCGGCAGCCAGTCGATCGAATAGGGCAGGGTGGCCGGCACGGTGAGCATGATCTCACTGTTGCCGTCGGCATCGACGGCGATGATCTGGCCGGTTCCCCAGTTGCAGAACCAAAGCCTGCCGTCATGCCAGCGTGGCGACTCGCCGAACGCCAGGCCGTTCATCACGGCTTGCGCTTCCTTGGCTGCTGATTTCTGCATGGGCCGAGAACCTCCAGGTTGCGCGAATCGTCATGGGCTGCCGGGCCGATGAGAAAGCGCTGTCCTGCCAAGGACGGGCGAGAGTGCTCCGTCCCGACAGTGGGGCGACGACGGCGATTGTTTTTTGCGTGACCAGATTAGAATTGGCCGCGTGGAACCGGCTCAATGCGCCGTACGCGTCGATCCATCTCTCTTAAATAAAGTAAAACTGGCCGCCACTTGCGGACAGAAAAGTCAAATGCAAGTATCATGTGGCTCGCAAAAATCCTGTTGTTGCCAAAGCGCAGAGGCGTTGACGTGTTCGAAAGCTTCTCTCGCTGGGCAAAGGAGAAATTTCAGCGGCCGGCGATTATTTCGCCGGCCCGTTCCGAACAGTCATTAGCAAGCAGGCCGTTGCCTTCGGTGATCGTGCCCCGCTCCGCGGTGGAACAGGCAGTTGATGACCCAATTGATCTCGTCTTTGCCGTTGACGGTTTCGTCAACGCCATGCTCAACGACGGGCTCTACACGCGCTTCGAGATAAACCAGAAGGCGATGCAAGTGTGCCGTGCCGACGTCTATCTGGCGGAGGTGAACAATGGCGGCCACAGTCAGTTCATTCACAACTGCAACGTTTACGGAAGTCTCGCCGACGTCATTGCCGACGCACGCGCTGGCCTCGCCGCAATGGGCGCGCATGGGCAACTTGCCGCTCTGGACAAAATGGCGGGCTGGGTCGCGGAGCACCCTGACGAGGCCGAGCAACAGACCGGCTTCGAAGGCGGTCGTGACGACTTCCTCGACACACTTGATGATCTTTTCGATGAAGCCGAAAAGGCCGCGTCGATGCTTGCGCTTTCGGCGCTTTGGATCGTTTCGTGGCCTGAGCTGAAAATTGTCGACGATGCCGACTGCGGCGACGCCATCCGTCAGCTGGCCATGGCCAATCCCTTGCGCGAATCCAGGCTTCTCCATCGTTCGGTTGGCAAGTTGGCCAGTCAGATGATTGGCTGGCGTGATGTCGGCATTGGCCTTGCCTGTGCCAACGCGCCCGGGCCCGAAGTCAAACTGGCACTCGGCATGGGAAGGGTCTTGGACGTCGAAGGCGAAAAGCAAATGGCTTATCATCTGCGCACGAATGCCAAGGAGCCCCGTTTATGTGTCGCCACACCCACGCATGCGGCTATCTATGAATACATCGCCACAGATCCGCCGGTGGCGCGCCTAGATGAAAATCCATTCGCCGCCGGCGCGCCACGTGTTGGCCGCAAGCTTGGCCATGTCGAGGCGCAAGCAATTGCAACGGTGATCGACCTGGCTGAAGCATATCACGCGCCGGCCGCCGTCGACCTCCTGCTGCGTAAGGCCGGGTTCGATCCGACCAAAGCAGTCGTCTCGGCAAACTCCGTTGTGCCAAGGGATGGAGGCGCGGTTGTGAACTGGGTGGTGCTGGCCGACGGCCATGCATTCCACTTCCAGTCCACCCCAAATGGTGGCGTGCTGCTGCGCGGCGGCCGGGAGGAGAGCCTGGTGGAGGCGCACAGCCTTGAGCTCCAGGAGCATTTCGACCGTGCTGCAGCGGCTGGCGACGTCTAGGCAGCTTGAGCGTGGATCGCTCGTCGCGTAACAGCTGCGTCGTCCTCGGCTGTTGTGCGTCACCGTCGAGGGGCGAACGGGATCAAGAGCCGAGCCGGCCTTTCCATTGTTGCGTTGCGGCCACAGGGTGTTTCCGCTATTGAGGCCGGACCTGAAACTAAGGCTGTTCCCATCCCATGGACCTCGTCGACACGATCAAGAAAACGTTCGTTCCGATCCATCGCGAAGGCTATCCGTTTATCGCCGCCTTCGCCGCGGTGACGCTTTTCCTCGGCTATTTCTCTTCGATCCTGTTCTGGGTCTGCCTGATCCTGACGGCTTGGTGCGTCTATTTCTTCCGCGATCCCGAGCGCGTCACGCCTGTCGATGACCGGCTGGTGGTGAGCCCGGCCGACGGCATCATCACGGCGGTCGGTCCGGCAGTACCGCCGCGCGAACTTGGCCTCGGCGGCGGCGAGATGACCCGCATCTCGGTGTTTATGGACGTCTTCTCCTGCCACGTGAACCGGGCTCCGGTGCGCGGCCGCATCGCAAGGATCGAGCATCGGCCGGGCCAGTTCCTCAACGCCGCACTTGACAAGGCGAGTGCCGACAACGAGCGCAACGGCTTGGTCATCGAAAGCCCCAACGGCACGGTGGCGGCGGTGCAGATAGCCGGCCTGGTGGCGCGGCGCATCGTCTGCTGGGCCGAGACCGGCGGCACGATCGGCATCGGCGAGCGCTTCGGGCTGATCCGCTTCGGCTCGCGCGTCGATGTGTTCCTGCCGTCGACTGCGACGCCGCGTGTCGCCGTCGGCCAGACCGCAGTTGGTGGTGAAACCATACTGGCCGAATTCGGCGGCATTGCCGCAACGCCGCTCGTGCGGGTATCCTGAGCCGTGGGCGCGCCGTTCAAAAAATTCGAGGCGCATGGCAGCGGCGGTCCGCGCATCCGTGAAATCCCGATGCGTATGGTGCTGCCCAATCTCGTCACAGTGCTCGCCATCTGCGCCGGCCTCTCCGGCATCCGCTTCGGCTTCGAAGGCCGTTTCGAGCCGGCGGTGGTGATGGTGCTGCTCGCCGCCTTCCTCGACGGCATCGATGGCCGCCTGGCGCGGATGCTGAAGGCGACGTCCAAATTCGGCGCGCAGATGGATTCGCTGGCCGACATCGTCAATTTCGGCGTAGCACCCGCGCTGGTGCTCTATGCATTCCTGCTCGACCAGGCCGGCTCGCCGGGCTGGATTGCCGCGCTCCTGTTCACCATCGCCTGCGGGCTAAGACTCGCTCGCTACAACGTGCTCGACGAAGAAACTGATCGCCCGCAGTGGCAGACCGAGTATTTCGTCGGCGTGCCGGCGCCGGCGGGCGCCGTGCTGGTGATGCTGCCGCTTTATCTCTACTTCCTGCGGCTTGGTCTGGAGCCATCTCGCCCTGCCGCCTTCATCGCCGCCGGTTTCACCGTTCTGGTCGCCTTCCTGCTGGTCAGCCGGCTGCCGGTCTATTCCGGAAAAAGCCTGAAAGTCCCGGGCGACAAGGTGCTGCCGATCATTCTGGGCGTCGTCCTCTACATCCTGCTGTTGATGACCTATCCCTGGTACACGCTGACAGCGTCGGTTGCCGGCTATCTGCTCTTCCTGCCGCTCAGCATCCGCGCCTATTCAAAGCGCGCCAAGCGCGAAGGCGAGAAGGTGCCCGCTTCAGACATCGGCTGACAGACCTGTCGCCAATTCCCTGATGATCACCTGGCGCGGGAACCTGCCGGGCATCTTGACCGTTCTGTCTCAGCGGGCGAGGCGAGCGACCTTATGAAGCGCCTCGCTACCAACTTTTCAAGCTGCCGTGCCAAGCGCAGGAGCTGAAAAAGAGCGAGGAGAAATGGCTGTCGTCCTCATTGGTGCGTTGCTCATTGTCGCTGGCGTTGTGTACATGGCTGGCGCAGCCTTAAGGCGTGGGCGGCTCAGCGATCCGGCGCCTGTTCGCGCGGCGCCGGATCGCTCGACGCCAAATCTCGCAACGCCAGGTCCGACACTTGAGCCGCGGCGGCGCGGGCTCGGTTTCCTCGGCCTGTCGCAGAACTGGCCGGGCCTGCTGATGATAGCGGTCGGGTTCATCCTGCTGTTGTCGGTGGTGGTCATCTAGCGCTAGCTAAGCTGCCGCGCTGAGCCCCAGTCGGTCAATCGCCAGTTTGCGGGTGGAGACATAGTCGGTCTTGCCTGAACCCAGCACCGGGATTTCCTCAACTTTGACGATGTCGTTCGGCACCATCAGATCGGCGGCACCGGCTTCTCTGCCGAATTTGCGCAATTCATCGGGGTCGGCGTCATCAGCGGTGGTGACCAGCACGATACGCTCGCCGCGGCGCTTGTCCGGCACCGCCACGACAGCGTGGTGCTCTTCCGGCCACAGCGACTGCACCAGTATCTCGACCGCGCCCAGCGACACCATCTCGCCGGCGATCTTGGCGAAGCGCTTGGCCCGGCCGCGAATGGTAATGAAGCCTTCGCGGTCGACAGAAACGATGTCGCCGGTATCGTGCCAGCCGTCGAGCGGCTGCAATTCCCCGGGCCGATCTGATGTCATGTAGCCCATCATCAGATTTGGCCCCTTGAGCCATAACCGTCCGGCACCGCTAATGCCCTCGACCGGCTCGAGCTTCATGCGCATGGCCGGCAACAGTCGCCCGACCGTGCCGTCGCGGCCGTGGATGGCGGTGTTGACGGCAACGACGGGCGCTGCCTCGGTCAGCCCGAAACCTTCGATGATCTCGGCCTGGAAGCGCTCCCGGTAGACGCGGCGCGTCTCCGGTTTCACCGCCTCGGCGCCGGCGACAATGAAGCGCAGGCTGGAGAAATCGCCGTCCTTGGCGGTGCGCGCATAGTTGGCGAGGAACGTATCGGTGCCGAACATGACCGTCGGCCTTGCCTTGCGTGCGACCTCGGGGATCAGCTTGTAGTGCAGCGGCGAGGGGTAGAGGAACAGTTTTACGCCGGTGACCAGTGGCAGGATGGTGCCGCCGGTGAGCCCGAACGAGTGGAACACCGGCAGCACGTTGAGCAGGATGTCGGCCGGCGAAATGGTGATGCGGGCCTCGGCCTGCATGGCGTTGGCGAGAAGGTTTCTGTGCGACAGAACCACCGCCTTCGGCGTGCCTTCCGAGCCTGAGGTGAACAGGATCACTGCTGGCTTGGCCGCATTCTGCGGCTGCAGCGGCCAGCGCCACAGCAAGGCGGCAGCGAGCTTGTCCAGCACGGTTACGCTGGCCCGCACATCCTCCAGCCACAACAGCTTGGCGCCGCCTTCTTCCACGGCCACGACGATGTCAGCGAGGTTGGCCTTGTCGATAAAGGCTCGCGACGAGACCACGGTGCGGATCTCCGCCGTGCGCACGGCGGCTGTGACGCTGGCCGGGCCTGCGGTGTAGTTGATCATCGCCGCCACCCGACTCGCCGACAACAGGCCAATGAGCGACAGCACGACACCATTGGCGTTGGGCAGCAGCACTCCAACCGCTTCGCCCGGCGCCGTCCCCGCCTCGAAGCGGCGGCCCAGCACCCGCGCGCCGATGAACAGTTTTCTGTAGTTCAACGTGCCACTGACCACATCTTCGACGATAGGATGCGAGGCGCCGACTCGGTCGGCGGCGTCGCGCATCGCGAGGAACAGGCCGCGATTAAGATCGCTGCCGAAAAGCCGGGCTTCGGCGAAACGGTCGAACAGCGCATTGGTGTTCGAGGACTGATCAGGGTTTCGCGCTACCAGCTCGGCGATGGTCATCGGCTCCAGCACGCTGATCGACAGGCGCGGAAACCAGCGGCGCGGCGCCTTGTCCGCCGGCGTCAGCGACACCGGCAGAGTGCGCGCGCCGGCGACGAAGATCGGCACGATCCGGGCATCGGCCTGCATGGCGATGCGGGTGACGGCGCGAAACAGGCGAAATGTCTTGATATCAGGCTCGACCGCATCCGGCAGATAGACGGCAAGGCGGCCCTTGCCCTTCAGCACCCGCACCAGCCGGCGGCTGACGAAGATATGCTCGGCGTTGAAGGCGATGGTGCGGCCAAGCTCGCGCCATGGTTCGAGCCAGGGCGACCTGGCAGAGGCCTGGTCGAGAATGTGCAGCGTATCTTCCGGCAGCAGCGACAGCATCAGCGCCGGTTCGAACCGCGACTGGTGCGAAATCACATAGATGACCGGCACGGGTGTTGCGCGGGCGATCTTGATGCGGTCGTCGGCAATCCGGTAGGCGAGCTTGAATGGCACGTAAAGCAGCGCCTGGGTGAAGCGCAGGCCGAGGCGGAATTTTTCCACCACGCCGATCAGCAGCCAAGCCGCGACAAGGCCCGCAAGCAGCGCCAGTGTCAGGATCATGCCGCGTCTCTCCCAACAGATTTTCACTTCGCGGTTCTTCCTGACCGCTTCGATAAGAACCTAGACGAAGTGGGCTCAACGTCAATGCGGAGCTTTCTTTCTTCTCGCCGCCCGTGCGTCCTGCTTTTGCCGTCTTGGCGACGACTGCTGCGCGTCATGATCAACGCGCCGTTGCGGGTTGCCGGTTTCGAACGTCTGCGCCCGATCTCTCCCCGCAAGGGATCGACGAGGGGGATCGGCGCCCTTCACGCCGCTTTCAACCTCCCACTGATGAAGCGGAATTCCTGCGTCTTGCCGCCATAGCCATAGGCGGCAGCCGGCACTTCATGGACGAAGGCGTAGCTTTCCCCATGCACCTTGCCCAGCAGACGGCCGAAGGCGGCAAAGATCGCCTGGAGATAGGCCTCCAGCTCGAGCTTGGTGTTGGTGCCGTCGACCACCTTGATGTCGAGCCAGAAGGTCTTGGCGCCATGCTCGGCCAGCGACTTGCCGCCGGCGAACCAGTGCTGCGGGTCGAGATAGGATATGGCGACCGCGGTGATGGTCGGATCCTTGCGCAGATGCATTGCGGTCAGTTCGGTGACCTCCCTGGCGATGCTGGCGGACAGAGCGGCATCGGGTCTGCCGGTGACGCTGACATTGATGATTGGCATTTCGTTCTCCTAGTCTTTCTCATGGGGGCTTGCGTCTTGCGTCGCTGGGAAAAACCATGCCACGGCTCTAACGTCAAAAAAATCGAATTGTTTTAGATGAACACTTCGATATAACTGAATTATGCAGACGCTCGACCCCGATCTCCTCAAAACCTTTCTCGCCTTCGTCGACGGCGGCTCGCTCGCGCAGGCTGCATCGATCGTCGGTCGCTCGCCTTCGGCGGTGACGGCGCAGATGCAGCGGCTGGAGGATATCGTCGGTGAACCGCTCTTGGCGCGACAGGGGCGGGGCCGCGGCCTGACGCCGGCCGGGGAGGATCTGGTCGGCCACGCACGACGTATTCTGGCAGTGCATCGCGAGGCGTGGCTGGCACTCAAGGGCGTGCGGGCCGACGGGCGCGTCGCCATCGGCACGACGCAGGATTTCGCCGACAGCGGCCTGCCGGATTTGCTCAGGGCCTTCGCCGTGAGTCATCCACGCGTCAGGATCGAATTGCGCGTCGGCCGCTCCGCCGAATTGGCGCAGGCGCTGCAATCCGGCACCCTCGATCTGGCGATCGCCATGCGCCAGGCACCAGCACCGGACGAAGTGGGCGTGCTCCGCGAGCCGATGGTCTGGCTCTGTTCGCAAAAGGGACTGGTCTCGCGCCAGGACGAGGTACCGCTGGCACTGCTCGATCCGCATTGCGGCTTTCGCGAAGCAGCGATCGCGGCACTCGACACCGCCGGCCGCCGCTACCGCATCGCCGCCGGCAGTGCCAGCCTGGCCGGGCTGCGCACGGCGGTGAATGCCGGCATTGCTCTGACGCTGCGAACGGCGCGCTTTGCCCATTCCGGCCTCGTCGAGGTACCGCGCGACCTTGGGCTGCCGCCGGTTCCCATCGCTGAGTTCGCCATCCGGCTGCGCCAGGATGCCGAGTCCCCGGCGCAGGATCTGGCTGCGCTGTTCAGCGGCAACCTTGCCTTGGCAGGCGCACCAAGCTGATTTCCCAAAAGAAAAAGCCGACCTTGCGGTCGGCTATAGGTTAGACGGGCCGAGGGGTTTGGGGGGACTTGGGTGACCCGTCGAAACCAACAATGCCTGAGCCTGATGATGGTTCCATGACTTTGCAAAATTTATTTCAGGGGCAGATTTTCTCAGGCAGAGCGCTGCCTGGCCGCTTGCCAGTCGCGTCCGGCATGGGCGAACACCGCG
The DNA here is from genome assembly GCA_004020315.1 of Mesorhizobium sp. Lineage (GTDB taxonomy): Bacteria > Pseudomonadota > Alphaproteobacteria > Rhizobiales > Rhizobiaceae > Mesorhizobium. Next base: position 86,423 of record SAQG01000016.1, read on the forward strand.
CAGAGCACGATGGCGCCGCCGATCATGCTGGCGGCCGGCGGGATCTCGGCCAGGAACAGGAAGGCGAACAGGATCGCGAACGGAACTTCAGCGGAGCCCAGCAGGCCGGATTCCGCGGCCGGGATGAGCCGCGCACCCTCCGTCCACAGTATAGAGGCCAGTGCGAACGACGTGCCGAAGGCGACGAGCAGCACTGCGTCCCTGGCCGAGACCGCCAAGGGATCGGTGACGAACCAACCGAGCACGAACAAAAGAAACGCCGACACCGCTCCGGCCCACACCACAGGCGTGTCGCGGAAAGCGCGCACCATGATCATGTAGAGCGCGCTGCCGATTGTCATCAGCAGCGCCAGCCCGTCGCCGAACAGATGGCCGGTGCCGAAGCCGGACCAGACCATGATCGCCACACCGCTGAGTGACACGGCGGCGGCGACAAGCGTCTGCAGGCGGAAGCGCTCACGGACCAGCACGAAGGCAAGTACCGCGGTGACGAAGGGCGCGGTGGCGTAGATGATCGCGACATTGGCGACGAAGGTGAACTTGAACGCCGAGATGAAGGCGATGCTGGCGAGCGCTCCTTCTACCGCCAACAGCCATCCGCGCCAGCCGAGGCGCAGGCTCTCACGCCTACCGGAGCGGCGCCGGCGCCAAAGCACATAGAGGGTGATCAGGATCGAGCCGACGAAGCCGCGCCAGCAGGTGATGGTCAGCGGGTCGGCATGGATCGACTTGGTCAGCACGCCGGTAAGGCCGAAGACCGCCGCCGACGCCGAGACCAGGATAATGCCAAGGGTGCGCTCGGCGGCGGTGTCAGGCATGGTTAGGGATCCCATCATGTCACCAGACTATGCTGCCTTGTCCTGACACCATACTGTCAGCAGGATTGCTACCTCCTACAGCCGCTTGCGGAAATGCTCGTTACAAGTCGATTCACCTCATCAAGCCGATGTGTCAGTTCGACACGAAGTGACCATCCCTTTCACACGGCGCTCTACTCGCCGGATTGGAAGCCGAGGGTCCGGCGATCCAGGTCGTCGACATGATCGAACAGGGGCTGGACAAAGCCTCGCAAAAGGCTGTGATTGCCCATTTGCGCCGCCGTGGGCCCGGTGATCGCCCACTTTTTCTGCTCACACGCTCCAGCGCGATACTGGACCTGGCGGCTGTCGGCACCGACGAAGCGATCATCCTCTGCCCCGCCAATCACAGCCCGCCAACATACGTCGCCCCATACCCCGGCGCTCCCGGTTACGAGGCGGTCGCCACCTGCCTGGCCTCACCCGAGGTACGGGCCCGGACGGACGGCATCATCGCGTGGCGCCCCCAGGTCGCATGAAAAGTCATCAGGTCTGACGACGCAGCAATGTCTGGACAGCTTGTCACTCCGATCCAAATGTCGTGAAATCGAGGTTTAGGCCGTACCGGTTTCATTCGAGTATCGTGACGAGCGATGAAGATGACTGTCGAAAGGATTGGAGATGGACGCCACCGGATTAAAGGCCATGCAGGCGCCGCTCAAGGAGGCCTATCGCGATGACGCATCGCGCGCGCTGATCACGCTTCGGGCCAAGGGCTCGATCGACGACCAGTCGATCGCCTGCAAGGTCGAGACCGGCAGGGCGCTAGCCGTTGCCGGCCTGCATCCGGCAACCGGCGGTTCCGGACTCGAACTGTGCTCGGGGGATATGCTGCTGGAGGCGCTGGTCGCTTGCGCCGGCGTAACGCTGAAGGCGGTGGCGACGGCGCTGGAGTTCAAGCTCGGCGCCGCCACGGTCGAGGCCGAAGGCGATCTCGACTTTCGCGGCACCTTAGGTGTGGCAAGGGATGCGCCGGTTGGCTTCCGCGCCATCCGGCTGAATTTCAGCCTCGACACCGACGAGCCACAGGAGCGCGTCGACGCGTTGCTCAAGCTGACCGAACGGTATTGCGTGGTGTTCCAGACCATCAATACGAGGCCGGAACTGACCGTCAGCGCGCAGCGCTGAACGTGCGCCGCCGGCTACTCACTTTCGCCCTCATCGGCGAAGGGCGAGGCGCTCGGCACGCACTGCACCGACCAGCCGGCCGGCGTTGGCTGCTTCTGATATTCGGTGACGGCGAAGGTGCACTGTTCGCGGGTATCGAACGTGCTCGGCAGCACCACCATGCCGCCTTGCGGGCCGGCAATCACCAGATACCAGACCAACGCTACGCTCGAAGCCATGGGAATTTCCTCGTTTGTTGTGGGAGTCGGGCGATCCTATCAACTCCGGGCGATCGGCGAAAGCGCGGCCGAGCGCGGTGGTTCGCCACGGCACAGCCGCGTGATGTCCTGCGTTTGTAGGAACAGCTCAATTCACGGCAAAGCAGTAGAACAGGCCATCGCCGCCGGTGCTCCTCAGCGCCTCCTGGCTGCAGCCGCCGCGTGAGGCGTGCGAGGAATTCCATGATTTGGCCGCGGCCGAATCGTCGAGACCGGTGCGATCGTGATGGCCCGTCATTGCCGCACCTTCTGCTCCGCTGAGCGTCCAGTCGCCGCAGGTCTGGTCGGCGATTTTCGTGCCGTCGGGCTTGGAGCCGGTCAGCACGTCGTGCCGGTTTGGCTTGTCGCCGCGGCCGTTGACCACTTCGCCCTTTTCGTTGAGCGCTGTCTGCTTGGTGATGGCGTTGGCATCGCTATGCAGCGAAGCGACATCGTCGGCGATCTTGACACCCTTGGTGTTGAACCACGGTCCCTTACCAATGCGATCGCGCGCATCGGTGTCGCTGGTCGAGAGATAGGCGCGCCACGTCTTACCCGTAACGCCCGCGGCTTCAGCCAGCGAGGCGCAATGCGCATCGGCGCCCGCGAGGCCGCCGAGATCGGCGCCCTTGCCCGAGCCGACGCTGGTGACGAAGAAGCTCATCGTCGCATCCTGCGAGGATGCGACGCCGATGGCTGCTAGCGATGCGGCGGCGGTGACGAGAAACAGTCTGCGCATGGTGGTCCTCCGTTTGGGAAAATTTTCGCATTCCGATAACGTCGGTGGCGGCGCAATTCTTCCGTTAAAATGTGCGATGCGTCTACTCCGGCTGCCGGTAGGCAACAAAACGGTTGTGCTTGGCCTGGAAGATCAGCCCGGTTTCCCTGAGCGCAGGGCTGGCCAGCGGCACGATGCGTTTGGCGATCTCTGAAGGATGCGGCAGCGTCTCCGGATCCTCGCCGGGCACCGCCTGCGCCCGCATGGCGGTGCGGGTCGCGCCGGGGTCGGCGGCATTGACCCTGAGCGGCAGGTTTTCCGTCTCATGTGCCCAGGAACGCATCATGGTCTCGACTGCCGCCTTCGACGCCGCATAGGGCGCCCAGAAGGCGCGCGCCGAATGGGCGGCGTTGGAGGAAAGCACGATGGCACGGCCGGCGTCGGAGAGCCTGAGCAACGGGTCGACCGAACGGATCAGCCGCCATGTCGAGGTGACGTTGATGGTCATCACCTTTTCGAAAGTCTTGGCCTCGACATGGCCGATCGGCGAGATGACGCCGAGCACCGCCGCATTGGCGACCAGGATGTCGAGCTTGCCCCATCGCTCGTGGATGGCGCCGCCCAGCCGGTCGATGCCGGCCATGTCGGCGAGGTCCAGCGGCACCAGCGTCGCCTGGCCGCCCGCCGCCTTGATCTCGTCGTCAAGCTCTTCCAACCCGCCGACGGTGCGGGCAACCGCGATGACATGCGCTCCGGCGGCGGCAAGCTCCTTGGCGATGAAGTAGCCGATGCCGCGCGAGGCGCCGGTGACAACGGCGACGCGGCCGGAAAGGTCGAGGGCAGGGGTCACCGGGCAGCTCCGAAGGTTAGTGCTCTATGATATCCGGCAGGACAAAGGGGCGCGACACAGCAATCGCGACGAAATTTGCAAACCGGCGAAATTCGCGGGTCGCAGCAAGACTCTACGAACCTCCTGCCGCCAGTAGCGACAGGGTGCGCACATTGTCCGAACCTTCGAAATCGGCAAGCCGGGTCGGATACTGCCCGGTGAAGCAGGCGTCGCAGAATTGCGGCTGCTCATTGTCACGGCCGGCCTCGCCGACGGCGCGATAGAGCCCGTCGATCGACAGGAATCCGAGCGAATCGACGCGGATAAACTCGGCCATTTCTTCTACCGACATGCGCGACGCGAGCAGCTTCGACTTCTCCGGCGTATCGACGCCGTAGAAGCAGGAAGCGCGCGTCGGCGGCGAGGCGATGCGCATGTGCACTTCCTTGGCGCCGGCATCGCGCACCATCTGCACGATCTTTTGGCTGGTGGTGCCGCGCACGATCGAATCGTCGACCAGCACCACGCGCTTGCCTTCGATCATGCGGCGGTTGGCGTTGTGCTTGAGTTTGACACCCATGTGGCGGATCGAATCGCCAGGCTGGATGAAGGTGCGGCCGACATAGTGATTGCGGATAATGCCGAGCTCGAACGGGATGCCCGCAGCTTGCGAAAAGCCGATCGCCGCCGGGGTACCGCTGTCCGGCACCGGCACGACGATATCGGCGTCGACCGGGCTTTCGAGCGCCAGCTCGGCGCCGATGCGCTTGCGCACCTCGTAAACGTTGCGGCCTTCGACCGATGAATCCGGACGCGCGAAATAGACATATTCGAAGATGCAGAAGCGGGTCTTCTGTGGCTCGAAGGGAAACAGGCTCTCGATGCCCTTGTTGGTGACGACGACCATTTCGCCGGGCTTCAGGTCGCGTACGAAACGCGCGCCGATGATGTCGAGCGCGCAGGTTTCGGAAGCCAGGATCCAGGCGCCGTCGAGATCGCCGAGCACCAGCGGCCGGATGCCGAGCGGATCGCGGCAGCCGATCATCTTCTTTGCCGTCATCGCCACCAGCGAGAAGGCGCCCTCGACCTGGCGCACCGCATCGATGAAGCGCGAGTTCAAGTCACGCTCCTTGCTGGTGGCGACCAGATGCAGCAGCGTCTCGGTATCGGAGGTCGACGAGAAGATCGCGCCCTGTTTCTGCAACGCGCGTTGCACCGTCATGGCGTTGGTGAGGTTGCCGTTGTGGGCTACGGCGAAGCCGCCATCGGCGAGCTCGGCGAAAAACGGCTGGATGTTGCGCTGGCCGGCGCCGCCGGTGGTGGCGTAGCGCGTGTGGCCGATGGCGCGGTTGCCCTGCAGGCTATCGATGACGCGCTGCTTGGTGAAGGTATCGCCGATCAGGCCGACATGATGTTCGACATGGAACTGGGTGCCGTCATAGGAAACAATGCCCGCCGCTTCCTGGCCGCGATGCTGCAACGCATGCAGGCCGAGCGTGACGATAGCCGCGGCGTCCTGCCGGCCAAAAATACCGAACACACCGCATTCGTCATGGAAATGATCGTCAGCTTCGGCGGAAAGCACGTCGTCTGCGTCTGCCATCTTCAGCTCCGCTAAAGTCGCTATATAGTGTGATGACTGCTCGAGAGCAACGTAGAGTTTGCGGCGTTCACATGATCGTCAGTTTGCCGGCGCCGGATTGGCCGGTGCATTGTCGGCCGGTGGCGCGTCGGTCTCGCTGCCGTCGGGTGCCGGAGTATCGTCCCCGGTTGCCGGCGCGTCCGCCGCCGGAGGTGTCTCGGCGCCGGTCTCGGGTGCCGGCTGATTCGGATTGAGCCTGTTGAGGATCGCGTTTTCCGGATCCTCGGGCAGCAGGCTCTCGAGCTTGGCGCCGATCGATTCGAGCAGCGGCCGCGACTTGGCGTTGGCGACCCAGCTCGGAGCCTTGGTGCCGGCCAGCCAGTTGAAGAACAGCAGGGCCACCGCGACGACCAGGATGCCGCGCGCCGCGCCATAGAGGAAGCCGAGCGTGCGGTCGAGCGCGCCTACCCTGGAATCGATGATCCAGTCGGCGAGTTTCATGGTGATGACGGAAACGACGATCAGCGCGACGATGAAGACGATGCCGGCGGCGGCGGCCATGGCAATCTTCTCATTGTCGACATAGGGCTGAACGTAAGGCAGGACCGGTTGGTAGAAAAAGAACGCCGCCGCCGCCGCCGCTATCCAGGAGATGACGGAGAGGATCTCGCGCGAAAAGCCGCGAACCATGGCGAGCATCGCCGAGACCAAGGTGAAGCCGACGAGAATTCCGTCAAGCAGCGTAATCGGCATGTCTTTCGCCCCACTTCATGAGCCGCGTCATTCTTGCTCGTCGGCGCGGCTGCGCCGTGAGCCGGCTATGCGCGCCACGAGATCGGCAAGCTCGGTGGGCTGGAAAGCGCCGGCCCCTATCCCCCCGGCAAGTTCCTCGCTGCCCAAGGGCAGAACCGCGCTTCCAAAACCCAGCTTTTCGGCTTCCTTCAGGCGCTGCTGCGCGTGCGCAACCGGCCTCACGGCGCCCGAAAGGCTGATTTCGCCGAAATAGACGCAATCGGCCGGAAGGGCAAGACCGGTGAGCGAGGAAACCAGTGCGGCCGCCACCGCCAGATCGGCGGCCGGCTCCGAGATACGATAGCCGCCGGCCACGTTGAGATAGACGTCGTGCGTGCCGAAGCGGACTCCGCAATGGGCTTCGAGAACGGCGAGGATCATCGACAGCCGGGCTCCGTCCCAGCCTACCACGGCGCGGCGCGGCGTGCCCAGCGACGACGGCGCCACCAGCGCCTGGATCTCGACCAGCACCGGCCTGGTACCTTCCATGCCGGCGAAAACCGCGGCGCCCGGCGCTTTCGCATGGCGTTCGCCGAGAAAAAGCTCGGACGGATTGGCGACCTCGCGCAGGCCCATGTCAGACATTTCGAAGACGCCGATCTCGTCGGTCGGTCCGAAGCGATTCTTGACCGTGCGCAGGATGCGGTAATGGTGGCCGCCTTCGCCCTCGAAATAGAGCACCGCGTCGACCATATGCTCGACGACACGCGGCCCGGCAATCTGGCCTTCCTTGGTGACGTGGCCGACGAGCACGATCGCCGCCCCTGTGGATTTCGCATAGCGGATCATCGCCTGGGCGGCGGCACGCACCTGGGTGACGGTGCCGGGGGCCGAATCGGCCATGTCGGTCCACAAGGTCTGGATCGAATCGAGGATCACCAGGTCCGGCCGCTTGCCGTCAGCGATGGTGGCGAGAATGTCCTCGACATTGGTTTCGGCGGCAAGCTCCACCGGGGCCGAGGCGACGCCGAGCCGCTGCGCACGCAGCCGGATCTGGGCAACCGCCTCTTCGCCCGAGACGTAGACGATGCGGTGGCCCTTTGCCGCGAGTGCGGCGGCGGCCTGGGTCAATAGCGTCGACTTGCCGATGCCGGGATCGCCGCCGACCAGAAGGGCCGAGCCGCGCACGAAACCGCCGCCGGTGGCGCGGTCGAGTTCGCCGATGCCGGACACGATGCGCGGCGCATCCTCGATATCGCCGGACAAAGTCGTGAGCACCACGGCGCGGCCCTTGCGCGCATTGCGGGTGTTGGCCGGACCCGAGCCGATGCCGCCGGACGTGCCTTCCTCGACCAGCGTGTTCCACTCGCCGCAGGCATCGCATTTACCGGCCCAGCGCTGATGCACCGATCCGCAATTCTGGCAAATGAACTGGACGCGCGATTTAGCCAAAGTCTTACCTTCCGGCTCTCTGGCAAGCGTCGTGATCCTTCGCGCCCCCCTCTGTCCTGCCGGACATCTCCCCCACTTGGGGGGAGATCGGACTGCCCGTCGGGTTTCGCCAATTTTCAACGTTGCGGAAAAGAGGACCGGCGTAGGTGACGGCCAATCTCCCCCCTTGTGGGGGAGATGTCCGGCAGGACAGAGGGGGGCGCCATAGAGCGCTGCTATCCCGCATCTTTGGTGCGACGTCGGACAAACGGCTACTCGAACCTGTCCGGAATATGATGCTCCTCGGCGAGGTCGGAGAAGCGGGTGAATTCACCCTGGAAGGCGAGGCTGACCGAGCCGGTCGGCCCATGGCGTTGCTTGGCGATGATGACTTCGGCCTTGCCGCGCATCTCGTTCATCTCGTTTTCCCATTTGATGTATTCGTCGGTGCCGGGCTTCGGCTCGCGGTTCTTCAGATAGTATTCCTCGCGGTAGACGAACATCACCACGTCGGCGTCCTGCTCGATCGAACCCGATTCGCGCAGATCCGAAAGCTGCGGGCGCTTGTCGTCCCGGCTTTCGACCTGACGCGACAGCTGCGACAGCGCAATGATCGGCACGGCAAGCTCCTTGGCCAGCGCCTTCAGGCCGGTGGTGATCTCGGTGATCTCCTGCACGCGGTTCTGTGAGGATTTGGCACTCGACCCTTGCATCAGCTGGATATAGTCGATCACGATGACGTCGAGGCCGCGCTGGCGCTTCAGCCGCCGCGCGCGCGCCGAAAGCTGGGCGATCGAGATGCCGCCGGTCTGGTCGATGAACAGCGGGATCTTCTGCATGGTCTGCGAGCAGGCGACCAGCTTTTCGAAGTCCATCTCGCTGATCTCGCCGCGGCGGATTTTCGACGACGGGATTTCGGTCTGCTCGGAAATGATGCGGGTGGCGAGCTGTTCCGACGACATTTCGAGCGAGAAGAAGCCGACGACGCCGCCATTGGCCGCCTTGAACGAGCCGTCGGCCTGTTGTGCCGGGACATAGGCTTCGGCGATGTTGAAGGCCATGTTGGTGGCGAGTGACGTCTTGCCCATGCCGGGGCGGCCGGCGATGATGATTAGATCGGACGGCTGCAGGCCGCCCATGCGGCGGTCGAGATCGCGCAGGCCCGTGGCGACGCCCGACAGGTGCCCGTCGCGCATATAGGCGGCGTTGGCCATGTCGACGGCGGTTTTGACCGCGTCGGTGAAGCTCTCGAAGCCGCCATCATAGCGGCCGGTCTCGGCCAGTTCGAACAGGCGCCGCTCGGCATCCTCGATCTGCTCGGACGGCGACATGTCGACCGGCGCGTCATAGGCGATATTGACCATGTCTTCGCCGACGGTGATCAGTGCGCGTCGCGTGGCGAGATCATAGATGGCGCGGCCGTAGTCGGCGGCGTTGACGACGGTGACCGCTTCGACGGCCAGCCGTACGACGTATTGCGCAACCGTCATGTCGCCGACCTTCTCGTCGGCCGGCAGGAAGGTCTTCAGCGTGATCGGCGTCGCTATCTTGCCCATACGGATGAGCTCGGCGGCGACTTCGAAGATTTTTCTGTGCAGCGGCTCGTAGAAATGGTCGGATTTCAGGAAGTCCGAGACGCGGTAGAAGGCGTCGTTGTTGACGAGGATCGCGCCGAGCAGCGCCTGCTCGGCCTCGATGTTATTCGGTGCCTCGCGATAGAGCGGTGTTTCCGCCACGCCGAATTTTCGTGCTGCCTCTGCCATGATGTCCCCGGTTTCGATCCCGGTCTCTCGATATCAGAACGGGATAAGTCGGTGATGACTTATCTGCATCAGTCCCCATCCAATCGGCTTTGGTGCCCGCGATTCACAGCCAAGATCTTTCGGTGGAAAGAATCTCGATTGACTCGAATCAAGATGGCGAGCCTAGCCGTTCTCGGGCGAGAACAAAACAGGAAAATAGCTGCCAATCACTCCGGCAGCGCGTCGCCCCAGTCGAGCCGCCGCGCGGCCTTGAACATCTCGCCGTCGCGCTTGGTGAACAGTTTCTCGTCGGCACTGCCGTCCTTTTCGCAAAGTTTCAGCAGGACCTTGCCGGAGCCCGATTTCGGCGGTGCGATCACACGTGCCTGCGGCGGGGCAACAGCGTGGCGGGAGCCGGCGACGTAAATGAATTTCTCGTCCTCCCACGGCACGTCGGCATCCTTGGCCAGCCGGTGCAGGCGCGAACGCGCGACACGGCGCGAAAAATGGCACCAGTCGGGCGGCGCGAGCGGGCAGGGTGCCTCATGCGGGCAGGGCGCAAGCACATGCGCGCCCGCCTCGATCAGGTGCCGGCGCACGGCGAGGATGCGCTGCCATCCGGCCGGCGTGCCCGGCTCGACGACCAGCAGCGTGTCGTCGGCCAGGTGCCAGAGCCGGTCGATGAGTTTTGGCAGCGACGCCGGTCCGATCTCGTCCAGCACATAGGCGCAGGTGACCAACTCGGCCGGCTTGAGATCGGCAAGGTCGATGGTGACATCGCCGGCCAGCCAGGCGACCCTGGCCGTCATCGCCTCAGTGGCAAGCGCCTCGCCGACCTGGCGCACCGCGGCGCTCGCCTCGATCAGCACCGCCTGCTCGAGGTCGGGCCAGAGATCGAGCGCGGCCCAAAGCACGGTCCCCGGGCCTGCGCCGACATCGAGCAGGGTTTTCGGCGCATAATCGGGTCTTGCGTCGCTGAGCGCATCGAGGCTGGCACGGACGGCGGCATAGGTCGCCGGCAGCCGCGCCGCCAAGTAGGCCTTGACCGCCATCTCCTCGGCCATATGCAGGCGGCCGTCACGCAATTCGGCACGGTAACGGTCCGATAGCGTTTTTGCCGCTTGCTTCAGCATCGGCAGTGGCACTTTTTCGAGGAGACGCTCGACGCCCTGTCGAAGCGGGACAGGCAATTCCATAGCTCAGGCACCCCGAGGTGCGAGCAGGATGACCGAGGCGCCAACGATGCAGAGCGCCGAACCGGCAAGGTCCCAGCGGTCGGGGCGCACGCCTTCCACCAGCCACAGCCATCCGAGCGAGGCAGCGATGTAAATGCCCCCATAGGCGGCATAGGCGCGGCCCGCCGCACTGATGTCTACCAGCGCCAGCAGGAAGCCGAACAGGGCGAGGGAGGCCAGGCCCGGCGCCAGCCACAGCGGCGACTTTCCCAGCCGCCACCACGCCCAGACCGAAAAGCAGCCGGCGATCTCGGCAAGGGCAGCAACGATGTAGATGAGATAGGTCATGAAAAAAGTCTCGCGGCGACGACGAGACCTTTTTCAGCGTGCGAGCCGGCAATGGCAAGCGGCAATGGTGTGATCGCCGGCAGTCTATTCCATATCCGCTACCTTGCGGCGCCGCGTAGGCTTGGCGGCAGGGGCTTTTTGGCGATGCCCCATGTCGCGCATCTGCAACGCCTTCTCGCATTTGGCCATATAGTCGCGAGACATCGGCAGCGTGTCGTTCTTCTTGGCAATCTGGATTTGGAAGACCACCAGATCCTGCCAGCGGAAGGCAGCTTCCGAAGCTGCCAGATAGAACTCCCACATACGGCAGAACCGTTCGTCATAGATCGCCTTGGCCTTGTCGCGGTTGGCGGCGAAGCGCGCGCTCCAATGCTTCAGTGTCTCGGCGTAATGTAGCCGCAGGACTTCGATGTCGGTGACGATGAGGCCCGACTTTTCGATCGCCGGCATCACTTCCGAGAGTGAGGGGATGTAGCCCCCCGGAAAGATGTACTTGCGGATGAAGGCGCTGGTTGCCCACGGCGCGCCGGAGCGGCCGATCGTGTGCAGCAGCATGACGCCGTCCGGCTTCAAAAGCGTCGCCGATTTGTCGAAGAAGGTGCGGAAGTGATTGACGCCGACATGCTCGAACATGCCGACCGAGACGATGCGGTCGAAGCGCTCGTTAAGCTCGCGATAATCCCTCAATTCGAAATGCGCGCGGTTTTCCAGGCCTTGCGCATGGGCGCGGTCGGTGGCCACGCCATGCTGCTCGGTCGACAACGTCACACCTTGCACGTCGACGTCGAAGGACTTAGCGAGATAGAGACCTAGCCCGCCCCAGCCGGAGCCGATGTCGAGCACCGTCTGGCCGGCCTTCAGCCTGAGCTTGGCGGCGATGTGGCGCTTCTTGGCGGCCTGCGCCTCGTCGAGCGTCATGTCCGGCTGCTCGAAATAGGCGCATGAATACTGCATGTCCTCGTCGAGAAAGAGCCTGTACAGATCGCCCGACAGATCATAGTGGCGCTGCACGTTGCGGCGCGCGCGCGCCGCTGTGTTGATCTGCTGGAGGCGACGGAAGGCGTGGCGCAGGCCCTCGATCGCCTTCGACCAGGTGGCGTCGATGCCGCCGCTGCCCATGTTCTGGAAGGCGATGCGCATCACCCCCAGCACGCCGCCCTCGAGTATGTCGAGTTCGCCGTCCATATAGGCTTCCGGCACCGCAAGCATCGGATCGAAGGTGATGGCACGCTCGGCATGCGCCGTCTTGATGTGCATGTGCACCGGCTCGCCGCTGCCGTCGCCGAAAGTCACCGACAAGCCCTTCGGTCCGGTCACCTTGAGATTGCCGGTGCGCACCAGGCGGTCGAGAATGCGTTTCAGCAGAATATTCATGACCAAACGTCCCCTCTCGGTCAGACAGCCTGTCCTACTCTGCATCAATATATAGGGGTTCGAAAAGTTCCTTTTGGCACAAAAATGCCCGGGCGAGGGGCCCGGGCATTGGTCCAGAAATGACTGGAAGCCGACGAAATGTTTTAAAGCGCCGCTCTGACGCCTTGTGACGTGCAATCAGCCGTTATCTTCGCCGCCTTCGAACTCTGCATTAGGGTCGAAGAAGTTGTCCGGGCGCGCATTGTCGTTGATGTCGTCGCCATAGATGGCTTCGGCGGTGGTCAGCGTCTCGCCCTTGGCCTGGCGCTCGGCTTCGTCGGCCGTGCGGGCGATGTTGAGCGTGATGGTGACCTCGACTTCCGGATGCAGCGCGATCGCCACATTGGTGAGGCCAATGGTCTTGATCGGCTGGTTGAGCAGGATCTGGTTGCGGTTGACCGAAAAGCCCTCTGCCGTCAGCAACTCGGCGATGTCGCGGGTCGACACCGAGCCGTAGAGCTGGCCGGTTTCGCCGGCCGAACGCACGGCGATGAAGCTCTTGCCGTCGAGCTTTTCCGAAATCTGCATGGCCTCGGACTTGCGCTCGAGGTTGCGGGCTTCGAGCTGGGCACGCTGACCTTCGAATTTTTTCTTGTTGGCTTCGTTGGCGCGCAGCGCCTTGCCCTGCGGCAGCAGGAAGTTGCGGGCGAATCCATCCTTGACCCTGACGGTATCGCCCATCTGGCCGAGGCGGGAAACGCGCTCGAGAAGAATGACTTCCATGGTTTTGTTCCTTCGTTTGGGCGCCGCATCACTGGCATCGACGCCGAATTGTCTGGGAACAGGTCAGGAAGCTGAGGGCGTCGCCGCCTATGTCGCTGTCCTGCCTGTCGCGGCAGTTAGAGGTCTTCACCTCAACCCGGGATTTGATGGCAACCCTGCGGCGCCCGTCGCCGTGGGAAAAGCGGGCGGCGAAACCGCCCGCTGAGAGAGTGTTAGCGAACCACGTAGGGCAGCAGGCCGAGGAAGCGGGCGCGCTTGATCGCCTTGGCGAGCTCGCGCTGCTTCTTCTGGCTGACGGCGGTGATGCGCGACGGCACGATCTTGCCGCGCTCGGAAATGTAGCGCTGCAGAAGACGTACGTCCTTGTAGTCGATCTTGGGCGCGTTGGCGCCGGAGAACGGGCAGGTTTTGCGGCGGCGATGGAACGGGCGCCGGGTCGGGATCTGATTGATGTCGACCATTATTCTGCACCCCCTTCAACACCTTCGCGCGGACGGCGCGGACCACGATCTGCACCAGCATCGCCACCGAAGCTGCGCGGCGGGCGATCACCACGGTCGCCGCGATCACGGTCGCCGAACGAGCGTGGGCCGCGGTCGCGGTCGCCGAAACCGCCGCGTTCCGAGCGCTCTTCGCGCTTCTGCATCATCGCCGACGGGCCTTCCTCATGCGCATCGACCTTGATGGTGAGGAAACGCAGCACATCCTCGGACAGGCCCATCTGGCGCTCCATCTCGTTGAGCGCGGCCGGCGGGCAGGTGATGTCCATCAGCGTGTAGTATGCCTTCCGGTTCTTGTTGACCCGGTAGGTGAGGGACTTCAGTCCCCAGTTCTCGACCCGGCCGACGGACCCGCCATTCGCTGAGATGACGCCCTTGTACTGTTCGACAAGCGCATCGACCTGCTGCTGCGAGAGGTCCTGCCGGGCAAGAAACACATGTTCGTAAAGAGCCATATTGTTCTTTGCCTTTCTTCGTTTCTCTCCCGGTTCCCGGCGGCAAAAGCCTCTGCAACTTCTCTGACCCGCCGATCCCTGGAGAGGGGGGCGGAGAAGAAAGGAGCATGACGAGACGGTCGAGAGCGGAGACACGGGAGGCGGAAGCACTTCTGGCTCCACACGAAGGTGTTCGAAAAAACCTCCGGCCCTCCGTTCAGCCCCCAGCAAGGACCGGCAGATTGCGGGCGTCTATACAGGAATTTGGCCGCAAGGCAAGGGCGAGCCGAAGACCCGCCGCTCCAAGGACCACATGTCGCGGCATCTTCAGCTTGTGTGCGGGACGAGCTTCTTCACCGTTTCCGGGAAGAAATCGGGCGCTGCACGGCGCTTGCCGAACATCATGTCGTATTGCAGCAGACGGAAATCGCGGATGGCCGGGTCGATTTTCTTCTTGCGCGCCCAGTCCGGCGTGGCCTCGCCTGCCGGCGTCAACAGCAGATTGCGGTCGACGACACTATAACGCTTGCGCATCTGGCCGAGAAAGCCGGTGTAGTAGGGGTGGCTGATCCCGGCCGTGGTCAGGATATGGTAAGGCAGGAAAGCGGGACTGACAGCGCCCATATCCGCGGCCGGACCGGCGCGGTTCGACCATACGATCAGCGGCGTCCGGTGATGCAGCAGCATCTGGTCAGGCGGCTCTTTGCGCGGCGCGACATTGTCCTTGAGGAAGCCGGTTTCGACATAGACCGGACCGAGCGGCGGCAGATGGTCGCCGAAGAAAGCGATGACCGTCGGCCGTTCGCGGTTCTTCGCCCATTCGACAAGCCGTTCGAGGCCCTTGTCGGCATCGGCTGCACCCTCTGTGAAGCTCAGCAGCGAATCCTTTGCCCACTGGCTGGTCGGCGCCTGCACCTTATGGGTCGGATTGTAGTAGCGGTTCGGCTCGTAGGGTCCGTGGTTTTGCAGGCTGACGGCGAAGAAGAAGAACGGATCGTCGGTGGCGTCGGCCTCGCGGATGATCTCGTCGGTCATCGCCGCATCTGAGGCCAGCGGCCCGCGCTTTTCGAGGTATGGCATGTTTTCCTCCGACTTGAACTCGTCGAAGCCGAAATCCGCATAGACCGGCGTGCGGTTCCAGAACCAGCTCGTGCCCGGATGGATGGCGCGCGTCGCATAGCCCTGGCTCTTCAGGAATGTCGCCATCGACGGCACCGGCGCGCGGACATATTGCTGATAGGGGATGCTGCCGGCCGGCAGGAAGGCGTTGGAAAAGCCCGTCAGCGCCTCGAACTCGACATTGGCGGTCATGCCGCCGAATTCGGGTGAGAACACATGGCCCGAGCGCAGCGCTCGCGCGGTGGGAATCGGGTCGGGCGTGATGGTGACGCCGGGCAGCTCGGTCGGATCCCAGAAGGATTCGCTCATGACGATAATGATGTCGGGCTTCTCGGCCGGTACGGAGGCCGTCACATCAGACCTGTCGATCGCCGCGATTGACTTGTCGGAATAACCGGCAGGCGCCGAGACATGGGCCATCGGCACGTTGAGCGCGAAGGCGAGCGCGAAGCCGTTGGAGGCGTAGTTTTCCTTCTGGTCCCACATGATCGGGATGATCTGTAGCCGGTCACGGGTCCATGAGAAGGTCGCGTAATCCATGATCGAGACGAAGAAGGCGAGCAGCGGCACGGTCAGCGTCAGCCGGGCCAGGCGACCCTTGCGGCTGAGCGCCGGTACCCGGCGGTGCCACAGCCGCCAGCCATAAACGAGCAGCGACAGGCTACCGACGATACCGACCGCCAAAGCGATGGCGGTTCCCGGACGTTCGCGCACCAGCAGCGGCATCAGCGCCACGATCTGGCGTGAATAGAGGAAATCGGTCGGATAAAGCGGATCACCGAGATAGAGCGATTTCTGATGGCCGACAAAGGCCAGCGCCAGGGTCAGCGGCGCGACGATCATCAGGCTCTGATGGCTGCGGCCGAGCACGGCGTCGAGACCGATCAGGATCAGCGCAAAGATGATGATGGTGGTCCAGCCCGGCTTGAAGGGCTGCAGGAAGAAGGCGACGGTGCCGGCAAAGTCGCCGCGCACGATCAATTCGATCGCAAAAACCAGGATGGTGGCGGCGAGAAGGCTGACGAGGCCA
Source organism: Mesorhizobium sp. (assembly GCA_004020315.1). GTDB lineage: Bacteria > Pseudomonadota > Alphaproteobacteria > Rhizobiales > Rhizobiaceae > Mesorhizobium. The sequence goes on from SAQG01000016.1 coordinate 102,420, forward strand.
TAGCGTATAACAGGCCATTTCCGGCCCGGCAGATAGCCGGTGGCCGGATCGCCTTCCAGAAACTGTGGCGCGACTTTGTCAACGCCTTTCCTAGTCCTTGCCACCTTACAATTCCCCCGACCATACACAAACGTGTCATTGAGCTGTCATCGATATGTCACGAAAAGCTAGCGCCTGTGGCTGAAATAAGAAGAGCCAGCAAACGAATCGTGAGCGATTTTCATCATGAGTGATCGACAAAAAGCCTTTTGGAACAGGTACTCGGCCACCGATGCCGAGCCGGAGCAGCCCGGGTCGGGCTGATGGCGGACTTGACTTGCCCGCCCGCCTTGCGTCACAGGCAGGAAAAATCAGCCGCTTTGGAGCCACACATGGCCGTCGCATTCACCTTTCCGGGACAGGGCAGCCAGGCTGTCGGGATGGGCAAGGACCTCGCCGACGCCTTTTCGGAATCGCGGAAGATATTCGAAGAGGTCGACGACGCGCTTGGCGAAAACCTATCGAAGCTGATCTGGGAAGGGCCGGAAGAGAGGCTGACGCTGACCGCCAATGCCCAGCCGGCGCTGATGGCTGTATCGCTCGCCGCGATCCGGGCACTGGAATCGCGCGGCTTCTCGCTGAAGGACAAGGTCGCCTATGTCGCCGGCCATTCGCTTGGCGAATATTCGGCACTTGCCGCCGCCGGTTTCGTTTCGGTCGCCGATGCGGCCCGGCTCTTGCGTATCCGCGGCAATGCCATGCAGGCGGCTGTGCCGGCCGGTGAAGGCGCCATGGCGGCGATCATCGGGCTGGAACAGGCCGATGTCGAAGACGCCTGCGCTGAAGCGGCCAAAGGTTCAGTTTGCCAGATCGCCAACGACAATGGCGGTGGCCAACTGGTGATCTCCGGCGCCAAGGCGGCGGTCGAACTGGCGGCGAGACTGTGCATGGAAAAGGGCGCCAAGCGGGCGCTGATCTTGCAGGTCTCGGCGCCCTTCCATTCGGCGCTGATGGCACCGGCGGCCGAGGTCATGCGCGAGGCGCTGGCCGGTGTCACGAAGAACGCGCCGTTCGTGCCCGTGATCTCCAACGTATCGGTCACCCCGTCCAGCGATCCGGACGCAATCGCCCGCCGCCTGGTCGAACAGGTGACCGGCCGCGTGCGCTGGCGCGAAACCGTGGAGTGGTTCGGCGCGAATGGCGTTGCAACGCTTTACGAGGTGGGCGCCGGCAAGGTGCTGTCGGGACTGGCGCGGCGCATCAACCGCGACACTGCCGCCAGCGCCGTCGGCACCCCGGCCGAGGTCGAGGCGGCGCTGGCGGCGCTCGCATAACCGCCGAGATTTGACCCCGCCCGTGTAGGGTGTTCTCTTAGATCAGGAGACAAGACATGTTCGAATTGACCGGCCGCAAGGCGCTTGTCACAGGCGCATCGGGAGGTATCGGCGAAGCAATCGCCAGGGTGCTGCATGCGCAGGGCGCCGTCGTCGGCCTGCATGGCACTCGCGTCGAAAAGCTGGAAACGCTGGCTGCCGAACTCGGCGACCGGGTCAAGCTGTTCCCGGCGAACCTTTCCAATCGCGACGAGGTCAAGGCGCTGGGCCAGAAGGTCGAGGCCGAACTCGAAGGCCTCGACATTCTCGTCAACAACGCCGGCATCACCAAGGACGGGCTGTTCGTGCGCATGGCGGACGCCGACTGGGATACGGTGCTCGAGGTCAATCTGACCGCCGTGTTCCGGCTGACCCGCGAACTGACCCATCCGATGATGCGGCGCCGGCATGGCCGCATCATCAACATCACCTCTGTGGTTGGCGTCACCGGCAATCCCGGCCAAACCAATTACTGCGCCTCCAAGGCCGGCATGATCGGCTTTTCCAAGTCGCTGGCGCAGGAGATCGCCACCCGCAACATCACCGTCAACTGCGTCGCTCCGGGCTTCATCGAATCAGCAATGACCGACAAACTCAACGACAAGCAGAAAGAGGCGATCATGGCGGCGATTCCGACGCGGCGCATGGGCACCACCGCCGAAGTCGCCTCCGCCGTCGCCTACCTCGCTTCCAACGAAGCTGCCTATGTCACCGGCCAGACCATTCACGTGAATGGCGGCATGGCGATGATTTGACAGTTACGGGAAAACACCCCTTTTCACCTTGGACCCCGGCCGATTTTCGTGTAATGCGGCCCGCAACCCGGCGGTTCGGGCAAAAACCGGTCCGGCACCGTTGCGTTTCCGGCAGGACCATCTTTCAGCTTGATTAGCGGCATTCTGCCCGCTAACGAAGACAGACAAACAAAAGACGAGGATGCCCAAATGAGTGACACCGCAGAGCGCGTCAAGAAGATCGTTATCGAGCACCTTGGCGTCGATGCCGACAAGGTGACGGAGCAGGCGAGCTTCATCGATGATCTGGGCGCGGACAGTCTCGACACGGTCGAACTCGTCATGGCGTTCGAAGAAGAATTCGGCGTCGAGATCCCGGATGATGCGGCCGAAACCATCCTGACTGTTGGCGATGCGGTGAAGTACATCGATAAGGCTTCTGCCTGACGCTATCTGCAGTCATCACCAAGGAGGACCTGCGATGAGGCGTGTCGTCGTCACGGGCCTTGGGCTGCTTTCGCCGTTCGGCGTAGGTTTCGAGCATAGCTGGAAGGAACTTCTGACCGGCCGCAGCGCAGCCAAGCGCATCACCGAGTTCGAGGTGGAGGATCTTGCCTGCAAGGTCGCCCACGTCATTCCGCGCGGCAATGGTGAGAACGCCACCTTCAATCCCGAGGCCGTTCTCGAGCCGAAGGAACTGCGCAAAATCGGCGACTTCATCCTCTACGGGATCGCGGCCGCCGACGAGGCGCTGAAGGATTCGGGGTGGGCGCCGAAGACGCATGAGGAGCAGTGCGCCACCGGCGTGCTGATCGGCTCCGGCATCGGCGGCATCGAAGGCATCGCCGAGAACGCGTTGGTCCTGAAGGAGCGCGGACCGCGCCGCATCAGCCCGTTCTTCATCCCCGGCCAGATCATCAATCTCGTCTCCGGCCAGGTTTCGATCCGCCATGGGCTGAAAGGCCCCAACCACGCCGTCGTCACCGCTTGCTCCACCGGCGCGCACGCCATCGGCGATGCCGCCCGGCTGATCATGTGGGGCGATGCCGACGTGATGGTCGCAGGCGGCGCCGAGGCGCCGGTGACGCGGCTGTCGATCGCCGGTTTCGCCGCTTGCCGTGCGCTGTCCACCGACCGTAACGACGCTCCGGAAACGGCCTCGCGTCCCTATGACCGCGATCGGGACGGTTTCGTCATGGGCGAGGGCGCCGGCGTCGTCATTCTGGAGGAGCTGGAGCATGCCAAGGCGCGCGGCGCCAAGATCTATGCCGAGGTCACCGGTTACGGCTTGACCGGCGATGCCTATCACATCACCGCGCCGGCCGAAGATGGCGACGGCGCCTTCCGTTGCATGGTTGCGGCACTGAACCGGGCCAAGGTGACGCCCGCAGACGTCGACTACATCAATGCGCACGGCACCTCGACCATGGCCGACACGATCGAGCTCGGCGCCGTCGAGCGGCTGGTGGGCAACGCCGCGTCGAAAATATCGATGTCGTCGACCAAGTCGTCGATAGGCCATCTTCTGGGTGCGGCGGGCGCCGCCGAGGCGATCTTTTCGATCCTCGCCATTCGCGACAATATCGCGCCGGCCACCATCAATCTCGACAACCCGGAGCGCCAAACGGCGATCGACCTGGTGCCGCACAAGCCGCGCGCCCGCCAGATCGATGTGGCGCTATCCAATTCCTTCGGCTTCGGCGGCACCAACGCCTCGCTGGTTTTCCAGCGCTACAATGGCTGACCGGTCCGCCGACCGGCACGGTCTATGCGTGCCGGCAATTTTGCCATATTCGCCCCTACTGTGCCCAAGGGGATTCGTTGCAAGATCAAACGGTAGGGCGCCATGAGCACAAATGCGGCGGACAACGGGGAATTCGGGCAACGGTCTGCACCGTCGGGTCCGATCGTGCCGAAGACAGCCAGCGAGGCATTGCGGCCTGAAGCCGGCACGCCGCCGCCCAAGCGCTCGCGCGCTTCGCGCAGCCAATTCGTCGTGTTCATGAACTTCGTCATCTCCTTGGTGATGCTGTTGGTTCTGGCGGCCGGCTTTGCATTGTATTTCGGCAAGCAGGAATTCAACGAGCCCGGCCCGTCGGCCAATGCCGACACCTTCCTGGTCAAGCCGAACACCGGCGTTCAGGAAATTGCAGAGCAGCTCGAGCGGCGCGGACTGATCAGCGATGCGCGCATCTTCCGCCTTGGCGTACGCGCCTATGGCAATGATTCCGCACTGAAGGCCGGCGAATACGAGATCAAGCCGCGGGCCTCAATGCGCGACATCATGGAGTTGCTGAAGAGCGGCAAGTCGGTGATGTATTCGCTGACCGTCCCCGAGGGGCTGACTGTCGAGCAGGCGCTGCAGCGCATCGCCGATCAGGCGGCGCTCGACGGCGATATGCCGGCGACCATTCCACCCGAGGGCAGCCTTGCTACCGACACGCTGCGTTTCACCCGCGGCGCGACACGCCAGCAGATGGTCGACAAGCTTTTGGCGGATCAGAAGAAGCTGGTCGAGGAAGTCTGGCAGCGGCGCGCCCCCGATCTGCCTCTGGCAAGTGTCGATGACTTCGTCACCCTGGCTTCGATCGTCGAGAAGGAGACGGGCAAGGGCGACGAACGCTCACGGGTCGCGGCCGTCTTCCTCAACCGACTGGCCAAGGGCATGCGGCTGCAGTCAGATCCGACCATTATCTATGGCTTGTTCGGCGGCAAGGGCAAACCCGCCGACCGCCCGATCTACCAGTCGGACATCAAGAAGCCGACGCCCTATAACACCTATCTGATCAACGGCTTGCCGCCGACGCCGATCGCCAATCCCGGCCGTGCGGCATTGGAAGCGGTGGCCAACCCCTCGAAGACCGACGACCTTTATTTCGTCGCCGACGGCACCGGCGGTCACGTCTTTGCCGCGACGCTCGCCGAGCATAACGAGAACGTCGCCCGCTACCGGGCGCTGCAGAAGAAGCTGGCCGATGAAGCCGCCAAGGCCGGTGCTGCCAAGGCCGACGCCGCCAAGGTGGAAGGTCAGACCGATGCGCCGGTTGACGACGGCGATGGCGATGCGGGAGCGGCGCAATAGCGCCGGACGGTTGTGAAGTCGTCCCTCCGATTCGTTTGACGGCGGGGACGTCCCGTTTGTGTGATCAGGAGCGCCTTGCGTCCGATTCGGCGCGAAGAGGCGCTCCGGCATTTTGAAGCGCGCACGATCTGGCCCGGAACGCTTCCGGGATCATGCGCCAGGGGGAAGCAAGGGCATCATGAATTTGCAGAGCATGACCGGTTTTGCGCGGGCCGTCGCCGAACATGACGGCACGTCGATCGCCTGGGAGGTCAAGTCGGTCAACGGCAAGAGCGTCGAGGTCAGGCTGCGGCTGCCGCAGGGCCTCGAGCGGCTGGAGCCGGCCGTCAGGCAGACGGTGCAAAAGCGCTTTGCGCGCGGCAATTTCCAGGCAACGCTGACCGTCGGCCGCGCCGCCGGCCAGCAGGCGCAGCCCGTGGTCAACGAGGCCTTCCTGAGGGATCTGGCGGGACTGGCCAAGCGGCTGCAGGAGCAGTTCGGCGCAGCGCCTGCGACAGCCGACGGGCTGCTTTCGCTGCGCGGCGTGCTCGACATCCCCGAAACCACCGAAACCGAAGAGGCGCGGGCGGCGCTCGACAGCGCGATCCTCTCTGCGCTCGAAGTGGCGCTGGGCGGGCTGGAGCAGGCACGCCAGGGCGAGGGCGCCGCCCTGCGCTCGCTGCTGTCCGGCCATATCGACGCTATCGAGGCGCTGACGCTGCGCGCCGAGGCCGATCCGTCGCGCGAGCCGGCGGTGATCCGCGAACGGATTACCGAGCAGGTTCGGCTGCTGATGGATGCTTCCGCCAATCTCGACGCCAGCCGGTTGCATATGGAAGCGGCGTTCCTGGCCACCAAGGCCGACATCCGCGAGGAGATCGACCGGCTGAAAACGCATGTGGCATCCGGCCGGGTGCTGCTGGCCGGCGGCGGAGCCATCGGCCGCAAGCTCGATTTTCTGGCGCAGGAATTCAACCGCGAATCGAATACGCTGTGTTCGAAGTCGAACGCCGCTGCGATCACCGCCATAGGGCTGGAGCTGAAGGCGGTCGTCGACCAGTTTCGCGAACAGGTCCAGAATCTGGAGTAACCCTGATGGTCGCCAAGGAGCCTACGGTTACCAGGGATTTGGGTTCCCGCATTCGCCGCCGCGGTCTGATGCTCGTGCTGTCGTCGCCGTCCGGCGCCGGCAAGTCGACGATCGCGCGCAATCTTCTGGAAAGCGATTCCAGCCTCGAACTGTCGGTCTCCGTCACCACGCGGCCGCGCCGCGGCAGCGAGATCGAGGGCGTCCATTATCATTTCCGCACCATGCGTGAGTTCGAGCGGCTGCGCGATTCCGACGAACTACTCGAATGGGCCGAAGTGCATGGCAATTGCTATGCGACGCCGCGTGAACCGGCCGAACTGGCGCTGGCGCAGGGCCGCGACATGCTGTTCGACATCGACTGGCAGGGCGCCCAGCAGCTCAAGGAGAAGATGCGCGCCGACATCGTCTCGATCTTCATCCTGCCGCCCTCGATGAAAGAATTGAAGGCGCGGCTGAAGCGCCGCGCCGAGGACCAGGAATCGGTGATCGAGACGCGTTTGAAGAACGCGCGCAACGAGATCGAGCATTGGAAGGAATATGATTTCGTCATCATCAACGACGATCTCGACCGTGCCTTCGCCGAAGTGCGCGGCATCGTCATCGCCGAGCGGCTCAGACGCGACCGGCGGCCCGGCCTGTTCGATTTCGTCTCGGGATTGCTCGACGAGAAGACGGATTAATTCACGTCCTGACCGCTGGTGCTTTCGTTCACGGCGCTATTCCATCGACCATGACCAGATTGCGACTGAGCGCGGCATCGCGCATTTCCAGTGCTGCGGCGTATTCGGCGGAGCCGTACCAGCGCCGCGCCTGCTCCATGTCGGGGAATTCGACGACGATCAGCGGCCCGGGATTCCAGTTCCCTTCCAGCGTTTCAACCTGGCCGCCGCGCACCAGATAGCGTCCGCCATGCTGGGCAATCGAGGCTGTGGCACGTGTGCGATAGGCTTCGATCGCCCCGTTGTCGCGTATCGTGACGTCCGAAAAGACATAGGCAGGCATTGTGGGTCTCCTGGCATGTTTCCTGCCCTGCTTACCCTAAGCATCGAAAGCCGAACGTCCGTCCGGAGCTTCACACCGCGTTGGTCAGTCGCACGAATTCCTCGACGTCCAGCGTTTCGGCGCGGCGGGTCGGGTCGATGCCGGCGCGGGTGAGCAGGGCTTCGCCGCCGAGGCTCTTGACGCTCTGCCGCAGCATTTTGCGACGCTGGCCGAAGGCCGCTTCGGTGACGCGGCTGAGCTTCTTGACATCGGTGGGCAGGGGACTTGCCCGCGGCACGAGATGCACCACCGACGACACCACCTTGGGCGGCGGCGTGAACGCTTGCGGCGGCACGTCGAAAGCGATTTTTGCCTCCGTCCGCCAGCCTGCCAGCACGCCCAGCCGGCCATAGGCATCGCTGCCGGGGCGGGCGACGATGCGCTCGGCCACCTCGCGCTGGAACATCAGCGTCATCGATGCGTAGAAGGGCGGCCACTCGGCGACGGTCAGCCAGCGTATCAAAAGCTCGGTGCCGATATTGTAGGGCAGGTTGGCGACGATCCTCACAGATCCATTGTCCCCATGTGGGCCTTTGGCAAGCGCTGCAAAATCCGTCTTCAGCGCATCGCCGGCAATGATCTCCAAACGGCCCGGATAGTGATCGGACACCTCCGCGAGCGCTGCTAGGCAGCGCTCGTCGCGTTCGATGGCGATGACCCGACCAGCGCCGTGGGAAAGCAGCGCCCGAGTCAGGCCACCGGGACCCGGACCGACCTCGATCACCGTGGCGCCCGTCAGGTGGCCGGCGGCGCGCGCGATCTTGCCGGTCAGGTTGAGGTCGAGCAGGAAATTCTGGCCGAGCGCCTTTTTCGCCTGCAACCCATGGCGTTCGATCACCGCGCGCAACGGCGGCAGCCCGTCGATGCTCATGCGACCGCTCTCATGCAAAGGCTCATGCGACGGCAGCTTTCGTCCCGATGTCGGCAAGTCTGCGGGCGAGCCTCAACGCCGCGATCAGGCTGTCGGCCCGGGCGATGCCTTTGCCGGCGATATCGAAGGCGGTGCCGTGATCCGGTGAGGTGCGGATGAAGGGTAGGCCGAGCGTGACGTTGACCGCCTCGTCGAACGCCAGCGCCTTGGCCGGGATCAGCGCCTGGTCGTGATACATGCACAGCGCCACATCGTAGCCGGCTCGGGCGCGGGCATGGAACAGAGTGTCGGCCGGCAGCGGCCCGAATGCGTCGACGCCCTCTGCCCTCAGCCTTTCGATTGCCGGGCGGATGATGCGCTCGTCCTCATCGCCCATCGCACCGCCTTCGCCGGCATGCGGATTGAGGCCCGCAATGGCAAGCCGCGGCTTGGCAATGCCGAAGCGATGTTCGAGGTCGGCGGCGGTGATGCGGGCGGTCGCGATGATCAAGTCCGTCGTCAGCGCTTTCGGCACCTCGCGCAACGCAATGTGGATGGTGACCGGAACCGTGCGCAACTCGGGACCGGCAAGCATCATCACTGGCATCGCTTGTGCGCCGGTGTGGAGCGTCGCCAGATGCGCCAGATACTCGGTGTGGCCGGGAAAACGGAAGCCGGCATCGTAGAGCGGCTTCTTGGCGATCGGGCACGTAACGACCGCCGCTGCGCGGCCGCCAAGGCAGTCATCAACAGCGCGGTCGATGGCCTCGATGATGCCAGCGGCGTTGGCTGGGTCCGGCCGGCCGGGGCCGTCGACGAAGCGGGCGGCAAGCGGCACGACGGGCAGTGCGCGTGCAAAGACGCGCTCCGCTTCGGCTGGCACTGTCTCCGTGATTGGCACATCGGCCCCGAGCAGGCGCGCCCGTGCGGCAATCAACGCCGGATCGGCGATAAGATAGAAGCGCGGCACACCGGCGCTGTCGCGCGCCTGCCAGGCGGCAATGGCGATTTCTGGCCCGACACCAGATGGATCGCCGGCGCTCAGCGCCAGCGGAAGCGCTGCCTCTGGCGACTTCAGCGCTCGACGATGCGGGCTTTCTTCCGCAACTCCTCGACATACTTCTTGGAGATCTCGTCGGCGTCCTTGCCACTCGAGCCTTCGCTCTGGAACACCATCTGGGCGGCCTTATCGTCGGACACTTCGCGCGACGAGCAGATGCCGATGAACTCGACGCCGCGGTCTGTTTCGCGCGTGGGGGTGGCGCCACCGACCTTGGTGGCCTTGATCTGGTCGGCCCAGTCCGGCGGCAATTGCGGCGCCAGTATCCGGCCGAGATCGCGAACGGTGACGTCGATCAGGCCCTTGGCAAATTCGCGCGAGGTGTTGCAGCCGTTGAAGCGGGCGCGCATGGCGTCGGCCTCGCGCTTGCGCTTGGACAGCGTCGCGCTGCGCTCGGCCGCCGGCACGACGAAGATGACCTGCTGCAGCATGTACTCCATGGCGGTCGGCTTGGTGCCGCCATTGTCGAGCATGCGCCTCACCACGTCCTGCTCGCTCAACGCGCCGCCGCTCTCGGAGCGATGGCGCGCGGTCAGCGCCTGGTTCCAGGCCATCTGGGAGCGGATGAACTCCTTGAAATGCTCCTTGCCGACGCCGGACTGCGCCATGACGCCATCGAGTTGCTTGAGCTGCATCTTGTTGGTCGTGGCAAAGCGCTGATAGGCGGCGTCGACCTGGGCGTCACTGATGCGGATGCCGAGACGCCTGGCTTCGGCGACGCGGAGCGTCTGCTCGATCATTTCCTCGGCGGCGTTGCCTTTCTTGCGCTGCAGGCGCAGGAAAGCAGCCCGATGCTGGATGTCGCCGGTGGTGATCGGTACGTTGTTGACGACGTATTTGATCTGGCTGGCAAAAGCCGGCGGCGTCATCATGGTGATCGAGGCCGAGGTCGCCGCCACCAGCAGCGCGAACCCTGCCGAAAAGAGGTATTTCCTCATCGAAAGCATCCCAATTCTATCTCGGTTCCGGCCAAATTTTATCCCATTTTGAGGGAGCTGGAACCCGTGCCTGCCTTATGCGGCGAAACGATGTCGTTAGAAGCGACGTGCGTACACTTGGACGCACAAAGCACGCTCTAACGCTTTGAATCTACGCATCGTGCTTTCCGAAAATCAATTCCGATTTTCGGGCTGACGCGTTGGCCGGCCGCCCGTCCCGCCCGTCCGTTGTTGGCCAGTCGCCTGTTCCTGGCCAGGCGCCTGCAATGGCCAGTCATCTGCTATTGGACAGTGTTGAAGGAGCTTTGTGTCGAGCCGAAGTCGCCGAGCGTGCGGAACGACAGGTTGAAACCGATGTTCTGCGACACTTCCTTGGTGCTCAGATCGCGGGATTCCGAGAATGTCATCAAATAGGTGAAGCATGAATCACTATAGGCAAAGCCGACCCCATCCTTGACCAGGACGCTTTGCTCCAGATCGTAGGTGCCGGTACCGAAGACACGCCAGTTCTCTGCAAGTTGCGTCGAGGCGCCGAGCGTGACCTCGTGACGATCGGTCGTGAAGCCGTAGAGCGGCTGCGCCTGGATGAAGGCATATTTGGCGCTGAACGAAATCGGCAGGCCGGAATAGGCTGCCTTCACCTCGGCGCGGCGAACCTCGAAGCTCTGCTCGTCGAAACGGCCGCTGACCGAGCCGGACAGCCCGCTGGGGCTGTTGAAACCGACAAGGCCGACATAATCGGAGGTCGCGGTCTCCAGGCCCGAATCGGCGCCGACGTTGACCAGGTCCGGCGCGGCGAAGGAGTTCTGGCCGTCAAGCTGGTAGGACTGGCCGAAAAGCGCGTTGGTGCTCCAGCCATTGTCATAGGCGCCGGAATAGCGCAGCCCGACATTGGCGCGCGTGCCGCCTTCCAAGCGGTCGTAACCGGAGAACTTGTCGCGCTCGAACAATGTCGTGGCGTCAAAGACGAAGCTCTGGGCGTCCTCGTTGGGAACAGCGAGGCCGCCGACATATTGCTCGTTCGGACGCACGAACACCTGCGCCATCGGCTCGAAGATGTGGCTGGAACTGGTCGACGAGAACAGCACCGGCCAACGCATTTCCAGCCCGGCAGTCGCCATGAAGCGGGCGAGCGACGATCGCGTATCGTCGTCGACGCCGAGGTTAGACGCCATCTGATTGATGGCATTGAGCGATCCCGAAGAGGCGTTGACATAGCCGGCGTCACCGCGGAGCGCCAGCAGCGGCGTCAGCAGCAGCCCGCCATCAGTGGTGAAGGTGCGCTTCCACTCCGCTTCGGCGGTGAGACGGCCCGACTGGCCCTCAATGCCGCGGACACTGGTGACGGACGCGGCGTTGTTCGGATCGGCAAGGACCCTATCTAGCCTGTCGCGGCTGATGGCCTGCGCGTTGACATTGAGCGACAACTGCCCGCCGCCCACCGCCATGTCGGGGATGTAGGCGTAGTCGAGCGAGGGCAGCACCCAGGGCTGCTTGCCGGCCCGTGCGGTCGGATCGTCAGAGAGCGTCTCTTCCTGGACCTCGAAGCGCATGGCGCGCACGTCGAAATAGTTGCGGCCGTTGAGGCCGGTCAGGTAGATCGAGGAGCGATGCACACTGTCGTTGAAGTCTTCGATGGCGTAGGTGCGTGAGAAGTTCTTGTCGGTCTGCAACAGGACATCCCAGCCGAAGTCCCAGCGCTGATTGATAGCGAACTGGCCCTTGGTGCCCATCATGCCGCGGAACTTGTTCGGGTCGCCGGCCGCACCCGAATCGACATTGTGCCCGTCGCTGTCGATGAACTCGTCGGGATCCTCTTGCCGGATGCCGGCGATCTTCAGGCTGTACTGGCCGTTGTTGAAGCGCTGGCGCCACTCGGCTTCGCCGAGAAAGCCCTGCTTGGTGTAACCGCTGCCGGTGACGGTGAGGTCGTAAGTTGGTGAGAGCGCGAAATAGTAGGGGACTTTGACCCCGACGCCGAGGTCGCTCTTGTAGGAGATGCCGGGGATCAGGAAGCCGCTCTTGCGCTTGACGGTCGGGTCGGCAATCTCGAAGGCCGGCAGATAGGCAAGCGGAAAACCGAAGAACTCGAAATTCGAATTCTCGAAGCGAACCGTCTTCTTCTCGCCGTTCCAGATGATCTTTCGGGCCTTGATGCGCCAGGTCGGCGCTTTGTCCGGTTTGTCCTCGCAAGGTTCGCAAGCCGTGTAGACGCCGTTGTGGAACGTCGTCAGCACGCCGCCCATGCGTTCCGCGCTTTCGGCGGCGAAATAGGCCTTGTCGACGGTTTCGACACGCAGCGCGTTGACGAAGCCGTCGGCGAAATCGTCGGTAATGTCGACGTGCTGCGAATAGATTTTGGTGCCGTCGCTGTTGACGACCTCGACATTGCCGCTGGCCACGAGCCGCTTGGTGTTGCGATTGTATTCGACCCGCTGGGCGACGAGGCGGTTGCCGCCATAATCGATCTGCACGCCGCCGACGGCCGTCACTGTCTGGTTGTCGTTATCATAGACCAGCGTATCTGCCGCCAGCAGCATTTGCGAGCCAGCGGGAACGTCGGCTGCCATGTCGCTGATATCCTGGGCAAAAGCCGGAATACTCGGGACGGCACAAGCGAGCAGGCATGCCAAGGCGCTCGCCCCATAGAGGCGCGCCGAACCGGCCTGTCTATGGATGCGCAAAACCGCCCCCCTCACTAGCCGTCTTCCTTGTACAGCAAGAAAGTCACCCCGAAGAACATTGCCACGACAACCGGAACCCATGCGGCCACGACTGTGGGTACGAATCCCGCCACGCCGAATGCCTTGACCAGCACTGTCACGACATAAAGCAGAAACCCGGCCAGGACGCCACCCAGAATCATCGTCGCGGATTGTCCCATCCTCGCAAATCGCATCGACACCGTTGCGGCGATCAGCGTCATGGCGACGAGAAGGAACGGCAGCGCTACCAGTGAATCAAACTGCATGGCAAACGCGTTCGCCTTGAGGCCGAAGGAGCGGGCAACCTCGATCTTGCCGGGCAGATCGTAGAAAGGGATAGTTTCCGGGCGCGCCAGCCGCTCTTGCACGAATTCGGGCTTGAGATTGGTGGGTATCCGGTCGGTTGGCACCGATTGGATGTTGCCATCCCGGAAAACCCTGACGTCCTGCAGTTCCCAATAGCCATCCCGCAAAAAGGCGTGCGCCGCGTCCTTGCGTTCGACGATGTCGCCTTGCGGGTTGAGGACGAAGAAGACGGCGTCGGCCATCTCCAGGCCCTGATTGAGAACGGCGCGCGCGCCGATAATGGTATCGCCGGAACTGGTCTTCTGCCGGATCCATGGCTCGGCGTCGGCCGAGACGGTGTTCGACTCGCCGGAGCGGAGCTGGGTTTCAATTTTTTCGGACCAGGAATACGCATACGCGGCGATCGGATTGATGACGCCGACCGACAACATCCCGAACAGCAGCGCCCCGATGCAGCACGGCAACAGGAATTGCCATGCGGACACGCCGGCGGAACGCGCGATGACCAGTTCATATCTGCGATTGAGCGAGACCAGCGTCGCCATTGCCGAGAACAGGCCGACGAACGGCACCGTCTGCAGCATGATCATCGGCATCCGCAACCCTGAAATGGCGAACGCCGTGCCATAGGTGAAACCCGGCAAGCCGGTCGTGCGGCCGGAAAGCTCGGTGAAGTCGATCAGGAACACAAGCGCCAGGAGGCCGATGAAGAACCAGATGGTGATCGTCACGTACCGGAAGAAGAAGTATCTGCCCAGAGTCCAGCCCATCAGCGTGTCCAGCCCATTAGCGTACCCAGCCCATCAGCCGGCTCCTTGGCCAGAAGCGCCGCGCCTGGCGAAGCGGAGCTTCAGGGCGCTCCAGCCGTCACCGAAGCGGCCGGCGAAATTCGTCATCCAGTCGGCCCAGGCGACCGGCAGTTCCATGGTCCGGTTGGAGACGATGAACCAGATCGCGACCGCGGACGCCACGATAGGAACGCCGTAGACCATATAGGCGTATTGCGGAACGTTGTCGGCCTTGCCGGCGGCAAAGAAACCAAGCCAGCGCACGAAAAGCGCAATCGCGATCGCCGTGATCAGCGGATGAATGCGCGCCTCGCGATGGGAGCGCGCGTCTCCCGCAACCGCAAGCGCGATCAGCGCGAAGACGAGTGAATAGGACCATTCGGAAAAACGCTGGTGGAGCTCGGCCAGGTACTTGTTCGGCCTTTTCTGGAATATCTTGTCGTTCGGACTGGGATTGAGCAGGTACTGGGTCGTCCGGTCCTTCGGCAAAAGCAAGACGTCCGATGAAGCCGACATGAAGGCGGACAGGTCGAAGGCATAGGAGGTGAACCGGATGACCGAAAGATCGCCGGCCAGTGTTTCGCGATGGATGACGCCGTCGTTCATCATCAGCACATTCTCGTCGCCGCTTTCGATGATGGCGCCGCTCTTGGCGTAGTAGATGAGGTTGACGCCTTCTTCGCGTGAATCGGCGACGAAAATGCCGCCAAGGCGGTTGTCCGGAAGCCGCTCGCCAATCTGCAGGAACAGGCCGTCCTCGATCTTGCGGAAGGTGCCTTCCTGGATGATCAGCGACAACAGATCGGCGCGCGACGACGCCACCAGTTCGCGGTTTTTCTGTCGTGCATAGGGATCGACGCCATTGTCGACGGCAAACGAAAAGACGCTGGCCGCCAGCGCCAGGAGCATGATCGGCCTGGCGATGGTCCAGCGCGAAGCGCCCGCCGCGTTCAAGACGGCAAGCTCAGAATCGGAATTCATCGCGCTCAGTGTCTGAGCGACCGCGACCACCAGGGCGAAAGGCACGACGATCGGGACGATCGACGGAATGATCAGCGCAGCGACCTCGAAGAAGGTCAGCGCCGACTGCCCGCTGTCGGTGACGAGGTCGATGCGGGCGAGCACCTGCGTCGTCCAAACGATCGCCAGCGTCCAGATGAGCGCTGCCAGGAAGACCGCCAACGCACGACGCATGATGTAGCGTTCAACGACCTTCATGAAGGCTTTTCTCGATTTTGCCGAACGGCATCATGCCTCCAGACAAGGTAGTCGCCCGGCGACGCCTGTACAACCGGTCCGTTGGCGGTTCGATCGGGTTCCCGTCCCACATCGATATTTCCGGTGGGCTGGAGTGTCGGCGGCAATGGATAAGAAAGGGCGAACATCAATGGTTAACAACACGTTGCGGCAGAAAAGCGGGGCCGTGCCGCGACGAATCGCCATCGATTCCATCCGCCATATGGGATTGGATTCCGGCAAAGTCTTGCCAAATGCCGGAAAACGACCAAATGTCGCGCCGATCACGGTCATGGCCGCCGTGGCTGCAACGGCGGCGAGACCGACCCGAAACTGCCCGGCCTGTGGTTTACCGGCATGCGGCCAAGCATTCGCGGTTGCTTCGCCAATGCCCGCATCCAGGCCATCGCAATCACGCAGCAGATCGTCAGGCAGCGACGATGATTGAAAATTGGGGTGGTGCTTCCGGTCGGAAACAGCCAAATATCTAGTTTCGTCAAGGCACTCTCCCGAAAACCCAACGCCGTTCCCGAAAGCAGGACATGATGACCTCGAGACCTTCGATCGCCTTCGCCAAATTCGCAGTGCCCAAAAACGGCAGTGTCTTCGTGCTGGCGGCCAACGATGGCGGTCTCGGCAACGCGGCAAAGGCTTGCGATCCGGCAAACACCCTGGAGCGGGCGTTTCCGGTGGCCGACTTTTCCGGCAAGTTCGCCGGCCTGGTCGAAGTGCTGGCGCCGGAGGGCACATCACTCGACCGGTTGGTGGCGGTCGGCGCCGGCAAGGTCTCGGGGCTCGACGATCATGCCTGGCTCAAGCTTGGTGGCACGATCGCTGCGTCCTTGCGCAAGGCGACAGAGGTGGCCGTCGTGCTCGATCTACCGGGTGCTGACGTCGGCGGCAGGCAGGCGGCACAACTTGCCGCGGGCATTCTTCTGCGCAGCTATGCTTTCGACAAGTACAAGACGAAAAAGGACAACGGCGACGGCCAGCGCGATACCAAGAAGGCCGAGCCCAAAAAGCCGGTCAAGGTGACCATCCACACCACTGATCCGGCGTCGGCGAAAAAGGCCTTCGCCGACGAGGCGGCGGTGATCGACGGGGTGCTCCTGGCGCGCGATCTGGTCAACGAACCGGCAAATATGCTCGGGCCAGTGGAATTCGCCGCCCGCGCCAACGAACTGGAAGCGCTCGGCGTCGCGGTCGAGATCCTGGTCGAAAAGGAGATGAAGAAGCTCGGCATGGGCGCGCTGCTTGGCGTCGCGCAAGGCTCGCCGCGTGGTGCCCGCCTGGCCGTCATGCAATGGAACGGCGGCAAGGCCAAGGACAGCCCGATTGCTTTCGTCGGCAAGGGCGTCACTTTCGACACCGGCGGCAATTCGATAAAGACGGCCTCCGGCATGGAGGACATGAAGGGCGACATGGGCGGCGCGGCCGCGGTGACCGGGTTGATGCACGCGCTGGCCGCCCGCAAGGCCAAGGCCAACGTGGTCGGCATCATCGGGCTGGTGGAAAATGCCGTCGACGGCCATGCGCAGCGTCCCGGCGACATCGTCACTTCGATGTCGGGCCAGACCATCGAGGTGCTCAACACCGACGCCGAAGGCCGCCTCGTTCTGGCCGATGCGCTGTGGTACTGCAACGATCGCTTCCAGCCGAAATTCATGGTCAATCTGGCGACGCTGACCGGCGCCACCATGGTCGCGCTCGGCCAGCACTATGCCGGCCTGTTCTCCAACAATGACGAATTGGCGAACAGGCTGACGAGCGCCGGGCAGGCGACGCAGGAACGAGTGTGGCGGATGCCGCTCGGCACCGAATATGACAAGCTGATCGACTCGAAAAATGCCGACATGAAGAATATTGGCGGCCGCTACGGCGGCGCCATCATCGCGGCGCAGTTCCTGCAGCGCTTCGTCAAGGATACGCCCTGGGCGCATCTCGACATCGCCGGTACCGCGATGGGCGCGCCGTCCAGCGAGATCAATCAGTCATGGGCCTCCGGCTTCGGCGTCAGGCTGCTCGACCGTCTGGTGCGCGACAACTACGAAGGGTGAGGCGTTTCAGGCGCGATCATGGCCGACGTCCTGTTCTATCACCTGACCGAATCGACGCTGGAGGACGCGCTGCCCGGCCTGCTCGAGCGCAGCGTCGATCGCGGTTGGCGCGCCGTGGTGCAGACAGGCACCGAGGAGCGGCGCGACGCGCTGGACCAGCATCTTTGGACCTTCAGGGACGATTCGTTCCTGGCGCATGCGACGGACCGCGAATCCTATCTGGCCGAGCAGCCGATCCTTTTGACAACCGGCCATGACAATCCGAACGAGGCGCAGATACGCTTCCTGGTCGACGGCGCGGTGCCGCCGGAGCTTACCGGTTACGAGCGCGCCGTGTTCCTGTTCGACGGCCACGATGCGGCCCAGGTCGAGGCGGCGCGCACGCACTGGAAGACGATGAAGGAAGCCGGCCACGCAGTCACCTACTGGCAGCAGACAGCAGACCGGCGCTGGGAACGCAAGGCATAGTAAAGCCTGCCGTCTCGGCTATCCTCAATCTGGGATCGGATCGCTGAGCAATTGGGTCACGGCGCCGAAGAGAGCATCGGACCGAAACGTGGAAGAACCCTGAAAGGGGTAGTTTGCTGGTCGTTGAGACGCGCTACAACTGAAGCCGTTCAGCCAAGTCAATGAAGTCGCTGGCCACCAAGTCCCAGGCTTGAGCAGGGTGCAAGTCCGTGGTCTGCGCTAACCCGTGCTCGGTCGGACGCGGGACAAAGGCCGTTCGCAATCCGCATGCCCGAGCCGCTGCAAGGTCGCCATTATGGGCGGCCACAAGACAGATCTCATCTGGCTTCATTGCCAGGACGTCAGCGGTGCGAAGATAGGCTTCCGGCATCGGCTTGTACGCTCGCACGACTTCGGCGCCGAGGATTGCATCCCAGGGGATGCCGCTACGCTTCGCCATGTTGAGCATGAGGACGATGTTACCGTTCGAGAGCGGCGCGATGATATAGCGGGCCTTGAGCCGTGTGAGGCCAGCCACCACATCCGGCCATGGCTCCAATCGGTGCCATGCCAGGTTCAGCTCGTCCAGCTCGGACACTGGCACCGAAGCCGGGTCGATCCCGAATTCTGGCAAAACAGCTTCCAGATTCTCCCGATGCAGCACGTCGAGCCGTGTAAAGGGCCGCCGGCCGCTGCGCACCTCCTCCATCGCTGGGGAGTAACGGCTGCGCCACGTATCCGCGAAAGCGGTAGGAATGGCCGTTCCGGCTCCATGCCGCTTCAGGAACGGTTCAGCTTCGCGCGCCACGCCGCTGCGCCAATCGACGACAGTGCCGAATACGTCGAACACCAAGGCACGTACACCATCCAATACCATCACATTCGGCTCCTTCATGCGCACACCGCGTCTTTGGCAAGGATCGGCCTGAGAAGTCGACCGCGCGGTCCCCGGTCGGAAACGAGGTTGGTCGCCAACCCAGGCAAACCATTGACCGGATGGACAGGGTGAAACTATCGCGAAGCTCAGGATGTGTGCGAAAGGCGACCGGCACCACTATTCCAGAATGACGACGGCTTCCACCTCGAAGAGCATGGGGTCAATTGCGAGCTTGGGAACGGGAATCAGAGTCTGCGCCGGCAGCGCCTCACCGAACATTTCCTTGACGTTCTTGGTCAACACCTCAAGCTTGGACATATCGTGATCGACCACGAAGATCGTGAGCTTGGCGACCTGATCCGGCCTCGCATCGAGCGCATCGAGGGCGGTGCGCAAATTTGCGTAGGCCTGCTCAACCTGGACAGCGAAGTCGGGCGACAAGGCGCCCGTGCTGTCCTGGCCGCCCTGTCCGGAGATGTAGGCCACCCGGGCTCCGCGGGGCGTGACCACTGCCGTGCTGTAGCCATTGGGCGACGGGTCGTAGAGGTTTTGTGGATTGACGATGGTCAGCTTGAGATCTTTCTCATTCGCCGTCGTCGCAGTGGGAACTCCCATGGTCATGATGATTAGCCCTCCGATAAGCAGATGCTTGATTGCGCGTGACATGATTTTCTCTTGGCTCTGCGGACTGCGAGCAGCGTACCCTCGCGGCCGGCATGTGAACTTTAACATGTATCTCGTACACGGTACGAGTCGCCGTATGGTACGACGTACGAGTCAATCGTTCAAGATCGACATTCGTCCCGTTGCCGGTCAAAATCGCCGTTCTCAACAGCGAGGAAGACAAATGGCAGCCAAACGCAGCGGCGCCCGGAGCAAACGGTCTCAACGGATAAGTGAGTTGCTCCAGCCCGTGCAGGAGCCGCACAGTGAACCGCCGCTCTCTCGGGAACGTATCGTGGCGACCGCGGTCGAACTGCTGGACGCTCAAGGAGTCGACGGATTGACGATGCGTCGGCTGGCCGATCGCCTCGGATCGGGCGTGATGAGCCTGTATTGGCACGTCGACAACAAAGAGGATGTCTTTGATCTGGCGCTCGACTCGGTGCTCGAATATCGCGGACCGCCGCAAATAGTTGAGTCTCAAGACTGGCGCGGAGAAGTCGTTCATATGCTCGAAGACTGGCGCGCCAGCATGCTGCGCCATCCTTGGTCGGCATCGCTGTTGCCGCGCCGGGCACTTGGCCCGAACATTCTCGGTCGCCTAGAACTGCTGAGCAAATCGTTGTCCAGGGCCGGTATAGCGGACGCAGATGTGAACGTCGCGATATGGTCTCTCTGGAACTATGTGATGGGCGCCACCATCACCCGGGCGAGCTTCGACCGGTCGGACGACGACAGAGCCGCCGCGCAGCAGCGCCTTACACGTCTCAGCGAACGCTACCCGACAATCGAACGCACTCGTCTGCTGCTGGATAACGATTGGGATGGTGCTTTCCGGAAAGGCCTCGGCTTCCTGCTCGATGGCCTCTCTCCAAGATGAAGCTGAACGGTAGCAAAGCGACTGCCGCAAAATCCCCGATTAAACGACAGTTTTGCACCTGCGTTTAAGATTCCGCCACGGGGCGTGAGCCGAGATGCAAACTGAGACCCGGCCCAGACCACTTGACGAAAGGTCGGTGGCGCGCAAAACTGCTAAGATGTCAGACCAATTTTGGGCCTAGTATGGGAGCGCCCGGCGAACTGCCCGGGGCACCTGCCACGCGAGTGGCAATCGCCACGCTCCCGCCGCTGGATCGCGGCAAACAGGTTATGGAAGCGTTGGCCGACTATGTCGAGCGCGCTGCGCTGAAGAGCGGTGACCGGCTTCCGACCGAACGCGAATTGATGGCCGCGCTTTCCGTCGGGCGCTCGACGATACGGGAGGCGATGGGCCGTTTCGAAGCGCTCGGCGTCACCGAGACCCGCAAAGGCAGTGGCACCTATCTGCTCAAGCCAATATCCGCCGGCACGATCCATTTGCCACTGTCGCTCGATACGGCAGAGCTGCGCGACGGTCTCTTGCACACCCTCGAGGTGCGCCGCGGCATCGAGGCCGAGGCAAGCATGGTTGCGGCGCGGCGGCGCACGTCCGACGATCTGCGGACGATCGAGGAAAAACTCATCGAGATGGAGCGCGTCCATCTCGCCACCGGCACGTCGGGCCCGGAAGACCTTGCCTTTCATCTGGCCGTCTACGACGCGACGCACAACCCGCTTTTCCGGCAGCTCCTGGGGCAGATGCGCGAAGCGTTCGAGCGCTTCTGGGACCATCCTTTCGACCGCCAGGATTTCGCGCGGCGGTCGTTCCCGTATCACCGTGAGCTGTTCGATGCGATCGTCGCCAGGGACGCGGAGCTGGCGCGCGGAAAAACGCTGAAGATCCTCGAGATCGTCGAAGAGGATATCGAGGAAATGTCGAAATGAACGGTCCCGATTTTTTCGACCAGGCATCGCTGATCGCCGCGCATGACGAGGGCAACGCCTTCGATGCCGTCGTCCCGCCGATCGTGCAGACCTCGCTCTTCACCTTCCCGAACTATGACGAGATGCTCGAGACATACCGCGGCGAAAAGGTGCGGCCAACCTACACGCGCGGGCTGAACCCGACCGTGCGCATGTTCGAGGAAATGCTGGCAAAACTGGAAGGCGCCGAGGACGCGATCGGTTTTGCAAGCGGCATGTCCGCCATCTCGGCGGCCGTGCTGAGCTTCGTCGAGCCGGGCGACCGCATCGTCGCGGTCAGGCACATCTACCCGGACGCGTTCCGGCTGTTTGGGACGTTGCTCGCGCGCATGCGCATCGAGGTGACCTATGTCGACGGGCGCGACGAGGCGGCTGTCGCGAGCGCCCTGCCTGGCGCCAAGCTGTTCTATATGGAAAGCCCGACCAGCTGGGTTATGGAAACGCATGACATCGGTGCGCTCGCTGCGCTGGCGAAGTCCAGCGGCATCCCGACCATCATCGACAACAGCTGGGCCAGCCCGGTCTTCCAGCGGCCGTTGTCGCTCGGCGTCGACATTGTGGTCCACTCCGCGTCCAAGTATCTGGGTGGCCACAGCGATGTCGTGGCCGGCGTGGTCGCGGGCTCGAAGGACTTGATCGGCCGTATTCGCGGCGAAGCCTATCCATATCTCGGCGGCAAGCTGTCGCCATTCGATGCCTGGCTCTTGATTCGCGGCTTGCGCACACTTCCGATCCGGATGCGCGCGCATCAGGCCTCCGGCCTCGAAATCGCACGGCGCCTGCAGGATCATCCGATCGTCGAGAAGGTCTGCCATCCGGGGTTGGCCAACCTGCTTCCTGCGGGGCTCACCGGCACGTCTGGCCTATTCTCATTTGTCTTCCGCGACGGCATCGACATCCGGACGTTTGCCGACCGCCTTAAGCTGTTCAAGCTAGGCGTGTCGTGGGGCGGCCACGAAAGCCTCATCGTGCCCGGCGAGGTCGTGCTGCAGCAGAAGGCCCAACCCAATTCCGCGATGGCGTTCGGCGTTCATCCGCGGTCCGTGCGTCTCCATGTCGGCCTCGAGGGAACCGAGGCGCTGTGGAGTGACCTGGAAACGGCGATCGACGCCGCTTCCGAAGAAAAGACCTGAAGCAACCAGACAAGAAGGGAACGGAAAATGAAGAAGCTTCTTATCGCCGCATTCGCCACCGTACTGATGTCGGGTGCTGCGCTCGCCGACACGACGCTGAAGCTCGTAGAGGTGATCACCAGCCCCGAGCGCACCGAAACCCTGAAATCGATCGTCTCCAAATTCGAGGCTGCCAATCCGGGCACCAAGGTCGAGGTCATCTCGCTGCCCTGGGGCGAGGCGTTCCAGAAATTCGCGACCATGGTGTCCGCCGGCGAAATCCCCGACGTCATGGAGATGCCGGACACCTGGCTGTCGCTCTATGCCAACAACGGCCTTCTCGAGAGCCTCGAACCCTATCTTGCCAAATGGGAACACACCTCGGGCCTTACCGATCGCGCGCTCGAACTCGGGCGCGACGTGAACAACACCGCCTACATGCTGCCCTATGGCTTCTATCTCCGGGCGATGTTCTACAACAAGAAGCTGTTCCAGGAGGCTGGTGTCACCGAGCCGCCCAAGACGATGGACGAGTTCGTGGCGGCGTCTGAAAAAGTCTCAAAGCTTCCGGGCAAATATGGCTACTGCCTCCGCGGCGGGCCGGGCGGCCTCAACGGCTGGATCATGTTCGGCGCAACCATGGCCGGGTCCAACAAGTTCTTCAACGAAGACGGCACCTCGACGATGAACAGCGAAGGCTGGGTCAAGGGACTGACCTGGGTCGTCGACCTTTACAAGAAGGGATTGGCACCGAAGGACAGCGTCAACTGGGGTTTTAACGAAATCGTCGCCGGATTCTACACCGGCACCTGCGCAATGCTTGATCAGGATCCAGACGCACTGATCGCGATCGCCGAACGGATGAAGCCGGAAGACTACGGCGTCACGACCATGCCGAAGGGGCCGAGCGGCAAGACGTTCCCGACCATCGGCTACGCTGGTTGGTCGATGATGGCGGCCAGTCAGAACAAGGACCTCTCCTGGAAGCTGATCGAAACGCTCGAAGGGCCCGAGGGCAATATCGAGTGGAACAAGCGCACCGGAGCGCTGCCGGTCCACAAGTCGGCCGAAAAGGATCCCTTCTACGCGAGCGAGCAGTTCAAGGGCTGGTTCACCGAACTCGAGGACAAGGATGCGGTGCCGACGGTCATGCCGACCTATCTCGAGGAGTTCGCCTTCTTCAAGGACTCGATGGTCATCAAGACCAGTCAACAGGCGTTGCTCGGCGACATCACGCCCGAGGAAATGGCCAACCAGTGGGCCGACTATCTGACCAAGGCACAGCAGAAGTACCTGGCCAAGAAATAAACGGCGGACCTAGAGCATCGGAGCCGCCCATCGCGGGCGACTCCGATAGGTCTCGTCCATGGTCGATTGGAAGGATGGCCAATGGAACGAAAGCGTTAGCTGATGGTTTTTGACGCCACCGCCGGCCTCCCGGAATCGTACCGCCAGTCGCTGGTCGACCGGATCACGCGCCACGCCGAGCCATATCTTTACACCGCCCCGGCGCTGATTCTGATCGTCACCATCATGCTGGCGCCGCTGGTGCTGGGCCTGTCCTACGCGTTCCGCGACGTGCACTTGCTCAATCCCTTCTCTGGCGGGTATGTCGGGCTCGATCATTTTCGCACCCTTTATGACGACGACAATTTTTATCGCGCGCTGCGCAACACGCTGTGGTGGACCGGCGCATCCGTCTTGCTGCAGTTCGTGTTCGGCCTGGTTCTGGCGCTGTTGCTCGACCGGCCGTTTGCCGGCCGCGCCATAGCGCAGGCGCTGGTGTTCCTGCCCTGGGCGGTGCCGACTTTCCTCACCGGGCTCAACTGGGCATGGCTGTTCAACCCTGTTATCGGACCGCTGCCGCATTGGCTTCATGCGCTCGGCTTCATGAATGAGCCGGCCAACATCCTTTCCAATCCGCAGCTGGCCATGTGGGGACCGATCGTCGCCAACGTCTGGTGGGGCATTCCCTTCTTCGCCATCACGCTGCTGGCCGCGCTCCAGGCAATCCCGCGCGACCTCTACGAGGCGGCGGCGATCGACGGCGCCGGCGCGATCAGGCGGTTCACGTCGATCACGTTGCCATTCCTTGCGCCGACCATTGCGATCACCGTGCTGTTGCGCACCGTCTGGATCTCGAACTTCGCCGACCTGATCATCGTCATGACCAGTGGCGGACCGGCCGACCGCACGCAGATCGTCGCGAGCTACATCTTCACGCAAGCCTTCAGGGCCCTTGATTTCGGTTATGCGTCGGCCATCGCGCTGGTGCTGCTCATTTTGCTGCTCGCCTATTCGATGCTGATCGTCATGCTGCGGCAAGTCCTGATGGACCGGGGCTGATGGATCGGGGGATGACCACCAGATGAACAGATATTCGACCTTCGGCACCGCGCTGCACCGCCTGGCGATCCTTTGCTACGTGGTCTTTGCGCTGTTCCCGCTGTTCTGGCTGTTGAAAGTATCGGTGACGCCGAACGACCTGCTCTATTCGGAGGGCGTGCGGATGTGGCCGTCGCGGATGAGCTTTGAACATTTCCGCTTCGTGCTCGCCCACAGCGCATTCCCGGTCTTCTTCAGGAACAGCATGATCGTTGCCGGCGCGACGGCCGTGATCGTGACGCTGCTTGCGTCCCTCTCTGGCTATGCGCTGTCGCGTTTCACCTTCCGCGGCAAATACTGGCTGGTCGCGCTGATGCTGCTCACCCAGATGTTTCCATTGGTGATGCTGGTCGCGCCGATCTTCAAGATGCTCTCGCCGCTAGGGCTGACCAACAGCCTGACCGGGCTGGTGGTCGTCTACACCGCCTTCAACATCCCCTTCGCGACGTTCCTGATGCAGTCGTTTTTCGACGGCATCCCTAAGGAGTTGGAGGAGGCGGCCAAGATCGATGGCGCCACGCAGTTCATGGCGTTTCGCCAGATCGTGCTGCCGCTGACGCTGCCCGGCATTGCCGCGACGTTGGGCTTTGTATTCACCGCCGCATGGAGCGAATTGCTATTCGCGCTGATGCTGATTTCGGGCAACAGCGCCGCCACGTTTCCGGTCGGTCTGCTCACCTTCGTGTCGAAGTTTTCGGTCGATTTCGGGCAGATGATGGCGGCCGGCGTGCTGGCGCTGATCCCGGCCTGCCTCTTCTTCCTGTTCATCCAGCGCTATCTGGTCCAGGGCCTGACGGCCGGTGCGGTCAAGGGCTGAGTGAGGTTTCATGGCATCGATCGACATCCGCAACGTTCGCAAGAATTTCGGCATCGTCTCCGTGCTACACGGCGTCGACTTGTCGTTAGAGAACGGCGAGTTCGTAGTGCTGGTGGGGCCGTCGGGCTGCGGCAAGAGCACGCTGCTGCGCATGATCGCCGGGCTCGAGGAGGTGACCGAAGGCGAGATCCGGATCGACGGCATACGCGTTAATGAGCGGGCACCCAAGGACCGCGACATCGCCATGGTGTTTCAGTCCTACGCGCTCTACCCGCACATGAATGTCGCCGAGAACATGAGCTATGGCCTGCGGATCCGGAAGGCTGCCCGCGAGAAGATCACGGCCGCTGTCAGCAATGCGGCCAGGAAGCTTGAGCTGCAGCCGTTGCTTGCACGGCGGCCGAAGGCATTGTCGGGCGGTCAGCGCCAGCGCGTGGCGATGGGCCGCGCGATCGTGCGACAGCCCAAGGCATTCCTGTTCGACGAGCCGCTGTCCAATCTCGACGCGCGCTTGCGCGAGCAGATGCGGGCAGAGATCAAGAAGCTGCACCGCGATCTCGGCGCGACCTCGATCTATGTCACCCACGACCAGATCGAGGCGATGACATTGGCCGACCGGATCGTCGCCATGCATGAGGGCGTGGTGCAACAGGTCGGCAGCCCGCTGGAGCTTTACGACCGCCCGGCCAACCTGTTCGTCGCCGGCTTCATCGGATCGCCGGCCATGAATTTTCTGTCGGCACGCTACGAAGTCAGCGGAGGCACGGCCGGCGCACGACTGCCTGATGGAACGCTGATTGCGCTTTCGTCAGACTATCAACTGGAGGAGGGCGCGGCCGTGACGCTCGGCATCCGGCCGGAGCATGTCGAGATGTCGCCGGCCTCGGAGAGCAGCCTGAGGGCGACGGTCGACCTGATCGAGCCGACTGGCTTCGGCATCATCCTGCATCTCGGCCTGCATGGTCTGCCATTCAACGTCTTCACGCTCGACCGGGCCGCGCTGACGGCCGGCCCGACGGTGACGGTGGCTTTCCCGCCGCCACATCTGCATCTGTTCGATGAGACTGGAAAGCGCGCAGCGAGCCTCCAGAAGGGGACGGGCTGATCCTCCTTTCGGCCTCTCAGATCATTCGAATTTCCCCAGAACCGGTTCCCACCTTTGCGTCCGATGCTATTCTCTATCTTGGCGCCGCCGAATTCGATACGACATCGATCTCGGCCTCGACATGCTCTTGGACGAAATGGAACGCGCCCGCGGCGGCGCCAATGCTAATATCCGGGCAAGGTACTCGAGCGCATGCGCTTTCTGTTTCTTCTGATCCTGCTCGCCGGCACCGGCATCGGCGTCGTCTATCCCTGGGCGATAACCAATTTCTCTGGCCATGAGATCGGCAGCTGGCGGGTCTTCGAACAGGGCCGGTTCAAGCCGGTCACGGTGCCGCTCACCGCCCGTGACGCGCCGGTGCGGGTTCTGGTTGACCTCACCGCCAGGACCGAACGCATCGTCGTCTCGCAACAGCGCACCGTGCTGACGCTGACTGCCGCCACTGGCGGCAGGACGGTGCTCGCCTCGACACTGCAGTTCAACCATTCGGAAAATCCGCGCCAGGTCAGCCCGCAGCTGCCGGACAAGATCTTTCGCGACGAGGCAGGCCTGATCCCGACCGTCAGCCCGGGCCCCTATATCTTCACCGTCGGCCCAGGCGACGCCGAGGGCATCGAGATGCGGGCGGTGGATCTCGTGCTGCGCTCCGGCGTAGGCGAGATCGACCGCCGGGCGCGGCCGGTCGGCTTCTCGCTGATGGCGGCCGGCCTCATCGGGCTGCTGTTGGCGTTGCGTTTCGGTGGCCGGCGGCCACAAAATCCGAATTCGGAGCCGCCACCGCCGCGTTGGGGCAGGGGCTCGAATTAGCTCGTGAATTACCGCCACGCCTATCACGCCGGAAACTTCGCCGATGTCGTCAAGCACGTCGTGCTGAGCCGGCTCGTCGAATATCTGAAACAGAAGGATAAGGCGTTTCGCGTCATCGACACCCATGCCGGCATCGGCCGCTACGACCTGTCGTCCACTGAAGCGCAAAAGACCGGCGAATGGCAAGGCGGCATCGGCCGGCTTGTCGATGCCGCAATGGACGCGCCGGCAGCAGCACTTCTGGCGCCTTATCTGGAAGCCGTCCGTTCGCTCAATCCCGAAGGCGGCGTGAAAAAATACCCGGGCTCGCCGCTGATCGCTCGTTATCTCATGCGCAGGCAGGACCGGCTGTCGGCGATCGAATTGCATCGCCAGGATGTCGCGAAGCTGAGGGCGCTGTTCCAAGGCGATTTCCAGACCCGGGTGATCGAGCTCGATGGCTGGCTGGCGCTCGGCGCGCATCTGCCGCCGAAGGAAAAGCGCGGCCTCGTGCTGGTCGATCCGCCCTTCGAGGAGGAGGGCGAGTTCGCCCGCCTCGTCGACGGGTTGCAGAAAGCCCACAAGCGCTGGCCGGGCGGCATCTATGGGCTGTGGTACCCGGTCAAGGACCGCAAGGCGGTTGCCGCCTTCCGGAAGGCGTTGGTGCAGTCGGGCATTCCGAAGCTGCTCGATATCGGTTTCGAGATCAGGCCGCCATCGGCCGAGCCCAGCCTCGACGGCAGCGGCATGGTGGTGGTCAACCCGCCGTTCACTCTGGAGCGCGAGCTGCGCACGCTGCTGCCGGCCTTGCACAAATTGCTTGTCGTTGAAAAACCGGCGCACTGGACGCTGGAATGGGTGGCGGCGTAGGGCGACAGAGGTATCCGCGCGCTTGTCTTGGCTGAAGGCGATTTCAAACTAAGAAACCATCGTCTCTACAACCGCTTGACCGCGCGCAAGCGAATCCGCACAGTGCGCGCAATCGACCATAAGAGGCTGCCATGACTCGCTTCGCCCAATCCGCCCTAGCCGCACTGATCGCCCTTTGCACGCCGCTCGCCACGCCCCTCGCTGTCACCCAGGTAGCAAAGGCGGCCGACCTTGCCGTCTATATCGACGAAGACAGCGGCGTTTGCGGTGAGGCCTGGGTGCTGAACAAGATCACCAGCCGCTTCTCCTACCAGGTGCACCACGTGCCGAATCTGCCCGACGTCGAGATCACCGAATTCCAGCGGATCCACCAGCACCGCTATCTGCCAGCCAACGAAACCTGGCCGATCGGCCGCCGCTATTGCGGCGCCACCGTCACCCTGTCCGACGGCCACGCCCGCACCATCTGGTATCTGATCGAGGAAGGGCAGGGCTTTGCCTCGATCGGCGACAATGTCGAATTCTGTGTCGCGGGCTTCGACCGCTGGATGGTCTACAACGGCCGCTGCCGCGTCCTGCGCTGAACGCGCATTCTCTGTTTCCGACTTTTTAGCGCGGGCGGAGTAACCGACCGCCACCGTTTTCACGCGGCGCGGCATTCGCGGGAAGCGCGCGGTCTGCGGTCACGAGTTGCGGGGAAACAGAGCTGCATGGACTCGCTTGTCTTCATTGTTGCAATCGGGGCAGTTGTTGCAGGCTTCGTGCAGGGGCTGTCCGGGTTCGCGTTCAGCCTTGTTGCCATGTCGTTTTGGGTTTGGACAGTAGAGCCGCAGCTGGCTGCTGCCATGGCGGTCTTTGGGGCGCTCACCGGCCAGATTATCGCCGCCATCACCGTGCGGCGAGGCTTCGACTTAAAGCTTCTGCTGCCATTCCTCGTCGGCGGGATTGTGGGGATTCCGGTCGGTGTCGCCATCCTGCCGCTGCTGGACATGCAGCTGTTCAAGTTGGTCTTCGGCGCGCTGCTGGTCACCTGGTGTCCGCTGATGCTCTTTGCTCGTCATATCCCTCGCATAACGGTCGGCGGTCATGTTGCCGACGGTGCGATAGGGTTGATTGGCGGCGTCATGGGTGGGCTTGGCGGCTTCACCGGCCCGGTTCCGACGCTGTGGTGCGTGCTGCGCCAATGGGAAAAGGACAGGCAGCGCATTGTCATTCAGAATTTCAATCTGGCGACCCTGTCTCTGACAATGGTCGCCTATATTGCGGCCGGAAAGATCAAGGTCGAGATGCTGCCGATGTTCGCTATCGTCGCGCCCGCCATGTTGATACCGACGCTTCTCGGAGCGAGGCTCTACATCGGCATGAGCGAAGCAACGTTTCGAAAGATCGTTCTCACACTCTTGGCCGCATCAGGTGCAGCGATGCTGGCATCGGCGTTGCCGCATCTCACGGATTTGAACGGATATGACGCGGCAGAAATCCCGCAGATCGACCCAGCCAAAAGGTAAGCGGGCGCTGACAGAAACACGCGGCTCACGGCCCCCGCATCGTCCTCGTTGCTCTGCGAAGCTCGCGGTCCATAGATCGCCATAGATGCCTAGTCTGTCCGTCATGAATTTCCAGCAGTCTTCGTGAGAACTCTGCTGAGAAATTTGAATGCTAACGTGTCGTGATAGCTCATGCCATGTCACATGCTTTGCCATGTCGCATATTTCAGGTCGGGCGCGCAGCAAACGCCGTTAGAATCTCCGACCTTATGGAGAAGGTTGGCCGTGATAGAGCGCGGAGAATTTCCGTCGCAGAATTCTATCGCAAGGGCGAAGATCAGCAGCGGCATTTTGGGAAATCCGCGCGAGCTTGTGTCGTCTGTAACCAAAACTTAAACTGCAAAAATCATGCTGATGCTTCGCTGGCTAGACAAGCGCGAGTCAGATATGCATTACGCGCCGGGTCATTAACGGCCGTCGGCACAACGAAGGGGCATGATATGGCTAAACAGTCATCCAAAGCGCCGGCATCCAAGTCACCGGCAAAGAAGGCACCGGCAAAGAATGCACCAGTAAAAGCAGTGGCGGCAAAGGCCGCAGCCGCTGTGAAGAAAGCAGCACCTGCTGCCAAGCCGAAGGCCGCCGTGGCCAAGGCAAAAGCAGCACCGGCCAAGAAGCCGGCCGCGAAAGCCGCGGCAAAGCCGGCAGTGAAGAAAGCAGCACCTGCCAAGGCTGCACCCGCTAAGGCAAAAGCAGCGCCGGCCAAGAAGCCGGCTGCAAAGGCCGCGGCGAAGCCGGCAGCGAAGAAAGCAGCACCTGCCAAAGCTGCGCCGGCCAAGAAGGCTGCACCGGCCAAGAAAGCGGCGGCAGCGAAGTCGTCGGGAGCGGTGAAGAAAGCAGCGCCTGCGGCCAAGCCGAAGGCGAAGGCTGCCCCCGCGAAGGCCAAGAAGTAATCGCGTTTCTTCGCTCGCGGAGGACAGTGCTGAAGACGGTTGAGGGCGGGTGCCGGACAGGCGCCTCGCTCGCAGGGTCAGTGCTCGGGCAAGAACAGAGGCGGAGGGAAGACAGCTTTTCGCAGCTCCCAGGGCTTCGCCGGACGGCGAAGTCCGGTGGTGCATTTCTCTGTGCCCGGAGAGAAATTCTCGGTGCAAGGCCGAGTTGGTCAGGTTCGGATCTGTCTGACCTGTTCAGATTCTCTTAGGCTGCAACTGCCGTACGCTCATTTGCCTCAGGATCGGGGAGGAGGACGGTCGTTCGCCGTGGCGCCCGGTTTTCCGCCTGTGGGCTGTTGATCATGTCGGAATGTCCGGCCAACAGTGTCGCGGAAATGGATCATGCGCGAATTCAAAGTGCTACAGCGTCCTTTGCGCGTCCACGCGCTCTGTACTCGGCAAACAGGAACCCGATCATGCCCAGACTGCTCTACGCCTCCACGTCACCCTACAGTTCCAAAGTGCGCATGGCCGCGCTTTATGCCGGTATCGCCGTCGATCTCGTGCCGATAAAAACCGAAGACAAACCGGCCGAGCTGATCGACGCCAATCCGCTCGGCAAGATCCCGGTGCTGGTGCTCGACGACGGCCGCTCGATCCACGACAGCCGCGCCATTACCCAGCATCTCAACCGCATGTCGAAGAACGCGCTGTTTCCGCGCAATCCCGACAAGCGCCTCGAGGCGGAAGTGCTGGAGGCACTGGCCGACGGCATCTGCGACTGCGCGCTGTCGATGGTCTATGAGCGGCGCACGCGCCCCGAAGACATGGTCTACCAGCCTTGGCTAGACCGCCAGTGGGCGAAGATCACCAGCGCGCTCGATCTGCTCAATGCCGATCCGCCAAAGCTGCCGAAGAAGATCACCGCCGGCCAGCTGGCGCTGCGCGCCTGCCTTGGCTATCTCTCACTGCGCTTTGCCGGAAAATGGGAAAAGGGCCGCAACCGGCTGGTCCGCTGGGCAGCGCGTTTCGACGAGAAGTTTCCGGAGCTGAAACCTTGCGTCCCGGCGTGAGCTGGTTCGCACCCACCCAGAGCATTTTGCAGCCAAGTGGGATTACTTGGCGTCGCGGAAATGCGGCTAACAACAAACAGATAGGGTGCCCAGTTCAATTTGAACGCATCCCGTCCTAGGAAAGGGATCACAAAAAAAGCCGGGCATGAGGCCCGGCTTTTTCGTGTCGTGGCTTGGATGTATTTAGAACTTCATACCGACGCCGAAGGTGACGCGGTTGTCGGTCGACTTGACCTTGCCGATACCGTCGAAGTCCTTGTCACCGAAGTCGGTGTAGCGATACTCGACACGGCCGAACACATTGTCGGTGATCTTGATGTCGGTACCGACGCCGGCCGTCCAGCCGAGCATGGTGTTTTCGTCGCTGGAGCCAGCGGCTTCGATTTCCTGGTTCTTGAGCGCGCCACCGGCGGTGCCGTAGAGCAGGATCTCCGGGGTGACGGCGTAGCCGAGGCGGGCGCGCAGCGAGCCTTCGAAGCCGCCCTTGGCCTCGACGCCACCATCGTCGCCCTCGATGCCGCTATAGCCTATATCGGCTTCAGCACCGTACACGAAGTTCTCCTGCTGCCACTGGTAGCCGCCGAAGATACCGCCGACGAATCCATCGGTGTCGACGTCAACGCCGATATCGTCGGCATCAGCATGACCGCTGAAGCCGTAGCCGACGCTCACGCCGGCATAGGGACCGGCCCAGGAAGCGACCGGAAGTTCGGCGATCGGGGCGGGTGCCGGCGGCTCTTCCGAGATCACGTCAGCAGCATAGGCGGTTCCGCCGAGGGCGAAGAGCCCGAACGCCACCGCGAGCGGTCGCGCAAATTTAAGATTGGCTTGCATTGTTCTTTACTCCTTAAGCCACAGGCACAGGCTTGCTTTCACGAGCGCCCTCAACCCGCCGGGGGGAAAAACGGATCTGGCGCTCAACGGTTCCGAATGTCGTGTCAAAATGCGGCTGAAGCGAACCTGAACTTGGGTCATTCCCCGGCACGAATGTGGCCGAACTTTGACGTTGCATCTGCGCAACAGATGGTGCCAGGAGGTTTTGCCGTGCCGCGCTGAACACCGCTTGGTGCAAGGAGTCCGGCGCCCTATATTGCGTTCTGGCAGGCCGAGTCCTGGCCATAGTCGAAGACCGCTCCGGCCGCTTTGCCACAATGCTGCCCAAGGTACGAACGGCATTTAACGCTTGCCCGGCCATATTTCGCCGGCGGGCTGAAATCGAGGCCCATTGAGGATTGACAGGATGAGCAAGGCCGCTGGAACGGTGCTGGTGACGGGTGGGGGCAAGCGGATCGGCAAGGCGATCGTCGAGGATCTTGCCGCGAACGGTTTTGCCGTCGCCATCCATTGCAACCGCTCGCGGGCCGAGGCGGAAGCGTTGGCCGCGCGGATCAACGGCGGTCATTTTGGCCAGGATGGCCGCGCTGCCGTGGTTGCCGCCGACTTGACCGACATGGCCGCGGTCGGCGACCTGATCGGCCGCGCCGAAGCCGCGCTCGGACCTGTTACACTGCTGGTCAACAATGCCTCGCTGTTCGTGGACGATACGGTTCAGGACGTCGACTGGCTTGCCTGGGACCGCCATTTCGCCATCCACGTGAAGGCGCCTGCACTTTTAGCGCAAAAGTTCGCCCGCGCGCTGCCGGAAGGCCAGGAAGGGCTGATCGTCAATATGATCGACCAGCGCGTCTGGCGCCCGACGCCGCGCTATTTCTCCTATGCGTTGTCCAAATCGACATTGTGGGCAGAGACGCAGATGATGGCGCAGGCGCTGGCACCCCGTATTCGCGTCAACGCCATCGGTCCCGGCCCGACGCTGAAGAGCGCGCGCCAGGGGGACAGCGATTTTGCCGCGCAAGTCGACGGCCTGATCCTGAAGCGCGGCCCGGAATTGCCTGAATTCGGCGCCACCATCCGCTATCTCTGGCAAGCGCGCTCGGTCACCGGCCAGATGATCGCGCTCGACGGCGGCCAGCACCTTGCATGGCAGACGCCGGATGTGACAGGCATTGTCGAATGAGTCCCATGGACCAGAAACAGAAACGAGGCGGCGCCGCCGACGACCTGCCCCCCGATGTCGACCTCGAGGACGAGGCGGCGGAGGAGACCGTCGGCACGTCAGCTCCCGGTTCCGGCGGCCCCGACGTCGCCTTCACGGCCATCGATTGGACGCCGCATGCCGGCGATGCCGACGGCATGGTCGGCGCCGAAGTCATCCAGACGCTGGTCAAACGGCTGCCCAACGCGCCCGGCGTCTACCGCATGATGAATGCCGCAGGCGACGTGCTCTATGTCGGCAAGGCGCGCAGCCTGAAGAAGCGGGTGACCAATTACGCGCAAGGCCGTTTCCACACCAGCCGCATCGGCCGCATGGTGCGCGAGACGGCGACGATGGAATTCGTCGTCACCCGCACCGAGATCGAAGCGCTGCTGCTGGAAGCGAACCTTATCAAGCGCTTGCGGCCGCGATTCAATGTGCTGATGCGGGACGACAAGTCGTTCCCCTACATCCTTTTGACCGGCGATCATGCCTCGCCCGGCATCTACAAGCATCGCGGCGCGCGCTCGCGCAAGGGGGACTATTTCGGCCCCTTCGCCTCGGCCGGCGCCGTCGGCCGCACCATCAATTCGCTGCAGCGCGCCTTCCTGCTCAGGAGTTGCACCGATTCCTTCTACGAGAACCGCACCCGGCCTTGCCTGCTGTTCCAGATCAAGCGCTGCGCCGGCCCATGCACCGGCGAAATCTCGCATGGCGACTATGCCA
Organism: Mesorhizobium sp.; assembly: GCA_004020315.1. Lineage (GTDB taxonomy): Bacteria > Pseudomonadota > Alphaproteobacteria > Rhizobiales > Rhizobiaceae > Mesorhizobium. Next base: position 136,795 of record SAQG01000016.1, read on the forward strand.
GGCTGGTCGCCGAGGCGAAGGACTTCTTGTCCGGCCGCAGCCAGAAGGTGAAGACCGACATCTCCGCCGCCATGCAGCAGGCCTCGGAAAACCTCGATTTCGAGCGCGCCGCCATCTATCGCGACCGTCTGGCGGCGCTGTCGCATGTGCAGAGCCACCAGGGCATCAACCCGCAGACCGTCGACGAGGCCGATGTCTTCGCCATCCATCAGGAAGGCGGCCAGGTTTGCATCCAGGTGTTCTTCTTCCGCACCGGCCAGAACTGGGGTAACCGCGCCTATTTCCCCAAGGCCGATCCGGCGCTGGAGGCGGCCGAGGTGCTGGGCTCGTTCCTGGCGCAATTCTATGACGACAAACCGCCGCCGCGTGCCATCCTGTTGTCGCATGGCGTCGAGGACCAGGAATTGCTGGCGGAAGCCCTCTCCACCCGCGCGGGTCGCAAGGTGGCGATCTCGGTGCCGCAGCGCGGTGAAAAGAAGGACCTGACCGACAACGCGTTGCAGAATGCCCGCGAGGCGCTCGGCCGCCGGCTGGCCGAGACCTCGACGCAAGGGCGATTGCTCACCGGCTTCGCCGAGACCTTCGGCCTGAAGAAAACACCGGTGCGCATCGAGGTTTACGACAACTCCCACATCATGGGCACCAACGCCGTCGGCGCCATGGTGGTCGCCGGGCCGGAAGGCTTCGTGAAGAACCAGTACCGGAAATTCAACATCCGCTCGACCGAGATCACGCCGGGAGACGATTTCGGCATGATGCGCGAGGTGATGGAGCGGCGTTTTTCCCGGCTGCTGAAGGAACATGGCAACGTGCCGCAGAGCGAACAGGCGGCGGACGACACCCTGGCCGAACAGGGCGACGAAATCGAGGATGCGGGCAGCTTCCCGGCCTGGCCAGACGTCATCCTCATCGACGGCGGCCAGGGCCAGATGACGGCGGTGCGCAAGATTCTCGCCGATCTCGGCATCGAGGACCGTGTCCAGGCCATCGGCATCGCCAAGGGCCAGGACCGTGACGCCGGCCGCGAACGCTTCTTCGTGAGGGGCAAGCCGCCGTTTTCGCTCCCCGTGCGCGACCCCGTGCTCTATTTCGTCCAGCGGCTGCGCGACGAGGTCCACCGCTTCGCCATCGGCTCGCACCGCGCCCGCCGCAAGAAGGAGATGGTCAAGAGCCCGCTCGACGAGATCAGCGGTATCGGGCCGGGCCGCAAGCGCGCGCTGCTCATGCATTTCGGCACCGCCAAGGCGGTCAGCCGCGCCGCGATCGAGGATCTGGTCAAGGTCGACGGGATTTCCGAGCAGGTCGCCAAACTGGTCTACAACCATTTTCACGACAGCTGATGATTCGGCTATTTTCGGTTGGTCCATCGACTATCGCCTGTTGACCCCCCACATTCGCTTCTGATTTGAGTAGGCAGGCAGAAAGAGTTTCCAAAATATGGCCCAGCGCGCATTCAACCTGCCCAACATGCTCACCTACGTCCGCATCCTCGCGGTGCCGCTGGTTGTGCTGTGTTTTTTTCTTGAAGGGCATCTGAAGTCGAGCGACTTCGCCCGCTGGTCGGCGCTGATCATTTTCCTGCTGGCCTCGATCACCGACTATTTCGACGGCTATCTGGCCCGCGCCTGGCAGCAGACCTCGAATATCGGCAAGATGCTCGATCCGATCGCCGACAAGTTGTTGGTCGCCACGTGCCTGCTGCTGCTGGCGGCCGACACCGATAGCCATGCCGGCATCGCCGGCTGGTCGCTGTGGGCGGCGATCATCATCCTGTGCCGCGAGATCCTGGTCTCAGGCTTGCGCGAGTATCTAGCGGCGCTGAAGGTGTCGGTGCCGGTGACGCAATTGGCGAAGTGGAAGACCACCATCCAGATGATCGCCATCGCCTTCCTGCTCGCGGGACCTGCCGGCGACAAGGTCTTCCCGCTGACCACCCAGACCGGGCTTGTGCTGTTGTGGATCGCCGCGCTGGTAACGCTTTACACCGGCTACGACTATTTCCGCGCCGGCCTCAAGCACATCATGGATGAGTAGGATGTCGACGAGGCTCATTTATTTCGCCTGGGTGCGCGAGCGGATCGGCAAGCCGGAAGAGGATGTCGAATTGCCCGCCGGCATCGAGACGGTGGCCGACCTGCTGCGCTGGCTGAAATCGCGCGGCGAGGAGTACGAGCACGCGCTGCAATACCCTGACGTGATCCGCGTCGCCATCAACCAGGAACATGTCGAGCACCGCGAAAAGATCGCCGGCGCGCGCGAGATCGCGCTGTTCCCGCCGATGACCGGGGGCTGAAATGCCGGCCGCGGTGGTGCCGACGGTGCGCATCCAGGCGGAGGACTTCGATGTCGCTGCCGAGATCGCCAAGATGACGCAAGGCCGCGCCGACATCGGCGCCGTGGTGACTTTCTCGGGTCTCTGCCGCGATGAAGCGGGCAGGCTCGCGGCACTCGAACTCGAACATTATCCCGGCATGGCCGAGGCCGAGATTGGCCGCATCGCCGCCGAAGCGGTTCAACGCTGGCCGTTGCAGGGCCTCACCGCCATCCATCGCCATGGCAGGATCGCGCCCGGTGAGAACATCGTGCTGGTGGTCGCTGCCTCCACGCACCGGCAGGCGGCGTTCGAGGCGGCGAACTTCCTGATGGATTACTTGAAATCGCGGGCGCCGTTCTGGAAGAAGGAACACCATACCGACGGCTCGGAAGGTGGCTGGGTGGATGCCAAGGAAGCCGACGACGAGGCTGCAAGCCGCTGGAAGCAGGCCGTGCCGAAACGAAATTGATGCTTCGCGTCTCCGCCCAGAGGTTTGCCGAATGGCAACTTTCGACCCCTAAGCGGAAGTTCGCTCGCCCTCGTTGAACTGACACCGATGACCCAAACCGGTCCTTGCTGGGACTGATGCATTGCCTGAAAGCGGACGTTGGGTGGAATCGGTGCGCCTGCCCCCCTTAGGCGACGTTACGGACGGCCGTTCTCCAAAATTGTTACGCCGGGTGAACGGGGATGTACGTGCAAGCTGGGGTCAGAACGGGTTATCAACGCGCTTGTGCGAAGCAAGCGCTTCATATTCATGCAATCGCCTCTGTCGTGCGCGACAGTAGGTCCTCCGCCAGCCGTGACGCGGCCTCCCGTGCATCCTGGCGAGCCGCATGATCAATATCGGGTCCAAAGAGGGTCTTCTGGATGATTAGACTGCGGACATCTTCGATACCGATGAAGCGCAACCACGCTTCTATATAAGGTTTTTGAAAATCGAAGCGCTGCGCCGGAGTGATGGACTGCGCCGCATAGTCGAGACCTCGCGCATAGACGACCACTGCGATCTTATCCCGGAGCAGTCCTCCGAACCCGTGTTCAGGATCGAACGAGAAAAGGATGTCCTTCTGCGATACCAGGTCGATGAAGTGCTTGAGCTTGTAGGGAATGCTGAAATTCCACAGGGGCGTCGACAGCAGGACAATATCCGCCCAGTGCAGTTGTTGCGCCAATTCTTGCAATGTGGCCCATGCCTGCTGTTGAGAAGGGGTAAGCGGCGTGCCGCTGAGCCCCGCATATTTGGCCAACATCGCGTCCTCACCGAATTCCGGGAGGTCGAAATCCCATAGGTCGAGCGTTGAAATCTCCAAGTCCGGTCGCCGAGCACGATAGCTTTGAACAAAGGCGTCGGCGACCTCACGCGAGGCGGAACGCTCTTTGCGGGGCGAGGAAACGATATGCAGTAGCTTGGTCATGGATCATCCTTGCTCATTTTGACGAACCGCATTGCGTCATATTTCAATTCGATATAGAAATTGAGATTATCGACGATATTCATCATGGATCAGAATATATGTTGGAATTGGTCCTGCTCAGGACGTTCGTCGCCGTGTTCGACGAAGGCGGCTTCAGTCGGGCAGGAGCGCGACTGAACCTTACGCAGTCGGCCGTCAGTGGGCACCTGCGCCGTCTCGAGGAGCAGGTCGGAAAGTCGTTACTCAACAGGACGACGCGCTCGCTGGAGATGACACCCGATGGCGAGCGCCTGCTCGCCTATGCCCGGGCGATGCTCGCCCTTAACCGGGATGCTTTGGCCGATCTGGCGCAGGCACCCTTTCACGGCAGGGTTCGCGTCGGCCTCTCGGAAGACTTCGCACAGGTCCCCATCCTTCGCGCCTTGCAGGCATTCGGCGCTGATCGCCCCGGATTGCAGGTCGAGGTGCAAGTCGGGATTCCGGGTGCGCTCCTCTCGAAGATGAAGGAGGGCAACATCGAACTGGTGCTCGGATCACAATGTGAGGGTGAGGGGATGGGGCGCCTCCTGTGGCGCGAGCCTCTTGTCTGGGCACGGGCGGATCATGCCGGCGTGGATCTTCCGGACCCGCTGCCGTTGGCTGTGTTGCCGGAACCTTGCCCCTACAGGGAAGTTGCTCTTGAACGGCTTGCTAAGGCCGGGATCAGCCAGCGCACGGTGATGATCTGCACCAGCAACGCCAGTCTGAGGGCGGCTGCAATCTCAGGCTTCGCTGTAGCGCCGATGATCGCCAGTCAGCTGAGAAACGGCGTGGTCAGGGTACCCGAAAGCTACGGTCTGCCAGAGTTACCAGAAGCGGAGTTCAGGCTATTTGCCGCATCGAACGGCGATACCTCCGTCCTCGAAGAACTGGCGGAGGCCATCATGAATGTCGTTCCTCGAAGGCACGCTGGCGAGGAGTGATCCTGAACTCGCACCAACGTCTGCGTTATGGCTAGTTCCGAATGTCCAGAAATGGCGCTCTTTGCTCGTTCAGGTGGGTAAAACAAACAGCCGCTTTCCACACCTTGCCGACCTCCCCCGGGGCAGGAGCACGGGCAAATCCTGACCCCAAGACTCATTGCCGACGTTCATGCCGAACCTCGCGTTTTGGGTGGTAGCCCATCACCACTCCAGCCACCTGATGGCAATGCGGACGCGGAGGAGGTGGATTAGCTCAGCCCTTGTCAGTGCCGATCCAGTGATCGATCGCAATCCGGCCGGGTCCCCACGCCATGATGCCGAGCGCCATCGCCACCCAGGTGATGTGCAGCGGCCAGCCGTCAGGCACGGTGAGCTGTATGACCAGCGTCATCACGAGCAGCCCGAATGCCGCCAGTCGGGTCGCCAGCCCGAGAACGAGAAGAATTGGCAGCAGGATTTCCGCCGACCCTGTGGCGAACGCCATCAGGCCAGGTGCGGGGAAGTTGTAAGGGCCGCCGGGCAGATGCAGCTTGAGCTCCGAGCTGAAAAGCAGCACGGCGACGTCATTCAACTGCAGAAAGCCGTCCCATTTGTTGACGCCAGACCGCCAGAACGGGACGGCGAGTGCGCAGCGCAGGACGAGCTGCGTCAGCGACGGCGTCGCAATTCTGCGCAGGACCGCGTTCACCCCCTCGGCGACGGCGGCGATCCCTCGCGGCTTGGTGCTGGCGTTCTGCCCATGGTTCGTCATGCTCACTCTCCCTGGAGCGCCGCTGTGAAAGCACCTGCTTGCAGCAGGCCGGCAATGTTGGCAGAAAGGTCGAATTCGGTGCTGTCCGCTAATGCCGCCGCGGTCGCCGCGCCGAGCGGCTCGCCCGTCATGAGACGATCCAGAAAAACTGCGCCGCCGGGCGGCAGGTGGCGAACAAAAACTTCGAGGCCGGGCCGCGTGACCAGCGCATCTTCCGGGTCGGTCGTCTCGATTCGCCCGACAGGGCCGTCGCTCCGGTTTGCCGCAAAGATCGTCACGACCGGATAGCGCGAGCGTATGGCGCGCGTTGCCGGGTGCGGCACAAACACGGCATCGGCCAGCCGTTCGGGCGGGATCGACGCCAGTGCTCCGGAAGCCAACGGTTCCGCATCGGCGGCATGATAGGCGTCGAGCCAGGCCCGCTCCATGCGCGCCACGTCGGCCAGCCACGGCATCGACTGCGCATATTCGTAGCGCTCGATGAAATCGGGAAAGTCGCGGCCGTATTCGAATAGAAGCGGCGAGGTGGGCGGTGTTTCGCGAATATGAAAGCGCGCCATTGCGCGAAAGAAGTCCGCGCCGGTGATGCGCAGCGTCGCTGGAAAGCTGGCGGCCAGCGCATCGATCAGGCTGACGGTGACATTGTTGCGGTAGACGGCATATCGCTTGGCCGCTGCCTTCCCGTTCGGCCCCGAGACAGCGTCAGGCGGGGCACGGTCAGGATCGAGCAAACCGGCGGTGAAGGCCGCGGCATAGTCGAAGCGGCGGCTGAGATCGCCGGACTGGGGCTCATCCGGCGGCATGGGCTTTTCCGAACACATAGTGGCTGTCGGCATGACGGTCGAGGATCGCTTGGGCGGCGGCGGCCTCCGACTTGAGCACCGGCCACTCGGGAATGGCGCTGTCCCATTCGATCAGCGTCGGCAGCGGTCCGCATCGGCCGATGACGATATCGAAAAGCTTCCAGACCGCGTCGGCGACCGGCCCGTCATGGCTGTCGATGAGCAGCAGGTCGCCCTCGTCATCCTCCTGCTCGGCGTGCCCGGCCAGATGGATTTCGCCGACATGATCGAGCGGGAAATCCGCGAGGTAGGAAAGGGCTGAATAGCTGTGATTGGTGGCCGAAACGAAGACGTTGTTAACGTCGAGCAACAGGCCGCAACCGGTACGCCGCACCAGCGCGCGGATGAAATCTGTCTCGCTCATCGTCGATTCCGGGAACAGGACGCATGTCGAGGGGTTCTCCAGCAAGATCGGCCGGCCGATCGCGCATTGCACTTCGTCGATGTGATCCGCCACGCACGAAACCGTTGCCGGCGTATAGGGCAGGGGAAGCAGGTCGTTGTAATAGGTGGTGTCGTGGGTCGACCAGGCGAGATGCTCGGAAACGAGCGCCGGCTCATAGCGATCGACGAGCGCCTTGAAACGACCGAGATGCGCTTTGTCGAGCGGCCGCGGTCCGCCGATCGACATGCACACCCCGTGCAGTGAGACGGGATAGTCGCGGCGGATCTTGGTCAGCGCATCATGCGGCGGACCGCCGGCACCCATATAGTTTTCGGCATGGACCTCGAAGAAGCCGCCCTTTGGGTCATCGCCGAGGATCGCGGCTAGATGTTCATGCTTGAAGCTGGTGCCGGCAAGGCCGGCGACTGGGTGCGGCGGAAAGCACGAGGTTTTAGACACACGGGATGCTGCGACCAGTCCGTTCATCTTCATCTCCGCTTTCCGACCAGGTGCATTGCTTACGACGGAGTGTCGCGAGTCAGCTCCGTAAGCGAGCCCTTGCGGTCGCCGGGCAGGTCCATCGTCGTGCAGGTGCCGCCGTCGACAAACTTCCAGGCGTTGCCCTGGTAATCCACAGTCGAGGTGCCTTGGCAGGTGGTGCCAGGTCCTGCCGCGCAGTCGTTCTGCCCTTTCAGGGCGACGCCAAAGCACTTCTCCTTGCCGGCGTCCATCGCCGCCTTGACCTCTGCCTTGGACAGCGGCGCGGCTGTCGCAAATGAAGCAAGAGCCGTGGCAACGGCGCCGGCCAGAAAGGCTGCGCTCACGGTTGATCTTGTTGACATGATTTCACCTCCTATTGGTTGCGCGCGCCCGTTCCTCAAGCGCGCATTGGTCAGTTCGGTCCGGAGGCTCGCTGCGTTACATCGGTTTGGGAACACGACTTCGTGATCGCCTGGGTCTGGCTTGAGCAAAATGTTGCTGGTCACTCGACAAGGCGCAAGCCGCCGGAAGATACCGCCGTGCGACTGGTCCGTAGGGGGCGCCACGGAACCACCGCAATCCTGCGAGACCTTCCGACCAGGGTGCATGGGGAGCAGGATCATGCTGGACAGGATCGCCGAGTTCTTCATCTTCGGTGTCGTGCCGCTGGTCGTTGCTATACTGGTGGTGCCTGAGGTGTCCTTCGCTGCCGAGAAGACCCTGAAGGGCGAGGTGATGTATCGCGAGCGCGTTGCGCTGCCGCCCAACGCCGTGCTTTCCGTGCAGCTTGCCAATGTCTCCCAGGCCGATGCGCCGGCCGCTGTCATCGGCGAGCGCAAGGTGGCGCCGGCCGGCCAGGTGCCGATCAAGTTCGAGATCAGCTTCGATCCCCTGGTGATCCGGCCTGATATGACCTATGTGCTGCAGGCGCGCATCACCGTCGACGACAGGCTGTTGTTCATCTCCGATATGCGCCACCAGGTCGATCCGCTGAGCGACGCGCCCCAGATCATCATGCTGAAGATGGTGACGTCGAGCGACGAGCCGGCGCCGGCCCCGGTGTTCGGGCAGAGCTGGCTGATCGAGTATATCGACGGCATTGGCGTGATCGCCGAGCCACAGGCGACGTTCAGGATCAGTGAGACCGGCAAGGCCGGCGGCAGCGGTCCTTGCAACGTCTACTTCGCCACCGCAAAAGTCGATGGTTCGACGATCGCCATCAGTGACATCGGTTCGACCTTCAAGGCCTGCGCGTCCGAGATCATGGCTGAGGAAAAGGCGCTGTTCGAGGCGCTGGCCAAGGCAGCATCGTATCACATCGACGCCGGCAAGCTCATCATCGCCGACAAGGACGATCGCGTCATCCTGCGCTTCAACGCCGCGAGCTGATCGTTCAAAACCGGTTTCGGTTTTGGAGCATCATCCGCAGTTGGAGGGTGTCGGCGTTCAGTGCCGGATCGCCGCAACGAAAAGGCCGGCATTGCGCCGGCCTTTTTGCATTTGACTTGGTGATCTGGACTATGGGCTCAGCCGACGATCTCGGTGTCCGAGAACCAGTATTTGATCTCCTGCGCGGCGGTTTCGGGCGCGTCGGAGCCGTGCACGGAATTCTCGCCGATCGACAGCGCGTGCACCTTGCGGATGGTGCCTTCGGCGGCGTTGGCCGGGTTGGTGGCGCCCATCACTTCGCGATTCCTGGCGATGGCGTTTTCGCCTTCCAGCACCTGCACGACAGTCGGCGCCGAGGACATGAACTCCACCAGCTCGCCGAAGAAGGGACGATCCTTGTGAACGGCATAAAACCCTTCCGCCTCGCGGCGGCTCATCCACACCCGGCGCGAAGCGATGACGCGCAGGCCGGCATCTTCCAGCATCTTGGTGATGGCGCCGGTGAGATTGCGCCGGGTCGCGTCCGGCTTGATCATGGAAAAGGTGCGTTCGAGCGCCATGGGATCGTCCTTGTGATGGAGAGTGGAATTGAGGGTGGCGGGCTCTATACAAGCCGCCCGCCGGCTTGCCAAGGGGAGGTCGGCACCAGTGTCGTAAGCAGATGAGTTGTCCGGATTAGGTAGCACGTGAGTTGTCCGGTTTTATCGCCAGCGCATGGAGGCTGGGGATGAAACGGACAGCATGGCTACAGGACCGGAGAATGCAGAAGTTTGTAGAGGTTTTGAGCCGCTGGAATGGCGGCGATCTTTCGATGATGGAGGCAGGCGAGTTGCTTGGCATGTCGGAGCGGCAATTTCGCCGCTACCGCGACCGTTACGAAGAGGTTGGGGAAGTTGGGTTGCTCGACCGGCGTTTGGGCAAGATTTCGACCCGTCGGGTGCCTGCCGAAGCGATTGAAGAGATGCTGGAACTTTATCGTCATCGCTATCTTGGATGGAATGTGAAGCATTTCCACGAGCACCTGCTGCGCGATCACGAATTCAGCTGGGGCTACACCTTCATCAAGACGCAGCTTCACGCGGCGGG
>SAQG01000146.1 GCA_004020315.1 Mesorhizobium sp.
GAAACTGTCAGCCTGACCTGACGTCCAAGCCCGCCTCGAGATTGCCTACCCACTCGTCCCTGAACGGGACCTCTATCCGCGCGGCGACACGGAACCCTTAATTCGAACTCTCAGGCGGCATTGGCCTCCCAGCGATAGGGTGTGTTGTCGACCCACATCCGATGCAGGATGATCGCCAGACGCCGCGCCACCGCCACGGTAGCCTTCGCCATACCTCGCCGGCGAGCGACGGAGAGACCCCACGCCTTCAGTGGCGAACTCCGCTTCGAGATACGCAGAAGAATCCCGGCGGCTTCAACCAATACCCATCGAATCCCGGCATCGCCGCACTTCGAAATGCCCCTATCCTGGTCGATCTCGCCGGATTGATAGCGCGAGGGCGTCAATCCGAAGTGGGCTGGAACGGAGCGCGATCGGCTGAACCGCGCCGGTTCCTCGACGCCGGCTCGGAAACTCAGGGCGACCATCGGTCCGACACCGGGGGCAGTCA
>SAQG01000147.1 GCA_004020315.1 Mesorhizobium sp.
GCCGAGGTGAAGATCAATGGCGAGGACCTCCTGATCATGAAGGAGACGGACATCATGGGCATCCTCGACATGGCCGAAGCGGCCAAGAAAGCCGCCTGACCGGGCGATTTTTTCTTCAAATTTCAAGACTGAACTGGACGAAAATCATGTCTGCCAAGGAAATCAAATTCGCCACCGATGCTCGCGACCGTATGCTGCGTGGCGTCGAGCTGCTCAACAACGCAGTCAAGGTCACGCTCGGACCTAAGGGCCGTAATGTCGTGATCGACAAGGCGTATGGCGCCCCGCGCATCACCAAGGACGGCGTCACCGTCGCCAAGGAAATCGAGCTTTCCGACAAGTTCGAGAACATGGGCGCGCAAATGGTGCGCGAAGTGGCCTCGAAGACCAACGACCTAGCCGGCGACGGCACCACGACCGCGACGGTGCTGGCCGCATCGATCCTTCGCGAAGGCGCAAAGCTCGTGGCCGCCGGCATGAACCCGAT
>SAQG01000148.1 GCA_004020315.1 Mesorhizobium sp.
CGGCGAGGACGCCGCGTTCGGACGAGCGGCCGGACCTGATCTACGATCTCGACTGGAATGAAGAAGAACGGCTGGCCGAATGGCAGGCCGTCCTCGCTGAAACGCGGGAGTTGCCGGCGGTGTTGCGCGCGGCGATCCTGCTCGAAGCCTGGTCGGACATCGAAGTGCTGCAGCATGGCATCTGGCTCGGACCGCTGCTGGTGGCCGCGCTGTTGCGGCAGGAAGGCCTTGCCGCCCACCATCTCGCCGGCCTTCATCTCGGCGCGAAAAACATTCCGCGGGAGCGGCGGCGGGCACGCAATCGCAGCGACCGGCTGCTCGCCTCCCTCGATGCGATCCATGAGGCCGCACTCGTGGGCCTGAAGGAACACGATCGGCTGGTGATGGCGAAAAGCCAGATGGAACGGCGGCTCAAACAACGGCGCACCAGCTCGAAACTGGCCGACCTGGTCGAATTCGTACTCTCGCGGCCG
>SAQG01000149.1 GCA_004020315.1 Mesorhizobium sp.
GGCATCATATCATCACTTTTATATACGCAATTTATTAATTAGTCATAACACCACAATCCAACAGACCTTCCCCACTAGACTGGAGTAGCGAGAAGAGAAGCCTACCTAGGACAGAAAAAGCACAAAGTAAAAGACAGAAGAAAGGGGCCGAGGAAGAACCTGAGATCATGGAGTAGGAATAACATTATCATTCATCAAGAACTTTTCTTCCATACAGTCCTATGGGAAAGAAAGACTGTAGGACTGTAGCCATCTTCGGGTCGGGTTAACAACCACAGAAAGGAAAGGGATGAGATAGGACGAGCTAAGTCAGCAGCAGAGTAGAATTCAACCTTCTATCCTCGGGATAGGGCTATGAAAGAACTCGTTCCAGCTTCACTTCAAGCACGGAACTTCAAGTCCATGGTTGAAGGAGCTGCCCTAGGCATTTAAGGTCATCAGATCAGTCAACGGCGGAGAAGGAGTAGCG
>SAQG01000150.1 GCA_004020315.1 Mesorhizobium sp.
AAACCTTTCAGGTCCGGATGGCCGGGAGGCCCGTCCTTCCCTTCGTAGTCATGTGCATGGACGATTCCGAGCGGTGCCAGCGCCGCCTCGTAGAAGGCGACCGAGCGGGTGATGTCGCTGACTGAGATGAAGACATGATCGAGCACGCTGCTCTCCTTTGGTCAGATGATATAGCCGCCGGCGACTTCGATGTTCTGGGCGTTGATCCAGCGATTCTCGTTCGACAAAAGGCTGGCCACGACGCCGCCAATCTCGTCGGGTTCGCCGACGCGGCCGAGCGCGGTCTGGCCTGCAAGCATCACCTCGAACTCGTCGCTCAGGCCGCCGCCGAGCTCGGTGCGGATCGCGCCCGGTGCAATCGAGTTCGCCCGGATACCCCGCTCGCCGAACTCCTTGGCCATGTAGCGGGTCAGGACTTCGAGACCACCCTTGAACGAGGCATAGGGTGCCACGCCAGCGGTCGCCAC
>SAQG01000151.1 GCA_004020315.1 Mesorhizobium sp.
ATCTAAGCCAATTGAATCAGCAACCGCTGGTACAGTAAGCGGTGTTCAAATAGCGGATCTTCTCCGCTGCTAGCTCTTCTTCTTACTAGGTTATGCTTCCTCATAGTTCTCTTTAACATGATTCTCTCATACGCACTCCTATTAAATTAAAGGAGTTAGGAAGCGATCTGAGTAGTTCTGGTAGCGCCCTGGTAGCCAATGAGCGCTTGTCTGGTATCGAATGAGCTCAAGTAGTTGAGTAGCTAAAGGCGTTGCCTTAGAGGAATTAATGTCCTATCTTCGGGTAGCTTCCTACAGACTTCTTCCCTTATTTATGGAAGTTCCTGGATTGTGTGAAATAAGAACAGAGGGTATTGACTTATTAGCAGCTCAAGCTCCATTTCAAAGGTGAGGGGTGAACCTTCTTTCTGGCTGATTCAATATCACCGGAGTCTGCTCAGGGTTCCAAACCAGCAGCTAAGTATC
>SAQG01000152.1 GCA_004020315.1 Mesorhizobium sp.
GTTTCCCCTCGGTGACGGCCGCCTTGCTGAGGTAGGCTGAAGGGTGCAAGTCCTAGTGCAAGCACTAGGAGTAGCCCTGTGACGAAGCATCAGATCGAAGTGATCACGTCGGTCGAGCGGCGCCGGCGCTGGTCTCGGGAGGAGAAGGAGCGGCTGGTCGCCGCGACGTTTGAGCCTGGGGCCAGTGTTTCCGAGATCGCGCGATCGGCTGGCATTCATGTGAGCCAGCTTTTCCGGTGGCGCAAGGAGCTCTGCCAGATCTCCGCGCCGACCGTGCCACAGCTCGTTGCGGTGGAAGTCGTCGAGGCGCGGCCGGCGCCGCAACCGCCTGCGCAGCAACCACCGATATCGCGATCGCGCAAGAAGAGCAGCACGGTGACCATCGAGCTTGGCGGCGCCCGTCGCCTGCGGGTCGAGAGTGATATCGATAGCGAGGCGCTCGGCCGGATCCTGGATG